>CAWANN010000011.1:0-516420 GCA_963783415.1 uncultured Solirubrobacterales bacterium
GATGGCGTCCGCCGACATCAGTTCGTCATCGCCTGCCGGTTGTAGCGACATCACCAGGTAGCCGGTGTTTGACTCGTAGCGCGGCCACTGGGGCACTCCGGTCGTGTTTGGGCTACCGGTCGCGGCGAACGCCGTGACCTGCGCGATCAGTTCATTGCGGAGGGTGGCCTGATTTGCGTCCAGTTGACTGTCAACTGGGATGCCCATCGCGGTGGGGAAGAGGTAGCCTGGCTCCCAGTCGTGCGCTGAGCCTGCCGGGTTAGCCGTCGCGGTGCTGTACGGCGGCAGGTCGGGGGTGTCTCCCTCAAAAGCGTAAAGGGGCATTGCCTTCGACAAGTACTGATCCCGGACCAAGGCAGGGCAGACCGTGTTTGAGTCCGCGGCGACCGTGCGGGACGCGACATATGGAGATGGGAATCGAGTGAGTGGGTAATGGAGAAGCACCTCCGATGCCTCAGCTCCATACTGAGAATCGATCAGGGAGGTGTATGCGGCCGCCGTGGTTGCCGTACCGGTCAGGTCCTCGTCGCGGTTGACGCCGAGGAGCGCCGGAACTCGGTTGACGCGTCCCGACGCAAACGACTCCAGCGGCTGCTCAGTCAGCGTGGTGCCGTTGACGATCGGGGAGTTCGTGCCGCCAGAGGCCTGGGCGGTCAATAGCGTCTGCCACGGCACGGCCCGGAGGCAGGCCGCAAGCGCGGCTTCTTCTCCTTTGCTATTTCCTTGATCACAACCGACGCTGGCTGCGAAGAGGGCGCCGGTGGCGTTCGCTTGCTGCTGGGTGGGTAGTTGCGCTTTGCAATCCTGAGGTTGAAGCGAGGTAGGTGCGCCGAACAGCGAGTTGTACTCACCGCTGAAGTTGATCGCTTTCTCGAACAGTCCGTGGGCGGTCGGTGAGGCGATCTGGTCGCACACGCTCGAGGCGCCGGCCGAACTGCCCATGATGGTGATGTTGGCCGGGTCGCCGCCGAATGCCGATATGTTCTGCTTCACCCAGTTCATCGCAAACTGCTGGTCCTGCAGACCGAAGTCTCCGGAGTGAGCACCGAGCGCCTTGTCAGCGAGGAAGCCGAGCACGCCCAGCCGATACTCAATGCCCACGACGACCGCCGGCCCTCCGGTGGCCAGCGGCCCTCCGGTGGCCAGTTCCTGTTCGGGATAGGTGGACGTGGTGCCGCCGGTGAACCCGCCGCCGTGAATGTAAACGATGACTGGCAGCGCTGAACCTACGCCAGTCGGAGCGGTGATGTCGAGCTGCAGGCAATCTTCGCTCGCGGTGCTGCCTGACCCCGGGCATCCCGGTGGCTGGGTCACAGCTGCCAGAGTCGTGGTCGACGGCTGATACGGCTGCGGGGGCTCCCAGCGTAGCTGGCCCACAGGCGGGGCCGCGTAAGGGATGCCAAGCCACTGGTTAAAGCTCGTTTTAGCGACGATGCCCGTCGCTGAAGTCCCAGCGGGATACGAGATGCCACAGACCAGCCCGCTGCTGGTCTGAACGGTAGTGCCCGAGCTGCAGGAAGCCTGGGCGGCCTTGGCCACCGGCCTGGCCACGGTCTTTCCCGTAGCCAGACTCGAGCCTGCTAGCACCGCGATGCCAGCAGTCACGGCGAGTACGGCAGCAACCGCTGCTAGCCGCCGCGATGGGATTCCCGACCAATCACTGAAATTCACACCGTCCTCCTATTAATGGAGCTGGACTGGATGACGAGAGCTGCAGTCGAGCTTCGGCTGGAAGCCCGCCCGAGTCCTCCCTCGGAACGGAGACGCGGACCGGCGCGCGTTTCGCTGGGTGAGCGCTGGCAGACCTCGTTGCAGGACCAGCGGAAGCCATCGCGATCACGCCGCCAGCCAAGAACGGCGACGGCGAACATTGACTCCGACGGTAGGGATCGTGTTCGGCACGGTCTCACCTCTCGTCATCTCTCCCTATTTGATATGAGCTTTGCGCGCCGCGCTCGCAACGATCCGACCGTCGCCTCTACCTGCGCGGTCTCTACTCCGCGCCGAGCTCGTGAGTTCTCACTTTGGGGTTCGCCTGGCTTCCGGCCACGGACTGGTGTGGCAGGCGGTGCGCGGGCGCACCGATAGATAGCGCCGCGGAAATTCACGGCTTTCCCATAGGTTGCAAGGTCCCCCCTCGCGTTGGCCGACTGCCGATCAGCAGCCGCGCCTCAAAATGGTGGCGGCAGTCAGCCAAAATACTGGCTGAAATGTTCCTGTCAACCGCCAAGCTGCCCCGGCAGACCAACCCGTCCGAGCTTGCATAGGTTCAGGCTCGAAAATCGAACCGGGCCCGCAACCATCTCGACTAAGAAGGAGAGCCTTGTCGCCACCAGAGCAACCACAAGCTCCGACTCCGCACAAAACTGAGCTGGCCGCCCGGCTCAAGCAGCTCAGAGCCGAGCACGGCCTGTCCCTCGCTCAACTAGCCCGCGCCACCGGCATCTCCAGCTCGTTCCTGTCGCTCATAGAACAGGCGCAATCAGACATCACGATCGGTCGACTGGCCCGTCTCGCCGAGTTCTACGACGTCGAACTGGCTGACCTTCTCAACGGGCCGCCGACCGCGCCCGCCGACCATGTACGGATCCTCCGCACCGCGCCCGAGCACATGCTCCACTCTCCAACCGAAGGAGTCGACCTCTACGACCTCACCTGCGGAGCACGCTGGACACTCGTCCCGACGCTAAGCAACTTCCGACCCGGCGGCAGCATCGAAATCGACGACGAGCACGAACACGAACGTATGATCTACATTCTCGACAGCACCTTCGAGCTGGTCTTTCCGGGCGAAGCACCAACCCGCCTACGGACCGGGGAGGGCGCGACCTTCCACAGCGTGGGCCGGTATCGCATCACCAACGTCGGGAGGGGACAAGGCCGCGTTCTCGCAGTCCGCGTGCACCCCGATGCCCCCTAGAACCGGCGGTGGCGGACCGCCGACACCCCTGCCTCGCAGGTTGTCGAGATCGCTTACGTGTTTCGCCAGGGCGTACGGCCCGGTCTGGTTGGGCATGACATCAGCGAAATACTCGTACGTGCCTCGCCCCATGAGCATGCCGTCGAAGGCCTGGAGCGCCTGAACGGCGCTTCTGCTGAGTCGGGGTCAAACGTCGCCCAGGAGCTGGGGTCCGCGGTGACGCCGTCGAGCGAGACGAAGGCTGAATTGATGATCTTTCGCATTGTTTCTCCGATTGCTGGTTTGTGTCGGGACTGCGTTGCGGCCGGTTGCGGTGCTCCTCGACAAGCCACTCAGTGGCGGCGTCGTTGACCTCGGTCCTGGATGTCCGACACGTCGTTCATGGTTGTTTCTCGGCTGCGTTCGTTGGCGGAAGGTGGGTCAGTTGGCGCCGGCGCATCAGGGTCAGTTTGTGCCGGCCAGCGCGGGCTGCGGCGCGCGGATCGTGGTCTTGGCAACCGCGTCGGAAAGCTCGTCGCGGCGGACGAGCGCGAAGATCGCCGGGACGGCGAGCAGCGCGATCGCGCCGAGCACCCACAGCGCCTGCTGGAAGCCGCCGGTGAGGGCCGCGGGTGCGGCGGTGCCGGCGTGCACCAGCGTCTGGGTGTGGCTCGCCGCCAGGCTTGAGGCGATTGCGATCCCGATCGCTCCGCCGAGCTGCTGGCTGGTGTTCAGGAGCCCGGACGCGAGCCCGGCCTGGTGCTCTGAGACGCCGGCGAGCGCGGCGATGGAGATCGGGATGAACGCGAAGGCGGTCCCGGCGCCGGCAACGACGAACGGGCCGGCGAGGTTCGCGAGGAAGTGTCCGTGGACGGGCACCTGGGTCGCCCAGAGCACGCCCGCGCCGATCAGCGTCATCCCGATCGCCATCACGACCTTGGCGCCGCCACGGGTGACCAACGCCTGTGAGATGCCAGCGAGGACGATCGAGGTCAGCGAGGCGGCCAGCCATGCGAGACCGGTCTGCAGAGCGCTGTAGTGCAGCACCTCCTGCATGTACAGGGTGCCGACGAAGATGAACGCGAAGAAGCTACTGCCCAACAGCAGCCCCGCCGCGTTCGCGCCGGCGAGCGTGCGCAGCCGAAAGATCGACAGTGGCAGCACGGGCTCCTGCACCCGGTTCTCGATCACGAGGAACGTGGCGAGCAGCGCCGCCGATGCCGCCAGCAGAGCGACGGTCCGCGTGGCGCCCCAGCCGTACTGCGGTGCCTGGGCGATCGCGTCGACCAGTAGCACGAGCACGCCCGTGCCCGCGATCGCACCGAGCGCGTCAAACCGCCGGCGCGTGGTGGCGAGCCGGCTGTCGGGCACGATCCTGGGTGCGAGCGCCAGTGCGGCGGCCCCGATCGGGACGTTCAGATAGAAGATGTACTGCCACCCGGCGTAGCGGGTGAGAAGGCCGCCGGCGATCACACCAACGGTCGCCCCGCCGGCCCCGAGCCCGCCCCAGATCCCGAGCGCCTTGTTGCGCTCGGCGCCCTCGGCGAACATGTTCATCACGATCGACAGGGCGGCGGGCAGCATGAGCGCCGCGCCAAGCCCCTGAACGGCCCTCGCTGCAATAAGCGACACCTCGCCGGTGGACAGCGCGGCTCCCAGCGACGCCGCCGTAAACAACGAAAGCCCGACCATCAGGATCCGGCGGCGGCCCAGCAGGTCCGCCGCGCGACCGCCGAGCAGCATGAAGCCGCCGAACGTGAGCGCGTATGCGGTCACCACCCACTGCAGATTGGTCGCGCTGAAGTGCAGATCGCGACCGATCGTGGGCAGCGAGACGTTGACGATCGTCAGATCGATGACCGTCATGAAGAACGACACCGCCAACAGCGCGAACGCGCGCCAGCGATTGATATTCGGGGATGTGGACGTCATCGGACCTCCGGCGGTCGGGACAGGGACAGAAGATTGGGTGTTGGTGTGGTGTTGCATCACTGCCTCCTCTTGGGGCTGTTGTCGCTACGACGAATGGGAGGCCGTGATCGGGACACGCCGTTGCTGCGGTCGCGCCGCGTACGCGTAGGGGTGATGGAACACCTCGAGCGCGCGCTCGCCCTCGCGTACCGGAAGGTCGAACGCCTCACCGGTGTTGGCGTTCGGTGACCGTCACCGTCACGTGGCCGTCGTTCTGACACCACAGCAGCCGGACCTCGATCCCGTCGCTCATGCGGCGGTCGAGCTCGCGTGTGATGCGGGTGCGTGGCTGGGTCATCTCGCTGTCCTCCCGAGTCGTGTGATCGCTACGCACTGACGACGAATGGGCGGGCACCGAGGGGACAGCCACAGTGCGTCGGCCGGCTGTTCGCCGGACGGTCTACAGTTCGGCGATCCGTCGCTCGAGGAAGCGCCGCTCGCGCGCCGAGCGTGCGAGGGCAAGCGCGCGTTCGAACGCTTCGTGCGCCTCATCGGTCCGGCCGAGGCGACGCAGCAACTCGCCGCGGGTGGAGTGCAGGTACTGGTAGTCGTCGAGGTCGAGGCCGTCGACGATCTCGAGCGCCTGCTCGGTTGCCCCGGCCTGGGCGACTGCGACCGCGCGGTTCAGCTCTACCACTGGCGAGTGCGTGATCTGCGCGAGCTGGCCATACAGCGCGGCGACCTCGTCCCAGTCGATCCGCTCCTCGGCCTGCAGAGAGGCGATCGCGGCTTGGAGCACGTACGGCCCGCGGCCGCGCAGGGCGAGCGCGCGCTCGAGCGCGGTGCGCCCGGCGGCGATCCCCTCCGCATCCCACAGCGACTGGTCCTGGTCCTCGAGCAACACCAGCTCGTCGCCGGAGAACCGCGCCTTGCGCCGCGCGTGATGGATCTGCATAAGCGCCAGCAGTCCGTGCACCTCTGGCTCGTCAGGCATCAGCGCGGCGAGCATACGGCCCAGCCTGATCGCCTCGCCGGCTAGGTCGACGCGGCCCGAGTAGCCCTCGTTGTAGATCAGGTACACCACCGCCAGCACCGCATCCAGGCGATGGGGCAGCACATGCTCGGCCGGGACGGCGAACGGAATCGCGGTCGCCTTGATCTTCGCCTTCGCACGCGACAGGCGCCGCTTCATCGCCTCCTCGGAGACCAAGAACGCCCGCGCGATCTCCTCCGTCGTCAGCCCACCGAGCGCCCGCAGCGTGAGCGGAACCTGCGCCTCGAGCGCCAGCGCGGGATGGCAGCAGGTGAAGATCAGCTCGAGCCGCTCGTCCTCGATCACCGTGTCGTCAAGCTCGTCCATCGTCACTTCGAGCACCTCCAGCTGGCGGGCCTTTTCGGCCAGCGTGCGCTCGCGTCGGATGCGGTCGATCGCCCGGTTGCGCGCGGTGACCGTCAGCCAAGCGCCAGGGTTGGCCGGGACTCCGTCGCGGGGCCAGCGCTCCGCCGCGACCGCGAACGCCTCCTGGGCGGCCTCCTCGGCGAGATCGAAATCGCCGAGGAAACCGACCAGCGAGGCCAAGACCCGCCCCCACTCGTCGCGGAAAACCTCTTCCAGCAGCGCTAGCGCTCCACCAACGGCCGGACCTCGATCGCGCCGCCGAGGCGGGCCGCCGGGATCCGCGCCGCCAGCTCGATCGCCTCGTCGAGGCTCTCCGCCTCGAACACGATGTAGCCGACGAACACCTCCTTGGTGTCGGCGAACGGGCCGTCGGTGGTCAGCGTCTGGCCGTCCTGCACGCGCACCGTCGTGGCGGTCTCGATTGGCTGCAGCTGCGCGCCGCCCCGGGCGCGCGGGTCCTCCGCCAGCGCTGTGTACTCGGCGAACACGGCCTGTTGCTCGTCCTCGGCCAGCGCGTCGACGTAGTCGGGCTCTACGTTGATCAACATGGCGTACTTCATCTGAAACCTCCTACGGAGGAGAGTGGATTGTCGCCCTAACGACGAACGGTCGCGCGCTCAGGGGACAGCTTTCATGCGAACCGGCAATGCGCGAACCTCCGTCAAGCCCGGGCGACGGGAGGAAACCCGGTCAGTCGGCCACGTCGTGCGGCCCACGCGCCTCCCGCCGACCCTATCGCCACCGGATCAGCGGTGGCGCCGCCAGGTGCGGAGCAGCCACGCTCGGGCCGCCGCATTACGACCAGGCCCAGACCTGCCTTCGTGGTCGGACGCGCATCTCGCCGGCGACGTCACGCATCCTGCTCGGCGCGCTTGTGTGGAAGAGCGCGTCAGGCGAGGCCCATCGCCGTCATCGTGCCAGCCGTCGGACTCGCTCGTGGCGAGGAGCGCCGCAGCGCCTCGACGCCGTCGCGTGCTTGTGCATCAAGTCCAACTCCAGCGTGCGGGGTTCCGCTCGGATCGCGCCAGCTTGCCATCGAAACGTAGTCCTGCAGGCGTAGCCGTGGAGGTTTGTCCCCTGCGGCGGCGTCTGTTCGTCGTAGGGTTGATAACGATCTTCAAGGAGGGCGTATGCAGTTCGCGGTGTTGGTCTATGAGAAGCCAGGTGCCTATGAGGCGCTGAGCGCTGCGGAGCTGGAGCAGATGACGGCGGAGTATTTCGCGATCGCGGAGCTCCCGGGTTACATTGGGGGTGCTCAGCTGCAGTCGATCGAGACTGCGAGCGCGGTGCGCGTCGAGGGCGGCGAGACGTTGATCACCGACGGCCCCTTTGCGAATACCAAGGAGGTCTTTGGCGGCTTCTACCTGTTCGAGGCGGAGAGTCTCGACCCGGTGCTCGAGATTGCTGCTCGCTGCCCGGCGGCTAGGCTCGGCGGGGTGGTAGAGGTCCGTCCGTTGGTGCATGTCCACGGCTTGGAAGGTACCGTTTGATCGAGCGTGTCTTTCGCGAGCGGTGGAGGCGCGTGCTGGCCAGCCTGGTGGGCTACGTCGGCGACTTCGATCTTGCTGAGGAGTCGACCAGGAGGCGTTCGCGATCGCGCTGAGGCTGCCCGGGACGACCGCACCGATCAGCGGATGGGTCTTCTCGGTGGCCCAGGTCCCGATCGAGCCGACCTCGGCTGGGTTTTGCACGCGTCGTCAACCCACCGTCGACTTTGCTGCAGGCGACCGCCGGCGGGCGCTCCGTCGGCCGGGGTCGTCCCGCCTAGCCTGCCTTTGTTCCCGCGGAGAACAGCAGGATGATGCGTGCGCGGCGTGGATTCGCCTTGACCGCGTTCAGTGTGAACCGGTACTGCGATCCGCCGAGGCGGAATGAGGCCTTGCTGATACTGAAGGCGCCCTTGGAAGTGTTCGGAATAACCCAAATGCCGACGCGGCTGAAATTGGTGTCCGTCAGGTTGACCGTGATGACCTTGTTGCTAGCTCCTCCAGCGATGCTGACGGTGGCACCACAGAAGTCGGCGCTCCCGACGCATTTGACCGTCTGGTTGCCAGCGGCTCCGGCTGTCCCGGATGCCAACGCTGCAACAAGCAGTGCCGCGATCAGAACGAGCGGAAGCGCATAGCGGGCGCGAACTCGTTGAAGCATGCCTCTCTCCTGGTGAGGATGGATGGACGGGGAGATCGTAATCCGGCCGACTGGCTGTGTGGTCTAGTTGCTGGACGCTGGCGCCGTAGCCGTCAGTGCGGGATCGATGACTGCTGTAAGCGATGCAGCGTGGACCGGTCGACGCGCCACGGCGTCGGCGACGGCGCGGATCTGCCCCGTCGTGGGAGCTGAACAGCTGATTGTCCAAGCCACTGACCTCGCCGCAGTCGCCGATGGCCTTCGACACGTCACGGTATCCGTACATGACCTCGAACGGAGCCGTCTCCTCGACCTACTCCCACATCGAGACGGACACTGCTTTGAGTCCACGGTCGGCAAAGCGGGTGCGGACGGCCAGATTGTCAGCATCGGTTCGCATGGAGACCGTCGGAAACAGCAACGCTTCGGACAGGTCGTTCGCGAAGAACTTCTCAGCTAAGGCTATAAAGGCGCCCGAGCGCCACGCATCCGCAGGCGTGTCCACCATACCTGTGAAGACCTCGGCGAGGTCGCCCGTTCGAATCCGGCTAGCTCCATCGCATTAAAGTCCTGCAAAAACTGGGATCTTGTGTTTGCCCGTAGCCGCTTGACTCCCGGATGCGGGACGATCGTTCGGGCTTCGGGCGACAACGAGTGCTGAGTGCGAGCGAATGGGCGAGAATGTGGAGATGGGTGACGAACGCCTACGTTCTGAGATCCGCGATGAACAAGAGCGGATCATCGTGGCCGTTAGATCCGCAGAGGACCACTGGGAGCTCGCGAAGGCGCAAGGCTCCTTTGCCGATCTGCTCGAGCGGATGGCTGACGAGCTGGAGATGCGGTCGGCTCGTGATCGTGGACGGTTTCTAGCGGCCGCACAGGCACTCCGTCAGTCGGCGGCGGTCAACGAGCAGCGGTATGTCACCGGGCTTAGCTGCTCATCCCACGACGCCTAACCGGTTGAGGCCCGGAGGGTCGAAGTGGTTGCCTGCGAGACAGCATCGGCGAGGAGTCGATGCCTTTCTACCGCCCAGCCCTGCCCGTCGGGCCGGTCCGGATAGTCCTGCGAGGCGGTCAGGGTCGGCATCGGCGGGGGTGCCGCGTTTGTTCAACCGCGCCTTGATGCGCTGAGCGACGGCCTCGCGCGTTCAACTGAGTTCGTCCAGCAGCCGCGGGTCGGCGCACCCTGACACCAAAGCGGTGCGAAGTCGGTTCACGCGCGCCTGTGCACGATGAGCACGGTACGCCCCGAGTGCGCCGCGACGGCGGCGGCCACGCTGCCGAGGAAAACCCCTGTGAGACCGCTCTTGCCGTGCGAGCCGAGCGCGATTAGGCTCGCGTCGCGGTCGTCGGCGACGCGGGAGATCCCCTTCCACGTTGGCGCTTCGGTGAGCTCGAGACTCTCGGCGCGGAAGCCGGCGGCTTGGGCCAGCGAGGCTCCGTGCGCGGCGGTTTGCTCGGCAGCTCTTCTGACCTCATCGCTTGCCGCCGCGTCGAACTCGACCCCCGGCAGCGGGATGAACCCGACCACAAATGGACGCCATACAGTCAGCACGATGGCGTCCCGTCCGCCTGCCAGCTGGCGGGCCGCCTCGTCGATCGCGAGCCCGGCCAGCTCCGAGCCGTCGTAGGCGAACAGCACCGGGCCAAGATCGCCGGCACTCATGTCGCTGCGCTGGCCCGATCGGCCGCGGGCTCGGCCGAGTCGCCGTTGCGCGGGCCGCCGTATTGTCCGCCCGCGTCACAGGCGAGCGGCTCGGTCAGAACCATCGCCTTGGAGGAGTCACGGATTCGAGCGAGCAGCGGCGGCGAGTACCACGCCGGCGCCTCGCCGCTCTGCCATGTCTCGAGTGCCGGCGCCGGCGGGCGAACCCCGCCGAGCACATAAAGGGAGAGCGCGAACAGCGTGCCGGCGCTAGCGATCCCGAAGCAGATCCACAGCGCGGTCCGGGTGCCCGCCGCCGGGCTCCCTCCGACGGTCGTGGCCACATGTACCAGCACCGGCCCGACCGCGAATGCTGCAACTCCTCGCAGCAGCTCAATGATCGCGAACACGCGCTGCAGGGCGTTGTTACGCAGCGAGAAGCCGGCGATGAACAGCGCCGGCGCCACCGAGCCGCCGACGCCGAGTCCGACAAGTCCAGAGCCGATCGCCATACGCAGCGACGTGGGCGGGAGGTGAGACAGAAGTACCAGGATCCCCGCGATCAGCGAGAGCATTCCTCCGAGCACGAGGTAGTGGAGACCCCGGGTACGGAAGACCACCCCAAGCACAACCGCGGTGATCAGCGCAGCAATGAATTCGGGGAACTGAAGCAGACCCAGGTGCACAGGACTGAACTTGTCTGTGAGCAGGACGGCGGCCAGCGCGACCGCGGAAATAGAACTCGCGGCGGCGCACATCGCAACTGCGATCCCGCTCACCGGGAGTGTGCTGGCGAGCGGGCGAATGCACAGCAGCGGACGCTTGGCACGGTACTGGTACACCAGGAGAACCACGATCAGCGCGAGCCCACATGCCAGCGGCACGAGCGTCATGACGTCCACGAACGGGTGGGTGAGCAGCTCCGAGGCGCCGTAGAACAGGGCGACGCATCCCGCGGCAGCCAGTGCGACGGGGAGAGGGTTGCGAGTGGCGCTGCGGTCAGCCGGCGGGGCGTCCTGAAACGTCAGCAGCGACAGCACCAGGGCCGCCGTGGCGATGCCTGCGATGATCCAAAACAATGGACGCCACCCGTTGGCTTGCGCCTGGATGCCGCCGACGAGCGGTCCTAGTGCGACGGCGCCGAAGATGCAAACGTTGAGGATCATCGCCGTCCAGCGCAGCTTCGAGATGGAAAACGCGACGACCAGTGGCGGGACGGCCGCTATCAGTAACAAGCTGGTGCAGAGGCCCTGCAACACGTGACCAGCGATGAAGAACCCAGCGTCGGGAGCGGCCGCCGCGAGCACCGAGCCAAGCGTCAACAGCGCGGCATAGAGGACCAGCATCCGACGCTGGGGAAAATGCTGGGCCAAAAGCACAGCCAGGACCGTCCCGACGGCATAGCCGGCGTTGGCCATGCCCGAGGTCAGACTCATCGCCTGGAGACTCATATGCAGGTCCTTGGCGATGATTGGGGTGATCGGCTGCAGTGCCGCCGAGAGCGCCAGGTACGGGACCAGGGCGAAGATCACCATCGCCGCGGCGGCCGGATAACGGCCTGTCCAGGGGCCCTGCCGCATCAGTCGATCTCACATTCCACGGTGGTCGCCTCATCATAGGCTCACGGCGCGCCGGCGAGCCCCCCGGGCTGCTCAAAGCCGAAGGAGTCGAGTCGACTCGGCGGTCGTGTCGTCGCCGACGCACTCCTGTGGCTCGCACCGGTCCGAGACGGCCGGCTGGTGGCGCGCCGGCCGGACTGCCGGGATGGCAGACGAATCAGAAGCCATGACCTGATTCGACCCGAAGGGGCGATCGGGTTCCGAGTCGTCTGCTTGTCTTGTCGCCAGGAGTGTGAGTGAGCGAGCTTGAATTCCTCAACGCGCTGCGTGTCGAGATCGTGCGCCACCGCGCGCTGCGACCAGGAGCCGGTCGGCACGAGCTGTTTCAGACGTCGACGATTGAAGCCCTGCTGGGTGGCGCCTTTGACGGTGACGTGTCGCTGTCGGAAATCCTCCAGCACGGTGATCTGGGGCTCGGGACCCTGAACGGGCTCGACGGTGAGTTGATCGTGATCGATGGACAGGCGTGGAAGGCCAATCGCGACTGCAAGCTGATCCGTGCGCCGGGCTCGTCGAGGACGCCCTACGCCGTGGTCGTACCGTTCTCACCGGGGCCGCCGATCACCCTGCGCGGGCCCTTGCACTTCGCCGCCCTCGGGGAAGCCGTCGGCCATAGACTGCAGGGCACGATACGTCCGGTCGGGGTGCGAATCGACGGCCACTTCGAGCACGTGCGCGTCCGCTCGGTGCCAAGGCAGAGACGCCCATACCCCCAACTGGCCGAGGCACTCGCCCAGCAACGGATCAGCGATCTCCAAGACGTGTCCGGGACGATGGTCGGCTTCGGCTTTCCGGATGCGCTTGAAGGCATCGAGATGATCGGGTGGCACCTGCATTTCGCAAGCGACGCTCGAACCCGAGGCGGGCACGTCCTCGAGTTCGCGCTCCGAAACGGTGTCGCTCACCTCGACGACGCGACCGAGCTCCAGGTTGAGCTGCCACCGGCCGTCGACGTTCACGACCAGGCCGTCCTCGATCAGGACGCGCTGCGACGGCTCGAGCGCGATGGCGAGCGCTGACCGGCGGCGTTGACATAGGCAGCTTCGCCGGGCGGCCCATCTGTGGAGGACACTCACGTCAGGCCATCGCCAGCCGGCCGCGCAGCACAGCGCGCTCAGCCGCTTGCGCGAGGTCATGGTGCGCGGCGTCGGCGAAGATGCGGATGACCTCCTCGGGCGGTACCGGACGTCCACCCCCGCGGCCGCCGAGACCCCAGATCGCGGCTGGCGTTCCGTCGGACTTCTCGAGCGCGACCGCGACCCACCACATCAGGTCGAGGCGCTCCCCGGTACCACCCGGCGAGCGCGGAACGGTGGGGTCGTGGACCACGAGGCGCGCGCCGCCTTCGCGCAGCGCCGACCAGGTCGCTGTCCCAGGCTTCGTCGGGGGCACCGCTGCACGCAGCCAAGCTGCCAGCGCAGGATCGTTCGCGACCTCCGCGGCAACGCGGCGCAGCACGCCGTCATGAACGAGGTCGACATTCGAGACATCGGCGACCGTCTCGAGAGCAACCGCGCAAAGCATCTCCAATCCCGGCGGCGCGGCGGGCGGCGCGGCCCGACCGAAGGCCATCGTCACGGCTGTGCCGCGCCCGTCGGGGCCGCGCGCGATGTTGAGTGCGTGCGCCACGGCGCCCACCATGGCCAGCCCGTGCCCGATCCCCGGAGAGTCCTGACGTAGCCAGATGCCAGCGCCCTCGTCGGCCACTTCGACGATGAAGCGCTCGCCGTCGGCGTGGCAGCTGACGCGGACTTGCCCGCGTTCTTGGGCATCGTAGGCGTGAACGACCGCGTTGGTGACGGTCTCGGACACGGCCAGCGCGACGGCCTGGGTCACCTCGTCCGAAGCGCCCGCCGTGGATACGAACTCCGCCGCGCGGCGCCGCAGCATGGGGACCACGGAGGGCTCAGCGGGCAATACCCACGCAGCGCTTGGTGTCAGTGGGGGCGCCACGATCAGAACCCTAGCTCCGAGCGCCACCCAGCCGTCGGCGCATCGGCCATTGTGCGAACTCTGTCGGCAGTACGGTATACGGGTGGGCACCGGAGGCATGAATGAGAAGAGTTCGTACGCGGCGCTGCGTGTGGCCCATGTGCATGCCGTGCGCGCGGCGTTGGAAGATCACGTCACGCGCGTCGACTGGCCCGCCGATCGGATCGAGCGCTACCGGACCGAGCGCTTGCGGGCGCTGCTGAGCTACGCGCGGTCGCACTCGCCGTTTCACGCAGCTCGGATGAAGGGCTTCGATCCGGCCTCCGCCACGGTCGCGGATCTCGCGCGGCTCCCTCCGATGGTCAAGCAGGAGGCGCAGGACGAGTGGGACGCGATCGTGACCGAGCCCGGACTTGATCGGGCCGAAGCTGAGCGGATCGTGGGCGAGCAGACGTGGTTCTCATATACGTCGTCCGGTTGCCAGGTGTTCAGCTCCGGCGGATCCAGCGGCGTTCGTGGGCTGTACGTGTGGTCCTGGGAGCTGTTCGTGACGCTCGCGTGTTTGGCGTGGCGGATGCAGGTGCGCGACGAGCGCAGGCGACGCGACGGGGGCGAGCCGCGCGGCCCGATGCGTCTTGCCGTGCTCGAGGCCGGCGAACCGCCGCACGCGAGTACCCCTCTGTTCGATGTGGCGACCGACCCCCGGATGGAGACGGTGGTCATCCCAGCGGCTGCTCCGTTCGAGCAGGTGCGGAGCCGGGTGGCCGCCGTTATGCCGACACACCTTGTCGGCTACGCGTCCGTGATCGGGCGCCTCGCGCGCGCATCGATCGCTCGCGAGCTCGATATTAGTCCCGTCCGCGTGAGCACGAATTCCGAGCCGCTCACTGAGGAGGATCGCGAGACCATACGCACGGCGTGGGGCGCAACGGTCCACAACCTGTGGGGGTCCACCGAAATTGGCGTTCAGGCGGTGGGGTGCGGACACGGCGATGGATTGCACATATGCGAGGACGAGGTTGTGCTTGAGCGCGTCGACGAATCCGGCGATCCGGTCGGTGCCGATGAACCCGCGGCCCGAACGCTGGCGACGGGTCTCGCAAACAACGCATTCCCGTTCATCCGGTACGACCTCGGCGATGAAGTGACGCTGCTGCCCGGGCGCTGCGCGTGTGGAAGCTCATTCGCACGCGTCACTGACATTGCCGGGCGACGCGACGACGACTTCCGTTACGGGGAAAGGACGATCCCGGCCAGCGCATTTCGCCACGTTCTCGGCACTGACCCGCGCATCTCCGAGTACCAGGTCCGACAGACCGCTTCCGGCGCACATGTATTCGTCGTCGGCAACCCAGACCCAGCGGTGCTCGGGGCTTCGCTGGTCGCGGCACTGCGTCCCTTCGGACTCCCCGACGCCGAGATCAGGGTGACGCCGGTCGACAGGATCGAGCGCAACGCATCAACGGGCAAGCTCAAGCGGTTCGTCGGCCTCCACGATTAAGCACGCAGCCTCCGCTTGCGGATCGCGGAGCGGCGAACGACCAACGATTCACGGCGGATTCCATCGCGCTCAGCCGGGACTGGGCGCCTGCCGTCGGCTTCGTCTCGACGCCGACGATCTGCGCGGCGACGAACGCGACCTCGTCGACATAACAATCGGCGTGGTTATAGGCAAAGATCGCGCGGCGGAGATGGGCGGGCGCCGCCGTTTGCGTCCAGCAGCCGCGCCGCTCCTCGCGGGTCGCCCTCGTCGCGGCTAGCGGGCGCTACGTTTATATCGGCAGATTCACGGGCACCGCGTGGCTGATCGACGAGCAGACAAAGCACGCCGCCAGGCTGACACCGCCGCGCGGGTGTTTCTTCGACACCGAGGTCGCGCCGCTGGGCGGCTCGTGGGTTGTGGCGAGCTGCAATTCACCTTCTGATGAGCTCAGGCTGTACAGCATCCCAAAGCGCAGCTGGACTCGATTCACTCCGGTGTGACGCAAATGTGTGCGTTGAACCCCGACCGTGGGACGGTTGTTCATCAATCTCTGTGCCGCGCGGATTACAGGGCGATCGGAAATCAGTGGATCGAGTTCTCGTTTGGCTGTGGCTATCACGCCGGAACTGTCACGGTGGCTCTCCAGCAGATTCAGAGCGGCCAAGTCATCGTCGTGCCCGCGACGGAAACCCCGGGGATGAAAGGGGCGGAACCGACATTCTCGACCTGAACTCACCGACCGGCGCACGACGACTGTGCAGCCCGTTACGGGTGCCAACCTACGGGAAGATCGTTCGGGATCGCCCGCGCCGTTCTCATGACCTTCTACCTCGATACCTTCCGTCTTGAAGTCTGGACCGCCAACGGCCCTACCGTGCCAACGGCGGACGACAAGAAGACGCACTAAACGGACCGCGCATCGACCCGTAGCTCCGGGCCGTTCTGGACCGACATCCGACCGGGGCATGCAGATCTCGAACTGTCCGCAACGGTAGCCTCGGGCGGTCACCTGAGACCAATGTCAAGATGGGGCAGGGTTCTCATCTGATGGGTACAGATCGCAGCGACCAGCCTTTGACGGCACGCACCGGCACCGTCGCGGTGCTGTCGCTCGCCGTGGCCGTTGTGCTCGGTGATGCGGGGGTGGTGACGCTGGCACTGCCGGAGATCCTGCGGGATTTCGGGGCTCAGGTTTGGGGGGTCGCGTGGGTTCTGATCGCGTTCAACCTCGTGCTCGCGCTGGTGGCGGTCCCGGGGGCGCGTCTGTGCGTGCGCGGAGATCCGGCGGTGGCGACCGCGGGTGGACTTATTGGCTTTGCGGGGGCGACGACGGTGTGTGCCGTTGCGCCGTCGCTGGGGGTGCTGATCGCGGCGCGAGCAGCGCAGGCGGCGGGCGGCGCGCTGGTGATCGTGGGGTGCCTCGAGATGCTCGTTGTGGCCACCGGGGTAGAGCGCGCGGGCGTGCGGCGGTGGGCCGCGGCCGGTGTCGCCGGGGCGGCGCTCGGCCCGGTGATCGGGGGGCTCCTGACCTCGGCGTTCTCGTGGCGGGCGATCTTCGTGGTGCAGATACCGATCGTGCTGCTCGCGCTTCCTGCGGCGATCGCGCTGCGCGGCCGGCTCGCGGAGCGGCATCGGCCGACGCTCGACACGTCGCCGGACCGCCCGCACCTGCTGGCCAATCTGGCGCTGGCGCTGCTGTCGGCGGCGCTCACGGCGGCGCTGTTCCTGCTGGTGCTGATGCTCGTGGACGGCTGGAGTCGCTCGCCCGCCGTGGCCGCGGTCGCCGTCACCGCTGTGCCGGTGGCGGCCCTGGCCGCCGGTCCCGTATTCCGGCGTGTGCGCGCCGGGACGCGGTCGGAGGCGGTCGCTGGATCGGTCCTGATCGCCGGCGGCCTGACCGGGCTCGCGCTCCTGCCCGGTGCAGAGCTCGTCTGGACGCTCGCGCCGCAGGTGCTCATCGGCCTCGGCCTTGGGCTCTCGGTCGACTCGCTGACCGCGGCCGCGCTCCGCGACCGGATCCCACGCCCGCTTCACGGGGGCTGGACGATCGCCGCGCGGCACGCCGGCGTGGTGGTGGGCCTCGCGATCCTCACCCCGATCTTCACCGCCGACCTGCGCCACGCCCAGACCCCAGCCGAGGAGGCGATCGCGCGCCTCGTGCTTGACGCGCCGCTCCCCGCCTCCACAAAGCTCGACCTCGCCGAACAGCTGGGGCGCCGACTGTCGGCCGAAAGCGGCCGGGTGCCCGACCTGCGCCCGGCGTTCAAGGCCTTGCGAGTGCCGGCGACGCAGGCGCCCGCCCTGGCCGCCCTGGAGCGTGGCCTCCAGGATCAGCTCAAGCGCGCCGCCACCCGCGCGTTCCGCACCGCCTTCCTCGTCGCGGCAGGGCTGGCGCTGCTGGCGCTCGGACCCGCGCTGGCCCTGCGCGACCGGAGTCGCTCGTGAGGCGACTCGCGCTTCCGCTGATCGCCGTGGTGCTCGTGGCCGCCGTCCTCGGCGTCCAGGTCGCCGCCGGCGGCGGGCACTATGTGCCTCTCCGCCCGGCCAATCCGTGCGCGCAGCGCCCGGTTTCCGCCATTCCGGCGCAGCTCGAACCGCTCGCAGAACAGATCGTCCTGCTCGGCCTCGACAGCGCCGCCTGTCGGCTCGGCGTCTCCCGCGAGCGCCTCGTCCTCGCATTCGCGGAAACCCGGTCACTGGACCCCCGTGAGTCCGCCGCGCTCAAGGCGGGCCTCGTCGACGCGGTCGACCTGCTCGACCGCCAGGGCCGCTTGCCCAAAGTCTCCCAGCTGCTTCCGCAAGCGCTCGATCAGGCCAATCTCCCCGGGATCGTCAAGACGATCATCGAAGCGATTCCGGATCCGGTCGTCGACAACCTGCTCCCCACCGCATCGCTGCTGCGCCGGACCATCGATCAGCTCGACATCAACCGACTCCTCCACGACCTCAACGACCCGAGCCAGCTCAACTCCGCCCTCCAGTCAGCGATCCTGCAGGCCGCCGGGCGCGAGATCCTCGACCGCCTGCACCCTTAGCCGCTGCCGAGCGTCGGCTCGCAGATTCAGTGCGCTGAGGCGGCGCGGAATCTGGCCTGCAGCACCTGGATCAGAGGCAGCGAGTAGCGCAAGCGGGGCGGGAGACGGCCGATGACGGCGATCCCCAACGCCGCCAGGCCGGGGCTCAGCGGCGGGGCGAGGTCGCGAAGCGTCTCGACGCCCGGGATAGCGCCAATGGCGGCGCGTTCGCCAGGGTTGAACAGCCACGTCCACAGCTCAACCGCGAGATCACGCTCCCGACCCGAGGCTCGTCGGACCATCTCAAGCAGCGCCTCGGGCACCACGTCGAACACCAGTAGGGACCCGGGCAGCCGTTCGGCGATTCCCGCGATCAACCCGTGGACCTGATCGCGCTGGAAGTACGGAAACGGGCCTTGCGCAGTCACAAGGATCGGGTCCGCTGGATTCAGCCCGTCAAGCCACTCCAGATCGAGTGCCGATCCGCTATGGCTCGACTGTCGTGGGCCGTTAGGTAATAGCCGGTGGCGGAGCTCCATGGTCTCGGGCAGGTCCACGGTCAGCCACCGCACCTGACCGTTGTCCAGCCGCCAGAACTGGGTCTCCAGCCCCTCGCCGAGCGCAACGACCGTTCCGGCTGGATTCGGGCCCAGGAAATGGCGGACCGCCTGATCGAAGGTGGTCACTCGGACCGCGTGCATCTTCGCTCCGTGGGCGAAGTGCGCGAAGTCCATTCGAGTCGGTCAACGACCTCGATGGCCATCGGGTCCTTCAGAGCCCCACTGCGTGCCGCGGCGGCGCGGCGGCCGAGGTTCCCCAGCAGGGTCTCCGGCACCCCAGACAGGTCTACCTGGATCGGCTCCACGATGACGATCGTAATGGTGCAGTCCGTTGCTCGTTACCTCGCCTGCCGAGCTGTCTTCGCTGCCGAAGCCGAACCTACTGCCGTTCCCAGCGCCAGCCGTTTTTGTTTGCGCAGATGATGGCCTCGCCGTCGCCGGCGACTCCGCTCATCCCGTGTTCCGCGTTCGAGCAGTACTCGCCGGGCTCGTAGCAGTTGCCCGAGCTCGTCGTCGGGTAGCAACCGGTCGGGGTTGGCATTGGCGTAGGGACTGGGGTCGAAGTCGGCTTGGGTTTCGGCAGCGCCCAGCTCGGTGCGTGGCCGAAGTCGGAGTCGAACGTGGCGCTCGCCGTCGTGATCGCATCGCCACCGCCATCGGCCCGGGTTAGCAGGATCCCGAGCTCGCGGTTCCTGGTCAGCGAGGTAATGCTCGCGTTCTGGGAGCCGATCAGCATCGACTCGCGGGTGGTTCGCGGGTCATCGAGGATCAGCTTCTCGTGGATGTAGAGAGCCGTCGAGCTGTCGGGAAAGAGATGGACCACGCAACCCGCCTTCGTGACTGCTCCGAACGCGGAGTCCCACTCGGATGAGCGTGTCATCACGACCCGGCATCGCACGCCCCTGCGGGCGTCCGCGGCGAGCGCTTGGTAGATCGCGGGGTCAGACAGCTCTTCGGATTCGAAGTCGACCGTGTTACGCGCCGATGTGATCTGCTTGACCAGCGCGGTCTCGGCCGTGCCCGAGCCCGTGTTCGGTGACCAGATGAGCCCCGGTGATTGGACCGTTTGGGCTCTCGGGCTCCCGCCTGCACCGGCCGTCCAATCGTTCGAAAACGTGCGCTCGATCGCGCGCACCTGGGCAGGGTCGCTGTCAATGATCTCGGCATCACGGGTGGTGCGGTAGTACTTCGAGACCAAGTTCGCGGTCGAGATGTCCGAGGTCCGGCTGTCAAAGGTCGTTGCTTTGATGTGGAAGATGTACCCCGGCAGTGCCCATTTGACCTCGACACCGTTCGCGACGAGGTAGTCGGCGGCGCCGCCGTTCGCCTCGGCGCCACTGAAGTCCTTGTCGAGCAACACGCGCACCGTGACGCCGCGGGCGGCGGCTGCGACCAGATCCTGCTCTGCGGTGCGGTCCTCGAGCTCGTACATCTCCATATCGATCGTCCGATGCGCCTGCGCGATCTGCGCGTAGAACCCGCCAAAACCAGCACCGGGATACTGGACAAGGCGGTAGTAGCTAACCGCGCTCGCGCGCAGAACCGACCCCGAAGCCACGGCGCATGCGCAGACGACCACCACGGCCACCGAGCACGAGACCAGCAACGCCACGAATCTCGACTGACTCCTCCCACCACGTCGACGTCCGCCTGCAGCCCAACTCAGCATCAAAGACCCCCACCGGCTTCCACTGATCCCAGCGTATCGGCTTCGGGGGCGGTCGCTTGTTAGTGCTCGGGGTGCCAGTCGGCAGCGCTCGCGAGGCGGCAGTTGGAAACGCGCTCGCCGTCGCGGCAGGCGTTGTAGATCCCGCTCGGCAAAGTGAGGCCCGCGAGCAACGCCCGGGCCGCGTCGACGATGTGGAGGGTGGCGCCGAGCGACTGCACGGGCAGGTCGTGTCCGGTGCCTGGCCCGTCGAGGAGTCCGAGGCGGAGAACGATTCCCCGGCGGCCGCTCTGCGCGAACCGGCCGGCCTCTCGCTCGGCGGTCAGCGCGGATCGGAGGATGGCCGGGACATCGCTGATCGGGGTGTCTTCGGAGACGGGACCCTCGTCGGGGTAGACGAACGTGACGGTGGGTTGGACGTAAACGGCGACGTCGGCGGCGAGCGCGGCGTCCACCAGAATTCTCGAGGCGTCCGCGCGAAGGCGGTCGTTATCGCGCCACGCCTCCGGGTTGCTGAGCTGCTCGAGCGGCTGGATCCGAGTGGCCAAGTGGAGCACGGCGTCGACGCCATATGTGGCCTGTGCGACAGCGGCAGGGTCGAACAGGTCCAGCTGGTCTCTGGTCGGCGCGTGCAACTGGTGCCCCGCGGCACGCGCGAGCGGAACGAGCGCTCGGCCGAGGACTCCGGTTCCGCCCGTCACCAGCAGACGCATCGGGCCGCCAGTCGCCCGTGCGCCCGATGCGGTGTCGGGCATCGCGTCGCGGGTGTGCATGTGCCGTTCCTCCGTGTTCGATGAGCGGTGATGGCGGCTTGTCGGCGAGCTTTTACTCGACCACTGCCACGATGCCCGAGGGTGCGGCGAGGATCGGGACGGTCCGCCTTGCCGCCTCGTCGATTTGAATCCGGGGCGGCGACGGCTTGTCGGTCTCGTAGTACGTTCCCGGGCCGTACAGCTGTCCGTAGCGGATTACGACGCCGCCGACGTTCAGCACGGAGTTCTCGAACTCACGGGTGCTCACACCACGATCCCCGGACTGCTCCCACGCGATGCTCTGCGCGAGGATCCGCTCCGACCCCGCGGACGCGGCAGCGGCGAGCAGATTCCGTGTTCCCTCGCGTCGCATCCGGTCGTTGCGCGCGCCGGACTCGGGGAGGTTCGCCGCGTCATCCGGGAGATCAGTGAGCTGATGCATCACCGCGTCCGGCCGGAACCGGACCACGGCGGCCCGCAGCGCGTCGGCGTCGTACACGTCGCACAGGATCGGTTCGGCGCCCAGCGCCTTCAACCCATCGAGCTTTCCCGGCGAGCGAGTCATCCCAGCGACCTCGTGCCCGGCCGCCACCAGCAGCGGTAGCAGCCGGACGCCAATCACGCCGCTCGCCCCCGCGAGGAAGATGCGCATGATCAGTCACCTCCTGCGACGGCGGAGCGCCGGGCGTCATAGTCCGAGAACGCGACCTCATGGGCGTACAGCGTGTCCATGTACTCACGCACTTCTTGGATCTGTCCGTCGCGGATGGTGAATACGCCGATGCAGCCGTTCTCGTATGGCCGACCGTTGCGCGTTCGCGCTCGGCTGGTCCACTGCATGACGACATGATCGCGCTCAGCGATCATTCCGGTGATCTCGAGACTGACCGAGCCTGGCTCGTAGTAGGACATCGCGGTAGCGAGGAACTCGTCGACGATCGCGTCGCGTCCTTTCCAGACGCCAGAGATCGGCAACTCTCCCGCCAGCGTCCACGTCGCGTCTTGCGCGAACAGATCGCGGATCGCATGCTCTTCGCCTGCCTCGGCCGCTGACACGTACCGCTGAGCAACCGTCTTGCTGTCGACAGTTCCTGTCATTTCTCATCTCCTGGTCTGTCTGTTGGTGACTGGTTCTTGTGGTCGACGCGGAGCACCGCATTGCCGCGGATCCGACGCTCGCGCAGTTCTTGGAGGACCGACGCGGTTTGTGTCCAATCCGCGACGATCCCGATCTCCGGGTGCAGGCGGCCGCTCGCGACCAGGCGAACGAGGGTCGCCGAGCCAGATCAAGCGACCACCCTTGGCCAGCAGCTTCAGCGCCTGCGGGAGCGAACTACCGCCGACCGACTCGAAGGCGACGTCGTACGGGCCGCGAGCGTCGTCGAGGATCTGCACGACGTCCGCCGCCCCCAAGGCGAGGAGGCGTTCAGCGCGCTGGGATGATGCGCTCACCGCCGTGACCGACGCGCCAGCGGCGGATGCGAGCTCCGTCACGTAGTGGGGGACGCCCCCAGACGCCCCGGTGAGCAGGACGCGCAGCCCGGCGACGGCGCCGCTTGCTCGCAGGAGGCGTAGCGCGGTGAGCCCGGCGAGGGGAAGGGCGGCAGCCCTCACCACATCGACCGAGTCAGGCAGGATGGCGAGGGCGGTGTACGGAACGGCCGCGAGCTGTGCCCAGCCGGCCTGTTGCGGATGGCCCACGACCCGCTCGCCGGACGCTGGCCCGCTGCCGAGGGCGGCCGCGCGGATGACGCGACCGGATATGTCTCTACCGGGTCTCCAACCATCGCGCGGACGTTCGAGCAGGAACGTCTCGCCGCGGTTGATCGAGAACGCCTCGACTTGGATCAGCGCCTCGTCGGGAGCGGTCGGCGGCTCGTGTGCCTCGCCGAGCTTCACCAGTGGATCTGAACGGTCAGTTGGCAGCAGCGCGAGCATCGCCGTCCTCCCGTTGGTTGATCGCGTTGGCGTCATCTGTGGCCACGGTAGGTCGCGGCGGGCTGGATGTGAAAGACCTCCGCGATATGTCTTCAGTGCCAGCCGGTATGACGGCCGGCTGTTGTCCGGGCGCGGCCCTAGATCCAGCCGAGCTCTGTAGCAATCACGGCTTCCCAATTCGTGCCGACCTGAGTTACGAGCACCCGCGTATCAGATGAACTCGAGCGGGCTCACCCAACCATGCGGAACTCGCCGAGCATGGAGCACCCGCCACAGGGGGCCGTCGCCCGCTGGCGCGCATACGTAACAGAGCGTAAGGAAAGCCGGCTGCTCAGCGGGCGTAACCGGCGACGCCTCGTTGCAAGCCTGCGCCGAGCGGCGACCTACGACTCAACCGAATCGCGACGAACGATCGTACTGGTGGATCGGGTCGCTGCCGTGAGACACGAGCTGCTCGAGATCGCGTCGGTGCTCGAGCATGCCGACGATCTCGACCCCTCCTGGGTTTCCGCCATCCACGGGCTCCTCACCGACGGGTGCGAGAGCCCGCTCCTCAACCGCGACGTCCATATTTCGGAGCTCCTGGCCACGCTGTACTACCTTCGCGGCGGACGCGAGATCCAGCCGGTGGCGCGCGACTGACCTGCCCGTTCGGCCGCATGGCTCGGCGGGGCGAGCGCTTCAACGCCGGCGCGTCGAGACCCTGCGCGGCGGCCATCGCCGCAGGCTCGGCGGCGGCATTCCCGATCGATAGCCATCACATCGTTTTTCGGCTTATCGACCTGCCGACGACTTCGCCCAGCCGGCGTGCCGGCGAGGTTAGTATCGGGATTCGGAGGGCGCCGAGCAGAATCGTGGCAGAGCCACGGGAGAGGGTGGATCGATGAAGCGGAAGACGAGCGCCAGCGGGTGCGCCGCGTTGATCGTCTCGATTGTGGCGGTCGTTGCGCTGCTGACCGGGACCTCGAGCGCGAATGTCACGGCCAATGCCGTGGCCAAGACGTTCTCGTTCGTAGGAAAACCGAACTCGAGCACGACCACGTTGGTGAACGTGAACTCGCTGCTGATCAATGCGCGGTGCGATTCAACCGGGAAGCCTGTGATCTTCGCGTTCTCATCCGCGAGCAGCGCCGATCTGTTCGGCCGGATCTTCGACGGCCTCGGTCGGTTGCACGTCGTGAAGAACAGCTCGTTCACTAAAGCGAGCAAGGGTGTGCCGCTATCGACCAATAGCGGCGATTTCGACGCGACGGGAACCGTGCTGTTCGAAACGTCGAACGGGAAGGTCGTGACCGTCAATTACGCATTTGATAACAGCACAACCCTTTCGAAACAGAACGTCTGCACGGTGTACGGATCGGTGATAGCCAGTTGACACGTACGTAGCGAGGGCCAACCGCGGCGGTGGCGGATCAATGTCGGAGGCAGGCGACCCGTTGAACCGAGGGCCGACCGGGACCGTGGAAGGACACATCCTCCGTCGTGACTGCCGGGGGCGATCGCCTGATGTTCGCCGGTACGATCACGATTCGCCTGACCCGTTCGTGGCGATCATGGCCGCCTCCGCGGTCGCGATTGCCGCCGTGGTCAGGTTCGGTTCCGTCGCCGTCCCCGCGGTCGTGCTCGAGCTGGTGTTCGGGATCCTGATCGGACCGCTTCATCGCCAGCGGCATGAAGCTCGACGTGAAGGCACTGTTCGCCCGCCCCGGAGGCGTGGCCAAGATCGTCCTGTTCTTCTTCCTGTTTCTCGTGGTCCGAGGGACACCGGCTCTGGTCCTCTACCGAAACGTCCTCGACCGAAACGAACGACGCGCGCTTGCTCTGCTGAGTTCGGCCCAGCTCCCGCTCGTCGTGGCGATCACGGCCCTGGCCACGAGCAGCGGCCACATGCGCCAATCGACCGCCGCGGCCTTGGTTGGAGCGGCGGTGGTCAGCGCCGGATGCCGGCCGCGAGCGCGTCCCAGTTGCCGGCGGCGACCCGCTCCTGGTCGGCCTGGTCGAGCCCCGCGGCCTGAAGAAAGTGCTCGACCCCACCTTCGGGGCCAGGACGGTACGGGTAGTCGGTTGCGAACAAAACGCGCTCCACGCCGACCACCTCGACCGACCACCGCAGATAGCGCCGGCTGTACACGCCGCCGGCCGTGATGTAGGCGTTTCGGCGGGCGTACTCGGTGAACGTTTGCGGCAGCTTGGCCTGCATGGCCAGCCCGTCGGCACGGTCGAGATAGAACAGGACCACCTCGCCCCAGTGACCGAGGAGGACCTGGAGGTCGGGGAAGCGGTCGAACACACCGGCGAGCGCGAGCCGCAGAAATTGCACACCCGACTCGTAATGCCACCCGATCCCGAACGTGGCGAACGCGTTATCTATGGCCTCGTCGAACCCCCCGTAGAGCGCGGCCCGAACCGGGGGCTGCGGAATCTGCGGGTGGATGTACAGCGGCGCGCGGAGCGACGCAGCAGCCTCGAAGACCGGCCAGTTATCGGGGTGATCGAGGTTGCGATCACCGGTGCGGCCGAATAAGAGCGCGCCCTGGAGTCCGAGCTTCGTGACCGCCCGCTCGAGCTCCTCCGCGGCTGCGGCGGGCGCGGGCATGGCCAGCGTGGCGAACCCCTGGAACCGGTCCGGGTGCGAGGCCACGAGCTCGGCGATGCTGTCGTTCGTCTCGACCTGCAGGCGGGTGGCCTCGTCCGCGGGAAGGTTGTGCAGGCCCGGCGAGGTGAGCGAGATCACCTGGACATCAAGTCCGGCCTCGTCCATCGCCGCGATCCGACGTTCACCGACCTCACGCAGCCGCTCCCCCACCTCCCCCGGAGGTACGCCGGCCCGCGTGTCCTCGCGCGCATCTGGGTCGAGCCGGTTCCAAGCCGCGACGGCCTCGTCGGTGACGAAGTGCTCCTCAGTGCCGATCGTCTTCATCTCGGTTTCTTTCTCCCTGTCGGTACCGGTCTCTTATTTTGTCTTCCGGCGGGCGGGTAGGCGCCCGCTCCTACGAGCACTACCACGCGATCGTTACCGCCTGGCTCACCACCTGCGGACGGCCTTGGTCACCGATGACCAACTCAAGCAGGTGGGGACCAGGCAGGTACACGATCGGCGGTCCGGCAAACCGCGGCAATGACGGGGCGGACGGACCCTGGATGTGGATCTCGCGGAGTTCGCCCGGCTGACGATGAGCGGTCCCAGCCGCTCGTCGGCGGCGCTGACTCATTTCGTCCCCCGTCATCTCCAGCACAAAGACAAGCGGCCGTTCCGGGAATCGCTCGTTGTCGCGATGAATCCAGATGCGCGGCCCGAGCGCGTCGTACAGCCAAAACTCGTCGCTGTCCGCTCGGTCGATCAGGCCGCGGAACCCAAGACCGAGCGGGCTGGCACCCGTCGTAGTCGTGTCGACGCGACGATCCAGCCGCAGCGGATTGGAGCGTGCCTCGGCCACATCGGTCACCCACATCAACTCGAAGAACAGCCCCGGCCACACCAGCCGCCGGTTTCGCGTCCCCTGCCCGCGGTGCGCCTGTCCCGCGTCGAGCGCCCACCCGTCATCTTCAAGGCGCCGCGCTGCCGTACCGGGATCGCCCACGATGCAAAAGACGTGATCGAGTTCGAGCATGATCGCGAGCGACAGTAGAGCACCGCGTCTTCGTCACCCAATCAATCGGCGGGTTCAACGCGCGCGCCGATCAGGCGGCTCCGTGATCGTCAAACCGATTGCCCGTAGCTGAACTGCTCAGTCCATCCGATCGGACGACCCTCCGGGGTGAGATCGAACAGATTCCACAGCGGCTCGAGCGTGCCGACGTGCCGTGGGTCCTGCCCCGGATCGGGCGGCGCATAAAACAGCTCCGAGCTCCAGAAGTGCCGGATCCCATGGGCGCGCCGATGAAACACGGTCAGCATCGGCCGCTGGGTCCCGTCGGGTGTCTCGGCGAAGTAATCCGCGTTATAGGTGTTGGCGGCGGACGAGAGAAGCCGCAGCCGACGCCATCCCCGTTCACGAGCGAACGCCAGAACCCGCGGGAGCGGCGCCTTCGCGACCACCGCCAGGTTGATGTGCTGGCTCGCATGCTCGGCCGCCCCGTCGAGCTGGTCCAGAAAGGCGGCGCACGAGGGGCACGGCCCTTCGGCGAGGGGCAGCAGCGCCGTGTCGCCGTCGCGCGGTCCCGGCGTGTCATCGCCGGGGTCGCGCGGAAACATAAAGCTGTAGACCACGAGCGAGTCTTTGCCGGGCTCAAACAGCTCGGAGAGCCGGACCTGGGTGAGGGCTCCGTCCGTTCCGGCTCCCTCGAATACATAGTCAAGCCTCACCGGACCACCGGGCGGAAGGTCGCGCCTGGCGGCAGCGACAGCCTCCATCGCGCGGCGTAGCTCGATCTCTCGCTCCAGCAAGCGATCGCGTGCCGTCCGGTACTCCTCTGACTCCCCCAAAAGGCTGATGCCCATGAAATGCTCCTCTCGTTCCAGATCCCGACGGGCGCCGCGCCGGTCCAGCCGAGGCCGCCGGCGAAACATTGGACCACCCGGAGCCTCACAACTCATCGATCGATCCCCGTGGTCGTGAGCGGTTTCGTGCGACATAAGATGGTCGCGGTGCACGCCGGCCACGGCTATCTGGCGCCTCACCGAAGCTGAAGCTGAAGCTGACCGGACTCAAGTCCGGGCAGCACACCCTCAAGGTGACACTCTCGTACGTCGAGACCGTCATCAAGCACGGTCACAAGGCTAAGAAGACGGTCAACAATACGCTGGCCGTCACGTTCAAGGTCTGCTGAGGGCCTGAAGCGACCGCGGCGAGCCCCTGCCAGGATCAGGCGTCAGATCCAGGGCTCCCCTGAGCGGCTCCGACCTCCCCCGTAGGGGCCGCACCGTCGGCTTCGCGAGCCTGCTCGTTTTCGACCGGAGCCGTGGATTGTGCTTCCACGCGGGCGCGGTACGTGCTGATTGATTCCTGCACGTACGCGAGCAGGTCCGGGCGCAGGCGGTGGAGTCCTTTGCGGTCATACCACCTCACCACGACGACGCCGAGCGCGACCCAGAAGATCAGCCCGGCCGTCGCGGCGATGAATCCTCGGGTGAGGCCGGCGTCGCCGGCGGCGTTGAAGTACAGGATGGAGCGCGTGCCGGCGAGTATCTGGCGTAGCGGTTCGATCTCGCTGACGAGCTTGAGAGGACCGGGGAGTGCCTGGATCGGGACTGTTCCGCCGGCGGAGGCGAGGCCGAGGTAGACGAACAGGAGCAGGGCGATGAGCTGCCCTTGGGTTCCGAGGATGGCGAACAAGACCAGCGTGCCGGCCGCCACGCTTGCCGCGCAGAGCCAGGTGAAGAGCCACAGGAGACCGGCGTCAGGGGCGCTCATGCTGAGGACACCGATGGCGAGGACGAGCATCAGACCGGTCAGGAGTCCGGTGAGGGCGAGCGCCAGCGCCCATTTGGTTACGAGCGTCTGCCAGCGGTTGATCGGCAGGGGTGCTCGCTGGCTCCATCTGGGACCGATGTCGGTAGTGGCGTAGCCCGTCGCGGCGTCGACCGTGGCGTTGATGATCGTCGCGGCCAGGAAGCCGCACATCAGCGCCAGCAGCGCGACGTAGAAGGCGCTCAGCCCGAGCGCGGAGTGTGAGGGCAGCGGCCGGTAGTCGGCGGCTTGGAGGCTCACCGGATCCGCTAGCTCGGCCGCGGCGGCCGATCCGGCGGCAGACGCCGCCCTCGTCGAGGCGACGAGTTGGCGTCCAATCACGCGGGATGCCTCGGCGACCGCGGGCGCGAGGACGCCGCTGGCGAGTCCGGTGCCGACGGTGCCGGCCCGCTGATTCGTAAGCAGTTGAACAGTGGGCTTGCCGGCCAATGCTCCCGGGGGTAGCTGCACTCCGGTCAGCGACAGCAACGATGTGGTGAAGCTGCGCGGGATCACCAGCGCGGCGTACGCACCGTTGTGATTCATCCGGTGCTCCGCCGCGGCCAGTGCCTCCGGCCTGAGGTCCAGCAGCGTAGAGACCGTGCGCGAGCCGGTCAGCCCCGCCTGCAAGCGGGTGCCGAAGTTCACGTGCTCCGCACCGATCGTCGCGCCGGCATCGTCGTTGACGATCGATACGGGCAGGCCGCGCAGATGAGCGACCGGGTTGACGACGGAGCCGATGTAGAACAGCGTGATTAGCAGGATGAGGATCGAGCTGACGATTGCGGGAATCGCCCAAAGGCTGCGGACCTTCAGCAGGTGCTTAGCCCGCACCCGATACGGGTCAGGGGGTCTGTCGTTTGTTGGTGGCTGCGTCTGGCTGCCCCGGTCCGAATTCGCCGCGTCGGCCGCGGTGCTCGAGGCGAGCGTATCGCTTCGTCTTGGTGCCGTGGGATTCGTCGGGACGCTGGCTGTCCCTCGCGGTTTGTCCGTATGGTGCCGTCGATGACAGAGCCGAGGGAGTGTGATGTGGTGGTCGTAGGGGCTAGATCGAGCCGGAGATCCTGGCGTCGGATAGCTACGTGTGGTAGGGGGCGACGGCGACGTAATCCTGGAGATCGATTCCAGCGCGCCGCCGGCGCAACCCTGGCCGACATCCGCGAGGGCACCATGTCCAACCGCTACCGGCCGGACCCGATGCCCGATCCGCCGTTCGAGCTAACTCCGGGCATATAGAGACTATTCAAGCGGGCTCACTATCGGTAGCCGCGCTTGAGGAGATATTTCGCGCCCGCGTCGAAGCCTTCCTGACTGAGCACGTCGAAGGCAAACGCGTTGGCGAGGCGGTCGGTCGTGTTGAAGGCGAACCCGATGGCGAGCGCGTCCTCGATCTGCTGCTTCGAGACACCGGCGGAGAGCACGGCACGGATGTCGTCGGCACTCAGCGTTCCGTCGCTAGTCAGCTTGCCGAGCATCTCGAGCGTTGCTCGGAGCCCCTGCTCGATCGGGGCGGAGTCGAGATCAGTGAGTACCGCTGCCACCTTTTCCGCATCCTGATAGGCCCGCGATGCGGTCGCGCTGTGCGCGCCCACGCAGAATGGGCACTCGTTGATTTTTGACACATACGCTGCGATCAGCTCTCGGTCGCCCACCGACCATGTCGAGCGGCCGCGCATTGCCTCCTGGGTGAAATCCTTGATGTGAGTGCCGTAGAAATCGGCGCGGTAAAAGGTGATCTTGGCCGCATCCGGGACCGGCCGACCCGACACCAGCCGAACCAGCCTGAAGAGCAGCTTCGGTCCGACGCCGTAACCGTGTTCGAGGACGGGCGGCCGCACTATCCGGCCCCCGTGTCGGCGGTCGCCTCGACCACAGCGGCCAGGCCCGCTTCGTACTGCCGAGTCGACTCGCCGACGGCCGCGCAGATCACGAGCTCGAACAGCTGGTCATCGGTGAAGCCCGCTTCGCTCGCCGTGGCAAAGTCCGCGTCGGTCACCTGCGCGGACTTGACGGCAACCTTGTCGACCAGCATGCGGACGGGTTCGGGAAGTCTGGCGTTGTCGAACGCACTGGCGCGCTGATCCGCCGGCGCTCGGCCGGGTCCTTGCAGGATCCGGTTCACCAGGAGACGGTGGATGGATCGCTTCTTGTCTTCAGTCGACACGGTTGCCCCAGTCGATCCTTCCTCGGAGCACGGCTTGCTCAGCGGGGTTAGCCGTGAGCTCGAGCGCGCGTCGGTTAGCTGCGTACGCCTCATCCACACGGCCCAAGCTCTGAAGGAGGTCGCCGCAGGTCGCGTGGTAAAGGTGGTACCGGCCGAGCGCCCCGGCGAGTGCGTCGACCTCGACGAGGGCGGCCTCTGGCCCGGCGGTGTAGCGCCGGGCGATGGACCGGTGGAGCTGGGTGAGCGGCGACGGCGCCAGGCGGAGCAGCATGTCGTAGAGCAGCACGATCTGTTCCCAGTCGGTATCGGCCCAGTCGGCAGCCTCGGCGTGGCAGGCGACGATCGCCGCCTGGAGCTGGTAGGGCCCTGGCTGGTGGCGCTTCGCCGCCGAGTGGAGCAATCGAGAGGCGGCGGCGATGGCCTCGTGGTCCCAGGTCGAGCGATCCTGATGCGCGAGCAGCACGAGGTTTTCGTCGGGGTCGAATCTGGCGTCGGCGCGGGCTCGGTGAAATCGAATCAGTGCCAGCAGGCCGGCAGCCTCGGGCTCCGTTGGCATCAGATTATGGAGCTCGGCTGCCAGCCATTCGGCGTCCTCGACCAGATCTCGTGACTGACCGCGCTCAGCGGTCGAGAGGTACCCCTCGTTCAGGAGCAGATAGATGACCGCAAGCACCTCGCGCAAGCGGGCTCCGAGCTCGTCCGGATCGGGGACGCGGTACGGGATATGGGCCTCGGTGATCTTTCGTTTCGCGCGCGTGATGCGCTGGGCCACGGTTGACTCGCTCACAAGAAAGGCGCGAGCGATCTGCGCCGTGGTAAGCCCGCAGACCACGCGGAGGGTTAGAGCGATCTGGGCCGACCGGGAGAGCGCCGGGTGGCAGCACGTGAAAATGAGCCCAAGCCGGTCATCGCTCGCGGGCTGGACGGGCCACTGGAGTCCCTCGAGCTTCGCGCGGTAATTGCTCTGGCGGCGAAGGAGGTCGAGGCCACGGTTGCGCGCGACCGTGAACAGCCAGGCATCCGGCCGGTCTGGGACGCCCTCGATCGGCCACCGGTGCAGGGCAGCCAGTACGGCATCCTGGACGAGGTCCTCGGCCATCGCGAAGTCACCGGTGATCCGCACCAGCGCCATCGCCAACCGGCCCGTGTGCTCCCGGACGATCTGCTCAAGCTCGCGATCCGAGGCAGTCCGATCCATCTTGACGACGGTCAAGGTGATGACTCCGCGCGACCGATCTCCATGATTGGACGTATCTCCACGATAGGACAGCCGGGCCAGGTGCTGACCATCTTCAGCACCAAGTCGAGGTCGTCCGCCTCGACCTCCGTGTAGCCGCTCACGACCTCTTTGCCTTCGACGAACGGGCCGTCGGTGATGAGCGGCTCGCTGCCGGCGTCCAGACGGACCGTGGTGGCGGTGGTGGCCGGCTGCAGCTTGCTGCCGCCGCGGATCTTGTCGGCATGGTCGGCCATCCACTTGTAGACCAGCTCGACGGCTCGGTCACGGTCGGCCTGGCTCATCGCCTCGAAATCCTTCTCGAACTGCTCCGTCTCGACGAAAAGTAAGACGTATTTCACTGAGAAGCTCTCCTTTGGAACGGTCGTATGAGCCTCCACCTAAGAGACGATCGGCGACGACCCGGATACGACAGCCGGTCGGAATTCTTTGCCCGGTCCGGTCCTACGACCAATTGCCGATTGTGGCTGGCCGTCCATCACGGCAGGATCGCGACCGTGTCCGGGCTCGGAGGTCAGACGTGCAGGCGGTTGTGATCGAGGGGTTCGGGCCGCCCGAGGTGCTCGAACTGCGCGAGGTTGGGGATCCGAAGCTCGGACGAGGCGATGTGCTGATCGAGGTCGAGTTCTCCAACGTTACGTTCGTCGAGACGCAGATCAGATCGGGGCGCGCTCCGCGTCCCTCGATGCTGCCGCAGCTGCCCGCGATTCTGGGTAACGGCGTCGGCGGGACGGTCGCCGCTGTCGGTGCCCAGCTCGACAGTGACTTGGCTGGAGCCCGCGTGTTGGCGACCACCGGCGGGACCGGCGGATATGCTCAGCTGGCGTCGGTCCCGGCGGCGGCGGTCATCTCGATTCCGGCAGAAGTCGCGATGAGCGATGCCGTCGCGTTGCTGGCTGATGGTCGCACTGCGGTCGGGCTGATCGACCGGGCGAGGATCCGACCCGGTGACACCGTGCTCGTCGAGGCGGCCGCGGGCGGCGTCGGATCCCTGTTGGTGCAGCTCGCCAAGCGCGCCGGGGCCCGCGTCGTCGGCGCCGCCGGAGGGGAGGAGAAGCTTGAGGTTGCTCGCGCGCTGGGAGCCGACATCGCGGTCGACTATCGCCAACCCTCCTGGACCGCAGAACTTGGCTTTGCCGTGCACGGCCGCGCGGTGGACGTCGTATTCGACGGCGTCGGCGGCTCGATCGGCCGCGATGCCTGCCTTCTGCTCGGCCGCGGCGGACGCCTGTGCTCGTTCGGAATGGCCTCCGGCAGCTTCGCGGCGGTCACCGACGAAGAACTGACCGACCGCGGCGTCACACGATTGCGCGGGGCTGTCGCCGACGCGCATGAGCTGACCGGGCTCACCGCCCGGGCCCTATCCAGCGCTGCCGCGGGTGATCTCCGTGCCGTGATCGGCCAGAAGCATCCACTCGCAAATGCCGCCGACGCGCATCGCGCGATCGAGGCTCGAGCCACGATCGGCAAGACGCTGCTCATCCCGTGAGGTGACGCGCGTTATTCGGTCACGATCGCCGTCAGACGCGTCGCCAGCTGTTCAACGTGAGCCCGCCCGCGGTCGCCGTCCTCGAGCGCATCAACCCAATGTGGCGGGATCGAGTTCGCTCCCAGGCGGGCTCCGCTGATCGCTCCGGTCATCGCGGCGACCGTGTCGGTATCGCCGCCGAGGCTCACCGCGAAGCTGACTGCCGCGTGGAATGTCGGGTGCGCGAGAGCCGAGTAGATCGCCGCGCAGACTGACCCCGCTGCGTCGGAGGAGGTCCGCAGCCGAGCGTGCAACTCTGCTCGATCCCTGGGTTCGCCGAGCAGCGCACCGACGTCGGCTAGCCCGACTCGCAGCTCCTCGGTCCTGGCGGCCGCGCAGGCCACAGCGAGAACGTCCTCATCGCGGAATGCTGCACCGATCGCGGCGGCTTGGACCATCGCTCCGTCGACCCCGACCGGGTGTGCGTGGGTCACGCGCGCGCTACGCACAGCCTCCGCCAGCAGACGCTCGGGGTCCCGGTGGAAGCGGACCGCGACGGGCGCGACCCGCATCGCCGCGCCGTTTCCGCGGGAGCCTTGCCCGGCGAACACCTGCTTCGCGGCCTCGGCGACCGGGACACTGTTGCGCCACAGCTCGAGCACGGCACGGGTCCCGCGGCCATAACCGCGGGTCGGGTCATACGCCGCCTGGAATGCGCGCGAGAGATGCTCCTCCTCGACCCGACCCCGCTCGATCAGCGACTCCGCCAGCGCGATCATCATCTGCGTGTCGTCGGTGTAGGTGCCCCGCCCCCGCCGCGCCTCCACCATTTCGACGTTGGACGGGATGGCCCGGTGCGTTGCGCCCTCGAAGGGCATTCCGAGCGCATCGCCGACGAACGTGCCCAGCAACGCGCCGTATGCCCGGTCAGCGATCGCGCCAGGGGGGTCGGTCCCTTGCGCCAAGGTCAGGTGTGCTGCTGTTTGGAGCGTCGCGGGGCGCACGCGCGGATCGACGGCTCCGTGGCGACGAGTCGGCGTAGCGGCGTCCAGTTCTCGCCCGGCTGGGCGTCCCTCAGGTCGAGCAGATTTCCGTACAGGTACGTCAGCGCTCTGCGGCACGGGCCGGCCGCAAGGGGATGAATGGTGGCGAGCTCACTCAGTCCCAGAAGCCCGGCATAGGCTCGGAAATGGGCGGTGCGATGGCGCGCGAGCCCGATGCGGCGCATCCGGGCGGCCGCCTGGATCTGCTCCCAGTCGGCCTGGTCGGGGCGGGCTGGGCGGGTGGCGGACTCCACCGCGACACGTTGGCCATAAGCATGGACAAGGCGCGACGGCGGAGACGCTTGGCCGACAGTCGCGGTCGCCAAGCCAACCATCAGAACGGAGGCGGTGGCAGCCACAGTCAATGTGCGCCTGTGCATGGTGAAGGTCCTCGGGCTTCGGCGACTCCGGACCGATTCTATGCGGCTCCGCTGCGTGCGGTTCGGGAGGAAGCCGGGCTACTCCCAGGGACCATCTCCCATCGCCATGGTCTGTGGCTTGCGGCGGGCGATTATGCGGCCGGTACGTCCGGACGGTTCTACGCGCCGCCGAGATCTGCCGCCGCGATCTGCCCGGAATCGGTGGCGACGACGCGACTGAGCACCGCCGCGGTTATCAGCGCGACGAGTCCGAGTCCGGCCGCGAGATACGCGGCACGCGGTGAGAACAGCGCCGCGAGTGAGCCGCCAAGGATGATCCCGACCCCCGGGGCCAAGGCGGCCATCGACTCGAGCATGGCCGCGACCCGAAGGCGGAAGTGCTCCTCGACGAGCTGGTGCACCGCGGTCTCGACCGAGGCCCACTGCGTGCCGTTGCCGACTCCGCCGATCACGCTCGCGGCGCACGCGACAAGCAAGGTCGGCGCCAGCGCGGTGCCCAGGTAGGCGACCGCGACGGCCGCGGTGGAGAGCAGAATGGTCGCGTGACCGATGCGGCGGGCGAGACGGATGTGCACGGTCGAGCCGATCACCGCGCCCACACCCCAACTCGCGAGAATCGCGGCGTATCCCGCCGGACCCGCGTGGAGCGAGCGCGTCGCATAGACGACGGTCACGGGGACGACGAGATAGAAGAACACGAACGCGATTCCTTCTCCGAATATCAGTACGCGGAGCGTGGCGTGGCCGGCGATGTAGCGGGCGCCCGCGCGCAGGTTGCGCGAGCGCGGCGTCCCCACGTCGTCTGCGTCACGCCGAGCGCGTAACCCCGGGGTGGCGGCGATCAGGATCGCCGCAACGAGGAACGACACGCCGTCGACCGCCAAAGCCGTGACGGGACCGAGGAACGCGAGCACCACACCGCCCAAGACCGGGCCGGCTACCGTCGCAGCGCCGAGGGCGACATTGAACGCGGCCTTCCCCTCAGGCATGAGGTCGTGTGGGATCAGCGTCGAGGCGGTCGTCGCCCGGGTCACGGAGCGCGCCGCAAACGCGAGCGTCCCATCGACGAATGCCAGCGAGACGATCAGCGCGACTCCAACGTGCCGCGATACCGCGGCCAAGACGAGGAAGAGAAATGCCTCGACGAGGTAGCACACGGGCAGGATCCGACCCGACGGAATCGCGCCGATGCGGCCGACCAGGATCGGGCCGACGAGACCCGGCAGGAACTGTGTTCCCAGGAACAGAGCGGCGACCGCAATCGCCGACCTAGTCGTGCCGAGAACCACGACGGCCAGCGCCAGTGCGCCGAACACGTCGCCCGCCCGGTTGATCACGTACGAGATCAGCAGCGCACGAAACTCGGCGATCCGCCAGGTGTCCCGGATCCCGGCCACGGATCATCCGCCCCCGACGGCTACCTGAGGCCTCGCGAGCTCCCGGATGCGCTCCTCGAGCGCGAGCTCCTTTTCGAAGTCAGCGTCCTCGGTGTGGGTGAAGCCAATCCCCTCGCGTTCGAGAATCTCGATGAACAACTCGACGAAGCGGGCGTCGAGCTGGCTTCCAGCGACGTGGCGCAACTCCGCGATCGCCTCGGGGCTCGAGATCGGTGGGCGATACGTGTCGCGCGCAGTGAGCACGTCATATGTATCGGCAACGGAAATGATCCTCGCAAGAGCTGGGATCTCGTCCGCCTGCAATCCATTCGGATAGCCGGTTCCGTCGACTCGTTCGTGGTGGGCCAGGATGACCGCCGCGATCTTCTCGTAGCCCTCGATCCGGCGTACGAGCTCCGCGCCGTTGACCGGGTGCTGGCGGACGATCTGGAGATCGGCCTCGCTCAAAGGCCGATCAGCCATGAGGATGCGATCCGGGAACGCGAACTTGCCGATGTCGTGAAGCAGGCCGGCGGTGTGAACGATTCGAAGCTCGTCCTCCGAACAGTCCGCGGCTTTCGCTACGGCGTACGCGTAGCGCGCGACCGCAGCCGAGTGCCGCGCCGTATAGCGATCGCGGAGCGACAGCGTCCGGACCATCGTCACGAGCACGCCGAGCTGGAGCGACGCGAGCTCGAGCGTGCGCTTCTCTAATTCTTCCCGGCGCTGCTGGGAGTTGAGGAGCTCCCCCATCAGCACGTAGAACGCGCCGAGGAGTGCGAGCACGAGAACCAGAGAAACGCCGCCCTCTCGCACGTAGAGCGTCGCCAGAGCGCCGGCCAGGATGTTCGGTGCCGTGATCCACGGCAGTGCTGGGACGAAGCTCTCGCGGAATTGCACGCCGAGTGGCGTGCCGACATGGAAGCGGATCCAGATCGCCGCGAGGAGGAAGTTGAGCACGTTCGCCGCACTCACCACCACCGCGACGAGAAGCGCAAACGCGGCGCTCCCGCGAGCGACGCCGGCATCGACGGCGGCCTGGATCGCCAGGCTGCCCAACAGCACGTCGATGTACATGCCGAGGTTCCACACGAGCGCCAGCCGGCGCCCGCGCAACCGAAGCCCATCGGTCTGCAGCGCTTGGGAGATGCGCGAGATGAAGCAGATGAGCACGGCCGGCGCTGGACCGAGAAGCGCCATCGCCAGCGCGACGATCGTCAATCCCGCCGACAGGCGCATGCGCCCGGTATAGGCGTGCACCCGGTCGCCTATCACCCCGAGGACCGCGAGCGTAACGAACAGCCACAACGGCCGCCAATCGGCCGCGCGTGAGCTCAACGCCGCGCCAACCACCGTAACCGACAGCAAGCCGACGGCCGCAACGCGGAAGACTTGGACGGACTTGGTGGCCACAGCACCCCGAACTAGCGGACGGCTGCGATCCTACCGCTCCCGTTTCGATGAGCGAAGGCGCAGCGGCAGCGCACGGCGCGGATCAAAGTTCTCAGATGCTCCAGTGCATGGCCCCCATCCCTTCCCTAGACGTAGACGCGGAGTCGTTAGCCGCGTAGATCGTCATCGGACGCCGGTCCTTGAGGGTTCACCGCCCGCGCTGGACGAGGGATCGCTCTAATCGCGCTCTCGCTCTATATCCACGATCCACGATGATTGACGCCCCCGCCGGAAAAACCGGCGAGGGCGTCGTCTATTCGGTGGGGGTGCGGCCCGACCGACCGTCAGGAGGCCGCGACCGTCTCCGGGGCGAGCATCCGCTCGTCGACTTCGGTGCGACGAGCGTGCCAGAAGCCCAGGCCGACGAGCACCGACAGGCAGGCCGCCGCGACGAACGATGCGATCGCACCCCACAGCATGACCGTGCCGATCTTCGAGAACGCGTATGCCTCGAGGAGGAGGCCGCGCAGGGTGGTGCCTCGGAATGAGGTCTGCACGAGCCCTTGCAGTTTCGTGTTCGTCGGGTCGGCCAGCGAGGCGGCACTGAGCTTGGAGTACAGGCCGCCGTACGGCATCTCTGACAGATGGACAGCGATGAAGTTGTCCGCGTAGGTCTTGGCCTGCTCACCGGTGAGGAGCTGCTGGCCGGCAAATTGCGAGACCGACGGGATCATTGACGGGGTGATCTCGGTTCCCGCCTTGGGATGCTCGAAGGCCGCCTTGGCCGGGAAGTAAATCTGCTGCTGAGCCAGTGATTGTGGACGCTGCTGTTGACGAAGCTGTGACCCCAGGTCAACAGACCTCCGGCGATCAGCAGGACCACGACAACAACGACGCCGGCGCTGCTGGCAAGAATGTCGAAAACCTTACGTGACATGGTGTTCCTCCTCTGAGGTGGACGCAAGAAAACTCGGGTGACGCGGCCATCTTGGTCTTCGACCGGCGCGCCCCATCCGTCCTTCCTGATCAGCCGTGCGGGTAATCTGCAACCGTCGCGCGGCTGTTTGCGGCTGTCACCCGAACGGCGCGCGTACGTTGGCGGCATGCTCTCCAACGCTCCCCACGAATCGATCGCAGAACGACTGGCGCTACTTCCCGATGAGCCTACGAGCGAAATGGTCATGCTCTCGCGCGAGGAGTGCCTGCAGCTGCTCGCCTCGCACAACTTCGGGCGACTGGCGGTCGCGATGAACTCCCCGGTCATCCGTCCGGTCAACTACGTGTTCGATGAGCGATCGCAGTCGGTGGCATTCAGAACGGCGAATGGCTCGAAGTTCGACGGGATGCTGATCAACGGCAACGCGGCCTTCGAGATCGACGGCATCGACGCCGGCTCGCACACGGGATGGAGCGTGATCATCCTCGGCATGGCCGAAGAGGTCACGGGCGCGAGCGAGCTTCGGCGCTCAACGGCTGGGACTCGAGTCGTGGGCGCTGGGACGCAAGGCGCATTGGATGCGGATTCGGGCCTGGACCGTGTCCGGCCGCTGGATCGTTCGAGCGGCTCGACTACGTAGTTTTCCGAAGTAGCGGTTCGGCCCCACCCGGCTGGCGCCGGGCAGATGGCGGCATACGCTCGAGGCATGAATTCGAGACCCACACCCCATTGAGAGTCGTGATCGTAGGTGGCGGCGTCGCCGGCCTCGAGGCCGTTCTCGCATTGTGCGAGCTGGCGGGCAGCGTGTCGCCCCCACCTGCTCGCCCCGGCGGCCGAGTTCGTGTATCGCCCGATGAGGGTCCGCGAGCCGTTCGGTTATCGCGCCGCGCAGCACTACCGGCTCGATGAGATCTGCCGCGATGTCGGCGCCGACTTGGTTCGGGACGCATTCAAGTGGCTGGACCCGACGATCGCGTGGTGCACACCGAGGCGGGCGAGAAGCTCGAGTACGACGCGCTCCTGCTCGCGCCGGGGGCGACCTGAAGCTGCGCTTCAGGCACGCGCTGACACTCGACGACAGCCAGCTCGACGAGCAGCTTCACGGTCTCATTCAGGACGTCGAGGGCGGCTACGTTCACAAGCTGGCGTTCATCAGCTCGACGCCGATGCCGTTGCTGCTGCCGCTGTATGAACTTGCATTGATGACCGCTCGCCGTGCGTATGAGATGAACGTCGATGTGTCGGTCAAATCGCCACACCGGAGGATGGGCCGCTGGCGATCTTCGGCTTGGCAGCGAGCGCCGCGGTCGGCCGATTGCTCGGGGAGAACCGCATTCTGTTCATCCCTCCGCCCACTGCGAGACGCCGGCTGCCGGTGACGTGTCAGTCAATCCCGGCTCGCGGCGGCTGCAGGTCAATCGAGTGATCGCCCTACCGCAGCTATTCGGCCCGTCGGTTCCGGGCGTTCCGCTCACCGCGCATAACGGCTTCATCCCGATCGACGCCCACTGCAAGGTTGTCGGTCTCGAGCGCGTGTACGCGGCCGGCGACGCAACCGACTTCGCCGTCAAGCATGGCGGTATCGCGTCACAGCAGGCGGACACGGCAGCTGAGGCGATCGCCGCGTTTGCCGGCGCGCCGATCGAGCCGAAGCCGTTTCACCCGTCATCCACGGGACGCTCGTCGGTGGTCAACGGCCGTTGTATCTGAGCGCCCACATCACAGGCGGTCACGGATCGAGCTCCGAGGCAACTGAGACCACCCGGTCGTCAGGGGCGAAGATCGCGGCCAAGTACCTCGCCCCATATCTCGAGTCACGGGATCGGGCGGCATTACGATGAAGCAGATGCCGATTCGCGTCGTGATTGCGGACGACCACGCGGTCGTCCGCAGAGGGCTGCGGCAACTACCGACGCCGAGGAGGACTTCGACGTGGTCGCCGAGGCCGCCGACCTCGAGTCCGCCCGCCGGTACACCCGGGGGCACCGGCCCGATGTGCTCGTGCTCGACCTAAACATGCCAGGCGGATCGAGCCTCGACGGGATTCCGGAGATCCGGGCCGAGTGTCCGGACACGCAGATCGTCGTGCTCACGATGCAGAACGAGCCGGCCTACGCGCGGCACGCGCTCGGCGCGGGTGCGCTGGGCTACGTGCTCAAGGAGTCCGCCGAGTCGGAGCTGGTCGAGGCGATCCGGCGCGCGGCCTCGGGCGACGCCTACCTGAACCCGCGACTCGGCGCGCGCGTCGCCGCAGAGCCACCGCCCGGACTGCCCGACGGATTGTCTGAGCGAGAGGTCGAGGTGCTGCGGATGATCGCCCTTGGACACACAAACGCGGAGATAGCCGAGCGTCTGTACCTATCGGTGCGGACCGTCGAGACTCACCGCGCTCACATCCAGCAGAAGCTCGACCTCGGGTCGCGATCCGAGCTCGTCCGCTACGCGCTCGACCACAAGCTCGTCGACGTGTAGCTACCGCGCTCGCGACCGGTAGTGCTCGCCGCGTGATGGTTGAGATTGAAGATTGCGGCCATGCCTCAGCACCCTATGGACCGCCGCGATGCTGACCATCTGGTCGACGAGACGCCGCAACCGGTAGCGGTTGAGGCTGACAAGTCTCGTGCTGCCGCTGGCCTCGATGAGCATGAACGTCCACACCCAGTTGCCATCCTCAGAGCGCCAAGCCAGGACGCGGTCGGGCTCGACGCGCTCGAGGCGCATCCGGTTGGGCCCGAAGCCGATCGTGTCACCGACCCGGGTTCGAGCGGCCCTTCCGAACCCTCGACGCGGGCACCCCTCCCAGCCCAGCGGCGGTCTTCGTTGGCGTGGAGTGGGAAGCCTCCGCCTCCCTTGCCCGGGAGCGTGTACTCCACGCAGTGGACGACGGACAGCTGTCCGCCGCTCTCACTGACGAGCGCCTTGGCATGAGCCAACGCTCAGTCGGCGGCCTCCGAGCCGTCGGTTGCCCATATCACGTTCTTGTAGACGGCTTTCTCTTCTCGCATTGAAGTGTTGATCTGTTCGACTCTTCAGGACTGATCCTCGCGTCACGCTAGGGCGTGTGATCCACTGGTTGATCCGGTTCGGGCCGAGGAAGTTCTCAGTAGTTCCCACCGCGAGGCGCGGCGATCCACGGATGGCACCCACCGTGCAACGGACGACGCTCGCATCACGCATGCGCTCAGTTGACGGAGACCAGTCGTCTGGCGAGCTGCCGCGGTGCCCGGCTTGTGACGACGTGCTCGGCGTGTATGAGCCGATCATGCACGTCGTTGACACACGCGCGCGACTGACCTCACGGGCCGCCGAACCCGGCATCGCTTCGTCTGGAGGGCAGTGCTACCACCTCGGCTGCTACGAGCATCTCGTGGGCGAGTCGTAGCGGACCGTCGCGGCTCAGTACTTGTCCGCGCACGGTTTGCGTACGGCGACGGATGACCGAACCGGCGCGCCCCGGCAGGTGAGCGTCATCCAACAACAGGAGACTCTCATGGCCATCACCGCCCCGAAACCACACCAGCCGTCCTCGCCCATCCCCGGCTATCACGCCGCGGTAGTTCACGACTTCGGCGCGGCGCTCAGCGTCGAGCAGGTGCCTTGGCGCGAGCTCGAGCCTGGCCAAATCCTGGTCAAGGTGGAGGCGTCGGGGCTGTGCCACACCGACATACACGCCGCCCACGGCGACTGGCCGGTGAAGCCCACACCGCCGTTCGTCCCCGGGCACGAGGGCGTCGGCAGGGTCGTCGAGCTCGGTCCCGGCGTTACCGAGGCCGCCCGCGGCGACCGCGTCGCGATGCCATGGCTCGGATATGCGTGCGGCACCTGCAACTACTGCATCTCGGGATGGGAGACCTTGTGCGAGTCACAACTGAACATGGGTTACTCGATCGACGGCGCGTTCGGTGAATTCGCGACCGCCCATGCCCGCTACGTCGTCAAGGTTCCCGACGGCATCGACCCGTTCGACGCCGCCCCGCTCACCTGCGCCGGCGTGACCACCTACAAGGCGATCAAGGTCGCCGGCACTCGATCCTCGGATCTCGTGGCCGTGTTCGGGGTCGGCGGGCTCGGACATCTCGCGATCCAATACGCCAAGATCGCCGGCGGGCGCGTGATCGCAGTCGATCTGCTCGACGAGAAGCTCGCGCTCGAGCTCGGGGCCGAGTTCACCGTCAACGCCACCCGGGAGGACCCGATCGAGGCGATCAAGACGCTCGGAGGAGCCGACCAGGCAATCGCGCTGGCCGTTTCCCCGCGAGCGTTCGAGCAAGCCTACGGAGCGCTCCGCCGCGGCGGGAAGCTCGTGTTCGTCGCGCTCCCGGCCGACAACGCCATCACGCTCCCAATCTTCGAGACCGTGCTGAACGGGATCACGGTCGTGGGCTCGATCGTCGGGACGCGTACCGACCTGCGCGAGGTGTTCGAGCTGCACGCCGCCGGCAAGACGAAGGTCGTTCGCGAGATCCGCCCGCTCTCGCGCGTCAACCAATCGATCGCGGACGTCGAGGCCGGACGGGGTGCGGCCAGGATCGTGTTCGCACCCTGAAGCGACGGCGCCGAACGGATCAGGCGCGCGGCTCGGTGACGGATTCCGTGCCGGACCGATCTCGATCCGACGTCGCGCGGTCGGAGGGTCTCCGGGAGCGCGTCGGGAAGGTCGCGTTGATCGTCGTGCCGTCCGCCGGCGAGGAGGTGATCTTCAGCGTTCCCTGGAGTAGCTCGATGCGCTCCCGCATCCCGATCAGCCCGAATCCATCGGTCTGGGCTATCGGGTCGAACCCGCGTCCGTCGTCCCGTACCGTCACCCGGATCGTGGAGTCGTCCTCGATCACCTCGACCTGGGCCCGCCTCGCGGCGCCGTGCTTGGTGGCGTTGTTGAGGGCTTCCTGGACGATCCGGTACATCGCGGTCTCAAGCTCGGTCCCGTGGCGATCGGGCTCGCGACCCTGCTCGTAGGCGAGGTCGATGACGAGATCGACGTCGAGCCCGCGGGCGCGCGCGCGCTCGGCTAGATCCTCGATCGCCGCCTGGGCGCCGAGGTCGTCGAGCGCGGCGGGACGAAGATCCGTCACGAGCGCCCTGAGGCCGCGGATCTCCTGCTCGAGCTGCGCCACGGCGTCCCGGACCACGCTGATGACCGCGTCGGGCTCGGAGCCGTGGAGTTGCGCAGCGAGGCCGAGGCGCAACGCGGCAAGGTTCTGCAGGGTCTCGTCGTGAAGCTCGCGAGCCCAGTGAGCCCGCTCCTGCTCCGCCGCGGCCAGGCGCTGCCGGCGGCGCTCTGCCTCGACGCTGACCGCCGTGGCGACGGCCGTCGCCGCGCTGGCCGCGAACGCCTCCAGCAGGCGCTGGTCGTCGCCGCTGAACGCCGGCCCGTCCTCGAGTCGGTCGACCGCGATCAGCACTCCATAGCCCCGTCCGCGGAACACCAGCGGGACGACCAATCCCGCGCTGGCCTGGACGCCGAGCCGACCGAGCCCGTGCCGCTCGAACCGCCCCCGGTTGGGTTCGTCCTCGAGGCGGAGCGTCTTCGAGATTCGAAGCGCCGCGCTGGCGAGGCTGTCGCGGAGGTCGACGCGTCGCCCGACGAGGCCGTCAGGCAGGTCGCCGGCGCCGGCCGCGATCACCATCTCGCCCGCCTGCTCGTGCTCGATCACGAGCGCGCGGGCGGCCACGAGAGCTCGTCCGCGCTTGGCCACGAGCTCGAGGATGAGGTCGAGGTCGGTCTCGCCGCCGAGGGCCCGAGCGATCTGCATGGTCGCGTCGAGCGCGTCGACGGTGCGCTGGAGCTCCGCCCGCTGCGCCTCGAGACGCGAGTAGCGGCGCGCGTGGTCGATCGCCGCGCCGGCCAGCTCGGCCAGCAGCACGATCGTCTGCTCATCCTCCTCGGTGAACTGTTCGCCGCCGGCCTTCTCGGTCAGGTACAGGTTCCCGAACGGGATACCGCCGATCATCACCGGCACCCCGAGAAACGTCCTCATCGGAGGATGCTCGGGCGGGAAGCCATACGAATGCGGGTGGGCGCCCACGTCCGCCAGGCGGAGCGGCACCGGGTGCGCGATCAGCTCGCCGAGCACCCCACGCCCCCTGGGCAGATCGCCGATCCGCCCACGGGTCTCGTCGTCGATACCCACGGCGATGAACCGCTCGAGCTCGGAGCGTGACTCATCGGTCACGCCGAGCGCCGCGTAACGCGCTCCTGACAGCTCGCGGGCGGACTCCACCAGACGCCGGAGCACGACCTCGAGGTCGAGGTCGGATAGAACCCCGCGCGCAAGCCGCACCGCTTCAAGCGCGTCGGTGAGCTTCAAACGTTTGGACTGACTCACGGCCCCGAGCGACACGCCTGCCGCGCAGGCTAGCACCCGTTTTCACACGGTCCATCGCCACATACGTAGTCGCGTACTGATGCGCGTACGACGGCGTCGCCGCCGGTTACTGGGCCGGCGCGGCGATGATGGCGGTCATGGCGGTGATCGCGTTCGTGTTCATCCGCTGGCGGCCCGCGGAGTAGGGCCGGCGGAACCGCCCCTATGTATTTCCCCCGAAACCTCCGCACCCCCCACGCGCACCGGGGGCATAAGCATTCACCGGATGCTTATGCCCCCGTTGCCGCCCCGCGGTGTTGGGCTTTCGGGGGTTTTACAGGTGGCTGCCCACGACGTCTGCCGGCGGCGACCGGTTCAAAGGTCGCGGCGATCGCTGACGCCGAGCTTCTGCATGCCCCGGTACAGATGCGTCTCCACGGTCCGGACCGAGATCACGAGACGGTCGGCGATCTCAGCGTTGCCGAGACCCTGGCGGGCGAGGTCGATCAGCTGCGCCTCGCGCGGGGTGAGATCGATCGCGATGGTGTCGAGACCGTCGAACGGGGGAAGCTCGGCGCCCTGGTCTGGAACGTGCAGCTCGCGGGCGCGGGCCGCCGCTCGCCGCGCCGAATCCTGACGCCCGGCCGCGACGAATACGCTCGCGGCGTCGCTGGCAGCCTCGACGGCGTAGCGGAGCGCGCCGATCGCGGCCATCTCCTCGGCCGCGTCCATCAGAGCCGAGCCGTCGCGGGCCGCCTTCGCCGAACCATGGCGCGCGTACGCGGCGACGAGCCGCGACTCGTTGCGGGCGGCCATCCGCTCCAGCGCCGGCGCGGCCGGCGCTCCCACTCGCAGCGCGTCGTAGGCCAGCTGCGGCGCCAGGCCCACCATCTCCTCGAGCCAGCTGGCGTCCTCGAGCAGCCGGCGGCCGGCCTGCGCGGGGTCGCGCATGCGGAGCGCCCAGCCTTCGGCGCGGCGGACCGGGACGCGTTGCGCGGGCAGCGGGCCGTGGCTGTCAGACCAGGCGTGCAGCTGTGCGAGTGCCGCCATGGTGCCGTCGAAGTCGCCCGTGAAGCAAGCGATCCCGACCTGCAGCGCACGAACGGTGAGCATCACGTTGAACGGATCGTGCCGCTGGAAATGCACCTCGGCCTCGGCGACCCACCGGGCCGCGTCGCGATGTCGCGCCCTGAAAAAATGCAGCCGCGCGATCGTGAAGGCCGAGAGCCCGGCGGCGACGTGGTCGCGCGCTCGGACGGCGTGGCGCATTGCCTCGCCCATGTACCGCTCGAGCTCGTCCCAGCGGTAGCCGGCCTCCACGGCGATCAGACTTAGCGTGCCGAGCGCGGCAGCGTCCGCGTCGTCGCGGAGCGGAACCGGCGGCCGCTGCACGAACGCCTCCGCCGCCGCCGCGTCGCCCGCTCCGCTGAGGAATGCCGACATCGTTCGCAGCGCCAAGAGCGAGCGTCGGGGAGCGTCGCTGACGCCCGGATCGCCGGTGGACTCGACGGGCTCCGGAGGCGCCGCGAACCCGTCGCTCAACGCCGCGTAGGTGCGGCGGATGCGTGAGATGAACCGGCGCCAGTCGGCGTCGCCGGACCACGTCTGGGCGCGATCCAGCAACGCGTCGCTGTCGGCGGCGCGGCGAAGGCCCCAGTGATACAGCCACAACCGTTGCCTGAGGTACTCGCGGGCGTTCGGATCCCCGGGGGCGAGCGGCTCGACGACGACGAGAGCGCCCTCCGCCTGCTCGTAGCGGTTGCGCATCGCGTGTGACTGGGCCAGGAGCATCCCGGCCGTCAGATCGGAGTCGGCTCCCGCCAGCTCCGCAAGCTCGGCGCCGAGGTCGGGGTCACCGGCGCCGTTCGCGGCCCGGGCTGCGTCGAGTGCGAGCCCTGGTGACAGCGCGACGCCGGCATCGAGCCGGAGCCGCGCCGCGCGCAGCGCATCGCCGGGGCCGAACCCGTCGCGAGCCTCCATGACGTCAACCAGCTGCAGCCGCAGGCTCCGGGCTCGGAGCGGCGGCAACGTCGCCCGGACGGCCTCGCCGTAGAGCGGATGGGCCAGCCTCACCTCGGTTCCGGCGGTCGCGATCAGGCCATGCGATTCCGCGTCGATCAGCGTTTCGTCGGATGTCAACGCGCTGATCTCGTCCAGCGCGAGTGGTTCGCCGAGCGCGAGGAGTTCGACCGCGCGCCGGTGATCCGCGGTCAGCCCCTCCATCCGCTGCTCGATCAGGTCGACGAGCGACGGACTGGCGGTGATGCGGCCGTCGAGCCGCCAGAAACCCGGCGTACGGACGAGCGCGCCGGCCTCGACCGCGCCGCGAACCAGCTCGCGAACGTACAGCGCGTTCCCGCGGCTGACCTCGGTGATCCAGTCGAGCGCGGCCTCCTCCACTGGATCGTCGAGAACGGTCTCGACGAGCGCGCGCACGTTCTCGTCGCTTAGCTGGTGGAGCTCGAGCCGAGGCGCGGTGCCGTCCTTCCACAACGACACGACCGCGTCGGGGCACGGCTCCCCGGCACGGACGGTCGCGATTATGAACGCGGTCGAGGAGGTCGCGAGATGGAGGACGAGCGCGGCCGAGACGGGATCGAGCAGTTGTGCATCGTCGACGCCGAGGACCGCCGGCCGGCCCGCGGCGCGAGCGCGGAGATCGTCGGCGCAGCGTCGGAGCAGCGCCACGATGTCGTCGGTTCGGGCCTCGTCGGGGACGAGCTCCGCGATCGCCGCCAGCGGAACCGCTGCCGCGCTGCGCGTGGCCTGGACCCAGCCGACGAACGCGCCGTCACGTTCGGCGGCGGCTTGCGCCTCGCGAGCGAGCCGCGATTTGCCAACGCCGGCATCGGCGACCACAACGACCCCGTGGGATGCCGGGTTGGCGCGGGCGGATGCGATCGCGTCGAGCTCCGGGTCACGGCCGACGAGCGGCCAGTCGCCGACCAGCGCGGGAATGGCCGTTAGGTCCCGAGGCATACCCGAGACGAACTCTACGCTCCGGCCATCTCCGGCCGGCGGCGCTCGAGCCCGCGATCAGGGCTCGGACGGCGGGTCGGACGATCACGCGCGCCCGCTACGTAATTTCGCTGGGCACCCGCGGTATCGTGACGCGGTATGGACTGGACGCTCGAGGTTGTGGTCCTCCCGGTCAGCGACATCGACCGCTCGATCGCGTTCTATCGCGACCAGGCCGGCTTCGAGCTCGATCACGACACCGCCAACGAGCAAATGCACGTCGTGCAGCTGACGCCTCGGGGATCGGGCTGCTCGGTCGTGTTCGGCGATCTGCCCGCGCAACGTCAGATGGAGCCAGGGTCGATGAAGGCCCTGCAGCTGTGCGTAGCCGATGCCCAAGCCGCCCGCGCCGAGCTCGTCTCGCGGGGCGTCGAGTGCAGCGAGGTGACCTCGTTCGGCGATCAGGACGGCAGCACGTTCTTCGGGTTCGCCGATCCGGACGGCAACACCTGGGCCGTGCAGGAGCTCAGGGTGCGCGGAGAGAAGCCGCTAATTCCGGTCGACGCTCGCGGACGGTTCGGCGCGTAACGCCGAGATCAGCGGCGCCTGCGGGCTAGCGGCTTCGCCGCGGCTCGAGGCATCAATCCGTCGATGAGGTCGTGGACGACCGCGCGCACCTGCTCCTTCTCGGCGGTACTGTCATCGGCGTTCGCGATCGACATCGCGGCTTCGTCCAGCGCGCCGATCATCACGGTCGCGAGGGGGCGGACCGGTTGCGGCTTCAGCTGCCCGGCCTCGATCGCGGCGGTCAGCATCTGCTCCGTCATCCCCAGGCCGTAGCGAAGGGAGATCTCGCGGAAGCCGGCCCAGCCGAGGATGTTCGGCGCGTCGAGGAGGACAAGCTGGCGGACTTCGGGCTCGCCGGCGATGTCGAGCCAGGCGTCGGCGGCGGCGTGCAGGATGTCCGCCGGCGTCGGTGGCATGGCGGCGCCGACGGCGGCGGCGAGCCGCGCCATGACGTCGGTCTCGACGGCCTCGAGGACCGAGATGAACAGGGCCGTCTTGTCGGGGAACTGGTGGTACATGGCGCCTCGGGTCACGCCTGCGGCCTCCGCGATCTCCGGCGTTGAGACCTCGGCATAGCCGCGCTCGCCCCACAGCCGGCGGGCAGCCGCCACCAGCGCCTGCTGAGTCGCGGCCGATCTTTCCGCTTGAGTTCTTCGCACTGGCATTTACATACAGCCTGTTGGTATCTTACGTGCAGCCTGTACGTAAATCACGTCTGGAAGATTCCATGCCCGCTGTCGCTCTGACCATGGGAAATGTCCATTATGAGAAGGTCGGCCCCGAGAACGGCCGGCCGGTGGTGCTCATCCACGGATACGCGATGGGCGGCTCGCTGTGGCGACCGTTGACCGGGCAACTGGCCGCCAACGGCTTTCGGTGCTTCGCGCCGACGTGGCCGCTCGGTGGCCACACGGAGCCGATGAACAAGGATGCGGAGCTCACGATCGAGGCGATCGCGGCGATGGTCGGAGAGCTCCTCGAACGGTTGTGCCTTGAGGACGTCGTCTTGGTCGGCAACGACACCGGCGGCGCGATCGCCCAGGTCGTCGCGACGAGCACGCCGACGCGGATCGGGGCACTGGTCCTCACGAGCTGCGACGCGTTCGAGCACTTCCCGCCGCCAATACTGAAGCCGTTCATCGCGGCCGCCAAGTTTGCGCCCACGTTTCGGGCCGCGCTCCAGCCACTTCGCACCCGGCTCGGGCGCGAACGCGCATACGGCGCGCTCGCACACGCAGACATCGACGACCTCGTCACCGAGTGGCTCAAGCCGGCCCTGACGAACTCGAAGGTCCGGGACGATCTACGACGGCTGACCGCCTCGCTGAACCAGGCGACGACGGTCCAGGCCGCCGAGCGCCTGCCACGTTTCACGAATCCGGCGCTGATCGCGTGGTCGCGGGACGATGCTTTCTTCCCACTCGAGGACGGACAACGGCTTGCCGCCACCCTGCCCGACGCGCGACTCGAAGTGATCCGCGAAGCGAGAACGTTCTCGATGATCGACCAACCTGACACGCTCGCCGGTCTGATCGCCGACTTCGCGGACGGGCGCGTGACCAGGCGCGCCGCGTAGGAGCGCGACCCCGCCGTTCTGGCCGGCGTCAGTGCACTGGCGCCGGCACGAACTCGACGATCGCGCCGACCACGGCGGCCGGATTGTCGACCGGAACCCACGTCTTGGCCCCGGGAACCTCGACCAGCGTGGCGCGCGGCAACTCGGACGCGAGTCGATGCGCGTGCTCGATCGGGAAGAAGTCGCACGCATCGCCCCAGACCAGCAGGACCGGCCGATCGAACCGCGGGATCGCGTCGGCGGCGTCGAGGAGGAGTTGCGGACGGAAGCCGCCAAAGGCCGCCACGAAATCGTCGGCTATCCGTCGGTCTCGTCGCATCGGTCCGAAGAAGGATTCGTCGCGCTCGTCGTCCAGTCCGGTCGCGGTGACGCCGGCGAGTCCCCTGCGCCGCGCGGGCCCGGACCGCCATTGCAGCCGAACGAGCGCTCGGGAAAATCGAGGCAGGGCGCGACACAGGGCCGTCGCTTTCTGCAACTTGTCGGGTGGGAACTGGTCGTAGCTGTCGCAGTTCGTCAAAACGAGACCGCGAACCCGATCGAGCGCCGGATGACCGCTGGCCAACGACAGCAGCATCAGACCGCCGGCCGTGTCATTGGCCACGACGGTGGCGTTCTCGACGTCGAGCAGGTCCAGGCAGTCGAGCATCAGCCGAGCCAGCGAGGTGGCCGAGCGGTCCGCTCCGGGCCAGAGCGGCCAGGGATGCGCGCCGAGGGGGAGGTCGATCGTGATGCAGCGGTAGCGGCCCTCGAGCGCGCGCACGACATCGCGCCAGAGATCGTGGTTGGCGAGGGCGCCGGCGAAGAACACGAGCGTCGGCCCTTGGCCGCGCGATTGCCAGGCGAGGGGCCCAAGTCGGGTTTCGAGTCGTTTGGATTCCATGGGTACACAACATACTCTTGGTATGTAAGATGTCAAGGGGATGCCCGCCAGCGGTGATGCGGCCGGCACCGTAAGTCGGATCACAGCTCAGGGCGCGTGCGCTGGCGGCGATTTAGCGCCCGTTGCCTGGCGCGAGCCCTCGGAGCATCGGCTCGAGCGCCTGGCCGAGGGTCGCCCTCGCCGCGTCCGGATCCCCGGCGCGCGCGATCAGCAGACCCCCCAACAGAGCGAGGCCTCCGACCAGGTGAGCGAGGACGTTGGGGTCCAGATCGACGATCTCGCCCCGTGCGATCGCCGAGGCGATGAACGCCCGCATGGCCAGATGGCCCGGATGCTGCTCGGCGGGGCCCTCCGGCTCCAGTCCCAGCACAGTGGGCCCATCGATCAGAGTGATCCGCTGGACCTCTTCGTCCATCGCGATGTCGAGATACGCGAGCACTCCGGTCACGATCTGGTCGATCGGCGCGCCCTGTGGCTCCACCGCTGCAGCCGTGCGCGCCTGCGCCTCGGCCTCGACCTCTGAGTACACCGCCCGGAACAGCTCCTTCTTGCCGGCGAAGTGGTGGTACACCGCACCCTTGGTCACCCTGGCAGCGGCCGCGATGTCGTCGACCGAGCTCTGCGCGTACCCCTTCCTCCCGAATGAGGCGCGGGCGGCGGCCAACACCGCACGTCGAGTGGCCTCGACGTGCTGAGACCGGAGCGACGGCTCGGCCTCACCTCCGTCCGACGTTCCTCGCCTGGGCACGCGGCCAGTATGTCAACGGACGCCGCAGCGTCTGTTCCCTACCGGCGGTATGGAGTGGAATGCTCGCCGGACGGCTCGTCCGCCCCGCGCTCGCCAAAGACCATCAGAACCGAGTGGGCGACCGGCAGCCCGCGCTCGACCCGTGCCCCCGCCTCGACAGCCGACATCGACAACGGGTCGAGATCGGGCGCGGCAGCGTCGAGCAGAGCCTGGCCGTCGAGACCGGCCGCTCGGAGCTCGGCCACGATTCCGACCGCCTCGGCCGCGTAGAACCGAAATGCGACGCCCCGCTCGGATTCGGCTCGGCTGTACGGCGGGACCATCAACCGTGGCTCGGCTTGGAGCTTGACGTCGAAGGCGACGAGCTCGGGGCGCAGCCCGCATGATCGGTGCAGGCCGAACACGACGTCATCGGGCATGCGTCCCCCGATCGCCGTCAGGACGCCGCCCCCGCGCTCGACCCTTGGCCGCGCCTGCTCGAGGAGGCGATAGTGCAGGTCAAGCATGTATCGCGCGTACGGCTCCGGGACGATGGACTCCGTCGGCGGGTAGAACCGCCCGCCGATCGTGCCACGGCGCAGATCGTGATCCGCCGAGGACGTGACGTTCGGCAGGTTCTCGTACACGAGCGAGAACGGCCGCGCGGACGCCACGCACGACATGAGATCGCCGGCGCGGAAGCTCAGCGCGATCCAACCGGGGTCGACGAGGTGCGCGATCACGTTCTCGCGCGAGACAGCGAGGCTCTCCTCGTGTAGATCAGTGACGGTGAGGCTGCGCGGGCCGAGAATCTCGACGGCGCCGAGCGCGTCCAGTCCGTTCCCCGTGCCGATGATCAAGACGTGCTCGAGAGCCAGCCGGCGCGCGAGGCGTTCGAACGCGCGAAACGCGATCGGAAGCCACGACTGCTCGATCGAGGGCTCGAGCGGATACGTCTGCTCGGTCAGGCGAAGGTTGATCGGCCGGCGCACGCGCCGATGGCCGTACGGCGACAGGTAGGCGGTGGCGTCGACGGTGGTGACGTGAGCTGTCACGTGGTCTCGGAGGGTCCGGCCAGGGCATGGCCGGACCCTGCCGATGATCGACTAGGCGACAGCTGGAACGTGCAGGCCGAGCTTCTCCGCGGCCATCTTGGTGCCCCGCACGCGGCTTGAGATCTTCTCGAACGCCACGTCCCTCGCGAAATCCGGCGAGCCGTGCAACGGCTTCTCATCGATGCTGAAAGGCGAGAAGCCGCAGTCGTCGGTCGAGCCGAGGCGCTCCTTGGGGATGTGCTTCGCCGCGGCGACGAGCTCGTCACAGACTTCCTGCGGCGTCTCGACCCTCGGGTTCTGCGGGTTGATCACGCCGATATGAACGATCTGCGCCACGCCGTCGGCGTCCTCGCGACTGTGCTCACCGACGAGCTTGTACACCTCCTCGCGATCCCGCTCGCTCTTGTTCTGCATCAGGAAATAGCCGGCGTTCAGCTGGAACAGGCTCGGCAGCAGGGCGCTGTAGGGCACGTCGGCGCTGTGCACCGCGTCGCGGTCCCCGCCCGGGCAGGTGTGCACGCCGATGTTGATCCGATCCTCCGCGCTGAAGCGGGCGAGGACCCGATTGATCAGATCGATGAAGTGAGGCAGCATCCCGCGGCCCGTCCATGGGTTGCGCGAATCCTCACGGAGCGCCAGGCGACCCTCGGTGAAGTCGATCGACACACATGCCGCGCCGGCGTCGAACGCGGCGCGGATGTCCTTCTCGCACTCGCCGACGAGGTCCTCCTCGAACTGCTCGCGCGAGTAGCCCGGCAGGTCTTCGTCGAGCGGATACAGCAGCGCGAGCATCGACGGTGCGATCACGGCCTGCTTCATCGGCTTGCTCGCGAACACGATCGACTTCTCGAGCGTGTCGGCCGCGTAAGTCTTGTAACGGAACGGACCGCCGACGAGCTTGGGGAGCTGACGGTAATGACCATCGGAGAAGATCGCGAAGTACTGCCCGCCCGGTCCGAGATGATCCGCCAGCCCCGTGCCCGCGAGCGTGTCGGTCACCGAATAGGTCGCGAAGCTCGACCACCATTGCTCACCGTCGGAGATGATCGGGGAGCCGGTCTCCTCGAAGCGGATGATCGAGTCCTTGACGGCCGGCTCCTGCTCGGCCTCGAGCTGCTCCTTGGAGATCTTCCCCGCGTCGTACTCCGCGTACGCCGCCTGCAGCTTCGCCGGCCGCGGCAGCGAACCGACGGGTTGGGTCGGGATGCCCGTCTCCGACCTCAGGTCGTAAGCCATGTGCTGGACCCTCCTTTGAACATTCGCCTCATATGAGACTGACTGGTCTCCCTCTGTTTGAGCCTACGCTTCGCGTTCTACGGCGTCAACCTTTCCGAGTCAGACCGAACGTTCTCCTATCATCCGGCCATGGCAGAGCTACTCGAAGCCGGGACGCGAAGCGGCGGCCGTGGAGCGCGCACAAGGATCCTCGACGCCGCGTACGAGCTGTTCTCACGGAACGGGATCCAAGCCGTCGGCATTGACGCCGTCATCTCGCGCTCGGGCGTCGCACGGCAAACGCTCTACCGGCACTTCGCCTCCAAGCAGGACCTCGTGCTCGCGTTCCTCGAACGGCGAGAGCAGGTCTGGACTCGGCGCTGGCTAGAGGAGGAGGTTCGGCGGCGCGCAAACGACCCGGGGGCGCGGCTGCTGGTGATATTCGACGTGTTCGACGAGTGGTTCCGCCGCTCGGACTTCGAGGGCTGCTCGTTCATAAACGTGATGCTCGAGCACCCTGATCCAGCGGATCCGGTGCACCGGGCGAGCGTGTCGTACCTGGCCGGGATCCGCGGCTTCCTGGAGGAGCTCGTACGCGAAGCCGGTATCGCCGACGCCCAGGACTTCGCCCGCCAGTGGCACATACTCATGAAGGGATCGATCGTCGCGGCCGGCGAAGGAGACCGAGACGCCGCGCGGAGAGCGAAGCAGATCGGCGCGCTGCTACTCGAGAAGGCGCGGCCCTAGGCCGTAGCGCGAGCGACTTCCTCCGTGCTGTTCGATCGATTGGATCTGAGCTGACACGCGTCGACTATCGAAGGCCGGTTCGGAGCGGCGGGCGGCGCGGACGGCCCAGGTTTCCGAGCCATCGAGGCGTCTCGCGCCACCCGGACGCGAGGTCACGGGCGATCTCTTCGAGGATCGGCGGGTTCATCGCCAACCGCTCGCCGCCCTGAACGTCGACGGCTCTGAACGTGTTGAGCCCCGGCACCCCGAAGGGCTCGGCGAGGAAGATCAGCTCCAGATCGTGCCTGCGGGCGGACTCGACGATCTCTGAGACGTAGACGAGTTGCCCGGGGGTGACGTCGAGTCCGGTCTCTTCGGCCACCTCGCGCTTTAGCGCGTCGAGCACAGACTCGCGCTCGTTCACGCGGCCGCCCGGCAGCGAGTGCTCGGTGCGCCCTCCTCGCCGCTGCTCGGCGACGATCAGCCGCCCATCGATCATGATCACGGCCCGCGCCTTAACTCTCATCGACTCTCCGTCCCGCCTGGTGATCGTCGGCCGCTGCCACCGCGCCGAGCTCTGTCGCGAGCTCAACGCAACGCCGCTCGATCTGAGCCAGCTGCTCGAGACGCACGCGTGTGTGCTGCTCGCCTCGGCGCCGATCCGCGCCGGCGCGCTCGATCCCTCGGTCGAGCAGGCCTCGAGCCTCGACGGCCGCCGCGCTGAGATCCGCGATCCGCTGCTCGAACATGGCCGCCCGCGAGTCCAGCTGCTCGAGCGGCAGCTGGGTTGCGCGCGACTCGAACCGAGCCGCCTGCGCCGTGTCCGTGGCCGCGCTCCGCGCCAGCCGAGCCACCGATCTGCGGTGAAGCGTTTCGCGCTCATCGGACGCGAGCCGCCGCAACCGGAGCGCCAGGCGCGAGAGCCCCTCCCCCCGGCGAGCGCTGACCGCGAACAGCTCGCTGCCGGCATCGCCAATCAGGTCGCGCAGCGCGGAGCCGATGAACTGCACCGCGGCGTCCCGGTCGGCGGCGTCGAGGTGATCGATCCTGTTGACGACGATCAAAAGCCAGGGCACTCGGCCGGCTGCCTCGAGCAGCAAGTCGCGTTCGGCCTGCGACAGCGGCTGCCCCGCATCCAGCACGCAGATCGCCGCGTCGGCCCGGGGGAGGAAATCGCGCGCGACGGCCGTGTTGTGACTGTGGATCGATCCGACCCCGGGGGTGTCGACCAGCTCGAGTCCCGCGCCCAGTAACTCGTGATCGAGCTCGACCCGTGCGAGCTCGACGCCGAGGTTGTTGCCCGGATTCCGCGCTTCGGTCACATACTCGACGATGTCCGTGAGTGGCCGTTCATCCTCGCGGCCGTCGCTGTAACGAACCACCAGCCGGTCGCGGTCGCCCACGCCGATCGCGGTCACCACCGATGTCAGCGGAATCACCCCGGTCGGCAGCACGGCTCGTCCCAGCAGTGCGTTGATCAGCGTGCTCTTGCCCCGCTTGAACTCGCCGAGCACGACCAGGTTGAACCGGTCCTCGGCCACGCGCGCTCGCGCCGCCGCCAGGTCGCGGACCGCGCTCTCGGCGAGCAGGCCCGTGGCGAGCGACAGAAGCTCGTCGAGGGTGGTAACAGTCAGCTCACGGTGACCCGAGGCGCCACTGATCGAAGCGTGCGTCGTCTCGACACCGGTAACCGCCGTGGGCTCCAACTGACCTCCATAATCCGTGGACTTCGTCCATAGAGGCCATCAGCGACGCCTGCCGCACTCCGAGCGAGCCTCATCGCTCTTCACGCCAAGCATAGCGCCCCCTGATCAGAACCGATGCCGGGCGAGGCGCAGCCCCCCGCGCTGTCGCCGCCCCGCAGCGAGCGACGCCATCGCCGGCACCATCTCGCTCGTGACCAGCCCCGCCTCATCGGTCAGCTCATCGACGATCTCGAACGAATCCGCGATCCGTTCGGGGGTATCGACGATGATCGTGACCACCGGGACGTGGCGTCGGAGCTGGAGCAGGCGATCCCCGTGCGGTGCGTGGTCGCCGTGGAAGCCCCACACTCCCCGAAGGCACGTCGCGCCGCTCGCGCCGATTTCGCGCAGACGGCGCACGAGCGCGACGTGCAGCGGGCTGCGGCCGTGCCGCGCCTGCTCGGAGGCGAACACCATCAACTTCTGCCACATCGCCAGTCCCCGCTCATCGGTCGCCGGGAGCGACGTCGGTGGGGACAACAGCTCGCCATCGCGCTTGCACACGCGCACCCGCTCGAGCGTGAGCAGCGGCCGCCGCAGGAGGCCACCGAGCTCCGGCAGCACCCGTGTGATCTGCTCGCCGGCGCCGACCGCGATGATCATCATCGGCACCTCCGCGTTGCGTCCGAAGAAGCGCGCCCGCTCGCGCACGCCGTGGGCGGTACCGTCCACTCCGAGCAACGCCGTCGCGCCGGCGATGCCCCGGCGATGGAGTAGTTCGCACACGGCAACGAACGCGGGAGTGCCGGAGATCTGCTCCTGGCGTCCCACGTAGATCGTGAGCTTCGTGGCCTCGTGGAGCTCCTCGGGGAGCGCGACCGCCCCGACTTCACCCGTCAGCATCCTCGCCCGCTCCAACGTGATCAGGCCGTGGCGCTTGATCGACATGACCTCGTCAAGCAAATTCTCGATTCGCGTTCGCGAGTCGACCGCGACCGTCACCATTGGGAGGTCCTCGGAAAGCGTCAGGATCCGGTCGGTTCGAAGGCGGTGCCCCCGGCCGAACCCCTCCGCACCACGCATCATGATGCTGACCTCGAGCTCCTTGCGACCGTAAAGGTCGAGCAGCGCGTCGGCGACAAACTGTGTCTCGGTCCGGTGGCGCTCGCCAAAATACGTGGTGAGCTTCAGGCAGTCGTGGTTCACACGTGAGCTCCGATCAGGCGACCGAGTGCGGCCGCGGTGACGCCCACGACGAGGCTGATCACGACGTTGGCGGCGGCAAGAGTCGCTTCGCCATCTTCGACGAGGCGCTGGGTCTCGAGCATCCACGTCGAGAACGTCGTGTAGGACCCGAGCGTTGCGGTGCCGGCGAGGACAAGCGCGGTGCCCGTGAAGCCCAGACCGACGAGCAGGCCGAGCAGCATCGCGCCGCTCAGATTGACCACCAGCGTGCCGAGCGGGAAGTCGTGCGCGGTACGAGCCGCGACGACGCCGTCGACGAAGAACCGGCCGAGCGCTCCGATCCCGCCCAACAGGCCAATCGCGAACCACACCGGAAGGCTCACGCGATCGTCCTCACCCGGCGCACGTACGAAGTCGCGAGGTGAACGCTACCGTAACCGAGGATCACGCTCGAAGCGGCGTACGCGAGCGCCAGCCCGTAGCGATGGGCGTCCAGCATCGTTAGCAGCTCGAGCTGCATCGTCGAGAACGTGGTGAACGCGCCGCAGAACCCGGTCCCCAGCAGTGGCCGACGATACGCCGACAGCGGGAGACGCTCCTGTAGGCGCGTGGCGAAATAGCCGAGGAGGAACGTGCCGAGAATGTTCTCGGCGAACGTCACCCACGGCCATCCGGGAGCGGCTCCGGCGTGCGTCTGGAGCAGCGCGACGCGCAACAGCGCGCCGACGACCCCGCCGGCGAAGATGGCCGCCAACTCGCGTCTATCCCGACCCGGCACGGATCGGGATGCTAATTGGCTTGCCCGGCCTCGACGGTGGCGCCGAAGACCTTGCGGTAGGAGTCAACACCGTAGCTGGTCGGCAACGGCGCACCCGGCGACAGCCTAAACGAGCGCTGACCGTCGGGATGCCGCTCGGCGCGCAGGAACAGCGCCGTGTCGAGGTTCTGCTCGCGAAAGCCGTCAGCAAGATCGAACATGTGCGTGACGAATGCGACCTTGACGCCCCCGTCCAGGAGTGCTCTCACCACCTGCCGCGCGATCTGTGACCCTTCCCGCTCGTTTGTCGACGCGAACGACTCGTTGCATAGCAGAATGCAGCCGTCGGTCACGTGGTCCGCGATCGCGCTCATACGGGCGAGTTCCTCGTCGAGCTTCCCGCTCTCCATCGTCTCGTCCTCTTCGCGCTTGTAATGGGTGAACACACCGTCACAGACGTTCACTCGTAGAGACTCCGCCGCGACGAACATCCCGGCCTGGGTCATCAGCTGTGCCAACCCAACGCTGCGCAGGAACGTCGATTTCCCGCCCTGGTTGGCGCCCGTGATCATCACGAGCGACTTACCGTCGGCATCGACATCGTTGCCGACGACGCGCTGCCCCGTCGTGAGTGCGAGGCACACGTCGTAGAGCCCGCGGGCCGAAAGCGTGCGCTCGTCCCGGGCAACCGGGGTCGGGAACGCCGTCGGCTCTCCCTGCTCAGCGAGCCGCTCCGAGAGGTTCAGGCAGGCGACGTAGAAGGCCAGCTCGGTCCGGAGCATGACGAAGAATCCGTCAACGTGATCGACCGACTGTCCGAGTGCGTTGGCGACAAGGTTGGTGCCCCTGTCTTCGAGCGTGCCGAGTGCGTTGAAACCACCGATATCGCGATCGGGGATCGTGAAGCTGTAGCCCGATCGATCGAATATCCTCCCCAGGAGGCCCTGCTCTTGTGGCCGTCGCAGCCGGTAAGCCTTGCCCTTGTTTCCGGCCGTCAGCTGCGCACTCATCAGTACTCCCCCCGGGAACTTGAGCGCCTTGAGCTGGCGCTCCACCAGCTCGAGGTACGCGTCGTCGAGCTCCTGGCAGAGCATCGTGAAGAACCGCGTGAACCCCGGCGAGGTGAACTTCGGCGCCTGCTCCTCGGCCATCGCGTGCAGGCGCTGGAGAAAGCCGATGAACAACTCCATCTTCTGCACCGCGCTCGAGAGCATTCTGCGGGGCGAGTCGTTGCGCAGACCCCACCACACAGATTTCTGGGCGGCGAGCGCCTCGCCGGCCAGGGTGTACAGCTCTCGCACAACGGCCGGCTGCTCGAGGCAATCGGTTACGACCTGCTGCCGGTAGGCGATTGCCTCGGGCTCGGTCAGACTGAGAAGCAGCGCCCGACGCGACACGTCGAACATGAACCTGTCTCCTGCAGCCATCGTCGAGAGCAGCGTGTCGAGCTCGAGGTCCTGGATCAGCGCCTCATGGTTTGCGGGCAGGTCGCGTCCGAAGTCGAAGTCGCGATCCGGGTGCATGAGAAACGCTTTCATCTGGCGATCCGATCCCTGAGCGCCTCATAGGTGAGCTGATACTTGTCGGCGATGGCGGCGGCGTAAGCGAGACCGTCGGCCGGCTTTCGCACCACCTTATAGGTGCGAACCGCGGGATCCTTGGGCACCACCGTGCTCATCATGCTGACCGTGCTCTCGCCGAGCGACGCCAGCTCGTCGACGAACGTCACGAACACGCAGAGCGCTTCGAGGTCCGCGATCTGTCTCACCACCGCGCTTCCGACGAGCAACGCATCGCGCAGCGTCGTCGAGCCGAAGCTCTCGTTCATGATCAGCACGCTGTCGCTCGTGGCCCGTTCGAGGATGTCGTGGATGCGGACCAGCTCGTCCTCGAACTTGCCCCGGAGTGTCTCGATCTCCTCCTCGCGCTCGAAGTGGGTAAAGATCCGGTCCGGAACGAACAGTCTCACATCCGTCCCGGGCACAGGAAGACCCAGGCTCGCCAAGTAGTGCAGCTGACCGAACATACGCGCGAACGTCGTCTTGCCACCGTTGTTCGGGCCGCTCACCACGAGGATCCTCTCGGGGTGGGAGAGGTGGAAGTCGTTACACACAACCGATGAGCCGTCTTGTACGAGCTTTGTCGCCAACGCCAGATCGAACGCGTCGCCGGCGCGGACACCCTTAGACCGAGCTGACACGCGTGGCTGTGAGAACTCCAGACCGGCGGCGTCGAGTGGCGCAATGTATTCGAGGTACGCAAGGTAGAACTGGACCTCGCGGTCGAACCGGCCAATCGTGTCGTCGAGAAATCGCTGGTTGCGCGTACAGAACTGCTCCAGTTCCATGAATGTCTTCGGATGCAGTCTCGCCACGAGATCGAGAATCTGCGCCTCGACATGATTCATGTCAGGCCAGTCGGGGATCCTGACCCGGTAGTCCTTGACCGCGCCCTGCTTGAACTTCGCGAACGCCTCCTCAATTTGCTCACTCATGTCGGGCTCGGAGTCGTAGCGATCGACCCTGACACGGTTGCCTCTGATGTGGACCTTGTAACCCACCGCGGCGAGTGCCTCCATCACGGCCCGGGTCTCGGCGGCGAGCGCGCCGAATTCGTCCGAGTCGTCGTACGTCGCCACGTACTGCCGGAAGCCGATGAAACCGCGTGAGCGAAGCTCCAGCCGATCGAGTTGGTCGCGTAGGGCTGCGACCGCCCGGCAATACGTGGCGACCGCCTCGAGGAACCACCGTTGCTTCTGACGGGCGTGATGCAGCTTTTCCACCAGCGCGAGGTTCGAACGCATGTGGCGCATCGCGTCGGCGAACCCGCGCACGGCTCCGAGCACCGGCTCCTGCTGCAGGTCACCAAGCACGTGGTGGCGGTAATGGACTGCCTCGACGTCGTGCAGCGGGCGATAGAAGAACGTCTCGAGCCGATACTCCTCGCGCCCCGACGTCAGCGAAGTGAGGATCTGATCGAGGTTCAGGTCTCCGAAGAACTCGGGCTCCTCGACGGCCTCGACGTCGCCGGCGTCGCGCTCAAACAGGATGCTGTGGAAAGAATCGTGGCGATCAGAGGTCATGCGCTTCTACCGGTTTCCGTTTCGGTAGAAGCCATCAGCCTACGCGGCAGTTCAGGCGGGCCTCATCGCCTTCTTCGATCATACCGCGCAAAACTTCAAGGGAACCACGGCATGCAAAGAGCGAGCAACAAGACACGAGCAGCGATCGCGACACTCGCGCTGGGTGTCCTCGCTGCGATCGTGGCGGTCGCCGCGCGCGCGCCGCTGTCACGGTCGACGCCGGTCGATGCAAGATCCCTGCAGGCTCCCACCACCGCCGTGTTCATGGTGATTGCGGGCATCGGCATGGTGATGCTCGGGGCGGTGGCGGTGTTCATCTGGTCCGGACGCCGGCGTAGGGACGACCCGCCTGAGCACGAGCCGCCGCCGATCGAGGTGCACTGGATCTGGAAGGTACTCGCGACCCTGCTGCCGTTGGCGCTGGGGGCTGCGCTCGTCGTGGCGGCCGTGACTGGCTACAGGCTGCGGGGAAAGGAGCCCGGGTCCGGGAGCACGTTCGCGACCGGGGGGTCAGGGAGCACGTTCCTGACCGGGGGGTCAGGGCCATCGTCCGGCCTGACTCGCGGGGCACGCGAGTTCGTCGTGCCTTCCTGGCTTCCGTGGACAGCGCTCGGGATCGTCGCTGTAGCAGTCCTCGCCGGCGTCGTCGTGCTGTGGTTGAGGCGACCGCGGCGCGAATCGACGACTGCCGAAGCGGGTGCGACCCGCGCCGCAGTGGACGCCGCGATCGGCGCCCTCGACTCCGAAGCTGATCCACGGCGGGCCGTGATCGCCGCGTACGGGGCGATGCAACGGTCCCTCGCAGAACATGGCGTGGCCCGCCGACCGACGGAAGCGCCGCGCGAGTATCTCCAACGGGTGCTGGTGGCCAGCCAGGCGAACGAGCGCGAAGCGAAGACGCTGACCGGCCTATTCGAGGAGGCTCGCTACAGCACCCATCCAATTCCGGAGCGGTTCGTCGAGCTCGCGCTCGCGGCGTTGCAGTCGCTTCGCGGTCGGCTGCAGGCGGAGGGGGCCAGGTGACTTTGCTGGCAGGGATAGCGCTGGTCGTGCTCGCCGGGATCGCGGTCGCGACATGCGTGACGCTGCTCCCCGCTTCGCAGCCGCTGCGCCGGGGCAAGGCCGTGGCTCGCGCGCAATCGCGACCGCAGCAACTGGTCGCGCTCGAGCGGCTCGTGACCACGGCCGGACCAAGCGCGGTGTCCGTACACGCGTATTTGCGCCCGCTGCTGATCGAGATCGTTGCGCAGCGACTCGCCGGGCGAGGTCAGAGGCTCGACCGCATGCCGGAAGCGGTCGGACGGGATGTGCTCGGCGAGCGGCTGTGGGACATCGTCCGGCCGGGTCGTCCATTTCCAGGGGACGGGCACGGGCCGGGAGTGTCGCCGCGGGAACTCGGCGCGATGCTGGAGGTCATCCGACAGCTGTGAAGGGATCCCTGGCATCGCGAACAGCGGGGGTGCTCGCTCTGGCGGGCGCCGGTCTGATTGCGGCGCTCGCGACGGGCCGGCCCGAGCTCGCGCTGCTCGCGGTGCCGTTCCTGGTGTTCGGCGGCGCCGGGCTGATGCTGGCCCAGGAGCCCCGTGTGACCGCCACAGTCGAGCCCGAGCGCTTGCGCCTGCTCGAGGGCGACGAGCTCACTGCCACCGTCCGGGTGCGGAACGATGGCCCAGACCCAGTCGAGCTCGAGGTGGCGCCGGTTCGCACCAGGCATCTAACCGTCACCCCGGTGGGCGCCGTAGCCGTGCGCGTCGGCGGACGGTCGGAGGCCGAGATCGCGTTCTGCCTGCGGCCGCGGCGGTGGGGGGCGCACGGGATCGGACCGGTGGCGGTTCGCGGCCGTGACGCGCTCGGGGTTACAGCGTGGGAGGACCGCCTCGGCGAACGTGTGGACCTGCGCGCGTTTCCGCGCGAGGAGCGTCTTCGAGAGCTGGTGGCGCCACTGCGCACGCAGCCTTTTCTCGGCACCCATGTCGCCCGCGCCCGTGCCGACGGGATCGAGTTCGCCGACATCCGCCCCTTCCAGGTGGGGGACCGGGTGAGACAGGTGAACTGGCGGGCGTCGGCCAGGCGAGGTTCACTCCAGGTCAACCAGCGCCACCCCGAGCACTCGAGCGACGTCGTGCTGCTTGTCGACACATTCGAGGAGGCCCGGGACCGGGCCAGCGGAACACTCGACTCCGCGGTACGCACGGCCGCAGCGCTCGCCAGGGCTCACCTCGGCCGGCGCGATCGGGTCGGAGTGGTCGACTTTGGCGGGACGCTGCACTGGCTCGAGCCGGGCTTCGGGACCAGGCAGCTCTACCGCATCGTCGACGCGCTCCTATCGAGTGACATCGTGGTCAGCTACGCGTGGCGCAGGGTCGACAGCCTCCCCGAGAGGGTTCTGCCGCCTGAAGCGCTGATACTCGTGATCACGCCGCTGCTCGATGAGCGTTCGATCGCGTTGGTCAGCGAGCTGCGCACGCGGGGCCGTGACCTGACCGTTGTCGAGGTCTCGCCGCTTGCTCACGTGTCGGCGGGTCCAACAGCGGCGGATGCGGTCGCGTTTGAGCTCTGGCGACTTCAACGGGAAGCGATGCGCGCGCGCCTGCATGCGCTCGGCATCGGAGTCGCGGTGTCGGAGCCGGGCACCGATCTCGCGCCGACGCTCGAGGGGGTGAATGCATTCCGACGCTCCGCTCGGCACGCCCTGCGCGCCTAGTCATCGCGCTCGCCGCAATTCTCCTGCTTGTCGCGCTGGCCTCGGTCGTCATCACCGACGCTGGCACGGCGAGTCAGCTGGCGTGGCTCGGCGCCGGCACGGCGGCGCTGTTGCTCACGGTGGGGATGGTCGTGCAGTCACCTGCGCCCGTTCACGCGGCGGTAGCGGTGCTCGGCGTGATGTTCCTCGCCCGCCACGACGCTCGGCTACTGCTGGCCCCGCCCTACGGCGCCGGACTCCTGCTGATGGACGACCTCGCTATACGGACAATGGAGCTGAGCGGGGTCAGCGAGTTGGCCCCCAACGTGATCGCCTCCCGCCTCGGGGCGACCATCACCGTCGCGGCGATCGGCGGCTGCGTGTCCGCGTTAGCAGCGCTGGCGGTCACGGCCGACGTGCCGCGGTCGCTGCTGCTGACCGCCGTCGGCGCGCTGGCCGCTGCCGCAGCATTCGTCGCGATCGGGCTGCTCGTGCGTCGGCGATTCGGGAATTGATCGATGCAGCTTTGCGCTTGTGGCGCGCGTGGCTAGGCGTCGTCGCGACGCGCCGCGGGCCGGCGTACGAACAACGGGCACCTGTCGGCCTCCGACAAATCGAGCTTTTGGGGTTGGAACAACTCCATGCCGATGCGGGGGTGGCGGCAGAAGCCGATGATCTTGTAGCCCGAGTCGTCCACGAACGGCGGCGATTCGGCGTGGAAGTAGAAGCAGCCGGGGCACTGCTCGGGCAGGTATGGCCAGCTGCCGCTGGTCATGCGGCGCACGATACAGCGGAGGTAGGCTTCCACCCGATGCCCGCGTGATGTTGTCCGTGTCGATCCCGGGACTCGGCGAGCTGCGCCTCGAGCACCTGCTGGTTGACGTCAATGGCACGCTGACCAACCGAGGTGAGTTGCTGGACGGCGTCGAAGCGCGGCTCGGCCGCCTGAGCGGCGTTCTCGATATCCGCCTGGTTTCCGCCGACACGTTTGGGACGCTCGACTCGATCGCCGTGCGGATGAACGTCAGCGCCGTGCGCGCATCGACCGGCGAGAACAAGCTGCGGTTGCTCGACGAGCTCGGCCGCGATCGCTGCGCGGTGATCGGCAACGGATCCAACGACGCGCTGGTGCTCGAGGCGGCCGCACTCGGACTCGCCGTGATCGGGCCGGAGAGCGCGAGCGCGGCCGCGCTCCGCGCGGCCGACGTGGTGTGCGCGTCTGCCGCCGACGCGCTCGACCTGCTGCTCGACCCGATGGCGCTGTCCGCGACGCTGCGGCCTTAGCCGATGCACTGGTGCCACGCTTGCTATGCGGTGAATCCGCGGTCGAATGGGCCGTGCGTTCGGTGCGGACAACCGGTGGAGGGTCCGCCCGGGCTCTCCTTTGACGACCAGCTGGTGTGGGCGCTGGGGCATCCGGACGGCGATCGGGCAGTGCTCGCGGCCCAGACGCTCGGAGCGCGTCGAGTCGTGGCCGCGCTCCCGGCTCTGCGGAGGGTGGTCGACGAGGATCGGGACCCGTACCTCGCGGTCGCGGCGCTGCGCAGCGCGATAGCGATCGCGGGGCGCGAGGGACTTCGGGAGTGGCTGCAGAAGCTGACACGCAGCGAGTCGTTCGTGGTGCGCGACGTCGCCCACCAGTCACTTCCGTGAGCCCGCTATATCGGGCCTCGCTTGCAGTGCGGCGATGGAGTTCGCCGGGTCGTGCGGCCGAACCGCCTTCGGGCTGATGGCTCCTACGCAACAGCGTTAGTACGCCCGCGTAGGAGTTCGAGCTCACCGAATCATGCTGCCGCCATGGGGAGTCCAGGTCTGCCAGGTGCTGGGCCGGCCAGTCGGCTTGGCGCGCGAACGCCAGCGCACCGTCACTCCACCTGGGTGGCCGGGACCGGCACCACCGCAAGGCACTCCCGGACCACGTCCTCGGCCTGGACGCGCTGGACCCACAGCTCGGGCCGTAGCGCGAGACGGTGTGCCAGGGCAGGCACAGCGACCGCCTTCACGTCATCGGGCACGACGAAGTCGCGGCCGTCGAGAGCCGCCTGGACGCGGCTCAGCTTCAGCAGCGCGAGCGAGCCTCGCGGGCTCGCGCCGACGTCAACGCTCGGGCTCTCGCGGGTGGCGGTGACCAGCGCGACGATGTAGCGGCCGATGGGTTCGGACACGTGCACCTCCTCGACGGCCCGCTGCATCGCGATCAGCTCGCCGCGATCGACGATCGGGCGCAGCTCGGCCTCGTCCTCACGCCGCTCGATCCGGCGCTCGAGGATGTCCCACTCGTCGTCGGCGGATGGGTAGCCGACCTGCATCCGGATCAGGAAACGGTCCAGCTGGGCCTCGGGCAAGGGATACGTCCCCTCGTACTCGATTGGATTCTGCGTGGCCAGCACGAGGAACGGCCGCTCGAGTGGTCGCGTGCGATCTTCGGTGGTGACCTGGCGCTCGGCCATCGCCTCGAGCAGTGCCGCCTGGGTCTTCGGCGGGGCGCGGTTGATCTCGTCGGCCAGCAGCACGTTGCTGAACACGGGTCCGGGACGGAACTCGAATTCGGCGGTGCGCTGGTTGAAGATCGATGCGCCGGTGACGTCCGAGGGCATCAGGTCCGGCGTGAACTGGACACGAGCAAACCGAGTACCGGTCACGGTCGCGAACGACCGCGCGATCAGCGTTTTGGCCAGCCCCGGGTAATCCTCGATCAGGACGTGGCCGTCCGCCAGCATCGCGCAGAGCGCGAGCTCGAGCGCCGCTCGCTTGCCGACAACAGCGCGCTCGACCTCGTCGAGAACTCGGTTCGCGCGCCCGGCAACCTCGGTCAGCGCAAGCCGCTCATACGTTCCGGTCACGCGGGCTCCGCCTCGGTGGCGGGGGCCTCGACGGGCGCCGGGCCGCCCTCGAACACGCGCCCGTCGATCTGCGCGAGCGAACGCAACCACGCGCTCTGCTCGTGATCGCCACGCTCGTGCCGGTAGGCCCAGGCGTACTTGCGAGCGGTCTCGCCCACTGCCCACGCGAGTATCCCGAGTCGTGCATCGACGTGACGCCGCGCGAGCCGGGCGGCCTGCCCGTCGGGAACCTGCATCGAGTGATACACGCACAATCCGTGGCCGCGCTCGTAGCGCTCGCGCGCGCTCGACAGCGCCACCGCGGCGACCACGAGGTCGAGCTGCGAACGCTCGATTCCGTCGCGTGCGTTGCACGCCGGACAGTAGGGCGCGGTCAGGAGCTCCTGGCGCGCGGCGTCCAGCTCTCCGTCGGCGGCTCCCCGTCCACGTCGCGCCGGCTCTGGGATCTCGCCGAGCCGCGCGAGGAGCCGCGTGAGCCTCGCCATCCTCGCCGCGCGTTTGTGCTCGACCGCCTGGGCGGCAAAGGCCGCGTCGGCGAGCGCGACGTCGTGGAGGTGAGCCGCGCACAGCTCGCCCGGGTCGTTGCGGAGCGATGGATCGTTCTGCGCGGCGTGCTCGAGGTACCACCGGACGTAACCGCGTTCCGCCAGGCCGGTCGACAGGCAGACCGGGCAGGCCTCGATCCCGAAGCGGGCGCAGATCTGTTCGAGGGTCGAGCCGGTGCGGGGTGGCTCTCCCAGGCGCTCGCGCCAATGAGCCCGGCGAGGAGCGTCGTGATCGGCACCGCCGAGCAATGCGACGAGTCCTGAGTCTTCTGCATCGATGTCGGCCAGGGTTCTGAGCAGACGCTCGGCGAGCGGTTTAATCGCCGAGCGCTCGATCGACGGCACAGCGTCGAGAAAATGCGGGAGGCAGATGCCACCGTGCTCGAAGTAGAGGCGTGCCTGAGCGGGATTGTTCAGCCCGTCGAGCACCATCTGGCGCGCGCGCTGCGCGCCGAATGCGACCGCCTCGCACGCCGGGCACGGCCCGGGCTCACCCTCGTCCCGCAGCCGCCGGCGCGCCCCGGCCAGCGCCTCTCGCAGGAGGATCGTCATCATCTGGCCCCCGCCGACGTCCTCGACGAGCCGGCGCGAGTGGACGGGGCACATGCCCATGCTCGCGCGAAGGCGCGCCTGCACCTCGGCGACGGTGTGGCTCTCGATCTGGAGCCAGGAGAAGAAGCTCCGTTCGGCCTCGTCGACGTACCCACACGCCGGACACCCGGGCGTGCGCAGAAGCCGCTCGAGCTCCGAGACGACGCGAGGCGCGGCGCCACCCTGCGCGGCCGGCGGGCTCGCGTCGGACTCGCCGCGCGGCGTTCCCGCATCGGCGCGTCGCCGAGACTTGAGGGGGCTCAATTCCACCCCGCCATCTGTCGTGATCACCTCCTGGTTGCGAGTGGCTGGGCCCAGCGGCCCAACTCTAGAAGCCATCAGCGCCAGGAGGCGCGGTCCAAGGCGAGCTTCATCGCCTGGGTCCAAGGATAGTGGAGGCGGGCCGGTTGACCTACTCGGCTTCGGCGAAGCTCCGGAGCGCCGGAAAGGCGAGCCAGGCCAATCAATTGTCTGTGAGGGTTGTGTGTACGTCGTGTCAAGACGGCCGGCGAGGGGTGGCCGCCGACCGCGTTTGCGGTCAAGATTCCCGCGGCCTTGGAGTCGAGACCCGCAAACCCGCCGGCGATGGCGTCCACACATCGAACCGCGGCCCGACGGCCGCGCGCGCTCACGGGCGTGCTGCTCGTGATGCTCTGTGCCGCATCGGCGGCGCTCGCCGGCTGCGGCGTCGCCGGCCAACCGGCGGCGGTCGTGGTGGCCGCGGCGTCACGGCCGACCCCCGTAAGGGTGTCCGACGTGGGGATCCACAAGATCCGCCACGTGGTCATGATCATCCAGGAGAACCGCTCGTTCGACTCGTACTTCGGCACCTATCCCGGCGCGGACGGGATTCCCGCCAGCGACGGGCACTTCACCGTCTGTCTCCCCGACCCCGCAACCGGAGGCTGCGACCGCCCGTTTCACGACCCGTCGTTCGTCAACGGCGGCGGCCCCCACGCGGAGAGCGCGGTCGCCGCGGACATAGACGGTGGCCTGATGGACGGGTTCGTCCGCGAGTCCGAGACCGTGGGCGGCCGTGGCTGCGGAGGATTCTCGGGCGTGTGCAGCTCGCTCGCGCCTTCGGACGTGATGGGTTACCACGACGCGCGCGAGATCCCGAACTACTGGGCGTACGCCGAGAACTTCGTGCTCGACGACCACATGTTCCAGTCAAACGCGTCGTGGAGCCTTCCCGCCCACCTGTACGAGGTCTCCGAGTGGTCGGCCCGATGCTCCCGGCCCGGAGACCCGTCGAGCTGCGTCAACGACGATGAGCTCGGTGGCTACCAGACATCGGACATCATCGGCGTTGGGGTGCGTGGGCACAGCGCCGCGAAGCGCCTCAAGCAGCTGCTGAGCACCGCGCGCCGCCGTCTGCGGAGATGCCGATCCGTCCGGCTGACGGCGCCGCCCGCGGGCGGCGCTCCGATCGGCACGAGCACGCGATACCGCGGGGCGGTGGCGCGATGCCGGCGCCGCGTCAACAACCAACTCGCCAAGCGGCGGGCGACGATCGCGCGGCAGGTGTCGACCACATACAACTACGCGTGGACGGACATCACCTATCTACTGCACAAAGACAGCGTCAGCTGGGGCTACTTCATCACGCCGGGCGGTGAGCCCGATTGCGAGGGTGGCAATGCCAACTGCTCGAGCTCGCCGTTCAGCGTCGGCACCCCGGACATCTGGAACCCGCTCCCGTCGTTCACCGACGTCCAGCAGGACGACCAACTTGGCAACATCCAGAACGTCTCGCACTTCCTCCGGGACGCCAGGGACGGCACCTTGCCGGAGGTCTCCTGGATCGTCCCCGACCAGCGCCATTCCGAACATCCGCCGGCGAACATCCGCACCGGGCAGGCGTACGTCACCAACCTGATCAACACGATCATGGAGGGTCCGGACTGGGACTCGACCGCGATCTTCCTCGTGTGGGACGACTGGGGCGGCTTCTACGATCACGTCCTCCCGCCGGTGGCGGACCAGAACGGATACGGCTTCCGCGTGCCGTCGCTGGTGATCAGTCCCTACGCGCGCCGTGGGTTCATCGACCACCAGACCCTCAGCTTCGACGCGATCAACAAGTTCATCGAGGACGACTTCCTCGACGGCCAGCGCCTCGACCCGGCGACCGACGGCCGCCCTGATCCGCGCCCCGACGTGCGCGAGGACAACCCCCAGCTTGGCGACTTCACCGCGGACTTCGACTTCAACCAAGCGCCGCAGCCGCCGCTGATCCTGCCCCTGCACCCCTCGCCGGGGCCGGCGTCGAAACCCGGGAGCTGAGTACGACGGCGGTGCCGCCGAAGCTTTTCGGTGCCGCCAGCTAAACGGCGGGCATCTGAGGGTAGGTAGGTGCGGTGGTCCCTGGGGCGTTCCGCGGTACGCAGGGCATGCATAACACGACAATTGCGATGCATCGGCCGGACCGTGGCGCGTCCCGCATGCCCCACATGCATAGTCCGCCATGGTCACCGGCTCGAGGCTGAATTGTCGTGTTATGCAGGTTCTCTTGGCGAGGTCTGAACCCGCCACGCCGCTAACGCAGGATCCCGGTATGCCCGAGCGAGTAGCGCCCGGGTTGGGGCCACACGCACAGCCCGTGCGGCCCATCTCCGACGGGAATCGCCGCGCGGAGGCGTCCGGTGTGAGTGTCGATCGCGTACACGACCCCGTTGTAGCGCCCGCTCAGCCACAGCGTGTTGCCGTCGGCCGAGACACCACCCATGTCGGGGCTCGCGGGTAGCGGCAGCTGCCACGTCTTGATCACGCGCCGCGTCCGGAAGCTGACGACCGAGATCGAGCCCGCCTGGCGGTTTGCCACGTACATAAAGTTGGCGTCGCGGCTCGGGTAGAGGCCGTGGGCGCCGGCGCCCGTCCTCAGGAAGCCGATCACCCGGAACGAGTACGGATCGATCTCCCAGATGCCGCCGTTCTGCTGATCGGCGGTGTATAGGGTCTGGCCGTCCGGGGATAGCTTCACGTCCTGTGGGCTCGCAAGGCCGCGGTTGATCTCGACCGTCCGGATCACCTGCTGCGTGGCGAGGTCGATCTCGATCATCCGGCCGGCGAACTCGCAGCTCGCGAATGCGTACCGCCCGTCCGCGGAGAAGTCCATGTGATCGACGCCGCGGCACTCGGGCACCGGCAGCGAATGGATCAGGCGCATCGTATTCGGATCGCGGAAGTCGAGCCGCTGCAGCCGCTCCGCCACGACGATCGCAAACCGGCCGTCGGGAGTGAAGTACAGGTTGTACGGATCCTCGACCGGGATCGGACGCCCGGGTTTGGCGGTGCGCGGGTCGATCGGCGTGAGGCTGTTGCCAAGGTCGTTGTCCACGTACAGCGTCCGGAGGTTGTAGGAAGGCGTGACGTGCTGCGGCAGCGCCCCGACCGGGAAGCTCGCGACGATCTTCAACGTCCGCTGGCTGATCACGTCGACCGTGTTGCTGAGGCTGTTCGGCACGTACACGAGCGCGGGATCCCCGCGCACGACCGGACTCAGGGCACCGGCGGCGTCGGCGGCGTAGACGTTCACGACGCCTCGGTGGCGGCCGCCGGCCCGGCCGGCGTCCGGCGTAGGCGACGGGCCGAGGGTCAGCGTCGAGGTGTGGGTACTCGAACTGTGGCGGCTTGACCCGCACCCGGCGAGCAGCAGCACGCCGAGAGCGCAAGCGAGCACGGCTGCGCGGACGGAAACGGGCAAGTTCGCGAGTTTGGGTCCCGCCCGTCGGATCCAGCTAAGCGGGCGGTGAGACTTTCCACACGCAGGTCCACGGTCGCCGTCGGCGCCGCTTTCGCCGGTTAGGATCGCCGCCATCCGCCGTCCACTACTCCTGGCCATGCTCCTGGCTGCGCCGGCCGTGTCGGCATGCGGGAGCAGCGCGACGACGACAAGCAGCACCGCGTCCCGACAAGCGGGGGGTAATTCCCGCGCGTCCCGCGCCGCCGTCTCCCCTCCCGCCCCGCCACGCCCGCCAACGCTGGTCTACCGCCCGCGCTACCTGCTCCCCGCGCCGCTCAAGGATCCCGCCTTCGCCCCGCTCGGGGCCGGCCGCTTCGCGCTACTCGGAGGGCTCGATTCGTCCGAGGTTTCGAGCGCGTCGATCGAGATCGGAGACGTCCACGGCGTCCGAACCAGCGCGAGCCTGCCGCTCGCCCAGCACGACGCGCAGGGCGCGGAGCTGGGAGGCAAGGTGTACGTGTTCGGCGGCGGGTCGGCGACCGAGCTCGACCACATCGTCAGCTTCGATCCGTCCGGCGGCCCGGTCAGCACTGTCGGCGCGCTCCCGCGGGCGCAGTCCGACGTAGCGGTGACCGCAACCGGCGGGATCGCCTATGTGGTCGGCGGTTACGACGGAACGAACTGGCTGCACACGATCCTCGCCTGGCGACCGGGCTCGCCCGTTCGCGTCGCCGGGCATCTGCCGGTGGGGCTCCGGTACGCCGCCGCGAGCGCGGTCGGCGGCAAGATCCTGATCATCGGCGGCTCGGCACCCGACGGGGCCAGCGACGCCGTCTACAGCTTCGACCCCGCCAGCAGGCAGGTCCGCGAGATCGGGCGGCTTCCGCAGCCGATCACGCACGCTTCGGCCGCGACGCTCGGCGCCTACGTGTATCTGGTCGGCGGTCGCGGCAACACGCTCGGCTCGCAAACCGCGGACGTGCTGTCGATCGACCCGCGCACGGGCGCCGTTCGGCGGGCCGGCCGGCTGCCCGAGCCGCTGTCGGACACGGCCTCGCTTACGATCGGCGGAGCGATCCTCGTTGCCGGCGGGCTGACGCCCACGAGCACGGCGGCCGGAGTCGGGGAGCTCGTGCCGGCGCGCTCGCCTTAGCCGTCGTTCACGGCCCGCGAGCCTCGACGGACCGGACGTAGTCGGCGACGGCCTCCAGCTGCGAGGAGCTCAGCCGGTGGGTGACCGGCATCTCGCGCACGAACTCGAGCATCTCGGCGCGGGTCGTGTGCACCGCGAGCAGGTCGCCTCCTTGCCGCGGCGGCGATTGCCGCCCGGTGAGCGAGTGGCACATGCCGCAGTCCTCGGCGAACAACGCGGGCGCGTCGGCGCGAGGCGAGCCCCCACTGGACCCGCAACCCGACGCCACCGCTGCGATCGCCAGCAACGCTGCGAGTGCGCTAATGACTCGCACCCGGCCAAGCGTACGGCGGGCCACGCACCCGTGGGGCGCTCAGTCGCCGGCGAGGATTTGTGCGTAGTAGGCGGGACGCCGGTCGGCGAACGCGTCGTTGTGCTCGCCGTTTCGCTTCTCGCGCGCCCCGGCTAGGTCGCAGTCGGCGATCAGGGTCCGGACGCCGCGGTCCGCGACCGGGCCGGCGCGCAGCCAGCCGTCGGGGGCCGCGATCACGCTGCCGCCCTCGAACTCGAGCCCCCGCTCGGTGCCGCAGCGGTCGCATACGGCCACGTACACCTTGCTCAGGTACGCCGTCATCATCGCGAGCGAGTGGAGGATCGCCCGTTCTCCGGCGGGGAGCGGATCCAGCGGCCAGTTCGCCGGAAGCGCGATCACCTCAGCGCCGGCGAGCGCCAGGCCCCGCGTCAACTCGGGGAACTCGATGTCGTAGCAGACGGCGAGCCCGACGCGGCCGTGGCGAGTCTCTATGACGCGCGCCGGCTGATCGCCGGCGGCGAACCAGCGCGGCTCCTCGCCCCATAGGTGAAGCTTGCGGTACACGGCCCGCACGCCGTCGCCGTCCACGAGCGCGCTGCTGTTGTGGAGCCGTCCGTCGGGCGCCAACTCACAGAATCCGCCGACGATCACCGCATTCCCGCGTTCCGCTTCCCGCGCCCAGCCCGCCAGCAGTTCGCCGTCGGCCGGCACCGCCGCCGCGCGCGCCTCGTCGACCGACGCGAACACGTACCCGCTGTTGACGAGCTCGGGAAGGACCACGATCTGGGCGCCGGCGTCGATCGCGTCGGCGATCGCGGCGAGCGCCAAGCCGGCGTTCTGATCCGGGCGATCGACGTCGGGCGCGATCTGGCAGGTGGCGACCCGCACGCCGGCCGGCATCACGCGCCACCCGACAGCGCGATCCTGAACGCGGCCCGGTACGACTGAGCCGGCTCCACGACCGTCAGCCCGTCGCCACTGTTCAGCGCGTTTGTGGGCGCCGTCATCGGCTCGAAGCAGATGAACTCCTGGCCCGCTGGAGCGAAGACCTGTGCGTAGGGGTAGCCGGCGAGGAACGTGACGGTGAGCGTCGCGTCACCGGCGGTCGCCTCAAACGAAGCGCTCTCGGACAGCGCGTCGAAGGCATCGTCGAGGCTCGTGCCGTCCAGGCGGAACGGCTCGCGACCGATCGGCGCTCGCTCGCCGGTCGGGATCGAGCTGTCATCGAGCAGGAGCCGATCGGCGGCGCCGAGCGTGACCAGCCAGTCGTCGCGCGAGCCGGCCGGAACGCGGGTGTATGGGTGGTACCCGAACGACACCGGCACCGGGCCGCCGGCGGCCGCAGTGACGGTTGTCGTCAGCCTCAGGTCCGCGCGTCCGACGGTCGCCCCCACGCGGACCTCGTGGACGAACGGGAACAGCTCGAGCAAATCGTCCGAGCGCCACTGAAGGACAGCCGCCAGCGAGTCGGGGGTGCCACCATCCTCCAGTTCCCAGTGGAGTAGGCCCGGAAGCACCCCGTGGATCGGCAGCCCGTTGCTGTCGCGCGGGATCCGCGAGTCGTCCTCGGACAGCGTCACGTCCGTGCCCGCCGCTCGATACCCGAACCGGGCCAGACGGTTCGCCCACGGATACAGGAGCGGGATGCCCATCGTCTTGCCCTGCTCGGCGTACGCCCGGACGCCTCGCCGGCGGTCGAGCAGCTCGTGCCCGTCGACGGTGAACGAACAGCACAGTAGGTTCGCTTCGGGCACGAACTCCGCAGTGGTCGTCCCGTCGGCTGAGGTCAGGATGGTCGTTTCGAAACCTTCAGCTGTTCCCACGGTCGCTCGCAGCGGACCCTAACGGATGCGGGCAGCGTCTCGGCGGCGACCGGAACGCCGGGGCTTACCCGGGCGCAGTAGCCTGTCGTCCATGGAACCAGCCCGCGCCCGCGAGTTGCTCGCCAACGAACGCACCCGGATCGAGGAGGCGATGGCCGCGCTCGGGCGCGACGGCCCGCTCGAGGGCGACGACGTCGTCGACCCGGGCGATCGAGGCTCCGAGGACCTCTACCAGGATGAGTTCGACGCCGGCCGCGCCGAGGACCTGAAGCGCGAACTGGACGCGGTCGAGCGCGCCGAAGCGCGGCTCGCCGAGGGGACATACGGACTGTCGATCGAGAGCGGTGAGCCGATCCCGGACGCGCGGCTGGAAGCTCGACCGACCGCTGAGCGGACGATCGAGGAAGAGGACCGCCTCGGCCCTCGCTAGCACTCGGCCGCTTCGGCCGACTCGACCAGGCGCCGATACTCGGAGGCGGCCTGTTCCTCGCGGTCGAGCGCCGCGAAGTAATCGTCGAAGGCGAGCGTGCGCTGGTCGGGCGACGCGCCGCGCCACGTGTGGTACGCCGCCTCGACTGCGGCGCTTTCCTCACGCCAGTTGACATAGCCGTCCATGACCGCATCGATGAGTTCCGAGATGGTGCTCACGGAGGATGAGCGCTTCAGGTTCATGATCGTGTAGACGGCCACGCCGGCCGAATCCTTCCTTCCGCCAGGGGAAGGCGTCAGCCCTTGCGGGCCAGGCGCTGGAGCGCACGGCGCCGCCCCGGATCAAGCTTCGCCATCTGCTCGGCGAAATGGCTGAGCGCGACGTCGCCGTACTCGGAGACGAGGCCTTCGACCTCGGCTTTCGCCCGCAGCGTCATGTACTCGTCGCGCTCGTAGGCCGGCGAGTAATAGTCGGTCTTGCCCTCCCGCCGGCGACGGAGCAGGCCTTTCTTGTGCAGTCGGGCCATGATCGTCATATACGTCGTGTAGGCACGTTCGTTCGCGGCGCGGCGGTTGAGGGTGTCCATCACGGACCGCACCGAGGCCTCGCCGCTGGCCCACAACGCCTCCATCACCTCGGACTCGAGCTCGTGTAGACGCGGCGGCGGCGCGGGCACTCGTTCGCGCTTAGTGGAGCGGCTCGCCATCTACGACACACCCTAGCAGGTGGAAGATTTGGCCCCACTCGCGCGTCTGGACGTGCAGGATGCTCGTCGACGCCCCGAGGCAACCAGGCACGCCGTCGCGCCGTCGGCCGGCGGCGGTTGCGGCGGTCCGGGCCGGCCACGCCGGCGACGGCGTCCCACGAGATCTCGATCGCGGGGCAGACGCTGAGCTACCCGGCGGCTAACCTCGCCGCCGTGGTGATCGTGGGGCTGGCGGCGATCGGGCTCGCGGTGACAGCGATGACCGTCGCCGGCGCCGTGCGTGAGCTCGTCGTGTCCCGACGCTTCGCACGATCGATCTGCCGGTGCCGGCCACGGCCGCTCGGCGACGCGTGGGTGCTCGCCGAGGAACAGCCGCGGGCATTCTGCGCCGGCCTGATCCGGCCGCGCGTGTACGTCTCGTCGGGCGCGGTGGCGCTGCTCGACGAGCGCGCGCTACACGCGGTGCTGGCCCACGAGCGCCACCATGCAAGTCGGCGCGACCCACTGCGGCTCGCCACCGGCCGCGTGATCGCACGGACGCTGTTCTTCGTCCCCGGGCTCGATGAGTTGGTACGCCGCCAGCAGGCGCTCGCCGAGCTGAGCGCTGACGAGAGTGCGGTCGCCGGCGCGTCCGCGGACCGGGCCGCGCTCGCCCGGGCAATGTTGAGCTTCTCCGACCATTCGGGCCCAGACGAGCCCGTCGGCGTAGCCCCGGAGCGGGTCGACTACCTCCTTGGCGAACCTCCAAGCTGGCGCTTCCCGATCGCCCTGTGCCTCGGAGCGCTGGCGCTCATCGCGCTTCTCGTCGCGGCGGCGACGCTGGCCGGCCAGGTGGCCACGGGCACCGCGTCGCTCGCCTTGCCGTTCCTCTCCACTAAGCCGTGCGTGGTCGTGCTCGCGGCGATCCCGTGTGCGCTCGGGCTGGGCGCGCTGCGCCCGGGCCTGGGGTCGAGACGGTAGTCGGGGTAACTCCCGAGCCGGCTGATTGGCGGCGGGTAAAGGCGGGCACCTGCTACGCATGTGGGGCATGAGCGACACGGCACGGTCCCGCCCGAGAGCTGGAATTGTCGTGTTATGCAGGTCGCGCTGCTCGCCGGCCAGACGATCGCGATTGTGGCGCACCTCCCATCCTCCCCAGCGCCCGGGACGGACACTGGTGGTCGATCCTCCGCCAGCCGGCGCGCGACTGGGAGCACACGCGCGCCGGCTCAGTCGGAGGATGAGACCGCGATCTGCTACGGAGGATAGTAGATGATTGGAGGGCTGTCAACGGCGTCAGATCCCGAGCGCGCAGCCGTCCTTGCGGGAGTCAGAGCCGCCGAACAGCGTCCCCTCGCGGACGATGATCGCCTGTCCGCCGCCGAACGTGCCGCGTGCGCTCTCCCGCCGAACGCGAAAGCCGATCCGCTCGAGCTCGCCGGCGAAATCCCACAGCGGCGGCTCGAGGCTCACCGTCCGGCCGTCGATCCGGAAGCGGCCGCTGTCGATCGCCACCTGCGGGTCCCCGTCCGGCACCAACTTGGTCAGGAACTGGACGTGGGACTGGGCCTGGATGAACCCGCCCATCAGGCCGAACGGCCCAACAAGTTCGCTCCCGCGGGTCAGCATCCCCGGGATCAGCGTGTGGTACGGGCGAGTGCCGCCGACGACCGTGCCCTGGACGGCGAACCCGGCGGCGCGGTTGTTCAGGACCACTCCGCTCCTCTCCGCCACCACCCCCGAGCCGAACGCCTCGTACAGGCTCTGCAGCAGCGACACCGCCATGCGGTCGCGGTCGACCGCGCACACGCAGACGGTCCCGCCGGCCGGCTCAACAACGTGCGCCGGCATCTGGGCCCGTCGCGCGCGTACGTGCTCGGGCGACAGCAGGTGACCGACGTCCGCGCCGTCGCGGACCGTGTCAAGCGCGTCCTCGAGCGCCAGCGCCATAGCGCGGACGAGATTGGGCAGTCCCGGCGGCTCGTCGCCGAGGATCGCGAGCGCCTCGAGTGCGGCGACGCCCTGGGTCGGTGGCGGAAGCTCCGCGACCTCGACCCCGCGGTAGCTGCTCACCAGCGGCTCGACCCACCGCGGGCGGTACGCGGCAAGGTCCTCTACGGTGAGCCACGACACGCCGGCGATCTCAGCAGCGGGCGGCCCGGTGTAAAACGACGCCGCCCCCTCGCCGGCGATCCCGTCAAGCGTCCCGGCCAGCTTCGGTAGCCGGTAGCGCCCTCCGAACGCGGGCGCCGGCCCGAACTCGGCCGGCGCGCGCGGGCTCGCCTGCCATACCTGCGCGCAGTTGAACCCGGCGACGACGCCTTCACGGGCGAAGCCGATCGCCGGCGCCAGACAACGGTCGAGACCCAGCCGTCCGAACCGAGCCGACAGCTCGCCCCAGCCGGCGACCGCCCCCGGCACGTCGACCGACGTCGGTCCGAACTCGGCGGGCGGTCCGGCGGGCGCGGACCGCGGCGCGGGGCCGGCCGCGTCGAGCCCGTGGAGCGCCCCCGAGCCGTCTCGAACGATCGCGAACAGGTCTCCGCCGATGCCGGTCGCGTGTGGCTCGGTCACGCACAGGACCGCGGCGGCGCAGATCGCCGCGTCCACCGCGTTCCCCCCTTCGCGGAGCACGTCGAGGCCGGCGAGCGTGGCGAGCGGCTGGCTGGAGGCGACCATCGCGCCCGAGGCAACCGACGCGGCGCGCGCCGGCGTCAGCGCAAACGACACTACTGCTCGCCGTACTGCTCGACCGCGTACCGGAGCAGGCCGCACGCCTCGAGCCGGTCCGCCGGCGCCCGGAACGTCACCTGAACGACGCCGGGAGCCCGACCGATCTCGATCGCCCCGGCGATCGTGGCGCGGTTCTTGACCTCTCCAAGCGACAGCTCGAGCAGTTGCGCCGCTCGCGCCAGGCCGTTGTCGGTGGCGCTGTTCAGGTCCGGCCCGGTGCCGATCACACTGACTGGGATCGATTCCTCCAGTTCGTCGATTCCGTACCGGCGACCGAGCGCGCGAGCTCGCATCCTCTCCTCCGCCGAGAGCGGCTTGGCCAGGAACGGCAGGTCCTCCTCGAGCGGGAACAGCACCGGCCCGTCGGTGCCGAGGCCCTTGACCACCTCCACCTGGAGCGTGACCGTGCCCGACACGTCGCAGGTGTGGCCGTCGGTCTTATGCGTCTGCAGCTCCTGCGGCGTCAGCGCGTAGCGGTGCGGCGCGCCGATCAGGAACGAGCCGAAGTCGCCCGCGTTGTGAGAGTCCGGGATCGTCGTCGACGGGGAGGTCCCGATCTGCCCGAGGAACGGACGAAGCCGCGTCGCCAGTGCGACGATGTCGTGCGGGGCGAACGTCAGGATCGGGTTCTGGACCGAGTTGTCGGGCAGCGCCGCAAACCGAGGCGCTTCCCGGGCGAACGACTCCGCCGTGTCCCGCGGCACGGTGACGCCGACCCCCCGCAGCTCGTCGAACGCGATCGTGTACCCGTTCGTGAACGTGAACGGCGTTGCATCGGCGCCACAGTTCGCGCACCGGATCGACTCCTCCCCGATCCCGTCGATGCGCGTCTCGGGCCACTCGGCGCCGCATCCCGGACACACCGGAGCGCAGTACGGGTCGCCGTTGAAGCGGCCCTCCATCGGCTGGTCGTTGCCCGATGCGGTCGCCAGCGAGGTGACCTCGATGTCCTTGATCCGGATCGCGATCGCGTCCCCCACCTCGGCGTCGGCAACAGCCACTGGCCGGCTGACCTCGTGGCCGCCGCGGATCGACGGCGTGATCATCGGTCCCCAGCAGCCCGGCGTCGAGTTCCAGACGATGTGGCCACCGTTAGCGACGGGACCGAGCATCGTCACCTCCGGTCCGAGCAGACCGTCGGTGAACGTGTCGACAAACACGGTCTGGTTGACAGCTGGTTCGATGGCCACTCTTGTCACTCCTCCGGAATCGTTGTTGCCGCGGCGGTCACCCTCCCGCCACCGGGGTCAGCAGTGCGACCTCCTCGCCGTTCGACAGGCTTCGCTCGCGTTCGACATGTTCGCCCGCGACGAGCGGCAGCGCGGACGGGAGCGCGGGGCCGAGCTCCGGGGTGGTGCTGGCGAGAAGGTCGTAGAGATCGTCGACGGTGGCGCCGTTCGGAAGCTCGAGCCTGAGCAGGGGGGCCGGCGCCAAACGCGCCAGACTGCTGCCAAGCCGAATCCGAACCTCCAACGCAGCGATCCTAACGCTCCGGGGAAACGGGCTCAGGTGCCGGTCGGGCCGAACCGCTCGGTCCTGATCCGGCCCGGGTCGCGCCCGCCGGCGGCGAGCCATCCGGCGGCGGTCTCGACGAACGCGTTCGGGCCGCATATGTAGACGCGCGACTGCTCCTCGGCAGGGCCGGCGACCTCGTCGACCAGCGCGCGATCGATCCGGCCGCGGTGCCCCTGCCAGTCGTCGGGCCAGTCGCGGGTCAGCACGAACCGAACGTCGACCCCGCCGCGGCCGCCGTAGCCCGTCAGCTCCTCTCGGTAGATCACCTCGTCCAGCCGCCGCGAGGAGTAGATCAACCGCACCGGGATCTCGCGGTCGGTCGTACACCAGTGTCGGATCATCGAGCGCAGCGGGACCACCCCGGATCCCCCGCCGATAAGCACGAGCGGCCCGCCCAGCGCCTCCTCCCACACGAAGTAGCCGCCGATCGGGCCGCGCAGCTCGAGCTCGTCGCCGGGAATGAGCACGTCAACCAGGTAGGGCGAGACCTCGCCGTCCTCAAGCCGCTCGACGGTCAGGACTAGGTGTTCGTCCTCTGGAGCTGAGGCGATCGAGTAGCTCCGCTGCGCCTGGTAGCCATCCTCGGCGGTGAGTCGGACGTCGACGTGCTGGCCCGATCTGTACCCGCCGGGCCAATCGGGCCGCGTCAACACCAGGCTCTTCGCGCGCGTGGTCTCCGCAACTAGCTCGACGACCGACACCAGCTGCCAGGTCAGTCTCCCTGGTAGCGCTGCTCGAGCCATGGGTCGCCGAGATTGTGGTAGCCGTAGTTCTCCCAGAACCCCGGCTCGTCCCGCAGCGTGAACGTCAGCCCCCGCACCCACTTGGCGCTCTTCCAGAAGTACAGGTGCGGGACCAGGAGGCGGGCCGGGCCGCCGTGCTCGGGGTGGAGCGGCTCGCCGTCATACTCGTACGCGACCCACGCCTTGCCGTCGCTGACGTGGTCGCGGGGCAGGTTCGTCGTGTAGCCCCCGTCGGACCAGGCGGTCACGTAGGCGGCTTCGCTGTTCACGTGTTCGAGCAGCGTGTCGAGCGAGACGCCCCGCCACTTCGTGTCGAACTTCGACCACTTCGTCACGCAATGGATGTCGACCGTGACCATCTCGTCGGGCAGCTCGAGGAACTCCTTCCACGGCCAAGACACCGGCTCGTCGACCTCCCCGTTGATCAGGAAACTCCACTCGTCGAGCGGCGTATGCGGCGTCGGGCCAGCGGAGAGCACCGGGAAGCCGGTCTCGAGGTACTGCCCGGGCGGCAGGCGCGACGGATCCGCGACCGGTCGCCGACGTCCCAGGAAGCCACGCGAGACCGGTGACATCAGCCCTGAACCGCGTGGCCGAACTGGACCCGGACCATCCACAGCTGCTGCTCGAGCGCGCGGACGACCTCGATGATCACGTCCTCGGAAGCCGAGTCGATCTCGCCGAGGCGATCCATCCGCTCGCGAGCGCGGTCCGCCACGTCGTTGAGGCGCTCGCTCAGCTCGCGGATGACGACGTGGTCCTCGAGCGGACCCCGCGCGATCGGTTTGAGCTCGGTGACGGCCGCGACCGCACCGGCCTGACCGTCGGGCGCGTAGCCGAGTGCGACCGCGCGTTCCGCTACGACGTCCGAGAGCTCACGCCAGGAGTCGACGAGCTCGTCGAGCTGCTCGTGCAACGGCCGGAACAGCGGGCCGGTCACGTTCCAATGCAGCTGCTTGCCGACCAGGGCCAGGTCGATCAGCTCCACCAGCATCGCCTGGAGGTGGTTGCCGGTGTCCTCTCGCTGGTGAGCGCCGAGGGCCGGAAGATGTGCGCTCTGCTGTGTTGAAGCCATATGCCTCTCCTGCTCGAAGGGTCGATCAGCGGCGGCCGCCTCCCGCGGGATTTCAGCTTAACCGGGTCGGCTCTCCGAGGACATATTTACGCCCGACAGGCGTCACGCGCCAGAATGAGTGTCGTGGCCGACTCGAATCTTTCCCCTCGGACGCCGCAGGGCGGCGATAAGGCGGTTCCGCCGGCGCCGATGCCGCGGGATAAGGGTGGTTGGCGGGTGGCGCCGGCGCCGGATGGTCGCGGGATGCCCGATCAGCACAAGCCGACCCCGCCGCATCGGATGCGGGCGTTCTGGTTGTTGTTGTTGGGGCTGCTGGCGATCAATTGGCTGTTCGTGTTGATCGGGCAGCCGTCTTCGCAGCCGCGGGTGAGCGTGCCGTTCAGCCCGTACTTCTTGCAGCAGCTCGAGGCGGGCAAGGTCAAGTCGATCTCGTCGCGGAGCGGGTCGATCCAGGGCACGTTCACCGAGAAGCTCAAATATCCGCCTGGCGACTCCAAAGCGACGCCGACGGCGTTGTTCGCGACCCAGGTTCCGTCGTTCTGGAACAGCAACCAGCTGACGAATTTGTTGATCGAGCACAACGTGGAGGTGAACGCGAAGAACCCGAATCCGGGGACGTCGTTGCTGACCGAGCTGCTGGTTGGGTTCGGTCCGACGCTGTTGCTGTTCGCGGTCATCTACTTCATCGCTCGCCGCGCGATGCGGGCCGGGGCGGGCGGCGGGCTCGGCGGGCTCGGGAATTTCGGTCGTTCCCAGGCGCGCCGCGTCGACCCGCAGAAGATCATGGTGACGTTCGACGACGTCGCCGGGATCGACGAGGCCAAGGCGGAGCTGACCGAGATCGTCGACTTTTTGAAGAACCCCGAGCGGTATCAGAAGCTCGGCGGGCGCACGCCGCACGGCGTGCTGCTGTACGGCCCGCCCGGTACCGGCAAGACGCTGCTGGCGCGCGCGGTCGCCGGGGAGGCGCACGCCGCGTTCTTCTCGATCGCCGCCTCGGAGTTCATCGAGGCGATCGTCGGGGTCGGCGCCGCGCGCGTCCGCGATCTGTTCGCGAAGGCCAAGGAGGCCGCGCCCGCGATCATCTTCATCGACGAGCTCGACGCGATCGGTCGCTCGCGCCAGGGCACCGCGGGGATCACCGGCGCCAACGACGAGCGCGAACAGACGCTCGATCAGATCCTGACCGAGATGGACGGGTTCGAATCGAACCAGGCGGTGATCGTGCTCGGCGCGACGAACCGACCCGAGATCCTCGACCCCGCGCTGCTGCGACCCGGACGGTTCGACCGCCGCGTCGCCGTGCAGCCGCCCGACCGGACGGGACGGCTGAAGATCCTCCAGGTCCACACCCGCTCGATCCCGCTCGCCGACGACGTCGATCTGGGGCAGCTCGCGTCCTCGACCCCCGGGATGGTCGGAGCCGACCTCGCGAACCTGTGCAACGAAGCCGCGCTGCTCGCCGCCCGGCGCGAGCACACGAAGGTCCAGAACGCCGACTTCACCGATACGCTCGAGAAGATCCTGCTCGGCGCCCCCCGCGGGATCATGCTCAGTCGCGCCGACCGCGAGCGGACCGCCTACCACGAGTCCGGTCACGCGCTCGTCGGGATGCTGACGCCCGGCGCCGATCCGGTTCGCAAGGTCTCGATCATCCCGCGCGGGCAGGCGCTCGGGGTTACGCTCTCGACCCCCGACGCTGACCGAGTGTCCTACTCCGAGGACGAGCTAGACGCAAAGATCAACGTGGCGCTCGGCGGCCGCGTCGCCGAAGAAGTCGTGTACGGAAAAATCACCACCGGCGCCGAGTCCGACATCCAGCAGCTAACCCAGATCGCGCGCCAGATGGTCGGGCGCTGGGGAATGAGCGAGAAGCTCGGACCGGTGACACTGCTCCCCAGCGAAGGCTCCAGCCCGTTCCTGCCCGGCGCCAGCGAGACCTCCTCGCAAACCCAATGGCTGATCGACCAAGAAGTGCAACGACGCGTCGAGGAAGCCCACGCCGAGGTGACCAAGCTGCTCACAACCCACCGCGGCCAGCTCGACAGCCTCGCGCACGCGCTACTCCTGGCCGAGACCCTCGACGCGGCCGCCGCATACGCCGCCGCCGGGGTGAAGATGCCGCCGCCCGTCGAGCCCGAGCCGGAACCGGATCCCAAGCCGGCGCCGGAGCCCGAGGTCGCAACCAAGGCCTAGGCCTCGCGGATGAGAGGGCTCTCATCCGCTAACGCACTTGCGGTAAATATTTCCCTCGGAATTTGCAAGGTCAATTACACTCGCGCCTTCGTGAGGAGTGGACGAGGCTTTCCCGATGTGGTAGCGGGCCTGCCGAGGTCGCGGTCGGCGCTCGCGTACGCCGAGGAGCAGCACGCGGGTCAGCTGCGCAAGGCTGACGGCGCCCCGTTCATCGTGCACCCGATCGAGGTCGCTTCACTGCTGTATGACGCCGGTGCGGGCGACGACGTGATCGCCGCCGGCGTCCTCCACGACACGATCGAGAAGAGCGACACGAACGCGGCCGAGCTTCGTCGCCGGTTCGGCACGAGAACCGCCGCGCTGGTGGCCGCCGTCACCGAGGACGAGCACATCAACGGCTACGCGACGCGAAAGGCGGCGCTCCGCCGCCAGGCCGAGGACGCGGGAACGGAGGCGATGATGGTCTTCGCGGCCGACAAGGTCTCGAAGATCCGGGAGCTTCCGGTCGAGCCTCAGGGGAGCGAGGCGGAGACAGTTTCCCGTACCCGGACGCGCCGGCTGGCCCACTATCGACACTGCCTTGAGATGCTGGAGCGCCACATCGGCGACTCGCCGCTGGTAAGGCAGCTGCGGGCGGAGCTCGAGGCGCGCGCGGCGATCCCGGTACGCCGCCCGGCGCTCGCCGACGCGGTCTAGATCCCCGGCGCTATCCGGCGATGACCGCGTCGGTTAGCGGGTCGATTGCGGCCAGCCTCGCGGCGAGCTCGTCGCTGAGGCCATAGCGCGTGGCGAGCGCGGCGGGCGCGAGATACGTGAGCTTGGTCTGACCCTCGTCGTCCCACACGAGCACCTTGAGCGGCAGATCGAGCGCCGCGGCCGGTACGGCCTGCATCACCGGCGTCCCCGCCTTCGGAGCGCCGAAGATCACGACCTTGGTGTCACGCAGCTCGAGCCCGGCCTTCTCCGCCTCGCCGCTGTGATCGATCACCGCGAACAGCTTCACGCCCTTCTCAGAGAGCACGTCGGAGAACCGCGCCACGGTGTCCTCGACCGACAAGGGGCCCAGCTTGGTCACGAGCTGATCGCTGCTCACCGGATCACGGTTCCCCGCTCCGGTGCGGCGGCGACGAGCTCCTCCTCGTCGTCAACCGATTCGAGCCGCCCACGCGGTAGCCAGCGGACGGCGACGAAGAACGTCGCCACCATCACCCCGGCCATGATGTAGAAGACGGTCTGGGTCGAGTGCGCAAATGCGAGTTGGACGTCGTGCACGAGCGCGGGCGACCGTCCCGAGCCAGAGCCCGAGGCAGCGCTGCTGCTGCTGAACGACGCGGCCACCCGGTGGGCGATCCCGCTCGGGACGCCGTGCTTGGTCAGCGCGTTGGTCACGTTCGTCTCGTTCCGGCTGATCTGGATCGCGCCCAGGACCGCCAAGCCTAAGCTGGCGCCGAAGTTCCGGGCGGTCTGGGTGATTCCGGTGACCTCGCTGTAGCTCGTGCTCGGGGCCCGGTTGACCGCGTCGGTACTGGCCGGGCCCAGCATCAGCCCGAGCCCGCCGCCGGCGAGCGCGATGTAGAGGCTCTGGGCGCCGAGCGAGAGGTCGGTGAGCTTCCCGGCGAGCAGGAAGAACCCGACCGCGGCGAGCGCCCCGCCGATCACGACCGGGGGTCTCGCCCCCCGCCGGTCGAGCATCCGGCCGCCGATCTGCGCCGCGATCACGAACCCGACGAAGAACCACAGGATGTACTCGCCCGCCTGCGAGGAGCTCTTGCCGAGCGCGACCTGGGCGTAGACGCTCCCGAAGAAGAAGAACGGGACGAACACGATCGACATCAGGCCGAGAATGAAAGTGTCGGTCGCGAAGCCGCGGTCGAGGAAGATCTGGAGTCGCAGCAGCGGTTGCTTGATCCTCAGCTCGAACCGGACGAACACGACCATCAGGGCTACCCCGACGATCACGCAGGCCCAGGTCGCGGGACTGCTCCAACCCCACACGCTCGACTGTTCGAAGCCGAGCACGGTCAGGCCCATCGCCGCGGTGATCAGCGCGGTGCCGCGGTAGTCAAGCTTCTCGGGGCGAGGCTGATCTTCCGGGCACGCGATCTGGGTCAGGACGACCGCGATGATCGCGACCGGGATGTTGATCCAGAAGATCGCTCGCCAGGTCCACTGTGTGAGGAAGCCGCCGGCGATCGGGCCGATCGCGGTGAGGCCGCCGGAGATGCCGAAGAAGATCGCCATCGCCTTGCCGCGTTGCTGCAGCGGGAACGAGGCGACCACGATCGCGACCGCGGCCGGGAACAGCAGCGCGGCCGTCGCGCCCTGGACGACCCGGAAGAAGATGATCCAGACCTCGGCGATGCCACCCTTGGGCGTGAGCCCGCACGCCGCCGACGCGATCGCGAACCCGGTGACTCCGACCAGCACCATCCGCTTGCGCCCGAGGACGTCGCCGAGTTTGCCGCCGAACGCGAACAACGCCGAGAGAGCGAGCAGGTACCCGTTGATCACCCACTGCGTGCCGGTCGGCGACAGCGAAAGCTGCTTCTGGATGTTCGGGATCGCGATCGCGACGATCGTCTGATCGATGAACGTCATCGCGACGGCGAAGACCATCGCCGCCAGCACGAGGTTCTTATTCGTGCTCATCTAGGTGCGCATCCTGATCGATTGGCCGGTCGGGGGCAACACCGGGTCTCAGAGCGTGGCGAGCCGCTGGTGCACGAGCCGGACCGCCATCGAGCCTTCCCCTACCGCTGACGCAACCCGTTTGATCGAGCCGGAGTGCACGTCGCCGACGGCGAAGATCCGGGGCCGGCTCGTCTCGAGGAACAGCGGACGGCGGTCCGGGTACGCGTCGAGCTGATCGCCCTGAAGCTCGCGGCCGGTGAGCAGGAAGCAGTCCTCGTCCATCGCGACGAGTCCGCGCAACCAGTCGGTGTGGGGGTCCGCGCCGATGAACACGAACAGCGCCTTGGCCTCGAGCTCCCGGCGCTCACCGGTGCGCTTGTCGGCGACGACGACCGCCTCGAGCGAGGGCTGGCCCTTGAGCTCGACGATCTCGGAGTACGTCATCAGCTCAACCTGGGGACGCTGATCGAGTTCGTCGATCAAATAGCGCGACATCGACTTGCCGAGATCGCCGCCGCGGATCATCAGCCGGCACGTCGCGGCATGGCGGGAGAGGAACATTGCCGCCTGCCCCGCGGAGTTGCCGCCGCCGACGATCACCACCGGGTCCCCAGCGCACATCTGCGCCTCCGTCTGGGTCGCGGCGTAGTAGATGCTGGTCGCTTCGTACCGTTCGAGCTCGGGGAGGTCGAGCTTGCGGTACTGGGCGCCGGTGGCGACGATCACGGTGCGACCATGGACCGCCGAGCCGTCGGCGAGCTCGACCGTATAGTGGCCGTCGTCCTGCCCCAAGCTGACCGCCTGCGCGGGGACGACCATGCGAGCGCCAAACCGCCGCGCCTGCAGCGTCGCCCGCTCGGCCAGCTCGCCACCTGAGATACCCGTCGGGAAGCCGAGGTAGTTCTCGATCCGCGCTGACGTGCTGGCCTGGCCGCCGAACGCGATCTTGTCGATCACCTGGGTGTCGAGGCCCTCCGAGGCTCCGTACACGGCCGCTGCAAGACCCGCGGGACCCGCGCCGACGATCACGAGGTCGCACATCGGGGGCGGAGCGCCGCTCGACCCGAACCCGAGCAGCCTCGCGACCTCCCCGTTGGAAGGGTTCCGTAGTACCCCCTCCCAGCTGATCAGGACCGGGGTCTCAGAGGCGTCCACCCCGAGCGCGGTCAACAGCGCGTCGGCTTCGTCGTCGTCCTCGAGGTCCATCCACTGAAACGGCATCCGGTTGCGGGCGAGGAACTCTCTGAGGCGATGGGTACAACTCGAGTAGCGCGAGCCGACCAGCTTCACGCCCGCTCCGATGTCGATCAGGATCTCGCGGCGCGCGAAGAATGCTCGGAGGATGCTGTTGCTGAGTTCCTCGTTGCCCGAAACGAGCTCGCGGAACGCCTCGGCCGACACCTGGACGACCTCGCCGGGGTCGCGGACGACCGCGGACAGGTATGGCGGGGAGCCTGTCAGCAGGTTGATCTCACCGAGGAAGCGGTGCGAGCCCTGGACGGCGACGACGCGGTTCTCGTGCCCGTAGCCCTGGACGATCATGACGACGCCCGACTCGATCGCGAAGAAGTCGTAGCCGGCATCGCCCTCCCGAAACAGGACGTCGCCGGCCTTCACCTTCCGCACCTCGCCGACCGCGCGGAGCCGTGCCCGGACCTCTTCGCCGAGCCGCGGGAACGCGCCGTTCCGATCGACCGTCTCCTCGAGGCCGGCCCCGAGCTGCTCTGGCATCAGGCGTTCTGGAGGACGAACATCGCCTCGTCGACGTAGCAGAAGGACCAATCCTCGCCCGGCTCGACCGACGTCACGATCGGGTGGCCGCTCTCGTGCACGTGATGGGTGGCGTGGCGGTTCGGGGAGGAATCGCAGCAGCCGACGTGACCGCAGGTCCGGCACACCCGCAGGTGCACCCACGTCCCGCCGATCTTCAGGCAGTCCGCACAACCGGCGACCTGGTCCGGTCGCGGGACGAGAATCTGGTCGAGATGCGCGCAGATCTGGCTCGTCATCGGGTCGCCTTCGCGCGTGGGTTGTTCAACGGCGTGAGCGAGTGTTCGAGCTGTTCTTTGAGGTGCTCGTGCTGGGGTGGCAACCGGAGCGCCTCACCGAGGTGGGCCGGGTCCTCATCGACGGCGAAGCCCGGGCTGGGGGTGGCGAGCTCGAACAGCACCCCGCTCGGCACCCGGTAGTAGATGCTCAGGAAGTACTCGCGGTCGATCACGGGGGTCGGGCGCTGGCCGAACTTCGCGACCTGCGCGCGCCACGCCTCGTGCTCGTCGTCGCGGTCGCACCAGGCGATGTGGTGCACGGTGCCGGCGCCCTGGAACCCACTCGCCGCCGGCGGCTCGTCGTAGGTGTAGATCGCGCGCCGGCGGCCATGGAGGGCGTAGACACCAGGCGCCGTGCTCTCGAAGCCCATCCCATCGATCAGGAGCCGGTCCTCGACCTGGTCGACGGTGCCATACGCGCGGACCCCTTCGAACCCGAGCAGTTGGTGCTCGGGCGGGATGTCCGCAGCGTTAGCTCGCAGCGGTTCGTCGCCCGAATCGACGGCCGCGAACTCGAGCGCGAGCCCCTCGGGATCCTCGAACACGATCGCGCGGCCGATCGGGTCGTGCTCGACGTCGATCCCCTCAGCCGCCAGCCGCTCGGACCAGAACGTGAGCGCCTCGTCGGAGGCGACCCGCCAGATCAGGCGGTGGATCATGCCGGCCCCGGCACGGCCGGGCGCCGCGTCGGGGAATTCGAAGAAGGTCAGGATCGAGCCGGGCGCGCCCCGCTCGTCCCCGAAATACAGGTGATAGACGTCCGGGGCGTCGAAGTTGACGGTCTTCTTGACCAGCCGCAGCCCCAGCACGCGCGCGTAGAAGTCAACGTTCCCGGGCGCGTCCGCCGTGATGCACGTGATGTGGTGAATCCCGTCAAGTTCCATGGTCCCTCGCTTCTTTCAACAGATCGCTCGCGCTGCGCGCACCCGCCCACCTTGACAAAGTCGTCAAGGGGACGAGGGAAAATCTGCTCGGCGGCGCCTACTGCCAGTAGCGCTCGACCGTATCCGCGTCGCGGACGTGCGCCTGGTCGGGGTCTGCACCGGCGTCGCGGAGCGCCCGCCGCTGCCGGAGCAGGTCCCAGCAGCGGTCGAGCTCGATCTCGACGTCTCGCAGTCGCTGCTGGTCGGCCTCGAGCGCGTCGTCGTCGGCTGCGTCGGACTGCTCGCGGGTGCGAAGCGTGTGCTCCTCGGTGACGAGACTCTCGATCCGCGCCGTAATGCTTTCGTCGCTCATGCCTTCAAGCCTACGGCACGGCTAGCCGCGGTTGTGGTTGACGACCTCGACGTTGTTCCCGTCGGGGTCGAACACGAACGCGGCATAGTAGCCCGGGTGGTAGCGGGGACGCTCGCCGGGGTCGCCGTTGCTGGCGTAGCCGGCGGCGACGGCGGCCTCGTGGAACCGATCGACGACGGCGTTCTCGAGCGCGGGGAAGGCGAGATGGAGATGCTCGGTAGGCGTCCCGCGGACGAGCGAGAACGACCCGTCGGCGCCGACGAATTGAACCCGGTCGGGAGTGTCGGTGCCGGTTCGGAGCCCCGCGTGCGGCGCGATCGTCTCGTAGAAGGCTTTGGCCTGGGCGACGTCGGCGACGCGGATCCACAGGTGGTCGATGACGCCCCGACGGCTCGCCCCAGAGCCGTGGACAGCCTCGGCGCTGTTCCCGTCGGGATCGAGCAGGAACGCCCCGTAGTAGTCGGGGGAATATTGCGGGCGCGGCCCCGGGGGGCCGTCGTCCCGGTATCCGGCCTCCGTGCCGATTCGCCAGAACTCGTCGACGTGGTCGCGGGACGGCGCAACGAAACCGACATGGAGCCGACTCGTGGGCGGATGGTCGGGATCGGCGCCGGTGATGATGAACTCCTGCCACGTCGAGAACGTGTTGGTCCGGTAGCTCTGCTCGATCGCGAGCGTCCTCAGCACGAAGTCGTAGAACGCCTCCGATGCGTCCCGGTCAGCGACCCGGATCGTTACGTGGTCAAACATGGTGTCCTGGTTGCGCCGGGACGTCCAGCGCCGGGTTGCGGTCGAAGAAGCCGACCGGCTTGAGCCAGAACGAGATCGTGTCGACGGGCATCACCGGCCAGTCCTCCGGCCTCGTGACGTGGTTGATCCCGAACACGTACCAGAGCACGACATCGGTGTTTTCGATCGATCTGTCGCCCGCGGTCCAGACGGGCAGGCCGGAGTCCTCGGCGCTCAGGTTGGGAAACTCGCCGCACGGCCAGCGCTCATGGGGGCTGTAGGGAGTGACCCACAACGTGTGCTCGATCGCGTGAGCCCGGCGCACCACGGGCGACTCGGGATCGATCAGCGCCGGAATCGCGGCGCTCGCTTCGAGCTTGTATCCGACCGGGGTGCCGAGGCCGTTCGCGACGTTGTCGTTGAGCACCTTCCAGGTCCGCTGGCGCTGCCAGTCGTAGTCCTGAATGCCCTTGCGCTCGGATTTGAGCGGCGTGAGCTTTTGCGTGAGCGCGAGCCCATGCGGATTGTCCGGGCCGGTCGGCAGCGGCAGGGCCTCGGCGGCGTAAACCGTGTTCGACTCGCCGTCGACGTCGAGGTCGAGTCGCGCGACGATGAAGTGCTGGTGAAACGACGCGTAGGTGCGCTGGTCGATCACGGTGCCGTACGGGGGCGGACCGTCGGCGAACGGCGTCGTAACCATGATCCCGGTGGCGCGCACCTCGCACTGGATGTTTCCGTCCTGGTAGAAGCGCCAGTAGACGAGGTACTCATAGTTCGCCACGGTCGCGTGGAACGAGACCACGAGCCGGCGGATCCGCCTCGTCTCCGCGCCGGTGTGGTCATCGACGTGCTTCCACAGAACCCCGTCGTCCTCCTCGTGGATGCAGATCGCGTTCGTGACCGTGTACGGCTCCCCTTGGGAGTTGTGCAGCACCGCATCGAGGTACGCAATCTCGCCGAGGCAGTCGCAACCGAGCTCGAGCGAGGTCGTCATCAGCCCCAGCCCCCACTCGCCGATGTCGAACGCGGTCCGGCGATAGTGGTCGGGGGTCGGGTCGCGGTAGGGAACGACCATCTCGGCGAACGACAACCGGTGGGCGACCTTGCGGGAGCGGCCGGCGTCGTCGTAGACGAGGGTGTGGATCACGAGGCCCTCGCGGTAGTTGAAGCCGAGGCGCATCGACCACTTCTGCCAGGTCAGCTCGTTGTCGTTGAGCGTGAACGACGGGCCCTCGGGTTGGGTTATTTCGAGCGACTTGACGTCGTTACGAAGGTGCAGTCCGGGGACAAGCCCGGGCGCGTACTCGCCCATGACCTTCGGTGCCGGGCCGGGGTCGCGGTCCTCGAGCTCGAGCAGCTCCATCGTGTTCAGGTCGACCACCGGGTGCAGTCCGGCGAGCATGTTCGCGTACGGGTTCGCTGTAGGAGAGTGCCGGTGCCAGACGTCGGCCCATGCGATCCGGCGTCCCCGGTAGCGGTCGGGCACGAGCTCGGCGCCGTAGGCCCAGGTGTCGAACAGCACCAGGTCCAGGTTGGTGACACCTCTCTGCGCGAGGGCCTCGATCACCCGAGGGTCATTGCGCAGCGCGGCGTCGCAGTCGTGGAACTCGTCGGGCGTCATCGGGGGGTGGTCACCCGGCGCCAATCGGTCCCAGCTGACCAGGCGCTGGTCATCGAGCGAAACGACGCCCTTGAACGCGGCGCCGTCGTTGCGGTTCCAGCACACGACCTCGGCTTCACGCGGGGGGGCGTGCTCGCGGTCGGCGAGCGCTTTCTTGGACGGCTCTTTCAGGTCGATCGAGGCGAAGCGCCATCGGTCGGTGACGTCGGGCTGCGCGCGGATGATCCCGGCGGCGGTCCGGATCTCCTCGGCGGTCAGCGGATCGAGCGGGTGAATCGGACTCATGCGGCCCGAATCCTATGTGTAGGTTTACCTCCGATGCTCGACCCCATGCAGCGGTGGCGCCAGTACGGCGAGAAGCCGGACTACGCGGGACCGCTCACATTCGGGGGCGTCCCCTGCACGCAGGACCCGGCCGAGCTCGCCGGGTTCGACGTCGCAATCGTCGGCGCCCCGATGGACGAGCTCGTCTCCGACCGCCCCGGAGCGCGGTTCGCGCCGCGCGCGATCCGCACCGCGAGCTGCCCGCCCGGCCCTCATCTCGAGGCCGGCGTCGACGCGTTCGATGTTTTGAGGATCCTCGACTTCGGCGACGCGGCCGTGGTTCCCGCCCAGCCGGAGGTCAGCCATGCCGCGATCGAGGGGACGGTGCGCGAGGTCGTCGACGCCGACCTGATGCCGCTGATCATCGGCGGCGACCACTCGATCACCGCGCCCGACGCCCGTGCCGTGGCAGCCAAGCACGGCCCGCTCGGGCTTGTCCACTTCGACACCCACACCGACACCGGCGAGGGGGTGTTAGGAGCGATCCTGTCGCACGGGACCGTCATGCGGACGATCGTCGACGAGGGCGTGATCGATCCCCGTCGATATGTGCAGATTGGGCTGCGCGGCTACTGGCCGGGCGAGCCCGAGTTCTCCTGGCAGGCCGAGCAAGGGATCACGAGCCTGTTCATGCACGACGTGCGCGACCGTGGGATCCGGGATGTGATCCGCGAGACGATCGACGTGGTCGGCCCCGGTCCGGTGTTCCTGACCGTCGATATCGACGTGCTCGATCCCGGGTTCATCCCGGGCGGCACCGGGACGCCGGAGCCGGGCGGGATGACGACGGTCGAGCTGCTGTGGGCGGCGCGGACGGTGGCGGCATCGTTGGACGTGCTCGGCGCGGATTTGGTGGAGGTGATCCCCACGGGGGTCGCCTCTGCGGACGCGGCCGTATTGGCCGGCGAACGGGTGGTCAGAGAGATCCTGACCGGCGTCGCGATGCGCAAGCGCTAAGCGACTGAGGCTTCCCCTCTATGTGAGCGGTTTTCGCAGTCGCTTCCTCAGCGCGCCTCGCGGAGAACGTGGATCGTCCGGAAACGGGGGTCGCTCGCCCCGTACAACCGAGCCCCCGTATCCGCGAGCGCGGTCAGGTGGCTGACGATCTCCTCCGTGATCCGCTCCCCGGGGAGCACCTGCGGCACCCCCGGCGGGTAGCTCGCGATCGACTCGCACGAGATCCGGCCGACCGCCTGCGCCACCGGCACCACGTCGGCCTCGCCAAGGAACGCATCGCGCGGTGACACCGCCATCTCGCCGAGCAGCATCCTCGCCGGTCCGACGATCGCGGCAGTCGTGCCCGGCTTGGCGATCCGCTTGACCGTCTCCTCGATGTCGCCGGCCAGCCGCCTGAGCGCCTTGGCCGTGTCCGCCAGACCGACGATGAGCACGATCGTGGCCTGCGTCGGGAGTTCTACCTGGGCGTCGTAGGAGCGTCGCAGCGCGTCCGCGACCTCGTAGCCGGTGCAGCCGGTGCCGCGTACGTCGACGACGATCCGCATCGGGTCGTACGCGGCGATCCCGGAGCGCCCGACCAATGACGCGTCGACGAGCCGGATCCCCTCGATCGTCTCGAGCTTGGCGCGCGCGACGGCGATCGCCTCGAGCGCCTCGTGCAGCAGCTGCTCGCCGTGAAGCGCGAGCTGCCGGCGTGCCCCGTCGAGCGAGGCCAGCAGTAGCGACGAGGGGCTCGTCGAGCGGAGCAGGCGGAGCACGCGCGCGATCGCCTCGGGGTCGATCCGGCCGCTGAGCCCGACGTGCAGCATCGCGCTCTGGGTGAGCGAGCCGGCCATCTTGTGGGTGCTGGTCAGCATCGCGTCGGCGCCCCGGGACAGCGCTGTAGGCGGCAGCGCCTCGTGAAAACCGAAGTGCGGGCCCCATGCCTGGTCGACCACGAGCGGCATCCCCTTTGCGTGGGCAACTTCCGCCAGCCCGGCAATGTCGGCGGCCATCCCGTAGTACGTCGGCGAGACCACCCACGCGAACCTCGCGTCCGGCCTCGCGTCCAAGGCGGCCGCCAACCCGTCCGGGGTGACACAGTGCGTTATCCCGAGCTCCTCGTCGTACTCGGGCACGACGAAGCTCGGCAGACCGCCGCTCAGCACGAGCCCGTCGACCACCGAAGAATGCGAGTTGCGCTGGACCACGACCCGCGCCCCGAGCGGTGCGAGCGCGAGGCACAGGGCGTGATTTCCCTGGGTCGCGCCATTGGTCAGAAACCAGCTGCGGCCAGCGCCGAAGGCCTCCGCGGCCATCGCCTCCGCCCGCTCGTACGGGGTCGGTGACGGACCGACGTCGATCCCGTGGATCAGCTGCGGCACGTCGGCCGCGAGCGCGTCGAGCCCGATCGCCTTGACCACGCCGGGGTCTGCTCCCGGGCCACCCTTGTGGCCCGGGACGTGGTAGCGCGCGGCGCCCCGGAACGCGTACTCGACGACCGCGTCGAGATACGGCGCCACCGGCTGCTCGGGGACGTGCGAGGCGGCGGCGAGCCGCGCCGCCGACGCCGCCCCCGCCTCGCCCGTGCCGCTCATGCCCTCACGCCTCGATGTGGCTCATCACGTGCTTTATGCGCGTGTAGTCCTCGAGGCCGTAGTGCGAGAGATCCTTGCCGTACCCCGAGTGCTTGAAGCCGCCGTGCGGCATCTCGGCCACGAGCGGGATGTGAGTGTTGATCCACACGCAGCCGAAGTTCAGCCGCTTGGAAACGCGCATCGCGCGCCCGTGGTCCTTGGTCCACACGCTCGAGGCCAGCCCGTACTGGACGTCGTTGGCCCATCGGACCGCCTCGTCCTCGTCGGTGAATGGCTGGACGGTGATGACCGGACCGAAGATCTCGGTCTGGGTGAGCTCGTCCTCCTCCTGGAGCCCGTCGATCACGGTCGGCTCGAAGAAGTAGCCCTTGTCGCGGGCGCGGTGCCCGCCGGTGACGACCTTGGCGTGGTCGGGCGTGCGGTCGACCATTCCGGTGACGTGCCCCAGCTGGTTGGCGTTGTTGAGCGGGCCGTACAGCACATCCTCGTCCGGCGCGCCGGTGGCCGTGCCCTTCGCCTGCTCGACGAGGCCGTCGACGAACTCCTCGTGGACGCGCGGGGAGACGAGCACGCGGGTCGCCGCGGTGCAGTCCTGCCCGGCGTTGAAGTACCCGGCGACCGCGATCTCCTCGGCGGCCTTCGCGAGGTCGGCGTCGTCGAAAATCACCACGGGCGCCTTGCCGCCGAGCTCGAGGTGGACGCGCTTGACGTCGGACGCCGCCGACGCTGCCACCGCCATACCCGCGCGGACGCTGCCGGTGATCGAGACCATCTGCGGGATCTTGTGGGCCACGAGCGCGGCGCCCGTGTCGCGGTCGCCGAGCACAACGTTGAACACGCCGGCGGGGAGGAACTCGGCCATCAGCTCCGCCATCCAGACGGTGCTGGCCGGCGTCGTGTCCGACGGCTTCAGCACCATCGTGTTCCCAGCGGCGAGCGCGGGCGCCCACTTCCAGACGGCCATCATCGCGGGATAGTTCCAAGGCGTGACCGCGGCGCACACGCCGATAGGCTCGCGCCGGATGAACGACGTGTAGCCGGTCATGTACTCGCCCGCCGAGGTTCCTTCGAGCACGCGCGCGGCACCGGCGAAAAACCGGATCTGATCGACCATCGGCGGCACCTCTTCGGAGAGGACGAGCGCCTTGGGCTTGCCCGTGTTCCCGCTCTCGACGGCGACCAGCTCCTCCGCGCGCGCCTCGATCGCGTCGGCGATCTTCAGCAGCGCGAGCTGGCGCTCGGACGGGGTCGTCTGGCCCCAGCTCTCGAACGCGCGCGCCGCCGCCTTACACGCCGCGTCGATCTCCTGCTCGGAGGACACGGCTGACTTGGCGAAAACCTCCTCGGTGACCGGGTCGACCAGCTCCATCTCCTTGCCGTCGAGCGCCCCGGTCTGACCATCGACGAAGTTGGTCAGGACTTTGGTCATAGCCTCTCCTTTGCGTCATCGAAACACTGGGTCATCATCACGTCGTGGGGCCAACGGTATTCCGACCGCCCGGTCGCAGGGAAATACACGGCCGTATAAAGCGTCCCGAAGCCGTTCGCCGAACCGTCCCGGTAGAGCGGCTCCTCGAGGAACGCCTGCACGAGGCGGTCGCCGGTCATCCCCGGGGTTCTGAGCAGCTCGACTAAGCGCCGCTCCCGCTCGAACGTGCCGACCGCGCGCTCGTACTCGGGCCAGTCGCCGCGGTGCTGGTGGTTGGTCGCGACCGGGACGGTCAGAACCTCAGGCTCGCGGTCGGGGCCGAGACGCACGGTCGCGAAGTCGCCGCCCCGGTCGAGCAGCGTGACGTTCTGGACCGCATGGACCGGGACCTGGCGCAGAACGCCGCATGCCGCCTCGACGTCCTCGCACACCTCGAGGACGTAGCGGATCACGAGCGGGATCCCGAACCCGTCCCCGACCACGGGCCTCCCCCCGAACGTGAGCGACGCGGCCAGGCCGGCGTCATTGACCCCGTCGAGCAGCCCCCACAGGCAATCGCTCATCCCGATCACCCGGCGCCCGGTCCACGACGTCCGGTAGACGATCCCCTCTGTGCGCGACGCCGGGTAGTCGTAGTTGCGGACCAGAACGGGGCCACCGTCGCCGGCGAACGCGGCCTGTGAGCACCCGACGACAAATCCGGGCGGCCGGTACATCGTCAGGAAGCGGGCGGCGAGCGGGTCGTCACCGGCCAAGTCGACGAGCCGCTCGAACGTGGGCCCGAGCTCCGGCATCCAGGTGTCGAGCATCGCCCGACACGTGCTCAGATCTGGACGGGCCCACTCCCCTTCCTTGAGCCACCACGCACGGTACGCCGGCCACATCGCGGCGAACGCGCCCTCCCACCGCTCGCCGGGCTGTGGCTCGTCGATCGTCCGGAACAGCGGCCGCTCCTGCAGCGTGTCCCGGTCGTGCGCGGGCAGCAGGGCGAGCTCGTGTCCATCTGGGATCCCCATCGTTTGAACGCTACAGACGGCTCGGCGCTCACCGGCGCTCGAGCCCGCACCAGTCGTCAACGAACAGCGCGAGCGTCTGGGCCGTCTGGAGTACCGACGGCAGCGACACCCGCTCGTCGACCCCGTGAATCGACTCGGCGTGGGGCCCGAAGCAGACCGCCGCGCTGCCGGCATACAGCGCGAACGAGCGAGCGTCGGTGGTCGCTGTCGAGGCGATCAACGCCGGCCGCGCGCCGATCACATGCTCGGACGCCTCCCCGAGCGCGGTCACGAGCGGCGCGTCGGGGTCGAGCGTGTAGCCCTCGCAGGCGAAGCCGTCGTACACGACTCGGGCGGTGAAGCCCTCGACCGCGGCCGACGCCACCGTGTCCTCGATCCGCGCCTTCAGGTCGTCGACGCCGGAGCCCGGGAACAGCGCGAGCCGGCAGTGCAGGACGCTCTCGGCGGCGACCGTCGACGGCCAGTCGCCGCCGCGGATCATCCCGACGTTCAGGTTGATCGGGTGCTCGTACACGTCGTAGGGCGGCGGCGGCGCCACGTTCAGCTCGGCCTCGAGCGTCCGTAAGGCCGAGATCACCGGATAGCTCGCCTCGATCGCGTTCAGTCCGATGGGCGCGTCGCCGGCGTGGGCAGGTCGTCCGCGAACGACCACCTGGAACCACAACACGCCGACCTGCGAGGTCTGAGTGGTCAGGCTGGTCGGCTCGGTGATGATCACGGCATCGGCCGGCCGTCCGGCGAGCACGCACTGAAAAGCGCCGTTGCCCGTGCACTCCTCCTCGACCACCGACTGCAGCTCGACCGGGGCGAGTGGCTCGAGGCCGAGGCGGCGCAGGCCACGGACGGCGCCGACGATCGCAGCCAGTCCGGCCTTCATGTCGCCGGCGCCGCGACCGTACAGCCAGTCGCCGTCTCGCCTGGCCACGAACGGCGGCGAGGACCACATGTCACTCGGTCCGGGGTCGACCACGTCGACGTGGCCGTTGAGGATCAGCGACCGCCCCTCGGCCGCTTGCCCTGGGTGGGCGGGACCCCAATCAGCAACTACGTTGGCCTTGTCGTCGACGTCCCAGCTGAACGGCGACGCCCCCGGGTTCTGGCGCAGCGCCGCGGCGTCCAGCGGGACATCCCGGGGCTCGAGCCCGATGTCCGTGAACGCCGTGCGCATGATCTCCTGGCCCGCACGCTCGGAACCCAGCAGCGTGGGCGCCTGCACGAGGTCGATCAGCAGCTGCTCGATCGCAGGTCTTTCGGCCGCGACCGCGGCCAGCAGCTCGTCTCTCCGAGACACCGTCAGCCCGTCTTGAACGCGAGCGCGTCCTGGATCGGCGGCTCGTCGTACGGCTCGATCGACGTGCCAGCGAACCGGGACCGGATCCCCTCGATCCAGGCCCGGCACCGGTCGGTCAGACGGCCGTCGGGTGTCTCGAGCCGAGTTCGCGTGATCAGGATCCCGAGGTCCGCTCCCCGATAGCGGTAGTCACCCGGCCCGAGGATCCGGAGGTAAAAGCCCTCGGACTCATCCCCGAGGCCGTGCCAGTCGACCGCCGGCCGGCTGAAGCTCATCCGACCCGCGTCGTCCATCCGCCAGATTCCCGTCCGCGGGGCGTCGGTGAGCAGCTCGATCCCGTCGTCGGGTTCCTTGAGGATGATCTGGCCCCAGACGTCGGTGAGGTGGTCGCTGCCCCATCGCCGGCGCAGGTCCTCGACGTCGAGCTCGTAATCGACGCCGAGGTATTCGGCCAGGTGGAACAGGAACAGCGGCATATCGGCGTACGCGCTGGCGCTGACGTTCGTCATCGAGCTGATCCCGCTGAGACGCGGGTTGAGCTCGCCCAGGTACAGCTCGTCGGTGTTCGCGTCGACGAGATAGTCGACCTCGAGCTGTCCGCGGTAGCCCTCCTGCGCGAGCCGGTCACCGAGCCGGCGGGTGAAGTCGAGCGCGCACTCGCGGTTCGCCGCGGACAGCGCTCCGGGAAAGATGTCGTTGCCGCACCAGCCGCCGCGATACGGAGTCAGCTCGGGGTGGCCGGTCAGGTCCGTCATCAGCGGCCCGACCACCGTGCCGTGGCGCGTGATGCACGCCTCGACGGCCACCGCCTTGGGGTCGATCCGCCGCATGACCTTGAGCTCCTGGTCCGCCATCTCCCCCGCGTCGGCGTTCCAGTCGCGCTCGCCGCGCACGAAGAACGTCGTCTTGCCGGAATCGCCGTACGGGGTCTGCACGACCAGGTCGTCGCCGAGCCCGGCGGTGGCGGCGAGCTCGAGTAGCTCGGAATAGCTCGTCGCCCGCCCGAGGACGTTGGGGACGCTCGGAACGCCCGCTTCCTCACCGAGCTGCGTGGTGACGATCTTCGAGTCGAGTCGGTGGCGAAGCTCGGCCGATGGCAGCGCGACCGCGAGTCCTACCTCCGAGGCGCGGCGCTCGGTCTCCTCGTCGAAGAACACGAACACCGCCCTGCCACGATCGCGCTCACCGTCGGCGCCGCCACTCTGCTTGTGCGCGGCTACGAACTCGTTCAGCCCCTCGTGCGCGAGTAGGTAGTTGCAGACGTCCTCGATCGACCCGAATTGGGGGTGCGGCGTCCGGGCCGGGACGAACACGCACGGATGGCCGCCGTCGAACGAGTCGAAGTAGTTGACGTAGTAGAACTGCCGGACCCATCGATCGATCCCTAGCAGGTTGAAGGCGATCGGCGAGATGAAGTAGACCGGCGTCTGGTTCGTGCGGAAGAAACCGCGCAGCTCAGAGATCCCGCGCAGTGTGGTCAGGTTCTCGGCCATGATCTCTCCTCCGTCCCCGGGTGTTCGCGCCCGGCGATTCTAAGGGACACGGTCGGGCAATTTGTGGCCGTCGCTAACGTGAGACGGGTGCCTGGATCGCGCAAGCGCCTGGCTTTGGTTGCGGCAATCTTGGGATCGTTCGTCGCCGGGCTGGACGCGACCGCGGTCAACGTCGCGCTGCCGGCGATCCGTGCCGATCTGGGTGGCGGGCTCGCGGGCCAGCAGTGGGTCTCGAACGCGTACCTGCTCTCGCTCGGTTCGCTGATCCTCGTCGGAGGGTCGCTCGGGGACCTGTTCGGCGAGCGGCGCGTGTTCTCGATCGGCGTCGCTGGGTTCGGCGCCGTGTCGCTGCTGTGCGCGATCGCTCCGAGCATCGGGTTCCTGATCGCGTGCCGGGCGCTGCAGGGCGCGTTCGGGGCGCTGCTGATGCCGAGTTCGCTGGCGGTGATCGTGGACGCGTTTCCGCAGGAGGAGCGCGGCGGCGCGATCGGCTCGTGGACGGCGTGGTCGGGCATCGCGACGGTGATCGGGCCGCTCGCGGGCGGGTATCTCGTCGACGCCGTGTCTTGGCGGTGGATCTTCGCCGTGAACATCCCGTTCGTGATCGCCACGCTCGCGATCGTGTCGATCGCAGTGCCGCCGCGGGCGCCGGGGACGACGCATGCGCGGGTCGACTGGCTCGGCGCGGCGCTCACGTTCTTCGGCCTCGCCGGGCCGGTGCTGGCGCTGATCCGCCAGCCCGTGGTCGGTTGGACCAGCCCGCAGGTGTGGCTCCCGGGGCTTGGAGGTCTGCTCCTGCTCGGCGTGTTCGTCGAGCACGAGCGACGGACCCCGGCGCCGATGCTCCCGCTCGGCCTGTTCAAACGGCGCAACTTCGCCGTCGGCAACATCGAGACGTTCACGATGTACGGCGGACTCGGCATCACGTTCTTCCTGCTCGTGATCTTCCTCCAGGAGGTCGCGGGCTACAGCGCGCTTGCGTCCGGATTCGCGACTCTGCCGTCCACGATTGTGATGTTCCTGCTGTCCAAGCGGATGGGGCGGCTCGCCGACCGTTACGGCCCGCAGCTGTTCATGGGCCTCGGCCCGTTGACGGCGGCGGCGGGGCTGGCTTTGATGACGACGCTCGGCGCCCACGTCGACTACTTCACGGATCTGTTCCCGGCGTTGCTGCTGTTCTCGCTCGGGCTCGCAGCCACGGTGGCGCCGCTGACCGCGACCGTGCTGGCCGACGCCGACGAGGGCAACGCGGGCATTGCCTCGGGCGTCAACAACGCAGTTGCCCGGGTGGCGGGCCTGATCGCGATCGCGGCGATCGGAGCGGTGGTCTCGTCGCAGTTCAACTCGACGCTCGACCAGAAGCTGGCCGGAGTCCCGATGTCGCCGGCGGCGCGAACCGCGGTGGCGCAGGCGCGCAAGTCGACGCTCGCCAGCGTCGATCCGGCCGTCACGGGCGTACCGGTCGCGCACGCCGTGCAGTCGGCGTCGGTCGAGGCATTTCGCGTTGCAATCGGTATCTCGGCGGCGCTGGTGGCGCTCGGCGGCGTGCTCGGGCTGGTCGGGATTCGGAACCCGCGGCGCGTCGTCCACTGCGAGGACTGCGCCGGCGGTCAGTTCGCCGGTCAGCCGCTCGACGCCGCGCGCGACGGGTCGCCCGCCGCCGTACCCGTGCCGGCGGGTACCTCGGCGACCGCGGGATCGGCCAGCTGACGCAACGGCTCGCCGGCCGGCCGGCTCTTCGACCGGCGGACCGGGCGAACGTCCATCGGCAGAAGCTCGGCGGCCGCGTAGGCGCGCGCGTCGAGGGTTGCGCAGTCTTCGATCACGACCAGGATCGAGCCGTCGTTGACGAACCGAGTCACGACCCGGAACAGCCGGCGGCCGTCGGTGAGGTACCGGTCCGGTGCCAGGTCCCTCACGCGGAGGCGGGCACGACGGCGACGGAATCCGAGCAACGGCATCAGATGACGAGTCTCGTTGTTGCACCGTCGCGTTGCAACTGCGCGATCGGTTAAAGACGCGAGAACCCGCTTCTAGGGTTGCCGCTCGGCCTCGACCACCCGCGCCTGGTCGCCGTCCATCCAGATCTCCCAGCGACGAGACACCGCATGTTCGGGCTCGTGGAAGTGGTAGGGCCGGCGTCCATCGAACTCCATCCGGCGTAGATGACAAACGCCACCTAGCACCGATGCGATCCGCCGCCTCGGCCATCCGATCGCGTCCTCGATCTCCGGGAACGGACGGGGTTGATCGGGCGCCGCGGCGAGTCCATCAAGCAGCTCGCGCATGAGATCGCTGCAGCGGTCGTAGAACCGCGCGATCTCGTCGGGGTCGGACATCGCGTTCTCGGGGATGCAGTCCCCGAGCGTCGAGCTCCTCGTGGTAGCGGCCATCGCGTGCGGCTCAAGCCTACGCGCTGCCGCCGCTCGGGCGGCCCGGTAGGCTCGGGCCCTGGTCGCGTCACCGACATTCGACGAGGAGCTGCTCCTCTGGCTCGGCGGTGCGCTGTCGGTCGGGTGCAACGCCGAGCTGAGGGTGGTGAGCGATCCGGATGAAGTGGCGCAGATGGTCGTCGCGGCCCACAAGCGCCAGCTCCGGGAAGCCGGCCGATGAGCCTCGTCCGGCTCTGCCGGGACGACGAGCGCGAGGCAATCCTTCGCATCGTCAACCTGGCCGCGGAGGCGTACCGGGGCGTGATCCCGGAGGACCGCTGGCGGGAGCCGTACATGCCCGCGAGCGAGCTGGACGGGGAGGTTGCCGCGGGGGTGGCGTTCTGGGGCTACGAGTCCGAAGGTGAGCTGCTCGGACTGATGGGCATCCAGCCGGTGCGGGACGTGGACCTGATCCGGCACGCGTATGTGCTTCCGGGGCGGCAGCGCGGCGGGGTGGGCAGCGTGCTGCTCGAGCATCTGATCGACCTGAGCACGCAGCGCATGCTGGTCGGGACCTGGGCGGCCGCCGAGTGGGCGATCCGTTTCTATCGCCGGCACGGATTCGAGCTGGTGACGCCGGAGCAGAAGACCGAGCTGCTCGGGCGCTACTGGACGATTCCCGACCGCCAGATCGGGACTTCAGTGGTGCTCGCCAATCCGCCCCTCCGAGGGTGAAGGTCGGGGGCCTCCCTGCCGATCACAGGGACGAAGTCTCCCTCGACGGAAACGCCAGACCTCTCGTGGACATCCAGCCAGTGAGCGGCACCGCCGCGAACGTCGCCGCCGCCGGCGGCGGGACGCCGGTTGCGTCGATCACCGAGCTCGCCCAGCAGCACGGCGTCTCGCGCGAGTCGCTGGTCCAGCTCGTACAGACGAAGATCCAGCAGTCACGCGAGGCGAACGGGCAACCCCCGCTCGACCAATCGACGCTCGATCAGCTCGTCGATCGCGCCATGGATCACAATCGCGGGCAGAGCGCCGGCACGGATGGCTCCGCCACCGAGGAACCGGCTTCCGGTAGCTACACGGCCACCGCTCAGCGCACCGCGGGTCGCGCGAGCGCGCCAGGGAGCATCTCGATCTTGGCCTAGGCTCCGGGGAGACTGTCCCTCGACGAAGGAGGCGATAGATGATCGCCCGGATCTGGCGAGGCGCCGTTGGCATAGCCGACGGGGACGCGTACGCGGAGTACATGGACGAAACCGGCATGGCCGGCTACACGAGCACGCCCGGCAACCGCGGCGCCTGGATGCTGCGGCGCGACGTCGACGATAAGACCGAGTTCCTGATGTTCACCCTGTGGGACTCGATGGAGGCGATCCAGGCGTTCGCGGGAGAGCGGCCCGAGGTCGCGGTGTTCTACCCCGAGGACGACCGCTTCCTGGTCGAGCGCGACGAGACCGTCTCGCACTACGACGTCGCCAGGTCGATATGGCCGTGAGCGGGCGGGTCGTCGCGATGGGTGGAGGTGGGTTCTCGATGGAGCCCGAAAATCCGCTGCTCGACACGTTCGTGCTGTCGCTCGCGCGCGCGGCCCATCCCCGGGTGTGCTTTCTACCGACCGCGAGCGGCGATGCCGAGGGGTACGTAGCTCGCTTCTATCGGGCGTTCGCGCCGCTCGACTGCCGGCCGACCGACCTACAGCTGTTCGCGCGGACGGTCGGCGACCTCGAGGCATTCGTGCTCGAGCAGGACGTGATCTACGTCGGCGGCGGCAACACCGCGAGCCTGCTCGCGGTCTGGCGCGCCCATGGGCTCGACCGCATCCTGCGTCGCGCCTGGGAGGAGGGAGTCGTACTGTGCGGCCTCAGCGCGGGGATGAACTGCTGGTTCACCGAGTCCGTGACGGACTCCTTCGGCCTCGCACAGCTCGCGCCGCTCCACGACGGTCTCGGCCTACTCCCCGGGAGCGCCTGCCCTCACTACGACGGCGAGGAGCAGCGACGGCCCGCGTTCACGCGGCTCGTGGCCGCCGGCGACCTCGCTGACGGCTGGGCGGCCGACGACGGGGCGGCGCTCGTGTTCGCCGGCGCGGAGCTCGAAGAGGTGGTGGCCTCGCGGCCGCACGCCCGCGCCTACCGAGTGGAGCGCACCGCCGGCGAGGGCGTCAGTGAGCGCGCCTTGCCGGCGAGGTACTTGGAGTAGCGCCGACTGCGAACCATCCGCGGCTGATACAACTGCGCGAAATGCCACGCGCGGTGCGGTTCGATCGATATGGAGACGTGGATGTCCTGAACGTGGTGGACGTCCCGCGCCCGGTCCCGGGGCCCGGGCAGGTGCTCGTGAGAGTGAAGGCGGCCGGGATCAACCCGGGCGAGGCGTCGATCCGCAAGGGGCTCATGGATGAGCGCTGGCCCGCAACGTTCCCGTCCGGCCAGGGCAGCGACCTCGCCGGCGTGATCGAGGAGCTCGGCCCCGGAGTCGAAGGGTTCGAGATAGACGAGCCGGTGATCGGGTGGACGGACCAGCGGGCGAGCCACGCCGAGCTCGTCGTGGTACCCGCCGAGCATTTGACGCGGAAGCCCTCCGGCGTGTCATGGGAGGCCGCGGGTGGTCTATTCGTCGCCGGCACGACCGCGTACGCCACCGTCCGCGCCGTCGGAGCCTCGTCGGGCGACACGGTGGTCGTGTCAGGGGCCGCGGGCGGCGTCGGGTCGTTGGCCGTACAGCTGGCCGTGCTGGCGGGCGCCACCGTGATCGGCCTCGCCGGCGAGAGCAACCACCAGTGGCTGCTCGAGCACGGCGTGATCCCGGTCGCATACGGCGAGGGCGTGGCCGGCCGGATCCGCGAGGTCTCCGACGGTCACGTCGACGCGTTCATCGACACGTTCGGGTCGGGCTACGTCGCGCTCGCGGTCGATGAGCTAGGCGTCGCGCCCAACCGAGTCGACACGATCATCGACTGGGAGGCCGGGCAGGCGTACGGCGTGAAGATGGAGGGAACGGCCGCGGCGTCGAGCGCCGGCGTGCTCGCTGAGCTGGCACACCTGATCGACGAGGGCCGGCTCGAGGTGCCGATCGCGAAGGTGTACTCACTCGAGGATGTCCGCGACGCGTACCGCGAACTCGAGCAGCGGCACACCCGCGGGAAGATCGTGCTCCGGCCGTAACCTGGGCCCCGACCCTACGCCTACCCGGCGGATCCTGCGCTCGGAGGAACGACGAGCACCGGACACGGCGAGATGTGGAGCAGACGGTGGGTCGTGCTTCCGAGCAGAAGCCCGCTGATCGCGCTGCGACCGCGGGTCCCCGCGACGATCAGATCGGCGTTTTCCTCTTTCGCGGCTCTCACGACCTCGTGCGCCGGCCGGACGCCGACGTCTCCGCTGATCTTCAGGGTCGCGTCGACGCCCGCCGCCTTCAGCTGGTCGGTCACATCCCGGAAGTGCTGCTGGAGCTCCTCCTCGTCCGCCCGCCGGGGTGGTCCGATCCCTCCGCTGCCCTCCAGCCGCTCGACGGCGTGCACGATCGTGACCCTCGCGCCGTCTTGCATGGCCAGCTCTTGCACGAGCGACAACGCTTGGTCGGCGACCTCGGAGCCGTCGGTAGCCCAAACGATCGACTTGAACATCTGGCCCTCCTCTCCTCTGGTTCGATAGACGACCGTCTGGCCTCGCTTCTCCTCCAGACCAGCGATCGAGCTCCGGCTGTCCGCGGGCATTATCGCGCCAGAGGCCCTCGCTGCGCGCGATCAGTATGGAACGGCGCCGTGGCTGCGCCACGCGGCCAGCGCCGTCAGCGTGGCAAGCGGGACGTCGACGCCCGAGAGCACGCACGTGTGCCCCCGGCGCAACCAGGTGACGATCAGCCGGCGGTTGTCCCTCGAGACATGAACGACGACCCCGCTGCGGATGATCGTGTTCGCGCGTGGAACGGCCGGCAGCCGGGTGCCGGGCACGATCGTGTAGGCGATCCGCCGGCCGTCGCTGCGGTAGAAGACCGTGGTCAGGACCCTGCCGTCGATGTCGTCGGCGCGGACCCCCGTGGCTTTCCAGCCGAAGTGATCCTCCCAGTAAGGGAACGGGAGCCCGGCGGCGCGGAGCCTCGGAAGCGTCGCGTGGTCGTCGGGCGGCTCGGCCACGGCCGCGGTCGCGGGACGCGCGGCGATCGTCGCCGCGTCGGCGACCGTGAGCCCGGCTTGGCTGCCGCCGACGGCGGCGAGCGCCCAGACGAGCGCGCAGACGGCGCCGCTCAGCGCGAGGGCAAATAAGGGTGAGCGACCGCGCCCGCGGGTCGGAGCGAGCGCCCGACGGCGGATGCGCAGCGCCAGCGGAGCGCACTCGACCGTGTGCGCCCGGACCGCGTCGATCGCTCGGCGCTGGTCGCGCAGCCGCGACTGAAGCTCGCCCGAGGCGGCGACGGACCGCTCGACGGCCTCGCGCCGGGATGAGTCGAGCGTGCCGTCGGCGAGGCGGGCGAGATCGCGCTCGGAGGCGCGAGGGTGTCGGCCGGATATGCGCATCGCCGCCTAGCCGGACGTGCCGGCGGGTCCCGACGGTTCGTAGTCGAGCGAGCGCGCCAGCCGCTGCCTGGCTCGGTACAGCCGCGTCGTGATTGTCGCCTCGCGCACGCGCAGCGCGCGAGCCGCCTCTCGGTAGGACAGCCCGACGACGTCGATTGCGACCAGCGCCTCGCGGAACGGGTCGGGGAGCTCGGCGATGAGCGCGTACAGCTCAGAGGCGTCGAGCGCGGCTTCGGGCGCGCTGGCCGAGTGATCCTCGACCCGATCGAGCTCATCGGGAAGCGGGTCGGGTCGCGGGCGGCGGGCGGCCGCGCGAAGGCGTGAGAAGTACGTGTTGCGCAGTACGCGGAGCAGATATCCGAGGTCCTCCCCGGAGCGGAGCATGCGCGGCTTCTGGAGGACGCGCGCGTACGTGTCCTGGACGAGGTCCTCAGCGTCCTCGCGCGAGCCGCACAGCGCCCATGCCGCGCGGTAGAGCCGGTCGAGGTGGTCGCCGAGGTGATTGGGATCGAGCCGGCGGGCGGGCGACGACGCGTCGGCCGCTCCCGACAGGGCGTGATCGGCGGCGATCGGCACGGCTCAGCTGCGGTCTTCGGTCATTGGCGGGTGCGCCCTCAGGGCTAAGGACTCCGCGCCGGCGAAAGTCCTTCCCACCGAATAAGTCCGCACTCGACCCTGCGCTCCCGGCGAATGCGGCGAAACTCGGTCTATGCCCGACTGAATCCGAATTCACCGCTCGCGGGGTGGCGAGTGAGGAGAAACTCGGACTCCGCGCCCGGCTACGTGGCCGCCGGAAGGCTGAACCGCACGCGCGTCCCGACCGGCGCCTCGGCCAGCCAGATGCGGCCGCCGTGCGCCTCGACGATCGCGCGCGAGACCGCGAGCCCCAGGCCCGCGCCGGGGTTCGTCCGGGCCCGGTCGCTCCCGCCCCGGTAGAACGCGGTGAACACGTGCTCGCGCTCCTCGGGCCGGATCCCGTCACCGGTGTCGGCGACCTCGAATTCGATTCCGGCGCCGACCGGCTGCGCACGCACGACCACGCTGCCGTCCGCCGGCGTGTGGCGGATCGCGTTCTGGATCAGGTTGAACAGAACCCGCTGGAGCTTCTCGGGGTTCGCGTGCGCGGGAGACAGCGTTTCGGGAACGTCCGCCAGGACCGCCACCCCCTTCCGCTCTGCCTGCACGCGCATCGCCTCGACCGTCTCCCCCACCAGCTCCTGCAGCGGCACCTGCTCGATCGACCAGCTGATGTCCCCGGCCTCGAGTCGCGAGAGCTCGAACAGATCGTCGATCAGGACGCTGAGCGCGTCGATGTGGGTCGCCATCCGGCGCAGGTAGAGCAGGCGCGTGTCCGGGTCGTCGATGATGTCGTCGCCGATCGCCTCGGCGAGCAGCCGCAGCGACGTGATCGGCGTGCGGAGGTCGTGCGATACCGCCGCGATCAGGTCGCGCCGCGCAGCATCGGACTGATCCCGCCGCGCCTCCTCGTCTCGAAGCTGCATGATCATCGAGTTGGCGGCGGCGGCCAACTGCGCGAGCTCATCGTTTGCGGACGTCTCGATTCGCACGTCGCGCTTGCCGCGACCGACGGCCATCAAACCGTCGCGGATCGCCTGGACGTCGCGGAGGATGCTGCCCGCCACGAGCCTGGCCGCGACGATCGCGACGAGTCCCGCGGCCGCGACGATCGCCGCCAGCAGGGCCGCGCCGTGTTGCGAGACGACCATCAGCGCTCCGACGACCACGAGTGCGATCAGCACCGGCGCCACCACGATCGCCACGACCAGCGCAAATTGGCGCGGCAGCGACCCGGCCCGCGCCCGGGACCAAGCCGCGATCCTGCTCACGGTCACGGCTGGAACCGGTATCCGACCCCCCACACCGTCTGGATGTGCTGCGGCTGGGCGGGATCGGCTTCGATCTTCGACCGCAGCCGGCGGATGTGCACGGTGACGGTGGAGGTGTCGGTGTAGAACGAGTACTGCCAGATCGCGTCCATCAGCTGGTTGCGCGAGAACGCCTGACCGGGGTGGCGGGCGAGGTACAGCAGCACGTCGAACTCGCGGTGGGTGAGCTGGGCCTCCTCGCCCCGGACAAACACCCGGCGGGCGGTCGGGTCGATCGTCATGTCGCTGAGCTCGATCGGCGCCTCCTGCGTCTTGGAGTTGTCGAATCTCCGCAGCACGGCGTCGACGCGCGCGACCAGCTCGGCGGGCGAGAACGGCTTTACGACGTAATCGTCGGCGCCGAGGCGCAACCCGATCACGCGATCGGATTCCTCGCCCTTGGCGGTCAGGAGGATCACCGCCACCCGATCGCGATCCTGGTCGCGAAGCCGGCGCATGACCTCGAGCCCGTCGATCCCGGGGAGCATAAGGTCGAGGACGACGAGATCAGGACGCTCGGCGGCGGCGGCGTCGAGCGCCTCGCGCCCGTTGGCGGCAACCCGCGTCGTGTATCCCGCCCGGTTCAGGTAGCGCGCAACGACCTCGGCGATCGTGGGCTCGTCGTCGACCACGAGTACCGAACCCCGGACATGGTCCTCCATGCTGAGGATTGTCGCAGCGTCGGCTTGCCGAATCGACCAGGCCGCCGGCGCATTCATCGGTTGTTCAGATCCGTCCCGAGCGTTCAATACACCCTTCGCAACGCGCGGGAAGCAACCCGGAGACCGGTGCGTCATCCCACACAGCCCACCGCCGTGTGACGCGGGCCCGACCGGCAGGAAGGCCCGCGTCACCGATTCGGTGAGCGAATCCCTCAGGGACGCGCCCCCTGCGGCGTGGAAGCGCTACCGGCGCTTGTAGTAGTCCGCGTTGATCTGGGTGTAGTGCTGCCACTCGTCGGGCAGCTGGTCCTCGGCGAAGCACGCGTCGACGGGGCAAGCCTCGACGCACGCGTCGCAGTCGATGCACTCCTCGGGATCGATGTACAGCTGTGCCTCGTCATCGAACCCCGGCTCACCCTGGGTCGGGTGGATGCAATCGACCGGGCAGACCTCGACGCACGAGAGATCCTTGGTCCCGATGCACGGCTCGGCGATCACGTAGGTCATGGGTGCAGCGTTACACCTCAACCCGGGTTTGAAGTCAAGTCGAACATGCGGCAGACGTCGATCGACTCGCAGTCGCATTCGCTGCAGATCTCGAGCAGCCGGCGCACCGACGTGGCGCGATCGATCAGCTCGTCGAGCTCGCGCCTCGTAGTAGCGGATCCGCGAGGTACTCATTCCGGACCGCTCGGCGACCGCTCCGATCGCAAGTTGCTTTCCATCCTCGCTCATGTCTCGCAGTATCCTGCCGCCTGCCGATGATCGGGGACATCCTTTGGACACCACCCGCGGACTGGCGGGATACGACGGAGATCGGCCGGTTTGTGAACTGGCTGCGCGACGAGCGCGCCCTCGAGTTCGGCGGCTTCGACGAGGTGTACCGCTGGTCGGTCGACGACTTGGAGGGCTTCTGGGGCGCGCTGTGGGACTTCTACGGCATCCGCTCGACTCCCTACGAGCGCGTGCTGGGCAACCGCACGATGCCCGGGGCCGAGTGGTTCCCCGGGGCGCGACTCAACTACGCCGAGCATCTCGTCGGCCTCGAGGAGGACCGCGACCGAGTCGCGGTGGTGGCGCGGTCTCAAACGCGCGGGCCCCGCGAGCTCACCTTCGGCGAGCTGATCGAGCAGGCTGGCCGGGTCAGGGCGGGGCTGCAGCGGCTCGGGGTGCAGCGCGGCGACCGCGTCGTGGCGTACATGCCGAACATCCCCGAGACGCTGATCGGCTTCATCGCGACGGCGAGCCTCGGCGCGATCTGGGCCTCGTGTGCGCCCGAGTTCGGCGCCCGCAGCGTGGTCGATCGGTTCGCGCAGATCGAGCCACGCGTGCTGATGGCCGTCGGCGGTTACGGCTTCCGCAACCGGTACGTCGACCGCCGGGCGGAGGTCGAGACGATTCGGGGCCGGATCCCGTCGATCGAGCATGTGATCTGGGTCCCGTTTGGCGAGGCGCGTCTTGAAGACGCGGTCTCGTGGGACGAGCTGACAGCCGAGGCCGCGCCGCTCAAGTTCGAGCAGGTCGCGTTCGACCACCCGATCTACGTGCTGTTCTCGTCAGGCACGACCGGGCTGCCGAAGCCGATCGTGCACGGACACGGCGGCCAGCTGATCGAGCACCGGAAGAACCTCGGTCTTGGCTGGGACCTCAAGCCGGGCGGCCGGCTGCTCTGGTTCTCGACAACCGCGTGGATGATGTGGAACGCGCTCGTCGCGGGCCTGCAGCTGCGCTCGTCGATCGTGATGCTCGACGGCGACCCCGCCTGGCCGGACCTGCTCGAACAGTGGCGGCTGGCCGAGGAGCTGGGGCCGACGGTGATGGGCGTCGCGCCCGCCTACCTGATGGCGTGCCGCAAGGCGGGGATCCAGCCTGGGCGCGAGTGCGACCTGACCAGCATCCGGATGCTGTGCACGGCCGGATCGCCGCTGCCCCCCGAGGGCTACCTGTACGCCTACGAACAGCTCGGCCCGCAGCTGCTGCTGAACAACGGCTCGGGGGGAACGGACGTGTGCACCGGTCTCGTATCGGGCAGCTTCGCGCAGCCGGTCTACGAGGGCGAGATCACAGGCGCCTGCCTGGCCGTCGACGCGCACGCTTTCAACCCCGACGGGAACGACGTGGTCGGCGAGCTGGGAGAGCTCGTGATCACCCAGCCGATGCCGTCGATGCCGGTGGCGTTCTGGGGAGACGCGGACGGCGAGCGCTATCGATCCTCGTACTTCGACGTCTACCCGGGCGTGTGGCGTCAGGGCGACTGGATCAAGTTCACCGAGCGCGGCAGCTGCATCATCACCGGTCGTTCCGACGCGACCCTCAACCGTGGCGGGGTGCGCCTCGGTACCGGCGAGTTCTACGCGGTCGTTGAGGACGTCCCCGAGGTCATCGACGCGCTCGTCGTCCACCTCGAGGACGCCGGCGGCGGCGCCGGCGAGCTGCTGCTGTTCGTGGTTCCGGCCGACGGCGCCGAGCTCGACGACGGGCTCCGCGACCGGATCGCCGGCGCGCTGCGCAGCGAGCTGTCGCCGAGACACGTCCCCGACGAGATCGTGTCGGTCCCGGCGATCCCGCGAACCCTGACGGGGAAGAAGCTGGAGGCGCCGGTCAAGCGGATTCTGCGCGGCGAATCCTCCGAGCGCGTCGCCAGCCGCGACTCGCTGCTCGACCCGGCGGCGCTCGACGCGTTCGTCGTGCTCGCCGCCGACCGCTCGTCCCGGTAGGCGGACGTCGTTGCGGCGGTAACATCGCTCCGTGGCGCAGACGTTTGCATCCGATGAGGCGCCGGGCCCGGCGGTTCGCGAGCCGGAGCGGTGGCGGGTCGCCGGAGGCTGTATCAAGGAGCGGCTCAACTCGTGGTCGGAGATCCTGGCCGCGACGCACTTGGCGTTCGAGGTCCACGCCACCGACCGCACCCCGGCTGACTTCCGGGGGAGCGTGACGCGACGCCCGATCGGCGACCTGATGCTGGTCGACTGTGCGGCCTCGCCATTCCTGGGCCACCGTGGCCGGGCGGTGATTAGCCCCGAAGCCAAGCACGAGGAGATCCTCGGCTTCCAACTCGTCTGCCGCGGGATCGAGACCGTCAGAGAGGGCGCGCGCGGACTGTCGCTGACGCCCGGCAACGTCGTGCTGTGGGACGGACAGCAGCCGACCACCGTCGAGATCGTCGAAGCGTTCCACAAGCGGACGCTGCTGTTCCCGCGCGACCGCGTGCTCGCGGTGTGCCCGCGATTGGCGGAGCTGAGGGCGCTCCCGCCGCTCGACGACAATGGACCGGCGCGGCTACTCGTTCGCTACATGAACGCGCTCGCGCTCGAGCAGCCCAAGCTCGAGGCGGCGGCCGGGTTCGCCGCCGCCAACGCCGCGCTCGAGTTGCTGCGGGCGGCGGTCGAGCCGTCGGTGCCCACGAGCCGAGCGGCCGCGCGGGAGGCGATGCGGGCGGAGATCCGGCGCTACGCGCGGAACCACCTGCAGGATCCCGAGCTCGGGCCGGCGTCGATCGCACGCGCGTATTCGATCTCGGTGCGCGCGCTACACGCGCTGTTCGAGGACGTCGACGCGTCGGTCGCGGGGCTCGTACGCACCGAGCGGCTCGCCCGGTGCCTCGAGGACCTGCAGCGCGCGAACGGTGGCTCGGTCACCGACATCGCGTTTCGTTGGGGGTTCTGCGACGCCGCGCACTTCTCGCGCGTGTTCAAGCGCGCGTTCGGCGCGACCCCGAGCGACGTTCGCCACGAGGCACTGCAGAACGGCTCCTCAGCGGGGAACGGTCACTAGCGCCGATCGACGACCCGGACGGCCTTGCCCTCGCTGCGGGGCACGGACCCGGGTTCGACCACAGACACGGTGATTCGCACGCCCGTGCCTTCTTTGAGATTTTTTTCGAGCGTTTGCCGCAAGCCGGCGCGGTCGCCGTCGAGCGCGCTCGGCTCGCACTCGAGCGTGAGCTCGTCCATCGGGCCGGGGCGCTCGAGGATCAGCCGGTAGTGCGGCCCGACCCCGTCGGCGGCAAGCATGATCTGCTCGACCTGTGACGGGTACAGATTGACCCCACGGATGATCATCATGTCGTCGCGGCGGCCGCCGAGCCGGATCAGCCGCGCGGTCGTCCGTCCGCAGGCGCACGGCTCGATCGTGATCGCGCCGAGGTCGCCGGTGCGGTAGCGGATCAGCGGCAGCGCCTCCTTAGTCAGCGTCGTGAACACAAGCTCGCCGTCGGTCCCGTAGGGCAGGGGAGTGCCGTCGGCGGGGTCGATCACCTCGACCAGGAAGTGGTCCTCCTGCACGTGGAGCCCGTCGCGCGCGGTCAGGCATTCGGTGGCGACCCCGGGACCGCACATCTCCGACAGGCCGTAGAAGTTGATCGCCTTGATCCCGAGCGCGCTGTCGATCTTGGTTCTGAGGCCTTCGGTCCACGGCTCGCCGCCGAACAGTCCGAGCTCGAGGGCGTTGTCCTCCGGCGCGACGCCCGCATCTTGGAGCGCCTGTGCGATCACGAGCGAGTATGAGGGGGTGGCGACCAGGACGTTCGCGCCGAAGTCGCGTATGAGCATCGCCTGGCGCGCGGTCTGGCCGCCCGAGACGGGAACCACGGTCGCGCCGATCCGCTCGCCGCCCTGGTGGAACCCGAGACCGCCCGTGAACAGGCCGTAGCCGTTGGCGTTGTGAATCAGCATCCCTGGGCGGACGCCCGCCATCGTCATCGAGCGCGCCATCAGCTCGGTCCAGCTCTCGAGGTCCGCGCGCGTGTAACCGACGACGGTCGGCTTGCCGTGGCTGCCGCTCGACGCCTGGACGCGGACGATCTCCTCGCGGGGAACCGCCAGCAGACCGAACGGATAGTTCTCGCGCAGGTCGGTCTTGTGCGCGAATGGGAGCTTCGGGAGGTCGTCGAGAGTTCTGACGTCCTCCGGGCCGCTGATCCCCGCGTCCGCGAGCCGGGCTGCCCCGAGCGGCTGGCCCTTCAGCACACGCGCGATCGTCTCGCGCAAGCGTTCGAGCTGGATCGTGGCGAGCTGTTCGCGGGCGATTGTCTCCGCGGCGTCGTCCCAGATCAGCGGTTCAGACGCGGCGGCGGTCAGCATTCCAGTGCTCCTCGAGGTTGCGTACGAGCGCCGGACTGAGCTGGCAGTAGGCCTGCTCTCGGGCGTAAGTGGCCATGTACTCCCGGAACAGATCGAGCGGCTCCTCGCCGGTGCGCATCGCGGCTCGGTTGGCCGCGGCGTTGACCAGCCCGGAGCTCGTGAGCGCCTCGATCCGGTTGTCGATGGCGCCGTCGATTTCTCCCGCTTCCACGATCTCGTCGCAGATCAGGTCCGCGTCGGGATCCCCCGCGGTCCATTCGCGGCCGGACAGGATCGCCTGGCGCGCGGCCCGGTCGCCGACGAAACGGGGCAGGCGGAGGTTGGACGCGCCGGGGATGATCCCCTCCTTGCGCGCCGGCAAGTACAGGCGCGAGCCGCGGACAGCGATCACGTGGTCCATCACGTGCAGGAGCTGGCAGGCGCCGCCGATCGCGTACCGCTCGACCGAGGCGATCCAGAGCTTCTCGTTGTTGCGGACCCCGCCGGCCAGGCCGCGGTAGATCTTGTTGACGTAGCCCATGTCGCGGACGACGTAAAAGAGGTAGTCGATCTGCCCCAGATAGAGGAGCGTGAGGTTAATGCCCGCGCCGAAGATGCGCTCGCCCGCGTAGCGGGGATGATCCACCACCCCGCCGCGGAACACCCCGACCTCGATCTCGGGATCGAGTAGGACGAGATCGACGGCGGCCTCAGTCTCGTCCAGTGTGTTCCCGTCCTCGGCGTTGAGGTGGCGCGGGTTGGACAGCTCGAGTACGCCCGCCCGGCCGCGACGCGTGACGCGGGCGTGGCCGAGATCGACCGTTCCGTTCGCGCGAAGCTCGTCGAGGCGGTCGAGCGCGAGCCGGGTCGGGTAGAGCATCGACTCGACCAGGTGGCGACCGGTGCGCGGGTTCGCGAGGAACTCGGAGAGCAGGAGCCCCTGCCCGAGCTCGAGGCCCTCCTTGTCGGCGAGCTTGCGGGCCCGCTCGGGCTCCATCTCGGCGCGCGTCGGGACCAGGCCCGGCACCCGTTCAGCGGCTTCGTAGACGAGCTCCTCGAGCCTGACCGGCCTCGTGCAGCGCTCGGTCAGCTCGTCGTAGAGCTGTTCGACGGACAGCCCGGCCTGCTCGAGGATCGCCGTCGGCGGCTGCTGCTCAGTCGCGGCCATGCTGTTTAGCCTCTCAGATTGCGGTCACCCGAGCGCGTCCAGAAGATCTGAGACGCGATCGATCACGACGTGCGGTCTGCGGGTTTCGGGCAGCTTGTCGAGTGGGGTCCCGCCCGTGATACCGCTGCGGACGAGGACGGTCTTCGAACCGCCCATGCGACCGAGTGCGATGTCCATGCCGATGTCGTCGCCGATCACCGCGATCTGCTCGGTCGGGATGCCGAGCCGGGTCCGGATCTCCTCGACGGCGGCGCGCGACGGCTTGCCGACGATCCTCGGGCGCTTCGCCGTGACCTTGGCGATTGCCGCGGTCACCATCGCCCCGCGGCTGAAGATGATCCCGTTCGCGCCGGCGTAGCCCCGCGCCCAGCTGCCGGTCAAGAGCGGCGCGCCCCGCTCGACCGCGCGCGCCGCGCGCTCCATGGCCGGCATGTCGGCCTCGTCGACGTGGGCGACGAACACCACCTCTGCCTCCTCACCGTTAGCTTCGGGGATTCCGGCCTCGACCATCCGCTGCCGGACCACCTCGGAGGCGAACAGCAGCGCCGGCCGGTCGCGGTGGCGCCGGCGGATGTAGGTGATTGCGCTGTCGACCGGAGTGAGCATCTCCTGGTCCGCGACGGGCAGACCGTCCTCCCGCAGGGCTTGCGCCATCGTCTCCGAGCGGACGTGGCTGCCGTTCGTAAACAGCACGAGCTTCCGTCCCGACGCGCGGATCCGCTCGAGCACCTCGACCGCGCCGGGCTGGGGCTCGGCGCGACCGTCGGGACCGCGATGCGCGAGCGTGCCGTCGACGTCGAACACGAACCCGCGCACTTCCTCCAGGCCTAGGGCTTCGATGCCGTCATGCACGGCGCCACACCACCGTGTCGCCCCCGTTGTGGGTCAGCTCCAGCTCGGTGATCGCGGGCCGCCGTTTCAGCTCGTGCAGGAGGGTGACGAGCGGATTGCGTCCGGGGCGCGCTGCGGGCGCGGGCGAGGGTTGTCCGCGAGCCGCGATCATCGCGTCGACCTGCTCCTGCGGCATCGTCAGGCGAAGGAGGAGTTCCTCCTCCGAGATCCTTTGCCCGAACCTCTGACGGGCGCCGTCGAGAGTGATCGGCGTCAGCGCGCGGAGCTTGTCGGTTTGGGGCAGGCGTAGGACGCGGTCGGAGATGTCAGGATCGACCGGCGCCGCCGGGTCGCCGTAGTGCCCGAGGAAGTAGCGGATCGTCTCGTCGGACACGTTCACCCAGCGCTCGCCGTCGATCACGTTGCGGGCCGCCTGGCTGGCGACGAACTGCGAGACCGGCGTGACCAGGATCGGATAGCCCATCTCGGCGCGGACGCGCGTGACCTCCTCGAGCACCGCATCGAACAGCTCGGGGCGGCGCAGCTCCTCGAGCATCCGCCGGGTCGTCGTGACCATGCCGCCGGGGAGCTGGTGGGTGTAGTAGACCGCGTCGAACTCGCGCGGCGTACCGGGCGGGAGGCCCTTGGCCTTCGCGATTTGATCGAAGTGCTCAGAGACTGCGGTTTGCGCGTCACGATCAAGATCGGTCTCGTACCCGATCGCCTCCAGGTTGCGGACCGTGCTGAACACCTCGGGCTGGGAGGTGCCGCGCGACAGCGCACCCGATGCGGTGTGCACGACCTGGAAGCCCGCCCGGACGCCCTCGAGGTAGACGAGCGGCGCGAGCCCGATCGTGCAGTGGCTGTGCAGCTCGACTACTCGGTCGCCGGCGGCACTCGCAAAGTGAGGCGCGAGCTCTCGCACCGCGTCCGGCGTCAGCAGCCCGCCCGGGTCCTTCAGATACAGCCGATCCATGTCGGAGCAGTCGGCGAGGATCGCGGCGCGCTCGGCGTAGTACTCGTGGGTGTGGACCGGGCTGATCGAGTAGGTCAGTCCGATCACCACCTCCTCGATGCCTTCGTTGCGAGCCATCGTCGCGAGGCGCTTCAACCGGTCCGGGTCGTTGGAGGGATCGGCTATCTGCATGCGTCGCAGACCGTTGCGGGCGACTAGCCGGAACGCGAGCGCGATCACGTCCTGGTCCGCCGGCACCCAGGAAATGAACCGCATCCCGGTGGTGATGATGCTTAGCGGCGTGTTCGGCATCGCGGCGCTCATCAGGCGGATTCGCTCCCACGGGTCCTCGCGGTGGAACCTGACCGACACCGCCATGTGCGTGCTCGAGGTGAAGTCGAGCGCGTGGTAGCCGACCCTGTCCATCGTGGGCGCGATCGCGAGCACGTCGGGCGTGGTGAGCCCGGTGGCGCTCCACAGGCTCTGGTTGCCGTCCCGGGTGGTGGTGTCGACGAGCTCGATCGGTCGCGCGCCCGCGCTCATACGATCGCGCGCTCCAGCCAGTCGGTGCTGATCGCGCCGCGGCGGAAGTCGTCGTGCGCGAGCACGCTGATCAGAAGCGCGCGGTTGGTCTCGACCCCCTCGACGTCGAGGTCCTCGAGCGCTTCCAGCAGCACGTCGATCGTGGCGTCGCGGCCTTCGGCGTGCGCGATCAGCTTCGCCATCAGCGAGTCGTAATAGGGCGGAATCGTGGCGCCGGCGCACAGGGCGGTATCGACGCGGAGATGCGAGTGGTCGGGCACCGCGAACAGCGACAGCGTCCCGGGGCTCGGCATGAACCCGCGCGCGACGTCCTCTGCGTTGAGGCGGCACTCGATCGCGTGCCCGTCGAACACGACGTCTTGTTGCGCGAAGCCAAGCGGCTCTTCGTCGGCGATGTGGATTTGCAGCTTGACCAAATCGCGGCCGGTGATGGCCTCGGTGACCGGGTGCTCGACCTGGATCCGGCAGTTGATCTCGAGAAAGAAGTGTTCGCCGGTGTTAACGTCGAGGACGAACTCCACCGTGCCCAGATTGCGGTACCCGATTGCCTTCGCGAACGCGACCGCTTCGGCGGTGAGCGAGTTGCGCGTCGCGGGGTCAAGATTTGGCGCGGGCGCCTCTTCGATCACCTTCTGGTAACGGCGCTGCACCGAGCAGTCGCGCTCGCCTAGGTGGACGACGGCGTCGTGCTCGTCGGCGGCGATCTGGACCTCGACGTGGCGGGCGGTGGAGACGAACCGTTCGAGATACACCCGCTCGTCCCCGAACGCCGCGCCCGCCTCGCTGCGCGCGAGGCTGAGGAGGTTGTCGAGCTCATCGCGGTCGCGGGCGAGCTTGATTCCTCGACCGCCGCCGCCGCCCGCCGCCTTGACCAGCAGCGGATACCCAATCTCGTCGGCCGCTGTGCGTGCATCGTCGCCCGGTTCGATCTCTCTTCCGGGAAGGACCGGGACCCCGGCGCGGGCCGCCTCCTCGCGCGCGCGCAGCTTGTCGCCGCTCAGCTCCATCACCTCAGCCGGCGGGCCGATGAAGATGAGCCCGTTCTCTTTCGCGCGGGCGGCCAGCTTCGGGCTCTCGGACAGGAACCCGTAGCCCGGGTGAATCGCGTCGCACTCGGTGCCGAGCGCGGCCTGCACGACCAGGTCGTCGCGCAGGTAGCTCTCCGATGCCGGAGCCGGGCCGATGCACACCGCCTGATCGGCCCGGCGCGCCGCCAGACCGTCGCGGTCCACGTCGGAGGTACCGACCACGGTCTCGAGCCCCAGCTCCTCGCACGCGTTCACGATCCGTAGCGCTATCTCACCGCGGTTCGCGACGAACACGCGCTTGATACCGCTTGCCGGCTTCACGTCGGTTCCACCCGGAACAGCGGCTGCCCGTACTCGACCAGCGCAGCGTTGTCCGGAACGACCGCGGCGATCGTCCCCGATACGCCGGCGGTGACCGAGTTCATCATCTTCATGACCTCGATGATGCAGACGATCGTGTCGGGCTCGACCCGCTGTCCCACGTCGACGAACGGGGGCTTACCGGGGGCCTCCGCGCGGTAGAACGTCCCCAGCATCGGGGCGGTGATCGTGGAGAGTCCGTCCGCCCTCGCCGGCTCCGAGGGTTTCGGCGTGTCGTCCGCCGAAGCCTTCCGTGGGCGGGGGCTCCGCGCCGGCGCGTCCGCCCCGCGCTCCCCCTTGACCACGTGCAGCGAGAAATCCTCGGTCTCCAGGCGGAGCTCGGTCAGGTCCGAGTCGTCGATGATCCGCAGGATCTCGCGGACGTCTTCGTCGGTGAGTGCCACCGTCAGCCCTTCGGCGGCCCTGCGCCGAACGTGCTCATGATCAGCGACATCGCCGACGTCGGCTTGGACGTCTCGGGCTTCTTGGCAAGCCCGGTGACCGGTCGCGCCTGGACGACGAACAGCTCGCCGGCGTCGCCGCGGGCCAACGCCCACTCGACGTCCTGGTGGCGGCCGAAGTGCTGCTCGACGCGCTTGCCAACCGCCACGAGCGCCGCGCGTCGCTCGGCATCAAGGCACGCGACCTCGCGTCGATCGGCGGGGACATCCGCGCGTACCGCGCCGGCGCCGCTGGGGTCGGGGACGTACTCGACCTGCTTGGCGTGCACGTGCTCGCGCACGACCTCCCCGGTGACCTTGCTGACGAGATAGTCGTCGGGAGTGACTTCGCCGCCGACGACCGCGAGCCCGAGCCCCCAGCTCGCGTTGATCGCGACCATGCTCGGATCGCCGTTGATCGGGTTGCAGGTGAACATCACGCCTGACACCTCGGCGTCAACCATCAGCTGGACAGTGACCCCCATCGCCGGAGCCTCGTTCACGGCGCCGAGTCGTGCCCGGTAGCTGATCGCGGTCGGGCTATAGAGGCTGGCCCAGCAGTCCCGGACGGCGTCGCACACCCGGTCGACGCCGCGTACCCACAGATACGTCTCCTGCTGGCCCGCGAACGTAGCCTCCGAGCTGTCCTCGCCGACCGCGCTGGACCGCACCGCGACCGGGGCATCGCCCCCGAGGCGTGCGTACTGCTCGGAGACCTGTGCCCGTACCTCGTCGGGCATAGGGGCGACTCGCATCGCGTCGCGGGTCGCCGGTGACGCGGCCGCGATCGTCGCCTGCAAGGCCGCCTCACGTATGAACGTCTCGTACGCCGCGGTCGAGATCGCGAAGCCTGGCGGCACAGGGATCTCGGCCGCCAGCAGCTCGCCGAGGTTGGCGCTCTTGCCGCCGAAACTCGGCTCGTCGGTGCGGGAGAGTTGCTGTAGCGGCCGGATGTAGTCGGTCACAGCAACGTGACCGTCCCCTCGGACCCGTCCACCCGGATCGTCTGCCCGGTACGGATCGCAGCGGTGGCACGGCCCGTGCCGACGACCGCGGGGAGCCCGTATTCGCGCGCCACGATCGCCGCGTGCGACATCACGCCGCCGACGTCGGTGACCGTCGCCCTGATCTTGGAGAAGATCGGCGCCCAAGCCGGCGAGGTGCTGCCGCACACGAGAATCTCGCCGTCGCGCACGTCGCCGATCTGGTCGACCGATCTGACCACGCGAGCGAGCCCCTCGATCACGCCGGGCGACGCCGCCGCACCGGTCAGCACCGAGCCGCCGTCCTGCTGCCGGGCCCACTCCTGCACGCGCTCGGTCGTCACCCCCCACAGCATGATCGTCATCGGATCGGTAACCGCTTCCGGGGTCACGCCGATCGCGGGCGGCGGGGTCCACTCGCCGAGCTTCCTCAGGATCTCCTTGCGGCGGGCGACGATCGGCGGCCAGTGCTCGGGCCCGAGCGCCAGTCCGCCGGTGGCCCACGTCAGCACGAGCTCGTCGAGCGCGCTCGCGACCTCGTACCGCGAGAGGTGGAACACGTCTTCTGAGTCCTCGAGGAAGTCGTTGCGAGCGAGCAGCGCCCCGAACTCGCGAATCTTGTTCCACCAGCGGGTGAGGAACCAGTAGTCGCAGAAGAACTTGTGCTCCTCCACGTACGGGAACACGGTCCGCGACAGGTTGAGCAGATCGTTGAAGCTCGTCCTCGACGCCTCGTCGAGGAGCGCGCCGTACTCGGTCGCGAGCCGGTCGCGCTCGCGCTGGATCTCCTCGGTCGGGCGGTCGATCTGCTCGCCCGAGTTGAGCGCGCTGATGTGCCCGATCAGCGACGCGTACGGAATGCTTGGGTCGTCGAGCCAGCTGCGGTAGTAGTGGTACAGGCCGTCGCCGGTGGCCATGTTGAACCACGGGTCCTTGACCTCCTCGAGCTCGGCGAGCCAGGCTTGCCCCGCCTCGGTTTCCGCGAGCTCGGCGTCAATCTCTTGCGGTGAACGACCTTGCTGGAAGGCTTGGTCGACGCCGGTCTCGATCGCGAGGCGCGCGAGCCGGCGCAGCTCGGCGTCCGGTCGGAACAGGAGCACGTCGATGCCCGCGACCATCTGCGCGATGTGCTGATCGGGGATGTCGGGGAGGTGCCCTTTGCAGAACTCCACGAACGTCCCATAGGCGCCGTAGCCGAGCAGGAGGAATTCGAAGTGGTGCTGCCACATCAGATCGGCGAGCCGCAGCGCGCGAGGGTAGGCGTCGAGGACTTCGTAGAACGCGGTGTTGCGGTCCTCGCCGAACGCGACCTCGTCGGGCTCGTACTCGGGGAGGTCGGGGACGGTCAGCTCGCCCAGCTCGCGGATCAGCGCCTCCATCTTCGCGCGCCACTTGCCGTACAGCTCGCTCCAGTTCTGGAAGTAGTAGCCGGCGCGCTTCTGGAAGAACCCGGCCCGCTCGGCGATCTTGGCCGGGTCGGTCACCGGGTTGCCCGAGATGTAGATGTAGCCGTTGACGCAGCGGTAGTCGATCCCCATCGCAGGCGGCACCGCGAACACGCGGTTCTGCCAGGCCCCCACCGCCTGATACGGCGAGTCGATGCAGATCACGTCGAACGCCGGCATCGGCATCGGGAAGTGCATCGAGTTCCAGAACCAGAAGCGGTTCTCGTCCGTCGCGCGCCGACGCTCGTCGAACAGCGCGTAGTAGGGATACATCTCCTCCCAGCCCTCGCACCCTGCCGGGGTCTCGATCTCGTACGGGCTCGGGAATGCCCCAGCCTTTGGCGCGGTTGTAGCCATCTGCTCCCTCTCTTCAGCTCCTTGCTCGTGAACCGCCACGAGCGCTGGAGAGTCTAAACCGCGCCAGATCGCCCCCCAAGTAGGATCGCACGGCTTGACACGAGAGTTGACACTGATGATCAAGGAGCGTGCGTGATGGCTCGTATCGTGCTCGTACACGGGGCGTTCGGACGGGCGGCATGCTGGGACCGGGTCGCTCCCGGCCTGCGCGCCGCGGGTCACACGGTCGAGGCGATCGACCTTCCGGGGCAGGGCGACGATCCCACCCCGGTCGAGGAGATCACTCTCGATCGCTACGCGCAGAAGGTATGCGAGGCGCTGTCGGAAGGGCCGCCGGCCGTGCTCGTCGGACACAGCATGGGCGGAATCGTGATCACGCAGGCCGCGGCGCGGTGTCCTGGGCAGGTCATTCAGTTGGTGTACGTGGCGGCGTTTCTGCCGTCCGATGGTCAGAGCCTGATCGAGATCACGCAGCTGCCCGAGGCCGCCGGCGATCAGGTGCAGGCAAACCTCGTCGTCGATGGAGATCCGCCGGTGGCGACGATGGCGCCCGAGGCGGTCCGCGAGGCGCTGTGCCATTGCTGCGACGACGAGCAGTTCGGCTGGTCCGCGTCGCTGCGAGGGCGCCAGCCGGTCGTGCCGTTCACCCAACCGGTGGCCCTCGGCGGCCCCCAGGCCGAAGCGTTCGCTGCGCTCCCGCGCGCGTACGTGACGTGCCTCCAGGACCGGGCCATCAAGCCGGCGATCCAACGCCGCATGTTCGAGAGCGCCGGCTGTGACCCCGTGATCGAGATCGACACCGACCATGCCGTGTGGGCGTCGCGGCCCGACGAGCTGACGGCGGCTTTGAACCGGATCGCGGGATAGCGTTCAGACCGAGCGCGACGGCAAGCTCTCGAGCGACTTGGCGGCCGGCGAGCAGCGCGAGTTGAACGTCGAGGACCGCGTCCGCCAGCTCGGGCAGCGTCTCCGCGCCGTGCTCGAGCACGTGCGCGGTGACGAGCTCGGTGACCGCGCCGACCGCGGCGCGGAACGTGTAAGGCGGAACCTCGGGGATCTCGGGGATGTCGTGTCTCGCGCGACGGTGAACGTCTCTGAGCTGCGCCGCGAACCTGTCTTGCACCGCTGCGCGCCGGTTCAGCGCCGCGGGGCCCGCGCCGAGCACCTCTATCAAGAAGGCCTTGGCGAACTCGGGGCTCGCGGCAAGCGTCTCGAGGTAGGCGTTGACCGCGGCGCGGTGCGCCGCCAGCCAATCGGGCGCCAGCGCGTCGAGCGCATCGTCGATCGTGGTCAGCAGCTCATTGACGGTGGCGTCGTAGGCGGCGAGGAAGCACTCGTCCTTGTTCCCGAACTGCTCGTAGAACGTCTTGCGCGAGACCCCGGCACGCTCGATCACGTCCGCGACCGCCACCCGGGCGTATCCCTTCTCGGCGACCGCCCGCACCATCGCCGCGAGCATGCGCACTCGCTGCGCCTCGCGGACTACCGGCCGCGGCGCGGCGTGGCGCCCACGCGGCAGTACCGTGAGGATGCTGGTGTTCGTCTCAGGCGTGGCGCTCATGGGAACAAAAGTGTACACTGAAGAACACAGCTGTTTTTACGAGAATGTGGGTCTGTGAGGCGAGATGACTGACGCGCGACATTTTCGGTTGGCGATCGTGGGCGCCGGGTTCGGCGGGCTCGGCATGGCGATCAAGCTCAAGCAAGCCGGGATCGACGACTTCGTCGTGTTCGAGCGTGACGGCGACGTCGGCGGCACCTGGTGGAGCAACACGTATCCGGGCTGCCAGTGCGACATCCCCTCGCATCTCTACAGCTATTCGTTCGCCCCGAACTCCGAGTGGACGCGAACCTACCCGCTTCAACCGGAGATCGCCGATTACCTGCGGGACGTCTGCGATCGCTTCGGCCTGCGTGATCACATCCGGTTTTCGTGTCCGGTGCGGACCGCCGAGTGGGACGAGGAGGCGGACGTCTGGCAGATCGATACGCCCGACGGTCGGTTCTCAGCGCAGGTGCTCGTCGGCGCGCCGGGGCCTTTGAGTGAGCCCTCAATTCCAACGCTGCCGGGGGCGGACGACTTCGAGGGCGTCACCTTTCACACCGCTCGTTGGGACCACTCGCAGGATCTGACCGGGCGCAACGTCGCGGTGGTCGGCACGGGCGCGTCGGCGATCCAGACCGTGCCGCAGATCCAGCCGCTGGTGAATCGGCTGACGATCTTCCAGCGGACCGCGCCGTGGGTCGTCCCCCACCGTGACCGCCCGATCACGGAGTTCGAGCGGCGCCTGTACCGGCGGGTACCGACGGCACAGCGGACCGTGCGAACGATGGTGTATTTCAGCCGCGAGCTTCTGGTGCCGGGACTGGTCTTCCGGCCGCAGCTGATGAACGCGGTGCAGAAGATGGCCGAAGGGCACCTGGCCAGGCAGGTTCCCGACGAGGCGCTGCGGGCCAAGCTCACGCCTAACTACGTGATCGGCTGCAAGCGCATCCTGCCGTCGAACAAGTGGTATCCGGCGATCGTCCAGCCGAACGTCGAAGTCGTGACGAGCGGAGTGACCTCGTTCACGCCGAGCGGCGTGGTCGCCGCCGACGGGAGCGTGCACGAAGTCGACACGGTGATCTTCGCCACCGGCTTCCACGTCACCGAGACCGCGTTCTCCGAGGTGATCCGCGGGCGCGACGGCGCGCTGCTGTCCGACGTCTGGAACGGGAGCCCCCAGGCGTACCGCGGCGCCGCGATGCCCGACTTCCCGAACCTGTTCCTGCTGGTCGGGCCGAACACCGGACTCGGCCACAACTCGATCGTGTTCATGATCGAGGCCCAGCTCAACTACCTGATGGGCGCACTCGAGGCGATGGACCGTCGCGGCGCCACCCGGATCGAGGTCCGGCGCGAGGCGTTTGACGCGTACAACCATCACGTGCAGGATCGACTTGGTCAGACGGTCTGGAACACCGGCGGCTGCGCGAGCTGGTACATCGATCGCAACGGTCGCAACAGCACGATCTGGCCGGACTTCACGTGGCGGTTCTGGCAGCAGACGCGTCGGTTCGACGAGGTCGCCTACGAGCTGACTGCGCCGGCGCCGGCGTCGGTTCCCGAGCCGCTCGCAGCCTGAGTAGTGGCACGCGCCGCGCGGTCGCCGGCACGACATGGTCGCCGGCGCGACATGGTAGCCGGCGCGACATGGTCGCCGGCGCGACACAGTCGCCGGCACGACATGGCCGCCGGCGCGAAATGGTCGCCGGCGCGAAATGGTCGCCGGCGCGACGGTCCGGGAGTGCCACCGGCCTGCGATGCAAAACGTGACAAGGCTCTGGCCCCGACGGGGTGGTGTGCACATAAGCACGCTGGAGATGCTTATGTGCACATGGCGGAGTGGAGCGGGTGAGCTTTGCTGCGAAATGCATCTGATGGGCGGACCTCCGCTACGGGGTGCAGCTCGTCCGCGACCCGGACCGCTCGCCGAGCTCCATCGCGCGGACCGCGCGCAGGTGATCGGCCAGCGCCGCGTGGTCAACGGGCCCCGCCGGCAACTCGACCACGAACGCCGTCGTGCCCGGGAACGCGTGATTCGACCACGCCGGCGCCGTTCCCGGGAGGAACGGCAGGCAAGTCGCCCTCAGGTGCGCGAGCTGCGCGTAGCGCCGCGCCACGCCGCGATCACCGCCCGCCATGTCGACGAGGTCCATGTGCTGGTGGTACCAGATCGTCACCGCCGGCTTGATGCGTCGGATCAGCCCGACCGCGGCTCGGGTTTCGGGCTCCGACAGGGGATGCGGCCCCGAGTAGTAGGTCGGATCCGAGACCGGCTCCCACTGGTAGGGGAAGTTCCGGTTCAGGTCGACGCCGTCGGCGTTCTGGCGGGTGTCGGCGGCGGTGCCGTCGGGGTTCATCTCGGGCACCAGCCACAGCTGGACGCCCTTGACGACCGGCGAGCGCTCGAGCGCGGAGATGATCGCGAGACCGGCGCACTCGTTGCCGTGGATGCAGCCGACCACGAGGATCTTGCGGCGCGCGTCGCTCGGCCCACGCGCGATCGCGATGATCCGCCGGCCCTTGACGGAGTGGCCGATCACGATCGTCCGTGTGGGCGTTGCCGGCGCGGAAGCGGGCGTCGCCGGCGCGGAAGCGGGCGTCGCCAGCGCGGACGCGGTTGCGACCGTCGCCAGTGCGAGCGCGACCAGCGCCACCGCTAGCGCCTTGAACGGCCCGATCACCACCGGTCGGATCGTAGTCCGGTCGCCACCGAATCAAATCCCAAGAAGCTGATCAGCTTTTGATAGTTTTGACCGCCCCCAATCCTCCGCCACAAGGAGAGCCATGAGCGCCACCGACGACCTGCTCGCCAACAACGACGCCTACGTGGCCTCGTTCGACAAGGCGGACCTGCCGCTGCCACCGGCAAGGAAGGCTGCGGTCGTCGCGTGCATGGACGCCCGCCTCAATGTCTACGGCGCGCTGGGCCTCCAGGAAGGGGACGCACACGTGATCCGCAATGCCGGTGGCGCCGTGACCGACGACACGATCCGCTCGCTGGCGATCTCGCAGCGCCTCTTGGGCACTGAAGAAATCATCCTCATCCATCACACCGGCTGCGGCATGCTCACTTTCACCGACGACGAGTTCAAGCGCTCGATCGAGGAGGACACCGGGATCAGGCCTGAGTGGGCGCCTGAGGCGTTCGGAGACCTCGACGCGGACGTGCGACAGTCGATCGCCCGGATCAAGGCCTCGCCGTTCATCCCGCGCAAGGACGCGATCCGCGGCTTCGTGTACGAGGTCGAGACGGGCCGCCTTCGCGAAGTCAGCTGACCGCGCTCATACACAAGAACGACTGCGCTCGTTGACTGGACTCGTTCCAGCGCGCGGCGCTACCGTCGCTGTCACACCGAGAGGAGTAATGATGGGCGACGTCGAGTTGATGGCTCTGTACTGGACGGTGAGCGGGCCAGTTGAGGTCCATGTCGGGCGCGAGTGGAGTCTGTTCGACTGGCGTGACCGATGTGCGGAGGCGGTGAGAGCTGGATTCAAGGGGATCGGGCTGTGGCACGCGGACGTGTCGCACCAGCTCGAGACGCGCTCGCTCGACGAGATGGCGACGATCTTCCGCGACGCCGGGCTGAAATATCTCGAGGTTGAGTTCCTGGCCGAGTTCTGGGTGGACGAGGGCGAGCCGGCGCGCATCGAGTCAGACCGGCTGCGCAAGCAGCTGTTCGACACAGCTGCGGCGTTCGACGCCCACCACATCAAGGTCGGCAACATTCCCGGCACGCCGTGCGAGCTCGGCAAGCTGACCGAGGCGTTCGCGGAGCTGTGTCAGGATGCGGCGCAGCACACCGCCGCGAAGGTCGTCTATGAGTTCATGCCGTTCGACGTCAACGTGAACACGCTCGACACGGCGCTGGCGCTCGTGCAGGACGCCGCCCAGCCGAACGGGGCACTGGCGATCGACACGTGGCACATGGGCAAGCTCGGGATCGTTCCTGCGGACCTCCTCCGGATCCCGCCCGAGTACCTGGGCTGGGTCGAGCTATCCGACGGCCAGTACGAGAACCTGCCCGACCCGATCGACGAGGTGGTCAATCGCCGGCGCCTCCCGGGTGAGGGCGAGTTCGAAATCGTCAGCTACGTGGAGGCGTGCCAGGAGGTCGGCTACGCGGGCCCATGGGGCGTCGAGGTCCTGTCCGAGGAGCTGCGCAACCTGCCGATCGAGCAAGAGTTCAGGCGTGCATACGAGACGACCGCCGCACAGTTCCGCGCCGGCGTGACGAATCCCTGAGAGGAGACCAGATGACGGAACTGGACAACGACAAGCTCGTCTGGATGTTCACCCAGATGCTGCGGATCCGGGAGTTCGAGGAACGGGTCAAGCGGACATTCGAGGAGCATCCGGGCGTGATCCGCGGCCACACGCACCTCGCCGACGGCGCCGAGGCCTCGATCGTCGGCGCTCTCGCGACCCTCAAGCCCGGCGACCAGCTGATGGCCACCTACCGCTGCCACGGCTACCCGATCGCCCTCGGCACCGACACCAAGTCGATCATGGCGGAGATCTACGGCCGAAAGGACGGTCTGTGCGGCGGCTACGGAGGCTCGATGCATCTCATCGACCCCGGTCGCGGCTTCCTCGGGACGTCGGGCATCGTCGGGCAGGGCATCCCGCAGGCCACCGGGGTCGCGTTCGCCGCGCAACTGCGGGGGCAAGGACAGGTGGTCCTGTCGTTCTTCGGCGACGGCGCCTCCAAGCAGGGCGCGTTCCATGAGTCGCTCAACCTCGCGTCGCTGTGGAAGCTGCCGGTCGTCTACGTGATGGAGAACAACAACTACAACGTGTCGACGCGCTCCGAGCAGGAGGACGCGAACGCCGCCAACGGCGAGCCGCTGTCGGTCAAGGCGGCGGCCTACAGCATGCCCGGTGTGACCCTGGACGGTGGCGATCCGGTCGCGGTCTACGAGACGGTGGGGGCAGCGGCCAACCGCGCTCGTGCCGGCGAGGGGCCGACGCTCGTGGAGTCAAAGGTCTACCGCCTCTCCGCCCACGGCAACATCATCGCCCCGCCCGGCGTGCCGCTTCACTACCCCGAGCACGAAGCGATCACGACGTTCGGCAACCGCGAGGAGTATGAGGCCGCGCTTCGCGGCGATCCGGTCCCGCGGTTCCGGGCGCGGCTCGTCGAGCAGGGCGTGCTCGACCCGGCCCGGGCGGACGAGATCGCCAAACAGGTCACCGAAGAGATGGACGGCGCCGTGCAGTTCGCGCTGGACAGCCCGTTCCCGGAGCCCGAGTCCGCCGCCCGCAACGACTACGTGTACGCCTAGGAGACGACCATGGCACGAGAGATTCCTTACATCGCGGCGGTCCAGGAGGGGATCCGCGTCGAGATGGAACGCGACCCCACCGTCGTCTTCTACGGCCAGGACGTGGCCCCGAGCGACGAGGACCCGCTCGTCCAGGCGTTCGGACGCGAGCGTGTCCGAGTGTCGCCGATCTCGGAGACGGCCGAGATCGGGATGGCCGTCGGCCTCGCGCTCGCCGGCTACCGCCCCGTGGTGGAGTTGCTGATGACCGAGTTCATGCTGGTCGCGATGAACCAGGTCGTCAACGAGGCGCCGCGGCTTCGCTACATGAGCGGCGGCCAGGTGAAGGTGCCGGCGGTGTTCAAGGCCGGCTATGGGTTCACCGCCGGGTGGGCCGGCCAGCACACCGGCTCGATCTACGGCATGTTCATGGGCTTCCCCGGCCTGAAGATTGCGCTGCCCGCGACTCCGGCCGACGCCAAGGGACTGATGGCCACCGCGATCCGCGACGACAATCCGGTCTGCTACCTGATCAACTACCTGATGGTGCTCGAGCACGGCGACGTGCCCGAGGGCGAGTACGTGGTGCCGTTCGGCGAGGCCGCCGTCCGCCGCGAAGGTTCCGACGTGACGATCGTCGCGACCGGCTGGACCGTCGGCCGGGCGCTCGCCGCCGCCGAGACGCTCGCGGGCGAGGGCATCCAGGCCGAGGTGATCGACCCACGCACGCTGAACCCGCTCGACACGGCGACGATCCTGTCCTCGGTCGAGAAGACCGGGCGACTCGTGATCGCCGATCAGGGGACCCGCCACGGCGGCGCCTCGGCGGTGATCGCGGCCGAGGTCGCCGAGCACGGATTCGGATCGCTGAAGGCGCCGATCAAGCAGGTCACCGCGCTCGACGTGACCGTGCCCTACAGCGAGCCGATGGAGGCCTACGTGCTTCCCAACGAGGAGAAGATCGCCGGCGCAGTCCGCCAGGTCCTGGGCGAGGCGCCCGTCGCGGCATAAGCAGTGGCCCCACCCGCGCTGGACGCCGACGCAGCGAATGACCTGCTGCGCACGATGTGGCGAATCCGCCTGTTCGAGGAGCGGGTGGGCCAGCTCAAGCGCACGCTCCAGGTCCACGGTCTGATCCATCTGAGCATCGGCGGCGAGGGCGTCGCGGCCGCGGTGTGCCGGCAGCTGCGCGACGACGACGCGGTCTACAGCGGCCACCGCGCGCACGGGCACGCGATCGCCAAGGGCGTGCCGACCGACGTGCTCATGGCCGAGCTCATGGGGCGCGAAACGGGTGTGTGCAAGGGCCTCGGCGGGTCGATGCATCTCGTCGACGTCGAGCACGGCTTCATGGGCGCCACCGGCGTCGTCGGCGGCAACCTGCCGCTCGCGCTCGGCAGCGCGCTCACGCAGCACCTCAAGGGCACCGACGCGGTGACGGTCGTGTTCTTCGGCGACGGCGCGGTGCAGGCGGGGCACTTCAACGAGTCGGTCAATCTCGCGGCGCTGTGGAAGCTGCCAGTGATCTTCGTTTGCGAGAACAACGGCATGGCCGAGTTCACCTCGCGCGAGGAGCACTCGACGATCGAGCGCGTCAGCGACGTCGTCGCTCCGTACGGGTTCGACCGAATCACCGTCAACGGCAGCGATGTTCCGGCGGTCTACGACGCGTTCGCCGGGTTCCTACAGACCGCGCGCACCGGCGCCGGGCCGTACCTCCTGGAATGCGTCACGTACCGCCGCCGCGGCCACTACGAGGGCGATCCCGAGAAGTACCGCGACCCGGTCGCCGAGCAGGAGTGGGCCGAGCGGGACCCGATCGCACGCTTCACCTTGGTGGACGACGAGACCGCAAGACAGATCGAGCGCGAGGCCGGCGAAGAGATCGAAGCGGCGGTGAGCTTCGCGCGCGAGAGCCCGTTTCCGGATCCGCAGATCGCGAGCACCCTGGTGTACGCGACATGATCGAGACAACTTTCGTCGAGGCGATCAATCACACGCTGGCGCGCGCGATGCGCGAGGACGCGCGCGTGATCGTGCTCGGAGAGGACGTCGCCGAGGGCGGCCCATACCTGGCCACGGCGGGGCTGTCCGATGAGTTCGGACGCGAGCGCGTGCGCAACACGCCGATCAGCGAGGGCACGGTCTGCGGCGTGACGATCGGCGCCGCCCAGGCCGGGCTGCGACCGGTGGTCGAGATCATGTTCATCGACTTCATCACGCTCGCGCTCGACCAACTCGTCAATCAGGCGGCCAAGGCCCACTTCATGTCGGGGGGCCAGCTGTCGGTTCCGCTCGTGCTGCGCACCCAGGGCGGCTCCGGACAGCGCAACGGCGCCCAGCATTCGCAGAGCCTCGAGGCGTGGCTAACGCATGTGCCCGGGCTGAAGGTGGTGATGCCGAGCTGCGCCGCCGACGCGGCCGGGCTACTCGAGAGCGCGATCGCCGACCCCAACCCGGTGGTGTTCGTCGAGAACAAGTCGCTGTACTTCCGCCGCGAGACCGTCCCGGATCCTCCCGAGGCGGTCCGGATCGGGCGCGCGAAGACGCTTCGCCAAGGCAAGGACGTCACGATCGTCGCGCTGTCCCGCCTCGTCGGCGACGCACTCGAGGCGGCGGACAAGCTCGCCTCGGACGGCATCGAGGCCGAGGTGATCGATCCGCGCACGCTGGTTCCGCTCGACCTCGACACCCTCGCGCAGTCGCTCCGGCGCACGGGCCGCGCCGTCATCGCCCACGAGGCGGTGGCCGCGGGCGGGTTTGGCGCCGAGCTGGCGGCACAGCTGCAGGCGGCCGCGTTCGACTACCTCGAGGCCCCGATCCAGCGCGTCGGCGCGCCGTACACGCCGGTGCCGGTGAGCCCGCCGCTCGAGGACGCCTATCGTCCCGGGGCGCGGGAGATCGAAGCGGCGGCGCGAGTCGCGCTCGAGTGGGGCGAACACGACGCCGAGCCCTGGGAGCACGGCGCGATCGCCGCGCCGCAGACAGAAGTCTGATCTTGGTCGGCGGCGCCTGACGGCGGCGCTTACTGACTTTGCTCGGCGGCGCCTTACTGACCTTGGTCGGCGGCGCCTCAGCTAGACCGGTTCGAGCTCGCCGTCGAGCGCGAGCAGCGATGCCCCCGGCACTTGCTCGAGCAGGCCGCGCCGACTGAGCACGATCTCGAGATTCGTGAGCGACAGGCGGGCATGCTCGCGGGCGACGTTGTCGGCTCGTGAGCCCTCGCGGTTGGCGATCGCGTCGACCAGCCATAGATGCTGGCGGTGGGCCACGATCAGGATCTCGCGCGACTCCGGCAGCTGGGCCTGCTGTAGGACGAGCGCGCTCGGCGTCGCGAACGGCAGCGAGAGGACGGTGGCGAGTGTCCGCTCGAGCAGTGGGCTGTGCGCCATCTTCACCAACCGGTCGTGGAAGGCCGCGTTGAGCGCGACGTAACGCTCGAACGACTCGTAGTCTGCGCGATGGACGAGCGGCTCGACCTGGTCGTTGATCTCCCGCAGCGCCCGCAGGTCGCGGCGACTCGCTCCGTGCTCGGCGGCGAACCGGCAGGCGGTGCCCTCGAGCACACCTCGAAGCTCGATCGCCTGCCTTATATCGGTCTGAGTGAATTCGCGGACGGCATACCCGCCGGTCGGGATCGCCTGCAGCAAACCCTCGTGCTCGAGCGAGGAGAGCGCCAGGCGCAGCGGGGTGCGCGACACCCCGAGCCGCTCGACCAGGCGCAGCTCGGACATGCGCTCGCCAGGCTTGAACTCGCCGCTCAGGATCTGCTCGCGCAACGCAAAGAGAGCGCGCATCATTTGCGTTCGGTTGGCGTGGTTGACCATCGGCAGGCGGGAGTATCGCTCTCGAAAACGCTGTATGCAAGAACGCCGTTTGCGGTGGCTGCAATCGATTCTTTCGGTCTGGTTAGGCGTATGTTGCATACAGCTCGAAGCCCGAATAAGATCTTCGCCTCGCCAAACCGGGGCGGTTTAACCAAATCATTTCGAGGAGGAGACAGAGGTGAGGATGGATCTTCAGGGGCTGCGCGTGCGCATGGTCGCGCTCGCCGCGCTGGTCGGCGCGGCGTTAGTGTTGGCCGCGTGCGGCAGCTCGAGCAGCTCGACCAGTTCGAGTGCCGCTGCGAGCGGCGCGTCGAGCGCGACGAGCTCGGGCACTACCGCAAGCGCGAGCACGGGCTCGACCAGCACGTCGGCGTGCGGCAAGAAGCCAGGCGTCAAGGCCACCGGCACGCCGATTCCGATCGGCACGATCGACACCAAGCAACCGGGCACGGACTTCAGTGACGGCCCGAACATGATCACCGCCTACTACAACTGCGTAAACGCGAACGGCGGCGTCAACGGTCATCCCGTGAAGCTGTACGTGATCTACGACCAGACGCAGCCGGCGCAGATCGCGGCCGCGGCCAAGCAGCTGATCCAGACCGACCACGTCGTCGGGATCGTCGGCGTGTTCGACCTACTCGAGTGCACGATCGATCAGAGCTACTGGAAGCAGCTCGGCATCTACGAGATGGGCGCGGGCATCGCCCCGGAGTGCTGGTCGACTCCTAACAGCGCCGCGGTCAACATGGGGCCGCGCTACAGCTCCGACGGCGCCGTGCAGTATGGGCTGAGCCAGCACCCGTCGAAGATCGTGTTCATCCAATCGAACGTCCCCGGCACCGGCTACATCGCCGCCGGCCCGGCGGCGCTGGCGGCGGCGTCGCACGTCCCGATCTCCGAGACGACCGCGAACGTGCCGATCACCGACGCGAACTCGCTGGCGCTGAGCCTCGTCGACAAGGCGGGACCGAACGGCTGGGTCGTGCTCAACTTCACCCCGCCCGAGGCGCTGGTAATCCTCCAGGCCGCCCAGAAGCTTGGACTCGAGGACCGGGTCAAGGGATGGGGCTGCTCGACGCCGTGCAACACCGACTTCCTGGCCAAGGCGCTGGGACCGAAGTGGAACCACAAGCTGTTCGTAAACGCCGAGCTCACCTCGCCCGATGATCACAACGGGCCGGAGATGCAGCTCTACAAGAACATCCTCTCCCAGTACGGCCAGGCGGTCGCAGGCGGCCTCGGCTCGTTCAGCGAGATGGGGTACCTACTTGGGAAGTTCTCCGTCGACGCGCTGGACACGGTGACGCCGCCCTACACGATCGCGAACGTCAACGCGGCGTTCAAGAACATCAAGGACGAGAAGACCGAGTTGCTATGCCAGCCGTGGGTCTATGGCAACTACCCGCTCCACATCCCGAACAACGCGGACTTCACCACGACGCCGGACAACGGAAAGATGGTGACCGCGCAGGGATGCTTCAACGTCTCCTCGGCCGACCCCCAGATCGCCGCATATCGAAAGACCGCGGGAACTGCGCCGTCAACGAACCCGCCGACAGGCTAGGAGAACGGGCCGCATCAAGGGCGAGTGACGCACGTGCGATCAGGGCAGCCAGGGGTATGGATGCCCTGATCGCGTGGCGTCCGCGCGCGTCAGACCTGCTCGAGCCGAGCGCGTCCCGCCCGCTCAAGCCGGACGTCGTCTGTCCGCCCGCGGCGGCCGTCGCGGGCCCGCTCGAGCTCGGGACGGGCGAGAAGCGAAGCGCCGGGCATCCGATCGAGGACGTCGGGATGGTCGAGCACGACCTCGAGATTGGTCCGCGCGAGCAGCGCATGCTCGCGGCCAAGGCTCTCGGCGCGAGTGCCCTGGCTTCGGTCGATCGCCTCGATCAGCCCGAGGTGGTGGCGGTGAGCCAGAAGCAGGATGTCGCGCGATTCGGGCAACACGGCCTGCGCCATCACGAACGCGCTCGGGCTCGCGAATGGCAGCGCGATGATCCCGTCAAGGGCGCGCTCGAGCATCGGGCTTCCAGCCATCCGCAGGATGCCGCCGTGGAAGCGCTCGTTGAGGTCCACGAACCGCTCGAACGACTCGTAATCGGCCCGGTGGACCATCTCCTCGATCGTGTCGCAGATCTCGCGAAGGTCAGCGATCGCCTCGGGGGTAGCTCCCCGTTCGGCGGCGAACCGCGCCGCAGTGCCCTCGAGCACGCCGCGGAGCTCAATCGCGTCGCTGATGTCGGCCTGGCTGAACTCGCGCACGATGTAGCCGCGCGAGCTCAGGCTGAGCAACAGGCCCTCGTGCTCGAGCGCCGCCAGCGCAAGCCGCAGCGGCGTCCGCGACACGCCCAGCGTCTGCACCAACCGCAACTCCGACATGCGCTCCCCGGGCGCAAACTCACCGCGCAGAATCAGCTCGCGCAGGCGCAGCAGCGCCCGCGTCATCTGCGTCTTGCTGTCTCGACCGGCCACGTCTCACCTTCCTCCTCGACGCCGCGGATACGGCGTGGCGGCAGTCTAGTCCTGGTGCACGATTGCATGCAAAACGTACAGTCCAACCTCTTAGAACTCTCATTCTTGGGGTCGTGTTAGGGGCTATTGCATGCAACTAGGCCACGCACTAGTATCGCCCGGCTCGCCAAACCCCTGGGGCGGGTTACACACACAAATCCTCGAGGAGGAGGAGATCGGTGAGGATGTACCACGACCTACCGCGCGTGCGGCTTGGCCTGTCGTTCGTCGCGGTCCTCGGAGTGCTGTTCATGGCAGGCTGCGGCAGCAGCAAGAGCAGCAGCACCAGCAGCGCAGCAGCTCCCGCAGCTTCGTCGTCGACGTCGGCCACCAGCACGGCGGCCGCGACGAGCAGCTCGACGAACACGTCGTCTTGCGGACCGAAGCCCGGCACCGCCGCCAGCGGCACCCCAATCAAGCTAGGTGCGATCAACACCAAGCAGCCTGGGACCGACTTCACGGACATCGAGAACATGGAGGGCGCGTACTTCGCGTGCGTCAACGCGAACGGTGGAGTCAACGGCCATCCGATCCAGCTGATCAAGCTGACCGAGCCCACGCAGCCCGCGCAGATCGCCGCGGACGCGACACAGCTGGTCCAGACCGACAAGGTGGTCGGCGAGTCGGGCAACTCGAGCATCCTCGAGTGCACGATCAACCACGCGTATTGGGAGAAGCACAACTTCTTCGTGATTGCCGCGGGGATCGCGCCGGAGTGCTACTCGACCCCGAACATCGCCGACGTGAACATGGGACCGCGGTACAGCTCGGACGGAGCGGTTCAGTACGTGCTCGGCCTGCATCCCAGCAAGATCGTGTTCGACCAGTCAAACGTCCCAGGCACCGGCTACATCGCCGCGGGCCCGGCGGCTTTGGCGAAGAACGCGAACGTGCCGATCACGCAGCTGACCGAGAACGTGCCGATCAACGACGCGAACTCGGTGGCGCTGAAGGAGGTCGACGATGCGGGCCCGAACGGCGCGGTGGTGCTGAACTTCACCCCGCCGGAAGCGCTTGTGATCCTTCAGGCCGCCCAGAAGCTGGGTCTGGAGAACCGGGTGAAGGCGTGGGCTTGCTCCACGCCATGCAACACCGACTTCCTAGCCCAGTCGCTCGGGTCGAAGTGGGACGGCAAGTTCTTCGTGAACGCCGAGCTGGCCGACCCCGACGACACCACCACGCCGACGATGAATCTGTACAAGGCAATCCTCAAGCAGTACGGGACAGACGTCTCGGGCGGCATCGGCAGCTTCAGCGAGATGGGATTCACCATGGGCGAGATCGCCACGCACGCGCTGGAGTCCGTCAAGGGTGCGTACACCACACAGAGCGTGAACGCCGCGTTCAAGGCCGTGAAGGACTACGACACCGGGATGCTGTGCCAGCTGTGGACGTTCGGCGACTATCCGCTCCACATCCCCAACAACCAGGACTACACGGTCACTCCGAGCAACGGGAAGATGGTGCTCAAGCAGGGCTGCACCAACATCTCCTCGGTCGACCCGCAGATCGCCCAATACCGCAGCGCGGCCGGTATGGCGGCGACCGCACCGGGACAGCCGGCGGGGTGAGCGAGACCAGTCACTGAGTAAGTAGGATCCACAACGATCAGGGCGTCCAGCTAGCGCAAGTGCTCATCACCTCCGGCATCCTCGGCCTGCCGAGTTGGCAGGACTTCCAGCCGTTCCTCGTCACCGGGCTGTCGCTCGGCGCCGTGTACGCGCTGTCGGGAGTCGGGATGGTGGTCCTGTACCGGGCCACCGGGGTGTTGAACCTGGCCTTCGGGGCGGTGGGCGCGATGGGCGCCCTGATCGCGTGGCAACTGATCAACCATGCGGGCTGGAACGAGTGGCTCGCCTACCTGATCTGCGTGTTGTTCGGCGGCGTGCTGACGCTGTTCTACGGGATGGTGTTCGGACCGGCGCTGGCCAAGCGTGACCCGCTGGTCAAGGCGACGGCCACGCTCGGGCTGACGCTGATCCTGCTCGGGGTGATGGATCTGCTGTGGACCTCGAGCGGGGGCGCGTCGCGCTCGATCTCGTTCCCGACCGACAACGACACGTTCACGGTCGCGGGGATCCTGGTCGAGTGGACAAATGTGATCGCGCTACTCCTGGGCCTCGTGATCACGGTCGCGACGGCGGCATTCCTGCGCTATACGAAGCTGGGGACGGCGATGCGGGCGATGGCCAACGACCGCGAGATCACGGCAACCTTGGGCGTGCCGGTGCGGCGGGTGGAGGCGGCGGCATGGTTCGGCTGCGGCATCCTCTCGGGCCTGGCCGGGATCCTGCTCGCCGACCTGGTGGCGCTCGACGCGACCACGCTCACGTTCCTCGTGCTGTCGACGCTGGCCGCGACGCTGATCGCGAGACTCCGGTCGATATCGATCACGTTCATCGCGGCGCTCGTCGTCGGGACGGTCGACGCGCTCATCACTCCGATCCAGTCGCTCACCAACTACCGTGACATGACGCCGTTCGTGTTCGCCGCAATCGCGCTGCTGTTCCAGAACCGACGGCGCGTGATCGCGGTCGGCCGGCAGGGGGTGTAGGCAATCGAGCCCACCGGCGTAAGAACTGACGAGACCCCGGAGGCGGCCGAGACGGGCGGCGGGCCGGCGGTTTCGGCCGGATCTCCGCGGTCGATGCGCAGACTCGAGCCGCGCGCGATGGCGCAGCCGGCGGTGGTGCTGGTTCTGCTGCTGTTCGTGCTTCTCGTGCTGCCGTCCTTGTTCAGTACGTACTACATAGACGCGAGCACCCAGGTGGCGATCTACGCGATCGTCGCGCTCGGCCTCGGCGTGCTGGTCGGTCGGGTCGGCCTGGTGTCGCTCGGCCAGGCGGCGGTGCTGGCGATCGGAGCGTGGGTGGCGGCGCGGATCCTGTTCGCGAGCTCGCTGCCGTTCCCGCTCGTGCTGCTCGGCTCGGGGCTGATCACGATGGTGCTGGGAACGCTCGTGGGGCTCCCCGCACTGCGGCTCAGCGGCCTGTACCTGGCGCTGATCACTCTGATGCTGGCCGGTGCGATCACGGTCGTGCTGGCCACGACGAACTTCCCCAACGGAGGCCACGGCTTCCTCGGCTACAACGGCAGCACGGTCCATATCCCGCCGCTTCGCCGGCCGAGCATCGCGACGGGCGAGACCGCGTACTTCCGCTATACGGTGATCGTCGCCGTCCTGATGTTCCTGCTTGTGTGGGCGCATATCCGGAGTCGGCCCGGACGCGCGTGGGCGGCGATCCGCCAGAGCGAGGCGGCGGCGCTCGCCGGCGGGATCAACACCACGCTGTACAAGTTGTGGGCGTTCGCGCTGGCGTCATTCGTGACGGGTGTCGCCGGTGGGTTGCTCGCGGGCGCGCTGCACTACCTGTACTCGATCAACTTCCAGACCCAGGACTCGATCACGCTGCTCGCGGTGGTACTGATGGGCGGCGCCTACAGCATGTGGGGAGCTGTCCTGGCCGGGATCCTGCAGCAGTTCCTACCTGCTCTGTTCACGAACTGGGGCATCTCCCCTGACTGGCTGACGATCCTGTTCGGGGTCGGCGTGCTCCAGGTGCTGACCACGGCGCCGCGCGGGATCGTCGATCAGTTCCCCAAGGACATGGCGAGGTTGGGCCGGCTGATCGGCCGGCGGTTCAAGGGCCGCTCCTCGGCCCCGGCGGGCGGTGAGCCATGATCGAGGTCTCCGATCTGACGGTCCGCTTCGGCGGAGTTACGCCGCTCGACAAGATGAGCGTCACGTTCGACAAGGGGACGTGCGGGCTGATCGGACCCAACGGCGCCGGCAAGACCACGTTCTTCAACGTGCTGAGCGGGTTCGTCAAGCCGGTGGCGGGGAGCGTGTCGGCATTCGGCGACGACCTGTTATCGATCACTCACTTCCGCCGGGCCCGCTGGGGGGTGCGCCGGACCTTCCAGACCGAGCAGGCGATCGAGGAGCTGTCGGTGTTCGACAACGTGGCGATGATCTCCGAGCACTCCAAGATGACCGGCGCGTCGCGCCGTCAGGATGTGCTCGACGCGATCGCGTTCGTCGGCATGGACATCGATCCGGCCTCCCGGGTCGGCACGCTCGGCGCGGCCCAGCGCCGCCTGGTCGAGCTCGCTCGAGCGGTCGTGGGACGACCGCGGCTGGTCCTGCTCGACGAGCCTGCCGCTGGGCTTCCCGACGAGGAGACCGGCCACATGGGCGAGGTGATCCGCAAGATCCCCGATCAGACCGGCGCGATGACGATCCTCGTCGATCACGACATGAGCCTCGTGTCGGCATGCTGCGAGGTGACCGCAGTGCTCGACTTCGGCAAGATGATCGCGTCGGGTTCGACCGCGGATGTGCTCCGCGACGAGCGCGTGATCCGCGCCTATCTGGGGACCGAGGAGGTCGTATGACCACGCCGGGCGAGATGCTCCGGGTCGAGGACTTAGTCGTGGCGCGCGGTGGGCGCAACGTCGTGCGCGGCGTCTCGCTCGAGATCCCCTCGGGCGAGATCACCGCGCTGCTCGGCCCGAATGGCGCGGGCAAGTCGAGCATGGTGCTCGCGATGGGCGGTGTGTTGAAGCCGACCGCCGGCAAGGTGACACTCGATGGCCAGGACTTCGCCGGCAAGCGCCCGGAGCGGATCCGCTCGGCCGGGCTCGCGATCGTCCCGGAAGGTCGACGGCTGCTCCCGGAGCTCACCGTGGCCGAGAACCTTCGCGTCGCCACGTACACGCTCACCGGCGGCGATGCCGACGCCGGTTATAAGCGCGCGCTGGAGCTGTTCCCGGAGCTCGAGAAGCGGCTCGACTACCCCGCCCGGTCGCTGTCGGGCGGCGAGCAGCAGATGGTGGTGCTCGCCCAGGCGCTCGTGTCGCACCCACGGTTCGTGGTCATCGACGAGCTGTCGCTCGGCCTCGCCCCCGTGATCGTCAACCGGCTCGTGCCGACGATCCGGTCGGTCGCCGAGGCCGGGGCCGGCGTGCTGTTGATCGAGCAATTCGCGGCTCTCGCGCTCGGGCTGGCCAACCGGGCCTACATCATGGAGGGCGGCCGGATCCAGTTCTCGGGGATGGCCAAGGAGCTCCGCGAGAAGCCCGAGCTGCTCCAGTCCGCATACCTGTTGCGCGGAAGCAACGGCGCGGCGGCCGCTCAGGCGGTGGCCGGCACCGAGCCGCGCCCTACATGACGGTCACCGCGATCGAGCACGTGCTCGTGCTCAGCGACGACATCGACCACACCCGCGACTTCTACTGCGACGTCGTCGGGCTCGAGGTGGGCGAGCGGCCCCCGCTCGAGTTTCCGGGCTACTGGCTGTACGCGGGCGCGACCGCGTGCGTCCACATCGCCGAGCGCGGTCCGTACGCGGCGCACGCGGCCCGGCTCGGGCTGCACGTCCCCGAGCAGGACCCGGGCGTCGGCCCCGTCGATCACATAGCGTTCAACGCAGGCGACTACGACGCGCTCACGCAGCGGCTCGAGCGCTGCGGGGTCGACGCCGTGACCAACGCCGTTCCCGAAGGTCCGCGTCAGGTCTTTATCGAGGATCCCAACGGGGTACGCGTCGAGATCAACGTGAGGAGCTGAGCCCCGTGATGCGAACCGCCCCGCCGTTCCGCGCCGATCACGTCGGCAGCCTGCTCCGTCCACCGGAGCTGCTCGAGGCGCGAGACGCGTTCGAAGCCGGCCGGATCGACGGCGCCCAGCTGAGCGCGGCCGAGGACGAGGCGATCCGCGACGTGGTCGAGCTCCAACGCGCCGCCGGGCTGCAGTCCGTCACCGACGGCGAGTTCCGGCGGGCCACTTGGCACATGGACTTCATCTACCAGCTCGGCGGGATCGAACACGCGCCCGGCAACACCAAGGTTCAGTTCCGCAACGAGCAGGGAACCGTCGAGTGGACGCCGGCGGCGATCCGCGTGGCCGAGAAGATCCATCTCGATCACACGATCTTCGCCGATGCGTTCGAGTTCTTGGCCTCGACGGCCAACGGCAGCGCGACGCCGAAGCTCACCATCCCGTCGCCCAACATGGTCCACTACCGGGGCGGCCGCCTCGCCGTCGACCAGCGGATCTACCCAGACATCGATGAGTTCTGGAGCGATCTGAGCGCGACCTATGCCGACGAGCTCCGCGCGCTCGGCGAGCTCGGGTGCACGTACGTCCAGTTCGACGACACCTCGCTCGCCTACCTCAACGATCCCGGCCAGCGCGAGCAAATCAAGCAACGCGGGACAGACGACGTCGAGCACCTTCATGAGCAGTACGTGCGCAACATCAACCGTGCGCTCGAGGGCAAGCCCGAGGGGATGGCGGTCACCACCCATCTCTGCCGGGGCAACTTCCGCTCCTCGTGGGCGGCCGAGGGCGGCTACGACTTCGTCGCCGAGGCCCTGTTCGGCGGCCTCGACGTCGACGGCTTCTTCCTGGAGTACGACGACGCCCGGAGCGGAGGGTTCGAGCCGCTGCGGTTCGTCCCCTCTGGCAAGCAGGTGGTGCTTGGGCTGGTCACGACCAAGCACGGCGAGCTCGAGTCCAAGGATCTGCTCAAGCGCCGGATCGAGGAGGCGTCTCGCTACGTGCCGATCGAGCAGCTGTGCCTGTCGCCGCAGTGCGGCTTCTCGTCGACGGTCGAGGGGAATGTGCTGACCCGTGAGCAGGAGATCGCCAAGCTCGAGCTGATCGTCGAAACCGCGGCCGAGGTCTGGGGGAACTGATGCGCGCCGCGGTCACGGAGGGCGTCGCGGCGATGAGCTTGGTCGAGCGCCCCGAGCCTTCCGATCCCGGGCCGGGCGAGGTCGTGGTCACGCCGGAGGCGGTCGGGATCTGCGGTTCGGACTACCACTTCTTCCTGGGCGAGCTGTCCGCCGAAGCCGGCGGATCGCAGTTCCCGCGTGTCCAGGGGCACGAGATCGGGGCCACGGTCGCGGCCGTCGGACCCGACTGCCGCGACGACCTGGTCGTCGGACAGCGGGTCGCGGTGTGGCCGCTCCGGGCGTGCGGGAATTGCTACCCGTGCAGCGTCGGCCGCCCGAACACGTGCGACTACTTCGAGCTGATCGGGATCCACAGCGACGGCGGCCTTCAAGAGCGGCTGGCGGTCCCCGCCGAGCAGGTGTACCCGATCGCGGCCGACGACCCGGCCGTGGCCGCGCTGGCCGAGCCGGTGTCGATCGCGGTGCGGGCCGTCAATCGCGCGGGCATCGTGCCCGGCGAGCGGATCGTGGTACTCGGCGCCGGACCGATCGGCCAGTGCATCTGCCTGGTGGCGCGCGAGCGCGGCGCGGAGGTGCTGGTGGTCGACCTGCAGGACACCCGCCTGGCGCTGAGTCGCGACATGGGCGCCGACACGCTGGTGTGGACCGGCCGCGACGAGGTCGTCGCGTTCGCGCGGAAATGGGGTGCTCCGGCGGGCCCGCCGGGGGCGGCGCCGGCTGGCCCGCCGGTGGCGATCGACGCGACCGGGGCGCCGACGGCAGTGCGGGCGATGGTCGACATGGTGGCGTCGGCCGGACGGGCCGTGCAGGTCGGGATGTCCGGCGAGGAGGTCGTGCTCCGGTTGGGCAGCCTGACCGAGAAGGAGCTCGACGTGCTCGGGGTGAGCTGCTGTGGCGCGGATGAGTTCGGCGAGGCGGTAGCGGTGGTCGAGCGCAACACGCCGCTCCTCGCGCCGCTGATCAGCCACAGATTCGCGCTCGACCAGGCGCCCGAGGCGATCCGGTTCGCGATCGAGAACCCGACCGACGTGATGAAGGTCGTGATCGGCGATGAGTGAGCCGCCGACCTGATACGGGTGGCCCCAAGGGCGTCGGCTGTGACCGGTTCCCGGTAGCCATTCTGAGACTGCTCGGTTAAGACGTGTTAGCTCCGCCGAGTGGGGCGGTTAAGCGTGGCGTCAGGGGCTCGGACGGCGTAACGCCGGGCGTATGCTCGGCCGATAAGGCCGTTATGGCCAGCAGGCGGATCGATTCCGACGGGAGGGAGCCCAGGTGCGACGCGTGATGCTTACCGAGGGCGATGCCCGCCCGCGGCGGCGGCGGTCGGTGGCGCTGCTCGCCTCCGGGATCGTGGTCGCCGCCCTGCTCGTCTGCGGAATCGCGGTGGCGTTGCCGGACAACGACGGCGGCACCGGCGCATCGTCCGGACCTCAGCATCCCGCCGAGTTCGCCTCCGCGGAGGTGACGACGCCCGCACGCCGGCGCGCGGCCCACCCGGCGCCGGTGACGCAGGCGGTTCTGACGATCGGCCCGAACGCGAGCACGACGCCGGTACCCGCCTCCTACTTCGGCCTGTCGACCGAGTACTGGGCGCTGCCGCTGTTTGAGCGCAACATGGCTGTATTCGAGCGCGTGATCTCACTGCTGCACGTGCCGGGCAATGGGCCGCTCGTGCTGCGGATCGGCGGCGACTCGGCCGACCATTCGTTCTGGATGCCGAAGAAGACGAGCCGCAGGATGCCGGCGTGGGCGTTTGCGGTGACGCCGACGTTTCTGTCGCAGCTGCGAACCCTCGTCAAGAAGGACCCGGTCAAGTTGATTGTCGACCTGAACCTGATCACGGACACGCCGCTCACCGCTGCCACCTGGGCGCGCGCCGCCGAGACCTCGCTTCCGCGGGGAAGCATCATCGGGTTCGAGGTCGGCAACGAGCCCGACCTGTACACCCACTCCTACTGGGCCGCTACGATCGCGCGCTCGCCGCTCGACGCTCGGCCGCTGCCGATCGAGCTCACCCCGGACAGCTACGTCGACGACTTCTACGCGTACGCTCGCGTGCTCGGGGAAGGCGCGCCCGACATCCCGCTGATCGGGCCCGCGGTCGCACACCCCAAGCTCAGCTTGAAGTGGATCAAGACGCTGATTGCATATGAGCGTCCCGAGCTCGGAACCGTGAGCGCGCACCTGTATCCGTACTCCGCGTGCGTCAAGCACCCTTCCAGCTCGAGCTATCCGACGGTTGACCGCCTGCTCAGCTGGCAGGCAGTCGGCGCGCTGGCCAAGGACGTCGCCGGCGCCGTACGGGTCGCGCACGACGCCGGCCTCAATCTCCGCCTGACCGAGCTCAACTCGGTCACGTGCGGCGGAAAGGCCGGGGTCAGCAACACGTTCGCGACCGCCCTGTGGGCGCCGGACGCGTTGTTCACGCTGATGCGGGCCGGGGTCGACGGCGTCAACCTGCACGTCCGGGCCTACTCGATCAACGCGCCGTTCTCACTGACGCGACGACGGGGCCTGCAGCCGCGGCCGCTGCTGTACGGGCTGATCATGTTCGCGCGGACGCTCGGCGCCGATGCGCGTCTCGTGCGCCTGCAGATGTCGCACCCCCGGTCGCTGAACCTGAGCGCCTGGGCCGTGCGGGTCCGCGGAGACATGCTGCATGTGCTCCTGATCGACAAGAGCAACCGAACGGTCAGAGTCGACCTGCACCTTCCCGCCACGGGTCCGGCCACGGTGGAGCGGCTGCTCGCCCCGTCGGCGAGCTCGACCACCGGCGAAACGCTCGCCGGCCAGCGACTCGGACCGGACGGGACTTGGGTCGGGACGCGAATCGCCGAGACGATCACCGCCGGCGCGCACGGATACGTGCTGACGGTGCCCCGACGCAGCGCCGCGCTCGTCGGCGTGCGGATCGCGCCTCGGGTTACCCCGACATCCGCGCCGGCACTTACGACCGGCCCGCACCGCGCGAAGGCCCGGCGCCGGGCGACCGCTCACCCGGGACCGACAGTCGTGGCCGAGCGACCGGGCCGCCGGGGCGTCCGGCGCGCCTGACCCGCGTCGCTCAGGACGTCTCTAGCGGCGCCGGCGAATGCTCGAACTGCGTGATGCGCCGGAGCTCCTCGACGCGCGCGTCGACCTCGCCGGCGGTCAGCCGTTCGACGCGCTCGGTGCCGAACTCCTCGACGTTGAACGACGCGAGCGCGGTCCCGTATGCCATCGCCAGCCGGACGACCGGCTGCGTGAACGGCTTGTCGCGATGGCGGGCGAGGTAGCCGACGAACCCGCCGGCAAACGTGTCGCCGGCACCGGTCGGGTCGACGACGGTCTCCAGGGGATATGCGGGAAGCGCGAAGAACTGGTCTTCGGTGATCAGCGCGGCGCCGTATTCGCCCTGCTTGGACACGACCAGCGAGGGTCCCATCTCGAGGACGTCGCGCGCCGCCGCGACGATGCTCGGCCGCCCCGTCAACTGACGTAGCTCGGCGTCGTTCAGCATCACGCAGTCGACGCGGCGGATCACCTCGACGAGCGCGTCGCGCGTGATATCGATCCACAGGTTCATCGAGTCCATCGCCACGAACTGCACCTGGCCGCACTGCTCGAGCACGCTCAGCTGGAGCTGTGGTTGGATATTGGCCAGGAACAGGACGTCGCAGTCGCGGGAGGACCCGGACAGCTGGGGCTGGAAATCTTCAAAAACGTTGAGCTGAGTGTCGAGCGTTTCGCGCGAGTTGAGATCCCAGCCGTATTCGCCGGCCCAGAAGAACGTCTTGCCGTCCGGGACGCGCTCGACGTCGTCGATGCTCGTGCCCCGGATGGCGACCACGTCCAGGTCCTCGTCGCCGAAGTCCGCGCCAACGCGCCCGACGACGTGAACCTGGTCGAAGAACGAGGCCGCGAGCGCGAAATGCGTGGCGGCGCCGCCGAGCATCCGCTCGCGCTCGCCGAACGGCGTCTTGACCGCGTCGAACGCGACCGACCCGACGACCGTGATGCTCACGCGCTTACGGCCTCGGGCGCACCAAGTCCGGCGGCCTCGCGGAGCGCGGACGCCTTGTCGGTCCGCTCCCACGTGAAGTCGTTGTCCTCGCGGCCGAAGTGGCCGTAGGCGGCGGTCTTCTGATAGATGGGCCGGTGGAGCTTGAGGTACTGGCGGAATGCTCCGGGGCGCAAGTCGAAGTGCTCGTTGATCAGCTCGAGGATCGTCGAGCGGCTGACCTTCTCGGTGCCGAATGTCTCGATCATCGTGGACACGGGATGGGCGACGCCGATCGCGTAGGCCACCTGAAGCTCCGCGCGATCCGCGAGGCCGGCGGCGACCACGTTCTTGGCGACGTACCGGGCCGCATAGGCCGCGCTGCGGTCGACCTTCGACGGATCCTTGCCGCTGAACGCACCGCCACCGTGGCGGGCCATCCCGCCGTAGGTGTCGACGATGATCTTGCGCCCGGTCAGGCCGCAGTCACCCATCGGACCGCCGATCACGAACCGGCCGGTCGGATTGACGAGCAGGTTGCGGCGAAGCTTCTTGGGGTCATAGAGGTCGTCGGGAAGCTCGGGCTCGACGACGTGCTCCCAGAGATCCTCCTTGAGCAGCGACTCGGCGCCGTCGCGGTGCTGAGTCGAGATCAACACCTTCTCGACCTCGACCGGGCGACCGTCGATGTACCGGACAGTGACTTGCGTCTTCCCGTCCGGGCGGAGGTAGGGCAGGATCTCGGCGCGCCGCACGTCCGCCAGGCGCTTGGCCAGCTTGTGCGCCAGCGAGATCGGCAGCGGCATCAGCTCCTCGGTCTCGTTGGACGCGTACCCGAACATCATCCCCTGATCGCCGGCGCCGGCGACGTCGAGCTCGTCCTCGTCCTTCGTGTTCGTGCGCGTCTCGTACGCCCGGTCGACGCCCTGGGCGATGTCCGGCGACTGCTTGTCAATCGCGTTGATCACCGCGCACGTGTGGTAGTCGAACCCGAACTCCGCATTCGTGTAACCGATCCGCTTGACCGTCTCCCGCGCCACCTCGGGGATGTCCACGTACGTGGTGGTGGTGATCTCCCCCGAGACCACGACGAGGCCGGTATTCACGAGCGTCTCGCACGCCACCCGGCCGAGCGGGTCGTCGCGCAGGACCGCATCCAGCACGCCGTCGGAGATCTGATCAGCGACCTTGTCCGGGTGACCCTCGGTCACCGATTCGGACGTGAACAGAAACTCGTTGTCGGCGTAGGTCATGGGCTTCTACTTTCCTTGTGCTTTCGTGATCTCGAGCAGATAGGCGGCCATAACATCCGTCGCGCCGAGCTTCAGGTGGTAGGCGTCAGAGAGGTCTTCCACGCGTGCGATCTGGTCGCGCGCGTCGTTGAAAAGCTCCGTGAACTCGAACAAGCCAAAGTCCACGACGCGTGCCTGATAGCCCAGGCGGTCCAGCAACTGCGTGGTTCGCCGCTCGCCGATGATAGAGAGTTGCATCACGTATGCGGTCCCGTCATCCGCGAGCGCCTCGGGAAGCATACGGAGCAGATGGTCGACCAGCCCGCGCCCCCAGTAATCGAGCGGCCGGTGCGATACGACCGGCTCGAACGGATCCACCGGAGTTTGGTAGAGGCTGGCCACGATTATGTCGTACCGCTCCTCCGGGACCCACGGGTACAGATCCTGCACGGCCGCGCTGACTCGGTCGGCCACTCCGTTTCGAAATGCGTTGGCCATCGTGTTCTTGACCGCCGCTGGATCGATGTCGATCCCGTGCACGTGTGCCGCGCCGTTGCGCGCCATCTGAACGGTCAGAAGCCCGGTCCCGCAGCCGATGTCCAAGCAACGCTGGTGGGCCCCGATTCCCTCCCGGTAGAAGTATTTCCACACCAAGAAGCTGCCCTGCGTGGGCGCGAACACGCCCGGCTCGACGGTGACGTCGGGGAAGTCGACCGGGTACATGACCCGGCCCCGCGTGTCGGCCCAACTCGTCGCCGGGGCGCGCTTGGTCTCCGTCGAGATCGTCGTGACACCTTCGTTCGGCAGCGCGTCGGGTCGCGCATGCCCGGCCTTGGTATCTGTGAGCGCCATTTTCGCCGCCGCGATCTGGTCGGGGCCGACGCCGCAGCAGCCGCCGATGATCTGCGCGCCTTCCCGGCGCCAGTGCAGCGCAAGCTCGGCGTACTCGTCGGCGCCGACTCCGGACTCTTGACGCCAGCCGGCAGCCGACAGATAGCCGAGGTTCGGGTACACGCCGAGCGGCAGATCGGTGAAGTCGCGCAGCCAGGCGAGCATGCCGGTGACGTGATCGGGTGGCAGGCAGTTGATCGCGAGCGCGCCTACCCCCATCTCCTCGAACCTCCGGGCGGCACGCCCGAACGCGTCGCCCTCGGGGCCGCCCCAGTGCTCTCCGTACACGCCGCACACTCCGTGGCGGCAGCGACGGAAGCTAAGCCACACCGGCAGGCCGGTGTCGAGGAGAGCCTCGACGGTCGCGTACGTAGAACTCCGAATCAGTGTCAGCGTCTCGACCAGGATCAGGTCGGGCGGGTCCTGCTCGAACGCTCGCGCGAGCAAACGGATCGTCTCGCGGCCGTCGGGGGTGTCGACGTCGCCGTTGATGCTGAACGCGACCGCCACCTCGTCTTCCCGTTGCGCTTCGGTGGCCGCCTCGCGGGCGAGTCGAACTCCGCGACGCGCGAGGTCCATCCAGTGGATTGGTTCACTCGTCTCCCACAGTCTGGCCTGGCCGTTCCGGAGGGCGGTCGCGAGACCCCATGTGTCCGTGCAGATCACGTCGCACCCGACCTCGATGTAGCGGCGATGCACCGCCTTGACGTCGCCTGGGTTTTCGAGGATCGCGGTCAGGCCCCACAGATGCTCTTCGAGCTCGGGCCGCTCGCCGCCGACGCGGATCAGCTCGGTGCCGGTGGCACCGTCCATGATCACCGGTTGGTCGGTCGCGATCAGCCGCGTGAGCCGCTCGTAGCGGCCGCCGCTCGATGCCGCCACCAATCCCTCTGTCGGGGTCACGTGCGTGCTCACTCTAGATCTCCCTCCGTGCGGTCGCGTACGGGTCGCGAACCCGCACAGCTTGCCGCTCGGCTTGTGGTTGCGCCACTCTCGCAGCGCCGGATTACCCTAGACTTTAGAGAGGGTCTGAAGACTAGGGTAGGTGTATGGCCCTGGGGAGGCGCACGCTAAGGCATCTCTATCGGATGGGGAATTTAGGAGTTAAGAGCAGGGCGGCCGGGAAAGGTCAGCTGTACCTTCTGCGCCGTGTCCGTGACCACCGGATCGGCTGGATCTGCCGCACCGCTCGATGTGGTCCTGCGCCGGGCGGGAGCCGTGCTGGCGACGCGCGATGGCAGGTCGGTCGCGATGAACTTCGGGTCGGCGGCAGCCGAGCTCGCGGTGTGCGTCCGGGCGGTGGGCCTGGTCGACTGTTCGGAGCTGACCAAGCTTGTGCTCGAGGCACCGCCGGCGCAGCTCGCAGCGCTCACCTCACGGCTCGTCGGCGACGGCGTCGCTCCTGGCGGAATGCTTTACGCCGGCAACGCGTGGTGGTGCGGCGACGCGCCGGGACGCGTGATCGTGCTGTCCGATCCAGATACGGGTTCACGGCTGCGCGATCGTCTGCACACGGATGCCCGGCGGTTCGTGACGATGGCCGTGCGCGACGCCTCCGCCGAGCTGGCTGCGATCGGGCTGTTAGGTCGCAACGCGGACCAGGTGTTGCGCGCGCTCGGAGCATTCGGAGAGTCCGGCGACCCACGCGCGGTGGCCCCGTTCGCGCACGGATCGATTGCTGGCACCCCGGCCTCTTGGCTGCTCCAGTCCGACCGCCGGGCGCTGGCGCTCGTGCCGCGCGAGCATGCCGGCGAGGCGTGGCTGGCGATCGAGCGCGCCGGCCGGCCGTTTGGGATCAGCTGCGTCGGGCAGGAGGCGGTTTCCCGCTACGCATTGCTGGAGCGCACGCGCCCAGCGGCGTTCCCGCACCCCTGAGGCCCTCTCGCCTCCTGACGGCGGGGCGCGCTTGACATGTCGGACGTCCAGCGCGTGCTGGTCGAACTGCTCGCGCTCGAGCGTGAGATCGTCGAGGCCGACTACGTGCGCCGGTCCGATGCGCTCGAGCGGGTGGGGGACGCGGTCCGGCGCCTCGGGGAGATCGGCTCGCCACAGGGAATCCTCGACCGCGCCGCCGAAGAGCTCGGGACGAGCTCGGAATTCGACCGGGTGGTGGTCAGCGAGGTCAGCCGGGAGAGCCTGGTCGTGCGATCCGTTTGGAGCGATGCCGACCCCGGCGGCGCGGAGGCAGCTCTGGATGGGCTTCGGGACACGCCCATCCGGCTCGAGTATCCGCTGGTCGAGGACGAGGTGGCGCGCGGGCAGCGGACCGAGATCGTGACGGCCCGGGTCGCCCACTCCCGCGGGGCCCGGCGGTTGATGGATGTGTTCGCTTGGGAGAGCTACCTGGTGGCGGCGCTCGTGGTGCAAGGCATCACGGTCGGGATCGTGCACGCGGATGCGTCCGTGAGCGATCGTCGACTCGATGCTCTCGACGTCGAGGTCGCGTCGCGGTACGCCGAAGGCCTCGCCGGCGTGTTCGAGCGCGCCGTCCTGCGCGAGATGTTGCAGCTGCACCACCACGAGCTGCGGTCGGCCGTCGATTGGATGAGCACGCGCCTCGGGCAGCTCGCGTCCGACGCCGGCGAGCTGACCGCTCTTCGCGCCGGGTTTGATCAGTCGCTCGCGGACGCGCTGACCCCACGAGAGGCCGAGGTCCTGCGGCTGCTCGCCCGCGGGAAGACCAACCTCGAGATCGCGAGGACGCTGGTGGTGCGCGAGGGGACGATCAAGTACCACGTCAAGAACATCCTGCGCAAGCTGGGCGCGACGAGCCGCGCCGACGCGGTATCGCGCTACGCGCGCGCCGGCGGAGCGTCGACGTGATGGGCGCCACCTCCGAGGTCTTCTCGGGTCCGTTCGGCGAGGAGCTGTGGCGTCGCCTCGAGCGCGCGGTTTCGGAGGCGCGCGGGCTGCTCGGCGTGGCCGTTCCCCCCTCTGAGGAGGGCGCCGATCTCGATGTGGTCACGGCTCTGATCGCCGGGCTGCGCTCGCAGCTGTCCGAGGATGAGCTCGGCGACGGCGCGATCTCGGAGCAGGAGGCGGCAATGGAGCGACTGCGCCACCGGTTCGAGGCTCGCTTCACGGCGCTCGAGCGGATCACGGCCGCGATAGGGGAGGTGCGCGAGGTCACCTCGCCGCGCGAGATGCTGCTGCGAGCGCCCGCGGCACTATGCGCCGGGTCGGCGTTCGAGCGCGCGATCCTCAGCCTCGTCAAGGGCGGGCGGATGGTCGCCGAAGCCGTTTTTGTTCCGGGTCAGGACCGGGCCGCCGCGGAGCTGCTCGCGCAGCTCCAGGCGAACCCCCTGCGGCTCGAGCACACGCTGATCGAGACCGAGCTGCTGCGCCGGCGCCGGGCTACGATCGTCGTCGACGCGGATGTGCATCCTCGGGTCGATCGCGACACGGCGCGCCTCATGGGGTGGCGGTCGTACGCGGCCGCACCGCTCGTCGTAGGCTCGCAGGTCGCGGGCGTGATCCACGCCGACCGTGGTCCCGGGCAGCCGCTAGACGTGCTCGACCGCGACGTCCTGTGGGAGTTCACGACCGGCCTCGCCCAGGCGTACGAGAGCACCACGCTGCGCCGCACACTGCGCGGCGAGCGCGACCAGATGCGACAGTTCCTCGACTGGCTGGGCGCCCGCTCGAGCGAGCTCACCGACGCCCCAGTCACGCTGTCGGCCGGCGGACACGCGCCCCTCCCCCCGCCGCCACCGCTTCCGTCGCCGTCGCATTCGCCGGGTGCCGCGCGCGACGACCGAGTCGTGTTCGAGGGCCTGCTCACGCGCCGCGAGTTGGACGTGCTGCGCCTGCTGGCCGAGGGCGCCACCAACCGCGCGGTCGCCGACGCGCTCGTGATCTCGAGCGGCACCGTCAAGTTCCACGTGAACAGCATCCTGCGCAAGCTGCACGCGGCCAACCGGGCCGAGGCGGTGACGCGTTACCTGCGGCTGATGGGGATGCGGGTGCCGTAGCCGGGGGGTCGGCGCCGGCGCCGGCGCCGGCCGCCACGGTGGTGCCGCCGGCTGCGGTGGCGCGTGGGAAGAAACTTCAGCATGGAGCCAGTTTCTTCCCAGTCGCCGGCGGTCACCCCCGCTTGATCTCCTGCAGCGACCACCCGTTCCCGTCCGGATCGCTGAAGAACGCGAACCGGGAGCCGGGGCTTCCCTCTGGCCCGAGCTGCTGGACGTCGGTGATCTCGACGCCGTTTCCCGCCAGCTCGGCCTGGGCGGCATCGATGTCCTCGACAACAAGTTGCAGACCCTTTGTGGTGCCGGGGTCGCCGAGCGGCAGGCCACGTCCGATCACGACCGACGAAGGCGAGCCCGAAGGCGTCATCTGAACGACCCGCATCCCGGGGCCGGGCTCGACGTCGTGGTCGAGGTGGAACCCGACGCGGTTGACGTAGAAGTCGATCGAATCGTCCACGTCGCTGACCGGGATGCCGACGACTTCGAGGCGGTAGTCCATGGGGTGTCTCCTGTCCGGATTTGCCGATCCATTCTATCAGAACGGAACAGTCCGTTCCGTTCGATAAGGTAGTCCGATGCCAGCTCCGCGGTCATCCCTCGGCGGACGGCGGGCCGAGGCGGCGCGCAACGATGGGCGCATCCTGGCCGCCGCGCGCGCGGTCTTCCTCGCCGACCCGTCGGCGCCGATCGCCGACGTGGCCAGGGAAGCCGGCGTGGGGATCAGTGCGCTCTACCGCCGCTATCCGAGCAAGGAGGAGCTGCTTCGCGAGCTCGCGCGCGACGGGCTCACCCGCTACATCCAGGACCTGCGCGCCGCGCTCGCCGACGACGGCGACGCGTGGCGGGCGTACTCGGACTGCCTGCATCGCGTGGTGGATGGGCAGAGCCAGGCGCTCGCTCAGCGGGTTGCCGGGACGTTCACGCCCACCGAGTCCCTCGGGCGGCTCGCCGGCGAGGCCAGTCAGCTCGCTATCGCGCTTCACCGACGCACTCAAGAGGCGGGGGCTCTGCGCGGGGACGTCAGCCCCGCTGACGTGGTGCTCGTCCTCGAGATGATCAGCTTCGTCGGGCTGCCCGGCCCCGAGCGAGGCCGGGAGCTGCGCCACCGCTACCTCGCGCTCGCGCTGCAGGCGCTGCGCGCGCCGGGAGGGGGACCGCTTCCGGGCTCCGCCGCGGTCGAAAGCGACCTCACCGCGCGGTGGCGCGAGCCTGGTTGGGAGGAAACCCCCAAATAGACGGGGTTTCTTCCCAAGCCGCCCGGCTCAGACCGCGAAGAAGACGGTCTCGTGCGGGCCCTGGAACCGGATATCGAACCGGTAGCCGGCGTTGTGCGGCTCCGCGAGCAGCGTCGCGCGGCGCTCGACCGGGACACGCGCGAGCACCGGGTCGCCGGCGTTCGCCTGGGGCTCGTCGGCGAAGTAGATCCGGGTGACGCAGCGGTGGAGCATGCCGCGGGCGAACACCGACACGTCGATGTGGGGCGCCTGCGTGGCGCCGTCGAGACCGGGCAGCGCCCCCGGCTTCACGGTCAGGATGTCGAACGTCCCGTCGCCATCCTCTACCCCGTAGCGGGCGAAGCCGCGGAAGCCCTCCAGCTCCGAAGCGCCGCCGTATTCGTACATGTCGGCGAACTTTCCGTCGGGGTCGGCCTGCCAGGTCTCGAGCAGGAAGTCGGGAATCGGCATGCCGGCGCCGTCGTAGACCGTGCCCGAGATGTGGACCGCGCCGGGGGTGCCATCGGGGACGGCGAACGGCCCGACGTCGAACGGCAACCCGATCGCGAAGTACGGGCCGACCGTCTGGGAGGGTGTCGTCTCGAAGATCAATGCGCCTCCTCGAACGGCGTCGCCCCGGGTCCGCGGAGGTAGATGTCCCACTCAAACGCCTGGGCCCAGTTCGGCACGGTCCCGTGGATCGAGAAGCTCGAGATCATCCTCTGCCGCGCCTCACGGTCACGCACCGAATTAAAAATCGGGTCGTACGGGAAGAACGGGTCGCCGGGGAAGTACATCTGGGTCACGAGCCGTTGGGTGAAGGCCCGGCCGAGCAGGGAGAAGTGGATGTGCGCGGGCCGCCACGCGTTGTAGTGGTTGCCCCACGGGTAGGGCCCAGGCCGGATCGTCGTGAACCGATAGCGGCCCTCGTCGTCGGTCACGCAGCGTCCCGCCCCGCTGAAGTTCGGATCCAGCGGCGCCGGCCAGCGATCCCAGCGGTGCTTGTACCGCCCGGCGGCGTTGGCCTGCCAGATCTCGATGAGCGTCCCGCGCAGCGGCTTGCCCTCGGTGTCGAACACCCGGCCCGACACGATGATCCGCTCGCCGATCGGCTCGCCGGCGTGCTGGACGGTCAGGTCGCTGTCGGACTCGCCGACCTCGGGAGCGCCGAGCTGGGGCCCGGTGATCTCGGTGATCGTCTGCGGCAGGTAGACGAGCGGCTGCTTGGGGTGACGGAGCGATGTCGACTTGTACGGCGGGTAGTCGAGCGGCGGGTGGGCGCCCTCGGGGTCGCGCAGGTAGCTCGTAGGCGTCTCGGCGATCGGATCGTAGATCTGACGCACCTCGCGCTTGTCGGCTTGAAGCTCCTCGGTCATTTGATTTCTATGCCTCCAGTACGACTGCCAGGCCTTGACCGACACCGATGCACAGAGCAGCGACTCCGTAGCCGCCGCCGCGGCGCCGCAGCTCGTGGGCGAGCGACCCCAGGATACGGACGCCCGACGCGCCGAGCGGATGGCCCAATGCGATCGCGCCACCGTTCGGGTTCACCTTGTCGGGATCGAGCCCCTTCCATTCGCCGATGTCGGCCAGGCATTGCGAGGCGAACGCCTCGTTCAATTCGACAACAGAGACGTCCTCCCAGGTGATGCCGGCGCGCTCCAGCGCGATGTTGGCGGCCTTCACCGGAGCGATCCCGAACACGTCGGGATCGACCGCCGCCGCCCCACGCGAGACGATCCGCGCGATCGGCTCCCTGCCCGCAGCCTCGGCGCCCTTCTCGTCCACAATCAGAGCCGCGCCGGCGCCGTCGTTCAGCGGCGACGAGTTGCCGGCGGTCACCGTGCCGTCCTTGACGAAGGCGGGCTTCAGCTTCGCGAGCTTCTCGAGAGAGGAGTCGGCTCGGATGTTCTCGTCGCGCTCGAGCTCGGTGTCCGGGACCGGGACGACCCACTCGCCGTAGAAGCCACTGTCCCAGCCGGCCTGAGCGCGTTGATGGCTGCGGAGAGCGAACTCGTCCTGAGCCTCGCGGGACACGTTGTAGATATCGGCGAGCTTCTCTGCGCTGGCGCCGAGCGAGATCGTCCACTGGTCGGGCATGTTCGGATTGACCATGCGCCAGCCGAGCGTGCTCGAGTAGAGCTCCTGCTGCTGGGAGGGAAACGCGCGCTCGGGCTTGAGCAGGATCCACGGCGCGCGGCTCATCGACTCGACCCCGCCGACGAGCACGATCGACGCCTCTCCGGTCTCGATCGTGCGGCTCGCCTGCATCGCTGCGTCGAGGCTCGAGCCGCAGAGGCGGTTGACCGTGGAGCCTGGGATGGACGTCGGAAAGCCGTTGAGGAGCCACGCCATCCGGGCAACGTTGCGGTTGTCCTCGCCGGCCTGGTTGGCGTCGCCGAACAGGACCTCGTCGACCCGTTCGGGGTCGAGGTCGGGGCTCCGGTCGAGCAGGGCCTTCACGACGTGCGCCGCGAGATCGTCAGGGCGGACCTTCGCCAGCCCGCCGCCGTAGCGACCGAACGGCGCGCGCACCGCATCGAGAACGTACGCCGCGGTCATCGGTCGAGCAGCTCCCGGAGCGCTTCGAGCTCCGCCGCTGTGGGAGGCTCGGTGGTCTGGACCGTTTCGCTGACCTTCAGCTCCCAGCCGGTCTGCTCGCGCGCTTCGTCGACGCTCGCGCCCGGATGGATCTGGGTCAGAACGAGCTCCTTCGTCTCTGGGTCGGGCTCGAGCACGCCGAGATCGGTGATCACCGCGGTCGGCCCCTTGCCGCGGAAGCCAAGGCGCTCACGCGTAACCGGCCCTCCCGCCCCGTCACCGTGGCCGACGGTCGTGCAGAAGTCGAGCTTCTCGACGAACGTGCGCTTGGCGTGGGGCGCGATCACGATCACCTCGCCGCAGCTCGCCGCGATCTCGGGCGCGCCGCCGGCGCCCGGCAGCCGCGTCTTCGGGTGGTCGTAGTCCCCGATCACGGTCGAGTTGAGGTTCGCGTGCTTGTCGATCTGAGCGGCGCCGAGGAACGCGACGTCGATCCGCCCAGGTCCGATCCAGTAGTTGAACATCTCCGGCACGCTCACCACCGAATCAGCGGTCTCCGCGAGCTCGCCGTCGCCGATCGAGAGCGGGATATGGAATGGCTTGGCGCCGATCGTGCCCGACTCGTAAACGAGAATCAGGTCGGGGTTGTGGACCATCCGGGCCAGGATCGCCGCGGTGCTGGGCCGTCCAACTCCGATGAACACCGTGCGGGTGTCACGCAGCCGGCGGGCGGCGACGATCGTCTGGATCTCGCCGGCGGACGCTTGCCTGACGTCGTTGGCGGGAGTCTCGACGGTCATTTCGCGGGGGCTCCTTGATTCATCACGTTCTCGTTCATCCAATCGGTGAACTGCTCGCGGTCGCGGCTCATCTTGTCCCAGAACTTGTAGAAGTCGTTGTCGCGGTCGGTGATGCCGAGGCTGTACGAGGGGCGCGACCCTCCCGGCGCCTCGGCGACGACGCCGATCACCCACCCCGGGATCGTGATTCCGCCGGGACGCGGCTCGAGCTCATCGACGATCCGCTCGACGGTCACCAGCGATCGCTGCGAGGCCAGGATCGCTTCCTTCTGGACGCCGGGGATGCCCCACAGCTGAACGTTGCCTTCCCGGTCCGCCTCCTGGGCGTGGACGATGGCGACCTCGGGACGGAGCGCCGGCACCGCGATCAAGCGCTCGCCCGTGAACGGACAGGTGATGGGCGCCACCGTAGTGTGCGCCACCAGATCGGTTCCGACGTAGCCGCGCATCACCGCGCACGGCATATCCGCGGCGCCGGCCGCATACCGGTTCGCCATCCCGGCGTGGCTGTGCTCCTCGATCTCGACCGGCCGTGGCCACTCGTGCTCGATCGCGTCCCGGAAGCGATGTAGTCCGCCGACGCCGGGGTTGCCGCCGTACGAGAACACCAGCCGGCGCGCCACGCCCATCCCGATCATCTGGTCGTAGAGGAGGTCCGGAGTCATCCGGATCAGCTCGAGCTCGCGCCGGCCCTGGCGGATGATCTCGTGCCCCGCCTCGAACGGGATCAGGTGCGTAAACCCCTCGAGCGCCACCGAGTCACCATCGCTGACGAGGGATTCGACCGCGTCACTCAACGACATCAACTCCGCCACGACCGAGCCCTTTCGCCCCGCCGGGCTCGACGCGGCGCGCGGTCGACCCGGTTCAGCCTGCGGTCGCACCCACGTCGCTCCCACCGCGCGGCACGACTAACCCTGCCGTGTTCGCGATGAGAACAACGGGTCACATGCCGAACTATACCAAGAATGTTAATACCGAAGCACCATCACAGCGTGGCATGGGCCGGCCGTTCGGCAACGGTGGGCGCGGGCCGAGTTAGCGCACACTCGACGGCCCTCCGCGTTCGAGTGATGCGTTGTTCGTCCTACGCGCGAGTGAATCGCCATGCGGCGCGGGAGGAGCGTCGAGTGGCGAGTTCTTCGAGGTACAGGCGCCCCGGTGCGGTGGCGGTGGCGGGGTCGCAATCGCGGGGCGCTTTAGGCGCGGTCGAGTGCCGGCGCCCGGCCGGCACCGGCGGGGACCACGAGCCGGTCGCGCCCCGCCGCCAGGCCGACAATCAGCTGTGGGACGAGCAGACCCAGCAGGACGAACAGCGCCGGCGTCCACGAGCCGGTGATGTCGTGAATCGCCCCGATCGCGAACGGCGCCACCGCGGCGATCACGTACCCGACCGTCTGCACGAGCGTCGAGAGGCCGGCGGTGCTCGTGACCGTCCCGCCGCGCAGCACGATGAACGTCAGCGCAAGCGGGAACGCGGCGTTCTGGCCGATGCCGAGGAACACCACCCAGAGGTACGGAACCGACATCGGCGCGACGATCACCCCGATCCAGCCTGCGGCGATGACCGCCACAAACACGCACACGAGCGCTCGCTGGTCGCGCCTGCGGGCCGCCATCGGCGGCACCACGAGGGCGGGAATCAGGCCGGCGATCAGGGAGATGCTGAGCAGCAGGCCCGACTTGGAGCTGCTCGCCCCGTGACTGTGGAACACGCTCGGCAGCCAGGCGAGCGTGGTGTAGAAGCCGGCCGACTGGAGCGCGAAGAACATCGTCACCGCCCAGGCGACTTTGTCGTGGAGCAGTGTGCGCGCGCCGGCCACCTGATCCGCCGGCGATCCCCCGACGGCGCTGCGGCGCGCGAGCTGCGGCGCCCACACGACCAGCGCCACCAGGGCGGGGATCGCCCAGACCGCGAGCCCCGGTCGCCAGCCGCCGCCGAACGCGTCGGCAACCGGCACCGACACGCCGGCCGCCAGCGCGGCAAAGCCGATCAGCGTGATGCTGTACAGGCCGGTGAGGAGGCCGACTTGCTCGGGGAAGTTCCGCCGGACCAGGACCGGCAGCAGCACGTTCTCGGTCGCGATCGCGGTGCCCGCGATCGCCGTGCCGACGAACAGAAATGCGATGCCGGGGAGCAGCCGGACGAGCAGGCCGAGCAGCAGCAGGACGAGCGCGCCGGCGACGGTCGGCCGCGCTCCGAAGCGCCGCGCAAGTGGCGGCGCGAGCGGCGCGAGCGCGCCGAAGCACAGCACCGGCAGCGCCACGAGCACGTCGGCCCCCGCGTTCGACAGGCCGGTGTCCGATTGGATCCGGTCGATCAGCGGGCCGATGCCGGCGGCCGCGGGGCGGAGGTTCGCGGCGACGAGCACCATGCCGGCGGCCAGCAGCACCGAGGACCGCGGCCACTTGGCGCGCGGGCGATTCAATCGACCGTCTTCAGCGGATCGCCGAGATCTCCGCCGGCGAGCCACTCGGCCCCGCGGCGATAGAGCCGCTGGACGCCCGGGCCGACCAGGCCGGGCATGTCACGCTTGACCTCGTAGCCGATCTGCGTCTGCGCGTAAGCGAGGTGGCGGTACCCGGCCGGGAACTCGGCGAGAACGGATGCGTCGAGCGCGACCGTCGCAGATGGGTCGACCGGGTCGAGGCGATCCTTCTCGTAGATCGGCTGGCGGAGCACGATCCCCCACCGCCCCTCGCGCTTCTCGAGGAAGTCGTAGAAACGACCGGTGCAGACCACATCGCATTCGACCTCATGTACCAACGCCCGCTGGGAGATCGTCATCTTCGTCTGCGAGACCGCGCGCTGAGGGGAATTGTCGGCGGCGCCTGACGGCGGCGCCTTAGGGGAATTGTCGGCGGCGCCTGACGGCGGCGCCTTAGGGGAATCGTCGGCCGCGCCTGACGGCGGCGCCTTAGGGGAATCGTCGGCCGCGCCTGACGGCGGCGCCTTAGGGGAATCGTCGGCGGCGCCTGACGGCGGCGCCTTAGGGGAATCGTCGGCCGCGCCTGACGGCGGCGCCTCAGGGGCAACGTCGGCCGCGCCTGACGGCGGCGCCTCAGGGGCAACGTCGGCCGCGCCTGACGGCGGCGCCTCAGGGGCAACGTCGGCCGCGCCTGACGGCGGCGCCTCAGGGGCAACGTCGGCCGCGCCTGACGGCGGCGCCTTAGCCGCGAGGTCGACCGAGTTGCCGCCGAGGAAGTGGAGGATGTTCACCCCGCGCTCGAAGCCCTCGCGGCTGACCCGGATGAAGTCGGCGGCGGGGCCCTGGAACCAGGTGGCCATCATGAACCCCTCCGGATGCCAGACGGTGGCGAATCGCTCCCAGTCGCCGGCATCGCGCCACACGACCCAGTTCTCGACCAGCTCGCGGATCAGCGCGCGATCATCGCTCATGCATGCACGCTGTGCGACAACATCGGGATCTGGCTCGTCGGCGGGATCGGCGGGCCGGGAGGCCGGCCGCTGAGGTCCGGGGTCCCGTACGTGTGGAAGGTCTCGATCGTCTTGACCCCCCAGGCCTGGCCGCGGGCGCGCTCGGCCTGGGTCCAAACGATCGGCGGGTAGGCCGGGTCGTAGATGAAGTGGGTTCCGGTCGTCACCTCGACGCGGTTGCCGCCGGGCTCGTATATGTACAGGAACATCCCCTGCGCGACCGCGTGCTTGGACGGTGCCGCCTCGATCGGGACGTCTGCGTCGAGGAACAGGTCGGCGGCGCGCAGCAGCTCCTCGCGGGTGTCGACGAACCACGCGAGGTGGTGCAGCCGTCCGCTGCCGCCGGCGTGGTCGGCCGTGTAGATGAGCTCGTGAGCGGCGATCGACAGGCTCATCCACGCGCCCTGTTCTGAGCCGTCGTCGTTGATCACCTGCTCATACAGGCGATACCCGAGCTGTTCCTCGGCGAAGCGGCGGTTCGCGGCGACGTCGGAGGCGAGCACGTTGACGTGGTCGATGCGCTTGACCGCGGCGCCGCGGTCGACGTGGCGCTGCGGCACGTTCTTCAGGCGGGGGCGAAGGTGCTCGGGCGGCACGTACCGATCCTGCTCGTAGAAGATCTCGAATTGGTGTCCATCGGGATCGCGGAACTCGAACGCCGGGCCGTGCCCGTGATCCCCCTCGTTCCACCCGACGCCTAACTGGGAGGCGTCGATCGCGGCCACCCGCCGCTCGAGCGCCGCCGGGCTCCAGGCACGAATCGCCGTGTGCCCGAGGCCGGGCAGCTCGGACTCGGTCAGCTTGAGCCCGTAGGGCTGGTACTCGCCCCACCCGCGCAGGAACACGGACTGACCCTCGCGATGCTCGATCTCCATCCCGAACAACTCGACGAAGAACTGAAGGCTCTCCTCCGGGAACGGCGTCAGCAGCTCGGCGTGGGCGATGTGCGCGAGGTCGTGGGTGGGCTCTCCGGTCACGTCGCCGCTTCGACCTTATCGCGCAGTCCGTCGAGGTCGTACGACAGCGCGCCGCCCTGCAACTTGCCGCGCTTGACCACCTCGCGCTCGGCGCGTTCGCGCGAGGCCTCCAGCACCTGCTCGACGCGCTCTGACTCGACCACCGCGACCCCGTCCGCGTCGAGCACGAGCACATCCCCGTTCCGGATCGTCGCCCCGCCCACGCGAAGCGGCTCGCCGATCGACCCGACGGCGTCCTTGCCCGCACCCTTCACACGAACCCACCGCGCCCAGATCGGCAACCCGAGCCCGGCCAGCTCCTCGACGTCGCGCACCGATGCGTCGACAAGGATCGCGGCGGCACCCTGCACCTTGGCCTGAGTCGCGAGCAGATCGCCGACCAGCGCCACCGGCCGCGGCTCGGGCATCGTCAGGACCAGTACCTCGCCCGGCTCCACCGCGGCCATCGCCGCGTGGACCATGAGATTGTCGTCCTGGCCACAGCGCACGGTGCGCGCCGGACCCGCGACGCGGGATCCGGGGACCACCTGGACGAGGTCCAAATCCACGTATCCTCGCCGGCCGCCCGCCTCGTACACCGTCGCCGACCCCAGCTCCGCAAGCTCGGCAAAAACCGAGGTCACAGCGCGCTCACCACGTCCGGCGTTACCCGCTGGAACGCCTCCGCCTGCCGGATGTCCGCGTTGCCCGACGACCGTCGCGCGTGGTTCCCGCGATGGTCGGCGCGCTCGGCGTAGTAGGTCTGGAGGTATCTCTGCGCCTTCATCTCAGACATCGCGGCCAGCTTCTTGTCGATCACGCTCGTGATGTCCACGAACGTGGTCGGGGTGAAATTGCACAGTTCGGGCTGGTGGGGCTCGAACAGGAACAGGGCCGGCGGGGCGATCGTCTTGAATGCGCTCGCCACGCCGGCGCCGGCGGCCAGCCCGCGCGCGCGGTCGACCGCATAGTGAGCGATCGGATGGTCGGGGTTGAACGGATCAGTGTCGGTGTGCGTGATCAACACGTCCGGCCCGAACTCGCGAATCCGATCAGAAATCAAGCGCAGCCCGTCACCGTCGATCTCGAGCGGATAGTCGCCGAGATCGAGGCAGTCGAACGTCGCGCCAAGCGCCGCCGCAGCCCGCTCGGCCTCGCCGTGGCGGATCTTCTTGACGTTCTCGATCGTCTGGCCATCCTCTTTCCACAACTCGCCGGACTCGCCGCGCTCACCGTAGGAGAGAGCAATCACAGCGGCCTCGCCGCCGCCGGCGGTCGCGACCGCCACAGCACCCCCCGCGCGCCACACGAAATCGGCCGAGTGCGCGCCGATCACCATCATCCGGCGAGCGCTCACCGACCCTCAGCTCCCGCCACCAGGCGCGTGTTCACCACGGCCATCACGTAGATCTCCTCCTCGTTGAAGCCGGCGTCGAGCAGCCGGTCGACCATCAGGGCCATCCCGTCCTCGACCGGCGGATTGAACACCTGACCGAGATCGGTCGACAGGACCGAGCGCTCGGGGCCGGCGGCGCGAATGTTCTCGCTCCAGCGCTCCCAGGTGACCTTGCCGGTGTGCGGGGTCGTGAAGCACCGCTCGAGAAGGGCGCCCTTGTCCGCCAGAGCGTTCTGATCCTCGACTGAAAGGTCCTGGGACGGGAACTCCGGGTGGGTGATCACGATCGTCTCGACGCCCGCATCGACCGCCGCGTCGACGACCGCGAAGATCTCGTCCCGGCCGAGATGACCCGTGGCCAGGCACATCTTGTGCCGCGCGATCATCCCCAGCACCTCGTACAACTCGGGCACGAGGGAACCGTGCTCGTCGACGACCGGCACGGGCGGGATCTCGATCCTCTGCTCGCGCAGCTCGAGCTGAAGCTTCACCCACACCGGCACCTTCGCCCCAGCCGGCGCCTCGCGCTCGTGAGACTCGTTGACCGAGTCGACCGTGGGCAGCCAAACGGTGCGAGCGCCCTCGCGCGCCGCAATCTCAACCGCGAGCGGGTTGATCCCGCCCACCGCCCGATTCAACGAGATCGCGCCCAAAACATCCACACCCGGCACGGCGGCGCGCACGACCGCGGCACGTTCGGCCGTCGAGGTGTAGTGCGACTTGAGCACGAACCCGGCCATCCCGAGCTCCTTGAACTTCTGCGCCAGCGAGATGTCGTCGGTGATCCGCTCGACCACATCCGGGGAGATATGCATGTGCGTGTCGTACGCCCCGCGTAGCAGCTCCCGGGCCCGCTCGGATGGCGAATCGGTCACTCCACTGCTCCTCTCAAAGCTTCAGCCACATGTGACAGATGCATGCGCATCGCCGTCTGCGCCCCGTCGGGATCGCCGGCGGCGACCGCGTCGACGATCGCCTTGTGCTCGCCGAACGAACGCTCGCTGCGCCCAGGCAGCATGATCGTGCGGTACTGGAAGCGAACCAGTTGGTACTTGAGCGTCGCGATCAGCCGGGCCGCCGTCGTGTGACCGGAGATCTCGAGCAGCCTGCGATGGAGCACCGCGTTCTCGTCCGAGGCCCCCAAAAGGTCGCCCGCGTCGAGTCGCCGCCGCATCTCGTCCAGGATGCGTCGCAGGCCCTCGACGTCCTCGGGCGTGGCCCGGAGCGCCGCGTGCCGAGCGGCGAGCCCCTCGAGCACCGCACGCGCCTCGAGGATCTCGACGGCTTCCTGCGCCTCCACGAGCCGCACTCGCGCGCCGCGGTGGCGCTCGTGCTCGACCAGTCCTTCGTGCTCGAGGCGCGCGAGCGCGGTGCGCACGGCGGAGCGGCCCACGCCGAGGACCTGTGTCAGATCGGTCTCGACCAGACGCTCACTCGGCTGGAAACGGCCGGTGACGATCGCCTCGCGAAGCCGGTCTTCCGGGCGGCAGTCGCCCGAATTGTCAACAATCCTGTCGACCACAATCCGGGGAATAGTAACGCGCCCCGCAAGCGGTTTGGAGTCCGATCCGTGATGCAGCGCTACGCCGTGCGGCCAGGGTCGACGACGACGCCACCGTCGTCGCCGGGCGCGAGCACGATGTCGTTCTCTAGCGACACCCACTCACCCTCGACTCCCGCCGGGCACTCGGGGTCGTCGGGCGAGCGCTCGACGAAGTCCCGCATCAGGGACGGCTTCACGGCGAACACCGTGTCCGAGTCGAGGTACTCGCTGGTGGCGTCGAACACGTGCGTGGTCACGGTCTTATAGCCGGGGGCGCGCACGATCATGTGGATGTGCGCCGGCCGCCACGGGTGGCGACCGCTGGCGGCGAGCATCCTGCCGACCGGACCGTCATCCGGGATCGGGTACGGGACCGGGCGGACCGCGACGAACGCATATGTGCCGTCCTCGCGCGTGAGGTAACGGCCGCGCAGGTGATCCTCCTCCGCCTCGGGTCGCTGCACCGCGTACAGCATGTCGGCCCCGTTCTGCCACACGTCGAGCTCGGCGCCGGCGATCGGATCTCCTGAGATGTCGAGCACCCGGCCGTAGACCCAAGCTAGAACGCCGGCTCCGCTCTCGATCACCATGCTCTCGCCGAACTCGCGCCGAGGCGAACCAGGCACGTAGAACGGCCCGAGCACCGTCGACTCGGTGGCGCCGGCGGGCAGCTCGTGGGCGAGCGCGTCGACCACCATCGACAGGCCGAGCGCGTCGGACCAGAGGATGAACTCCTGCCGGCGCTCGTCGGTGATGTTCCCGGTGTCGGTCAACGCCGCGATCAGCTCGTGCCACTCCTCCTCGGTCAAAGACGTCTCCACGGCGAATGCGTGCAGGTGGCGAACGAGGCTCTGCAACAAGTCGCGCAGACGCGGGTCGGCGCAGCCGTCGAAGCTCGCCACCGCTGCCGCGGTGATGTCCGCGGGCGTGGTTCTGGACGACGATCCGGTAGTGGCCACCGCTACTCTCCCACCGCCGCTTCGACCACGAGCGGCTCGCGCCGACCTGCAAGACCGGGCAGCACCTCGTCGAGCACTCGGGTCAGATCGTCGTGCGTCTCGACTCGCACCGCGGGACAGCCGAGCGACCGAGCGAGACCGCCGATGTCGACCGACTCGAATCCCGGCCAGGCGCCCTCACCGCCACGACGCTGAGCGAGCGCGTCCATTACCGCGTACCGCCCGTTGGCGAGCACGACCAGCAGCACGCCGACGTCGTAGCGGGCGGCGCTCCACAGCGCCTGAATCGCGTACATCGTCGAGCCGTCGCCGAGCACCGCGACGACCGGACGGTCGGGCAGGCCCATCCGCAGCCCGATCGACCCGGCTACGCCGAACCCGAGACAGCCGTTGGCAGTGCTCAGGTAGCCGAACGGGATCCGCACCGGAATCCGCTGGTACAGCTCCGGCTGCGAGGACGGGCACTCCTCGACCAGGAGCGCGTCGTCCGGGAGCCGCTCGGCGAGGGCGTCGAGGACGTGGCCGGGGCGGAGCGGCTCGCCAGCGGCCGGCGGAGCCAGGCGTGTCGGCCGGCGGACCGGCTCGGGCGGATTGCCGGCGCGCTCCGGCAGCTGCTCGACGAGCGCGCGGCAGGCCCCACCGACCGGCGCCACGACGGCCAGATCGCACGGGCTGCGGTGGGCTTCGGCCGGATCGGCGGTGAGTACCGCGACGCGCGTCTCCGGCTCGACGAGGGCGACCGGCTCGTCGAACAGGTACGCCCGGAAGGCGTTCGTGCCGACTGTCAGCACCACGTCGTAAGGGGCCAGCGCGTCGTGCATCACGCGCCGCTGCCAGGCAAGGTGTCCGGCGAACAGCGGGTGATCCTGCGGGAATCCGACGCGCCGGGTAAACGGCTCCTGCCAGACCGGGCAGCGCAGCCGTTCGGCCAGCGCGATCACCGCGTCCCAGTCCCCTTCGTCCGGGGCGCCGACCACGAGCGCCGGCGAGTCGGCACCGGCGAGCAACTCCGCGAGCTCGGCGACCTGCACGGCGTCCACCGAGTGCGGGCGCAGGACCTTCGCCGGCGCCCCGGCGGCGAGCTCGTCGGCGGGCTCGAGCCAGTCGCCCATCGGCACGACCAGGAGCGCCGGCCCCTTCGCAGCCTTGGCCTCGTGGTAGGCGCGGGCGATCGCGCCGGGCACGTCCTGACTGCGGTTCGGAACGTGCCTCCAGACCGGATACTCGCCGGCGATACGCTCGAGCGCTCGTCCGGTCAGGAACGGCTCGAACGCGATCTGGCGCCGGTCCTGCTGGCCGACGAGTATCACCAGCGGCGCGCGACAGTCGCGCGCGTTGGCGATCGCGTTGACCGCGTTGCCCAGGCCGGCGGCCGTGTGGAGGTTGACGAAGGCCGGCTCACCCCGGGCCAGCGCGTAGCCCGTCGCCATTCCGACGACCGATCCCTCGTGGAGGCCGAGGACGAACCGGATATCGGACGGCAGATCGGTGAGAAACGCGATCTCCGTCGATCCCGGATTGCCGAAGATCGTGGTCAACCCGTGACGGCGCATGACGTCGAACGCGGCATCCCGGACCGTCGGGCCGGTCACTCCCCCGACGTTGCCGTTGCCCTTCGCCCCGGCTGTCTGCACCGGTGTCATCGCGCGGATCCTACTGCGCGCCAGGTCCGATAGTGTTCGCATGCCGAACGGACAGCCGCGAAGAGCAAGATGCCGGACAAACCCGCCCAGAGCTCGGACTTCGTGCAGTCGCTGGAACGCGGCCTGGCGGTTATCCGCGCGTTCGATTCCGAGCACCGCGAGCTCGCCCTCAGCGAGGTGGCCCGCTCGACGGGCCTCACCCGCGCCGCTGCACGCAGGTTCCTGTTGACGCTCGTAAAGCTCGGGTACGTGAACTTCTCCCAAGGCCGCTTCTCGCTGCGTCCGCGCGTGCTCGAGCTCGGATATGCCTATCTGTCGAGCCTCAGCTTGCCCGAGGTGGCTTTGCCACACATGGAGGCGCTGGTCGCGGAGGTCAACGAGTCGTGCTCGATCTCGGTGCTGGACGAGCTCGACGTCGTGTACGTCGCGCGCGTTCCCACGCGGCGGATCATGAGCATCACGCTGGCCGTCGGCACCCGCCTGCCGGCATTCGTCACCTCGATGGGTCGCGTGCTGCTGGCAGGGCTGCCGGACGACGAGCTCGAAGAGCGGCTCGAGCGGATCGAGATTGTGCCGCTGACACCGCATACCGTCAAGGACAAGGATGAGCTGCGCTCGATGCTCGACGCCGTGCGCCGGCAGGGCTATGCGGCCACCGACCAGGAGCTGGAGGAGGGCCTCCGCTCGCTGGCCGTCCCGCTCCACAGCTCATCTGGCGCGGTCACTGCCGCGCTGAACCTGTCGGTGCACGCGAGCCGCACGTCGATTGCGTCGCTCCGGCGCGACTTCCTGCCACGGGCACAGCGGACGGCTACAGCGATCGAGGAGGACCTCCGGGGGACCGGGGATCGTCACGGAGGCTCGTTCGCGCTGCCCGAGTCCTAAGGTTTCGCGACCGGTCCTCGCGGACAGAATCGACCCACGGCCGGTTGGGTTGCGGCGACGAGCCGCATCGCTGCGGTTCAGAAAGAGCACTGGGACGGACGGACGGGTCGCTCCCGCGGCCCCTCCACGGACCTCGCGTTTGAAAGCCCCAGACGGAGGTCCAAAATGTCCGTTATCGCCCCGGCGCGCGATGTAGCGCGTCTACTCGACGAGGAACTCTTCGCCGCCTACCACGAGGATCGGGATCCCGATGCCCGCGACGAGCTCGCCAGGCGCTTCATCCCGTTCGCCCGCAAGCTGGCGCTCCGCTACGTCCACAGTCGCGAGCCGCTTGACGACCTCGTCCAGGTCGCGAGCTTAGGTTTGTTGAACGCGCTCAGCCGCTTCGAGCCCGGACTGGGCAAGAAGTTCACGAGCTATGCCGCCCCGACGATCATGGGCGAGCTCAAGCGTCACTTCCGCGACAAGGGATGGAGCGTCCATGTCCCTCGCGATCTCCAAGAGCGCGCGCTGGCGGTCAGCCGCCAGACCGAGCGGCTGTCGGCGCGCTTCGGTCGCACGCCGACGGTGGACGAGCTCAGCGAGGCGCTCGACTGTCCCACCGAGCAGGTGATAGAGGCACTCGACGCCGCCCACAACTACCGCCCGGCGTCGCTCGACGCCCCGATCGTGCACGAGGACGGCGATCGGTCCGCGCTTACTGAGACGCTGGGCGTCGAGGACGATGGGTTCGAGCTCGCCGAAGATCGCCAGATGCTCGCCGCCGGGTGGGCTGAGCTCACCGAGGTCGAGCGCAGCGTCTTGAGCCTGCGCCTGCTGCACGACCTCACGCAGCGCGAGATCAGCCAGCGGATCGGCTGCTCGCAGATGCACGTCTCGCGACTGCTGCGCCGATCGATGATCCGGCTCGACGCCGCCGCAGTCACCGGCTGAGCGCTGAGGAGACCGCCGCTCGAAGTGAAGTACACACCACACGTTGGAATTCGTGCGCTTGTAGTCCGGCGCTGTGGGTAGCCATTGCTTAACCACACGACGTTGCTGGCGTAGGCGAGGAGCATGAGCGGAGAGATCGATTCAACGGGGGTTCGCCTTGAGTTGACCAGCCGACCCGAGGCGGCGAGGCTGGTCAGAAGCATGTCGTCGGCCGCCGGGGAGGCGCTCGGGCTCGATCCCGAGCTGATGAGCGACATCAACACCGCCGTGAGCGAGGCGTGCAACAACGTCATCCAGCACGCCTACAGCGACGAACCCGGCCCGTTCTCGGTCACGCTCGCGGCCACGGCAGCTGGCCTCGAGGTACTGGTCCGCGACTACGGAAGCGGAATTCGAGAGGCCGCGCCCGATCACGACGGGCTGAAGGTCGGGTTGGCCCTGATGAGCGCCGTGGCCGACCGGGCTGAGTTCATACGCGTACCCGATGGCGGAACCGAGGTACGGCTCTGCTTCCGGGGCGGGGCCAGTGCTCGGACGACCTCGGCGGACACGTCGAGCGAGGCGAGCGACCCACCCCAGGTCTGGCAGGCGCGACTTCCGACCGGCCTGTCCGGCGACATTGTCCTGACGGTGTCACCGGTCGAGTTGCTGGCCCCGGTGCTCGGGCGAATCGGCCGGGCGCTGGCGCCAAGCGCCGGCTTCTCGCTCGATCGCTGCGCGGATGTCTACCTGGTAACCGATGCCCTCGGCGCACACGCCGAGCGGGCCGCGGAGAGCACCTCGATCAGCGTCGCCCTTGGGGCTCGCGACCAGCTGCTCGAGTTCGCGGTGTCCCCGCTGAGGGCCGGCACGAGCCGCCGGCTCGACGGCCACGCGCGAGGGCTGGAGCGGCCCGAGTCGCTGGCCTCGCTGACCGATGAGCTCACCGTGAGCGAGGCGGGGGGCCACGAGCTGCTGCGGGTCGCGATGCGCGACCATCGCCGCTCCTAGGGGAGCCGCGGCGCGCCGTGGTAGCTTTGCCCCGGCCCCGAGAGCTGGGCGTGGGGAGAAGCGAGGGTGCACAGCGAGTTTCGCGTAGAGACGCAAACCACCGGTCGGCTGATCACGCTGATCGTTACCGGCGAGCTCGACCTGGTGTCGAGCCCGGTCCTCGAGCGAGAGCTCGAGAAGGCGTACGGCTTGGATGCCGACGCGATCCTGATCGACCTCAGGAGGCTCGCGTTTATGGACTCGACCGGCCTGCACCTCCTCGTCAAAGCGCATCGACGCGCTGAGGAGGCCGGCCGCCGGCTCGCGCTGACCAGGGGGGGCGAACAGGTGCAGCGGCTGATCGACCTGACGGGGGTCGCCGACGTCGTGAGAATCGTCGATTCGCCCGAGGCGCTGGTCGAGGCCGACCGCGCGCCCGACGGTCCCTAGCGATCAGCTGGGATCGGAACCGGGCGCGCTGGTCCAGTAGGTCGCACTCATGTCCTCGTCGCCGTGGTCCTTGGCGCCTTCGGCAAGCCGGCGGCGGATCGTGCTGAACAGCGGCACGTCGATCTCGCGGCGCTGCGCGGATTCCTCGATCAGACGCGCGTCCTTGGCCGCGAGCATCAGGCGGAACGACGGTTCGAAGTTGCGCTCGGCGATCGCCTTGCCCTTCAGTCGCAGGTACGGGAGGTCGAGCGCGCCGCCCTCGATCGCTTCGAAAAGCAGCGCGGGGTCGAGCCCGAGTCCCTCAGCGAACGCGATCGTCTCGGCGCCGCCCTCGACGACCGTCAGTACCCATGCGTTTGCGACGAGCTTCAGCCGCGTGCCCTCGCCTACCGCTCCCAACCACATCGTCTTCTGGCCGACCGCGTCGAAGATCGGCTGGACTGCCGCCCTCGCGCCTCCGTCATCGTCCGGACCTGACGCGAGGATCACCAGCATGCCCTGCTCGGCGGGCTGCTTGGTGCCGAGCACGGGAGCATCGAACAGCGTGACGCCACATGCGCCGGCGATCTCGGCGCAACGCTCGGTGCCCACCTCCCCGATCGTGCTCATCTGGAGCCAGACCGTGCCCTCGCGGACGCTCGGGAGTGCCTCCTCGACCGCGTCGATGACGGCATCGGCGTCCGACAGCATCGTCAGGAGCACGCCGGCTCCGTCGGCTGCCTCCGACGCCGAGTCGAACACCTGCACGCCGTCTTCCTCGAGTGGACGGGCCTTGCTGCGAGTTCGGTTCCAACCGCGCACCTCGAATCCGGCGCGGGCGAGGTTGCGCGCCATCGGCAGTCCCATCGTGCTGCCTGCGCCGAGCACTGTTATGTGTTTTTCGGTCGACATGAGCTGCCCCTTATACCGGTTGCCCGGCGCCGATACGCTGACGGCCCATGGGCCAAACCGCTCTCCCCCCGGGGCCGCGCATGCCGCGGGCGCTCCAGACCGCGATCTGGTTCAGGCGCGCCCAGTGGATGATGGCGGAGTGCCGCAAGCGCTTCGGCGAGACGTTCAGGCTGACGATCGCCCATGAGGGGACGTGGGTGATGGTCTCCAATCCCGACGACGTCAAGGCAGTGTTCACCGGAGATCCCGACCTGCTCCACGCAGGCGAGGCAAACCGGGTCCTGCTCCCGATCCTCGGCGCGCATTCGCTCCTGCTGCTAGACGGCTCCGAGCACATGGCGCAGCGGAAGCTGATGCTCCCGCCGTTCCACGGTGCGCGAATGCAGAGCTACGGGACGCTGATGGCGGACATCGCCCGTACGGAGATCGCGCGCTGGCCGAGCGGGACGCCGATCCGGGTCCGCCCGCGGATGCAGGGGGTCACGCTCGAGATCATCCTGCGCGCGGTGTTCGGGCTCGACGAAGGGGAGCGGCTTACCACGCTGCGGATCGAGCTCAGGCGCGTGCTCGACCGCCTGACGGATCCGCGCTGGGTGGGGTTCCTGATCGCGCTCGGGCCCGAGCGCATCCCGAGCTTTCCGCCGTTCGCCCGCCAGATCGCGCGGATCGATGGGCTGATCTACGAGGTGATCGCGGCACGCCGGGCCGAACCTGGCGCCGGGCAGCGGGACGACATTCTGTCGATGCTGCTGTCCGCGGCGCACGAGGACGGCTCGGCGATGGGAGACCGCGAGTTGCGCGATGAACTGCTGACGCTGCTGGTGGCCGGCCACGAGACGACGGCAACTGCGCTCGCGTGGGCGGTCGAGCGACTCGCGCGCCACCCCGACAAGCTTCGGCGCCTCGCGTCAGAGGTTCGCGCGGGCAAGGACGAGTACCTGAAGGCCGTCGTGTACGAGACGCTGCGCCTGCGACCGGTGATCTCGCTCGTCAACCGCACGTTGAAGGCGCCGATGGAGTTCGGCGGATACGAGCTCCCCGCCGGTGTCAAGGTCGTCCCCTCGATCTACCTCGTCCACCGCCGACCGGACGTCTACCCCGAGCCCGAGCGGTTCCTGCCTGAGCGATTCCTGTCGAAACCGCCGGGGACGTACACGTGGATCCCGTTCGGCGGCGGCGTGCGTCGCTGCCTGGGCGGGGCCTTTGCGCAGTTCGAGATGGAGGTCGTGCTGCGCGAGCTGGCCGTCCGGACGGCGATCGATCCGGTCCGCGCCAGGCCCGAGCGCGTCTACCGGCGCGCGATCACCGAGACCCCGAGGCACGACGCCGAAGTGATTCTCAGCCGTTAGGGGACACCCGGCGACAGCCTTTGGGACTGCCGCCGAGTGAGGGAGGAGAGGAGAGGCAAGTGCGGCCCAGACCGCTTCTCGTCAAGCGATTTGGCCACACCGGCTGACGCGGCGATACCCGACGCCAGACTTTGTAAACCCCTGTGCGCTGAAGTTGCACAAGGACGGGGCCGGTTAGCACCGATTTTTCTGCGCTACGGGGCCTGGCGTGAGGAGATATTCGCCCCGGAGCGTCGGAGGGTTACAGTCGCAGCAGGTTGGCGGCGTTTTGCTTGAGGACGAGGGGTCGGACTTCGTCTTTGATCGGGAGCTTTTCGAAGTCGGCGAGCCAGCGGTCGGGGGTAATCAGAGGGAAGTCCGAGCCGAACAGCATCTTGCGCTGGGCGCGGGTGTTGATGTACTGGACGAGGATGTCGGGGAAGTACTTGGGGGACCAACCCGACAGATCGATATACACGTTGGGTTTGTGGACGGTGATCGCGAGCGCCGCGTCCTGCCAGGGGAACGACGGGTGAGCGAGGATGATGTCCAGGCCGGGGAAATCGGCGGCGACGTCATCGATGCACATCGGGTTTGAGTATTTGAGGTGAACGCCACCGCCGCCGGGCATGCCGGCGCCGATGCCGGTGGTGCCGGAGTGAAACAGGGCGATCAGACCGGCCTCGGCGATCACGCCATATAGCGGGTAGAACGCGTGGTCGTTCGGCCAGAAGGCTTGGGTGTTGGGGTGGAACTTGAACCCCCGCACCCCGGCCTCGATCAGTTCGTGCGCTTCGCGGACCGCGAGCTTGCCCTTGTGGGGATCAACGCTCCCGAATGGGATCAGGACGTCGGGGTTGGCTCGCGCGGCCTCGAGGACCTCGTCGTTGCCGAGGCGTTTGCGGCCCATGCCGGCTTCATCATCGACTGTGAAGATCACCGCGAGCATGTTCCGCTCGCGGTAATAGTCGGCGACCTCCCGCGCGCTCGGCTGCGGAGGGCTGCCCCCGAAGTAGCGGGCGGCCGCGTCGAGGATCTCGGTCGTGACCGGATCCTGCGGTTCTGAGTGGTTGCGCTCGGCGTGAACGTGAACGTCGATTGCGGCGAGCTTCTCGACGTCGATGCTCACGGGTGGTCTCTTTCGTAGGTACGGCGGCACCGCGAGTGGTCACCGGTGGATGCCTGGCAAGGACGCAGCGAGCGTGGTGCGGTTCTGCCACACGAGCGACCGAGGACGCCGCCAGGCGCCGCCTCCGGACGACGCCGGCGCGGCCGGTCAAGCGAGGCAGGATGCCGAGCAGGCCGCAAGCCGGCCCGCTCCAATGTCGTCGTACTTGCGAAAGCGACCACCTTAGGCGCCGCCGTAGACGCGTACGAGAGAGTCCGCGACGCAGGCGGGCTTCTCCGAGTCCTTGACCTCGATCGTCACCCGGGCCTTGATCTGCACACCGCCGGGTACGTCGGTCACCTCGACTATCTCCATGCCGCCGCGCCAGAGCGCGCCGACGGGGAGCGGGGCCGGGAAGCGGACTCGGTCGAGGCCGTAGTTGACGCCCATGACGGCGTCGGTGACGCTCATCAACTGCTGACTGACCGGCGCCACCAGCGACAGCGTCAGGAAACCGTGGGCGATCGTGCCCCCGAACGGCGTCTCCTTGGCCCGTTCGACGTCGACGTGGATGAACTGATGGTCGTCCGTCGCGTCGGCGAACTGGTCGACGCGCTCCTGTGTCATCTCCTGCCAGTCGGTGTACCCGATGTGCGAGCCGGCGCTCTCGCGCAGCCCCGCGATGTCGGTCACCAGGGAGTTCGCGCTCGTCATCTGCTGCTCCAGAGGGTCGAAGGTCGAGGGACCGGACGCTATCAACGCCGGACCTTACGGGCTGGAAACGGAGTGGAAACGGTGGGAGGACGCCGTTCGTCCAAACCGGGATGGCTGCAGCATCGATCGGGACCCGCGCCACCGATAGGTAGCCGATGATGCACGCACGCGACACGGCCCGAGGCAACCACTTCTCGTGCTCCATGAGCGCCGTGCTGCTCGCGCGGGTGCGCGCGTTTGGCGGTGATGACGCGGTCGCCGACGTGCTGCGAGTGGCCGGGAGCAAGCGGACGCCCGGATATCTGTGCGACATCACGAACTGGATCGCCTATGACGAGGCCGTCGCCCTGTGGCAGGCCGGCGCGCTCGTCACGCACCACCCCCAGTTCGCCCGAGCGGTAGGCGAGGACACGGCTCGCCGCCTCAGCGGATCGCAGGTCGCCTCGATGCTTCGTTCGCTCGCCTCCCCCGAGAACGTGTACCGCGCGATCGCGACGAGCACAGCCGAGTTCAGCACGGTCACGAAGCTGGACGTCACCGAGTCCGGCCCGGGCTTCGCCGACGTCGTCGCGGTGGCGGCCGAGGGATTCCCGCGTAGCCCCGACCACTGCGCTTGGACGTGCGGGTTGCTCACCTGCGGGACGGTTCTGTTCGGGCTCGAGCCCGCAGTGGTCGAGCACGACGAATGCCAGGCGATGGGAGCGCCGGCCTGCGTCTATCGAGTGAGATGGGACGTCGAGACCGAGATGGCCGACGACTCTCCCGAGCAGATCGCCGCTCTTCAGCACCAGCTCGACGCGATGACCGAGCGGCTCCACAGCGTGTTCGCCGCCGCGTCGGACCTGATCGCCGCCGACGACCTCGACGACGTGCTCGCGCGGATCACGGCTCGAGCCGCGCTGGAGGTCAGGGCGGTTCGCTACGTGCTGGCGGTACAGGTCGGCCCCGCGGGTGAGCTGCACTGCCACCACAAAGGATTCGAGGAGGAGGGCGTCGCCGAGTACGTGGACGAGCTACTTCACCGCAGGCCCTCGACGCATCCGGACTCGTGGCTGGTCGTGCCGGTGCGTTCCAACCGGCGCGAGTACGGCCAATTGCTGGCGCTCCGCCCGGCCGGTCAGATGTTCCTCGCGCAGGAGCGAGAGCTGTTCGAGGTGTACGCGCACTACGCCGCCACCGCGCTGGACGGCGCGTCGGCGTTGATGGAGGCGAAGCGGCGCTCGGAGCAGTCCAGCGCGCTGCTGTCGCTGGCGCGTGCGCTGGCGGCCGCCGGCACGAGCCGCGAGGTGGCGGCGCGGCTGGCCGACGCGGTACCGCTCGTGGTCGACTGCGACCGAGTGGGAGTGTGCCTGTGGGACGCCGCGCCCGGCGTGCTCGTGCGCCGCGCGGTTACGACGACCCGCGACGGGGACGTCGACGCGGAGGAGACCACGTGGGACCCAATTCCGGACACGCCCCTGCACCGCATGATCAGCGATCTGAGCGCCGAGCCACTGTTCGTCGACGAGACGATCGACGATCCCCAGTTGCTCGAGATGCTCACGGTTCTCGGACTCGCCGCGACGATCCTGGTGCCGCTCGTCAGCGCCGACTCGTTCCTTGGGCTCCTGATCGTGTCGGTGTTCGACCATCCCGAACGCCTCAGGCCCACTGCGGACCTGCTCGACCGCTTATCCGGGGTCGCGGCCCAGGCCACCACCGCCCTCCAGAACGGTCGCCTGGTGGACGAAATGACCCATCAGGCGATGCACGACCAGCTGACCGGGCTAGCCAACCGGCTCCAGTTCACCGACGAGCTCCGGGACGCGCTCAACCGCGCGCGCGAGGAGATCCATCCGGTGACGCTGCTGTACATGGATCTCGACGGCTTCAAGCCTGTCAACGACGAGTTCGGACACGACGTTGGCGACCAGTTGCTCGTGGCCGTCGCCAAGCGGCTGGCCTCGTGCACGCGCGCCGAGGATACCGTCGCCCGTCTCGGCGGCGATGAGTTCGCGGTGCTGATCGACTCGAAGACCGCCCCGGCCGACGCGGAGGAAGTGTCCGATCGTCTGGCCGCCGCAGTCACGCGGCCGTTCGTGATCGACGGCCACCGGCTGCATCTCGGCATCAGCATCGGTCGCGCGGTGTTTCCGATCGACGCCGAGGACGCCGACGGGCTGTTGCGCTGCGCCGACGCGGCGATGTTCAGCGTGAAGCGGACCACGTATGCCCGCACGCTTCACCCCGGGCGCACTCGCTGATCCGCGCTTTTCACGCGCCGCAAATCGGAGGATGATCTCTCCGTGAGCAGGTTGATCGCGCTCTCGGCCGCGTACGGTGCCGGCGGCAGCATCATCGGCCCGTCGCTGGCCCAGCGGCTGGGGGTGCCGTTCCTCGACCGCGCCATTCCTCTCGCCGTCGCCGACCGCCTCGAGGTCTCCTACGACGACGCCGCCGCCCACGACGAGAAGGTAGGCGTCCGGTGGCTCGAGCGAGTGCTGACCGGGTTCGTGGGAGGCGACACCGGCGTGCCGACCCCGCTGCCGGGCGACGCGCTGTCCGCCGATGATTTCCGGCGGGCGACGGAGGAGGTGCTGCGCCGTCAGGTTGCGACCGGCGAAGGAGTGATCCTGGGGCGCGGGGCGGTCGTTCTCCTCCGCGAGCACCCGGGCGCGCTTCGGGTGCGCCTCGACGGGCCGCCCGATCGCCGCGCCCGGCAGGCGATGGTGATCCAGGGCCTCGAGGCGAACGACGCCGAGCGCGCCCGCGCGCAGTTCGACCGCGCGCACGCGGCGTATTTCCGCCAGTTCTACGCGGTACAGATCCAGGATCCCGCGCTCTACCACGTCGTGCTCGACTCGACGTCGATCGAGCTCGACGCGTGCGTCGAGATGATCGCGCGGGCCGCGGAGTCCCTGGCCCGAGCCGCAGCCGACACGTCCGCGAACGGCTCCGCGTCGTAAACGAACGCTCAACCGTTCACGACCGTAAACGGGGGCTAAAGTATGGACATGACCGCATTAGGCGTGTCATTGCTGATGGTCGGGGCGATCATGGTGCTGATCGAGGCGCATGTGCCTACGCTCGGGGTGCTAGGAGGGCCCGGAGTGATCGCGATCGGGGTGGGTGCCGTGCTAGCGGTGATGGGGCTCGGCGGCGGACTCGCGCTCGGCGTGGTTGCCGCGCTTCTGCTCGCCGGCGCCGCCGGCGGGGTCATGCTGCTGACCGTCGGCAAGGGACTCGCGGTACGCCGGCGCCTGGTGAGGGCGGGGCCCGAGAGTCTGATCGGCCATATGGGGGTAGTCCGCAGCTGGGCCAATCCGACCGGCTGCGTGATGGTCGACGGGGCGCTGTGGACCGCGCGCCGGTCTCTTCTGGACGACGAGGATCCGGAGGAGCTGCGCGCGGGAGATGCGGTTGTCGTCGACCAGCTCGACGGCCTGACGGTTCGCGTTCGGCGGGCCGAGGAATGGGAGGTACTCCGATGATCGTGGCAATTGCAGTCGTGTTGGTTATCTTGCTCGTGATCGGGCTCACGGTTCTCGGAGCTTCGGTCCGGGTGCTGCGGGAGTACGAGCGGGGGGTCGTGTTCCGCCTCGGGCGGCTGATGAACCTGCGCGGGCCCGGGCTGATCCTGCTCGTCCCGACGATCGACCGGATGGTTCGGGTGAGCCTCCGCACGGTGACGCTCACGGTGCCGCCGCAGGAAGTCATCATGCGCGACAACATCCCGGTGCGCGTCACCGCGGTCGCCTACTACCGCGTCGTCGATCCCGACAGGGCGGTCAATCAGGTCGAGAACTTCCACCACGCGACGCTCCAGATCGCCCAGACCACACTGCGCTCGGTGCTCGGTGGCGTCGACCTCGACCACCTGCTGTCCGAGCGCGACAAACTCAACGAGTCCCTCCAGCAGGTGATCGACGCACAGACGGAGCCGTGGGGCATCAAGGTGACCACGGTCGAGATTAAGGACGTCGAGATCCCCGAGCGGATGCAGCACGCGATTGCCCGCCAGGCCGAGGCCGAGCGCGAGCGCCGCGCGAAGATCATCAACGCCGAGGGCGAGGCCCAGGCCGCCACCAGGCTGGCCGACGCCGCCGACATAATCGGGCGCAACCCGACCACGCTCCAGCTCCGCTATCTGCAGACGCTGCGCGAGATCGGTGCGACGCAGAACTCGACGGTCGTGTTCCCGATGCCGATCGACTTGGTCAAGCCGGTGCTCGACGCGATCCGGGCGAGCGATACGGGTGGGCAGCAGACGCCTTCGGCAAACGGGGCGCTCGAATCGTCCGCCGAAGCGCCGGCGCTGCCAAGCGGACCCGCTCCAGCAGCGGGCCCCGCGCCGGCGCAGCGCGACGAAGTCCGGAGCGACTGAGCTTTCGGGCAATAGTTGCCCAAAAACTCAGTCGCATCTGGGACTTAGCCGCCTAGTGCGCCGCTAGCTTCAGCGGCACCGAGGTGCTGGTCTTCTTGGCGTCGGTGACCTTGAGCGTCACCGTCAGCTTCTTGACCTTGTGCGTCTTGACGCCGGTCTGGAGCGACTTGGTCTCGGTCAGGACCGGGCCGCTCAGGCTCACGGTCACGGTACCGGCGGCCTTCTTCAGCGTGATCACGAGCTTGCCGCTCTTGAGGGCAACCGACTTCACGCTGCCACCGGAGACTCCGAGGCCCTTGATCTGCGTGGTCGTCGTGCACTTCTTCTTGCCCTTCTTGGTGACGCAGGTCTTGTGCGTCACGAACGCCGAGCGCGAGAACTTCAGCCCGCTCGGCAGTCCGACGGCGACGGACGCGATGTTCGCCGCGCCCTTGCCGTGGGTCGCCTTGAAGCGGAGCTTCGGATTACCCGCGGCGAGCCCGCTGAGCGACCCCGAGGCGGTCGGCTTCGACGCGCAGTTGACGAACTTGATCGGCGCCGTTGAGGTGGCGGTCTGGCCGCCCTGGCCGGTGAAGCTGCCCGTCACGTTGTTCGGCGAGCAGCTCGCGACGTTGAACGCCTTCTTCCCGTTCGGCCCCGTGACCGTGAGCGTCAGGCTGGTGAGCGGCACGTCGGGCACGTTGCTGAACGTGACCGAGTTCGTGGCCAGATCCACGGTGCCGTTGATCGTCAGCGCGAACGGCGCCGGGAACGTGATCGCGATCACCGGCGTCGTGGCGGTGCCAGACAGCGTCACCGTGCCGTTCGCGAGCGCGATGCTCGGCACGAGCGGCGAGGTCGCCGCGGCTGTGCCGATCGTGCACCCGGTACCCGAGCCGGTCAGGCACGGGACGTCGGCGCCGACGTTGGGCGTGATCGCCTTGCCCAGGCCGAGCGTGATCGTCTTGTTGGCCGACTCGGTCGCGGCCTGGGCGATCCCGAGCTGCAGCTCGCCGCCCTGGTCGTTGGCGTCCTTGGTCACCGTGGCCGTGAGCGACGGCGCGTAGCCGAGCGCGCTGCAGCCGGTGACGTTGAGCGGTGCCGTCGTGGTCTGGGTCGTCGCGTCCAGCTGCGAGTCCGCGGTCAGCGTGACGTTCGCCGCCGGGTCGGGCAGGCCGTGGGCAGCCGTAGCGTGGTGAGCGAAACATTGATGCTCGCTGAGCGCGATGTTGCGGCCAGGTTCGAGAACGCGACGTTGAGCCCGACCGTGGGTGTTCCTCGGAGGTGACGTCCGCGGTGCTCAGACAGCGTGCTCGGCCGGGCCGGTGCCTTGCACGAGCGCAACTCCGGCGGCGTCGCTCGTGCCTTCGGCGCCTTGACGAGCTACAGGCTCACCTGCTGACCGGAGGCGCCGGCCAGCGGTCACGGTTCCGCTGCCGACCTGGCAGCGCCGTAGTCGGCGTCGACGAGATCAGACAGGCGCCGCCGGCCTGATTCGCATTCGCGAGCAGACCGGTCGGCAGGGCGAACGTGACGTCCTTGGGCGAGTCGCCCGTGAAGGCGAGAACATAGCGTCGAGACCCACCGTCGCGGGGCTCGTGCCGGCGGTCGTCGGTGCTCGGGGTCAGCGTCAGCGCCGGGGTGACGGCGGCCGACGCGACCGCCGGGAGCGCCAGCACCGCGGCCGTGGTCGCGAGCCCTACGAGGGCGCGCCGTAGTCGTATTGCCACTTGGCAGATACCTCCTCTGATTATGTCCGCTGAGCGGGCCCTCCAGCCCCGTCTCCCACCACGCCGGCCGTTTCATCTAGGCGTGGAGCGGACGCGGAGGTCGCGCGCCGGGCATGCTATCTGCATGCCGATGCGCCTCCACTCTAGCTGCTAGCGGTGCGATTACTCGCCTTCAGCGACCTTCACCGGGACCGCGGCCGCGCCGAGCGCCTCGTACAAATGGCGGAGGAGGCGGACGTGGTGATCGGCGCCGGCGACTTCGCGACGATGCACCAGGGGCTCGAGACCACGATCGAGGCCCTCAGCGCGATCGCCGTCCCCGCCGTGCTGGTCCCGGGCAACGCCGAGACCGATATCGAGCTGTGGCAGGCGTGCGCCCCGTGGACGAGCGCCCAGGTGCTCCATGGCCAGGCCAGGGAGGTCGAGGGCGTTCAGTTCTTCGGGCTCGGCGGCGGGGTGCCGCCCACTCCGTTCCCGTGGAGCTTCGACCTCAGCGAGGACGAGGCGGCGGCGAAGCTAGAGAGCTGCCCCGAGGGGGCGGTCCTGGTCGTTCACTCACCGCCGAAGGGGTACCTGGACGAGTCCGGAGGTCGGCATCTCGGGAGCGAATCGATCCTCACGGCGATCGAGCGCAAGCGGCCCGTGCTCGCCGTGTGCGGACATATTCATGATTGCTGGGGCCGGGAGGCGACGATCGGCACCACCCCGGTGGTCAACGTCGGGCCCGACGGGCGGTTCTTCGAGGTCTGAGGCTGCGGCGCCGGCGGCGCGATCGGGGTGTCGGCGCTGCGGGCCAGCCGCGTCGCCAGCAGCGCGAGCGCCGGAATCGCCACGAGCGCCACCATCGCGAGGAACCACAGCTGGCCGGCGTCGGTCCCCTCACCGAGCGCGTGCACGAGCCCGGCGAGCCAAGCCAGCGCGGTGAACCGGTGGAGCTTGCGCCACCGCACAGCGCCTACGTACCGGCGCGCGTAATAGGAGAGGCCGAGCAGGATCAGGCTCCAGCCGCCGACGATTCCGAGCGTGGTCCAGAGTGTCTTGTAGCTCGAGACGAACGGAATCGCGATGTCGGCGATTGAGGGATGCAAGAACGAGTCCCCGAGGAGCGCCACTCCGTGGACGACGATCGCGACGATCGTCGCGAGCGCGAGCGTGTCGTGAGCCACGCGCAGATCCGTCGTCCTGCCCTTCAGCAGTTTGGTGCTCATCAGCAGCCCCAGCGAGACCGCGAGGCTGGCGAGCACCAGGGCGGCGAACCCGGCGGCGCGGCTGGTGATCCAGAAAAGGTGAGGTGTCAGAGCCGTGGTCATGCCCACAGCATCGGACCGGCGGGGTAGAGCCGCGTAGGGGCGGTATAAGAGGTTTCTATGGACCGGTTCGCGCTTCGGACGGCGGAGCGCTACTCGAGCGGCTCATCGACGTCGTCCGAATCGACGTCTCCTACGCGCGGCGCGTCCGTCAGGGCGCCGAGCAGCTCCTCGATGTGGTGGTCGAGTGGCCAGTCGTCGTCCGCGCCCGATAGCTCGAGCTCCGTGCCGTCCTGCTCCATTCCGCCTCCCTAACTCCGGTTCTTACCAAGAGATTGCGGGGCGGAATTGTCGACAAAACCTCGGACCCCCGGCGGGCGACGGGCTGATGCAACTGCGTGAGGACCGCTCGATTCCCGGCGACCAGGGTCAGTGCTCGATGTAGGCGGCGCGCAGCCGGCTCTGGCGCGTCGAAGCGTACTGCTCGGGGGGCGTGGGGACCGACGAGTACGTCACGTCGAAGCCGCGGCCGGTGGCCGACAGCGGCGACGGCGTCGCCGACCCCGCGGTGTCGCTCGTCTGACGGGCGACGATGAACCGCTGGGCGTTGGGAGTCAGCTCGATCTTCGTCCGCCACCACTTCGGCGAAATGAGCGAGCCGACGGTGCCCTTGGCCGAGGTGGCCGCGACCGAGTCGAACGTGACCGATCCGAAGTTCGCCAGCGGGAGCGCCTGACACGCGAACTGGCTGACGCACTCAGACGGCGCCTCGACAATCCACTCCGCCGAGCTCGCGTCGACGCTGGGAGCGTGCATGCTCCTGCGGAATGTCATGTGGCTGGTCAGGTTCCGCAGAACGACCGTCACGCGATGCCCCACAACGGTCACTGTCGCGTGCATGAGGTCGCCGGGATGGACCGACAGCGAAATCGTCTTCGACGGCGCCGGCACAAGCTCGTACCACGCGCTCGAGACGCTGTTCCCCGCAGCGTTGCAGTCGACCTCGGTGCCGATCTGCTCGAGCGCGTCGGAGGTCGGCTTGTAGCCGCCTATGCCGACCCACACCGCCGAGTAGCTGGTCTGGCCCGGGGTGCAGGAAGCGGTCGGCTCGGTCCAGGTGCCGGACACCTGGCGGAACGAGACGCCGGGACGGTGCACGGCATAGCCCGCCCAGTTCGAGCTCGTCGTGGTCTTCGCCAGAGCGGCCGGCGCGGCGCACAGACCGGCGGCAACGATCAACGCTGATGTGAGCGCCGCCCTCGTTGCCCCATCGAGAATGTTCTTCAAACGCCTACTCCTTGGCGGCCTGAAGTATCGCCGCCGCGCGCCCCAGGCAGTCGTACATTTGTCCGGTCACCCCGTTGTTATTAAACGTCACCGACCGGCAGCTCTTTTCGACGACGTCCATCGCCGCCTGACTCCCTGTGCGGGTGTCGCCCGTGAGTCCAGTTGCCTGGCTGTTGTCGACGATCACCCAGCGGAGCCGACCGTCCCGGACCTCCATGGCAATCCAGCTCGCGGTCACGGAGCTTTCCCGCCCGGAGAACCCGCCGAGGCCGGCAACGTTCGTGTAGCCGTCGAGAATTGCCGCGGCCGCGGTGCTCTGACTGGAGACGCCGATCTCGCCGCCACCGTGCTGCTTGACGTACTTCACCGCGGCGTTGAGCGAGGTGGTGTCGCCGCCGAACCCTCCGCCGCCGCCGGCAAAGCCGCCGCCGGCGCCCGGGAACCGGCCGGCGCCACCGGGAGCGACGCCGCCCTGACCTGGGTTCTGGAAGAGCTGACCGACCGATCCGACGGCACCGGTGCCGCTGCCGCCGAACCCGCCGGGACCGCCGCCGCGGAAACCACCGCCGCCGAACCCACCGCCGGCGCCACCGCCCGGACCGCCGATCGACGCGCTCGCGGGCCCGCCGGCCGGGAACGTGCTGCTGGTGGCGTGGCCGACGGTCTGGACCGCCCAGGCCGACGGCGCCGCGAGCAGCGCCGCCAGCGCCACCGCGACCACGACCGCGCGGTACCGACCGGCCCCTTCGATCGCGAGCAGGATCGCGCACCCGCCGGCGATGCCGATCAGCACCGGCTTTGCCCACGACATCGCGCCGCCGAGCTCGCCGAGGACGACGAGCTCGGTGATCGCGCCGGCGGCAACCGCGAGCGGCGCGATCACCCGGATGGCGCGCCCGTCGAGTGCGCCGCCGAGCGACCTCGGAAGCATCAGGCCGGCGCCGGCGCCGACCAACATCGCCGCCCACGGCGCCAGGAACGACACGTAGTAGGGGTGGAAGATGCCCGACGCAAAGCTGAACACGACCGCCGTGGTCAGGAACGCGCCGCCCACCCCGATCAGCCAGCCGGTGCGCGGATCGCGCCTGCGCAGCCGGGTGAGCACGAGGAGCGCGAGCCCGGCCACCACCGCAAACCCGAGCAGCCACCCAGCCTGATCGCCGAGCGAGGATTGGAGCAGGCGGAACGGGCCGGTGGCGCCGCCGAACAGATTGCCGCCGAAGCCTCCACCTCCGCCCCCCGGTCCCCCGCCGCCCGCCGGGCCACCCGTTTGCCCGGCGACCCGGCCCAAGCCGTTATATCCAAAAATCAGTGACCAGATGCTGTTGTCAGACGTCCCGGAGATCCACGGCCGATCCGCCGCCGGGGTCAGCATCACGAGCAACGGCCAAGCACCACCGACGACGATCATCGCCACCCCGCCCGCAAGCAGCTGACGGAACGCCTTGAATCGCTCCGACCCCTTGTCGCCCCAGCGGCTCCACATCCAGGCGAGCGCGATCCCGGGCACGACGAACAACGCCACGGCCATCTTCGTCTCGAACCCGAGGCCCACGCACACGCCGCTCAGCACGAGCCACTTCGTCCGCCCGGTCTCGAGCGCACGCACCGCACACCACAGCGCCGCTACGCAGCACAGGATCAGCAGCTCGTCGGGGTTGTTGTGGCGCGCGATCGCGACCGTGATCGGGGTCAGCGCGAACGTCAAGCCCGCGACGGATCCGGCCACCCTGCCGAACATCCGGCGCGTCATGTCGTAGACGAGCGCGACGGCCGCCACTCCCATCAGCGCTTCGGGCACAAGGATGCTCAGCGGGTGGAAGCCGAACACGCGCACCGACAGCGCCTGGACCCAGAACGCGAGCGGCGGCTTGTCGACGGTCATCAGCCCGGTCTTGTCGAGCGAGGCGAACAGGAAGTCGTGCCAGCTCGTGCTCATCGACTTGACAGCGGCCGAGTAGTACGTGTTGGCCCAGCCGTTGATGCTCAGGTCCCACAAGTTGAGGACCGCGGTCAGCGCGACCAGCGCGAGCAGCTCGGGGTAGGCGAACAGCGACGCCAGGCGAGGCCGGCGGTCGGAGCGGGCGCGCGCCCTCGCCCACCGACGCGCGGGATATGTAACGGAGCTCACGGTGCGAGCGCCGGTCGCTTTGGAGAGGGCAGCGCGGGGCGACTGCCGGCCGGCCGGTGCACGAGCAACCGGGCGACTCCGCGCAGGTCGGCGAGCGCGGTCGGGACGATCTCAACGCGCGAGTCAGCGTCCTCGACCCAGTCGACCGGTACCTCGTGGATCCGCAGCCCGCGGCGCTGCGCGAGCACCAGCAGCTCGGTGTCGAAGAACCATGCCTCGTCCTGCACCAGCGCCAGCAACTCCGCGGCCGCGCCGGCGCGGATCGCCTTGAACCCGCACTGCGCGTCGGAGAATTGGGCGTGGAGTGCGAGGTGGAGCAGGCGGTTGTAGCAGCGCGAGATCAGCTCGCGCTTACGGCTCCGTGTCACACGCGCGCCGGGTGCCAGGCGCGTACCGATCGCGACATCGCTGTGCCCCGACATCAGCGGCGCCACCAGCGGCAGTAGTGCATTCAGTTCCGTGGAAAGGTCGACGTCCATGTACGCGAGCACCTCCGCTCGGCTCAGCGACCACGCGGTTCGGAGCGCCCGGCCGCGGCCCTTCGCCGGCAGGTGCATGGCGCCGACCTCGGGCAGGTCGTACATGAGCCGGCGGGCAATCTGCAGCGTCCCGTCGTTGCTGGCGTTGTCGACGATCGTGATCTGCCAGGAGAACGGGAACGTGGCTGAGAGATAGCCGTGGAGCATGCGAACCGATCCCTCGAGCGCGAGCCGCTCGTTGTGGACGGGGATGACGATCTCGACGTCGAGCAGGTTCGACCTCCGGCGCGGAAGCGTGGGCTCGCGATCCACGGATGGCGTGGTGAGGAGCGAGGCGCCCATGACGATCAGGGTTGGTCGGGCGCGCGATGCGCCTCGGCATAGACGCCCGCGGCCGCCATCGCCGCGAACACACCGGCGGCCGCGGCGACGAGGGTCCAGCTCAGGATGGTCATCATCGGTCTCCTCGATCTGAAGGGGTTGACCTGGATGAGAATCGGAGACCGGGCGAAGGTCGGATGAAGACGTCCCTAAGACCTCCGTAGGAGTCCCCGTCGCGGTCCTGGTCCTAGAGTTAGAAGAACCCTTAGATCAGGAGATCAAACCGTGACACCCAACAGCTTCGACGCCAAGGCGACGCTCAGAGTCGGGGAGCGCTCGTACGAGATCTTCCGACTCGACGCGCTCCAGGCGAAGTACGACATCGCCCGGCTTCCGTTCTCGCTGAAGGTCCTGCTCGAGAACCTGCTGCGCAACGAGGACGGGGAATCGATTCGCGCGCAGGACATCGAGGCGCTGGCGAGGTGGGATGCCGGCGCCGAGCCGAGCACCGAGATCTCGTTCACGCCGGCGCGCGTGCTCATGCAGGATTTCACCGGGGTGCCGGCGGTCGTGGATCTTGCCGCGATGCGCGACGCAATGCGCGCGATGGGCGGCGATCCCGCCAGGATCAACCCGCTCGCGCCGGCCGAGCTCGTGATCGACCACTCGGTGCAGGTCGACGTGTTCGGTTCGAGCCTCGCGTTCGCGCGTAACGCCGAGCTCGAGTTCGAGCGCAACCGCGAGCGGTACGCGTTTCTGCGTTGGGGACAGGGAGCGTTCCAGAACTTCAAGGTGGTCCCGCCCGACACCGGGATCGTTCATCAGGTCAACCTCGAGTACCTGGCACGCGTGGTGTTCGTAAATGATGAATTTGATTCCCACCCACCCCTGGCCTACCCGGACACGCTGGTCGGCACCGACTCGCACACGACGATGGTCAACGGCCTCGGCGTGCTCGGGTGGGGCGTCGGCGGGATCGAAGCCGAGGCGGCGATGCTCGGCCAGCCGATGTCGATGCTGATCCCCCAGGTGCTCGGCTTCGAGCTGACCGGCGCATTGCACGAGGGCGCGACCGCGACCGACCTGGTGCTGACCGTGACCGAGATGCTCCGCCAGCGCGGCGTGGTGGGGAAGTTCGTCGAGTTCTACGGTGAGGGCCTGGCGAGGCTGCCGCTGGCCGACCGGGCGACGATCGGCAACATGTCGCCGGAGTTCGGCTCCACCTGCGCGATCTTCCCGATCGATGCCGAGACGCTCCGGTATCTCGAGTTCTCGGGACGCCCGCGCGCGCTGATCGAGCTCGTCGAGGCGTACGCGCGCGAGCAGGGGCTGTGGCATGACGAGGAGTCCGAGGAGCCGACGTTCACGGACACTCTCGAGCTCGACCTGTCGACGGTGGTGCCGAGCATCGCCGGCCCCAAGCGCCCGCAGGACCGTGTCTCGCTGACCGAGTCCAAGCCCGGGTTCCGGATGGCGCTCGATGGATACCTGCCCGAGGAGGACGCGGAGGATGAAGCGATCGAGGAGAGCTTCCCGGCGAGCGATCCGGTGTCCACGCACGTTCCCAACGGTGAGGGCCACGAGCCGATCGGCGGCACGGGTGGCGCTCAGGTGGCGGAGCGGCGCGTGACGCGCGTGCCCGTCACGCTGGCCGACGGGACGGAGACTTATCTCGACCACGGCCACGTCGTGATCGCCGCGATCACGAGCTGTACGAACACCTCGAACCCCTCGGTGATGCTCGGAGCAGGACTGTTGGCACGGAACGCCGTGCAACGCGGTCTCACGGTCAAGCCGTGGGTGAAGACCTCGCTCGCGCCCGGCTCGAAGGTCGTCACGGAGTACCTCGAGCGCGCCGGCCTGACCGAGTACCTCGACGAGCTCGGCTACCAGCTCGTCGGCTACGGGTGCACCACGTGCATCGGCAACAGCGGTCCGCTACCGCCCGAGATCTCGGCGGCGGTGCAGGACAGCGATCTCGCGGTCGTCTCCGTGCTGTCGGGCAACCGCAACTTCGAGGGCCGGATCAACCCCGACGTGAAGATGAACTACCTGGCCTCGCCGCCGCTGTGCGTCGCGTACGCGATCGCGGGCACGATGGATATCGACCTGTACGACGAGCCGCTCGGCGAGGACCGAAACGGCCGGCCCGTGTTCCTGGCGGACATCTGGCCAAGCGCCACCGAGGTGGCGTCGGTCGTCGAGGAGGCTGTTCAGTCCGACATGTTCCGCAAGAGCTACGGCGAGGTGTTCGACGGCGACGAGCGCTGGAACACGCTGCCGGTGCCCACCGGGGAGCTGTTCCAGTGGGATCCGCGCTCGACGTACGTGCGCCGGCCTCCGTTCTTCGACGAGATGCCGCGTGAGCCCGTGCCGCCCGAAGACATCGAGCGGGCGCGAGTGCTCGCGGTGCTCGGCGACAGCGTGACCACCGACCACATCTCGCCGGCGGGGTCGATCAAGCGCGACGGCCCGGCCGCCCGTTACCTCAACGAGCATCACGTCGAGGCGCGGGACTTCAATTCGTACGGCGCGCGTCGCGGCAACCACGAGGTGATGATGCGCGGCACGTTCGCCAACATCCGCCTGCGCAACCGGTTGGCGGGGGTGGGTGGGGGCCCTCTCCCTGAGGGCGGCGTGACCATTTACCTGGGCGCGGACGGCGAGGGCGAGCAGATGTCGATCTACGACGCGGCGATGAGGTACATGGAGGCCGACATCCCCCTGATCGTTCTCGCCGGCAAGGAGTACGGCTCGGGTTCATCCCGCGACTGGGCGGCGAAGGGGACGCGGTTGTTAGGCGTCCGGGCGGTGATCGCTGAGAGCTACGAGCGGATCCACCGCTCGAACCTGATCGGAATGGGTGTGCTCCCGTTGCAGTTCGCGGCCGGTGAGTCGGCGGAGTCTCTCGGCCTGACCGGTACCGAGACGTTCACGATCGCGGGGATTGCCGGCGCCGACCCGATTCCCCGCGAGCTGACGGTGCGCGCGGACGACAAGGAGTTCCGCGTGACCGTCCGGATCGACACGCCAAAGGAGCAGCGCTACTTCCAGCACGGCGGCATCCTGCAGTTCGTGCTTAGGCAGCTGCTGGCGGCCTGAGCGTTCGGCTACGCGGCGGCGCGGAGCGCCTCGAGCTCGCGGCTCGCGGCAAGCTCGGCGAGCGCCTTGCGCTCGAGCTTCCGAACGGCATCGGAGGAGATCCCGAGCCGCCTGCCCGCCTCGCGGAGCGGCGTCGGATCGTCGCCGTCGATCCCGTAGCGGAGCCTGACCACGTTCCGCTGGGCCTCCGGCAGGCGCTCGACGGCCCGGCGCAGCGCGTCGTCGCGGTCGGCGATCTCGACCTCTTCGTGAGGGGCGCTGGCGTCGCTCGTCAGAAGCGCACCGAGCGTGGTGTCGTCTTCTTCGCCGACGGGGCGGTCGAGGCTGGTCACGACGCGGGCGATGTCGCGCGAGGCGCGCACCTCGCGCACGTCGAGCCCGGCGGCCGCCGCGGTTTCTTCGTCGGTGGGCTCGCGGCCGAGCCGCGCGGCCAGCTCCGCGCGGGCGCGCCCGATTCGCCGCTCGCGCTGTCCGATGTGGACCGGAATCCGGATCGGACGAGAGCGATTTGCGATCGCGCGCTGGATCGACTCGCGGATCCAGAAGGTGGCATAGGTCGAGAACTTGTAGCCCTTGCGCCAGTCGAACTTCTCGGCGGCGCGGATCAGGCCCAGCATCCCCTCCTGGATCAGATCCATTAACGGAAGATCGAGCCCTTCGTAGCTGCGGGCGTTCGAGATCACGAGGCGCAGGTTCGAGTTGACCAGCCGCTCCTTGGCGGCGAGATCGCCCCGCTCGATTCGGCGGGCGAGTTCGACCTCCTCGTCCCGCGTGAGCAGGCGGTGGCGGCGCACCTCCGCCATGAACAGCGACATAGAGTCCATCGTCCGCTCGCCAGGCTCGTTCGTCAGGTGCGCGTCCTGCGCCGGTCCGCGCTCGCGATCGGGCTGCTCGCCATGGATTTCGATCCCACGGTGAGCGAGCAGCTCACGGATCGACTCTAGGTCGGCCCCGCGGTCATACATCCCTACCTCCGGTGACATTCCTCCAATTTCTACCCACGGCAGCCAGGCCCAACACCTGTACGTAGGCGACAGCCCGCAATCGAGCGCGTCAGCGAATAGCCTTCAGTCGCATGCCGATCCCGGAACTGCTCGCAAAGCTCCTGACCACCCCCGGTCCATCCGGCCACGAGTCGGCCCCCGCACAGGTGTGGCGCGAGTACTGCGCCGGCTTCGCGCAGGAGGTCGGCGGCGACCGGGTCGGTTCCTCGTACGCCCGTGTCGCGGGAACCGGCGGCGGACCCACGCTCGCGGTCGTCGGCCACATCGACGAGATCGGGCTGCACGTCTCGCACCTCGAGGACGATGGCTACCTGCGGTTCGGGCAGGTAGGCGGCTGGGACGCCGGGGTTCTGATCGGCCAGCGCGTGAAACTGAGGACGCGGAACGGCGACGTCGTGGGTCTGATCGGCCGCAAGCCGATTCACCTGCTCAAGGACGAGGACCGCAAGAAGATTCCCGAGCTGAAGGAGCTCCACATCGACATCGGCGCCAAAGATGGCGAGGAGGCCGCCGAGCTCGTCCGGATCGGCGACGTGGGCGTGATCGACGCCGAGCCGCTCGACTTCCGGCACGGGCGGGTGGTGTCGCGCTCGCTCGACAACCGCGTCGGCTGTTACGTCGCCGCGGAGGCCGCGAGGCTGGTGGCCGAGAGCGGCGGCGCGCCCGGAGACGTCCTGGCGATGGCGGTCACCCAGGAGGAGACCACGTTCGCGGGCTCGCGCACGAGCGCGTTCGCCCACGATCCGGACCTCGCGATCGTCGTCGACCTGACGTTCGCCACCGACCAGCCGGGCGTGGAGCTCGGCCAGATCACCAAGCACCCGCTCGATTCCGGTCCCGTGATCGCCCGCGGCACCTCGCTGCATCCGCTCGTTTTCGAGTTGCTCTACGAGGCCGCCGAGGCGGAGGGCGTCCCGTTCACGCTCGAATCGCTCGGCAAGGGCACCGGCACCGACGCGGATGCGATCCATCTGAGCCGCGCCGGCGTGCCGAGCGGGCTCGTCTCGGTCCCGTGCCGCTACATGCACTCGCCGATCGAGATGGTGTCGCTCGCGGACGTCGACGCGTCCGCGCGGCTGATCGCTGCGTTCGCGCGCCGGCTCGAGCCGGGCACGTCGTTCGAGCGCTGAATTAGTGCTGCTGCTGTTCGACATCGACGGCACGTTGCTGTCGGGGGCGACGGGCGCGCACAGCCGGGCCCTCGACGAGGCGATCCGGGAGGTGCACGGTGTTAGTACCGATGACCTGCGGTCGAAGATCGGCCCCGCGGGGCGGACCGACGGTGAGATCGCGCGGCTGATCCTGCTCGACCTCGGTATCTCGGCCCGGCGGATCGACGAGCGGGCCGACGCAGTGCGCGAAGCGTGCTGCCGGATCTATGCCGGCATTTGCCCCCCCGACCTGAGCGAGTACGTGGTCCCGGGCATCACCGACTTACTGCCATGGCTGTCCGGCCGCGACGGCGTGACGCTCGGGCTTCTCACCGGGAACTTCGAGCCGGTGGCGCGACTGAAGCTCAAGCGAGCCGGAATCGGCCGGTGGTTCGCTCCCGGGTTGGGTGCGTTCGGGTCCGACTCCGAGGACCGGGCGGCACTGCCGGCGATCGCCCGCCGGCGGGCGCGGGCGGGGAGTGGGCGGGCGGGGAGTGGGCGGGCGGGGAGTGGGCGGGCGGGGGGTGGGCGGGCGGGGATCCCAGTCCCCCGTGATCAGACGATCGTGATCGGCGACACACCTCGCGACATCGCCTGCGCCCGTGCGGACGACGTGCGCTGCGTGGCGGTGGCCACCGGGCAGTACGGGGTTGACGAGCTCGCGAACGCGGACTCGGTGGCGCGTGACGCCGGCGAGCTGCGTCTCCGGCTCGAGGAGCTCGGCATCTAGGAGTCGCCGAGGACCGAGGTGGAGTCGCTCTCGCCCTGCGGGGGATGCTGAACGAGATCAGGCGGCGAGCACGTTCGGCGAGCTCGCGTCGTATTCGGGGATCCACCCGGTGCCACGGCCGTCGGGATCTCGGCCGAGGCGTCGCCGAACCGCGATCGAGAGGTCTCGCCTGAACGCCGCCAATGGCGAGGCGAGATGGTTGCTGACGCCGCGCTCGCGCGAGGCCAGGACGACCTGGCTCGCCCGCGGACGGCGCGTGCGCTCATATCGGCCGAGGCCCGCGACTGGGTCGTCGGGCTCCGCCGCGAGCGCCGCTGCGAGCACGCAGCCATCCTCGATCGCCTGACATGCGCCCTGCCCCAGGTACGGCAGCATCGAGTGCGCGGAATCGCCGAGCACGCTGACACGACCCCGGGTCCACTCCGGGATCGGGTCCCGGTCGTAGAGAGCCCACTTGTACCAGACCTCTCCCGCCGAGAAGACGCGCAGCAGCGACTCGTGCCAGCCGGCGTAGCGCTCGAGCACCTCGGCGCGCTCACATCTCGACACCCAAGATTCGTGCCGGTAGTTCTCGTCGTCGTAGTGGCAGACGATGTTGATCAGCTCGTCGCGTCTGACCGGGTACAGCACGATCGTGCCGTGAGGTCCCAGCCACTGAACGTTCTCGGCGGGCGGCGGTTCACCGGGCACAGCGTCGACGGGAACCACGCTCCGGTAACAGATCTTGCCGGTGAAGCGCGGAGCGTCGGGGCCGAACAGCGACTCTCGCACGGCCGAGTGGATCCCGTCGGCGCCGATGACGACGTCGGCCTCGACCTCGCTGCCGTCCTGGAACTTCGCGACCGCGACCCTGCCGTCCGACTCGACTCCTACGCACCGCGCTCCCAGCGTGACGATGTCGCCGGGCAACGAATGCGTCAGCACGTCGAGCAGGTCGGCGCGATGGGCGGTCGCGCCTGCGCTGCCGAACAAGGCGGCCTGTTGATCCCGGCTTGTCCTCGAGATCACCCGGCCAGTCTTCCCATGGCGCGTAACCGCCCACTCCCAGCGGCCCGCGATCGCGCGCACGTCGTCCTCGAGCTCGAGCGATCGCAGCACCTTCATCGCATTCGGACCGAGGGCGACCCCCGCGCCGATCTCGCGCAGCTCGGGCGCCGACTCGTAGATGGCGACCTCGACATCTCGGCGGCACAGCGCACGCGCCGCCGTCAGGCCACCGATCCCGCCGCCGATGATCGCAACACGCGTCACTGCGGCACCCATCCTAGGCCAGCGTGCTCGCGCGACGCGACCCGCTCAGCCGCGGACGAGCTTCTTGTACGTGATGCGCTTCGGGCGGTCGGCGTCGGGGTGGGCGGGGTCCAAATTTTCGTGGCGGAAGCTCTCGTAGGCCTCGAAGTTGCCCTCGAACCAGCGCACCTGCGAATCGCCCTCGAACGCGAGCACGTGGGTGGCGATCCGGTCCAGGAACCAGCGATCGTGGGAGACGACAACCGCGCAGCCGGCGAACGCGAGCAGCGCCTCCTCGAGCGCGCGCAGCGTGTCCACGTCGAGGTCGTTGGTCGGCTCGTCGAGCAGCAGCAGGTTCCCGCCGGTCCGCAGGAGCTTCGCAAGATGGAGCCGGTTGCGCTCCCCGCCCGAGAGCTTCGCGACCTTCTTTTGCTGGTCGGATCCCTTGAAGTTGAACCCGGCGACGTACGCGCGGCTGTTCACCGCGCGGTCGCCGAGCTTGATCTGGTCCTGGCCGCCCGAGATCTCCTCCCACACGTTCTTGTCGGGGTCGAGCGCGTCGCGGGACTGGTCGACGTAGGCGAGCTCCACGGTCTCGCCGATCCGCAGCGTGCCGGCGTCCGGCTGCTCCTGGCCGGTGATCATCCGCAGCAGCGTGGTCTTGCCGGCGCCGTTCGGGCCGATCGCGCCGACGATCCCGCCGCGGGGAAGGTTGAAGCTGAGGTCGTCGATCAGGACGCGATCGCCGTAGGACTTGCGCAGCCCGTTCGCCTCCACCACCGTGTCGCCCAGGCGCGGCCCGGCCGGGATGTGGATCTGGACCTGGTCGAGCTTGACGTTGCGGTCTTGGGCGAGCAGGGCCTCGTAGGCGTTGAGGCGGGCCTTTGGCTTGTTACGGCGCGCGCTCGCGTTGAGGCGGACCCACTCGAGCTCCTGCTCGATGGTCCGTTGGCGGGCGTTCTCCTGCTTGGATTCTTGTTGCAGGCGGGCTCGTTTCTGCTCCAACCACCCCGAGTAATTGCCCTGGTAGGGGATGCCGCGCCCACGGTCGAGCTCGAGGATCCAGCCCGCGACGTTGTCCAGGAAGTAGCGGTCGTGTGTGATCGCGACCACCGTGCCGCGGTAGTCAAGGAGATGGCGCTCGAGCCACGCGACCGACTCCGCGTCGAGATGGTTGGTGGGCTCGTCGAGCAGCAGCAGATCCGGTTGGCGGAGCAGCAGCCGGCACAGCGCGACCCGACGGCGCTCGCCACCCGAGAGCGTGGAGACGTCTGCGTCTCCCGGTGGGGTTCTGAGCGCGTCCATCGCGATCTCCAGTGTCGTGTCGAGGTTCCACCCGTCGACCGCGTCGATCTGCTCCTGCACCCGCGCGAACTCGTCGGCGGTCTCGTCGGAGTAGTTCATCGACAGGTCGTTGAAGCGGTCGAGCAGGACCTTCGTCTCGGACACGCCCTCCTCGATGTTCTCGCGAACGGTCTTGGTCTCGTCGAGCACGGGCTCCTGCTCGAGCAGCCCCGCGGTTGCGCCCGTGGCAAGCTGGGCCTGACCGCCGAACTCGGTGTCCTGACCGGCCATGATCCGCAGGAGGCTCGACTTGCCGGCGCCGTTGTATCCGATCACACCGATCTTCGCGCCCGGGAGGAAAGACAGCGAGATATCGCTCAGCACCTCGCGATCGGGCGGGTAGCGGCGCGAGAGCTTGTATGTGGTGAAGATGTACTGGGTCGACATGTGGTCACGCAGAGGATAGGAGCCCGTCCGTGCTGCGAGTCCTCGCCGCCATATTCGCGCTCATCGCCGTCGTGTTGATGACGGTGGCGATCATCGGAATGGTCACCGGACGGCCCGGAGACCGCGCCGGGTTCGTGGTCCGCGCGGCGGCGGTGCTGTGCTTCGCGACGGCGGTCGTCCTGAACATCGCCGCACACTGACCGCGCGTATTCTTGTGCGCTCAACCTACGGTCCGAGGAGCGAACATGGCGAAGGTGGTGTACACGGCCGAGGCGACGGTGACTGGAGGCCGCGCTGAGGGTCACGGCCAGACAACCGACGGACAGCTCGACGTCCAGCTTCGGTTGCCGAGTGAGATGGGCGGAGACGGCGGCGGCACCAACCCCGAGCAGCTGTTCGCGGTCGGCTTCGCGGCGTGCTTCGAGGGCGCGCTCGGCGTGGTCGGCCGGCGCGAGCGCAAGGAGGTCGGCGACGCCTCGATCGACAGCAAGGTCAGCCTGATCACGACCGAGGAACGCGGCTTCAACGTCGCGGTCGAGCTCAACGTCACCCTCCCCCAGGTGGAGGACCCCGAGGACGCGAAGCGGATCGTCGCCGAGGCCCACAAGGTGTGCCCGTACTCGAACGCGACCCGGGGGAACGTCGAGGTCACGCTGACCGCGAACGGGCAGCCGGTCTAGGTTTCGGGTTGCCAGTCGCTGAGCGCCCACCCGCCGCCGGGTAGTTGCTGGACGGTGGCGAGCGCGACGTGCCACGCGGGGCCAAGGCCCTGATAGGCGGTGGTGTTCGTCGCGTTCGTCGACTCGCGCGTGACGACGACGTACTGGTCGCGGTGGCCCGACAGCGGCGCCACCGCTTCGACGACGCCCGTGTTCGCGATCCCGCCGCGGCGTAGCTCGTAGTCGCCGGCAGTCTCGGCGGCGGCGAGCGTCATCGCGGCACGGGCTTGACCGGTGCTGCGATCAGCCAGCGAGCGCATGTCGGCGGACACCGTCCGCGCGGTCCAGTTGATGTACGCGGTCACGAACGCACGGATCGCCTGGATCGCGGTCGGGGCGGCGCCCGTCGCGGTCTGGGGTGGCGGCGGCTTGGAAGGGTATTCGTGCGTGGCGTCCGCACGGGCGACTGCGGAGGGGGTACCGGAGGGGGTACGCGGAGCAGAGCGGCGCACCGAGTGGCCGCACCCGGCGCAGGCGAGGGTGCACAGGAGCGCGACGCCGAGGCGTGGTCCGGTCACAGCCCCACCGGATGCCGGGCCACGAACCCGGCGTCGCTTCGAATCAACGGGTGCCAGCCGATTCTCGTGCTCCCGTCGCCCGGACCCGCCGCGTTGTGCGTGTCCCACCGCAGCCCGGCGACGTACATGAAGACGTGGTCCGCGCTCGCGTACAACGTGACCCACCGTCCGGGACCGGGCTGCCCGAACGACTCCAGTGTCCCCGACGGGGCGTCGTAGTCCGCCGGCAGCAGGCCCGCGCCGTACAGCAGGTGCTCGACGCTGCTCGAGCAGTCGTATGCCGGCGCGATCTCGGACAGCGGAAGGCCATGGCCGCCGCCGTACAGGTACGGCTTGCCGACGATCTGGTTGCCGGCCGCGATGATCTCCCTGACCGCGTGCGGCGCATCGGCGGGCGCCGCGGCAAGCCCGTTCGCGAGCAACTGCGCGCGGTCGCCGCTGGCCAGCGGCACGCCCCCGGCTGCCGCCGGCGCACACGTCGCCGGGTCCTGCTGAGCGGTCGTGGGCTCGATCAGCGCCGGGCTGCCGCCCGTGCTCTGTCCGAGCAGGTTGGCGGCGCCGGTCTCCGGCGGGCGCTCGATCCGGACCGGCCCCGACCACAACCCGTCCTCGTAGGGGATGCCGAGCCGGGCGGCGAGCTCCCACCACAGGTCCAGCACCCGGGGCAGGCCGTCGATCGGACCTCCGCCGAGGCCGATGTCGCGCTTGTAGGCGATCGCCGAACGGCTGCCCCAGGTGATGCGGAGCGGGGTCAGGTAGGGCAGGCCGCCCATCGCGGTGGCCGTCTGGAAGGTGTCGCCGCCGAGCTCGGCGTAGCTGTCGGGCTGCCCGAGCAGGTTCACACCGGAGGACCCGATGACGCCGCTGCTCGGATCATCGGGGCCGCCGTACTCGGTGGCGCCGACGAGCTGGCCGGTGCCCGGCGGAGCGAGCACGATCCCGGTGGCGGTGGCGTCCGCAGTCGGTGCTCCGCACTCATCCCCCTCTTCGAAGTCGTTGGTCAGGAGCGCGAGCAGCCCCGCTCCGAGACCCGCGGCGATGACTGCCACGATGAGCCCCAGAACGGCAACCGCGCCACCGGTCCTGGTGCTGGACATGCAACCACCGTACGCCCGCCAAGTGATACTGAATCTAATTGAAGCTTATTTGGTGCAGGCGGATGCGCCGGCGGACCGGAACGCCGGCGCCCGTCACCTGGCGGCCGCCGCTAACTTAGATAGGTCATGCCTCGAATCCTCGACGTAGAGCAAGCACTGCTCCTCCTGGAGCTCGAGCCGCCGTTCGATCAGCGCGCCGTCCAGCTTGCCCGCCGGCGAATGGCCAAGCGCTGGCATCCGGACATCGCGCCTTCCGGTCGCCAACACGAGCATCAGCGCCATCTGCAGGCGATCAACGAGGCGGCCGATCAGCTCGAGCAGCTTGCCGAGACGTCCCGCGGCGGGCGTGTCAGCCGCAACGCGGTCAAGGTCTCGGCGGCCGCGGCTCGCAAGGCGCGCGCCGAGGAGGGCCGCCGTGCCTACGAGGCCGAGCAGCGCGAGCGGGCCCGGGAGGAGGAGCGCCAGAAGTACGACCCGTTCGGCTCGCGCGTCCCGGACCATTCGGTCGTCCACCGCTACGCGCGATGCACGTCCTATCCGGAATGGGGCGTCGGCACGGTGACCGGGATCTACTTCTCCGGCGACGAGGACGACGTCCAGCAGTGGGCTCGCCTGAAGTTCTCCGTAGGAATTCGGACCGTTCCGGCCGGCTCGCTCCAGTTCGTCGACTTCTCAAAGCCCGACGCCGCCGCAGATCGGGTGGAGCGGTTCATGACCGCCGCCCAGCACGCGTTGGCCGAGGGCGACGCGCAGCTGGCCGCCCAGCGTCTCGTGTACGCCAGGGACGCCGACCCGACGAACCCGGTCGTGCTCCGGTTGCTCACGAGCGCCTTCTGGCAAGCGGGCAACCTGCCCGCCGCCGCCCGCGCGGTCCGTGACTGGGCCCGTGCGGAAACCGACCGCCCGACCCCGGAGCGCTTCGCGGCCCGGATCTACGAGGACATGGGCGCGATCGACCTGGCCGCCGAGGCCGCCGAGCGCGCCGCCAACCGCGCGCCGGCCGACGCCTCTTCGTGGGAGCGCCTCGGCCGTCTGCGGCTGCGGCTCATGGACCGCGCGGGCGCCATCTCGGCGCTCGAGCAGGCGAGGCTGGCAGGGCCGACGGTCGAAGGGCTGCTGTCGCTGGCGCTCGCGTACCACCTCGCCGGCGACGTCGGCGCCGAGGTCTCGGCCGCCGAGGCCGCGACCCGGCTGGACCCCGAGTCGAAGAGCGCATGGGGCAGCTACGCCCATGCGCTCGCGCGCACGGACCGCATCAACGAGTGCATCGAGGCCTGCCACCGCGCGCTCGCGCTCGGCGACGATCCGGAGGTCGCCGACCTGCTGGCGCGGGTCGAGGCATCGCGGCCCCGGGCTCTGTCGGAGCCGGGCGCGGACCGGCTCGGGTCCCAGCGCGACGCGGCGTAGCTCACCTCGGCGCGACCCGCTGAAAGCGAGGCTCCGCCGAAGCGTTATGCGATCGAGCCCTCGCGCCCGCACACGGGGCAGGACTCGCCGGCCGACAGCGGCCGTCCGCCACAGCCGGGGCAGTTCTCGACGGTCTCGAGCACGCCGAGCAGCTCGCCCACTCGGCACACGAGCAGCCGCTCCTCCTCGACCTCGATCCACACGCCGGCGGAAGCCGGGAACACCACGTGGTCGCCGGGCCGGACGGGCATCGCGATGCCGACGTTCTCCCACCAGTCGAGTCCGGGGCCGACGGCCAGCACGATGCCGTGCTGGGGCGGCGGCTCCTCGGAGCCGGGCGGCACGATCAGCCCGGAGCGACGGACCCGATCTGGGTCCAGCTCCTTGATCACGACTCGGTCGAATAGCGGGCGAAGCTGGTTACGCATACTTGTCCCCGCCCCTGATCATAGGATGGGGCGGCCCCGCGATCTTCGCGGACCAGCAGCTACTGATCGGCGGCTTCGCCGGCCCGCCTCTTGGCTTTGCCGATGATGTCGGCCGGGTCAGGTGGTCTTGCCGGCTCGTCGGAGGGCGGGCGGACGCTTTCGCCGCAGCCCTGACAACGCTCGCGGTCCTCGGAGTTGACCGTCCCACAAGCGGGGCACTGCCACTCCGAATGGTTGATCCAGCGGCCTGTCGGGTCCGGCATCAAATGTCCTCCCGTCTCGTTACCGCTCTCGGGTGCGGTCGCATTCTAAATCGGTCCGGCGGGGCCCGTACGGTTCCCTACCTTGCGCCTGCTCGTCGCCCGCTGCGAAGTTCGCTATTTCGGACGCCTGAACGCTCTCCTGCCGGAGGCGCTGCGGCTGATCATCGTCAAGGCCGACGGATCCGTCCTCGTGCATGCCGACGCCGGCGGCTACAAGCCGCTCAACTGGATGACGCCGCCGACCGTGATCGAGGAGTCGCCCGACCGGATCCTCGTCCGCAAACGGGGGCAGGCCGACGGCGACCGGCTCGAGATCTCGGTGGCCGAGGTTCTCTCGGACGTGTCGCACGACATGGGATCGCCCGACGAGGACGCCGCGCTGACCAAGGACGGTGTCGAGGCGCACCTCCAGGAGCTGCTGGCCGACCAGCCGGCGTGGTGCGGCGAGGGCCTGCGGCTGGTGCGGCGGGAGTGGCCGACCGACATCGGCCCCGTCGACCTGATGTGCCGCGACGCCGACGACGAGTGGGTCGCGGTCGAGGTCAAGCGGATCGCGGGGATCGAGGCCGTCGAGCAGCTCACGCGCTACCTCGAACGGATCCGGCTCGATCCGGCGTTCCGCTCGTGCCGCGGCGTGCTGGTCGCGCAGACGATCAAGCCGCAGGCGTCGGTGCTCGCGATCGCGCGCGACATCGCGTGCGTCGAGGTCGACCTCGCGGTGCTGCGCGGCGAGCGCGAGCCGGATCTGAGATTGTTCGCGGCGTGAGCGCCGAAAACGACGCGGTCCTGACCGAGCGCCGCGGCCGGGTCCTGTTGATCACGATCAACCGTCCCGACCAGCGCAACGCGGTCAACGCGGCCGTCGCCACCGGGATAGCCGCCGCGCTCGACGAGCTCGACGCGGATCCCGAGCTGAGCGTCGGCGTCATCACCGGCGCCGGCAAGGGCTTCTGCGCCGGCATGGACCTGAAGGCGTTCGTTGCCGGCGAGCGACCCCACGTGGAGAGTCGGGGGTTCGCCGGCATCACCCAGCGTGCCGCGGACAAGCCGCTGATCGCCGCGGTCGAGGGATTCGCGGTCGCCGGCGGGCTCGAGGTGGCGCTGGCCTGCGACCTGATCGTCGCTTCACGCGGGACGCGGCTCGGGATCCCGGAGGTCAAGCGGTCGCTTGTCGCTGCCGGCGGCGCCCTGCTCCGCCTCCCCCGAAGCCTGCCGCGCAACGTGGCGATGGAGCTCGCGCTGACCGGAGATCCGATCGAGGCCGATCGTGCCTACGAGCTCGGCCTGGTCAACCGGCTCGCCGAACCGGGTGAGGCGCTGACCGCCGCGCTCGAGCTGGCCGAGACGATCGCCGCCAACGCGCCGCTGGCGCTGGCGGCCACGAAGCGGATCATGGTCGAGTCGGGCGACTGGCCCGACTCGGAGTTCTTCGAGCGACAGCAGCCGATCCACGAGCCGGTGTTCAACTCCGAGGACGCCCGCGAGGGGGCGACGGCGTTCGCGGAGCGGCGCGATCCCGTCTGGAAGGGTCGCTAACCGGCCAGGACACGGCGTGCCGGACCCCGGTAGGCCCAATAAGTAGACACTCGACGAGATGCACCGCTCGAGTGCGTGGGTTTCGTTGCCATACCGGACCGAATATGTATTCGGCCCGGCAGCCGGGGCGAGTGCGAGGTTGTTGGGGTTGCGGGCGCCCAGGGCAGGATGTTGCGCCGACGCCCCCGAGCGCCTAGGCGAGCCAGGACGGGTCAGAACCCATGATCGTCGCCACCACCGACCGCGACCCGCCCCGGTCGCGGTGCTCGCACAGGTAGATCCCCTGCCACGTCCCGAGCGCTAGCCGCCCCCGCGAGATCGGCAGCGTCAGCGACGGCCCGAGCAGCGAGGCCTTGATGTGCGCCGGCATGTCGTCGGCGCCCTCGAGCGTATGCGTCCAAAAGCGCGCATCCTCCGGAACGACATGGTTGAAGTACGACTCAAAGTCGCGGCGGACGTCGGGCGAGGCGTTCTCGTTCAGGGCCAGCGACGCCGATGTGTGCTGGATCAGCAGGTGCAGCAAGCCGACGGCGACGTCACTCAGCTGCGGGAGCGCGCCGACGATCTCCCGCGTCACGAGGTGAAACCCGCGCGGCCGGGGGTCGAGCACGATCTCGCGCTGGGCCCACATCACAGCTCCGGGACGCGCGCGACGCGCATGTCCACCCGCGAGCCGCGAAACGGCACGCCCTCGGAGTCGAGCAATGCGCGCTGCCGAGCCCCCTTGGCCAGCGAGCCGTCCGCGCGCACGATCCGATGCCACGGTACGGAAGGGTCATCGCAACCGTGGAGCACGGCGCCGGCGACCCGCGGTGCGCCCGGCGAGATGTCCCCGTAGGTGCGCACGAACCCGACCGGCACCGCGCGCACGCGGTCGATGATCCAGCGCGTGCGGTCATCGGTCCTCAAGGCCACGCAGCATAGGCGGGCGAACCGCGCGCGCGTCAAGTCCTGATAAGGTGCCCGAGCCGAATTTTCCGCTGAGCAGCGGAAAAGCGGGGGACCCAAAGTTCCCTGGGGCGAATCGCGGTCTGATGACCGTGTAGCGCAGCCGCCGCGCGAGCCCGACAGCTAACCCCGTAGGCAATCGCACATGAACTCCAGAAGGCGCACGATCCGGACCTGGATGGTCGCCAGCGTAGCCACCGCTGCCGCTGCGCTCGGCCTTGCCGCTATACCAATGTCGTCGGCCGCCGACCCGAGCCTCGGCCAGCTGCACTCGCAACTCGGCGCGGTCCAGGCGCGCGAACAGAGCCTGGCCTCCAGCATCAGCAGTCTCTCGAACCTGATCAGCTCGCTCGATTCGCAGATCGCGTTAGTCGAGTCGCGGGAGGCCGCCGTCCGCGCCGACCTCGCGCGCGACCGCGCCAAGCTCGCCTCCGTCCAAGCCGCGCTCACCCGCGAAAAGAAACTGCTGGCACTCCTGAAGGCGCGACTTGGCCGGGCGCGCATGCTGCTCTCACGGCAGCTCGTCTCGAACTACGAGCAGTCCAAGCCTAACCTCGTCTCGGTCGTGCTCGAGTCGAACGGGTTCACCGACCTGCTCGACAAGCTCCAATACCTGAAGGATGCCCAGCAGGAGCAGCAGGCGATCATCCAGGTCACGACCCAGGCGAAAGAGCGTGCGGATGCCGCCGCCAGGCGCCTGGCCGCGCTCGAGGCGAGCGTCCGCCAGATCACCGTCGAGACCGCGCAGCGGGTCCAGGCGCTGGTGGGCATGAACGAGCTACTGCACTCCAAGCAGGCGGCGCTCGCCCAGGCGCGGAACGCCCAGCAGGGCGCGCTCGCGGCCGAGCACGCAAAGGGAGCGGCGCTGCAGGCGCAGATCACGCGGGTCGAGGCCGAGCAGGCCGCGGCCGAGAGGGCAGCCGCGCTGGCGGCCCAACAGGCGGCCGGCAGCGGAACGGGAAGCTCGGGCGGTCCGACGCCCGTCGGCCCCACGTACGGCCCGTCCGGAGGCTGGGCGATCCCGTACGCGATCGTCCTGTGCGAGTCGGGCGGCCAGAACCTGACTCCGAACTACGCCGGGGCGTCGGGCTATTACCAGATCATGCCCGCCACCTGGAAGCTGTTCGGCGGCACGGGACCCGCGGCGTACCTGGCGAGCAAGGCGGAGCAGGACGCCGTCGCCAGCCGCATCTGGAACGGCGGGGCGGGTGCATCCAACTGGGTGTGCGCGGGGATCGTCGGAATCCACTGACAGCGATCCACCGCAGGGCATAACCTCCCCGCCGTGTCCCGAGCCGTGAAAGGCGGCCTGGTCGTGGCGATCCTGATTGGCGCCCTCGCGCTGCGGATCGGCGAGGTTCAGGGCACGTCGTACAAACCGCGCAACGACGCGGGCTCCTACCTCACGATCGCGAGCTACATCGCGCACACGGGTGACTACTCGCTGAAGCGGGCGCCGGGCTCGGGCGCGGGCGGCACACGCGGTCCGAGCGCGTACTTCGCGCCCGGGTTTCCGTATTTCCTCGCGCTGGTCGACGTCATCGACGGCCACGAGACGCGGCGCGGCGGCGCGATTCATCCCGCGCGGATCTCGCAGGCGGTGCTCGGGACGATCACTGTGGCGCTGATCGGGCTCGTCGCCCTCGAGCTGTTCGGCGAGATCGCCGGCCTGATCGCGCTGGTGCTGGCCGCGATCTATCCCGTGCTGATCGAGCTGTCGGTGACGCTAGTCGCCGAGAACCTCCTCACCGCGCTCGTCCTCGCGGCCGTGTACGCGGGGCTACGCGTCCGCCGCGCTCGCAGCGCCCGGACGACCTACGCCTGGGTTGCCGGCGCCGGCCTGCTCACCGGACTCGCGACCCTCACCCACGAGAACGCGATCGTGATGATCTTCCCGCTGCTCGTGGGCGTATGGACGGGTCGCCCGCGCTTGAAGGCTCGGTCGCTGGTGGCGCCGGCGCTGCTGATCGTCGCCACCGCGCTCATGATCCTGCCCTGGACGATCCGCAACGCCGTGGTCATGCACCACTTCATCCCGATCTCGGACGAGACCGGGATCACGCTGGTCGGCACCTACAACACCGCCTCCGCACATGACCCGCAGCTCCCGTACAAGTGGCGAATCTTCTACGGCATCCCGGGCGAGCGCACCCTGATCCACGAGGAATCCACCCTCACCGAGCCGGAGATGAGCAGCCGGCTCGAGAGCCAGGCGCTCGCTTACATCTCGGCTCATCCGTTCTCGCCGTTCGCCGTCGCCTTTCACAACACGCTGCGGATGTTCGAGCTCGAGGGGACCTTCGCCTGGCAGGCGTCCGCGTCCGCGATCGCACTGCCGGACAACACGGCGAGGGTGGGCATCGCCAGTTTCTGGGTGCTCTGCCTGCTGGCCCTCGCGGGTGGGTTCACCAAGCTCGCTCGATCCGCCCCGAAATGGATCTGGTGGGTCCCGATCCTGCTGGCGATCACCGTGGTGCTGGTGAACGTCGAGACGCCGCGGTTCCGCGAACCGGTCGACCCGTTCCTGATCCTGCTCGCGGCGGCGGGGCTGGCGACGGCCCTGGGACGGCTACGCGGTGCGCCAGTCGTAGGTGAGCGACGGGGCGCGGTGGCGGCTCGCCCGGCTCAGCTCGTCGAAATGGTCGAGGGCCTGGCCTGACCCGAACGCGACGCACGTGAGAGGCGACTCGGCCGAGTACACCGGCATCCCGGTCTCGTCGGCGACAAGCTCCTGGAAGCCGCGGATCAGCGTGCCGCCGCCGGCCAGCAGGATCCCGTCCTTGGCGATGTCGCTCGACAGCTCGGGCGGGGTCTCCTCGAGCGTGTCCCGGATCGCCCTGAGGATCTCCCGCGCCGGCGCCATGACCGCTGATCGGACCTCCTCGCTGCGAAGCTCGACCGCGGTCGGAAGCCCGGTAACCAGGTGGCGCCCGCGCACCTCGATCGTCTCCTCGGGATGCAGGGGTACTACCGAGCCGACCTGAATCTTGATGTGCTCCGCGGTCCTCGAGCCGATCGCGAGCTGGTGGACGACCCGCAGATACTGGGCGATCGCCTCGTCCATCTCGTAGCCGCCCACGCGGACCGAGCGCGAGACGACGATGCCCCCGAGCGAGATGACCGCCATCTCACTGGTGCCGCCGCCGACGTCGACGACCATCCGGCCGACCGGCTCGTCGATTTCGAGGCCGGCCCCGATCGCCGCCGCGATCGGCTCCTCGATCAGGTGCACGCGGCGGGCCCCGGCCGCGAGCGACGCCTCCTCGACGGCGCGCTTCTCGACCTCGGTGACGCCCGACGGCGCACACACGATCAGCCGGGGGTGGGCCATCCGGCGGTCGATCACCTTGCGGATGAAGTAGCGCAGCATCTGCTCGGTGACCTCGAAGTCCGCGATCACGCCGTGCCGGAGCGGGCGCGTGGCGGCGATCGTCGCCGGCGTGCGGCCGATCATCCGCTCGGCGTCGGCTCCGACGGCGTGAACCTCGCCCGTGTCCACGTCGGAGGCAACGACCGACGGCTCTGAGACGACGATCCCCTTGCCGCCGACGTAAACGAGTGTGTTGGCGGTGCCGAGATCGATCGCCATGTCGTGCACGCCGAGCGCCGGCGTGAGGTGGCGTCTGGAGTTGTCTCGTTTGGACCCGTCTCTGCGAAAGCCGATGGGATGAAGGGTGCCAGAAACGCGAGCCGAGGGTGAGAATCCCCTGCTAACGCGAGACCGCTTGCGGCTACCGTTCCCCGGGGAGCTTGCGCGGGTACTGCGAGACCGGGTCGCTGACGTTCAGCGCGGTCGTGATGATGCGGTTCTGCTCATTCGCGTGGGCGACCGGGTAGCCCTCGCCCGACGCGGCGCGCTCGGGACGGCCGATGTAGCCGAACTTCAGGTGCGCCGGCAGGATCTGCATCAGGCGCGGACCCATGTGGGCGCGAGCGCCCATGTTGCGCGGCTCCTCCTGGACCCACACGACCTCCTCGAGCGCCGGGTAGCTCTCGGCGAGGGCGAGGATCTCGGACTGCGGGAACGGGTACAGCAGCTCGACGCGCCCGATCGCGACGTATGGGTTGTCCTTGCGCATCTCGTGGCCGGCGAGCTCGTAGTAGATCTTCCCGGTGCACAGGATCAGCCGTCTAACACCGGAACGATCGTGATCCGATTCCGCCAGCACCGGCTGGAAGCGGTTCTCGGACAGCTCCCTCAGGGAGCTCGTCGCCTGCGGCAGGCGCAACAGGCTCTTCGGCGTCATGACCACGAGCGGACGCTGCTTGGCGACGCGCGCCTGGCGCCGGAGGAGATGGAAGTACTGGGCCGGCGTCGTCGGGTTGGCGACGCGGATGTTCCCCTCCGCCGCGAGCTGGAGGAACCGCTCGAGTCGCGCCGAGGAGTGCTCGGGGCCCGAGCCCTCGTAGCCGTGCGGGAGGAGGAGAGTGAGCCTCGAGGTCTGGCCCCACTTGGCCAAGCCCGAGACGATGAACTGGTCGATGATCACCTGTGCGCCGTTGGCGAAGTCGCCGAACTGCGCCTCCCACAGCACCAGGGTCTCCGGCGCCTCCTGGGAGTAGCCGTACTCGAACCCGAGGCAGCCCATCTCGGACAGCGGGCTGTTGTGGAGCTCCATCGGCGCGAGCGCCCCGGGAAGGTGCTGGATCGGGCAGTGCTCCTGACCGGTCTTCGGGTCGTGCAGCACGAGGTGGCGCTGGCTGAACGTGCCGCGCTCCGTGTCCTGGCCGGTGAGGCGGATCGGGATCCCCTCGGTCAACAGCGACGCATACGCGAGCGCCTCCGCATGGGCCCACACCATCCCGCCGGCATCCTCTGACGCAAACACCTCCTGGCGCTGCTCAAGCTGCCGGACGAGCTTGGGATGGACGGTGAAACCGTCGGGCACCGCGAGCAGCTCGTCGTTGAGCACGCGCAGGCGATCCGCCGAAACCGCGGTCTTGACCTCTGGCGAGGGCGTGCGATCGAGCTCGTACTCGCCGGTGGCGTGCTCGCGCTCCTTGCCGGCGGCGATCTTCTCCTTGAGCCGCTGGTGATCGTCGGTGAGGATCTCCCAGACCTCGTCGGTCAACTCGGTCGATTCCTGCTCGGTTACGACGCCCTGCTCGATCAGCTGCCGCGCAAAGAGCTCGCGCGCGGGCGCATGCTTCTTGATCACCTGGTACATCTCGGGCTGCGTGTAGGCGGGCTCGTCCGCCTCGTTGTGACCGAACCGGCGGTAGCCGATCAGGTCGATCAGCACGTCGTGGCCGAACTCCTGGCGGAACGCGAAGGCGAGCCGGACCGCGCTGATGCAGGCCGGCACATCGTCGGCGTTGACGTGGATGATCGGCACGTCGAAGCCCTTGGCGAGGTCCGACGCCCAGTGGGTCGAGCGCGAGTCATCCGGGTCGGTGGTGAAGCCGACTTGATTATTTTGAATTAGGTGGATCGTCCCGCCGACGGTGTAGCCGTCGAGCGCCTGGAGGTTGAGGGTCTCTGCGACCACACCTTGACCGGGGAACGCGGCATCGCCGTGGAGGATCACGGGCACGGCGGCGTTGGTCTCGCGGTGCGCGTGCGGACCCTGGCGCGTGGTCTGGGCGGCGCGGGTCGCGCCGGCCGCGACGGGCGCGACGAACTCGAGGTGACTCGGGTTGGACTCGAGCCGGACGATGATCGACTCGCCGCTCGGGAGCTGGTAGGAGCCCTGGGCGCCGTGGTGGTACTTGACGTCGCCGGTGCCGCCCTGCGGGATCGTGGTAATCGCCTCGAGCGTCGAGGAGCCCTCGAACTCGGCGAAGATCGAGTCGTACGGACGGCCGAGGTTGTGAGCGAGGACGTTCAGGCGCCCTCGGTGGGCCATCCCGATCACGACCTCGCGCGCGCCCCGGGTGGCCGCGAGCTGGATCAGCTCGTCGAGCATCGGGACCGTCATGTCGAGACCCTCGATCGAGAACTGCTTCTGCCCGAGGTAGGCCTTGTGCATGAAGCGCTCGAGCGCGTCGACCTCGGTGAGTCGTCGGAGCAGCGTCTTCTGCTCTTCGGTCGCGAGCGGCGAGCGGAACTTGCCCGACTCGATCGCCTCGCGCAACCACAGCCGCTGGCGATGCGAGGCGATGTGCTCGATCTCGTACGCGATCGGCCCGCAGTAGGTCTCGCGCAGGTTCGGGAGCGCATCCTCGAGCGTCTGGCCGGGGACGTACATCCGCAGGATCCGCGCCGGGATCCGTTCCATCAGCTCGGGGGTGAGCCCGAGCGGCACCGGGTCGAGCGCCGGGTCGCCTTCGGGCTCGCGGCCCAGCGGGTCGAGCCGAGCGGCCAGGTGACCGTGGGTCCGGTGCGCCTTGAGCAGCGAGGTCGCCGCCTGTACCGCCTGCATCAGCTCCTCGTCGACCATGTCCGGCGCTCCCGCCGGGATGGTCGGGACGCCCGCGGGCGGGGTCGCCGCGCGGGCGTCCGGGGCTGTTGCCAGCGGCCCGAGCGGCAGGGGTGGGTGGGCCCCCAAATCTCCGAACACCTGCTCGTAGAAGCCGTCCTCGCCCTGGAGCAGCGCTTCGATCCGCTGGAGGAAGCGTCCGGATTCGGCACCCTGGATGATCCGGTGGTCGTACGTGGAGGTCATCGTCATGACTTTCTCCGCGCCTATGGTCTCGCCGATCGCGCCGAGCCCGGGCGGATACGCGATCGAGCCGGTCGCGACGATCGTCCCTTGACCGACCATCAGCCTCGGCACCGATGCGATCGTCCCGATTCCGCCCGGATTGGTCAGCGAGATGTTCGCGCCGGTCAGGTCATCGGCGGTGAGCGTGTTCGTCCGCGCCTTCTCGACGAGCGCGTTGTAGGCGTCGAGGAACTCGGCGAAGTTCTTGCGCCCGGCGTCGAGGATGACCGGCACCATCAGAGTGCGGGTGCCGTCCTTCTTCTCGACGTCCACCGCCAGGCCGAGGTTGCAGGCGCCGTCGTCGATCCGGTGGGGCTTGCCGTCGATCTCAGCGAAGTGATGGGCCATCACCGCCATGTCGTCGGTGGCCACGCGCGCGATCGCGTACGCGATCAGGTGCGTGAACGAGACGCGATGGCCGGCTTGTTTGAGCTGCTCGCGGCGCTGGCTCAGGGCGGTCACGGTCAGCGTCCGGAACGAGGTGGCTGTCGGGATCGAGCGGCTCTCGTCCATGTAGCGGGCGAGCGCGGCCGCTCCACCCTTGATCAGCTGGGCGCCGGCGGGCTTTGCTGCCGGTGCCGCCGGCTGTTCCGCGGTCGCGGGCCCACCGTTTCCCTTGGCGGCGAGCACGTCGGCCTTGACGATCCGGCCGCCGCGAGCGCTGCCGTGTAGCCCCGCCACATCGACCCCCTGCTCGGCGGCGATGCGACGCGCGACCGGGGAGATGTTGGCGCTGCCGTCCACGGCTGGGGTCGCGGTCGTGGTTGAGGGAGCGAGCGGCACCGTCGGGGCGACCGGGGGGGCGGGTCCGTTACCGGCGCCGGCGGTCATCCGCGCGATCACCTGCCCCACGTTCACGGTCTCGCCGTCCCGCGCGAGGATCTCGGCGATCGTCCCGGAAGCGGGCGCGGGAAGCTCCATGTCGACCTTGTCGGTCGAGATCTCGACGACCGTGTCCCCCTCCTTGACCGTGTCGCCGACCTTCACGCTCCACTCGATGATCGTGCCCTCGGTCACGGACTCGCCGCCGGTGGGGGTGACGATGTCGATCAGCTCACCGATCGTGGCCTCAGCGGCCGCGACACCCTCGGCCTCGGTGGCGGCCCCGGCGACGGCCTCTTCGGGGGTCGCGGGAGGGGACTCTGCGGAGACCGGGGGCCCCCCACCCATCGCGACCGCGCCGGCGTCTCCGTTGGTCGCGATCTCCGCCAGCACGGCTCCGACCGCGACGGTCTCCCCCTCGGGGGCGTGGATCTTCGCGACCGTGCCGGCGGCCGGCGAGGGAACCTCGGCGTCGACCTTGTCGGTCGAGATCTCGACGAGCACCTCGTCGACCTCGACCGCATCACCCTGCCGCTTGCGCCATTCCAGCACGGTCCCCTCGGCGACGGAATCCCCCATCGCCGGCATGACGACTTGGACAGTGCCGCTAGTGACTGCCATCTACTGTCAAGGGTAGCCGGGATAGCGCCTTCTGCCTACGCCGGCGCTGCTCGACCACGAACCCGATAGTGCCCGCAAACGGGCCAAGACCACCCAGGACGGCGACGTCGACCGCGAGCCAGTACGGGATGACGCGCATGCGGGCCGCCCAGATGCAAACGAGCGACATCCCGATCCACAGCAGGCCGTGAGCCATGCCGAAGATGAACGTCTCCGGTTGCGGGCTGTGGAGCGCGAACGCGCAGATCAGAAGCGCCGTGTAAACGCACGAGTGGCAGAACGAGACGACCTCGAGTCGCCCGAACGTGATCACGCGCGTCAATTCGTCACCAGCTCCGCCAGCCGGCGCAGAGGCTCCTCGGCCACCGCCGGCCAGCTCGACGGGTGGATCGGCCACCACGCGAACTCGTCGTGCTCGTGATCGGGCGTAACGGTCGCACCTGGCGCTAGCCACGCCTGGCCGACGAGGTGCACGGCCTCGTTCGGCAGTTGCAGCAACGCCTCGATTTGCAGCCGCTCGGGTTCGACCGACCACTCTTCGCGCAGCTCGCGGCGCATCGTGTCGGCCGGGTTCTCATCGACCTCGACCGACCCCCCGGCGCCGAGTGCCCACCGTCCGGCCCACGTGGCCACCCAGTCCGCCCGCCGCCCCGCGAGCCAGCGGCCGTCGGCGGCCCGGACCACGCATATGATCGAGAGGCTCTGGGCGCCTCCGTCCGGAATCAGACGAAGCGCCCAGCGGGCGGGCTGGAGCTCGAGCGCGAGCCGATCGGGCGCAGTCTGGAAGTCGACGAGCCGCGCCGCGAACCCGTCGTAACTCGGAGAGCCGCGACGGCGGAGCGCGTCGAGCGCGACGTCGGCGGCGTCGATCGCCTCCCCCGGGGGCTCGAACGGATCCGGGCGCCACGCGACCGCCACCTGATCGGGTTCCCAGGGGCCACGGGCGAGGACACCGGACGAGACCGCCACGCCACACACGGTACCTGGGGGTCAGTCGCTACGCGTACGCCCGCGCCTGGAGCTCGAACAGCTCGGCGTACTGGCCGCCCTTGGTGATCAGCTGCTCGTGCGAGCCGGACTCCACCACCTGGCCGTCCTCGAGAACGACGATGAGGTCGGCGGTCCGGACGGTCGAGAAGCGATGGGAGACGAGCAGCGTGATCGTGCCGTTCGAGGCGCCGAGCTCGCGGGCGGTACGGGCGTAGCGCGCGAACAGCGCCGCCTCAGTTGGCGGGTCGAGGCTGGCGGTGGGCTCGTCGAGCACGGCGAGCAGCGGAGCCTGCCGCATCAGGCCGCGGGCCAGGGCCAGCCGCTGCCACTGTCCGCCCGACAGCTCTCGGCCGGCGGTGTAGCGGTTGCCGATGTGCGTCTCGAGGCCGTCGGGAAGCTCGCGCCTCGAGCTTCCCCGACCCCGAGCGCGCCAGCGCCGCGCGAACCACGTCGGGGGCGTCGATATGCGCCAGATCGCCGACGCCGACGCTCTCGCGCAGCCGCAGCTGAAAGCGCACGAAGTCCTGGAACGCGGCGCTCACGCGCCCGCGCCACTCGGCAAGGTCGACCTGCGCGAGGTCGACGCCGTCGATCAGGATGCGGCCCTCGGACGGCCGGTACATGCCGGACAGGAGCTTGACGAGCGTGGTCTTGCCGGCGCCGTTGTGACCGACGAGCGCGATCGCCCGGCCGGCGGGGAACTCGAGCGACAGCGGCCCGAGCACGGTCTGATCCGGGCTGCCGGGATACGCGAACCGCAGCTCGTCGAGCACGATCCCCGACCTCAGCCGCGCGGGCGCGGCGGCTCGTTGCGGGCCAGTGACGCGGAGCGAGCGATCGTGATCCTCGAGCCACAGCAGCTGCCGCGCGGCGCCGAGCGATGTATTGAGGTTTCCGGCGGTGTCGGTCGAGCGCGAGATCTGCGTTTGGGCACGGCGGAGCAGCGTGACCGCCATCACCACCTCGCCCGGGCTGACGTGGCCGTGGGCGGCGCGCAGCACGAGCACGACGATCGCCGCCACCACGCCCACCGCAAACACGAGCCAGCCGAGAGCCTCGAGAGCGGCGCTCACGAGCGCGGCTCGGACTGAGCGGGGCGGACACGCTCGGCGAGGGCCCCGTGGCGCTCCGCGAGCGCATCGGTGATCCCGTACGTGCGCAGCTCGCGCGCCTCATCGGCGCTGGTGGCCAGCGCCGAACAGCTCATCGAGGAGCCGGCGATCGGAGGCGAGCCGTTGTCCGCGCGCTGTTGTACCGCGGGGGCGGCGCGGTCAGATACGCAGGGGCGAGCGCCAGCAGCGGCACGATCAGCACCGGCGGGTAGATCGTCGCCAGCAGCGTGACGATGCCGAGCGCGCGCGCCGACTGCCCTGTGAGGCTGATGAGCTGTCGCGGGGCGCCCGCCAGCGTGCGCCGGTTCTGGGTCAGCTGCTCGACCCGCGCGAGCAGCTCGTGGCGCTCGAAGTGCTCGAGCGTGCGGCAGCGTGGCCGCGATCCGCGCAATCCGGACGCCGAGCGCGAGGCTCGTCTTGTCGGTCAGCAGCGAGCCTTCGGTTCCGGACATGAGCGCGAGCACCCAGCTCAGCGTGAACAGTCCCGCCACCAGCGCCGCCCCCAGAAAGATCTGGTCCGTGTCGCGCGCGGTCGCGCCGTCGATCATCACGCGGTAGCCGATGCTGTACGTGACCGACGCCACCGCCGCGATCACGCTCATGACCAGGCATGCGAACGCCGTCCATCTCGCAGCGCGAAAGCCGGTGCCGATGAGCACGCCGGCGCAGGCGGCGCCAGGTCGAGATCACGCGAACCGCTCCGCCTGGACGATGGAACATCTCGGCATACGCGCCGCCGGCGTCGAGCAACTCGTCGTGCGTGCCGAGCTCTGTGATCCGGCCTCCGTCGAGCACCGCGATCCGGTGGGCGCGCCGCACGCTGCCGAACCGGTGCGAGATCACGATGCTGGTGACGCCGGCCGTCAACTCGAGAAAGCGGTCGTAGAACGCCGCCTCGGAGCGCACGTCGAGCTGTGCCGTCGGCTCGTCCAGCACGAGCACGCGCGCACCGCTCTGCACCGCGTACAGCGCCCGGGCCAGCGCGATCCGCTGCCACTGACCGCCGGACAAGCCGACGCCTCCCTCGTAGTGGGGCGAGAGCACGGTGTCCCAGCCTCGCGGGAGCTCCGCGATCAGGTCCGCGGCGCCGGCGCGCTCCGCCGCGGTCGCGAGCAGCTCGGGGTCGGGTGGTCCGTCGGCGAACAGCCCGATGTTCTCGGCGGCGCTGAACGGGAACCGCGCGAAGTCCTGGTAGACGACGGCCACCTGTCGCTGCCACGCTCGCTCACCCAATCGGGTCAGCGGGACGCCGTCGACGGTGACGGCGCCGCCGGTCGGCTCTCGCATACGCGCGAGCAGCGTCACGAGCGTCGTCTTCCCAGCCCCGTTGACGCCGACCAACCCCAGCGATTCGCCGAACGCAAGCTCGAGGTCGAGGTCGCGCATTCTCGACTCTGGGCGGGTGGGTCGCTACGCGCGCCGGCGGTCACTTCGCGACGCTCTACACCCACATCGACGACCTCGTCGAGTCGGTGCGGGCGCTGACGCCGGTCGGCGTGTGGGAGTCGCGCCGGCTGCCCGGCTCGGGCGCCGGCGTCTCGCCCGACCGGATGCTGATCGGGTCAGAAGGCACGCTCGGGGTGATCACCGAAGCCTGGGTCCGGGTCCGCCCGCGCCCGACGTCCATCGCGCCTCGACGCCGGTGCGGTTCTCTTCGTTCGCCGCCGGGGTGGATGCGGTCAGGGCGTTGTCGCAGTCCGGGCTGTATCCGGCGACTGCCGCCTGATCGACGCCCGCGAGGCCGAGATGACGGGCGCCTGGGACGGGTCGCACGCGCTGCTCGTGCTCGGGTTCGAGTCGGCAGATCACGACGTCGAGCGCTGGATGACGATGGCGCTTGAGAGTTGCGGGGACCAAGGGGGTACGTGGGAGCGGCGCGGTTCGCGCGAGCGATCGCGAAGCCGTCGGCAGCTGGCGCGAGGCGTTCCTGCGCGCTCCTTACCTGCGCGATGTGTTCATAGCGATTGGAGTGCTGTCGGAGACGTTCGAGACCGCGATCACGTGGGAGCGATTCGGCGCGTTTCACGAGCGGGTGATCGAGGACGTGAGCGCGCGCTGCGGGATGTGTGCGGGGGAGGGTCGGTCACGTGCCGGTTCACCCACGTGTATCCGGACGGGACCGCGCCTTACTACACGATGCTCGCGCCGGCCGCCGCGGCGCGGAACTCGAGGAGTGGGCGGAGATCAAGCGCGGCCGCCTCCGAGGCGGTGATCGCGGGCGGCGGCACGATCACCCACCACCACGCGGTCGGGCGTGCGCACCGGCCGTGGTATGACCGCCAGCGCCCGGAGCCGTTCGCCGCCGCGCTGCGCGGCGCCAAGGCGGCGGTCGACCCGCGAGGGCTGTTGAACCCAGGAGTGCTGATCGATCCGTGAGCGACGAGTTCGGCATCACCGCCGCGGGCCCCGAGCTGTACGACCGGATCGGGCGGACCTACACGGGCACGCGCCGCCCCGATCCACGCATCGCGGCGGCCATCTGGGACGCGCTCGGCGACGCTCGCACGGTGCTGAACGTCGGAGCCGGCGCGGGGGCGTATGAGCCGACGGACCGCGAGGTGGTGGCACTCGAGCCCTCGGAGGTGATGATCGCCCAGCGCCCGCCCGGGGCGGCACGCGTCGTGCGGGGGCGCGCCGAGGAGCTGCCGTTCGAGGACGGGTCGTTCGACGCGGTGATGGCGGTCCTGTCCGACCACCACTGGACCGATCGCCGGCGGGGCTTCGCCGAGTTGCGCCGCGTGGCGGAGAGGAGAGTCGTGCTGTTCAACGCGAACCCGGGCGAGGCGGATCTTTTCTGGCTGACGACCGAGTACCTGCCGGAGTTCCTCGAGCTGATCCCGCGGCGATACGGGCAGCGCGGGGCGTGGGCCGAGGAGCTGCGGGCGGTGCTGGGCACGGTCGATCTCGTGCCGGTTCCGATCCCGCACGACTGCACGGACGGCTTCTACGGCGCGTTCTGGCGCCGACCCGACGCCTATCTTGACCCGGACGTGCGAGCCGGCATTTCCGTCTTTGCGCAGGTACCCTCCGCCGCGGCGGACCGCGCAATCGGCGCCTTGGGCGTGGATCTGGAAACCGGTCGATGGCAACGGAGCCATCGCGCGTTGCTCGCGCTGAGCGAGCTTCCCCTCGGCTACTACGTGATCGTCGCCGAGCCAGCCGGCAGAACAGGCGGAAGTACATGAAGGTGATTGGAGCGGGCTTGCCGCGCACCGGCACGCTCTCGCAGAAGGTGGCTCTCGAGATGCTGGGGTTCGGCCCCTGCTACCACATGGTGAACGTCCTCACCGACCTGGCGCTAACCGAGCAGTGGGCGGAGGCGATCGATGAACAGGCCGACTGGGACGCGATCTTCGGCGAGCACGAATCGACCGTGGACTGGCCCGGTTCGTTCTTCTACCGCGAGCTGGCCGAGGTCTACCGGACGCGAAGGTGGTGCTGAGCGTGCGCGATCCCGAGGCGTGGGAGAAGAGCATGCTCGACACGATCTGGGACGTGATCTACGGCCACTCGCCGATGGCCCACATCTCGAAGGCGCGAGAGCAGATCGATCCCGAGTGGCGGGCGTATATGGACCTGATGCGGAGGATGTGGGCGGCCCAAGGCGTGTTCAGCGGAGCGGAGCTTCGGCCGGGACAGCTAGCCGAGGCCATCTCGCGCTACCAGGAGCAGGTCCAGCGGAACATCCCCGAGCACCGGCTGCTGGTGTGGAACGTCCAGGAGGGATGGGAGCCGCTGTGCCGGTTCCTCGACGTGGACGTGCCGCAAGCGCAGTTCCCGCGGCTCAACGACAGCAGATGTTCGTCGACGGATCATCGACGGCTCGCTGATCGTGCTCAGCGTGGCGGGCCGCCGGCGCGTGGGACAGAAACGCTCCAGCCAGTCAGACGTTTCTTCCCACCCGTCCCGCAGCCCGCCGGCCGGCTCAAAAGCCTCAGCCGGCGAGCGTGCGGTTGAACCGCCGCAGCGCGAGCGGCACACAGACCCCCATGATCACGAGGCACCAGAGGGCCATCGCGAGCTCCGGATGGACGAGCTGCCAGGACCCGCTCGAATGCACGCCCTCGGTGAGCCCGCGCACGGTGCCGACGAGCGCCGAGATCGGATCCCAGTGCGCAATCGCCCGCGGCACCGCGTCCATGCCCGCGATCGGCACGAACGTCCCGGCCAGGAACGCGAGCGGGAAGATCACGATGAAGCCAACCCCCTGCATCGCGTCGGGCGAGCGGACGAGCATCCCGAGCAGGACGCCCATCCAGGTGAACGCGAGCATCGCCGAGCAACATCAACCCGACCAACTCGACCGCGTGGCCGCAGTGAGCTGCGGGTTCCACCCAAGGATCAGGCCGAACACGACCACGATCGTCATACCGAGCACCTGCTCGCAGAACTGCCCCATGACCTGTGCGCTGATGATCGACAGCCGGCTGATCGGCAGCGAGCGGAAGCGGTCGATCACGCCCTCGGTCATGTCATGGGATGTGGCGACGCCGGCGCCGATGATCCCGAACGCGAGCGACTGACCGATGATCCCCGGGAACAGGTAGTCCTTGTAGCTGACTCCCGGGACGTGGATCGCCGAGCCGAACACGTACAGGAACAGCAGGATGAACACGATCGGCTGGATCGTGACGTCGAGCAGGCGCTCGGGAACGCGCGGGATCGCCCGCAGGCTGCGCGCGGTGAGCAGCGCGGTGTCGCGGACTAAGCCCGCCGGCGCGCGACGCCGGACGCGGGAACGGGCGGCAGGGCGCGGTAGCTGTGATCGCACTCATGCGGCCACCTCCGTTGGTTCGATTCCTCGATACCGAGTCGGCTCCCAGATCCTCACCCGCCATATGACCCGTCAGCGCGAGGAACGCGTCGTCGAGCGTCGGACGCCGGAGCGCGATCTCGTCGACCGCAATGTCGGCCTGGGCGACCACGGCGGCGACCGCGGCCAGGTTCTCGGCCTCGTCGGGCGCGGCCACGGAGATCGTCCGTTGCTCGGCCGACGTCGAGATGTCGAAGCGCGCCGCGGAGCAGCACGCCTAAGCGGGCTCGAACTCGCCGCCGTCGGCCGCGATCACGTCGACCCGCTGCTCCCCGACCTGCGTCTTCAGCTGCGCCGGCGTGCCGGCCGCGACCTCCCGGCCGCGGTCGATCAGCACGACGCGGTCGGCGAGCGCATCGGCCTCCTCGAGGTACTGGGTGGTGAGTAGCAGAGTCACGCCGTCATCGACAAGGCTGCGGATCGTCGACCAGACAACCTGCCGGCTACGGGGGTCAAAACCCGTGGTCGGCTCGTCGAGCACGAGCACAATGCGGCGTGTCGATCAGGCCGGCGGCGAGGTCGACCCGGCGACGCTCGCCGCCGGACATATTCTTGACCAGCCGGTTGCGGAACTCCGCGATCGCGAACCGCTCGATCAGCTGGTCGGTGACCGGGCCGCCTCGCGCCGTCCGCGACCGCGCAGCCGCGCCATCAGCACGAGGTTCTCGCGCGCGGTGAGGTTCTTGTCGAGCGCGGCGAACTGCCCGGTCAGCGCGATCAGCGCCGCGGACCTGGGCCGCCTCGCGGACGACGTCGTAGCCGGCGACGCGCGCGTGGCCGGCGTCCGGGCGCAACAACGTCGCGAGCATGCGCACGGTCGTGGTCTTGCCGGCGCCGTTGGGGCCGAGCAGCGACACGACGGTTCCCGTGTCGACCCGCAGATCGAGATCCGCGACCGCGGTGAAGTCGCCGAAGCGCTTGGTCAGTCCTTCGGTTTCAATCGCTGTTATCTCAGTCATGCCGAGAACTCTACAGTCACTGAAAAAATTCTGCAACTGAAATTTTCGTCATATGCTTTCTGTAGCGATGGACCGCGACGACGAAGAGCTGCTCGAAGATCCGTTCAGCGACGACCGGATTCACCGGGTGTTCGTCGCCGAGCTCGGCCAGGAGCTGGCGGACTCGTTGCGCCGGGTCCGGCGGTTCCAGGAGGCGGCGGAGATGCGACGCCATCCCCACGAGGGGTTGCGCGAGCGCAAGCGCCGCCTGACCCGCCAGCGGATATCGGACGTCGCCACGATCCTGTTCGGCGCCCGCGGTTTCGACAACGTCAAGGTCTCCGAGGTCGCCGACATCGTGGGCGTCTCGGAGAAGACCGTCTACAACTACTTTCCGACCAAGGAGTCGATGGTCCTCGACTGGGCCGACGAGACGGTTGAGAGCCTTGCCCGCGTGATCCGCGAGTGCCCGCCGAGCGAGTCGCTGACCGCCGCGGTGGTGCGGGCGATGAAGGAGGACATGGAGCGCTTCGACGACGTCCCCGACGACCTGGTCGTGTTCCTGCCGAGGTTCATGGAGCTGATCGATTCCACGCCGGCGCTGCGAGCGGCTTGGCTCGAGATGTACGACCGGATCGTCACAGTGGCAACGGAGGCGCTCGCGGCGCGCGCCGAGGTGGACCCGCGGGACCCAGAGCCGATGATCGCGGCGCGGGCGCTGAGTGGACTCGGCGGAGTGGCGCTCGCGGCCCGCGTGCGCTACATCGAGCAGGATCTCCGCGGCGCGGAGCTCCGCGACGCGGTGCTCGAGGACGTCGACCGGGCGGCGCGACTACTCGAGACGGGCCTGTGGTCGTTCAACCTGCTGACCCATGGCCGGCGAACCAAGCAACAGGTGCTCGACGCCGCCAAGGCGGCCGAGGACGCCCGGGCCCAAGTGGTCAAGGCGCTCCGGGAGGCGCGGACCACGTGGCGGCAGATCCGCGAGGGGACCCGCGACGCGATGCGCGAGCAGCAGGCACGAAAGCGCGAGGCGATGCGCGACCAGCAGGCGCGCAACCGCGGTGCCCAGCGCCAACGCCGGCGCTAGCCGCCGAGAAATCGGCGCCGCCCGCCTGGGATCCTACAAGCGACGAATCAGCGCAACTGCGGCAATATGAGCGATTTCTTATCGTAAGCTCCCGCAACGCCAGCTCGGACCGTCCTGATCGTCGATGACCACGCCGAGTTCCGTGCGGTCGCACGGCTGATCGTCGAGGCCGCCGGGTTCGAGGTCGTAGGCGAGGTGGCGGACGGCGAGGCCGCGCTGATGGCCACCGCCGACACCGACCCGGATGTCGTGCTGCTCGATGTGCGGCTCCCTGGCCGCGACGGGATCGCGGTCGCCGAGCTGCTCGCATGGCGCAAATCCCCGCCCGCCGTGGTGCTGACGTCGACCACCGACGTCGCGGGCTACGGCAAGCGCATGGCCGCCGCGCGGGTCCGCGGCTTCATCCCCAAGGAGCGGCTGACCGCTCGCGCGCTCGCCGAGCTCTTGACCGAGACGTCCTCGAGCTAGGCCTCGTCGAGCCGCGCCAGCACAGCGCCGGCCGACGGCGCGACCTCCGGCGGCAGCCGGCGCAACAGCTCGCGCCAGGTGGGCTGGAGCGCGATCGCCGCCCGGACCTGCGCGACGCCGCCGTCGAGGTCGCCGGCCTGGGCCGCACCGAGCCCGGACCAGAACAGCAGCTCGTGGTTGCCCGGGGCGCGCTCGCTCGCCTGGACGTACAGGCGCGCGGCGGCGTCGTGGTGACCGGAGCCCATCAGCTCGTCAGCCTCTCCCGCGAGCGCGTACGCACCCTGCAGTGCCACTAGCCGCCGAAGCTCGCCGAGCGGGTCCGCGTGGTCCTCGACGCGTAGCGAGACCACGGTCTGCCAGGGCTCGGCGTCGGGGGCGACGACCAGGATCGCCGCCGACTGGCAGCCGCGCAGATCGCCGCCCTCCCGCTCGGCCGCGTCGAGCGCGGCGAGCAGCCGGCTCGTGAGCGAGCCGGTGGCGGCCGTGAACGCGTCGAGCATCGCCGGCCACACCCGCTCGGAGGCCATGATGTTCGCCTGGCAAGAGACGCCGGCGCCGGTGACGTGGCCGGCGTACGCCATGCAGGTTGAGCCCGTGTGCGCAGCGACATGCCCCGCGCCGTCGACGACCGCCACCTGGCGCGAGTGGCCAGCGGGGTCGTTCGCGACCAATGTCGCGAGGGCCTGCTCGGCGTGCACGCCGGCGGCCAGCAGGTCGAGCAGCTGTGGGCCGTAGCCAGGATCCGCGTTCGCCTGGGTGGCGACGGCGCCGACCCCCGGGCGGGCCCAGGTCACGATCGAGCCGACCGAGAACCAGTGCGACTGGACGGCGACGCCGAGCTCGTCGGTGTCAGGGTCGCGCGCGACGATCGAATACGTCACGGCGCTGCGCCGCTTCTAGAAGGGCGGGGTGACCCGAGGTGCGGGGCCGGGCGCCTGCAGCGGCTGAGCGAGCTCCTGCTCGGCGACCGCATCGACGACCTCTTCCTCTTCCTCGACCTCGCCCTGATCGTGCTGGCCGTCGCACAGGATCCGGAACTGGCCGGTCTGCCCGCCGTCGGCCTGCAGGACGATGCCGGGGATGAGCTCTTCGCCCTCCTCGAGATCGAGCCGCTCGATGTCGAAGTGAGCCATGCCGATCCCCCACGTGTTGTGGTCGGGGTTCTCGCGGTCGTGGGCCGCGACTCCCATCGCGACCTGCTGCAGCAGCTTGCCGATCTTGCTCGGATCCGCCATCGAGAAGTTCAGGCTAGCGCTCCAGGTCGGGGGAGGTCAGCCCGATCCGTTGTGCTCGATTATCTCGATCCGGTAGTTGTCCGGGTCACGGACGAAGCACAGCCGGTTACCGCCCTCGCGGATCGTGTACGGCGGGCGCTCGGGCTCGATCCCCTGCTCCTTGAGTCGCGCGAGCGTGCCGTCCATGTCTTCGGTGCCGATCGCGATGTGCCCGTACGCGGTTCCGAGGTCGTACGAGTCGACGCCGAAGTTGTAGGTCAGCTCCAGCCGCGGCTCGGGGCCGTCGTCGGGGAGGCTCATGAACACGTTGATCGCTTCGTCGCGGATCGGCGCCCGGCGACGCTCCTCGAAGCCCAGCGCCTCGTAGAACGCGACCGAACGATCGATGTCGGTGATTCGGTAACAGGTGTGGAGGAGGCTCATGACGCGTAAGAGTACGCTCCGGCCTGTGATCGTCGAGCGCTCGATGAACGACTCGTTCCTGTCGAACACGTACGTCGTCGCCGACGAGCCGGGTGGGCACGCGGTGATGATCGACGCCGGCGGCCCGGTCGGGCCGCTGCTCGACTACCTGCGGCGGGGGCAGCTGACGCTGACGCACGTGCTGCTCACCCATCACCACCATGACCACGTCTCAGAGGTCGATCAGGTGCTCGAGCGCTACCCGGGCACGCCCGTGCTGATCCACGAGCTCGAGCGCGGGCAGGTGCCGGCGGCCACCGGCACGATGGCGCCCGGCGAAACGATCCAGAGCGGCGCGCTCGAGATCGAGCCGATTCACACGCCCGGACACACCATCGGGATGCTGTCGCTGCTGGTCAACGGCACCGACGTGTTCACCGGCGACACGCTGTTCAGGGGCTCCGTCGGCGGGGTCCGCGGAGGCGGGAGTAGCGGCTACGCGGACCTCAAGAGCTCGATCATGGACAAGCTGTTGAAACTTCCGCCGGGCACCCACATCCACCCCGGTCACACCGATCCGACGACGGTCGCGGACGAGCTCGAGCACAACCGGTTCGTCCGGATCTGGCGGGGCGTCGACCCCGAGGGGTCCGAGCCGTGCACCGCGCTCGGCGAGCCGGCCACGCTGATCCTGTTCGGCGACGACTACGACGGCGGTCACAAGGCCTGGGTCCGCTGGCCGGACGGATCCGACGACATCGTCGCCGGATCGCGCGTTCAGCCGAGCACTACCATTTCGTAAGTGGCGAAGGACAAGATCCCCACCTCGCGCGTGGGGCGTACCGCCAGGATTGGGGGGCTGGCCGCGGGGCAGGCGATCCGACAGGCGGGCACCCGCGCGGCCAATGTGACCCGCAACGAAGAGGGGCGGAAGGTCGCGCTCGAGAAGCGCCAGATCGAGGCCGCCGAGCAGATCGTGACCGCGCTCGGGACGATGAAGGGCGCGGCGATGAAGCTCGGCCAGGTGCTGTCGTTCCTCGACGTCGGCATCGTCCCGGACGAGTACCGCGAGGAGTTCCAGCACAAGCTCGCCGCGCTCCGCGACGCCGCGCCGAACGTCGCCTTCAAGGACATGCGCAAGGTGATCGAGGAGGAGCTCGACGAGCCGCTCAAGGAGGTGTTCGCCGAGTTCGACGAGGAGCCGGTGGCGGCCGCGTCGATCGGCCAGGTCTACCGAGCGCGACTCCAGGACGGCCGCGAGGTCGCGGTGAAGGTCCAGTATCCGGGCGTCGCCGCCGCGGTGCGGTCCGACATGCAGAACCTCGGGTTGATCCTACGGCTGGCGAAGCGGATCGCGCCCGGGCTCGATCCCCAGTCGATCGGCCGCGAGATCTCCGAGCGCATCCACGACGAGCTCGACTACGAGCTCGAGGCCCAGAATCAGCGCACGCTCGCGCGGATCTTCCGCGGCCACCCGTTCATCGTGATCCCCGAGGTCGTGACCTCCCTGTCACGCGAGCGGATGCTGGTCTCGGAGTTCATCTCGGGCACCGGGTTCGAGGACCTCAAGAGCTATCCCCACGACGAGCGCGACCGGATCGGCGAGATCCTGTTCCGCTTCTACTTCGGCTGCCTGTACCGCCACCACCAGTTCTCGGGCGACCCGCACCCGGGCAACTCGATGCTGCTCGACGATGGACGCATGGTGTTCTACGACTTCGGGCTGTTCAAGCGGATGCCGCCGGGCGCCGTCGAGCTCGAGATCCGGGTCGCGCGCGCGATCATCGAGAGCGACACCGACACGATCATGCGGCTCGGAGCGGAGATCGGCTTCTTCCCCGAGCCCGAGAAATTCGATCCGCAGCGGGTGCTCGCGCACTTCCGCGCGGCGACGTCGTGGTACACGGTCGATCAGTACACCGAGCTGACCCCCGACTACGCCACCCAGGTGCTGATCGACATGAGCGATCCGCGCTCTGAGTACTTCGGTCAGCTCCGCCACGAGTCCGCGCCGCCCGACCACATCTTCGGCCGGCGCATGGAGGTGCTCACGCTCGCCGTGCTGTCGCAGCTACACGCGCGCGGGAACTTCCATCGGATTGCGCGAGAGTGGTTCTACGACGACCCGCCGGCAACGGAGCTCGGGGAGCTCGAGGCCGAGTTCTACTCGCGCGCGGCCGCCTGATCGGGCGAATACCTCGCCACTAGACCCTGCGACGCCGGCGAGTGACGCAGATGTAGCGACCGCGGCCTCGTCACCCCGCTAACGGCTCACTCGACGGCCGGCGCGGACTCGAGTGTCAGGGTTTCGTCGCTAGAGCGGCACGAATATGCATTCGGCACCGGCGGGGCGGCGAGTGTTGAGCTGTCGGGGTTGGCCGGGCCGGGACTTGGTTGCGGACCGGGAGGGATGCGATCCGTGAGTCCGCCGGGCATGGATGCCCGGCGGAACGGCCCCACGGATGCCGCCGAAGGCGGCCCTACTAAACCCGCTGGATCTGCATCAGGCTGGTGGTCCCGGGGCGACCGCTGGGGAGGCCGGCGGTGATCCCGACGCGCGCCCCCGGCTTGACCCAGCCGAGCTCGACCACGCGGCGCGCCGAGTCCGCGATCAGCGCCTCGGTGACCTCGTGCCGGCGCATCGAGGAGGCCTGCACGCCCCACATCAGGCTGCAGCGGCGCACGGTCTCCTTACCCGGCGACAGCGCGTAGATCGGGACCTGGGGGCGGTGCGCTGAGATCAGCCGCGCCGAGCGGCCCGACAGCGTCGGCACTACCAAGGCGGCCAGGTGCAGATCGCGCGCGGCCGCGCACATGCTGTAGGCGACCGTGTACGCCGGGTCGCGGGCATCGCGGCGCACGCGCTCCTCGTTCCACGTTCGGTACGGGAGCGTGTGCTCGGTCCGCTCGGCGACCGAGGCCATCATCTGCACCGCGTTGACCGGCCAGGCGCCGATCGCCGTCTCCTGGGAGAGCATCACCGCGTCGGTGCCGTCGAGGATCGCGTTGGCGACGTCGGCGACCTCGGCTCGCGTCGGGCGCGACGAGTTGACCATCGAGTCGAGCATCTGGGTGGCGGTGATCGACGGGCGGGCGAGCCGGCCGGCGATCCGGAGCAGCTGCTTCTGGACGATCGGGACGTCCTCGATCGGGAGCTCAATCCCGAGGTCGCCGCGGGCGACCATCACGCAGTCGGCGGCGCGAATGATCTCCTCGGCGGCGTCGACGGCCTGGGGCTTCTCGATCTTGGCGATCAGCGGCAGGCGCGTATGCCGGCGCACGCTGGTCACGTCCTCGGCGGTGCGGACGAACGAGAGCGCGACCAGGTCGACGCCGATCGACTCGCCGAACCGCAGCATCTCGAGGTCCTCCTCGGGAACCGCCGGCAGCCCGCGGGTCGAGCCCGGAATGTTGAGACCCTGGCGCGAGGCGACCGTGCCGCCCACCTCGACCGCGGTCTCGACCTCGCCGGCGCCTTCCCGGACCTGGTTGACGCGCAGCCGGATCGCTCCGTCGGCGAGATAGATCACGTCGTCGGGATCGACCGCGCCGGCAAGGCCGCCCCAGCTCACCGACATCACCTCGCCGTCACCGGGCTCGGTAGAGCCGCAGACGAGCACGAGCTTCTCCCCCGGCTTGAGCTCGGCGATGTCGTCCTTGAGCGCGCCGATGCGCAGCTTTGGGCCGGGAAGGTCCTGAAGAATCGCGACCTGCTTACCCGCGGCGGACGCGGCCCGGCGCACGAGCTCGGCGTTCTCGGCGTGGATCTCTCGGTTGCCGTGCGAGAAGTTCAGACGCGCGACGTCCATGCCGGCCTCAGCCATGCGAGTGAGCGTCTCGAGGTCGCGAGACGCCGGTCCGATAGTGGCGACGATCTTGGTTCGGCGCATTTCGGCCTCGGAAGCTACTGCAAGCCCAACGCCGGCTCGTTACGGGGCCGCGAGGCCGGCGCCCGGCCAGCTGCGGATCTTCTCCTCGAGCACCGGCATCGGCAGCGATCCGCTGTCGAGGACGACGGCATGGAAGTCGGGGAGCGTGAATCGCGGGCCGAGTCGCCGGCTTGCGTCGTCCCGCAGGCGCAGGATCTCCCGCTTCCCGATCAGATAGGAGAGAGCCTGCCCCGGCATCACGATGTACCGATCGATCTCATTGGCCAGGAACGCTTCGGGCATCGGCACATGGGCCACCATGAACTCGACTGCCTGCAGGCGGCTCCAGCCGAGCGCGTGGAGCCCGGTGTCGACGACCAGGCGCGCGGCACGCATCAGCGCCGGCGCGAGCATGCCGAGCAGGCTCTCGGTGTCGATGTATAGGCCCATCTCCCCGGCGAGTTGCTCGGCGTAGAGCGCCCAGCCTTCGAGGTAGACCGTGTGGCCACGCTGCCTCTGCATGGCGGGCAAGTCGTCGAGCATCTGGAGCCGGGCGATCTGGAGATGGTGGCCCGGCACGCCCTCGTGGAAGGCCACCCCTTCCAGATCCCAACCGGTTCCCGCCGTCGGTCGTTCCAGGTTGAACCAAAAGGTTCCGGGCCGGGTGCCGTCGAGCGCCGGCGCCGTGTAGTGGGGCGCCATCCCGCTCGCTGCGACCACGTCGGGCATAGGCGTCACCTCGCACGGAGGCGGCAGTGGCGGCGGGACGCGCTCGCCGATGCGCGCTTCGGCACGACGGATTGCTGCGGTCGCCGCTGCCATCGCGTCCGATGGAGACCGACTCCCGGACGATGCCCGCAACGCCTGATAGATCTCGGGCAGGGAATGCAGGTTCAGCTCACCGCCGAGTTCGGCGGCGCCGGCCTCGAGCGTCTCGATCTCGCTCAGCCCGATCCGATGGATCTCCTCGGGAGCGAGCGGCAGCGTGGTGGCCGACTGCACGCACAGGGCGTAGTCGGTCTCGCCGTCCGGCACATACACAAGCCCTGGCTCGTCGCCCGAGCGAGCGCGTGGCATGAGCTCTCGCAGCAGCTCGAGCCATCGGATCAGTGCCGGCCTCACGACGTCCGCCGCCAGCGCGTCCCGCTGCTGGCGCCAGCCCGCCTCACCGCGCCATCCCGCCGGAGGCTCGGGGGTGGCCAGGGCCTCGGGAACCGCGGGCTCGAGCACGTACTCCGCCCACTCGATCGCCTCCTGGACGAGCGGCGCCACCGGCAGGCGCCCCTTGGCGGCGCCGATTCGCAGCCGCTCGGCCTGCTGGTCGATCCAAGTCCCACCGGCGCGGAGGCGCTCGAGATAATCGTGAGCAGCCTGCTCGTCGGCGAGCACCGTACGTGCCACGGTGGCGAGCAACTCGGAGGGACCGCTGAACGGCATCGCCGTCACCGTGTGCTCGATCAGCCGGACGTCGAGATCCCGCAGCTCCCCCGCCGCGTTCTCGCGCAGGCACGCGAGCGTGATCGCGTCTGCCTCCGGCAACGTCGAGGAATCCAGCCTGTCCGCCTCGGCGAGCGTCAGCTCTAGCTGGGTGCGTCGGGACGCCTCGCCCGCCTCGCTGTCATCGGGCACCCGGCCGTCGTAACCGGGAACCCCGTAGATGCTGGCCGCGAACGGGTGCGTCGCCAGCCAGCGCTCGTGGAAGGCATCGGCCATCTCGCGGACCCCGGACATGCCGTCTACTCCCGCTCGAGCGCGATCGGCTCGCCGTCGGCGGTCAGCCGGCCGCCGTCGCGCAGATCGCAGATCAGGTCCCAGTGCAGGGCCGAGACGTTGGTTCCGCCGGTCTCGGGATACGAGCGACCGAGCGCGAGGTGGACGGTGCCGCCGATCTTCTCGTCGAGCAGGATCGAGCCGGTCGCGCGGTCTATGCCGAAGTTGGTCCCGATCCCAAGCTCTCCGAGAAAGCGCGCACCGGGGTCCGTGGCGAGCGCCGCGTCGAGGTAGTCCTGGCCCCGCTCTGCCGTGGCTTTCGTGACCTTGCCGTTTTCGAACGTGAGCTCCACGCCTTCGACGGAGGCCCCGCGCGGATTCGACGGCAACGCAAAGCGGATCGTCCCGTTGGCGGAGTCCTCGAGCGGCCCGGTGAACACCTCGCCGCTCGGCATATTGCGCCGGCCGTCGGAGTTGATCCAGGTACGACTGTCGACGCGCAGGCGCAGGTCGGTTCCGTCGGCTTCGATCCGAATCTCGCGGGCGGGCATCAGGCGGTCGACGATCCGTTGCTGGCGATCTGACAGCTCGTGCCAGGCGGCCACTGGGTCCGGCCGGTCGAGGAACAGCGCCCGCTCGACGAACGCGGCGTAGTCGTCGTCGCTCATCCCGGCTTCCTGGGCGAGCGCTGACGTGGGCCACAGCGTGCCGCACCACCGCTTGCCCAGGCGTACCTCCTGGATCGGCGAGCGCGCACGGGCGGCACGGGCGAGCGCCGCCGGATCGATCTCCGCGAGCGCGCGGGTGTTCTCGGGCGCGTCGATACGAAGGTACGCGTCAATCCGCTCCATTTCGGCGAGGTCCTGAGGCGCGAAGTTGTCCAGCAGATCGTCGGATGCGAGTTCGTAGAAGTCCTCGGCAAGCCCGGGGAAGGCGATGCGAAGCCCCGGGGCCCACGCCCCGCGCATGATCAGCGCACGGTGGAGCGCACGGACCAGCGGCGCAGCGAGCGTGGTGGTGAAGACCAGCACGTAGTCGCGCTCGCGCACGTCGAGGCACCAGTCGCACAGGAGCGTGGCGAATGCGTCGGCGTCGATCACGGCGCCTGGAGCTCCGGGAAGTGCTCTGTGACGTGCTCGCGCAGTGCGTCGCGAACGAACTGCCGCTCGTCGGCGGTGGCCATCCGGTACCGGCCGAGCAGCTCTTTCTGCCTTGTGATCTCAAGGCCCGAGATCGTCCACGAGACCGCGAGGAACTCAAACATCAGCTCGGTCGCGCGCTGCCAGGCGTCCTCGCGCTCGAGGCCGCCGGCGACGGTGTCGGCGTAGCGCGTTCTGGAGCCGGCGGTCAGGGACCCGCGCAATCTCAGCACGTTCCCGTCGGCGTCGCGGTACTCGGCCGTCGGGACGGCGAGCTTCTCGCGCTGCTTGCGGTTGCGCTTGGCCACGGTCGTCACGGAGCGGGCGCGTCGGCGGCCTCGGCGAGCTGCGCGCCGACGTCGCCGGTCACGGGGTCGGCGTGTCCGGCCCAGACGACGGCGGGGTCGTGCGCCGCGAGCTTCCGGATCGACGCCCGGGCCTGCTCGGTGTCCTGGTTAAAGGCCGGGTGGGGGACGCGCGCCGGTTGCCGGCGCCCGCTCTGGGGGTCGAGCGTGTACAGCGTGTCCGAGACGAGCGCGAGGCGGTCGGACTCGCGGAAAAGCGCGATCTCCCCCGGCGCGTGCCCGGGGAGGTCGACGACCTTGAAGCCGGCAACCTCGTCGCCCTCGGCCACCGTGCCGGCGATCTCGACCGGCCCTCCGTCCCAGGTTTGGATCAACCGCCAGAGGACGGTGCGACCGCGCGGACCCAGCTTCGAACGGTCCCAGTAGTCCCGGTAGGAGTCCGCGGACTCGGCCGCCGCGCGATCCGCCGGATGGCAGTACACGGGCGCGTCCAGGCCGGGCGCCGCGCCGCGATGATCGGCGTCGGCATGGCCGAGCACGATTCGCTTGATCCCGCCGAGACGCGCGGTGGCGGCGGCCAGTGGCGCGGTCATGTCCGAGACCCCGCAGTCGAACACTGTGACGCCGCCCTCGTCCTCGATCAGATACACGTTCATCACCTTCGGGATGCCGCCGCGGACGAGCCAGACCCCCTCGGCGATTCGCTCGGGTTCTGACCCCTGGATCCAGGCGCGGGCTCGGGTGCGGGCGTTCGCGAGCTTGGTCAGGTTCGTCTCGGCCCGCGAGCCGGTCGGCGGAAGCACGCCGAGCTGGCGGGCGACGTCGCCGCTGTCGATGTAGGCGTCGAGGTGCTCGATCTTGTCCTCGGCGTTCACCGTCAGGACGTCACACCCCTCCATGTCGAGGTGAGCGCCGTTGGCGACGAAGCCCTGGAACGCGGCGGGGCCGGCGAACGTGCCGGAGGCCCGCCAGCGCACGGCCGCGCGGTGCTCGGCGGCGGTCACGTCTAGCAGCTCGTAGCGCAGGTCGGGAAACGCGCCGAACAGCTCGCCCAGGAGAGCGCGAATGTCCGCGGGAGCGGTCAGTTCCCGTTGCCCGACGATGCGCTCGACCCCGCCCGGCACCCATACGGCGACCGCGGCGTCGATATCGCGCGCGGCGAGCGCGTCGAAGTAGCGCGTGGCGACGTCTGCGCTGGACATGCGGGCGCCGAGTCTAGGTGGGCGAGGAATATCGTGCGCGGGCATGCCTCGCCGACAGGAGCTGGGCCGCGGAGAGCGGGTGATACCGGGCCTGTGGCGGCTACGGCTCCCGCTGCCGCTCCCGGGGGTCCCGCACTGCAACGCGTGGGCGATCGCGGCCGGAGACGGCGTGGTGCTGGTCGACACCGGGATGCACGAGCCCGGGTCGATGGCGGAGCTCGAGCGGTCGCTGTCCCAGGTGGGTCTGAGCGTGGAGATGGTGCGGCTGCTCGTGTGCACCCACGCGCACATCGATCACTGGGGTCAGGCGGCGACGATCCGCGACCGGGCGGGATGCGAGTTCTGGCTGCATCCCAACCACCAGCACGGTTTTGCGACCGCCACCGATCCTGAGCTCGCGCTCGCGCGCAGGCTCGAGATCGGCCGTCAGAGCGGGGTGCCCGAAGCGGTGCTGCAGCGATATGCCGAGCGGTCGCGGGGGATGGCGTCCGGGATCGCGCGCGTGATCGAGCCCGACCGGCCGGTGGTGGAGGGCGTCGAGATCGAGACCGACCTGGGCAGTTGGCGGGTGTTCGAGACTCCGGGGCACGCGCCGTCGCACGTCTGCCTGTTCCAGGCCGAGCGGCGGCTGCTGATCTCCGGGGATCACATCCTCGGGCGCATCTCGTTGTACTTCGATTACGGCTGGACGCACGACCCGATCGGCGAGTTCCTCAGCTCGCTGGATGTGACCGACGAGCTCGGGGCTCGTCTGGCCCTGTCGGGCCACGGCAAACCGTTCATCGACGTCCACCGCCACATCGAGGCCAATCGCACGCTCGTGCGTTCACGGCTCGAATCCGTGCTCGCCGCGGTGCTGCACGAACCGAAGACCGCGGTCGAGATCGCGGCGAGCGTGTACGGCGAGGAACTGACCGAGACCAACACCGGATGGAGGCTGCAGGAGACTCTCTGCTACCTCCGCCACCTCGAGCTTCAAGGGCGGATTTCGCGCGAGTCGGAGGGGGACCTGGCCACGTGGGAAGTGATCTCGAGGTGAACCTTGACACAGTCTTGTCAAGGTTGCTATCGTGCCGGGGGGATGCGGATCGATCAGATTCTCGCCACGGCCGAGGAGCCGATCTTCTCGTTCGAGTTCTTCCCGCCCAAGACCTACGAAGGCGAGCAGAACCTGCGCGCGACCCTCGGGGCGCTGCGCGAGCTCGAGCCCGATTTCGTGTCGGTGACGTACGGAGCGGCCGGCTCGACGCGCGGCCTGACGCTCGAGCTCACCAAATGGATCAAGCAAGAGCTCGGCATCGAGGCGATGGCGCATCTGAGCTGCGTCGGCGCGACCCGCGACGAGCTGTGCGTGATCCTCGACAGCCTCGCCGACGCCGGGATCGAGAACGTGCTCGCGCTGCGTGGCGACCCGCCGCGGGGCGAGACCGAGTGGAGGCCGCATCCGGGTGGGTTTAGGTACTCGAGCGAGCTCGCCGCGCTGATCAACGAGCGGTATCCGATGAGCATCGGCGCCGCCTGCTTCCCGGAGATTCATCCTGAGGCCCCCGACAAACCCAGCGATCTGCGTTTCCTCAAGCGGAAGGTCGAGGCCGGCGCCTCGTTCCTGATCACGCAGCTCTTCTTCGACAACGACGTCTACTTCCAGTTCGTCGACGAGGCGCGCGCGGCCGGGATCGACGTCCCGATCCTCCCCGGGATCATGCCGATCACCGACGTGGCCCAGATCAAGACGATCACGCGCCTGTGTGGCGCGTGCATCCCGGAGACGCTGCTCCGCCAGCTCGAGGCGCGGGCTCCGTTCCCCGGCGAGGTACTTCAGCTCGGCGTGTCATACGCGACGCTCCAGTGCGCCGAGCTGCTCGCCCGCGGCGCGCCCGGCATCCATTTCTACACGCTGAACCGCTCTCCCGCGACGCGCGCGATTCTGGCCGCTCTGCGGCTGCTGCAACCGTGGGTGCGGCGCGAGGTCGTCAGGACGTCGACGGCGGAATGACCTCGAGCGCGTGGGCCAGCCGCGGCTGCCCGTCGACCTCGTAGCGCACGTCGATCTCGTCGTTGCGCTTGTAGGTTCCGATCCCCCAGAAGCCAAGGAACCACGCCCAGCCGCTCAGCTTCTGGCGGACGAGCTCGCGCTCGAACAGCAGCTCGCCGGATGAGATCCGGTAGTCGACGCCCAGCTCCTGGCGCACGCCGTTGACGTAGACCTCGAACGGCGAGCGGACACCGGGCGGGAGCTTCACGCGCCAGTACGGCGGCACTGCGATCACACGTCGTCGGGGATCAGGGACATGATCAGGACGTCGACTCCCTTGCCGCGCCTGCGGAGATATTCGCGCAGGATGCCCTCGCGGACGAACCCGGCCGCCTGTGCGGCGCTAACCATTGGCGCGTTGTCCGGCTCGGTGAACAGCTCCACGCGGGCGAGGCCGCAGGGTCCGATGAGCCATTCGCCGGCGAGCCTGAGCGCCCGGCGTCCGAGCCCCCGGTCCCGGGCCTGCGGCGCCAGCCAGATCCCGACCTCGGCGCGGGACTGGTCCCAGTCGACCGGATAGACCCGGATCTGGCCACGACACGTGTCGGAGCCTCGCTCCACGATCGTCAGCGTGGCGCGTTCCCCGATCGCGCGTTCGGCGGCCTCGCGTTCGGCGGCGCGCCCGAGCTCGGCTCCGCTCGGCGGGCGGTCGTCCCCCGTGAGCAGGTGCATCCGAGAGTCGTCCTGGTGGGCGATCAGGATCTCGGGGATGTCGCGTTCGGCGTAGTCGCGCAGGACGACCGTGTCGTCGGTGAGCGGCTCGGTCAGGAGGGGAAAGGAGCTCATGGTGCGCGCGCCGGCGAGATCCTGCCGTCGGAAACGGACCGTACCCTGTCACGCCGTGGAACCGGTCGTCTACCAGGTACGTCGCTCGGATCGGGCTCGCCGCGTGCGCGTGACCGTCGATCTCACGCGCGGGATCGAGGTGGTGCTGCCGCGCCGAGCCCCCGAGCGCGAGGCGGCGGCGGCGATCCGCGAGCTCCGGCCCTGGATCGAGCGGCGAGTCGCCGAACTCGAAGGGGCGCGCGCCGCCGTCGCAGCGCGGGGCGATACGGTCCCGTACTTGGGGCGCACGCTTGCCCTTCGAGGCGAGGCCGGGCGTTCGCGGGTGACGAGACGCGGCGACGTGCTGCTCGTCCCCGACGGGGAGGTGCGGACGCCGGCGCTCGAGCGCTGGTACCGCCGCGCCGCGCGATCCGAGATCGAGCCGCGTCTGCAGCAGGCGTGCGCACTCGCGGGCACGTCGTATTCGGGGCTCACGATCCGCGGACAGCGCACGCGCTGGGCCAGTTGCTCACGGTCCGGGGCGATGAGCTTCAACTGGCGGCTCCTGCTGGCGCCCGAGCCCGTTCTGGACTACGTCGTCTGGCACGAGGTGTGCCACCTCGACGTGATGGATCACTCGCCGCGCTTCTGGCGCTTGCTCGCGGCGCGCAGCCCCGGGTACCGGGAGCACCTGCGCTGGCTGCGCGTTAACGGCGCGACACTCGTGTTGTAACGGCACGCCAATGTCGAGCCGTTGTCCTACCACCCAAGCGCTGGTAGGCTCGCCGCCTCGCCGTGGAAGGGCTTCGTGGACCACGCGCGCACGTTGGGATAGCGGCCGACGCATGGTGGCGCCGATCGGGATGAGCCTGTTGTTGAGGATCAACGACAAATACCGGACCGAGGACCTCGCTCAGACGTTTTGCGTCTGTGACCCCCTGCGAGGTCTGAGGTCTCGGCCCGGTAAGCCCCTCGCGCCTGCCTGCCGGTCTATCGCCTGCGCAAGGGGGAGCGCCGCTGGAGCTTGAGGCTTGCCTGCGGCTGCAGTGTTAGGTAACCTACCAAGCCGTTCGCGCAGCTGTCAAGTTTGGCGCGGAAATGAGAGTCTGGGGAGGGCGGTACCCTCCGGAGTAGAAGAGGACATTTGATGACACGTCCAAGCACGAAACCGTTCGGAGAGTCGCTTAGGGCTCTCATGGACGAGCGCTCGCTCACCTACCGGGGGCTGGCCGAGGCAACGCGCAAGCTCGATGGCAAGGGCATCACCCACGCCCACATCAACATGCTTGCGAACGGGCACGACAAGCCTTCAATGCGCGCGATGGAGCTGATCGCGGCGGCGTGCGGCGTCGACCCCGACTACTTCGCCGAGTACCGCCTGGCGGCGGCGATGCGCGAACTCGACCCGGCGGAAGTCGGGCTCGAGCAGGCGCTCGAGAACCTCAACGCTCGACTCGGCGCCCGGCGACAGTCCGGCGCCAGAGGACGGCCATCGCAGCTGCCCCAAGCACAACCTCGTCCCACGGGGTAGACAGCGGGTCGAGTGGCGGCAGCGCGATCACGAACGCCAGCGCCCACACGACCCACGCGATCTGAACGCCCCTCCGGGTCACTTCGGGGTACCGCCAGAGCATGTCCGCGAGGCGGCCGGTGAAGAACCCGAGTTCGTCCTTCTCACCGAGGAGCTTGGCCGCGGCCGACAACGAGGCCAGCGCAAGCACGAACGCGAGATAGCCAAGCGGGCGCAGGAAGAAGCGGATCGGAACCATGGGATCAAGCTTCGTCATCACGCGTAAACGATATCTCACTAATTCTGGAGCGCCCGGTGGAGCGCCGAAAAGACATCCTGTCCGTCGGGTGTCTCGAGCGGCTTGCGCCTGACGCGTCCGACGTATGGTTCGGACGAGCCGTCACCGTGAACGTCGATCCCGGCGTGCCGGCTGGCCAGGCGCCGCTCCGGGCCGGAGAGCTCGACTCTGGCGACGACCTGCTCAGCGGGCGAATAGCGCTTCAGTTCGGTCTTTTGCGGTTGCCGCGCGGCGTCGTCCGCGAGCGCAGTCGCGCGGGACTTGAGAGCGTCGAGCGCCCGATCGAGCGCGTCGAACCTCACGTGCTCGACGCGCGCGCCGGCGCGGACGGTAAGCGTCCAGGTCTCGGTGGCAGCCGTCTTCTACCGCTGGTTCATCGCGACGTAGTCGCGGCCGCGTGCGCCGGTGTAGATCTGGCGCGGTCGCGCGATCTTCTGCTCCTTGTCGTCGATCATCTCGAGCCACTGCGCGATCCAGCCGCTGGTCCGCCCGATCGCGAACAGGACCGGGAACATCTCCATCGGCATCCCGAGGGCCTCGTAGATCAGCCCGGAATAGAAGTCGACGTTCGGGTAGAGCTTGCGGTCGATGAAGTACTGGTCCTCGAGCGCGATCTTCTCGAGTTCGAGCGCGATGTCGAGCAGCGGGTTGGTGCCCGTCACCTCGAGCGTTTCGTCGACGGCCTTCTTGATGATCTTCGCCCGAGGGTCGTAGTTCTTATAGACCCGGTGGCCGAAGCCCATTAGCCGCTCGTCGCCTTGCTTGACGCCCTTGATGAAGTCGGGGACGTTGTCCTTGGTCTCGATCCGGCGCAGCATCCGCAGCGCCGCCTCGTTCGCGCCGCCGTGGAGCGGGCCATACAGGGCGGCCACGCCGGCGGCGACCGCGGAGTACGGATCGACCTGGGAGGACCCGACGCTGCGTACCGCGCTCGTGGAGCAATTCTGCTCGTGGTCGGCGTGGAGGATGAACAGGACGTCGAGCGCGTGCTCGAGCCGCGGGTCCGGCTCGTAGCGGATCTCGGTCATCTTGTAGATCATCGAGAGGAAGTTGCCCGCGTACGAGAGCTCGTTGTCGGGGTACACGTACGGCTTGCCCTGGTTGTGGCGGAACGAGAACGCCGCCAGCGTCGGCATCTTGGCCAGCAGGCGGATCACCTGGATGTAGCGGATCTCCTCGTCCTTGATCGCGCTCGCCTCGGGGTAGAACGTCGACAGCGCGCCGACGGAGGCAAGCAGCATCCCCATCGGGTGGGCGTCGTAACGGAAGCCCTGCATGAACTCCTTGACGTTCTCGTGCACGAACGTGTGGATCGTGATCTGGTGGGTCCACTCGTCGAGCTGCTGCTGACTGGGAAGCTCACCGTGGATCAGGAGGTAGGCAACCTCGAGATAGCTCGATTGCTCGGCGAGCTGCTCGATCGGGTAGCCGCGGTACTCGAGAATGCCGTTCTCGCCGTCGATGTATGTGATCGCGGACCGGCACGACGCCGTCGCCATGAAGGCGGGGTCGTAGCTCATCAGCCCGAAGTCGTCGTCGTTGGTCTTGATCTTCCGAAGCTCGGTAGCGCGGATTGTCCCGTCCTCGATCGGAATCTCGTACTGCTTCCCGGTTCGGTTGTCGGTGACGGTCAGGGTCTCTGCCGCCGTCGCTGCGCCGGCGCCGTCTCGTTGCTGCGTCTCAGTGGTCATGGCGCTCCTCTCGCGCGGTATGGCCGGGGGGCGGGTCTTCCGGGCCGTAGCCGAGCGGAATACCAACAATCAATTTAGTACCCGCGCGTCGTAATGGAGACGCTAGTCCCGACGCTGTACGAATCCCGTCTGATTCGGGGCGGTCGGCGGTCGGTGGTTTGGCGGTGAGTTCCGGGGCGGAGGCTACTTCGGGAAGGCGCTCGTGTGGACGGCCATCGCCATCGCGAAGATCATCAGCACGAACGTGACCGCTATCACGCCCCGCTCGCCGCGGTGGTTCCCGGGGAAGCTCGGCCGCGTCAGTCCGATGCCGGCGAGGGTGAGCGCCCACACCACGAGCAGCCCGCCCGCGATGTAGAACGGAACCTTCGAAGGCTCGCCGGCGGCAAGGATCAGCGTGAGCACGAGCGCGAGCCTACTCGATGCCGTGTTGATTCGCGCCGCGGGGCCGGGCGCCCTCGTAACGGCTTTCGGTGGCCGCTTTCTGGCCCTGATAATGGCTGCCGAGCTCGGGGCTTCCGTAGGGCCGGAGCGCCGGCCTGTCGAGCGCCATGAACGACAGCTGCGCGATCGGCAGCCCCGGGTAGAGCTTGATCGGGATGCGGGTCAAGTTGTTGAGCTCGAGGGTGAGAGTGCCCTTCCAGCCCGGGTCGCAGAAGCCGGCCGTGGCGTGCACGATCAACCCGAGGCGGCCGATACTGGATTTGCCCTCTATGCGGGCAACGATGTCGTCGGGGAGCTCGACCCACTCGAGCGTGCGGCCGAGGCAGAACTCGCCCGGGTGGATCACGAACGACTCGTCCTTGCCCAGCACGACCTCCTCGGTCAGGCCCGCGGGCGGCTCGCGCAGGTCGATCGCCGAGGCGCGGTGGTTGTGGAACACGCGGAACGAGTCGCCGAGGCGCAGATCGACGCTCGCGGGCTGAACGAGGCCCGGGTCCCAGGGGTCGATTCTGATCCGGCCGTTGTCGACCAGCTCGAGGATCGTCGCGTCGGATAGGACAGACACCAGCGCGCTCATCGTCCGCAAGTCTGCCAGCGGTCGGGGATGGCGGGGGTGCCGCGGGATTACCGTGTGCCTGCCGGAGAAAGGTCCCCGAGCGCCTGCACGGACGCGGGGGCACAAACCACCTGCATATCACGATATTTCACGCGATCCGACCAGACCGCGCCCGATCCGACCAGACTGTGCCGTCTCAGGCACGTGGGAAGGGTGTCGCATAACAATCGCCTTTGTTGGAGGCACACAACCAGCCGAAGCGCCCCGCGCGAACTTTGGCGATTCAGCTGACATATACGTAGGTGGATTCATCCGGTCGGCGCAACACGATCGTGTTTTCGTGTTGATCGGAGGGTTCGTTGGCTGGGAAGCGTGGGCGGTATCGGTTGGTTTCGGTGTCGGAGCGGCGGGTGATCGTGGCGCGGTTCCGGGAGGGTGCTCGGGTGAAGGATGTGATGGCCGAGTTCGGGTTGGCGCACTCGTCGGCGTCTCGGATCAAGCACGAGGCGGCGTTGATGCGCCGGCGGGTGGCGCATTCGCCGCATCGGTTGTCGTTTGAGGAGCGGGAGCGGATCTCGCGGGGGATCGCGGTGGGCGAGTCGGCGCGGGCGATCGCTAGGGCGTTGGGGCGGGCGCCGTCGACGGTGTCTCGGGAGATCCGGGCTGCTGGGGGTCGGCGGCGGTATCGAGCGGTCGGGGCGAGGCGGGCGCAGCGGTGCGCTCGGCGGCCGAGGCGACGCTGTCGTTGTGTCCTCGCTGGTGGGCGAGATCGAGCGTGCATGCTGGGCTGGTCACCAGAGCAGATCTCGGCCAGATGCGTCTCGAGTTCCCTGACGATCCCGGGATGCGCATCAGTCACGAGACGATCTATCTGTCAGATTGACGTGCAGTCGCGCGGCGAGTTGCGCCGGCAACTGAGCGTCGCAGTTGCGCACGGACGCGGCACCCGTCGCCCGCGCAGAGCAGACGCGGTCGGATCCCGGACATGGTGAACTCAGCGAGCGTCCGGCCCGAGGTCGAGGACCGGGCGGTCCCGGAGTCACTGGGAGCGGCGATCTGATCATGGGCGCGGATAACCGCTCGCGCGGTCGCGACGCTCGTTGAGCGCCAAACCCGGTTCGTGATGCTCGCGCTATCTGCGGCACAGATCGCCGGACCGACTGGGTGATCGAAGCGCTCAAGGCCCGGATCAAGCTCTTGACCCGGAGCATCTCGTGCGCTCGCTGACCTGGGACCAAGAGACGCGAGCTCGCCGCGCACATAGCAGCTCGTCGATCGACACCGGCGTGGAGGTCTACTTCTGCGATCCGCGCTCCCCGTGGCAGCGCGGCAGCAACGAGAACACGAACGGGCTGCTGCGCCAGTACCTCCCGAAAGGCACCGACCTCGCTGTTCACGACCAGGACACGCTCGGACCGTATCGCCGGCTCTGCCAGCGGCCGGACCCCGACAGACGCTCGCGATGGATGAACCCGGCCGAGAAGATGGCCGAGCTGCTCGCTGGGGCCCCCACCCCCGGGGAGGGTGCCTAAGCGACCATCGCCGCTCCGCCTCGCCCTACGGGCTCGGCTCCGCAACGACGGTCGCTCGCCCGTCTACCCGGGCTGACAGACTCACGCCAGGTGTTGCGCTGACCGCCTGAGCCGGAGGTAGCTCCATCGCCAAAGTTCGGCCCCCCGACTACGGGTCGTGCGTCGGCATTTGGTAATGGATCACAACCAGTTTCCGGTGGCTCAGCTTTGTGCGACACGCTGGGGGCATGCGCGACGCGTCAAGGTCGCCGGCGCGCCGCTCAATTGGCGCGTTTTGCAGGTCCGTCCCCGGGGGCTAGCGCTCGACGGTGCGCGTCCGCGCTCGGGCCGTACGCACTCGCGGCGGCGACGGCGGCGCCGGGTCGCCGTGCGGACCTCGGCGGGGGTGGCGCGGGAACGGCTTGCGCGGATGTGGCGGATGCCGCCTGATCCCGCCGTCGTCGTCGTGGGAAGACGTCTCGTCGGGCTCTTGCTTGATCGCCCACCAGACGATGTAGATCAGTCCGGCGAGAGGGATCTTCAGGGCGAACATCAACCAGATGAGTCCCCAAGTCACGGCCGTCGATCCTACCGAGATCGGGCCGGGATGTCACGCCGGGCGTCAGCGTGCTGCCCGAACGAACGGACTGGGCCGTTCGCGGGGGCATCAGGCCTCCCTGGAGTCGGCCGAGGCCGAGCCTAGACGCGAGCCGCCGGGGCCCGCGGTCGTCCAGACCGAGATCAAACACAGCACGTATTACTGTGCGCAACACGTGTCGCTTCGCCGACTTCGCCTGATTTCGCTCATTGGCATGGTGGCCGTGCTGGCGCTCCTGGTGGTGCTGGCGCTGCTGGCCCGGCTCGACACCAAACCCGCCCCCACCACCGCGAGCGCGCAGGTGCCCGCACCACTCGCGATCGGCACCGAGCTCCAGAAGCCTCGCCCGGTCCCGTCGCTCCAGCTGATCGACGAGCACGGCAAGCCGTTCTCGCTGAGCCAATGGCGGGGAAAGTGGGTGATCCTCGCCCCCTCGATGACCCTCTGCCACGAGGTCTGTCCGCTGACCACGGGGGCGCTGATGGAACTCGTCAACGACGCGCGCCTCGCAGGCCTGTCCAAGCAGGTGGTCATCGCCGAGGCGACCGTCGATCCGTGGCGCGACAGCCCGTACCGGCTGCGCGCGTATAAGAAGCTGACCGGCGCCGACTTCGAGATGCTCACGGGCACCCAGTCGGAGATCAAGCAGCTCTGGAAGTTCTTCGGCGTCTACTACACCCGCGTGCCACAGGGCAAGCCGCCCGACATCGACTGGCTCACACACAAGCCCGAGACGTTCGACGTCCAGCACACCGACGCGATCTTCTTCATCGATCCGGCCGGGCAGGAGCGGATCGTCGACGAGGGGATGGCCGACGTAGACGGACAGCTGGAGCCGGCGCTGAAGAAACTGCTGAGCGATCAGGGAGTTCAGAACCTCGAGCATCCGCAGTTCCCCTGGACCCCGACGCAGGCCCTCGACGACCTGTACTTCCTGATGAACCGGAACGTCCCCGCGAGCGCGGTCCCGAAGATCGCCGCGCCGAGCGCCGCCGACGCGCAGCGCGTGCTGGCCGGATCGCCTGAGTCGCTCGCCTCGCTGCACGCGCAGGCCGGCCGGCTGATCAGCTCGGGCGGCACGCTGTCCGACCGCCTGAGCTCGCTACGCGGCTATCCGGTCGTGCTGAACGCATGGGCCGCGTGGTGCCCGCCGTGTCGAGAGGAGTTCCCGCTGCTGGCGGCGGCTTCGGCGCAGTACGGACGCAAGGTCGCGTTCCTCGGCGCTGACACGAACGACTCGACGAGCGACGCGCGCTCGTTCCTCGCCCAGCACCCGGTCAGCTATCCGAGCTACCCCGTCACATCGAGTGACCTGTCGCCGTTCGCGGTCCTCGAGGGGTTCCCGACCACGATCTTTCTGAACCCCGCCGGCAAGGTGGTATTTGTCCATACCGGCCAGTACCAGTCCGAGGCTGCCCTCGACAACGACATCCAGCACTACGCGCTCGGGGTCCAGCAGCGGCAATAGCCCCGTCCTCGTGGGGGTCAGCGAGCGGAATCGGCCGCGATCCTCCGAGGCGGGATAGACGGCTCGACCCGCAGCCACCGGGCGGGCCGCGCCGGCAACCACCAGTTCCAGCGCCCGAACAACGACACCACCGCCGGGACGAGCAGCGCCCGGATCACGGTGGCGTCGAGCATGATCCCGGCTGCCAGTCCGGTGGCGAACACCTTCACGTCGGTGTCCGGCCCCGACGCCATCGACACGAACGCCAGGAACAGGATCAGCGCAGCGCTCGTCACCAGCCGGCCGGTGCGGCCGATTCCGCGTACGACCGCGATGTCGGTCGACCCGGTCCGATCGAACTCTTCGCGCATGCGGGAGAGGATGAACACCTCATAGTCCATCGAGAGGCCGAACAGGAACGCGAACACCATCAACGGGATCCAGGCGGTCACGGAATGCGTCGCGGCGATCCCCCACAGCAGGCTCGAGCCGTGTCCGTTCTGCCAGACGAGGGTGATCACGCCCCAGGCGGCGGCGACGCTGATCACGTTCAGCACGACTGCCTTGAGCGGGAGCAGCAGCGACCGGAACGCCCGGGCCAGCAGCAGGAACGTCAGGATCGCGATCAGCGCAATCATCTCCGGGAAGCTTCCGTAGATCGCGGACACGAAGTCCGCGTTCTCGGCACCGATGCCGCCGACGCGGACGCCGACGCCCGACGCGTGGGCCGCGGTGCGGACGTTCGTGATCGTGGCGCGGCCCGCAGAGGTCGAGCCGTCGGCCACCGGGAGCGCGTCGACGACCGCGGTGCCGGCTTGGCGCCATTGCGAACCGGTCGGGGCAACCGCACCGTGCACTCCGGGCACGTCTCGCAAGGCCGACGCGACGGTGGCGGGGTTGGTCTCGGCGGGCGAGAGCACCTCGATCGGCTGAAGCGCGCCGGCGCCGATGCCGGAGCGTTCCAGCGCGACCAGGCCAGCGTGCGCATCGCCCTGTTTGGCGAGCGTGTCGACGTTCGCGGCTCCTGGCTCGAGGCTGGTCGCGGACACCAAGAGCGCGGCGAGCAGGACCGTGGCCGTGGCCGCCGCGATCCAGCGTCGGCGGACGACCAACCGGGCCCACGACGTCCACGAGCGGCTGGCGGTGTCGTCGCTGCGGATGTGGGGCCAGTCGAGTCGGTCGCCGACCTTGGCGAGGACGATCGGAAGCAGCGTCACCGCGACGATCACGCTGATCAAAGGAATCAGCATCCCGGCGTAGCCGATTGAGCGTAGGAACGGCAGGGGCAGCACGACCATCGCGAGGAGACCGATCGCGACGGTCGTACCGCTGAACACTACGGCGCGGCCGGCAGTCTCCATCGCGCGGACGACGGCGGCCTCCCCCGTATTGCCGTGGGCTCTCTCCTCGCGCCAGCGGACGACGACGAGCAGCGAGTAGTCGATCGCGACGCCGAGCCCGATCAGCGCCACGAGGAACTCGACGATCATCGACACGCTCGTGAACGAGGTCACGCCCCACAGGACCAGGAACGTGGCGATGATCGAGACGATCGCCATCAGGATCGGGACGAACGCCAGGAGGGACGCGAACACGAACGCGAGCACCACCAGCGCGCCGAGCCCGCCGAGCATCGACTCGAGCAGAACGCCCGGTCCGCTGCTGCCGCCCGTCTGGCCCTGGAGCGCGTCGAGGCCGGTCACATATACCGGGGCACCGGCGACCCGATCGCCGGCGAGAACCGCCGTGGCCGTCTCCGCTGCCTTCGTGTTAGTCCCGAACGACTCATTGTCCGGAGGCGGGTAGGCGATCACGAACGTGGTGCGGCCGTCGGTGGATACGAACGCGCGGTTGCCGGTCGACGCGTACGAAGCCGTCCGGCTCCCGGGGATCGCTTGCTGCAGCTTCGCGGCGACCTGGTCGAGACCGCCGCGCACCCCGGGCGAGGACGCCGACGTGCCGGGCGGGAGGGTCACGACAGCGAGTAGTGGTGCGTCGTTGCCGCCGTTGTGGAAGATCCGCGCGATCCGGTCATTGGTCACGAACCCCTCACGGCCCGGGACCGAGAACTCCTTGCTGAAAGACTGGGTCGACGACCCAACGGTCGCAATCCCCACGATCGTCACGAGAATCCAGAATGCCGCGACGATCCTCTTGTGCGCGAGGACCCAGCGTGTAATCGACCCCATGTTTGTTGCCACCTCAACGGTTCGTTTGCGCGACGCATCATTTGTAGAGCAAACTATTTCTGGTGTCAACAGTGCGAACGTTATACTTTTCACATAGATGCCTGGACCACAGCTCCTACACGCCGCATTGACGAGGAACACGGGCTTTCTGATCAGCTGGATGGGTCTGATCGCGTCCAAGCACTTCGGCGAACGGATCGCGTCGATCGGCCTGACCACGCGCATGTGGGGCGTTCTTAACGTCCTCGATGCGGAGGGCCCCATCTCTCAGGGCGCCGTGGGCGCCGCCGTCCGCATGGACCCGAGCTCGATGGTGTCGACGATCGACGAGCTCGAGTCGAAGGGGATGGTCGAACGGCGGCGGCACCCAAGCGATCGCCGCGCGTACGCGCTCCACATCACCGAGCAGGGGCACGCCACGCTGGCGCGTGGCCGTGAGCTGTCGCGGGAGGCCCAGGCTGAACTGCTGGCACCTCTGAGCGAGGAGGAGCGTGCTCAGCTACGCGAGCTGCTGCTGAAGCTCGCGTTCGCCAGCGGCGAGCTCACTTCCCCGCCGGCCTGAGTCCGGCGGCCGCACCGCGAGCGCGGCCCCGATCGCCAGCAGCGTCCACGTGATCGGGTCCTCGAGGAAGTCCGCGTAGAGCAGGGTGTGGAACAGCAGCGCGACGAACGCCGCCGCGATCGCCACGCGGGCGGGCTGGGCGCGGCAACGCCGGAGGAGGACGGCGAGCGCGGCGAGCACGAGCGCGAGGTAGACGAGCACTCCGATCAGCCCCTGCTCGGCCGCGATCGTGACCGGGATCGTGTGCGACGCCGACAGCGTCTGGCCGATCTGATGATGGTGGTCGCTGTACTCGGTCTCGAACGAACCCGATCCATATCCCCACAGCGGGCGCGCGGCGAACAGATCGATCCCGCCCGAGACGAGACCCGGACGGCCGCTCGAAGCCCCGTTCAGCCCCTGGTTGAGCCCGAACGTCGTTGGCGAGATCGCGATCGCCGCGGCCGCGAGGGCGACCACGCCCGCGGCGATGAACACGGCCCGCCCGACCCTCCAGCGGAGCGCCGCCAGCGTTCCCAGTCCTACGAGCAGCGCGCCAAGCGAGGACCGCGACAGCGTCAGCACCAGCGCCGCCCACAGGATCGCGAGCACGACGAGCGTCACGACCTGCGTGCGTTGCCGGCGCGCGTACAGGATCACCGCGCCCAGCAGGATCATCACTAGCGCGAGGAACCGGCCGAAGATGTTCGGGTCGAAGAACACCGAGTTGACCGTGAAGTAGGCGTGGACCTGGTTGGCCGCGATGAGCTTCGGGTTAAGGAAGATCGTCTTTGTCTCGTACTCGACGAACCCGACCAGCGCGAACACCACCGCGAGCCCGGCGACGAGCGCCAGGCAGGTGCGGGTGAGGCGTTGGGTCCAGTCGAGCCTGCGCAGCAGGCAATAGGCGAGCGCGAACGGCACGTAGAAGAACACCACCTGCTGCAAGGCGGTCGTGAACTTCGGTGAGTAGGCGGCCTGGAGGGCGTACAGGACGACGTATCCCGCGAGCAGCAACTCGAGCCACCGGGCCGGCCCGTGGCGGGCGGGCAGCCCGGTCTCAGTAGCGTCGGCTGGCGGTCTCTCACGGAGCCCGGTGACGATGAACGCGACCGAGCCGGCCGCCACCACGAAGTACAGCGGCACGAGCAGGTTCGAGGTGACGCCGCCGGCTTCGATCGGGATCCGGAACGGCAGCGCCACGATCACCGCGCACGCCAGCAGTGGCGGCCACCGGCCGATCGCTAACCCCGCCGCCACGACCGCAACGAGCGCGATCACCGCGCCCGCCCCGGCCCAGAGCGGATGGTGATGGACGATATGCAGTTGCGGGGAATGCCAGATGTCGGCGAGCAGCAGGACCGGGGACAGCACGAGCGCCCCGAGCATCGCGAGGGCCTGAACCCGCACATCGCGATGCAGCATGACCACGGCCGCGAGCGCCGCGGCGACGACGATCCCGATCTCCGGCAGCGGCCCACCTAGGGCTCCGTACACGAGCACGGTCAGAATGATCCTCTACCTTTGTCTGGCGCATGTCCTCTAAGAAGCTTCCAATCGCTCGCCACGCGGCCCTGTTGTCAGCTGTCGGCGTCCTGTTGCTGGCGCTGGCGAGTTGCGGTGGCGCGGTAAAGGTCCAGCCGACCGCGCCCGCCGGCTCGACGAAGCTCGCCAGCCGTGGCAAGGTCGACAGCCCGCTGACCGACATGCACAACCACCTCGACTGCCTGCGCGACTACGACCACCTTGCGGTCCAGGTCCTCAGCCCCACGGAGCTTCAGGTCGGCCCGGCGCCGGCCGGCGCGACGATCGTGTTCACGCCCACCGCGGGTGCGGCGCAGGCGCGGCAGATCGACGGGACCGCGCAGGGCGCCGAGGTGATCGGCCCCGCGCTGCTGTATCCCCACCAGGCCTCGGACTCGGAGCTGACCGGCATCGAGGATTGTCTGGCTCAGGGCGTGCAGGGATAGGCGCCCTCTAGAATGGCCGCCGACGCCGGCGCCTGGTGCGCAGGGTCATGTACGCGTCTGCCGCTGCCGTGCGAAATTTGGCGAGCGCGGCACCAATCAGATCTTCCCGGTCCCCTTGTCCGTTCCCACTGCTGAGCTGACTACGCCGGCGCCGTCGACCGACGTCACGGCGCGAGCACGCGCGCTCGCCGGCCGCCTGTCCGGTCCGCGGCTGTACCTCGGGTTGGGCGCGGCCGCGCTCATCATCGCCGCGCTGTCGCTGCTGATCCCGTCGACGCCAAGCTACGACCCGTGGGCGTGGCTCGTGTGGGGACACGAGATCATCCACCTCGACCTCCACACCACCGGCGGCCCGTCGTGGAAGCCGCTGCCGATGCTGTTCACGACGGTGTTCGCGTTGTTCGGCAGCGCCCAGCCCGACCTGTGGCTGATCGTCGCGCGAGCGGGCGCGGTGATGTCGATGGCGATGGTGTTCAAGATCGCCTGGCGACTGACGCGCGATCTCGTTGCCGGCACCGCCGAGCCGGGCGACGCGCAGCGGTGGATGCGGCTGATCGCGCCCCTGCTCGCCGGCGTAATCGCCGCCGGCAGCCTGGTGAACTCGGGCGGCTTCATCTCCGACAACGCGCTCGGCTACTCGGAGGGCTTCGCGACCGCATTCGCGCTGATCGCGGTCGACAGCTACATGGACGGGGCCCGCCAACGCGCGTTCGTGTTCGGTTTCTTCGCCGCGCTCGACCGCCCCGAGCTGTGGTTCTTCTGGGGGCCATACGGCCTGTATCTGTTCTGGCGCGATCCGGGCGCCCGCAAGCTAGTCGTGGGCCTGTTCGCGCTGATCCCGGTTCTCTGGTTCCTGCCCGAGCTGTGGGGCTCCGGCCACCTCCTGCGAGGCGTCACGCGCGCCCAGCATCCCCGCTCGAACAGCGCCGCGTTCGCGAAGTGCCCGGTCTGCACCGTGTTCAAGAAGGAGGCGTGGCCGACCGTGCTCAACCGGGTCAAGATCCCGGGCATCATCGCGCTGTTCGTCGCCGCGTTCGGCCTTTGGCGGACGCGCGCGTCCTGGTGGCGGCACAGCGGGCCCGTCGACCGAGGCATCAAGGCACGTGCCTGGCTGCTCGGGCTGGGCCTGTTCGGACTTGTCTGGTGGCTCGGAATTGCATTCGAGACGCAGGCGGGGTTCTCGGGCAACAACCGCTACCTGGTGCTCGGCACCGCCCCAGTCGCGATCACCGGCGGGGTCGCCTGGGGCTGGTTCTCGCGCACGCTCGCTGATTGGATCCGCCGCCTCGCCGGTCTGCTTGGCTCAGGTTTCCGACGGCTGACCGGCCCGGTCTTCACCGTCGCCGCCGGCTTGATCGTCGCGGTCGCGCTGTTCCTCGCGGTGCCACCGTGGATCGGCACGAACATCATCAGCCTCCCGCGTACCCACCACGCGCTCGTCTACCAGGCCCATCTGCGCGAGGACCTCGCCGCCGCGGTGAAGAAGGCCGGCGGCGCGAGCGCGGTGCTCAACTGCGGCAGCCATCAGAACACGGTGATGACCGAGGGCTTCCAGGTTCCGATGGTCGCCTGGAAGCTCGGCGTCCGCACGCTGCGGGTCCAAGCGGAGCCGAGCACGCTCGCCGGGCCGCCGTATCCGGACGTGATCCTCCAGACTCGCGCGCAGTCGAACTCGACGCTGTTGCCGACGCCGGCGCAGATCATCGCCTGGGAGCATGAGGGCGCCAACTACAAGTTGATCGCTCACGTGCGGACCTTCCGGGTGTTCTCGACATGCCCCACTAAGGTGACCAACTAGTGGCCGTCAGCGCCCCCCCGCGGGGGATCCCTCGGGTCCTCGAGGTGCGCGAGCCGAAGCTGCTCCAGCGCGTGCCGATCTGGGCCAGCACCGGGGCGATTCTGATCGTCCTCACGGCGATCTCGGCGTACCTCCGCACCAAGTACATCAGCGGACAGTTCTGGGAGGACGAGGCGATCACGACCGGGATCGCCTCGCACTCGCTGAGCGCGATCCCCGGCGTCCTGCGCCACGACGGCTCACCGCCGCTCTTTTATCTGCTGCTCCACGTCTGGATCAGCGTGTTCGGGGCCAGCGAGACGGCGACGCACTCGCTGTCGGTCGTGTTCGGGCTGCTGTGCATTCCGGCGGGCACCTGGGCTGCCTGGAGCCTGTTCGGGCGTCGCGCCGGCCTGTACGCGGCGGTCCTGTTCGCGTTCAGCACGTTCCTGACCGCGTACGCCACCGAGACCCGGATGTACGAGCTGATGGCGTTGCTCGGGATCCTCGAGACGGCCGCGTTCCTGCATGCCTTCGTCTATCGACGCCGGGGCTATCTGATCCTGTTCGCGGTCTGCCAAGCGCTGATGCTGTACACGCACGGCTGGGGGATCTTCTTCGGCGTGGGGACGGTGCTCGCGCTGATCCCGATCTGGCGCGTCAGCGACGATCGCCGTGGGATCGTCAAGGACGCCGTGCTCGCCTACGTCGGCGCCGGGATCCTGTTCCTCCCGTGGCTGCCGAACTTCATCTACCAGGCGACGCACACGGGCGCGCCGTGGGCGCCGACGATTCGCTTCGGCGTCCCGGTCCTACTGTCGCGAGACCTGCTCGGCAGCGATCGCATCACGGTGGCGCTGCTGGTGGCGATCGTAATCGGTCTCGCCCCCCTGTTCACCAAGCGCTACCGACGCAGCCGCGACGGGACCGTGATGTGGTCGCTGATCGCGCTCATCGCCGGGACGCTGATCGTGGCCTGGTTGGCCTCGCAGATCACGCCGGCGTTCGTCGCTCGATACATGGCCCCGATCCTCGCGGGGATCCTTCTGCTGGCGGCCTGGGGCGCCGCCCGCTCGGGCATCGTCGGCCTGGTGGCGATCGCGCTCTGCGTCGTGTTCGTCGTTCACCTGTCGTCGTACTCCCCGCAGACCAAGAGCGACATGCGCGACATCAGCGGCGAGATGACGCCGCTCCTGCACAAGGGCGACCTGGTCGTCAACGCTCAGCCTGACTCCACGCCGCTTGCCTGGTACTACCTGCCTGCGGGCCTCCAATATGCGACCTCGCTCGGCTCCGTGAAGGACCCGAGCTACATGGACTGGGTCGACGCGCTGAAGCGGCTGCAAAAAGCCCAACCGGCGGCGAACCTGGATCCGCTGGTTGCTAGCCTCAAGCGCGGCCAGCAGTTGCTGTACGTGCGACCGCTGACCGAGGGCTCGACCAACTGGAAGGCGCCCTGGACGCGACTGGCCCGGCGCCGCGCCGCGCAGTTAGGTCAGATCCTCCAGAACGACGTCAACAGCGGAGTGCTCAAACAGATATCGACGGCCCCTCACAACTACCGTGGCGCCAGCATCCTTGCGTACAGCGCCGTGCTCTACGAAAAGGTTTCGTGACTGATTCGACTCCCAACCCCGTGGTGGCACCCGCTCCGGGTTCGGATATCACGCCCGAGCGGCCCGTGGTGGCGCTCGGAGGCGGCCCCGCGGGACTGACCGCCGGCTACCTGCTGGCAAAGCAGGGCAAGCCCGTGATCGTGCTCGAGTCGACCGGCCAGGTCGGGGGCATCGCGCGGACCGATGTGAGGGAGGGCTACCGCTTCGACCTCGGCGGCCATCGCTTCTTCACCAAGGCCAAGGAGGTCGATCTCCTCTGGCACGAGATCCTCGCCGACGAGTTTCTCAAGCGGCCGCGCCAGAGCCGGATCTACTGGAACCACAAGTTCCTCGAATATCCGCTGCAGGGGATGGACGTGATCAAGAAGCTCGGGCCGGTCGACCTGACCAAGGCGCTCGTCTCCTACATGTGGGCCGCGGTTAAGCCCAAGGGGCGCGAGGACACCTTCGAGCAGTGGGTCACCAACCGCTTCGGCCGTTGGCTCTTCAACCAGTTCTTCAAGTCCTACACGGAGAAGGTGTGGGGGGTCTCGACGTCCGAGATCCGGGGCGAGTGGGCGGCGCAGCGGATCAAGGGGCTGTCGTTCTTCGCTGCCGCCAAGAACGCCTTCTTCGGCAACAAGGGCAACCAGATCAAGTCGCTGATCTCGGAGTTCAACTACCCGCGCTATGGACCGGGGCAAATGTGGGAAAAGATGCGCGACGAAATTCGCGCCCGTGGCGGCGAGGTCCGTCTGAACGCGCCGGTGACGCGGATCCGCTTCGACGGCAACCACGTGGTCGAGCTCGTCGCGGGCGGGGAGACGCTGACGCCCTCGTATGTGATCTCGTCCCTGCCGCTGCGCACGACCGTTGGGATCGCCGAGCCCGAGGCGCCAGGCGACGTCCGAGACGCGGCGCGCGGGTTGCGTTACCGCGACTTCCTCACGGTGCTGCTCGTGATCGAGAACGAGGACGTGTTCCCCGACAACTGGATCTACATCCACGACCCGTCGGTGAAGGTTGGACGAATCCAGAACTTCCGCGCCTGGAGCCCGTTCATGGTCCCCAACGACAATGACGCGTCGGTCGGCATGGAGTACTTCTGCTTCGAGGGGGATGAGCTATGGAGCATGAGCGACGAGAACCTCGTGGCGATGGCGACGCGCGAGATTCAGCAGCTCGGCCTGGCCCGGGCCGACAAGGTGAAGATGGGCTTCGTCGTGCGCGTGCACAAGGCATATCCGATGTACGACGCCGAGTACTCCGAGCGGGTCCAGACGATCCGCGGCTGGCTCGACGGCATCGACAACTTGATCCAGGTCGGCCGCAACGGACTGCACCGCTACAACAACTCGGACCACTCGATGCTGACCGCGATGCGCGCGGTCGACAACATCCTCACCGGTTCACACCATGACATCTGGGCGGTCAACGCCGAGAACGTGTACCACGAGGAAGACGTCGAGGACGAGCAGCCGTACGTCGACGCGCCCAATACGCCGGCGATGGAACAGCCGCTCGCGTAAGGGGCGGATGTTGAGAGCCGCGGTCCGGATCGTGCCGGCGCTCCTAGTGGGGGCGGCGCTCACGCTGCCGTCCGTGGCCGGCGCCCAGGGGACGAATCCGCTGTCGCCGGGCTTCCCGCAGCCGACGGTCTCGACCCCGACTACGACTACCGCCACCCCGACGATCCAGACGACCGCGACCGCCGGCAGCGGCAGCGGGCTCAGCGGGAACTCCGCGATCTTCATCGCGGTCGGCGCGATCGTCGTGCTCGGCGGGATCTCGTTCTTCATCTGGCGCGACGCGCGCAAGCACGCCCCCAAGGGCCACCGCACGCTGGCTCCGATCGACGCCGAGGGCAGGCGGGCCGGCTCCAAGTCGCGGCCCAAGCCCCGCAAGCTGAGCCAGGCGGAGAAGCGCCGGCGTAAGCGCGGCCGGGCCCGGTAGGACACGCTTCGGCTGCTCGCCCTCGCCGCAGCCTCCGCTTCAGCTCGATCGCGACCCGTCTCGGATCGCTTGCCTCGCCCGCAGGAGCTGGCGGTCGACCGTCCGCCTCGTGCAGCCTTCGTGCGCCGCCATCTCGGCGTAGCTGAGCCCGAGAGCATGTAGCCACACGACGCGCTGTTGACGCGCCGGCAGCCGAGATACCTCTCGGATCCGCTCGCGGTGCTCGAGTAGCTCCTGGGGCGTCAGCGTGGCGAGGGCGACTACGGGCTCGGCGCCGTCTTCAAGCGCAACGTCCAGCGAGAGTTCGCGCCGGTCGCGCCGTAGGAGCTTGAACGCCTCGTGGACGGCGGTCCGGGCCAGCCAGGCCATGACGGTCTCGCGGTGAACCCGGTGGCTGTGGTGGAGGAGCCGGCACCACGCGAACTGGCAGGCGTCCTCGATCACCGCGTCGGACGCCCGGACATCGAGTCGCACGATCTGCTCGAGCCGAGGCGCGAGCGATCCGTACAGCTCTCCGACGTCCCCGACGCCACACGATGGCGTTTCTTCGATGAGGGTCATATTCAGTCTAATTGAGACTAAATTGGTGTGAATGAACCTAGCAGAACTCAATTAGTATTGCTAGGGTGCACTGAACTCAATTGGCTCAATTAGACTGAAAGGGGTTAGAGATGTTGCAGTTGCTCGCCGACGTCACCGCCAAACCCGACCCGACCGGCTTGCCGGGGAGCAACGTGTTGCAGCAGCTCGTGAACGGCGCCGAGGCATGGGCGCTCGCGATCGCCTTGATCGGGGCATTCGTGGGCTCCGCCATGTGGGCGGTCGCTTCGCACGCGCACAACCCCCACTACGCCGCGCGCGGACGGATGGCCGCTGTGATCTCGGCGGCAGCGGCACTTGCGATCGGGTCGGGGCCGGGACTCGTGAACTTCTTCCAGCACCTGGGGACGACCGCAAAATGAGGCGGCCGGCGCGTATTGCCGCGACGGGCCTCGTCACCCTCGCCAGTGCGCTGGCGCCCACGGCCGGGCCGGCGGCGGCGGCCGTCAGCCCGGACAACCCGGTGTGCGGTGCCGCCGGGGTGGTGAGCGGGCCGACGGCCACGGGATGCGAAGGCATCTCGAACGGCGGCCGGCTGCTCCAGGCGGGCAAGCAACTCATCACCGGGAACGTCGGCGGCGCGGTCAACACGGCGGTCGGGGGCGCCGCACAGTCGATCGCCTCGACCGCCGGGACCACGCTCGCGCTCGCGACGCTCGGTGGCGCGGTGCTCGGTGCAGCCGGGGTGGTGCTGAACGAGGCCGCGGGGGCTCTCGGGCGGACCACCGCTCCTCAACTCCACACGACCTGGTTCTCGTCCACCTACTGGCGGATGGCGGCGATCTCGGCCGTCCTGACGCTGCCCTTCCTGTTTGCGGCCGCGGTCCAGGCGTTGATCCGATCGGACCTCGGACTCCTGGCCAGGGCCGCGCTCGGTTATCTGCCGCTGGCGATGCTCGCGGTCGCGATCGCCGCGCCGGTGACGATGCTCCTGCTCGCCGCCTCGGATCAGATGTGCGGGCTCATCTCCTCGGCGGCCGGCAATGCGAGCGCCCACTTCCTCGCGAACGCGGCGGTGGTCACAGCCGGGCTGAGCGCGTTCGCCCAATCGCCGTTCCTTGCGTTCCTCGTCGGCCTGTTCATGATCGGTGCGGCATTCGCGCTGTGGATCGAGCTGCTCATGCGTGAGGCGGCCATATACGTGATCGTGCTGATGCTGCCGCTCGCGTTCGCCGCGATGGTGTGGCCGGCGCGGCGGATCTGGGCGGTCCGCGCGGTCGAGCTGCTGGTGGCGCTGATCCTGTCGAAGTTCGCGATCGTCGCGATCCTGTCGCTCGGCGGCGCCGCCGTCAGCGCGAGCGCCGGGCACTCGAACATCACCGGGATCATGGCCGGCGCCGTGCTGGTCACGCTCGCGGCGTTCTCGCCGTGGGCGATGCTGCGCCTGGTGCCGCTCGCGGAGCTGGCGAGCGGGACCGCCGGCGCGCTGCGCGCCGAGCTTCGCCCCGCGCGCGCGGCCCTGGACGCTGCCGGAGTCCGCGGCGAGGACTGGAGCACGATCGTCACCTCGGCGATGAGGCGAGCGGCCGAGGACCGAGCGCCGGATCCGGGCCCGGCCCCACCCGCACCGCCGTCTGGAGGGACGGACGATCATGACCCGCTCGGTGGTGGTCGTGGTGGCGGATCCGCGGGCGGCCTCGGCGGTGGCGGTCCGGACGGCGGATCCGGCAGCGGCTCGGACGGCAGATCCGGCAGCGGCTCGGGCGGTGGTGCCGGCGGCGACTCGGACGCCGACGAGCCGGTGCCCGAGCCCGTCCTCGATTGGGCAGCGATGCCAGAGCTCGAGCTCGGTCCGGGCGGCGTTGGCTCGACGCCGGTATGGCCACACCAGGACGCCTCGTGACCGGTGAGCGCCTCACTTACCGGTTCGGGCCGCTCGAGCGGCGGGGCATCCTCGGGCAGATCCGCGCCGGGCAGGCGGTCGCGGTGGCCGCCGGCGCGCTTGCTGCGATCGTCGTGCTCGACCGCGCCCCAACGGCCGCCGGTGCGTTCCTCGGCACGCTGCTGGTCGCCGCCTCGCTCCTCGTCGCGTTCGCGCCTGTCGGCCGTCGCACCGTCGACGAGTGGCTCCCGGTCGTCGCCTCGTTCGGCGTTCGGCGCGCGCGGGGACGGCTGCGCTTCCGCTCGCGCGCTCCCATCGTCGGCATGCTGGCGGCCGAGCACGCACGGCCGCTGCGGCGGCTGCTCAGACTTCCCAGCCCGGATGCCCCAACCGCCGTAGAGGGGGTGCGAATCATCGATGCGCCCTACCGCGAGCGGGCGATCGGGGTCCTCAGCGAGCATCGAGGCCGACGGCTCACCGCGGTCATCGCCTGTCGGGTGCTGGCGTTCTCGCTGCTCGACGCCGAGGCGCAGGAGCGGCGACTGGCGGGCTGGGGCCTGATTCTTGCCGGCGCCGCTGCCGGCGCGGTCAGGAGGATCCAGTGGATCGAGCGGACCGCGCCCGCCCAAGCAGACGAGCTCGCTCGGTGGCTCCACGACGAACGAGATCCGAGCGTCCCGCTGCGGGGAACGCCGATGATCGACTCCTATCTCGAGCTGATCGGCGCGACTACGAGGGCCACCCAGGAGCACGAGGTCCTGATCGCCGTGCAGGTCGATGCGCGCCGGGTCGCCGGGCACGAGCCGGCGGCAACAGCGCTGCTCGAGCAGACCGAGCGGGTCGCACAGGGGCTCGAGGGGGCCGAGGTGACCGTGCTCGGCGCGCTCGGCGGCGGACAGCTGGCGCGGACCCTGCGGACGGCCTTCGATCCGTACGCCCGCGCTGAACTGGCGGCCGTCGAGGCTGCCGAGCCCGACAGGGACGGTCTCGCCGAGGCGAACGCGTGGCCGCTCGGCGCGCGCGAGCACTGGGAGCACTACTGCAGCGACGGTGCGGTGCACGCGACCTTCTGGATCGGCGGATGGCCGCGCGTCGACGTCTCGCCGATGTTCATGGACGCGCTGCTCGGACGCTCGAATGTCGTCCGGACGGTGGCGGTCACGTTCGAGCCGATCGCGCCCGAGCGCTCGACCAGAGATGCGGAGGCCGCCGTCACCCGAGACAGCGCCGACCGCGAGTTGCGCCACCGCTTCGGGCAGACCGAGACCGCCCGGCAGCGGCAGGCGCAGGAGGCAGCGATGCGACGCGAGGCCGAGCTTGCCGCGGGCCACGCCGAGGTCCGGCTGGCCGGGTTCGTGACGGTCTCAGGGCGCGATCGCGACGACCTGCGCCACGCCTGCTCGGAGATCCACGGACAGGTGGCTCGAGCCCGTCTCGAGCTACACCGAATGTACGGTCAGCAGGCCGAGGCGTTCGCGTTCACGCTGCCGTTGTGCAGGGGGTTGCGGTGACCGCCGAGCGACCCGGCCACCGCTGCACGACCCGCCACGCCCAGGCCATCTACCCATTCGTCGCCACCGGCGGCCTTGGTGGCCGTGGCGTGTTCGTCGGCCGCGACTCGAGCGGCGGCGCGTTTTGTTACGACCCGTGGGTCCTGTACGGCGACGGGACGCTCGACGACCCGAACGCGATCGTGCTCGGCAAGCTCGGGCAGGGCAAGAGCGCGCTGGTCAAGACGCTCCTGTGGCGAATGCTGCTGTTCGGCCGGCGCGCGCTCGTGCTCGACGTCAAGCGCGAGTACGGGCCGCTGTGCGCGGCGGTCGGCGTGACGCCGGTGTCGCTCGAGCCGGGCGGCGGGATCCGGCTGAACCCACTCGCCTCCCGCCCGGAGGAGCACGCCCAACTGGAGCTGCTGCGGGCCGTGACGATGACCGCGGTCGGCGGACCACTGAGCCAGATCGAGGCGGCCGCGCTCCGCGAGGCGCTGCACGCGATGAGGGTCAGCGGCGTCGCGGAGCCGACGCTCCCGCAGATCGCGAGGGTCCTGTTCGACCCGGTGGCGGACATGGCGGAGCGCCTACGCACCACCTGCGACCGGCTCGCACACGACGCCCGTCGCGCGGCGCTCGCTATCCAAGATCTGTGTGAGGGGCCGTTGCGCGGGATGTTCGACGGCCCGACGACCCCGGGCCTCGACCTTGACGCCAGGCTGCTCGTGCTCGATCTCCACGCGGTCAAGGACTCGCCCGCGGTCGGCATCCTGATGGCGTGCGCCACCGCGTGGATGAGCGCTCTGCTCGCGCGGATGGCGGAGCGGCCCGGCCGCGAGCGCCTCATCAACGTCGCCGACGAGTCCTGGAAGATCGTCCAGCACACGGGTCTCGGCGAGTGGTTCCAGTCGAATTTCAAGCTCGCGAGGCAGTTCGGGGTGATGAACCTCGTCGTTCTGCACAAGCTCGCGGACCTCCGAGCTGCCGGCGACGCCGGATCACGCTCGGCGAGGATCGCCGAAGGCTTGATCGCCGATGCCTCGACCCGGATCGTCTACCACCAGGACGAGAGCCAGGTCCCGCTCACGCGCTCGCTGCTCGGACTGTCCGAGACCGAGTCGCGGTTGATCTCGATGCTGTCGGCCGGGCAGGCACTGTGGCGCGTCGGGAGCCGGTCGTTCGTGGTCCAGCACTACCGCTCGCGACTCGAGGCCAAGCTCACGAACACCGACACCGGGATGCGGGTGAGCGACGGGAGGCTGGGTCGGGGATGACGCCGCATCGCCAGGGGGACATCGCGATGCTCGTCGCGATCGGGTGCGCGGCCACCGTGGCCGCGACGGTGTGGTTGTGGGGTGGACTGGCCGGCACCTTGTTCGGTACGGGCTGGCCGCGAGTCGGATTGGACCAGCTGTTCGGCATCGTTGTCCGCCTCCCGTCGCGGCTGTCGGATCCGGCCGCTGCGTGGCCCCCGATAGGCCGCTCGCGTCTCCCGGGCACAGGCGGGATCTACGGCGCACTGGCGCTGCTCGCGGCCGGCTCGGCCGGGCTGAGCGTTATCTGCTGGCGCGCCGCCGGTGGCTTGTCATCCGCCGGCGCGGGCGCCAGGTGGGCCCGAGCCCGCGAGCTGCGCCCGCTGCGTGGGTTCGCGCGGTCGCGCTTTCCGGGGCGACTCGTGCTCGGCCTCCACGGCGGGAGGCTGCTGTACGCCGAGCACCGGCACGCGCTCGTCGCGTTCGGTCCGCCGCAGTCGGGCAAGTCCGCCGGGATCGCGGTTCCGGCGCTGCTCGAGTGGGACGGTCCGGCGGTCGCGAGCTCGATCAAAACCGACCTGCTGGCCGCCACGATCGCGCGCCGCCGCGTCGCTGGGCGAGGTGTTCGTGTTCGACCCGTTCGGACTTTCCGGCGTCCACGCCCACACCTGGTCGCCGCTCGAGAGCGCGCACACTTGGGATGGCGCACTCGAGGTCGCGTGGCGGCTCGCCTGCGCCGGTGAGCTCGACCGCCGAAGTGTCGAGGGCGGCGACTTCTGGGCGGTCGCCGCCGAGCAGCGGCTCGCGCCCCTGCTGTACGCCGCCGCGGTCAGTGGGGCGGGCATGGACACGGTCGTTCGGTGGATCCACGGACAGGGGATTCGGGAACTCGACCAGGCCCTGCTGTGCGCCGGCGAGGGCGGCCATGCCGCGTACGACGCGGTCCGCGCGTTCGAGGCACAGGCGGACCGGACGCGGACTTCGATTGAAGCCACCGCACAGACGCTGCTGCGGGCGTACCGGTTCGGGCGCGTCGTCCGCGCGGCGAGTTCATGCGAGATCACGCCCGATCGCCTCCTCGACGCTCGCGCGACGCTGTACCTGATCGGCGACGCCAAGGCGTCCAAGCTGCTGCGGCCGATCTTCCTCGCGCTGCTCGGCGAGATCGTCGACCGCGCGTACGAACGGGCGACGCTCGCCGGCGGACGCTTGGAAAGGCCTCTGCTTCTGTGTCTCGACGAGGCGGGCAACGTTGCGCCGCTACCGAACCTGGCCGAGATCGCCTCGACCGCGCCCAGTCACAACATCCAGCTGGTGACGATCTTCCACGACCTGGCTCAGGCCCGCTCGCGTTACGGGCAGCAGGCCGAGACGTGCGTGAACAGCCACCGGGCCCGGATGCTGCTGCCGGGCGTCGCCGACCTCGAGACGCTCCGCTACTTCGCCGGATTGACCGGTGAGGAGGAAGCCCGCGACCGCACGCACACGACGGGCGCCGGCGGAACGACACGCTCGACGTCTCGCCGGCGTCGGCCGCTGATTGCGCCCGAGGCGCTCAGACAGCTTCCCGATCGACACGCGCTGCTCCTCTATGGCCGGATCCCGCCGGTGCAACTCCGCCTCCGGCTGTGGTTCGTGGACCGGCGACTGCGAAGACTGGCGAGCGCGTCATGAGCCTCCCCGAGCCCGACGACTGGCACGAGCCCGAGAACAATTGGGATGAGCCGGTCTCCCCACGCTGGCCGCTGTGTGACGAGGGCCTGTACCCGCGGGAGCGGTGGATGTGGTTCGAGCAGCTGTGGACGGACGTCTGCGCGCTCCGAGTTCGGTACCGCCTGCCGCTGCGCAGCGGGTGGTGGCAGGACCAGGTGCAGGTCGAGGCGCTGGCTGCCCTGTCCGCCTGGGTCGAACGCTACGACTGTGGCGAGTGGGACGACCCGCCCGGCAAGCTGGCGCTGCTGTACGACCTCGAGCGCGTCGCGGCGCTGCTCCGGGACGGCGGCGAGCCGTTTCATCCCGATCGCGACCGGCTCGCCTTCGCGCGATACCTGATCGAGCTCGGGTGCCAGCCGCCCCCGGATCGCTGAATCACGGGCTGCCGGCCGTAGTGGTGACACGGGGTCGAGCAGTGGTGGGCGCCCGTGCACGCCGCAGGCGCCGCTCAGGCATGATCTGCCTGAAAGCCCTGCCGATCAAGGAGCCTCGATGCCGCTAGCCAAGCAGCGCCCGCGCACGCCCATTCCGGAAGCCACCCACCGTATGAAGGCGGCCGCGGCGACGCTGCCGATCCACGAGATCGGGGATAGCGGCCTCGACAGCGAGACGGCGTACGAGTTGATCTCGAGCGAGCTGCTGCTCGACGGCCAGGCTCGCCTGAACCTGGCGACGTTCGTGACGACCTACATGCCGTCGATCGCGGCCAGGCTGATGGCCGACACCGCCGACAAGAACATGATCGATAAGGATGAGTACCCGCAGACGGCCGAGATCGAGGCGCGGTGCGTGAACATCATTTCCGACATGTGGAACTCACCCGACCACGAGCAGGCGACGGGGTGCTCGACCACGGGTTCGAGCGAGGCAGCGATGCTCGGCGGGCTGGCGCTCAAGTGGCGCTGGCGCGAGCGGATGCGCAAGGCCGGCAAGCCGACCGACCGGCCCAACCTCGTGATGGGCGCGAACGTGCAGGTGTGCTGGGAGAAGTTCTGCCGCTATTGGGACGTCGAGCCAAAGCTGGTGCCGATGGAAGGCAACCGGTTCCATCTCGAGGCCCCGGAGGCGGTGGCTGCGTGCGACGAGAACACGATCGGCGTCGTCGCGATCCTCGGCTCGACGTTCGACGGCAGCTACGAGCCGGTCAAAGAGATTGCGGCCGCGCTCGACAAGCTCGAGGAGGAGAAGGGCTGCTACGTACCCGTCCACGTCGACGCGGCGTCGGGCGGGTTTGTGGCGCCGGCGCTACAGCCGGACCTGGAGTGGGACTTCCGGATACCCCGCGTGCAATCGATCAATGCGTCCGGCCACAAGTACGGACTGGTGTACCCGGGCGTGGGCTGGGCGATCTGGCGCAACGAGGACGCGCTTCCCAAGGACCTCGTGTTCGACGTCAACTATCTCGGCGGCCACATGCCGACGTTCGCGCTGAACTTCTCACGTCCCGGCAGCGAGGTCGTCGCGCAGTACTTCATGTTCACGACGCTCGGCGCGCAGGGATACCGGCGAGTGATGCAGGGGGCACAGGATGTGGCCACCCATCTCTCGAGCGAGATCGCAAAGATGGGGCCGTACCAGCTGATCAGCGAGGGGCGGGATCTCCCGGTGTTCGCGTTCGCGCTCAACCCGGACGTGGGGAACTACACCGTGTTCGACGTGTCCGACAAACTGCGCCAACACGGGTGGCTCGTGCCCGCTTACAGCTTCCCCGAGAACCGTCAGGACCTGAGCGTGCTGCGGATCGTGATACGGGCGGGAATGACGATGGAGATGGCCGACCACCTGCTGGAGCATCTGCGCGAGATAACCGAGTTTCTCGACTCGCTGGACGCTCCGTTGCCGGGTCCGGACACCGAGAAGCGCACCGCGTTCGCTCACTGAAACGCTCAAGGTCTCGCGAATCGGGGCCGATGAACCCGGTACGCGCGCCGTTCGAAGCGGCTTTGCTTCCGGACGGCCCTGACCGACAGCAGGCGAGTGGCGGCCGGCGAGGTGGTTAGAGCGCCTCCGCCAGCCGTCGCGCCGCCGCGCTGATCTGCCGAGGCGTGCTCGCCTCGAACACCGCCTGGAGATCGAGCACGCGGACGCCGAACGAGTCAAGCTCGCGCGTGCCGACGATCGCGTGGCAGGGCACGCCGGCCTGGCGCGCCCGCGTCGAGACCTCGGAGACGACCTTGCCGGCGAGGCTCTGCTGATCGAGCTTCCCCTCGCCGGTCACCACCGCGCGGGCGGCGCGCATGCGCCGGTCGAAGTCGACCGCGTCGAGCACGAATTGCGCGCCGGGCACGAGCTCGGCTCCGAACTCGGCCCAAAGCCCGCCGGACAGCCCGCCCGCGGCGCCGGTCATCGGAACCCCGCGCGGGTCGCGCTTCAGCCGCCTGGCCTGGTCGGTGAGGCGCCTGGTCAGGCGCTTGACCTGATCGTCGTCCGCCCCTTTTTGGGGACCGAACACCCGGGCAGCATGCTCGAACGGCGTGCGCACATCGGTGAGCACGGTGATCCGCGCGCCGCCGAGGCCGCCGGCCTCCCGGATCGCGCGGATCGCGCCGGCGCCACCGTCGGTGGTGGCGCTCCCGCCGACGCCCAGGTAGACGAGATCGGCGCCCTCCTCGATCGCGGTCATGATCAGCTGCCCGGTACCGAACGTGGTCGCCTCGATCGGATCGCGCTCGGACGGATCGACGAGTCCGAGGCCGCTCGCCGCCGCCGTCTCCACGATCGCGACCCCGTCGCCGAGCGCGAAGGCCGCCTCGATCGGACGCCCCCGCGGGTCGGACACCGACACCGTGCGCAGCTCACCGCCGACCGCATCCACGAGCGCGTCGAGCGTCCCCTCTCCCCCGTCGGCCACCGGACACAGGTCGACCGGACGCCCTGCGGCCTCGAGCCCACGGCCGATCGCGTCGGCGACCTCGACGGCTGACAGCGTCCCCTTGAACGAGTCAGGGGCGACAAGGATCGTCGTGGGGACACCCGGGATCATCCCGGCAGTATCTTCGGTGATTGGTGCACGAGACGCCCGACGACATCCGCGCGCTCCAGCAACTCCTCGATCGGAGCTACGACAGCGCCGGGCCTCACCTGCGGAGCATCACCACCCCCGAGCGCCGCGTCAGCGCCGAGCAGCTGGTCCAGGAGCTGACCGGAATGTGCCTGTTGGTGGTGGCGACGGTCACCGCCGACTGTCGCCCGATCGCGGGACCGCTCGACGGGATCTTCTACCGCGGCGCCTTTCATTTCGGCACCGCGCCCGACTCGGTCCGCTACCGCCACCTGCTCGCCCGCCCGCCGATCAGCGCCACCCATCTGCCGCGCGAGGAGTTCGCGGTCAACGTGCACGGGCGGGCGGTGCCGGTCGACGTCGCCGGCGGATTTCGCGAGACGCTCCTCGAGGTGTACGTGCCCCGCTACGGCGAGGACTGGGAGAAGTTCCTCGACAGCGGTCCGGTGTACATGCGGATCGACGCCGACCGGATGTTCACGTTCCAGACGGGGTAACGACCGCCGGGCATGGACGCCCGGCGGAACGGCCCCAGGGACGCCGAGCGAAGCGAGGCCCCAAATCAACCGACGGCGTGCGCCACCGCTCGCCCGGCGGTGCGACCGCTGAACAGGCAGCCGCCGAGGAACGTACCCTCGAGCGAGCGGTAGCCGTGCACGCCGCCGCCACCGAAGCCCGCGACCTCGCCGGCGGCGTACAAACCGGACAGCGGCTCGCCACCGGGCTGCAAGACCCGGGCCGATAGGTCGGTCTCGAGCCCGCCGAGCGTCTTGCGCGTGAGAATCCATAGGCGAACGGCGATCAGCGGCCCGGCGCCGGGATCGAGGATTCGGTGGGGGCTCGCGACCCGGCTCACTCGGTCGGGGAGGTACCGGCGGGCCCCGTGGATCGCGTTGATCTGGAGGTCCTTCGTGTACGGGTTCGCGATCTCGCGGTCGCGCGCGCGAATCTCCCGCTCGAGGTCGCCGGCGTCGATCAGGTCGTCGCCGGTGAGCGCGTTCATCCGGCGAACGAGATCACGCAGGTCATGGTTGACGATGAAGTCGACGCCGTGGCGCTTGAACGCCTCGACGGGCCCGGGCGCGCCCTTTCCGACGCGGCTCGCGAGCACCTGGCGCAGGCTCTTGGAGGTCAGGTCGGGGTTCTGCTCGGACCCCGAGAGCGCGAACTCGCGCTCGATGATCTTTTGGGTGAGCACGAACCAGGAGTAGTCGTGGCCGGTCTTCATCAGATGCTCGAGCGTCCCCAGCGTGTCGAAGCCCGGGAACAGTGGGACAGGCAGGCGGCGGCCCCGGGCGTCGAGCCACAGCGGCGACGGACCGGGCAGGATCCGGATCCCGTGGCGGCTCCAGATCGGGCTCCAGTTCTCGATCCCCTCCGTGTAGTGCCACATGCGGTCGGGGTTGATGATGCTCGCGCCGGCGGTTTGGGTGATGTTCAGCATCCGCCCGTCGACGTGGTCGGGCACGCCGGACAGCATCCGCGACGGCGGCTTGCCGAGCGACTCAGGCCACGCTTCCCGCACGAGCTCGTGGTTGGCGCCGATTCCGCCCGAGGTCACGATCACCGCCTGCGCGCCTAGCTCGAACTCGCCGACCGCGCTGCGCGAGCTCGGCTGCCCGCGGCTGACGGAGCTCGGCTCGAGCACGGTGCCGGCCACGCCCGCGAACGCGCCGCCGTTCGTGGTCAGCGAGTCGACCCGGTGGCGGAACCTCAGCGTCACCGTGCCACGGGCGACCCCCTCGCGCACCCGGCGCTCGAATGGCTCGACCACCCCCGGGCCCGCCCCCCAGGTCACGTGAAAGCGCGGCACCGAGTTTCCGTGCTCGGTCGCGAGGTAACCGCCGCGCTCGGCCCACCCCGGCGTGGGCACGAACCGCACGCCCTGGTCGTGCAGCCACTGGCGCTTCTCGCCGGCGGCGAACTCGACGTACGCCTCGGCCCATCGGCGCGGCCAGGCGTCCTCGGGGCGATCGAAGCCGGCGCTGCCGAGCCAGTCCTGAAGCGCGAGCTCGGGCGAGTCGTGGATTCGCACCCGCCGCTGCTCGGGACTGTCCACCAGGAACAGGCCGCCGAGCGACCAGAACGCCTGGCCCCCTAGCGAGGCCTCGGGCTCCTGGTCGAGCAGGATCACGCGCCGGCCGGCGTCGGCGAGCTCGGCCGTCGCCACCAGACCCGCCAGCCCGGCGCCGACGACGATCACGTCGGCGTCGGTCACTGGGTCATCTGTTCGAGCTTGCACTCCAGCGGCGACTTGTCCTCGCGCCAGCGCAGGATCTTCGTCCCGTGGCGGATGCGGCCGCCGCTGGCGTGGTCGAACGTGACCTCGACGACGAGCTCGGGGCGGAGCGCGATCCACTCGAGCTCCTTCTCGCTCTTCCAGCGGCTGGGATCGCCGTGACCACGTTGACCGGTCTCGTACGCCGCAAGCTTCGACACGAGCGCACGCTTTTCGGCGGCCTTGAGCCCCGACGAGTGCCCGACCCCGTGCAACCTACCGGCGTCGTCGTAGAGCCCGAGGATCAGCGAGCCGACGGTGTCCAGCTCCTTGCCGGGGCGGTACCCCATGACCACCGCGTCGATCGTCCGCACCCGCTTGATCTTCATCATCCCGGTCCGCTCGCCGGGGCGATAGGGCGCGCGCACGTCCTTGGCCACCACGCCCTCGCCGCTGCGCAGCCATGGCTCGGCATCGTCGGCCACGGTCGTCAGCGGCGTGCAGTCGATGCCGATCGAGCACAGCGCCTCGAGCTTCGCGCGGCGCTCGGAGAAGGGCTTCTCAAGCCACGATTCGTCCTCAAACGCGAGCAGGTCGAACGCTACGTAGTGGGACGGCGTCTCGTGCGCCAGCATGTCGATCCGCGACTTGGCCGGGTGGATCCGCTGCTGGAGCGCGTCGAAGTCCTGGCCTCCGTCGGGATCGTCGATCACGATCTCGCCGTCGACCACGTACCGGCCCTTTGGGAAGCTCAGCTCGGGGAAATAACGCGCGAGCGGCTTGCCGCTGCGCGATTGGATCACGCTCTCGTCACCGTCAACGAACACGATCGCGCGGAACCCGTCGTACTTGGGCTCATATGACCACTGCTCGCCGACGGGGAGGCCGGCGCGGGAGCGGGCGAGCTGGGGCTCGATCGGCGGCTTGAGGGGCAGCGCTGACACGGCCTCGATGCTATGCCATGGGGGGTCGGTACGATCAGTCGCATGACGCCTACCCATGGGACCGTCGCCGAGCAGGAGTACCTCGAGATGCTGTTCTGGCTGTTCGAAGCCGGCCTGCCGATGACCGGCGCGAACCTCGCCCGCGCGATGCAGCTGTCCGCCCCGACCGTGCACGAGATGCTGGGCCGGCTCGAGCGCGACGGATACATCCAGCGCAACGCCGAGCGGACGGTCGAGTTCACCGCGTCGGGGCGCGAGCACGCCGAGCAGATAGTGAGCCGTCACCGGATGATCGAGCGGTTCCTGACCGACACAGTGGGCGTGCCATGGGACGACGTCCACGAGGAGGCCGAGAAGCTCGAGCACGCGATGACGCCACGGTTCGAGGCGTACGTGCGCGCGTCGGTGGGAGACGCCACGACCTGCCCGCACGGCCACCCGATCCGGGTCCATGAGCGCATCGACGGGGTGCCGCTGGCCGACTGCTCGGTCGGGGCCAGCGTGACGATCCTGCGACTTGAGAATGAGGCCGAGGACCTGCTGCACTACCTCAAGGAGGCGGGGATCGAGCCGGGACTCGAGGGGTTAGTTGAGTCCAACGATGGCGAGAATGTGGCGGTCCGATCCGACGGCGCGGTCGCGACCGTCACCGCGAGCGTCGCCGAGACCGTCTCGGTACTCGCCGATCCCTCTCCGCCGCCGCGCACCGCGCTGCCCGAGCAGCTCGTGCTCGGGCGCGAGCGTTACGGCCGCTAAGTCGCCCGGCCAGCGGGAACTGGCGCCGGCAACGCGCGCTGGCTCTGCACGCACCGGCGGATCTGCGCGTAGATCGCCGGGTGGTTGAGAAGATCGAAGTGGTTGGCGCCGCCGAGATGGAAGTAGTGCTCGATCGGGAAGCGCATCCGCGTACCTCGCTCGGGGTGGGCCCATGCGCTCGGCCGGAGCACGAGCAGGTCGCCGATGATCCGGCCGACCGCGGCGTCCGGCTCGCGGGACAGCGTGGCGCAGATGAAGTAGTGCCGCGCGCTCGGCAGAAACGGGATCTCGCGCGAGGTGTCACGCAAATACGCGTCGCAATCCTGATCCAGCCAGCACTCGTCGACCAGGTAGCCGTAGCGGAGATCCTTGATCCCCGAGCTCCGGATATTGAGCGCCTTGGCGAGCGGGCGCGTCTCCGGGAGCCGCGCCAGCGCCGCGCTCGCGGCGTTCGTGACCTGCTCGAGCGGCGCGCCGCGGTGCGGCGTCCCGAGCGTGACCACGTGGCGGACCTTGCGGATGGAGTCGCTGTCGGCGCCGTAGTGGCAGGCGCTCCGGGCGACCAGCCCGCCCATCGAGTGGCCGATCAGCACGACCTCGTCCACGGGTACCGGCCACGCCGCGATCAGTCGTTCGAGTTGCCCGGCGAACTCGCGGCCGTTCTCGGAGACGTGCCGGCCGGTGTTGTAGCGGAGGTACAGCGGGCTGAAGCCGAGCTCGACCTCCATCCGGTGGCCGTAGGGGACGTGACGCGCGGGGCGGGCGGGTATGCCGTTCCAGGCCTCGTCGGTCTCGCACAGGCCGTGCACGAATACCGCTAGACGCGCCTTCGCGTGCGGGTAGGCGGCGGCGAGCTCGTGTGGCAGCCCCAGCTCGCGGCCGCGCCGGCGGAACGCCATCGGCAGCGCCAGCGGATTGCCGCGCTGGGCGAGCGTGTCGCCGAAGGCGCCGTTGAGCGCGCTGACCAACACCCGCCCCGCCGGGCTTCTCTGCACCGAGGGGGAATCGGGCGGTTGCGCCGCGCTCACGGCCTGCGCGCCCGCGCGAACGATCGTGCGCGTGAGCTCGCCGGCCGCGGAGTACGCGGATCGAGCGATCCTGTCGTGGGCGATCCTGACCGGGATCGAGGCCGGCCCGACCCGGCGCCACACGCGGCGAGCGATACCGGTGTGCACCTCGCGGATCTGCTCGGTGGCACCGGCGGCCGCGTCGCCGGCGAGGTCGCCGAGGGCGGCGATCTCGTCAGGCCGCATCCACGGTCTCGACGCCGGCCAGTGCGTGGTAGGCCTCGGCGAGGCGCTTCACGCCTTCCTCGATCTCCTCAGGGGTGACGCCCGAGTAGGCCAGCCGCAGGCTCGACTCGCCGCCGTCCAGCACGAAGTCCGAGCCCTTGACGAACTGCACCCCGCGCTCGGCCGCCGCCCCGAACAGCGCCCCGACGTCGGTGCCGCGAGGGAGGTCGAGCCACAGGAAGTAGCCGCCGAGGGGCTTTACGAACCGGGCGTCGGGAAGCTCGCGCTCGAGCGCCTCGCACAGCGTGTCCGCGCGCTCGTGCAGGGCCTTGCGGACGACCTCGATCGATTCGTCGATCGCGCCCGAGACGCAGAACTGGTGGACGATCGCCTGCGAGACCATGCTCGGCGAGATGTACGTCTGGGTGGCGATCTTGACCACCTTCGCGATCAGCTCCGCTGGCCCTACGAGGTAGCCGACCCGGATCCCGGGACAGACGGTCTTCGAGAACGACGACGCGTACACCACGGTCTCGCCCGAGTCCATCGAGAGCATGGTCGGGAGCGGAGCGCCCTCGAACCGCAGCGCGACATACGGGTCGTCCTCGAAGATCGTGAACTCATGGTTTTGGGCGAGCTCGAGGAGTCGCTCCCGCTTCTCGGCCGACAGCGTGTAGCCGGCGGGGTTCTGGAAGTTCGGGATGATGTGGGCAAGCTTGGGCCTCGCTCCGGCCGCGAGCACGCGCTCAAGCGCGGCGACGTCGATCCCGTCGGGCTCGAGCTCGACCATCCGCACGTCGGCGCCGCGGTTGCGGAGCGACAGCAGCGTCCGATCGTACGTGGGCCGCTCGACGATCACCGAGTCGCCGGACTCGACCAGCGCATCGAACAGGAACGCGTCAGCCTGCATCGACCCATTCGTGACCACGACCTGCTCGGGAGCGACCTGGTGGCGCTCGGCGATCCATGCGCGCAGCGGCGGGTAGCCAATCGCCGTCCCGTACGCGGTCATCCCACCGGGATCGGCCTCGAACGCCTTGTCGGCCGCGGCGCGCAGGCCGTCCACGTTGACGATGTCCAGCGACGGCGCGCCCCGGGCAAATGAGATCGGTTTGGCCATGCTCTGGAGCTTACGCGAGCCGCACGTCGATGATCGCGCGGTCGGTTCCCTCGTATCCGCGGACGGCGACGTCGCGGACGCCGGGCATCCGCGACAGGGCCTCCTCGAACTCGTGGAGCGCCTCGATGTTCGCGAACGGTCCGGCTGAGAGGGTCACGGGGGCGGCGGGCTCGGGGCGTCGAGGGGGCGTCGGCGCCGGCATCCGCTCATATCCGGCGAGCAGGTCTCGCGTCGCCGCCGCCAGTCTCTCGGCGAGCTCGGTCAGCGCCTGGACCTGGGGGGTGGCATCGAGCACCGGGTCGGGCGGCGGTGGCGGCGGTGGCGGCTCGGGGACTGGAGGCGGTGGCGGCGGCTCTGGGATCGGCGGCGGCTCGGGTGGGGGCGGTGGCGCCGGCGCCGGCGGGTCGGGGATCCCCGCGGTCACGAGCACCGGGCGCGGCTCCCGGTCGGGGGCGAGCTCGAACTGGACGTCGTGGAGGAGGCGGTCCAACTCCTCGAGGTGCGCCCTCGGAGTGCTCGCTCGCTCGCTCGACACGGACTACGCGAGCCTAGCGAGAAGGACGGCGGCGATTACGCCGCGGCGCCGAGTAGCGAGACCGCGATCTCGGCGACCTCGGTCGGGGTGCGCCCGACCCGCACTCCCTTGCTCTCGAGCGCGTCGGCCTTCGCCTTCGCGGTGCCGCGTGACCCGGACACGATCGCGCCGGCGTGGCCCATGGTCTTGCCGGGGGGGGCGGTGAAGCCGGCGATGTAGGCGACGACCGGCTTGGTCACGTTGTCGGCGATGAAGTCGGCCGCGCGCTCCTCGTTGTCGCCGCCGATCTCGCCGCACATCACGATCAGCTCGGTCTCGGGATCGTCCTGGAACAGCCCGATCACGTCGATGAAGTCCGTCCCCGGCACCGGATCGCCGCCGATCCCGACGATCGTCGAGTTGCCGAACCCGCTCTGGGCGAGCACGTTGCCGATCTGGTAGGTGAGGGTGCCCGACCGCGAGACGACGCCGACGTTGCCCTGCTTGAAGAACGCCGCGGGAATGATCCCCACGTTGGCCTTGCCCGGAGACAGGATGCCGGGGCAGTTCGGGCCGATCAGACGCGACCGGCCACCCTGCTTGATCTTCGTATATGTCCGAAGCTCGTCGTGCGCGGGGATGCCCTCGGTGATCGCGATGATCAGCGAAACACCCGCGTCCTCGGCCTCGAGGATCGAGTCGGCCGCGAACCGGGGCGGGACGAAAATCATCGCGGTATTTGCCCCGGTCTCGCCCACCGCCTCATGGAACGTGTTGAACACGGGAACGCCCTCGACGTCCTGCCCGCCCTTTCCGGGGGTGACGCCGCCCACGACCTCGGTCCCGTACTCGCGGTTGCGCAGCGAGTGGAACGTTCCTTCGCGGCCGGTGATCCCGGACACGCACAGCTTGGTGTTCGTGTCGACGAGGATGCTCACGCCGCCAGCTCCACGACCCTCGCAGCCGCCTCGTCCATCGTCGACGCGGTGTACACGTTCGGAAGATTCGCCTCGGCCAGCAACGCCCGACCCTCGACGTCGTTCGTCCCGTCCAACCTCACGACAAACGGCACCGTCGGGTTGATCTGGTTGAACGCCTCGATCAAGCCGCGAGCCACCTCGTCGCAGCGGGTGATGCCGCCGAAGATGTTGAACAGCACGGCCTTGACGTTGGGGTTGGACAGGATGACCTCGACCGCGCTCGTGATCGCCTCGGCCTTCGAGCCTCCGCCGGCATCCAGGAAATTCGCCGGCGAACCGCCGGCGAGCGCGACCACGTCGAGCGTCGACATCACGAGCCCGGCGCCGTTGCCGAGGATGCCGATGTTCCCGTCGAGCTTGACGAACGTGAGTCCCCGCTCCTTCGCCATCCGCTCCTGTGGGTCCTCGGCCGAGGGATCGCGCAGCTCGGCGTTGTCGGCGTGTCTGAACAGCGCGTTGTCGTCGAGCGTGACCTTCGCGTCGAGCGCCTTGACGTCGCGCTCGGGAGTGACGATCAGCGGGTTGACCTCAACGAGCGTCGCCTCCTCGGAGATGAACACGTCGTACAGCTTGGCCAGCATTGCGCCCACCGGTCGCACCACGTCGGCGTCGACGCGCGCCTCGAACGCCAGCCGGCGGCCATGGAACTCCTGGAAGCCCAACAGCGGGTCGACGTGGAGCCGTGCGATCGCGTCGGGGTCCTCGTCGGCCACCGCCTCGATGTCCATTCCGCCCTTGGTCGAGAGCATCACGAGCGGCGCCTTGGCAGAGCGGTCGAACACGACGGACGCGTAGTACTCGGACTCGATCTGCGAGGCCCCCTCCACCCACAGCTCGTGGACCGTCAGCCCGCGAATGTCCATGCCGAGGATCGCCCCAGCGTGATCGCGAGCCTCGTCGTGGTTGTTCGCGAGCTTGATGCCGCCCGCCTTGCCCCGGCCGCCGATCTGCACCTGGGCCTTTATCACGCACGGGTAGCCGATGTCATCGGCCGCCGAGGCGGCCTCGTCGACCGTCTGCGCGTGCCTGCCGGAAGGGACCGGAACGCCATGGCGAGCGAACACCTGCTTTCCCTGGTACTCAAGGAGGTCCATGCGCCGCTGCACTCTAGTGAATGACCCGAGCGGTCGGGGTGCCGACGACACCGCGCGAAGCCTCGTCCCCATGGCATCATGGCCCGCGCGATGGCGATCCCGAAGGACATCACGTTCGTCACGTTCGACGTCTACGGAACTCTGATCGACTGGGAGACCGGCGCGTACGACGCGTTCAAGTCCGAGGCCGATCGAGACGGGTTCACGATCGAGCGCGACGAGCTCATCCCCCTCTTCTACGAGGTTCAGAAGCAGATCCAGGCGGGCTCGTACGAGCTCTACGCTGAGGTGCTCCGTCGCACCGCGGTGCAGATCGCGAAAACGCTGGGCTGGCCGCTCGAGCCGTCCCGCGCCGGGTTCTTACCCGACTCCGTGCAACGGTGGCCGGCGTTCAAGGAGACCAACCCGGTCCTGCAGAAGATCGCCAAGAAGTACAAGGTCGGGCTGATTTCGAACATCGACGACAAGCTGCTCGGGCAAACCCGCCGCCACATCCCGCTCGACTTCGACCTCGTCGTCACCGCCCAGCAGGTCCGCTCCTACAAGCCCGACCCGGCCCACTTCGCCGAGTGCGAGCGCCGGATCGGCGGCAAGAAGGGCTGGGTCCATGTCGCCGCCAGCTACTACTACGACATCGAGCCGTGCATCAAGCGCAAGATCCCGGTGGTCTGGGTCAACCGGGACAAGGAAACGCTCGAGTCAAACCAGAAGAAGCCGGACGCAGAGGTCGCCAATCTGCGCGAGGCGATGAAATTGCTCGGCGTCACATAGGGGTGCGCTGGATGCGCAGCCGTGGTGACTGCCGCGCGAGCCGAGCGGTTTCCTGGACTCGTGGAGCGGAGCGACGCGCGCGCAAGAGCCGGAGGCGGTTTCAATGAGAGTCCTCGCGGTCCACGCCGACCTGATCGTCCTGATCAGCCGGTTCTGGCAGACGACGTGCACCGCAGTCCGCGCCGGCGACGAGGGATTCGTGATCGATTCGCCCGTCTATCCGGACGAGCTCGAGGCGGTCCCGGAGGTGCTCGAGCAGGCCGGCTTTCCAGTCTCAGGACTGCTCGCCACCCACGCGGACTGGGATCACTTACTCGGGCGGATCGCGTTCCCGCAGGCGTCGCTGGGCTGCGGTGAGAGCACCGCGGAGCGCCTGGCGTCCGAGCCGGGGCAGGCTCAGCGCGAGCTGCGGGAGTTCGACGAGGGGCAGTACGTGGACGACCGAAAGCCGCTCGCGCTCGCCGGCATCCAGTCGCTCCCGGTCCCCGGGCGTCTCGCGCTCGGGCCGAGCGACCGCGAGATCGAGCTGCATCCGGCGGACGGTCATACCGCGGACGGGACCGCGTTCTTCATCCCGTGGCTGCGCGCTCTCGTGTGCGGCGACTACCTGTCGCCGGTCGAGATCCCGTGGATTTCGCCGGACGGATCGATCGAGGCCTATCGGGCAACGCTCGAGCGCCTTCGGGCGCTGGTCGCGCGCGCCGACACGATCGTGCCCGGGCATGGCCGGCCGCTCGAGCGAGCGGACGCAATTCGGGTGCTAGACGAGGACGTCACGTATCTCGAGGCCCTCGTGACCATCGGGGTCGACGCGCCACTGCCTGCCGGTCGCCGGACCGGGGCGCAACGCCGGATCCACGCGGAGAATGTGGAGCGGCTGCAAAGGACTGCTTCACAGTAGCCTCGAACAACCGAACGCCCCTCCCAGATTCGGAGAGGCGTTCTGCCTGCCTGCCGAACATGAGCTATTCCGGTATTGCCACGGCCGCAATCGGCCTCGCTCTGCTGGCCGTTGCCGTTGCGCTCGCCGCCGGCATCCTCCTCGGCCTGCGCCGGCGACGGACGGCCGAGAGGCTGCTGCCGGTGTTCCTGGCACTCCTCGTCGGCGGCGTGCTGGTTTCGCTCCTCGCGGTCGCGCAGGGCCCGGACGAGCTCCAGCGACAGGCCCAGCGGACGCTCGGTCTCGCCTCGACGGCCGAGCGAGCTGAGCTGACGCGTCATGGCCACTACACCACTTCCGTCGCGCGGCTCGCGCGGCTCAATCGAGGCCTCGAAACCGAGCTAAAGGTGGACGGGGCGGTGGTCCAGGTCGCACGCGGGCCGGGCGTCGGTGGCGTGACGATATCGACCTCGCTCGGCCCGGGGACGCGCGCCCAGGCGCTGCTGTATGCCAACGGCCGGCTCGAGCAGATCGCCGCGCGGAGCACCCCGCCATCCCGGCACCGTGTGGCGCTCACCGGCCAAGGGCGGCGGACCTCGTGAGCGTCACCGGCACCGGGGTTCTCGTCGCGCCTCGGCGCGCCCGGGGGCGCGGCCACTGCTCGAGGGCCGGGCGCCCGCGAGCGCCGGCTCGACAGCCACCGTCGCTGGCTGTGGTGGGCCGCGCTGCCGCTCGGCGTGATCTACCTGATCCTGCTGGCGCACCAGCTCGACGCGGCGATCCGGGCCACCAACCTGGACGCCGACGCGGCGTCCGGGCCCGTGATCGGCGAGTTGTTCGGCGCCGCGCCCGCGCACGCGAACGTGGTGCTCGGCGAGTTCGGGTGGTACGCGACGCTGCTGTTCGACCTGGCCACAAAGTGGCTGCCGGCGCATCGGCAGATCTGGGTGGCGACGCCGTACGCGATGGCGCTGGCCGGCGCCGGTCTGGCGGCATGGTCGGTGTGGCAGGTCGCCGGCAGGTGGGCGGCCGGGCTGACAGCGGTGCTGCTGGTCTGTGCCTCGCCGGCGACGCTGCGCCTCGACCTGTCGACCACGCAGCACGCTCCAGCATGGTTCTGTCTGGCGCTGCTGGGGGCGTTCGTGGTCTGGCTCGAGCGGCGCGCCGACGAGGTCCGCCCGGTCGTCTTGATCGTGCTGGCGCTGGTGATCGGGACGATCGTTGGCGTCAACGCCAAGTCGGATCCGCTCGTGATCATCGGGGCGCTGGTCCCATTCGCGGTGGCGCTGATCGTCGCGCGGGCGAGGAGAAACACTCCCGCATTCCTGACCGGCGGGGCGACGCTCGCTGTTTCGGTCGTCGCCTGGGTCGTCACGCGAACGGTGATGCGAGCGCTGTCGGTGACGCCCGAGCCCGGCCTGCACACGACGAAGCTCGTCGCCGGCGCCAAGACCGTCCACAACGCGAAGCTGTGGGTACGGTCGGTCGCGGTGCTCGGCAACGGCGCCGTGTCCGGCGGTTCGTTGACGCCGAGGGTGGTTCTGGCCGCGGTCTGCGCGGCGGTGACCATCGCGGCGGTCGTCCTGCTGCCGTGGCTCGGCTGGCGGCAGCTGCGTGGCCGGGTCTCGTCCCGGCGCGCCCGGGCCCGCCACGCGTTCTTCGCCTTCTGGTGCTCGTCGGCCATCCTGCTTTCGGTCGCGTTCGTGTTCAGCGCCGCCCCGGTCGACATCCACGCCGACCGGTACCTGGTCGGCCTGCTGTACGCCGCGGCCGCGGTGGTTCCAGCGGCCGCCGCCCTGGAGCCCGTTGGCGGAGCCGGCCGCGGGCGCGCCGCGGCGGTCGTGCTCGCCGGGACGTGCGTGTTCGCGCTCGGGGCGATCGTGTCGATAGCGCGAGGCGTCTCGACCGAGGGCACCGAGTTCCACACCCCGGTCAGCACCGGGGCTGCCGACCAGATCGCCCGGATCGCCGCGCGCGAGCACCTCACCGTCGGGTACGCCGGCTACTGGGACGCCGCGCCTGTGACGTGGGCCACCGGGTTCCGGGTGCAGGTCTATCCGGTCGCCGTCTGCCGCCAGAACGCTCATCTGTGCCGCTTCGACCTGCACTACATCAGCAGCTGGTACTCGCCGCGTTCGGGCGCGGGCAGCTTCCTGCTGACCGACAATCGCTCGAGCGAGAGCGTCACGGCGCCCACGCCGGACCTGGGACGGCCCATCGCCGTGTACCGGATCGGTCCCATCAAGATGTACACGTACCCGTATGACATCGCCGCGAGGATCGTGTCGTGACTTCGCTCGATCTCCCGGCCGGCCGTTACCTGGAGTCGAATCGCGCGCGGACTGTGCTGCCGGTGGCGTTTGCCGCGACCGGGTTCGTCGTCGCCTGGTACCTGATCCACCACGGCTGGTACCGCCTCGACCGGCAATGGGACACGCGGGAGTACGCGAGGTACGCGCGCAACATCGTCGTGCGCGGGCTGGTCCCGTATCGCGACTTCTCAGTCGAGTACCCGCCGCTGTCGCTTCCCATCTTCCTGATCCCGCGCCTGCTGGCCGGCAACAGCTTCTCGGGCTACATGGTGGTGTTCGAGCTGATGATGGCGGCGTGCGGGGCGATCTCGGCCGGCCTCGCCGCGCTCGTCCTCGCGGCGCGGCGCGTCGAGACGCGCTACCTGCTCTGCGGCGTGGCGCTGCTCGCGGCCTCACCGCTGCTGCTCGGAGCCGTGCTGCTGTCGCGCTACGACCTGTTCCCGACGATGCTCACGATCGCCGCCGTGACCGCGATGTACTTCGAGCGGAAGCGGACCGGGTTCGCGCTCCTCGCGCTCGGCGCCGCGGCGAAGGCGTTCCCGGTCGTGGTCGTGCCGATCGCCGTTGTGTACGTGTGGCGGCGTCAGGGGCGGCGCGCCGCGCTCGGCTGTCTGGCGGTGTTCGGCGTGGTGCTGCTCGTCTGCTTCCTGCCGTTCCTGGTGATCGCCCCCCACGGGGTGTGGTGGGCGATCCACGGACAGGAGAACCGGCCGCTGCAGATCGAGAGCGTCGGCGCCGCTCTGTTCCTCGCCGCGCACCAGTTGGCCGGACTGCACCTCACGTACTACTTCACGCACAGCTCCGACAATCTCGACGGTCATCCGGCGCTCGCGTTCGCCGGGCTGATGAGCGCGCTGCAGCTGGTCGCGCTGGTGGGGGTGTGGGGGCTGTACGCGCTCGGTTCGGCCACACGCGAGCGGCTGCTGACCGCGGCCGCCGCGGCGGTGTGCGCGTTCATCGTCTTCGACCGGGTGCTCTCGCCTCAGTACCTGATCTGGCTGGCGCCACTGGTCGCGACCGTGAGCGGCCGGCGGGGGCTGGTGGCGGTGGCGCTGCTCGCGTGCGCGATGGCGATGACCCAGGTCTATTACCCGCTCCACTTCGCGCCGCTCAAGAGCTTCGAGCCGCTCGAGTCCTGGGCGGTCGTCGCGCGCGATCTGCTGCTCGTCTCGCTGCTTGCCACGCTCGCGTGGCCGGACCGGACGGTGACGATTCGCGAGGGCTCGCTCCGCCGGCTGGTCGCCGGCGCTACTCGCCTGCCGCGCTGATCACGGCGAGCGTGTCGCCGGTGGCCACCGACGCGCCGATGGCGATCGGCAGCTCGGCGACCGTGCCCGCCTTGTGGGCGGTGATCTCGTTCTCCATCTTCATCGCCTCGATCACGCACACGAGCGCGCCCTCCTCGACGTCGGCGCCCTTCTCGACGGCGACCTTGAGCACGGTCCCCTGGAGCGGCGACGCCAGCGTGTCCCCGCCACCGCCACCGCCGCCGCCCGCGCCGGAGCGCCCGGAGCGGCGTGGCGCCCGCCGGGTCGCTACCGCGCCCTCCGCGACCGGCACGGCTCCGTTGACGGCGACCGGCGGGGGGGCGGGTGGGCCGAACACCTTCACGTCGAAGCGTTTGCCGGAGACCTCGACCGTGTAGCTCTGCTCGACCGGCTCTGGAGCCGGCTCGCCGTCTCCGGGCCCCTCGCCACTCGGCTTCTCCGGCTTGGGGAAGGCAAGCTGCTTGAGCCAGGCGCGGTCCTCGATCAGGTCGCGGCAGGTCTCGGCGTCGTGCCACTGGCGCGTCTGGAGGATCGCGGTGTGGAACGGGATGAGCGTCTTGAGGTTTTCGATCTCGTACTCGCTGAGTGCCCGGACCATCCGAGCCGTGGCCTGCTCGCGATCGACGTCCCACACGATCAGCTTGGCGACCATCGGGTCGTACATTGGCGAGATCTCCGAGCCGGGGCCGACGCCGGAATCGACCCTCACGCCCGGTCCCGCCGGTTCGCTGTAGGCGCCGATCGTGCCCGGAGCCGGGGCGAAGTTCTTGCTCGCATCCTCGGCGTTGATGCGGCACTCGATCGCATGGCCGCGCAGCACCACCTCATCCTGCGAGACCGACAGCGGCTCGCCGGCGGCGACGCGGATGCCCTCCTTGACGATGTCGATCCCGGTCACCATCTCGGTCACGCAGTGCTCGACCTGGACTCGGGTGTTCATCTCGAGGAAGAAATACTCACCGTCCTGGAGCAGCCCCTCGATCGTCCCCGCACCGGTGTAGTTGACCGCAGCGGCGGCTTCGGTGGCGATCTTCCCGATCTTCGTCCGCAGCGCCTCATCGACTGCGGGCGCCGGCGCCTCTTCGATCAGCTTCTGGTGGCGCCGCTGGAGCGAGCAGTCGCGCTCGCCGAGGTGGATCACGTTGCCGTGCTTGTCGGCGAGCACCTGGACCTCTACATGGCGCGGGTCGGGCAGGTAGCGCTCGAGGTACACGGTGGAATCCGAGAAGAACTTCTCGCCCTCGCGGGCCGCGCCCTCGAACGCGTCCTCGAGCTTGGATTCCTCGAGCGCGACCCGGAAGCCCTTGCCGCCACCGCCACCGGCGGCCTTGACGGCGACCGGATAGCCGATCGTGTCGGCGATGACCTTTTTCGCGTCCTCGATCGTCGCGACGGGCTCCGTGGTTCCGGGCACGATCGGCACGCCAGCCTTCTGCATGAGCTCGCGCGCCCGCGTCTTAGAGCCCATCGCCTCGATCGCGGAAGCGGGTGGCCCGATGAACGTGATCCCTGCTGAGGCGAGTGCCGCGGCGAACGAAGCGTTCTCGGCCAGGAACCCGTAGCCGGGGTGCACCGCCTCCGCGCCCGAGCGCTGCACCGCGTCGATCAGCTTGTCGATCACGAGGTAGCTCTCGGTGGCCGGTCCGGGGCCGAGCAGGTACGCCTCGTCCGCGCGCTTGACGTGAACCGCGTCGCGGTCGAGCTCGGAATAGACCGCGACCGTCGCGATCCCAAGCTCCTCACAGGCGCGCATGATTCTGACCGCGATCTCGCCGCGGTTGGCGATTAGAACCTTGGAGAACATGCGGCGCGGGACTTTAGAGGGTAGGGGCGCTAGTCGGCGGCGCCTGACGGCGGCGCCTTAGCCTGTTTGTCGGCGGCGCCTGACGCCGGCGCCTTAGTCGCTGCTACGGTCCCACTGTGCCGCGCTGGGAGGCGATTCTCGATCCCACCGGCCGGTCCGATCTCGCGCGGGCCGCGACGCTGTCTCCGCGCGTCCGGGAGTTGGCCGGCCTGCGTCTGGGGCTGCTCGACAACGGCAAGCCAAACGCGGCGCTCGTGCTCGAGACGATCGCCGCCCAGCTGCGGGCCCAGCACCACGTCGGCGAGGTGACCACCTACACGAAGTCGTACTTCGGGACGCCGGTCGAGGAGGACAGGGCCAAGGAAATCGCGCAGGCGTGCGAGGCGGTGATCGCCGGCGTCGGGGACTGAGGCTCCTGTTCGGCGGCCAGTTTGGCCGACGGAATCGTGCTCGAGCGCGCGGGCGTGCCGGCGGTGTCGATCTGCACGGACGCGTTCGGGGCGCCGGCGCGGGCGATGGCCGACATGTACGGCCTGCCCGACTTCGAGCCGGTCATGATCCCGCACCCGATCGCCAGTCTTAGCCGGGCTGAGATCGACGCGAACGTCCGGGAGGTCATCACCGACGTGGCCCGGGTCTTGATGGGTGCGGCTTGACTGAGCTTCCGGTCATCGACATCGACGAGGTCCGGCGGGTCATGGAGGAGTACTCCGAGCGCGGCTGGACCGATGGCCTGCCGGTGATGCCGGTGACGGAGTCGTACCTAGCCGAGTTCCTCGGTCGAACCGCGCGCGGAGCCGACGAGGTGCTGCTGGCGATGCCCCACCTCGATCGCGAGTGCACCGTCCGCACCGCGGCGATCAACGCCGCGATGGCCGGCTGCCAGCCCGATTACTTCCCGGTCGTGCTCGCGGCGTGGTCGGCTCTGCACCTCGAGGGTTACGTTGAGCGAGCGATCTGGCAGAGCACGACCGGCACCGCGCCGATGCTCCTGGTGAACGGCCCGATCCGCGAGCGGATCGGCCTCAACAGCCAAGGGAACGTGTTCGGGTCGGGCTTCCGCGCCAACGCCACCATCGGGCGCGCGATCCGACTCACCGCGATCAACGCGTTCGGGTTGCGGCCGCACCAGCTCGATCAAGCCACCCAGGGCAATCCCGCCAAGTACACGGCGTGCATAGCTGAGAACGAGGAGCAGTCGCCCTGGGCGCCGTTTCACGTCGAGCACGGGTTCGATGTTCAAGCGAGCACCGTGACCGCGATGACGATCCGCTCCGTGGTCCACATCGAGGCGCGGCACACCACCGTTCCGGAGCAGCTCGCGCTTGATCTCGCCGACACGATCCGGCGGACCGGCGCGCTGATCCACGAGACGATCAGCGCCTGCATAGCGCTCGGGCCCGAGCACGCCGAGCTGTTCGCCCAGGCCGGCTGGGGCAAGGACGATGTGCGCCGGTTCGTCTCCGAGCACGCTGTCAACAGCCGGCAGGCGCTGGCCGCGGTCGGCAAGGACGCGGTGTCGGGCAAGACGCGGTGGCGGCTGGCCAGCGCGCACCCCGACTCGGTCCCGGACAGCGTCGCCGAACTGGACCGGGTCAGCGTGCTGAACTCAGAGCAGGCCGTACAGATCGTCGTCGCCGGCGCTCACAACAGTGGCGTGTCGGCCGTGATCGAGACCTTCGGACCGCGGGGCGGACCGCCGGCGATCGCGCCGATCGAGTCGTCCTGAAGGTAGGCGCCCTGGCCCAACAGCTCGCGCTGGAGCGCTGCGACGTCGGCCTCGGGGACGCTCGCGGCGGTCGTGGCGGAGTGCGCGGCCGCCACCCCCGCGGCTTGCCCGGTCATCCAGCATTGTGGGATCTCGCGCATGAACGCCTGGGTCTGCGGGTCGCACGCGATGTGCCGGCCGGCGACTAAGACGTTGTCGAGGTCGCGGGGAACGAGCGCGCCGTAGGGCACGGAGACATTGGCGAATTTCTGCGACGGCGAGGGCGAGACGCCGATCTCGTCCTCGAAGCAGGTGGCTTGTTTCCAGTCCTCGCTCGTCAGCTTGTGGCGACCAACGAGCCGTCGCGTGTGTCGCACCCCGATCTGCGGGGCCGACAGCATCAGCCACGCGTTCTCGAAGCCAGGGGCGTGGCGGCGGAAGTAGTCGAGGTGCGCGACCATCCGCCGGCGCGATTCGATCTCGACGCGGGTCAGGTCCGACACGTCGACGCCGCTGTAGCCGCTCAGCCGCGGCCCCAGGAACAGCGCCACGTCATTACTCCAGCCGACCACCGGACGCTCGGCGAACCCGAGGGCCTCGCCGGCCTCGGCCATCAATTGCCGGTAGGCGACGGGGTCGTCGCGTTTGAACTCGAGCCACCGGGCGAAGTCGACGCCGGCCCACAGCCAGCCTGTGTTGAGGCAGTGCGCGATGCCGCCGCCACCCGCCTTGGCGTCGGCCTCGAACTCGAGCCCGGCGCGCGCGCAGAGGTCGAGATCGCCGGTGCAATCGACAATCACGTCGGCCAGGATCGCGCGCCGGCCCTGCTTGCTCTCGAACGTCACGCCGCGTAGCCGGCGATCTTCGACGAGCGGCTCGGCGACCCAGCTGTGCAGCAGGACCTTGACGCCGGCCTCGATCAGCATCTCGGCCGACAGATACTTCAGCCACTCGGGGTCGATCATCGGCGACCACGTGACCGTGTCGCGGAATGCGCCCTGGCGCTCGCGCCAGTACCCGACGTCGTCGCCGTCGGTCGATCCCCAGATTGATCGCGGCGCGCCGGCGACCGCCGTGTCCGGAAAGCCTGTCGAGTAACTCCTGGCCGATGCCGGTGATCACCGGGCGCCCGGTCCAGTCCGTCATCCGGTCGATCCAGATCACGAGACCGCCCGTCGACAGGCCGCCGAGGTGGTTGTATCGCTCGACCAGCATCACCTCGGCGCCGGCGCGCCGGGCGGCGAGCGCAGCCGCGCATCCCGCAGGCCCGCCCCCCACGACCAGCACCTGCGTCTCCGTGTGGACCGGCGTTGTCCGCGCCGGCTCGGTCACGGTCTTTTCGCGCTCGGGCGCTGCGGGTGTGAACGCGTTGTCCTCCAGGGCCGCGTCCGTCGACATCGACGCAGTGCCCTGGTGGTAGCTCTCCTCCTCGCGGACGCGGTCCGTCATGGTGCTCGGGAAGAAACTACCGCCATGCTGAAGTTTCTTCCCAAGCGTGGGAGGATTTAGCGGGCGTGGGCGGATTTAGCGGGCGGCGAGGATCATTCCCGCCGCCACCGTGTCGTTGCTCGCCTCATCAATCAGAATGAAGCTGCCGGTGGCGCGGTTGCTCGCGTACGGATCCGCCATCAGCGGAGTGCCGACTCTCAGACGAACCCGGCCGATCTCGTTGAGCCCGAGTTCGCCGGCTGGCTCGTGCATGAGCGTGTTGACCTCGACGCGGTAGTCGAGCTCCTCGATCCGGGCGCGGGTGGAGCGGGTGGTGTGCTTGATCACCAGGCGCGCGCCGGGCCGCAGCGGCGCCTCACCCATCCAGCACACCATCGCGTCGAGCTCGCGGGCGGACGCGGGGGGATCGTCGGCCGCGACGATCATGTCGCCGCGGGAGATGTCCACGTCGTCCGTCACCCGTACGGTCACAGACATGGTCGGAAACGCGCTGTCGACAGGTCCGTCGAACGTCTCGACCGAGTCGATCTGAGTGCGCTGACCGCTCGGGAGGACGAGCACCTCGTCGCCGGCGTGCAGCACGCCCCCGGCGACCGTCCCAGCGTAGCCGCGGTAGTCGTGATGCTCGTCGTTGTTCGGCCGGATCACCCACTGGACCGGGAAGCGCACCTGGGCGAGGTTGCGGTCAGGCGCGATCACCACGTGCTCGAGGTGGTAGAGCAGCGGCGGCCCGTCGTACCACGGCATCGCGGTCGAGCGGTCGACGACGTTGTCGCCCAGCAGCGCCGAGATCGGGATGAAGCTGACGTCGGGGATGCCGAGCCTGGCCGTCCAGTCGGTCAGGTCGTCGACGATGTGCTCGAACACAGCCTCGTCGTAGTCGACGAGGTCCATCTTGTTGACGCACACGACGACGTGCGGGATCCGCAGCAGCGAGGCGATGTAGGCGTGCCGGCGGGTCTGCTCGCTGACGCCCTTGCGGGCGTCGACGAGGACCACCGAGAGATCCGCCGTCGAGGCGCCAGTCACCATGTTGCGGGTGTACTGCTCGTGGCCGGGCGTGTCGGCAATCACGAACTTCCTTCGGGGCGTTTGGAAGTACCGGTAGGCGACGTCGATCGTGATCCCTTGCTCGCGCTCGGCCCGGAGGCCGTCGGTCAGCAGCGCGAGGTTCACGTAGCCGTCGCCGCGTCGCTCAGAGGTCTGCACGACGTGCTCGAGCTGGTCCTCGAAGATCGACTTCGAGTCGTGCAGCAGCCGGCCGATCAGCGTCGACTTGCCGTCATCGACCGATCCGGCGGTCGCGAACCGCAGCAGCTCGCTGGTGCGGGTACGCAAAGCGTGCCCGTTGGTGGCAGCACCGGGAGTCATTCGCGCGTCAGAAATAACCCTCGCGCTTGCGATCCTCCATCGCGGCCTCGGTCACGCGATCGTCGGCGCGGGTCTCTCCACGCTCGGTGATGCGGGTGGCCGCGATTTCGGAGACCACATCGGGCAAGGTCGTGGCCTGCGAACGCACCGCTCCGGTGCACGTCATGTCGCCGACCGTTCGGTAGCGCACCGACGCCTCGAAGGGCGTTTCCCCCTCGATCAGCTGCACGTAGGGGCTGAGGGCGTACAGCATCCCGTCGCGTTCAAACACCTGCCGGCTGTGGGCGTAGTAGATCCTCGGTACCTCGAGCTTCTCCTCGGCGATGTACTGCCAGACGTCGAGCTCGGTCCAGTTCGAGATCGGGAACACGCGGACGTGCTCGCCCTTCCGAATGCGGCCGTTGTAGAGCGTCCACACTTCGGGGCGCTGGCGCTTGGGCTCCCACTGCCCGAAGTCGTCCCGGAACGAGAACACGCGCTCCTTGGCGCGGGCGCGCTCCTCGTCGCGGCGCGCGCCGCCGAAGGCCGCGTCGAACCCGTGCTCGGCGATCGCGTCGAGCAGCGTGACGGTCTGGAGGCGGTTGCGAGACGCGCGCGGGCCGGTCTCTTCAACCACCCGGCCCTTGTCGATCGATTCCTGCACGCTGGCGACGATCAGCCGCTCGCCGAGCCGCTCGATCAGGTGGTCGCGGAACTCGAGCACCTCGGGGAAGTTGTGGCCGGTGTCCACGTGCATGATCGGGAACGGGAAACGTCCGGGACGGAACGCCTTCTCCGCCAGGCGGAGGAGGACGAGCGAGTCCTTGCCGCCGCTGAACAGGAGCACGGGACGCTCGAACTCAGCGGCGACCTCGCGGAAGATGTGAATCGATTCGGCTTCGAGCGTCTCGAGGTGAGACAGCTCGTAGTGCAACGGGTTCAAGCTAGGTCACGGTCCTCTTTATTCGTGGATCCCGCATTCGGTCTTGTCGAGGCCGGCCCAGCGGCCCTCGCGACCGGCACCCGGGCGCGTGCATGGCTCGCAGCCGATCGACGCGTAGCCCTGGTCGTGCAGCGGGTGATAGGGCAGATCGTGCTCGTAGATGTAGCGCCACAGGTCCTTCTCGCTCCAGTCGGCGAGCGGGTTGACCTTCCAGATGCCGCGCCGCTCGTCGTACTCGACCTTGGCCGCGTCAGCGCGGGTCGGGGACTGCTCTCGGCGGATCCCGGTGACCCATGCGTCGATGTCTTCGAGCCCGCGTTCGAGGGCTTCGACCTTGGCCTCGCCACAGCACCGGTTCATGTCCCAGGGCTGATCGGGGCTGCGGGCGTCGATTACCTCGATGCTGACGCTAAACCGGTCCTCGAACCGCTTCCAGGTGTCGAGCGTCTCTCCGAACAGCACGCCGGTGTCGATCATGAACACCCGCGCATCGGGCTCGAGCGTGGTCAGCATGTGCACCAGTACCGACTCCTCTTTCTGGAAAGAGCACGCCATCTTCAGCCGCGGGTGGAAGCGCTCGACCGCGTAGGCGAGCACCTCCTCGGCGGAGACGGTCTCGAGATCAGGAATCGTGGCGCTCATCGTGGGCTCATGGGTCAGACCGCGCACTCGCCCTCACCGCGGATCACTTCGAACGGAGCCTGCTTGGTCCAGTCGATGAAGTAGTTCATGTTGTCCAGGCTGAACTCGATCGGCATCGTGAGATCCTTGACCTTCGTTTCGAATTCCGCGGGGCCGACGCGGTCCACGAAGGCGTTGAATTCTTCACCATCGAGTCGATCGGATTCGTAGAAGCGTACCCACCGCTCGACTGCCTCGGGTACACGCTTGGCCGGGAGCCGCGCTTTGAGGCGCTGACCGTAGCGCACATCGCCGCCCTCGTAGGCGCCGCCGATGTGCGGAATGTAGGCCGGGATCGCGTGGTCGCCGACCTTGATCGAGGCGCCGTAGAAGCCGATGTTCGCGATGTGGTGCTGTCCGCAGCCGTTCGGGCAGCCGCTCATCTTCACGTGGATCCGGCGCGTCAGCTCGTCGCTGAGCTCCATTTGGATCAAGCGGTCGTGGATCGCCTGGTTGAGCCCCATCGAGCTGGTGATGCCGAGCTTGCAGGAATCGGTGCCGGGGCAGCTGACCACGTCGGTGATCTCGTCCGCGCCGGCGTCGTCCAGTCCTAGCTCGCCGAGAGCCCGCCACACGTCGTACACGGATTCATCGCGCACCCAGCGAAGCACCAGGTTCTGGTGCACCGTCGTGCGCGCGGCGCCGCCGCAGTAGTCGCGCATGATCTGTGCGATCCCGCGCAGCTGGTCCGGGGTCAGATCGCCGCGCGTCACCTTGACCTCGACGGTCGAAAAACCGCGCTGACGCTGGCGCTGCACGTTGGTCTCGACGAAGCGCGTGAACTCACGGTGGTCTCCGTTCGGCGTAGCGAAGGATTGCGGCTTCGCCGGCGCACTGGCCTCTTCGTCGTAATCGAACAGGATCCTGTCGAGGGTGAAGTCGCGTTCGTTGACCCAATCGCCCTCGAGCTCGCCCTCGACCATCGTGCGGAACTCGTCGATCCCGATCTTGTCGATCAGGACCTTGATCCGCGCGCGGGCCCGGTTGACACGCAGCCAGTCCTGGCGGTCGAAGATCCGCATGCAAGCCTCGGTGATCTTGAGGTAGTCGCCGTTGTCGAGCTCGACGAAGTCGTAGAGGGTGGGAGCAAGGCGCGGCATGATCGAGGTACCGCCTCCTACCCGCATCTCGACCCCGCGAACGCCGTCGTCGTTGACTCTCGGGATGAAGGCCATGTCATGGATCCGCGTGATCGCGTTGTCCTCGTCGGTGGCGGCGAACGCGGTCTTGACCTTTCGCGGCATCGCCTGCGTCGTCTCGTGGCGAACGAAGTAGCGCACGTACGCCCCGGCGTACGGCGTGACGTCGAACAGCTCGCCCTCGAGCGTGCCGGCGCGGGGATCGCCGGTCACGTTGCGCATCGTGTTGCCGCAGCCCTCGCGGCTGGACAGGCCGGCGTCGCCGAGTTCGCGGATCAGCGCGGCCGCATCGGGCAGCGGCACGTGGTGCATCTGGATGTTCTGGCGGGTCGTGATGTGGCCCTTACGCAGCGGCACGTACCTCTCGATGCCGGCGGCGAACGCGTCGAGCTGGTCGGGGGTGACCCCTCCGAACGGGAGCTTGACCCGGACCATCTGAACGTCGGGCTGACGCTGTCCGTACACGCCCTGCTTGAGGCGGAACTTGATGAAGTCATCGCCCTCGAGCTGGCCCTCGAGGAAGCGCGTGGATTCGGTGTCGAAGTCGTCGAATTCGCGCTCGAGGATGGGGATGACGTGCCCCGGTACGTTCTCGAGGACCTCGGGGTTCTCGAGCGTCCCCGTCCGGCCGTTACCGTGGTGGGAGGCCGTCTGGGGGGCGTCGGGGCTGGCGCTTGGCGGCGATGCGGGGTGCATCGTTCTCCTTCGGGGTCGCGGACGGACGTTGAAATGTACCAAAAGGCAATCGGGGTTCAGCTATTTTGGCCGGCTAGCTGGGGAATCGCACCCGGCTGGGGGGCGGTGGCGCGGGTCGGTGGCGCGGGTCGGTGGCGCGGGCCGGTAGCGCGGACGCCGGCGAGGGGGCTGGAGCGGGCGGTGGCGCGGGCGGTGGCGCGGGGCGGCGGCGCGGACGCCGGCGAGGGGGGCTGGAGCGGGCGGTGGCGGTCGGGGGTTCGCGGCACCGTGCGCCGCCGGGCACGGACGCGCGGCGGAACGGCGGTCGCGGCGACGGCCCCGCTCGGCATCCGCGCCTCGAATAGAGGACCCGCCCACCTGCCGCGCCACATCCGACGGACGCCGAGCGCAGCGAGGCCCAATAACTTGACACTCGACGACCTCCCCGGCTCGAGTGCGCCGTTATCGGTGCCAGAGCCGACCGAATGCGCATTCGGCGCCGGGAGCGGGTCGAGTGAGGCGTTATCGGCCCTGATTTCCGGTGGATCGGGGCGAGGTGGTGCGGCGCGGGGCCTGTAGCAGACGACGGCCCGGTGGCTAGTGCGGGCGCCTGGGCCCGCGACCACGCTCTAAGCGAGGCGGCGACGCCCGGCCGGCGTCACTCGCGGCCGACCAGGGTCGAACCGCGGCACGGCACGAACGAGCGCGGGGACGCCGGGCGGGGCGTGCCGCCGAAGCGAAAGACTTCCGGCGCCGCGACGGCGGGGGCAACCGCCGCGGCAGCCGGCGCGCTCTTAACCGGCGCTAGTGGGGTAACCGGCACCCGCTTTGGGGGCTGAGCGATGCCGATCACGAACCGCGCCTGGGCGAGCGCGAGAGAGAGCCCGCAGAACCGACGAGCCCGGAATTTGATCCGACAGACGGTTCCTACTGCTTCCCGCGTACAGCACGACCCGCACAACCCCCTCTTGCTTGCGCCCCAAGCAGGCAATTCCGATGGACCCTTTGGTTGGTCCACCAGCCAACAACTTGGACGCTGGCACACGCGATGGTTCCTGTCAAGGAGCCCGCGCGCCAAAACCAACTAAGACCTAGTCCAAATGGGGTGTTCGCCCCATCATGCCCATGGCGCGGGCTCCTGAGGCGCCCTGCTGACGCCTTCCTGGAGGGCCGCACGCTGCCACGGATCGCGCGCCGGCGCGGGGCGAACCGGCAGCGGCGCGGTGTCGCGCATGAAACGTTCCAACGCCGCGACCACCGCTGCCGCCTCCTCGGCCGAGGCGGTCGGCGCGACGATCGTGAGCTTCGGCCGGCGGTTCATCGGGTTGACGAGCGTATCGTGCGCGTCCGTGTCCTCGCTCCCGGTGCTCGATCACGACGCGGTGCTGGCGGCCGTTTCCGCGGAGACGGCGATCGAACGCGTGCGGGACGGCCTGCTCCACTTCCAGGCGGGCGACTGGGTCATGCCGTCGAAGGTCTACCTCCAGAGTCCGCCGTTCGGTGACTTCCGCGCCATGCCGGCGCGCGGCGCCGGCTTCGCGCTGCTCAAGTGGGTGACGTCGTTCCCGGGCAACCCTGCGCTCGGGCTCCCGACCGTGACCGGCGTGATCTGCCTCTCGAACGCAGAGAACGGCGAGCCGCTGATGCTGATGGACGCCCGCTCCGTCACCGCGCTCAGAACCGGAGCGGTGGCGGCGGTGGCGACAGCGGCGCTCGCGCGAGCCGACGCCCGGACGGTCGGGATCATCGGCTGCGGGCTGCACGGCGCATGGGCGGCGCGGTGCCTGGTGGCGGCGGGATACGGGCCCGGCGTGTGCCACGACCCTCGTGCCGATGTCGCAGACCTTCTCGCGCGCGAGCTCGAATGGAGTACCGGATCGCGCGCCGAGGCGCTCCGCTGCGACATCGTCTGCTGTGTCACCCCGGGCACCGAGATCGTGGTCGACGTCGGGAGCCTCCGAGCCGGACTTCACCTGAACATGCTCGGCGCGGACGGCCCCGGCAAGGCCGAGGCGAGCGTCGGCGCGGTCGCGTCCTGCACGTTGTTCTGCGACGAATGGGAGCAGGCCTCGCACGGCGGCGAGCTGACCGGGGCGGTCAACGCGGGGCTCGTCACGCGCGATCAGGTGACCGAGCTGGGCGCGGTCCTCGCCGGCGACGCGCCCGGCCGCCAGGGGCCCGACGCCGTCACCATGTTCGACTCGACCGGCCTCGCGGTCCAGGACCTCGCGGTCGCAGCGGCCGCGTTCGCGGCGTGGGAGGACAACCGCATCGAGGCCCAGACGGTCGTGCTTTGAGACGGTGAGCATGTCCGCGCGCTGACCCGAAGGCGCCCGAAACTTGAGTATGTCGGGGAAAAGCTGGACAACTTGGCCGTTCATCCGACACAATGACCGTCAGCCGGTGCGTCGCGGAGGGGGCTTCGGGCGCGTGGGGTGAATCGGCGCGCTGAGCGCGGCTCTGTGCCGGTGACGAACAACTGACGTGATAGGGGGCGTCGGCCCGTTGGGCCACGCGGGGTCTCGATGCAGGGCGGGACGAGCGCCGATCGCTCGGACCGAATAGGTGCAGAGCCGGGGGTGCAGACGTATCAACAACATGGAGGGGCAGTGTCTCGTTTGAAGGATCGGATGCCGTCGCCGGCGCTCGTAATTGCGCTCGTGGCGCTCTTCGTCGCACTCAGCGGAAGCGCGGTGGCGGCGACCACTTTTCTAGTTCACACCGACAACATCGCCAATGGCGCCGTGACCCGAGCCAAGCTCGCGCGGACGGTTCAGGCCGCGCTAACCAAGGCCGGCGAGCCGCGGGGAACCGTCAGCGGTCCTCAAGGCGCGCAGGGAGCGCAGGGGACAGCCGGCGCGCAGGGAGCGCAGGGGACCCCGGGCAAGGACGGTCAGAATGGACAGGACGGACAGAACGGCAGGGACGGCCTGAACCCGGCCGTGCCGGTCATCGACGTGCCGACGATCGCGAGCTCGAGCGGCAACAACCCGAACCCCGACAGTGGTGACCCGGGTGACGGTGGCTGGTACTTCAGCGGCGATGGAGCCGGCGGCTCGGCTGCGTTGACCAACGGTGAGCTCGAGCTCGACGGCCCTGGCATTGACGGCAACACGGCGCAGGGCGGGATCGGGATCGCGAAGGCGTTCAACAACGTTCCGCTCGGCGATCTCGACGCACTCACCTACCAGTGGCACGTCAACGAGGTGAATACCGTGTCACCCCAGGCGCCGACAATTCACATCACGGTCAGCGGCCTGACGAGTGACTCGCACTTCGCCTCGGGCTTCGCCAACCTGGTCTACAACCCGACACTGAACAGCGTCACGTCCCCGGCGGAGAGCGCCCAGTACCAGTCAGACGGATTCGCGCCGAACGCCAACTGGTACAGCACCACTCAGAAGGTCATCACCGACCCGGGCGGACAGGAGTCTCCGCAGACGCTGGCGTGGTTCGTGAACAACAACCCGAACGCGGCGATCACCCAGATCAGCCTCGACAACGGGGGCACGAGCGGTGGCAGCGGCAGCTTCGACGCGGGAGCCGACGATCTCCTGCTCGGCTTCAACGGCACGATTACGCGGTACGACTTCGGCGGCTGAGTCGCCGGCGGTCCTCACCGCAGAGCGTGGAGAGGGGTCGCGTCGGGGCCCCTCTCTGCGTTCAGCGCGCGGATCGACGGCGGATCGTCCAGCGAAAGACGGCCGTCGCGGAGCCGCCGCGGGCATCGGCCGCTCGCACGAGAACGGTCCGCGAGCCCGCGCGCCTCGGCGTTCCCGAGATCAGTCCCGTCCGCGGATTGATCGTCAGCCCGGCGGGCAGATCGGCGGCCGTGAACGTCAGCTGCAGGCCGGCTGCATCGCGCGCGCGGAGGCGCAGCTGCACCTTCCTACCGACGCGACCAGAGTGGTTGCCCAGCCGGCCCAGCCACGCGATCTTTGAAACGTTGGCAGCTCGCGGGCCGTTGTCGGTCGTGGGCGGGGCGCCCGAGACGCCGCACAGCGTCCGGCCCAGCAAGGCGGTGGGCGTGCCCAGCCCCGACGCCATGTCATAGCCGAGCCCGGCGGCGAACCCGGCGACGAAGTCAAAGCCGTTGGTTCCCGAGGTGACGTCATCGAAGTTGGCCGCGTAGGCGCGGGCCGCGGCGCGGTACAGGCCGGGGTTGAGGAAGCCGATCGGGTGCCCGCCGCAGGCTGGTGAGGCGTCGGCGAGCGCGGCCAGCGCGGCCACCGTCGGCGCCGACAAGCTGGTGCCGCCGACCGCCCTCCAAGCGCCGCGGTAGTAGGCGACGTAGCCGGTCCCCGGATCGCCGTCGACTGATATGTCGGGGACCTCGCGGCAGGCCAGGCCCGCCGATCCGCAGGTGACGCTCGATTGGGGCTGCGCCGCCGCGTTCTGGTACGCGGGGCGGCCCCACAGGCTCGACACACCGCCGCCCGTCGCGCCCAGCCAGTCGCTCCAAACCACGTTCGCGGAGCCCTGAAGCGAGGTGGCGCCCACCCCGGTTACCCATGGCTGGCTCGCCGGATCGTCCACCGCCTGCCGGCCTTGGCCGCAATCGTCCGAGCCGTCGTCTCCCGAGGCAGCCAGTAGCGACTGGCCCTGCACGGCAGCCTCCTCGAACAGAACGTTCTCCACGGAAGCGGGAACCGAGCCCTCCAGCGCCTCGCACAGGCCCCATGAGGTCGAGATCACCTGTGCTGCATCGTCGCTGATGATCCGGCTGTAGGTGTCGTACGCGCCGCTGCCGTTTGGCGGGCCCTCATAAACCTTGATCGACGCCTGTGGCGCGAGCCCGATGAGGTCCTCGACGTCCATCGCGGCCTCGCCGCTACCCGGGCCGGCACCGGGCCCGCCGTCGACGGCCACCCGCGTGACCGCGGCCGCGGTCCCGTAGCACGCCTGGTAGGCGGCGACATCGGAGGCGCTGAACGGCTCGAGCTCGTACACGGCGATCGTCACGCCGAGCCCCTCGTCCCCACCACGGTAGTAGCCCGACAGGCCGTAGGCGGAGGCGATTCCGTCGGCGGTGTAGGCACTGCTCAACGCAGCGTCTGCCCGGGCCGCGGCGCAGGGCTGCGGCCCGGCGGTGAGCGGCGCGACCCTCGCGCGGCGACGCGGACCTGAATCGGAAACCCGCCCGGGGCTCACGATGACGGACGCGGTCGGCGCCGCCGCGCCTGGCCCGATCACCGCCGCCACGAGGCCGTCGAGTCCCCGGTCCGCCAACGTCGTCGCCGAGGAGTCCGAGTCGCGGTCGCTCGCCGCGGAGGCCTTGAGCGTCCCGGCAGGAGTCGTCACCTCGAGCGCGAGCCGGTTAGCGGCGACGGTTCCGACCGTCACCCCCCGCGCCTTGAGCGCGGCTCTCACCCTGGCGATGGCGTTCGTGCTCGCGCCGAACCGGCGGGCGAACTGCGCGACCGTCAGGTAATGACGGTACAGCGGCGATCCCGGGGTCGTGACCGCTGCCGCGTACGCCGCCAGGGCGGACGGGTTTCGCGGCGCCAGCGCGACGGTGGAGGGAACGGTCGTCGCCCTCGTGGACGATTTGGCGGCCGGGGCGAAACCGGAGAGGACGGCGGTCGATGTGAGCGCAAGGATGAGCAGGCGGCGGAGGCCGAGCATGCCGTCCGTATCGACGGCCTCGACCGGTCATCCGTCTGCTACCGCCGGGTCCCGGACAGCTATCCGATCAGAGCGGGATGTTCCCGTGCTTGCGGCGCGGGCCCGGCGTGCGCTTGTTCTGCAGCGTCTCCAGCGCGGTGATGATCTTCGGGCGGGTCTCGTGGGGCACGATCACGTCGTCGATGTAGCCGCGCTCGGCCGCGACGTACGGGTTCGCGAAGTGCGCCTTGTAGTCCTCGATGAGCTTCTGCCGGCGCGCGTCCGGAGTCGGCGAGGATGAGATGTCGCGCCGGTAGATGATGTTCACCGCGCCCTCGGGTCCCATCACCGCGACCTCGGCGGTCGGCCACGCGAAGTTGAAGTCCGCGAGCTGGTGCTTTGAGCCCATGACGTCGTAGGCGCCGCCGTACGCCTTGCGGGTGATGATCGTGATCTTGGGCACGGTGGCCTCGCAGTACGCGTACAGCAGCTTCGCGCCGTGGCGGATGATCCCGCCCCACTCCTGTGTGGTGCCGGGGAGGAAACCGGGCACGTCGGTGAGCGTGATGATCGGGATGTTGAACGCGTCACACGTCCGCACGAACCGGCCGGCCTTCGTCGAAGAGTCGATGTCGAGCACGCCGGCGAGCTGGTTGGGCTGGTTGCCCACAATCCCGACCGCGTAGCCGTTCAGTCGCGAGAAGCCGCAGATGATGTTGCGCGCGTAGTGCTCGTGCACCTCGAAGAACTCGCCGTCGTCGACGACGTGGCGGACGACGTCGCGCATGTCATAGGGCTTGTTGGGGCTGTCTGGCACGACGTGGTCCAGTTCCGGATCCATGCGCAGCGGGTCGTCGGTGGGCTGGACGCGGGGCGGCATCTCGAGGTTGTTCTGCGGGAGGAAACCCAGCAGGTATCTCGTGTCCTCGAGGCACTGGTCCTCGTCGTCGGACGCGAAATGGGCGACGCCCGACTTGGTGTTGTGGCTCATCGCGCCGCCCAGCGACTCGAAGTCGACCTCCTCGCCGGTGACCGTCTTGATCACTTCGGGGCCCGTGATGAACATGTGCGAGGTCTCTTTGACCATGAACACGAAGTCGGTCATAGCCGGCGAATAAACGGCGCCGCCGGCGCACGGGCCCATGATCAGGCTGATCTGGGGGATTACCCCGGAGCATTGGACGTTGCGCGTGAAGACGTCGCCGTACGCGCCGAGCGAGACGACCCCCTCCTGGATCCGTGCCCCACCCGAATCGTTGATTCCGATTACCGGGCAGCCGATCTTGGCCGCCAGGTCCATGATCTTGCACATCTTCTCGGCCATCACCTCGCCCAGCGAACCGCCGAACACCGTGAAGTCCTGGCTGAACACGCACACCCGCCGGCCGTCGATCGTGCCGTGGCCGGTGACGACCGCGTCGCCGTAGGGCCGGTTCTTCTGCATATCGAATTCGTACGTGCGGTGGCGCATGAACACGTCGAGTTCCTGGAACGAACCGGGGTCGAGCAGCTTCTCGACGCGCTCCCGCGCGGTGTACTTGCCGCGCTCGTGCTGCTTGGCGACGGCCTGCTCCGTGCCGGCGTGGATCGCCTCGTAGCGCAGCTCCTCGAGCCGTCCGAGCTTCTCGTCGTAGGTCTCGGGAGCTTTCTCGCGCATCGGGGTCGGCGAGTTTAGGGGTTCGATGGGCTACCGCGCGGCCGCAATATGCGATACAACTTCGCCACCTTGCAGGAATCGACGCTCATGCGTCGACGTCGGACGACATAGAAGCCGAATCGCCGCGCCATCAGTGGCCGGTGAGCGGAGGACCCAACAGCGACCTCTAGGGGGCGCCGGGGCGAATCGCCGCAATCGTGCGGTGTAGCGCAAGTCGCGAGCCCGTCAGCTAACTCCGCAGGCTCACAAAGAAGGAGGCAGTTGGGTGGAGACCGCACGTGATCTCGCTTGCGCTGATTTGTGGCAAGCATCGTTGGAGCGCTCGCTTGCGCGCAGGGGTAAGCCGACGCGCAGCTCCCTCGAGCTTTTCCACCTTCAGCCAGAGCGCGATCTCACCGCCGGCGATCTGCTCCGTGAGTCGGCGATGTACTCGCAACTGCGCCGTTCGGCTGCGTCACGGCGGCCGTCGATGGTCTTGCCGAGCGCCGGCGGGATCTCGGCGCTCGCGCTGCTCGCGGCCACGACGCTGCCCGCGCTGCTCGGCGGCCGCGGCGGGTCCGTGCGGACGGCCCGCATCACGTACAAGGCCGGCGAGCACGGCGCCCGGATGCCGAAGGCGACGGCGACCGCCGCAACCGCGAGCGCGGCGACCGCGGACGCTGCGGCAAAGGCCGCCGCAGTGCCGGCGACGGCCACACGCGCGAATGTGAGCGCCTCCACCGTGCCGCCGTACGTCGCCGACCCGCGGCCGGCGCTAGCGCCAGTTCACGCCTCTCCTGCGGCGCCGGCCCACCCGTCGCACGCGGCGGTGACGACCGCGCACATCGCGGCCGCGGGCGACTCGACCGGCGGCGCCACGAGCGGAGCGTCCTCGGTCAGTGGCGGGGCCGCACCGGCGGCGGAGCGCAGCGTGGCGGCCGCGAGCACGCAGACGGCCCCGGCGGTTCACTCGACCCCGGCGGTTCATCGGACCCACGCCATCCACCGGGCTTCGTCGACGGCGCCGGTGCGCCGCGTGCCGACGAGCGTGCGTCATGCACCTGCGGCGCCGAAGACGACGACGCACTTGCATTCCGGTGGCGGCGCGATCGAGGAAGCGACCGGCGTCGGCCACCCGCGCAGCACGGCGACGCCGGCTCAGCCCGTCGCGCAGCCGAAGCCGGTCGCGCACCCCAAGCCGGTCGCCCATCCCAAGCCGGTCGCCCATCCCAAGCCGGTGGCGACGACCCCGCCCGCAACCAAGCCCGCGCCCGCGCCGGCGGTCGCTCCGGGCCAGTACGTGAACCCGCTCGCGGGCGCCCACGTGACGCCGGAACGAATCGACCAGGGCGTGGACTACGCCGGGTCAGGGCCGCTCGGCGCGATTGGCGACGGCAAGATCACATACGTCGGGACGAGCGGCACCGGCTGGCCGGGCGCGTTCGTCGAATACCAGCTCACCGACGGATCGGACGCCGGGCGATATGTGTACTACGCCGAGGGAATCAACCCGGCGGCGGGCCTGCACGTCGGCCAGACCGTGCACGCCGGACAGCCAATCGCCCAGATCATCGCGGGCGACTCGGGCGGGATCGAGATCGGCTGGGGCGCCGGCATCGGCACCGAGACGTACGCGATGCAGCATGGCCAGTGGCAGGGGGGTGACGACGCAGACAGCGTCCCCAGCGCGGCCGGCAAGGACTTCTCGGCGCTGATCGCACAACTTGGAGGCCCTCCCGGAAAGGTTGAGGGCTAGTCCCGCTCCGTACTCGCGCGCCGCGCCCCCAGCCCCCTAGGCGCGCGAGTACGGGCGGTGATGCGCCTGGCCGAGGCTGTCGAGTGCCGCGGTCAGCGCAGCCTCGGTGGCGGGCGGCTCGGTGGCGGGCGTCGCGGGGACGGACAACTCGGTCGCGAAAGGCTCCGGCTCGAGCGCGGGCTCGTACTCAGCTTGCAGGTCCAGCTCGGGTCCCGGGTCGGATTCGGCTCGTAGCGCTGACTCAGGCGTGGGCCCAGGCTCTGGCTGAGCCTCGGGTTCGACCTCCTCGGTGGCGACCGGCTCGGGCATCGGAGCCCTGAAAAACCCGAAAAGACGGGCGAATGGCCGGCGCCGGGCCGGCGGAGCAGTTGGAGGCTCGACCGCCTCGACGGGCTCGGCGACCGCCAGCGGCTCGGGCTCGGCCTCGCACTCTCCGGGGGGCTCGGAGTGGGATTCGTGCTGTACGGGGAGCTCGGACTGGGATTCGAACTGTTCGGGGGTCTCAGGCTCGTTCGGCGGCTCTGGCTCGTAAGGCAACTCGAGCGCCGCCGGAGGCTCGTAGGCCTCCAGCGGCTCGGCTGCCACCGCGACCGCAGTCAGGATCACTTTCGTTCCCCAGCCGGATGGCTCGATCCGCACCGTGCCGCGTGCGCGCTCGCCCTCCCAGGCGACGGCGGTCTCCGGTTCGAGCCTGGTGATCCTGATCTCTCCGAACTGGTCGAGGTGGCGAGCCAGCGAGCTCGCGTCGCTGCACTCGGCCCACAGCTCGGGGGGTGACTTGACCAGCGTTCGACTTGCGACGTGCTCCGTCATGGCTGGTGGTTTCGCCCGGGCGAGCGCGACTCCTTCTGCTTGCAAGCGGTCGATAGATAAGGTGCACCGCATGCGGGATAGACGGCAGCTCGGCGCCACCGGGCCGGTGGTCTCGTCCCTCGGGCTCGGGTGCATGGGCATGTCCGGGACATATGGCATGGCGGACCGGGCCGAAAGCATCGCGACGATCCACGCCGCACTCGACGCCGGCATCACGCTGCTCGACACGGGCGATTTCTACGGGATGGGCCACAACGAGATGCTGATCGGCGACGCACTCGTGGGACGAAACCGGGACGAAGTGGTGATCAGCGTGAAGTTCGGCGCACAGCGAGGCCCGGATGGGAGCTGGCTCGGCTACGACGCGCGCCCGCAGGCGGTGAAGACGGCGCTCGCGTACACGCTCCAGCGGCTGCGCGTGGACCACATCGACATTTACCGCGCGGCGCGGCTCGACGCGAACGTGCCGATCGAGGAGACCGTCGGAGCGATCGGCGAGCTGGTCCAGGCCGGCTACGTCCGCCACATCGGCCTATCCGAGGTCGGCGCTGAGGCGATCCGCCGCGCCGCGACCGTGAATCCGATCTGCGATCTCCAGATCGAGTACTCCCTGATCTCGCGCGGGATCGAGCGAGCGATCCTCCCCACGTGCCGCGAGCTCGCGGTCGGGATCACCGCCTATGGCGTGCTCTCGCGCGGGCTGATCAGCGGCCATTACCGGGCCGACGCGGGCATCGGCGCCGGCGACATCCGTGGCCGGATGCCGCGCTTTGCGGGCGAGAACCTCGGGCACAACCTCGCGCTGGTCGAGCGACTGCGCGAGATCGCCGACGGCAAAGGCGTCAGCGTGGCGCAGATAGCGTTCGCCTGGGTCCTTTCGTGCGGCGATGACATCGTGCCGCTCGTCGGGGCGAGGCGGCGCGATCAGCTCGAGGAGGCGCTGGGCGCCCTCGACGTCGCGCTCAGCCCGGACGACCTCGAGCGGATCGAGGCGGCCATCCCGCCCGACGCGGCGGCCGGCGGTCGCTACGGCGCGCCGCAGATGGCCGATCTCGACAGCGAGCGGAACTAGCGGAACACGAACCGCACCAGCGGGAGCGTCGTCTGGCCGTCCTCGAGGAGCAGCGACGCTGTCCCCACCCGGTTTCACCCCCGGCGCTCGCAGAACGCGATCGCATCGAGGTTGTCGTCGGCGACGTCGAGTACGAGGCGAAGGGCGTGGGCCGCCGCATGGTCCTGGGCGGCGCTCAGCAGGGCGCTCCCCACTCCCCGCCCGCGGGCGTCGGGCGCCACGAAGAAGCGGGACACGACCGCGAGCTGCTCGACGGGCGCGGGCAGCGCCGCGAGCCACTGAGGGTGCGCGCGCGTCTCATCGGTCGCGTCGAGCGAGAGATGGCCGTCTAGCGTGCCCGCGCTGTCGCTCACCCAGGCGGCCAGGCCGGCGCGTCCTTCCAGCCACCGGGCGGGGTCCTGCGGCCAGCGAACTGGGTAGCGATCCGCCTGGTGCACCGCGCGCAGCACCGCCAGGCATGGGGTGAGATCCTCGGACCGGCGAGGACGAATCATCCTCCCCGAAAGTTGCCCGTCTAACGACCCTTCGACACGAAAAGCTCGATTTTGGTGCCAGCCTTCAGCACCCGGCCGGCGTGGGGCGTGGTGCTCGTCACGCGCCCGCTGCGGACTGTTCGCGACTTTGCCCGCTTGACCTTGCCGACCTTGCAGTGCGCGCGCCGAAGCGCCTTCTCCGCCGCGTTCAGCTTCATTCCCTTGATCTTCGGGACCTTGCATCTGACCGCGGCGCGGGGCGCGGGTGGTGGCGGCGGCGGGTTGTACGCGACCGCTACCTGCGCCTGCGCGGTCGCGCCGGCGCCGTCGGTCGCGACCGCAGTGATCGTGTTCATTCCCGAGCTGAGCGAGACCTCAGCGCTCCATGTCCCATTGGGAGCAATCGGGACCAACTGCCCGTCGACCGCGAGCGACTTGATCCCCGAGCCGGCGCTGACGATGCCAGATAGCGTTGTGCTCGCGATGGATGCGGTCGTCCCGCCCGCGGGCGAGCCGATCACGACCGAGGGGGGCTGGAACCGGTCCTGCGCGGCGAGCGCCAGCTGGTCCACGTCGGCAGCCGAGTAGCCAACCGAGTAGACGTAGGTGAGGCTCGCGCTTCCGCCGGCAGGGACCACGATCACGTTGTGCTCTTCGAACTCGTTGTTGCTGACGAAGCGAAACTCGGACGGGGCGGAGCCGAATGTGATCGCGCCTACGGCCTCGCTCGGACTTCCGTCGGGAGCGGTGACGTTCGTTCGCACGAGGATCGAGCCCGGCGCGCTGCTCGGACCGGCCACGTCGGTTCCCGGTCCAAACTCGGAGAAACCGGACTGACCCGGGAACTGGTAGCCGCGATTGCCGGTGGCGTCGCCGGAGATGCCGTCGTAGTCGTCGTACAGCAGGTCAAGTGCGTGGGCCTTCCCATCGGTCGAGGACCAGGTGTCGGTCATCGTGACCACGCGGCCACCGTCGCTCGTCGTCGTGTCGCGCTCGAGCTTCACGCCCGAGTTGACAAAGTTCGGGCACGTGAGAAATGTCTGGATTTGCTCGTTGGGGCCATTGCACTGGACCCACATCTCGTCCAGCTGGGAGCTCAGCAGGCCCGTGGTCGGATCCCAGGTCACGTGGGTCGTGAGATCGTTAGGGAACCCCGGAAGGTTCTGGCTGGCCGCGTGGCCGCTGGCAGCCGCGAACAGGGCCTGCGCCGAACCTGGATCGTAGGCGTTGTGACCGTCGACCTGGACCTCGGAGCGTCCCCCGAACGCACTGAGATCGTTGCTCAGAAGCGACCCCGCGCAGTCGATCGCAAAGTTTCCGACGTCGAAGTCCGAATCGACTGGGGCGGCGAACGGGCCGCCGCACCCCACTTCGTTCGTCGCGGGCGTGATCCCCGGTGAGCCCCAGGCCGCATACCCGGTGAAGGTCACGTCGTTGACGTAGTCGTTGTAGGGCATCCCATTGTTGAGGCCCGTGCCGCCGATCGTCGCCACCGGGAGCGCTGCCTCGGAGACGGCGACGTTGGGCCCAGCGAAATCGCTGTTGTCGCTGCTGCCCTCGACGCCCGTCGGGACCGCGCGGAGCCGGCACGCGTGACCCGCGATGTTCTGCAGGTGCTGGTTGGAGGCGCTGAATTTGCCACCGGTTACCGTCACGCCGCTCTCGAGAACCGCGTCCTGGACGTTGCCGGGAGAGCCGAAGTAGCAAACGACGTCGACGGTGCCCGTGCCCGCCGCGGTTCCGCTCACCGAGAGCGTGGTCGGGTTGTTGTCGAACGAGATCAGATACGGATTGTTCGACGTCGCCGGATTGGCAGATGACCAATTGGTGATGTCCGACTGCGTCACCGCCGCCTGCGCGGCAGCCGGCGCGATGGCCAGCGCCAAAAGAGTGGTGACGGTGGCGGCGATCCGAGGCCAGGGCATGACGAAAGAAAAAGAACCCCTTCCCTCACGATTCTTCTCGTTCCGCTACCTCTCGGAACGTCGATGCGGGCCGGCTCAGAACGTCGGCTGGTACTCGCCGAACACGTCCTTCATCGCCCCGCACACTTCACCCAGCGTGCAACGGTCCTTGAGGGCCTGCCGCAGGGTAGGGAGGAGGTTGTTCGTCGTATCGGCAGCGGCCCGCAATTCCTTGAGCCGCTTCTCGACCAATTCAGCATCGCGAGCCAACTTGAACGACTTCAGCCGCTCAACCTGTTCACGTTCTGACTCGGGATCGACGCGGAGGATGTCCGGCACCTCGGGCTCACCTTCGTCGACGAACTTGTTTACGCCCACGACCACGTCCTGCCCGAGTCGGTAGCGCTCGTGGTAGCCGAATGCCGACTCCTCGATTTCATTCTTGATGAAGTCGATCGCGTTGACCGAGCCGCCGAGACCGTCGACCTTCGCGATCAGCTCGGCGGCGCGCGTCTCGATCTCGTCGGTCAACGCCTCGACGAAGTAGGAGCCGGCGAACGGATCGACGGAGTCTGCCGCGCCCGATTCGTAGCCGATGATCTGCTGGGTGCGGAGCGCGATCTTCGCGGCGCGCTCGGTCGGCAGCGCCAGCGCCTCGTCGAAGCCGTTGGTGTGGAGCGACTGCGTGCCGCCGCAGACCGCGGCGAACCCCTGGAGCGCGACCCGGACGATGTTGTTCTCGGGCTGCTGCGCGGTGAGCGTGACGCCGCCCGTCTGGGTGTGGAACCGGAGGCGCCACGACCGCTCGTCCTTGGCGTCGAATCGCTCGCGCATGATTGTGGCCCACATCCGACGGGCGGCGCGGAACTTCGCGACCTCCTGAAAGACGTTGTTGTGGCCGTTGAAGAAGAAGGCCAGCCGCGGCGCGAACTCGTCGACAGCGAGGCCGGCGTCGAGCGCCGCCTGCACGTAAGCGATGCCGTTCGAGAGGGTGAACGCCACCTCCTGGACCGCCGAGCAGCCCTTCTCGCGGAAGTGGTAGCCGCTGATCGAGATCGTGTTCCACCGCGGGATCCGCTCCCGGCAGTAGGCGAACAGGTCGATGGTGAGTCGGATCGCGCCCTTCGGCGGGTAGATGAAGTTGCCGCGCGCGATGTACTCCTTGAGGATGTCGTTCTGTGTCGTGCCGCGGAGCTGCTCCGCGGGCACGCCCTGCTCCTCGCCGACCAGCTCATAGAGCAGCAGGAGAACCGCGGCGGGCGCGTTGATCGTCATCGACGTCGACACCTTGTCGAGCGGGATCTCGTTGAACGCGGTCCGCATGTCGTCGATCGAGTCGATCGCGACGCCGGTGCGCCCCACCTCACCCAGGCACCGCGGGTCATCGGAGTCGAGCCCGAGCTGGGTCGGAAGGTCGAACGCCATGCTGAGGCCGGTCGATCCGTGGGCGAGCAGGTAGCGGTAGCGCTCGTTCGACTCCTTGGCGCTCGCGTAGCCGGCGTACTGACGCATCGTCCACAGCTGGCCGCGGTACATGTCGCGATGAATGCCGCGCGCGTACGGGTACTCGCCCGGCTCGCCAAGTCGCTCGGGCAGATCCTCGGGGAGGTCCTCGCCGGTGTACAGCGACTTGATCTCGATCCCGGAGTCGGTGAAGCGTCTCGGGTCGTCCGGACCGATGATCGGGGCGATCGTGCGGTGCTCGTCGGTGGTGGCCATGCCCGCGAGGTTACCCTTCCTCGAGAGATGCAAGTGCGGGTACGACTGTTCGCCGGGCTTCGGGAGCGGGCGGGTGCGTCCGAGCTCGAGCTCGAGTTGCCGGACGGGGCGCTTGTCGGTGACGCGCTCGAGAGGATGCGCGCGCTAACCGAAGGAGTGCCGGTCGTCATGGCCGTGAACCACGAATACGCCGATGCCGGCGCGCCGCTCCACGGTGGCGACGAGGTCGCGCTGATCCCGCCGATATCGGGTGGCGCGGTGGGCGCTCTGCACGCTCGGGTGACGACCGAGCCGTTGGCGCTGGATCCGCTCGTCGAGCGGGTCGGAGACCCGCGGGCCGGTGCCGTGGTCACGTTCCTCGGCGTGACTCGCGAGGTGTCCGAGCTCGAATACGAGGCGTACGCGGAGATGGCCGAGCGCCAGATCGCCGAGATCGTGGCGCGAGCAGTGGAGCGCCATGGGCTGTGCTCGGCGGCGGTCGAGCATCGCGTCGGTACCGTGCCGCTGTCCGAGGCATCGGTGGCGATCGCGGTGTCGGCGCCTCACCGGGCCGAAGCGTTTGCGGGCGCCCGCGAGATCATCGATGAGATCAAGGCGAGAGCCCCGATCTGGAAGAAGGAAGAAGGCGAATGGGTCCGCGGGGTGACGCCGGCACCCTGAGGTCGCTGCCGGCGGTCCACGAGCTGGCCGGCGCGCTCGACGCGCCGCACGCGCTCGCGGTGGCGGCGGCCCGGCGCGCGATCGCGGAGGAGCGAGCGGCGGTCGTGGCGGGCGGCCCCGCGACGGATGATCTGCTGCCCCGGGCGCGCGAGCTGCTCGCCGAGATGGAGCACGGATCGTTGCGCCGAGTGCTGAACGCCACCGGCGTGATCCTCCACACGAACCTCGGGCGGGCGCCGCTGCCCGCCGCCGCCCGCGAGGCGGTGGCGCGCGCCGCGGAGGGCTACTCGAACCTGGAGCTCGACCTGGAGAGCGGAGAGCGGGGGTCGAGGCACGCCCATGTGGCGCAGTTGCTGTGCGATCTCACGGGCGCCGAGGCGGCGATCGTCGTCAACAACGGCGCCGGGGCGGTGCTGCTGGCCGCGGCGGCGCTCGCGGGCCCCGGTCGCGGAATCGTCGTCGCCCGCGGGCAGCTGGTCGAGATCGGCGGCGGCTTCCGGATCCCCGAGGTGATCGCGCAGTCAGGCGCGCGCTTGATTGAGGTGGGAACAACCAACCGGACCCGTCTCGGCGACTATGCCCGCGCGCTCGAGGCGAATGACGACGTCGGCGCGATCATGCGCGTGCACCAGTCGAACTTCAGGACCGTCGGGTTCGTCGAGGACGTGTCGGTCGAGGCGCTGTGTGAGCTGGGCGTGCCGGTGATCGATGATGTGGGATCGGGCTGGCTGGCCAGCCAGCCAGCCCTGTTGAAGATGTTGGGGGGCGGGGAGCCGGCGCTGACCGTGTCGGTGGCCGCCGGCGCCGCGCTCACCTGCTGCTCGGGCGACAAGCTGCTCGGAGGCCCGCAGGCGGGGCTGATCGTGGGCCGGCGGGACGCGGTGGCGGCGGCGCGCCGGCATCCGCTGGCCCGGGCTCTGCGGATCGACAAGCTCTCGCTGGCCGCGCTGGAGGCGACGCTCCGCCTCTACCGCGACCCCGAACGCGCGCTAGGGGAGATCCCGGTGCTGGCGATGCTGGCCGTCGATGAGGGCACACTGGCCGCGCGAGCCGAGCGACTGGCGGCGGCGATCGGCGAGGCGGCGTCCGTGACCCGCGCGGCCGGCAAGACCGGCGGTGGCTCGCTTCCGCTGCTGGAGCTCGAGGGCCCCGTGGTGTCTCTCAACGCTGACCCGGAACGGCTGGTGCGGGCGCTCCGCCGCGCCGATCCGCCGGTGATCGCGCGGATCCACGATGGACGCGTGCTGCTCGATCCGCGCACGCTGACCGACGCCGAGGTTGAGCAGGTGGCGGCCGCGACAACGCGCGCGCTAGCCGGCGAATGAGCGCCGCCCCCCTGACGCTCGGAACCGCCGGCCACATCGATCACGGCAAGACGGCGCTGATCAGGGCGCTGACGGGCGTCGACACCGACCGGCTCCCCGAGGAGCGGGCGCGGGGGATCTCGATCGAGCTCGGCTACGCGAGCCTCGAGCTGCCCTCGGGCAGGCGGCTGTCGGTCGTGGACGTTCCCGGCCACGAGCGGTTCGTGCGGACGATGGTCGCCGGCGCGACCGGCATCGACCTGTTCCTGATGACGATCGCGGCCGACGACGGCGTGATGCCCCAGACGCGCGAGCACGCCGCGGTGCTCGAGGCGCTGCGGGTCCGCACGGGCGTGGTGGCAGTGACGAAGGTCGATCTCGCCGACCCCGAGGTGGCGCTGATCGAGGCCTCCGAGCTGTTTCCGGGCGCGGAGGCGATACCGGTGTCGGCGCGGACGGGCGCCGGCATCGACGAGCTGCGGGCGGCGCTCGACCGCGCCTCTTCCGCGCTCGGCTCGCGCGCCGACGCCGGCTCCTCGGCCGCTCGGCTGCACATCGACCGCGTGTTCACGATCCGGGGCGCGGGCACGGTCGTGACGGGGACGCTGTGGGCTGGCGCGATCGGGCGCGGCGATGAGCTCGAGGTGCTACCGCAGGGCCGGCGGGCCCGTGTGCGGGGCGTTCAGGTCCACGATCAGCAGGTGGATCGGGCGCCGGCGGGCCAGCGAGTCGCCGTGAACCTGACTGGCGTGGCGATAGGTGAGATCGACCGCGGCGACGTGCTCGTCGACACCGGCTCCGAGGTCCGTCCGAGCTACCGGGTCGACGCCGAGCTCTCGTTCGTCACGGCGGACGAGGAGCCCGAGCATGGAGAGCGCGTGCAGATCCACCACGGCACGCGCGAGGCCCCGGCACGCCTGGCCTGGCTCGGGGGCCGGTTCTGGCAGGTCCGGCTCGAGCAGCCGATCGTGCCGGCCGCCGGCGACCGGCTCGTGGTACGTCAGATCGCGCCGCCGGACACGCTCGGCGGCGGCGTGGTGCTGGACCCCCGGCCGCGCCGCCACGGTCCGGGCCGCGACGTGTTGGTGAGGCTCGAGCGGTTGGCTCGCGGCGAAGCGCCGGAGCCGTCGCACGAGGCGCCGCAACCGACCGGACGGGTGATTGGATCCCACCCACCCACCCCCACCGCCCCACGGACGCCGAGCGAGGCGAGGGTGGGCGGGGTCCAAATCAATCCCCTATCTAGCTCCGCGCTCGCGCTCGAGCAGCGGCTGCGCGACGCCGGCTCCGAGCCGCCTCTCGACTCGGAGCTCGACGCCGGCGATCTGGCCGCGCTCAGGGAATCCGGACGGGCGGTCCGGGTCACGAAGAACCTGCACTACCACGTCGACGCGCTCGCGGATATCCGTGCGCGACTAATCGAACTAGCGAAGCGGAACGGCGGCGCGGTCACGCTCGCACAACTACGCGACGAGCTCTCCACCTCGCGGAAGTTCGCGCAGGCGCTACTCGAACACTTCGACTCGGAGAAGGTGACGATCCGCAGGGGCGACGAGCACGTACTACGACGGAGCGCGGGTTAGAGCGCGCCGCCGGCCGCCTGTGGGGCGGTCGGATCGGAGGCCTCGGACTGCGAATGCTCGCGCGCGAGGTATTCCTCGATCAGCATCGGCGAATCCGCGGAGCGCTCGACCACTGCCAGTAGCGAGGACATCGTCGAGACCTCCTCGACCTGTTCCTTGAGGAACCACTGCGTGAACTGCTCGCTCAAATAATCGTTCTCCTCGCGGGCGACCCCCATCAACTCGCCGATCTGATCGCTGACCCGCCGCTCCTGCTCGAGCGAGAGCGCGACCGGCCCGACGATGTCGCTGAACCCCGTCTCGGGCTCGGCCACACCGGGAATCGACACCGGCGCGTCGGCGTCGAGCAGGTACTCGACCATCATCATCGCGTGGTTGCGCTCCTCGACGGCCTGGGCGTAGAAGAACGCCGCGAGGCGCGGGAGGGTCTCGGAGTCGTAATACACGGCGTTAGCGATGTACTGCTGTGAAGCCGCGAACTCGTACGCGATCTGGTGGTTCAGGCGCTCGACGAACCGGGCGGCCGCCATCGTTTCTCCTCTCCTAGGTCTGCACCATCGTAATGACCGGCACGCACTCGGGGATTCGAGTGCGTAGATTGGCGGCCATGCCGACCAGCCTAGTAACCGGTGGGGCGGGATTCCTCGGGTCCCACCTGTGCGAGGAACTGCTTCGACGCGGGCATCGCGTGATCTGCATCGACAACCTCGAGACCGGCTCGCTCGCCAACATCGAGCACATCCGCGACGACGCGTTCGTCCACCGAAACCTCAACATCATCGAGCCGTACTTCGTCGACGAGCCGATCGACTTCGTCTATCACCTGGCCTCCCCGGCCTCGCCCATCGACTACCTGCGCCTGCCGCTGGCCACGCTCAAGGTCGGGTCGTACGGCACGCACCACACGCTGGGACTCGCGAAGGTTCACCGGGCCCGGTTCCTGATCGCGTCAACCAGCGAGGTGTACGGCGACCCGAAGGTACATCCGCAGCCGGAGAGCTACTGGGGCCACGTCAACCCGATCGGTCCCCGCGGGGTCTATGACGAGGCCAAGCGCTACGCCGAGGCGCTGACGATGGCTTACCACCGCCAGCAGGGCGTCGACACCGCAATCGTCCGCATCTTCAACACATATGGCCCTCGGATGCGGCCCCACGACGGCCGAGCGATACCGACATTCCTGCGCCAGGCGCTCCAGGACCGTCCGATCACCGTGTTTGGCGACGGGTCTCAGACGCGCTCGTTCTGTTACGTCGAGGACGAGATTCGCGGCCTGATCGCGCTCGCGGAATCGGGTTATCACAGTCCGGTCAACATCGGCAACCCCGACGAATTCACGCTGCTCGAGCTTGCGAACACAGTGATCGAGGTGACCGGATCGCGTTCGGAGATCGTGTACGAGGCGCTCCCGACCGACGACCCGCAGGTGCGCCAGCCGGACATCGCGCTCGCGCGGTCGATCCTCGGCTGGGAGCCGGCTATCAGCCTGCGCGAAGGGCTGAAGCGGACGATCCAGCAGTCCGGGCAGGACGCGCTCGTCGGCGCCGGTTAGCTCACGCTGCGAGACGCAGGAATGGTTGCCGGCTACACCGCTACTTCTAGGTCGAGCTACCGTTATAGCCACCGCGGGGGTCCGAGAACGGTGCGAGTCGCAACGTGACGGTCGAGCAGAAAGAGGTCGCGAACATCCAGTCCGGGGGCGGTCCCCGAACCGCCGCGCCGATGCCGCTGCCCGACCGCGACATCAGGCGGAAGCGCCCGCCGTTCCTCTCGTTCGTGTTGCGGTTGGAGACGCTGCGCCGGATCGCGCGTGTGGTGTCGCTGCTGGTCCTCGACTTCATCGGCGTCGTCGGCGCGCTGTTCACCACGCTGATGCTCAAGCTCGCGGTGCACGACCAGCTCGATGCGGCGGTGGCGTGGCGGGACATCAAGCACTGGATCCCGTTCGCCTACCTGGTCACCGTGCTCGCGTTCGCGCGTGTCGACTTGTACGCCGACCGCACGCGCCGGCCTGGACTGGCCCGGATCGCCACCGCTCTGTTCCAGGCGACGGTGATCGCGCTCGTGTTCGCGCTCGCCGACGGCCAACACTTCTCGAGCTATTTCATCTTCTACGGAACGCTGTTCTTCGCGACGATCTACATTGCCGCCCTCCGCGAGCTGCATCTGCGGTTGAGCGGCTGGCTGCTCGATCAGGCCGGATATGCGCGGCGCGCGGTTCTGGTCGGGTCCGGAAAGCACATCGACGAGGTCGCGCGGGCGCTGGCCGACCGGTCGCGCACGCGGGTCGACATCGTCGGATACATCTCTTTGACGCCTCGCCCGCGCAACGGCCTGCGCTCGCTCGGCGCGCTGCCCGATCTGCCGACCGTGCTCGAGATCGAGGCCGTGCAGGAGGTGATCATCGCCGACCCCGACTTCCCCCAGGACAAGGCGGTGGAGCTCGTCGACATGTGCCACCAGCGCGGCGTGACGGTCCAGGTGGCGCCGTCGACGATGGAGATCCTGATCGATCGGGCCGAGTTCGCACCCGGCCACACTGTCCCGCTGTTCACGCTGCGCCCGCCGGTGTTCGAGGGCGTCGACTACGCGGTCAAGCGGACCTTCGACCTGGTCGTGTCCTGCGTCAGCCTGGTCCTCCTCTCCCCGTTCCTGCTAGCGATTGCGGTGGCGGTCAGGCTGAGCTCGCGGGGTCCGGTCATCTATCGCTCGGTCCGTCCAGGCATGGCCGGCAAGCCGTTCCGCTGCTTCAAGTTCCGCACGATGCGCGAGCACGCCGACGAGACTCAGGACGAGCTCGAGCCCCTAAACGAGCTCTCCGGCGCGCTGTTCAAGATCCGCGACGATCCCCGCATGACGAAGGTCGGGCGGTTCCTGCGCCGCTTCTCGATCGACGAACTGCCCCAGCTCGTCAATGTCGTGCGGGGCGAGATGTCGCTCGTAGGCCCGCGTCCGCTGCCGATGCGGGACTTCGACCGCCTCGAGGACTGGCACAAGAAGCGCTATCTGGTGCTGCCCGGCATCACCGGGCTGTGGCAGGTCTCGGGCCGGGCCGACCTCGACTTCGACGACCTCGTGCGGCTCGACTTCCTGTACCTGGAGCGGTGGTCGATCATGCTCGACCTGTCGATCCTGCTGAAGACCATCCCCGCTGTGCTGACGCGGCGGGGCGCGTTCTGACTTCGGCTGCCCGTCCGCTCCCGGGCGTCGCAGCCTCGCCTCAAGCGTCTCGGTTACAGCTTCCCGGATCCGGTGCTAACGCGCCACGGCACGCCGGTCGGGCGGAGCTGAGTGCACATAAGCACGCCCTCGATGCTTATGTGTACTTGGCGCGTCGGGGGAGTGGAGCGTCGGTGCGTTTTGCATGTCGGGTCGCTCCCGAGGGTGAGCGGCCCCGCGCCGGCGGTCCCGGGTAGGCTGTCGGACGCCGACCATGCCGCCCACCGATCGATTCGTCGTCAGCTTCGCCGCCGAGCCTCCGCAGGAGCCGCTCCCGTACGGCCGGTGGGGCGACACGCTCGCCGGGCACTTCCGCAACGCGGTCCGCGAGATCGACACCGAGGGCGAGGACATCGGCGAGATCGACACCGAGATCTCGTGGTTCCCAGATCGGACGTACGGCGGGCGTACGTACATCCCCGCGGTGGCGCGGACGACGAGCGGCTACGAGCTGTTCGGGTTCGTGTCGTTCGCGGAGGGCGAGCAGGGGCCGACCGAGTTCGCGGCGACCGCCGACTTCACCGCCGAGCTGGCCGAGGAGAACCCGGACTGGAAGCTCGACCTCAACGACGACGTAATCGGGCGCTGGCGCGGCGAGCAGGGCAAGACGGCCGACATCACGCTGGTGTGGGGGGTGCCGCTGGTTCCCGGTGGCGCGGTTGTGACCGCGGAGCTCGCCGACCTCGCGGTCGATCAGACTGAGCTGGTCGAGGACCGCTTCACCTTGATCGCGCCCGACAACTACCGGTCGGATTTCCTCGAGATCAAGCTATGGAGCAAGAGCGGCGACGAACTCGCCCGCGAGTCGCTCTACGTCGACGACGACGAAGACGACGACGAAGGCTGATCAGCGAGCACTTCCGCGCCCGCGCCGTTCGCGCCGGTGCCGGCGAGCGCGGCTCCCAATCGGTCCCGCACCTCGGACTCGGTCAACGGGAAGTGGCACGCGGTGAGGCTGCGCGTACCCTTGAGCTCGAGCAGCGGCTCCTCCTGTGCGCATAGCTCCTGAGCCTTGGGGCACCGGGTGTGGAAGCGGCAGGCCCGCGGCGGGTTCGCCGGGCTGGGAACGTCGCCCGTGAGCAGCTGGCGTTCGCGCTGGCGCACGGTGGGGCTGGGGACCGGCACGGCGGCGAGCAGGGCGCCGGTATAAGGGTGGCGCGGGAAGCTGTAGAGCACGTCGCTGGAGGCGACCTCGACCACCTTGCCGAGATACATGACCGCCACGCGGTCACACATGTGGCGGACGACAGAGAGATCGTGGGCGATGAAGATCAGTGTCAGGCCCATGTCTCGCTGCAGTTCTCGCAGGAGGTTCAGCACCTGGGCCTGGATCGAGACGTCAAGCGCCGAGACCGGCTCATCCGCGACGAGCAGCTTGGGCTCAAGCGCGATCGCCCGAGCGACTCCGATGCGCTGCCGCTGCCCGCCCGAGAACTCGTGGGGGTAGCGGTTGTAGTGCTCGGGGTTGAGCCCCACGCGATCCATCAGCTCCTGCACGCGCTTCTTCCGCTCCCCCTCACTCTTGAGAAGCCCGTGGATGGCGAACGGATCGGAGATGATCGAGCCGACCGTCTTACGGGGATTGAGCGACGAGTAGGGGTCCTGGAAGACCATCTGCATCTCGCGGTGAAGGGACTTCAGCGAATCGCCCTTGCGGGAAGAGATGTCCTCGCCGTCGAACACGATCTGCCCGGAGGTGGGTTCCAGAAGGCGCACGAGAAGCCGCGCGGTCGTGCTCTTGCCACAGCCAGTCTCGCCCACGATCCCTAGCGTCTCGCCGCGCTGGACCTCGAACGAGACGTTGTCGACTGCCTTCACCGCCCCGATCTGCTTCTGGAAGACGATTCCCCTGGTGATCGGGAAGTGCTTGACGAGGTTCTTGACCTCAATGAGCGGCGAGGAGTCCGCGCTCACTGGTCCGCCTCCTGGGCGAGTCGATGGCTGCCCGAGACGGGCAGCGGCCGCGCCTCCTCAACCACCAGGTGCCGCATCTGCGCCGCCTCCTCACCGGCCGCCAATCCTTTCCAGACGCGCGTGCGAAGCTCGGTCGAGAGCAGGCAAGCCGCCTCATGTCCGGGTTCTCCGGTCACGGGGGTCAGGTGCGGGTCGATTCGGGTGTGGTCGTCGAGCACGTACGGGCAGCGTGGGTGGAAGTGGCAGCCCGTCGGCCGCTGGATCAGGCTGGGCGGCCGCCCCGAGATCGGGACGAGCTCCTCGTCGCGCGGGGTGTCGAGTCGCGGGATCGACCGAAGGAGACCCCAGGTGTACGGGTGCTGGGGCGTGAGGAAGATCTGCATGTCCGACCCGCGCTCGACGATTCGACCCGCATACATGACCGCGATGTCGTCGGCGAACTCCGCCACCACGCCCAGGTCGTGAGTAATCAGGATGATCGCCATCCCCAGACGGTCCTGGAGCTCCTGGAGGAGGGCGAGGATCTGCGCCTGAACGGTCACGTCGAGCGCGGTGGTCGGCTCGTCAGCGATCAGGAGCTTGGGCTCGTTGGCAAGCGCCATCGCGATCATGACTCGCTGACGCATGCCGCCCGAGAACTCGTGCGGATACTGGTCGACGCGGCGCTGAGGGTCGGGGATCCCCACCATCGTCAGCAGCTCGACCGCTCGCTGCTTAGCGGCCGAGCGGGACACGTTCTGGTGAGTGTTGATCGCCTCGGTCAGCTGCGCTCCTACCTTGTAGAAGGGGTGGAGCGAGGACAGCGGGTCCTGGAAGATCATTGCGATCTGGTTGCCGCGAATCGAGCGCATCTCTTCGTCTTTGAGCGTCAGCAGATCGCGACCGTCGAACATGATGCTCCCGCTCACGCTGGTGTTCCCTCCCCGGGTCAGCCCGAGCGTGGTCAGCGACGTGACGCTCTTCCCGGAGCCGGACTCCCCGACGATGCAGAGCGTGTTGCCGGTGTCGACTGCGTAGGAGATGCCGTCGACGGCGTGCACGATGCCGTCCTCGGTCGAGAACTCGACGCGCAGATCGGACACCTCGAGCAGCGGGCTCATGAGTACCGGACCCGCGGGTCGAGGAACGCGTAGACGATGTCCACGATCAGGTTGGCGAACACGATGAAGAACGCTCCGAACAGGACAGTGCCCTGGATCACGGGCAGGTCGGCGTTTTCGATCCCCTGGTAGGCGAGCCGGCCGACCCCGGGGATGTTGAACACCGTCTCGATGAGAATCGCCCCGCCCAGCAGGCCCCCGATGTCGAGGCCCAGGACGGTGACGATTGGGGTGATCGCGGAGCGCACCCCATGGTGGAAGATCACCCGTCGCTCGGAGAGCCCCTTGGCGCGCGCCGTCCGTATGTAGTCCTCGGACATCACCTCGATCAGGTTCGCCCGCAGCAATCGAGAGTAGAAGGCCGCGAAGGCGGCGGCGAGCACCAGCCATGGCAAGAGCATCGATCCGAACCAGCGGCCGGGGTCCGAGGTCAGCCCGGTGTAGGTGCCGGCGCCGTCGAAGATCTTGACGACGCCGATGTCATTGGCGAACAGGAACAGGGCGACCAGACCGAGCCAATACGACGGCGCGGAGATCGCCAGCAGCGCTCCGCCCATCGCCGTGCGGTCCATCACGCTTCGACTGCGGACGGCGGAGAGGATCCCGATCGGCAGCCCGATCAGCAGCCAGACGATGACCGCGCCGACGGTGAGCGAGATCGTCGCCGGCAGGCGCTGGAAGATCATCGTCCGAACCGGCTGCGAGAACTGATAGCTGTAGCCGAAGTTGAAGTGCAGGACGACGCCCTTCATGTAGCGCCAGTACTGCACGTAAATGGGCTTGTCGAGGCCGAGGTTGTGCCGGATCGAGGTGATCAGCGCCGGGTTCGGCGAGCGGCCCGCCCGGAGCACCGCCGGATCGGCCGACGGAAGCTCGTAGAAGATGATGAACGTCACCGCGCTGACCACGATCAGCAGCACGATGACCCAGAGAAGGCGGCGGATGATGTAGCGGCCCATGTCGGTGAGAGCTCCTGAGGGGCCCCGCGAGCGCGGGACCCCTCAGATATCTAGCCCTATTGCGCGATCCTAGCTCAGCTCGCCGAGCTGAACGAGAGGTTCCAATCGTCGTTCCACGGATCGAGGACGCCCTTGACCTTCGAGCCCTCGAGCAGTGCGTTGTCGGACCAGACCTCCGGGATCGCCGCGGCGGAGTCGACGATCATCTTGTCGACCTGAGCGAACGCCTGGTAGCGCGCGGTCAGGTTGGTGATGCCCGCGTCCTTGTTGAGCGCGTCGTTGATGGCCGGGTCGTTGAGGCTCGCCCAGTTGCTGTTGTTGATCGGGACGATGGCCTGGCCGCTGAACGGCACGTACAGCGCGGCGTACGGATCCGGGAAGTCCTCGATCCACCCCGCCGTCGGACACACGTTGACGTGCGCCTTCACGTACCCGCAGAACTTCGAGTACATCGTCTGCTGCGGCACCGCCTTGATCGACGTCTTGAAGCCGAGCGCGGTGAGCCCGGACTGGACGACCTGCATCTCCTGCGGCCCGGGAGCAGAGTTGGACCCGACGATCAGGACGCTGCCGTACTGCCCGTACTGACCGGTGTACTTGCAGTTCGGGTAGCCCGCCAGCTTCATGTACTTGCACGCGACGGTCATGTCGCCGTCGGGGTGAGACACGAAGTCCTGCCCGAATCCGGCGGCACCGCCCGCCTGCTGGAAGCCCGGCACTTCGGGATAGATGAAGTGCGTGGACACCGTCGCAACGAGCTGGCCACCGCGAGCAAGCGCGTAGGCGGAGCGGTTCGACGCGGCGACCACGGCCTTGCGCAGGTTGATGTTGTTGAACGGCGGCACCGTCGTATTGAGCGCCGCGTAGTAGGTCCCCAGCGGCGCGATCGACAGCTGGGTCTTCTTGCCCTCGTACGCGGACTTGAGCACCGCTGCCGGCGGCGTGTCGGCCATCAGCAGGTTGGTGCTGTCGAGCGTCTGGCGCGCCGCCACCGTCGGATCGGCGCCGGCGTTCCACACGATCTTGTCGGAGTACGCCGGGCGCACGCCGTCGACCGAACGGCTCCAGTTCGGGTTGCGAACCAGCGTGACGCTCTGACCCGCCTTGTAGCTCGAGATCATGTACGGCCCGGTGAACACCTGGCTCGTCGGATTCGAGTCCCACGTCGACGGGCTGCTCTTGTCCGCCTTGGCCGTGTAACCGGCGGGGACCGCGGAGGTGCCGGGCAGCGTCAGCGCGTCGGCCATGGTCGCGCCGAACGGCTTGGTCAGATGGAACACGATCGTCGTGGCGTTGGGGGTGCTGATCCCCGGGATCGGCTTGTCGCTCGTCGCCGTCGGATCCGCGCCCACGATCGGGAAGTAACCGGCGGCATAGCCGTTCTGGACGTTCGAGTTGAACATCCGCTGGAACGCCCAGGCGACGTCCTTCGAGGTGATGTCGCGGTTGACCGGCGGTCCGAACTTCCAGTCCGGCTTGATGTGCACGGTCACGGTCTTGCCGTCAGCGCTGATCTGGGGCGGCCCCGAGGCCAGCAGCGGCACCGGAGTATCGCTCGTCGGCGTGAACGTGTAGAGCGGGGTCTGGGTCGCGTACACGACCACGTAGTCGATCTGGAAGTACGACGCGGCCGGATCGAGGTGCTCCCAGCCCTCGTTCGAAGTCAGGGTGAGCGTGCCGCCCATGTGCTGGGCGCTCGGATCAGGCTTGGTGTTGGCGAGACCGGTGAGGTTGACGCCGCTCTGGGGCGACGCGCCCGAATGGCCATTGCTGCTCGCAGCCGAGCTGGTCGAAGTCGAGCTGGTCGAGTTACTCGAGCTCCCGCACGCGGCTACCACGGTCGCGCACGCGACCGCGATGAGCGTCAGTCGAAGCAGACGCATGAAGCTGTCCTCCTTAGCAGAAACATTTAGTTGTCCTCCTCCTTTGTTGCGAAATGCGACGGGTACTTCCGGACCCTCTCCTCAGCGTCCAGCCCTCGGGTTCAACGCATCCTGCAGGCCGTCGCCGACCAGGTTGAACGCGAGGACGGTCAACACGAGCGCGGCCCCAGGGAAAACCATGTACCACCACGCCGTGTTGAAGATTGGCGACGCGTCGGCGATCATCTGCCCCCAGCTGGCCGTCGGCGGCTGGACTCCCACCCCCAGGAAGGAGAGAGCCGCCTCGAACAGGATGTTCGTGGGCAGGATCAGCGACGTGTAGACGATGATCGGCGCGACCAGGTTGGGCAAGATCTCGCGCCGCATGATGCGAGCATTCGATGCCCCCAGCGACCGCGCCGACTCGATGTACTCCTTCTCCCGGATCGACAGCACCTGCCCTCGGATGATCCGCCCGAGGTACGGCCACGACGCGAGCGCGATGACCACGATCAGCGTCACCGGTCCCGGGGTGATGAGGCCACCGAGACAGCCCTTGCCGAGCGCGCAGGCCGAGGCCAGTCCGATCGCGAACAGCAGAACCGGAAAGGCCAGGACGACATCCATGAAGCGCGAGAGCAGCGAGTCGACCCAGCCTCTGAAGAAGCCGGCGATCGTGCCCAGTGTCACCCCGATCAGCACCGCGATACCGGTGGCAATGAACGCGACCTCGAGCGAGATCCGAGCGCCGTAGATGACCCGGGCGAGGACGTCGCGGCCGAGCTCATCCACGCCGAACGGATGGATGCTGCTCGGACCCGTCGGCTGGCCGAAGATGTCCAGCGCGCACTGGGAGGCGGGGCCGGGGCAGTTGTTGTTCGGCGTGTTAGGGCCGGTGACCCCGAGCAGGCTCACGATCGGGCCCGCGAAGATGGCGACGATGATCAGGAACACGATGAAGCCGAGCGACACCATGGCGACGCGGTCGCTGCGGAACCGCCGCCAGAAGAGCTGCATCGGCGAGCGCGCGACGATCTCGCCCGACGACACCAGGTCGAAGGTCGCCTCACCGGGCGCTTCCTCGACCAGCAGCTCGGCACCGAAGCTCATCGCCTACCTCTCGCAGGACAACCCGTCAGTGTGGGTCCCTCCTCCACGGGATCGAGGGATACCACATATCGCCCGCCTTTGTCATCAAGGATTAACCCGAGGTAAACCAAGCGCATGCTCGCTCCCAACCCCAGCGGACGGATGTACAACGCTCCGGAACAGCCGGCGCCGGCACCGACCACGAGGGCACCGATCCGCGCCGATACGCTCTCGAAGCCGCCGCCCTCGTAGCTCAATGGATAGAGCACGCGCCTCCTAAGCGCGGGATGCAGGTTCGATTCCTGCCGGGGGCATCAGGTCCCTGTCAGAGGGTGGTCTGGATATGAAGGTACTCACCGCGCCCCGTGCTACCGTCCGCGCGACTCCGTGGCAGAGAGCACGCTAGAAGCACCAACGATCCCGGAGCCGACGACCGCGGATCAATCCCTTCCGCGCGAGCCCGCTCCGTGGACGCTGCGCGTGTTCGTGAGCGAGCACCCGTGGTTCTCGACCGGCGTCGTCATCGTCGTCATCTCGACCCTGCTCGTCGCGTGGGCCCGGACCCGGCCGAGCTATGACGCCTACGGCTGGATGGTCTGGGGCTACCAGACCCTGCATCTTTCGCTTGACCTCGGTGGGGCCCCGTCGTGGAAGCCCGTGCCGTTCCTGTTCACGGTCCCGTTTGCGCTGTTCGGGCATTACCAGCTGTGGCTGTGGATGATCACCGCGACGGCGGTGGCGCTGGCCGGCCCGGTGTTCGGTGCGCGAATCGCGTTCCGGTTGTGCGGTGGTAGCGGTCGTGGCGAGGGATCGGCGGACGCGGCGCGGGACCTCCAGCGCTTCGCCCCGTACGCCGCCGCCTTCGTCGCTGGAGCGGCTGTGCTGGGGATAGAGGATTACTTCCACTACATCCTGAGCTCGCAGTCGGACCCGATGCTCGTCACGTTCCTGCTGGCCGCGCTCGACATGGGCCTGATCGGCCGCTACCGCTGGGCGCTTGTGTTCGCCGTGCTCACCGGACTGGGTCGGCCCGAGGTGTGGCCGTTCCTGGGGCTCTTCATGCTCTGGTGCTGGTTCAAGGTGCCGCGCATGCGCTGGATGGTCATCGCCGGCGTGGTCCTGATCGGGTTCATGTGGTTCGGGGTCCCGACCATCACCAATGGGCGGCCCGACGTCGCCGGGCAGCTGGCCAAAGGGTCGCCTCGCGAGCTCAAGAGCAACCAATTCGTTGGGACGATCAAGCGCTTCCACGAGATGCAATACCTGCCGGTTTGGATCGCCGCGGCCGTCGCCTTCGTACTCGCGCTGATCCGCCGCGACAGGATCGTGGTCGCGCTTGGCGTCGGCGTCGTGGCGTGGTTGATCGTCGAGATCGCGTTCGCCTACCACGGCTGGCCGGCCCTGCCGCGCTACATGTTCGAGGCCGCGGGGGTGGTCGCGGTGCTGGCCGGCGTGGCCGTCGGCTGGCTGCTGGGTGACCTACCCCGGATCGTGCGGGGCGCCCCGGCCTGGGCGGGCGCGGTCCTCGCCGCGGTGCTGGTCGTGGCCATGATCCCCGGCGCGGTCTCCCGAGCGCGCGCCGAACACAAGGACCTGACCCACGAGCATGCCCGCACCCACCAGATCTCGCTGCTCGCCAGCGTGACCAATGCGATCGGCGGCACGCATCACGTGCTCGACTGTGGTCAGCCGGTCACGGACGTGGGGTACGTGAGCTCGCTGGCCTGGCTCTACCACCTGGACGTCGGCTCGGTGGGAGGCCTTCAGCAGCACGTCGAGGCGGCGGAGCTCGCCAACCCGGCGATTCCGAAGGTGCTGTTCAAGCCGCTGTCCCAGGGCGGGTGGAACGTCGAGCCGTGGCACACGCAGGCCTCCAACGTCGCCCGTTGCGCGGGGCTTCACGTCACCTACACGAGCAGCGGCCAGCTGATCCACCAGTAGCCGTGGCCACGACCGAGCAACGGCTGAGTCCGGCGGCTGCCGCGGACGGCGCAGACGGCCGCGGTGCGGCTCCGCTCCGCCGGCGGAAGTCGCTCCTGGTCGTGCTCGGGAGCGCCGCGGGGCTGCTCGTCGTCTCGCTGGTGCTGTTGCTGTGGGCGAAGACGCGGCCGGGATTCGATCCGTACGGATGGCTCGTGTGGGGGCGCCAGACCGTGGCCGGCAACCTCAACACTAACGCCGCCCCTTCGTGGAAGCCGCTGCCGTACCTGTTTACGGCCCCGTACGGGGTATTCGGCCACTACCAGCTGTGGCTGTGGATGGTCACCTCGCTCGCGGTGTCGCTGGCCGGCGCTGTTTTCGCCGGCCGGATCGCGTTTCGCCTGACCGCGAGCGGGTCAGACCGGCGATACGCCGCGTGGGCCGCGGCGGCGTTCGCAGCCGCAGGCTATTTCGGGATCAGCTCCTACTGGCACTACATGCTGAGCGCACAGTCGGACCCGATGATCGTCGCGCTGTGCCTGGCGGCGATCGACTGCCATCTGTGCGGGCGCTACCGCTGGGCGTGGGTGCTCGGCGGTCTGGCGGCGCTCGGCCGGCCCGAGGTGTGGCTGTTCCTCGGCGTGTACTCGGTGTGGGCATGGCTGCGCGTGCGGTCGATGCGATGGCTGATCGTGGCCGGGATCGTGGTGTTGGTGCTGCTCTGGTTCGGGATCCCGGCGCTGACCTCGCGCAGCCCGTTCGTGGCTGCGTCCAACGCGCTCGGGTCGGGGCGCCGGCTTCGCAGCGACCGGGTGTTCGGCACGATCGGCCGGTTCCTCGATCTAAATCCGACCGTCATGGAGCTGACGGCGCTGCTGGCCGTGGTGATCGCGCTGGTCCGGCGGGATCGCGTGACGCTCGCGCTGGCGGCGGGCGTGTGCGCGTGGGTACTCGTCGAGATCGCGTTCGCGCTGCACGGCTGGCCCGGGCTCGGGCGCTACATGTTCGAGCCCGCCGGCGTCCTGATCGCTCTGGCGGGGGTCGGGGTTGGCACCGTGCTGGCCGAGGCGCCACGAATCTCGCGGACGGCGGCCTGGGGCGGCGTCGCGCTCGTGGCCGTGATCGTGCTCGCACTCGTGCCGCCGGCGCTGTCGCGCGCGCGGAGCGAGCACCGCGACATCCGCGACCAACGCACGCGGACGGCCGAGATCGGCAAGCTGACGGGCACGATCGCGCGGCTCGGCGGAGCGTCCCGGTTCAAGCCGTGCGGCGAGCCGCTGACGCGCCTCGAGTACCAGACGATCCTGGCCTGGAACCTGCACGTGAACGTGGCGACGGTCGGCTACAAGTACGGGCCGGCGATCGCCGGCAACCGTCCGATCGTGCTGTTCACGCCGCTGGCCCAGGGTGGGTGGCAGGTGCAGGCGCTGCATCAGCGGCTGCCCGGTTGTACGTCGTTGCCCTGAGCTTCGTCGGCGCTCCGACGTCGCAGCCCCCAGACCGGCGCCGTCAGCCGATCCGCGCCGGGTCAGCGGTCGGGGCGGTCTGGGTAGACCTCGTCGATCGTCGTCAGCGCGACGTACGGGGCGCCGGCGGCCTGCTCGATCGCCTCGCCGCCGCCCGCCAGCCGGTCGCAGATCGCGAGCACGCCGCACACCCGATGACCCTCGTCGCGGAGCGCCTCGAGCGCGCGGACCGTCGACCCGCCGGTGGTCACCACATCCTCGACGAGCATGCAGCGCTCGTCGGCGTCGAGCATCGGGCCTTCGATCCGGCGTGCGAGGCCGTGGGACTTGACCTCCTTACGCACGAAGAAGGCCTTGACGTCGGCGCCGCCGGCAAGCGCGGCGCACGCGATCGGGTCGGCGCCCATGGTCATCCCACCCACCGCGGTCGCGTCCCAGACCCGAGCCTGCTCGGCGACGAGCGCGGACAGCGCGTGGAAGCCGGCGGGGCGGAGGATCGCGCGCTTGGCGTCGACCAGGTATTGGGCGGTCCGGCCGCTGGTGAGCACGACTTCCCCGATCACGAGCGCGTGGTCACGGAGCTCGGCGAGCAGCTTCTCTCGGGCGGTCGTCTGTGCGTCGAGAGCCATCGGTGAAAGCTCATCCTAGTCGCGCTCCCGACCGAAACCGGCAGCGTGATCTCCCGCACAATCAGACTGGCCTCACTCGTGTGCTGCGCGTTCGTCGTGATGTCGTTCGCGATGTTCGCGCGCGACCAGATGGCCGGCGCGTCCGAGCATCAGCAGACCGAGCTGGTGGCGGGAGCGAACACGAGCACGACGCCGGTGGCGATCACGCACAGGCACTCCCAGCCGCGCCGGTTCATCGACGACGCGGCCAACACGCTGACGTCACCGTTCTCGGCGCTCGTCAAGTCGAGCAACCCGTGGGTGGACCATGGGCTGCCGACGATCCTCGCGCTGGTCGCGTACGGGGTCGGACTCGGCTACCTGGCGCGCTTCGCCAGCGTCCGCGTCCACTAGTAATACGTGTCGACCCAGTTGCCGACTGCGAGCCAGTTGTAGACCGAGATCGCGTCCTGGATCGGGAGGCGCATGCACCCGTGGCTCGCGGGGTAGTCGGGGGCCGGGTCGTAGCCGTGGATGGCGTAGCCGCTGATGAAGAAGTTCGAGAAGTACATCCCGTCGGGCAGGTAGCCCGGCACCTTTGAGTAGACGTGGAAGTTGCCGAGGATCGTCGGCGTCGACGGCTTGCCGGAGCTGATCGGGTAGATCGCGACGACCTTTGAGCCGTCGGCGAGCGCGAGCAGCTGGAGCGACAGGTTGCCCTCGGCGTGTCTGCCGTTCTGCGGGAAGCGAACCTTGAACTGTCCGAACCCGTCGAGCAGGTAGCTGATCGTGCGACCGTCGAGCGTCTGGTAAGTGCCCCAGTGGAGCAGCCGGTGGTACGCGTCGATCGCCCACCCGGTGCCCGAGTCGTACACGCCGGTCTGCGGAATGTAGAAATGGAGCGCGGCGAGCCGCTGCTGGATCAGCTGCACGAACGGGCCCGTCGAGCCGAACGAGGCGTTCGGGTCGAGAGCGGTGAACGTGCGGCGGGCGAGTAGGCCGCCGAGGGCGGCATTGCGCGTGTGCCCGACCTGGACCGTGACCCGCCCGGCCTTTGGGCTGGAGACCGACGCGGTGAACTGACCGTTGTGTCCGCCCGGCGCCGGCTGGATCCGCAGATGGTCGGTCTTGAACACCTTGCCGTTGACCGACGACCGCACGAGCACCCACTGGCCGGGAACGTACGGCCGCACGACCCCGTGTACGTGCACGGTCCGCCCCGGCACGGTGACGAGCTTGCGGCTGACGAGGAACGCGCCGGGAACGATCAGGGTCAGCTTGGCAGAGACGGCTCCGGTCGATGACGCTGGACCGGTAGTCGGCGGGGTGCCGGCGGCGGCGGCCGGGCCAGCGGACAAAGCAACGATGGCCGCCGCGAGCGCGACGGTGGCGGTCACCCGGCCAGCAAGCACCCCCAGCATGGTGCGGGAAGTAAATCATGTGAGCCATGTGAGCCGGTTCACGCAATCCGCGTTGCAGGGCAGAGGCGGTCGCGCCAAGTCGGTCGGCGACGTGGCGGACCCGCAGGCTGCTCGCGGACGACGGCTAAACGCCGGGCACCTGAGGGCGGGGGCGGCACCGAGTCGCCGGTCCGCGACCTGCAAAACGTGCCACCGGAGCCGTTTCTGCCGAACCGTGGCATCTCATGCACGCCCCACATGCGCCGGATGACGCGGTCCCGCGCCGGCGGGGCAAATGGCAGGTTTTGCATGGTCCGGGGCGCCGGCCGGGCGCCGAGGCGTCGCCGGCGTCGCGCTCAGGACGCCCGTAGGAGCGTTCGGCCCGAGAGCGGCAGGGTCACGGCCGCGATCACCGCGATCGAGCCCGCGATCAGGGCGAGGATCTCGCCACCGGTCCAGTGGAGCTCGTTGTAGCCGAGTGCGATCGAGTTGTTGACCGAGTGCAGCGCCATGCACGGGTACAGCGAGCGGGTCTTCCACCGGACGATGCACAACACGAAGCCGAGGAAGCCGAGCGGAATCAGGTATTGCGCGGCTGCGGACCCGGTATGGGCGATGCCGAAGAGGATCCCGGTCTCGATCGCGGCCAGCCACGTCCCGATCTGATGGCCGGCGACGTTGATGTGCCACTTGCGAAGCGCGCCGAAGATGAATCCGCGGAAGAAGAACTCCTCGCAGATCGGCGCGATCACGCAGACGAACAGCGCCGCCCCGACCAGCGCGGCCGTGCTCGTGCTGATCCCTAGGTCCGACGGCAGCTTGTCGGTGCCGTGGAGCTTGACGATCGATTGATAGACCGCGGTCACCAACAGGTAGCCGGCGCCCGCCGCGAAGAACGCGCCGATGCCGAGCCACACCGAGATCCGGCGGTAGCCGAAGTCCGCCGGCCGGACCACCCGTCGCCCCGTTGTGGACGCGAAGTACAGCGCGGTGGCCACGAAGCCGAGGTCGAACACGACGTCGCTGATCAGGCTCACCGCCGGCGTCGTGCTGGTCGAGCCGGCGGCCGCCCCGATGCCGGCGACGACGACGCTGCCGAGCACGCCTACGACGAGCCCGACGAGGACCGCTGCCGGCGCCGTCCAGACCGGCCAGGGCGGTTCGTCGGAACGATCGTCGGGTCGCAGTGGCGCCGGCTGCGCCGGCGCGCCAGCCTCGGCGGGAACCGGCTGCGGCGGAGGGACGCTGGACGGCGGCGGCAGGCTAGACATTGCTCAGACCAGCTTAGGGCCCGCGAGCCGGGCGCCGCGCGAGCGCGACCCCGGCCAATTCGACCAGACTCGAGATCGTCCGCACGCCGGGCACGGTAGCGCCCGATTGCCGGCGGATCAGCACGGGGTCGATCCCGGCGCCGCGAGCGCCGGCGACGTCCTCGTCGAGGCTGTCACCGACGTGAACCGTCTGTGCGGGACCCACGCCGGCAATCGCAAGCGCCTGTTCGAAGATCTGGGGCGCCGGTTTGCGCGCGCCCGCCTCTGCGGACGTGAGGATTCCGTCGAGCAGCGGCTCGAGCTCGAGCGCCCGCAACACGCCGTGCAACGACACGTCCCAGTTGCTGACCACCACCAGCCGCTGCCCGCGCGACTGGGCCGACGCGAGCGCGGGCCGGACGTCCGCGAACGGCATGAACCGGAGCGAAGCGAGCAGCGCATCGACGAGCGGGTCGAGCTCGAGGTCTGCCGCCAGCTCGGAGCGCAACACGCCGGCGCACCGGCGCCGGAGCGACTCGAGGTCCGAGGGATCGCGGCCCTCGTCGAGATGGGCCCGGTAGTAAGCGATTTCGGCCGCGATCGCCTTTTCCGCCTCGCGCTCTGAGATCTCGAGACCGAACCGGCGCGCGAGCTCCGCTCTGAGCAGCGGGGCGGGCGGCTCGAGCGCGACGAGGGTGCCGAGCGCGTCGAGCAGGATCGCAGCGGGTGGGGTCGCCGTGGCACGCATGGGCGTCGCCGAGTCTGGCATCCGGGGGCGCTCGCGGTTCGCCCGATGGTGGCGGGGATCTGGCGTGTGCAGGACCCGGTACTGGAAGGCCGAAAAAGCCTCCCAGCTACACTGGGTGCGCCGTTTCCGGTGCCGAGACAGCCTGCCTGCGCACCGGCAACGTCGCCCCGTAGCCTTCCACGATGAGACGACGCGATCGACAGCGCCGCCGCCGGAGCAACCACGGACACCCCGTCGGGCGAGTCGTGGTGATGATTACGGTGCTGTCGGTGGCCGCGGTCGCGATCGCGGCGCTGCTCGCGGTCGGCTGGGTCGTGGCCACCGCGGACTCGGCCCCGAACCTGAGTCAGCTCCACCCCAGGAAGGCCAATCCTCCGACCGAGATCTTCGCGTCCGACGGGACACCGCTCGGCTACGTGCACACCAACACCGTGTACGAGTACGCGGCCTCGAGCAAGATCCCCACGCGGCTGCGGCAGGCGACGGTGGCGATTGAGGACCGGCGCTTCTACCAGCACGGGGCGCTCGACTACCAGGGCATCGTCCGCGCGAGCGTGAAGGACCTGCTCGGCGACGGCAATGCGCTGCAAGGCGCGTCCACGCTGACGATGCAGCTCGTCAACAACATGTTCATCCCCGAGAGCTACCGCGCGCATCGCGACCTCAAGTACAAGATCGTTCAGGCCAAGCTGGCCGAGCAGCTCGAGTCCAAGCACTCCAAGCAATGGATTCTCGATTCCTACCTGAACGCGGTCCCGTACGGCACTTCGAACGGCCAGGAGGCGGTCGGCGTCGGGGCGGCTGCGCTGATGTTCTTCAACCGGCCGGTGTCGAAGCTCAACCTGGCGCAGATGTCGCTGCTCGCCGGGCTCCCGCAGTCGCCCTCCCAGTACGACCCGCTCGTTTACCCCAAGCTCGCAAAGGCCCGGCGCAACTCCGTGCTGCAGGCGATGGTGACCTCGCACTACATCAGCCAGGGCCTCGCCACCGCGGTCGAAAAGCAGCCACTCCAGGTACATCCCAACGACCGCTACATCCAGCACAGCCAGCCGTACATCTTCGATTACGTCGAGCAGCAGCTGATGCAGCACTTCGGCACGAAGGAGGCCGAGAACGGCGGGCTCAAGGTCTACACGACGATCGATCCACGACTCGAGCAGGAGGCGCTGACCGCGGTCATTGACCACGAGGGCGGCGCGAACCTCGACGCCCAGCCCGCGGCTGCACTTGCGACGGTCAACCCGGCCAACGGCAACGTGCTCGCGATCGCGTCCTCGGCCACGTACGCGCAGACGAAGTTCGACTATCCGGTGCAGGCCGAGCGTCAGACCGGATCAGCGTTCAAGGCGTTCGCGCTGATGACGCTGATCCACGACTATGACGGCGACCCGAACCAGACCTACTACACGTCGAAGTTCCTGCCGGCCGGGTGGAACCCACTCGATCCGACGTGGTCGGTGCACACCGCCGAGGAGACCTATCAGGGCGTGATCAACGTCACGAAGGCGACGACGATCTCCGACAACACGGTCTTCGCCCAACTCGCGGACGACCTCGGCTACGGCAAGCTCGACGCGACCGCGCACGCGATGGGGATCACCTCGAAGCTGACCGGCAACCCCTCGGAGGTGATCGGCGGCCTGAGCGACTGCTGCACGATGCTCGAGATGGCCGACGCCTACGCGACCCTTGCCAACGGAGGCACGCACGTTCCGACGACGGTCATCAGCAAGGTCGTGTTCCCGAACGGGAAGGTCGTCAACCTCAGCAATCCGCCGCACAACCGCGTGTTCTCCGACGGCGAGGCGTACGAGGGCACACAGGTCCTGAAGACCGTGATCCAGGACGGAACCGGCACCTCGGCCAACTACGGCTGCCCGGCCGCCGGCAAGACCGGTACCGCGGAAAACATGGACAACGCGTGGTTCGTGGGCTATACGCCCAAGCTGTCGACCGCCGTGTGGGTCGGATATCCGCAGGGCAACATCCCGATGTCCGACGGATTCGGCGGCACGCTCGCGGCGCCGATCTGGAGGCAGTTCATGCAGGCGGCCTCAGCGGGCTACTGCGGCGCGTTCCCGCAGCCGACGGACCCGTTCGTCGGGACGGCGTTCACCGGGCCACACTCGTCGGCCAAGGAGCCGCCGCCGCCGAAGCCCACGCCCGGGGCGAGCCAGCTGAACAACCCAACGCTGTTCGCCCAGCCACCGGCGCAGACGACGACCCAGACCGGTGGCGCGACTGTCCCGGGCGGGGGCCTAACCGGCGGCGGGGGCGGAAACGGCGGTGGCCACGGTGGCGGCCACGGCCACCACCACGGCTAGCCCTAAACCCGCTGCGATTCGATCCACTTCTCGAGCGCGGGACCGCTCTCGACGCTCGCGATCACCGCGTAGCGCACATGGTCGGACGCGTGGTGCCCGCCGTGCCACAGATACTCCGAGTCGACCACGGCCTGCTGGTACTTCGGCAGCGCGATCTTGACCTCGCCCTTGCGGTCGAACTCGGTCGGACGGACGACCAGCGCACTCGAGGCGTCGTCGGTTAGCTCGAGCCAGACCCGTACGACCCAGCCCTGGCTCTCGGGGTTGCCCTGGTTGTTGTTGTCCAGGTGGAGTCCCCAGCGGCACTCGCGCATCGTGTTGGCCGACATGCGCAGGAGCTGAACGCGGCCGAAGCGGGCGCCTATCGACTCGACCCACTTGACGACCGATGGGCACTTCTCGGCGTTCGAAGTCCATACGCCGTCGAGGTCAGCCTTGCCGTACTCCCAGAAACCCTTGAGCTCGATCTCGCCGGTGGCGGAGGTGATCGGCGCGAAGTACGTGGTTGGGTCACTCGAGTAGGTCGTGTACGTCAGGTCCTCCCACTCCGAAGCGGGGATCTCGGGACCCTTGTACTTGTCGAGCCGCATCCAGCCGCCGGCTTGCTCGAGGATCGGCATCCGGTAGTGCGGCGTCGTTTTCTGCTCGAGCGAAGCCTTCCTGACGCCGGTTGCGCGCAGGATCTGCTTCGTGTACTCGTTCTTCATCGCGTCTTTGAGTGCGGACAACGGGGCCTCCAGGAGGAATTGCTTTCATACGGCAGGCAGCTTGGACCGGCCAGCGGCCAAGGATACCCACTACTCTTACGGTAACCCGGGGGTCGGCCGCATCGCCGCGAGCCGGGTGGGCGGGCTCCTAATTCAGAGGATTTAACGCAATGCCCAAGGAAGAGAAAGTCGAGCTCGAAGGCGAAGTTGTCGAGGCCCTGCCGAACGCGATGTTTCGTGTCAAGCTCGACAACATGGACCGCGTCGTGCTCGGTCATGTGGCCGGGAAGATGCGCCGCTTCCGGATTCGCATCCTGCCCGGTGACCGAGTCCGGGTCGAGCTCTCGCCGTACGACCTGGATCGTGCGCGCATTGTGTACCGGCATCGCTGACCGCAGCCCCTGCTGAGGCGGCGATGCGCGAGCTCGAGCTGATCGAGGCGCTCGGGGCCGTGCTGGCTGACCCCGGGCCGCGCGTCGTGCGCTCGATCGGCGACGACGCCGCGATCGTGCGGGCCGGCGCCTACGCCGTGACCTCGGTCGACGCGATGGTCGATGGGGTTCACTTCCGCACCGGCCAGCTCGCGCCCGAGGAGATCGGGCACCGCGCTCTGGCGGCCGCCGTGTCAGACCTGGCGGCGATGGCCGCCCGGCCGGGCGAGGCGTATCTGGCGCTTGGTATGCCGGAGGGGTTTGATTCCGAGGACGCGGCGGCGCTGGTCGGCGGCTCTCGCGCGCTCGCGGATCGGCTCGGCATCACGATCGCGGGGGGCGACGTCACCCGCGCTCCGGCGCTGACCGTGTCGTTTACGGTGGTGGGCTGGGCCGATGACCCGGGAGAACTCGTCGCACGCGACGGCGCGCGGCCGGGCGACCGGGTGGCCATCACGGGCACGCTCGGGGCGGCGGGCGCGGGCCTCGCCATGCTCGACGGACGCGCGGGCGCCCGCCTCGATCCCGACGTGGCCCGCGCGCTGCACGAGCGATACGCACGACCGGTGCCGCGCCTGGCGGCCGGACGCGCGTTGTCAGAGCACGGCGCGCGCGCGATGATCGACGTGTCGGACGGGCTGGCCACCGACGCCGGCCACCTCGCGCGGCGCAGCGGCGTCCGGATCGAATTGTCGCTGTCGTCGCTCCCAGTGGCCGAGGGCGTCGCCGAGGTCGCGCAGGATCTTGGCGTCGACCCGCGATCGTTCGCCGCGACCGCCGGCGAGGATTACGAGCTGTGCGCCTGCGTGCCGGCGCGGAGCGCTGAGAAGCTCGAGAACCCGCGGGGCCCGCGGAGCCTCGGCGACCTGACGTGGGTCGGCTTGGTCGTCGAGGGAGAGCCCGGAGTGGTGTTCGTCGACGCGGACGGCGAGCTCTCGGGATTCGAGCACTCGTTCTGAGCGCTCAGCTCAGTGGTGCCGAGCAGCCGGCGCAGCATCGCGTCCGCGACCGCCACCGGATCCACCCGGTACTCGCCCTTCTCGATTTGTTCTTTCAGCTCCGCCGCGTTCATCGCGATCCCTTCAAATGGACTGTACTCCAGTGGATCGGCCAGGCGCGCGTCCTCCTCCATCGGGTCTGGACCCTAACTGTGGTTCGCCGGGAGCGTCCAGGCTTGCGGCCGCCGGGCAAGGACGCCCGGCGGAACGGCGGTCGCGGCTACGGCCCCTGCTCGGCATCCATGCCTCGCAGGCGGGGCCTGCCGCGCCACATCCGACGGATGCCGAGCGAAGCGAGGCCCAGAAACTACGCGTGGCGGGCGGGGCCCAGCGGCTTCACCGACTGCAGCTTGGCGAAGATGATGATTCGCTGGGCGGCGCTGTACAGCGGGTTGCACGCGGACAGCACGAGGCGGTCGTAGCCCACGTTGTGGGTGACCCACAGCGCGGTCGGCAGCACGATCCGGTGGAACTGGACCGTGTACGTGAACAGGCCGTAGGGCATCTTCAGCATGATCTTGTCGCCGGGCTTGAGCTCGTCGACATGGCGGAACGGCGCCAGATACGTGGTCCGGTGACCGGCGATGGCGACGGTCTGCCCGAGGCCGGGGAACGCGGTCGCCGGGTAGTGACCGGGCCCCTTCTCGAGGCTCGCCGTGTCGGTTCCCTGGACGACGGTGTAGCTCGCGCCGATCTTCGGAATCGAGATGTGGCCGATCGCGTCGCCGGTGGCGACCTGATGCTGCTCACGCCGGGCTAGATAGGCGATTCGGTCCTGGGGCTTCGGAAGCGCGACGAGGACGTGCTTCTGGACAGGAGTGAGCGGCGCGGTATTGAAGCTGAGGTACTGCTTGTCGATCTGAGACTGCTGGATCTCCCCGATCACCGCCGTCACCGGCTCGTGCCACACGAGCGTCACCGCCGCGTCGAGCACCAGCAGCAGGCCGGAGATGATCAGGACCGAGGAGATGTCGCGGACGAGACGTCTGAGCGGCAGGCCGCCGATCCGCCGTTGCGCAACCGCCGGGGCGCTCAGCACCCTGGTCCTCATCGCCGGATCGCCGACTTCGTCCCGCCGATCGAGCCCGGACCGGCGTAGCTGATCGGGCCGCGAACCGTGATCGGCACCTCGGCCGGGCGGGCCTGGCGCGCGGCCCGCACGATCATCAGCGCGAGGCTGACCACGCAGCCGAGGACGATGCTCCATTCGAGCGCGGCCATCGCGCTGAAGCTACCGCCGGCGAGCATCAACACAGCATTCCAGGCGCCGGACACCGGGCCAAGCCCCATCACCATCGCGTAATAAAGCGTCGCGAGCAGCCCTGGCACGAGTCCCACAAGCAGCAGCAGTACCGCCCACGGCGCGCGCAGCCGCTGCTCGGGGCCGACGATCCATAACCAGGCATGAAGGGCCACGACCATTAACGCCGCGGCGAACGGATTCTCGAGCCAGAGAGCGAGGGTGACCACGCACAGGACCAACATCACCGCGGCTCCGGCACCCGGCGATGCCGCGTCGTCCGGAATATCGGGCCGACGCCGGTGGCGACCGTTCGTCTGCTCGCGGGCGCTACTCCCCGACCACATCCGGCGCCCGAAGAACCACCAGACCGCGAGCGAGGACAGCACGATTAGCAGTCCAAGGCCGATCAGGATCGCGGCCGCCCGACTACCGAGCGTGAGCGCGTCGCCTCCGATCGGGCCCGGCGGGGCGATGTTGATCGCTCCGACCAGTCGCAGTCCCACCACGGCGAGCACTGCCAGCACGAACGGGACGCACGCGGCCAGGACCCACAGCACCCAGCGCCCGACCCGGTGGCCGCGGCGGCGCGCCCGTGCGATCCCGTCGACCGTGGCGATGAGGACCGGGACGATCAGCGCCAGCACGAGCAGACGGACCGCCCACTCCGGGATCACCTTCCCCTGCCAACGCAGGTACGAGGACGGCGCCGGCACCGTCGCTCCCGCCTCGAGCGCGCTGATGCTCTGCAAGACGGTACGCCCGAACCCCCCGATCTGCCCCTGACTGGTCTTCTCGTCGGCCGCGGGCATCCGCGACCCGGACGCCGACACGAGCACCGCAGGCTCGCCGCTGGCCGCGAACGGTCGTTGCTCGGATGCCGCCAGCGGGAACGCAAGATGCAGGAACTGGCCGCCGAGGCTCTCGTCGCCGGCGGCCATGCCGGTCTGATTCTGGAGCGCCTGTGCGACGGTGTTGCGCAGCAGCGTCGGCGCCACCAGCGTCGAGTCCGACCACGGGACGACGATCGGAGTCCGGACATCGGTGCCGGCCATGTCGCCGAGCACGATCACCGCATTGACCGGCTGCGGAAGAGTCCGCGCGAGCTCGGCCGCGCCGGCGGCGCCGACCGAGGCGCTGGTCGACGCGAGCACAATCGAGCGCTGCTGCGTCTGCGACGAGAGCAGCTGCGCGAGCTCGAGCAGCACCGCGGTCCCGGAAAGGTCCGCGACCGCGCCCACGTGGGTCGAGTCGCGGTGGGCGACGATCACGATCGAGCCTGGCGTGAGGCCCGCGAGCGTTCCGGTGACCGTTTCGATCTCGCGGGGGCCATCGACGGTCTGCGCGCTGAACACGCTGTGCTGGACCTGGAGCCCGTCCTGCCTGAACGACTGCTGAACGTAGTTGGCGATGCTGGTGTCGGCCTGGGAGCCCGGTCGGCGCCTCGGGTACTGCGCCGCGAGGTTCTGCATCGTGGCGTACGCAGTGCCGCCGTTGAACGCGGCAGGCGTTAGCGTCGCGTTCAACGGACTCGCCTGGTTGTCCAACGAGAACGCCACCACGATCACCGCGACAGCGACCACGATCAGACTGGTCCTGTAGATCCGCGGGTCCAACATGCGATCCCTGAGGGTAACCGCCAATCCCCACGTCGTCCGAGCGCGGGCGCTCGCGGCCACTACTCTTGCTGCAAACAGGAAGGACTCAGTGGCAGATCGCTCAGCGCGCATCCTGCTCGTGGACGATGAGCAGTCGATACAGACGCTGCTCTCTTATCCGCTGCGCAAGGAGGGCTACGACGTCGTTCAGGCGACCGATGGACGCCAGGCTCTCGACCGCTTCGACGAGCAGACGTTCGACCTCGTGGTGCTGGATCTGATGCTCCCCAAAGTCGACGGGCTCGAGGTTTGCCGGCGCCTGCGCAGCCGCAGCTCGGTGCCGATCATCATCCTCACGGCGAAGTCCGAGGAGATCGACAAGGTGGTGGGGCTCGAGCTGGGCGCCGACGACTACATCACCAAGCCGTTCTCGCTCCGCGAGTTCTCGAGCCGGATCAAGGCTGCGCTGCGGCGGGCGGAGATGGTCCGGCCCGCGGAGACGGCGCCAGACGAAGCCCCGCTCGAGACGCGCGAGATGCGGATCGACTTTTCCAAGCGATCGGTGCGCGTGCGGGGAGGCGAGGCGCAGCTGACGTTCGTCGAATTCGAGATTCTGTCCGCGCTCGCGCGAGCCCCGGGGCGGGTATTCACTCGGGACATGCTTCTCGCGCGCATCTGGGGAGACTCCGCCTACCGCGATCCGCGCACGATCGACGTTCACATCCGGCACTTGCGCGAGAAGCTCGAGCACGATCCCAAGGAGCCGGAGTACCTGTTCACCGTGCGCGGCGTCGGCTACCGCTTCCGCGACACGGACGAGTAGCTCGAGCATGACCACGGGAAGCGGGACAGTCGGGAAGCGCGCGACGCCTCTGGTGGGCGACCGGGAGCGGCGGTCACGGTCGCGAAACCGCATCACGCTGTCGCTTCGCAATCGCCTCGCGCTCGTGTTCGCCGCGATCACGTTCCTCGCGTTAGCCGCGCTGTACGTGTACGTCGCGCCGGGTCTGCAGACGCGCCTGCTCTCAGATCAGCTGTCGGAGCTCATGACCAACGCCCAGCACCATTCGGGCCCGATCGCCAAGACCGTCGGGAGCGACGACCGGTTGGCGGTTGTGCAGACGCGCGTGAACGCGGCCGCGCTCGCCACCGGCGATCGCGTGACGCTTCTGCTCGTCAACCACGTCCCGTCCGGGGCGGTGCTGTCCGAGCTGGCCGACTCGAGCCGCCGCTCGGCGACCGCGGCGCTGTCGTTCGACGTGGCCAAACGGGCAGTCTCGGCGTCGCGGATGGTCACGGGCACCGAGGACACCGGGGCTGGGACCGTCGCCGAGGCGGCCTACCCAGTCGAGTTCCATGGTCAGGTGGCGGCGGTGATCGTGTATTCCTCGCCGGCGTCGGACATCGTGCGCACGGTGGCGACGGTCCGCCACCAGATCCTGGTCGCCGGCGGGATCGCGCTATTGCTCGCGCTTGTCGGCAGCTACCTGATCGCGCGGGCCATTGCCCAACGCGTGAAGCGGCTCGAGCTGGCGGCCGAGCAGGTCGCGGCAGGCAACTTTGCGCAGCCAATCCCGGTCGACTCGAACGACGAGATCGGACAGCTCGCGGTGGCGTTCAACGTGATGCAGCGCCAGCTCTCCCAGCTCGAGTCCGCGCGCAAGCAGTTCATCGCCACCGCGTCGCACGAGCTGCGCACCCCGATCTTCTCCCTGGGCGGATTCGTCGAGCTGCTCGAGGACCCCGATCTCGATCCGGAGACCCGCGCGCGGTTCCTGGAGCAGGTCCGGGATCAGGTGGAACGGCTGCGCAAGTTGTCGGTCGATCTGCTGGATCTGTCGCGGCTCGAATCGGGGTCTTTGGAACTGCGGCCCGAGCAGGTCGACCTCGGCGAGCTGATGCGGTCGGTGGCCGGTGAGTTCGAGCCATTCCTGGCCCAGCACGATGCGCATCTGGAGCTGCGAGTCGGGCCAGGTCGGATCGAGGCGCTCTGCGACCCGGTTCGGGTGGCACAGATCGTGCGCATCCTGCTCGACAACGCGATCGCCCACACCCCTTCGGGGACGCGGATCGTCGTGACCGCTCGTCGGGAGACGGGGATGGTGCGGATCGCCGTGCGCGACGACGGGGATGGGATCGATCCGCAGGCGCTGTCGCGGATCTTCGAACCGTTCTACACGGCCGACGACGCCCAGGGGTCGGGGCTCGGGCTGGCGATCGCGAGCGAGCTTGCCGAGCGGATGGCGGGACGGATGTCGGTCGACTCGCAGCCCGGCGACACGACGTTCACGCTGGAGATCCCGGCTTAGGGTTTGGTGCCGGGCGCTTCGGATCATCGGGGGCTCGTGCTCGACCTGGCGCAGGGGCTGCGCTCGGTCGTCGTTCCCGAGCTGGGGTCGCATGCCGGTCGGGCGGTGGAGGGCGGTGGCGCGGGGGGAGACGTGACGTTCGCCGTGGACTCGCTGGCGGAGTCGTTCCTCGAGGAGTTCGTGGCTTCGAGCGCGCCGCAGATGGCCGTCTACTCCGAGGACCGCGGGCTGGTGGCGCCCCCGGAGGCCAGTCATGTGCTGGTCGTCGATCCGATCGACGGGACGCGGCCGGCGATGGCCGGGCTCGAGTCGGCGTGCGTGGCGGTGGCGCTCGCGCCGATTGGGGACGGCGAGCCGACGATGGCCGACGTCGAGATCGGCTGCGTGGTCGAGATCAAGTCGGGCGATTGGTATCTGGCCGTGCGGGGAGCCGGGATCGAGTCGACGCGACCCGCGGGGTTGTCATCGCTTGTGGATGTGGAACGTATGTTCTGGGGCTACGGGTTTCGGGGCCGGCCGGTCCGAGCGGTGGCCGAGGTGCTCGGTGATCTGATCGATGCGTCGTCGGTGGGTGGCGGCACGTTCGAGCTCGGCTCGCAGGCCTTCGCGATGACGAGGATCGTGACCGGTCAGTTCGATGCCGTGATCGAGGTCGGGTCGCGGATCATCGATGAGGTCCCGGGGATGCGGGAGGAGTTCGAGCGGGTAGGAGGGGGCCAGGTGCTGAACAACTCCCCGTACGACTTGGCGGCGCCGTGGCTGTGTCTGACCGAGGCCGGTGGCGTCGTCAGCGACGGCTGGGGCGAACCGCTGGACCGTTGCCGGCTGCTCGGAACCGGCCACGAGTTTCAGATGTCATCGATCTCGGCATCCAATCTCCGGCTGCACGCGCAGCTCGTGCGAGCGGTGGACTCGGGAGTCGCTCGGCTGCAGGCACTGGCCGCCTGACCGTGTGCCGGTGACCGTCGCCCGATATCGTCCGCCCGTCCTCACTGCTGCTTACTGATGCTGCAACCAGTCGCGGTCCCGAACAAGCACCTGAACGATTACGCGAGCCTCGTCGGGCGGCCGCTGGCCGACGAGATTCGCGAGCGCGCCGAGGGATTGAAGGGAAAGCGGGTCCTCCACATATCCGCCACCTCGTTCGGCGGCGGCGTGTCGGAGATCCTGTACACGCTCGTGCCGCTGATGATCGACGTCGGGCTGGAGACCGAGTGGCACGTGATCTACGGCCGCGAGGAGTTCTTCAACGCGACCAAGGTGATGCACAACGCGCTGCAGGGCAACCCGCAGGATCTCAGCGAGGATCAGTGGAGGACGTGGCAGGACTACAACGGGATCAACGCGCGCGAGATGTCGGAGGGCTGGGACGTGTGCATCGTGCACGATCCGCAGCCGGCGGGGCTGGCCTCGCTCGTGCCGGAAAAGTCGCGTCGGTGGGTTTGGCGCTGTCACATCGACCTCTCGACGCCCAACCCAGACACCCTGAGTCGACTGCTCCCGTATCTTGAGCCGTATCCGGCCGCCGTGTTCCACGTCCAGAAGTACGTGCCGGCCGATATGAACGGTCGCGCGCACATAATCCCGCCGGCAATCGATCCCTTGGCGCCCAAGAACATGGCGTTCTCGCCCGAGGACGCCGTGTATATCTGCGAGCAGTTCGGGATCGACGTCGACCGCCCGCTGCTGTGCCAAGTGTCACGCTTCGATCCGTGGAAGGACCCGCTCGGGGTGATCGACGCGTACCGTATCGTCAAGGCGAAGATGCCCGACGTGCAACTTGCGCTCGTCGGCTCGATGGCCACCGACGACCCCGAGGGGTGGGACTATTTCAACGCGACCGTGTCCCATGCCGACGGCGATCCGGACATTCACATCTTGAACAACTTGAACAACGTCGGAGCGATCGAGGTCAACGCGTTCCAGTCTCACTGTGACGTCGTGATTCAGAAGTCCACCCGGGAGGGCTTTGGGCTCACCGTCACCGAAGCGATCTGGAAGGGGCGGCCGCTGATCGGTGGAAACGTCGGTGGGATCCCGTTGCAGGTGTCCGACGGCGAAACGGGATTCCTCGTCTCGAGCGTCGAGGAATGCGCGCAGAGGTCCTTGGAGATCCTGCAGGACCCCGCGCTCGGCAAGCGCCTCGGACGCGCCGGCAAAGAGACCGTCCGCCGGCGGTTCCTGATGCCGCGGCTCTTGCGTGACTGGCTCGAACTGTTCGAACGCCTGGAGGTGTGACTCGGTGTCCTCTTCTGATCCTCCTCTGGTGCTGGTGTCAAATAGGGGCCCGGTGACGTTCGGGCCCGACGGCGAGATCCGTCGAGGGACCGGAGGGCTGGTGACCGCGCTGATCGGTCTGGCCACGCATCGTGAGGTGACCTGGATCGCGTCGGCGATGACCGAGGAGGACGCCGCCGTCGCCGAGCGAAACGAGCAAAAGCCGTTCACGGTGGAGGCGCCGGGAGGGGGCCGGTACAACGTCAAGCTGGTCGCGTCAGACCCCGACGCCTACGACCGCTTCTACAACATCACCGCTAACCCGATGCTGTGGTTCATCCAGCATTACCTGTGGGACCTGTCGAACGCGCCTGACATCCGGCGAAACGAGACCGAGGCGTTCGAGTTCGGCTACAACGTCGTCAACGAGGACCTGGCGCGCGCCGTGATGGACGAGATCTCGGATCTCGAGCGCCCGATCGTGATGGTCCACGACTACCACCTATACACGCTTCCCGGGTTGATACGCAGGGTCCGACCGGACGTGTTCATGACTCACTTTGTGCACATCCCCTGGAGTCAGTCCGACTCCTGGCGTGTGCTCCCGACCGTGATCCGCGAGGAGATCTACCACGGGATCCTGTCGAACGACATCATCGGATTCCACACCCGGTCCTACCGGCGTAACTTCCTACAGTGCTGCGAGGACCTGCTCGGGCTGGAGGTCGATCACGAAGGCGGGGTCGTCCACTTCGACGGCCGCGAGGTGTGGGTCCGGTCCTACCCGCTCCCGATCGACGCGAGGGCGGTGCAAGGAGTGGCCGCTCGGGACCGGACGCACGAGTTCGAGCAGGAGGTGCTGCGCCGGCGCCGTGACCATCTGATCCTGCGCGTCGACCGGGCAGACCTATCGAAGAACGTCCTGCGCGGCTTCACCGCATTCGATTTGTTCTTGGAGCAGCACCCGGAGTTCCGCGAGCGGGTCACGTTCATCGCGCAGATGATGCCCTCCCGAACCGACGTCCCCGAGTACGCGGAGTATCTGGAGCGGATCGAGGCCGTGGTCGCCGTGGTGAATCACCGCCACGGGTCCCCGGACTGGATGCCGATTCAGCTGAAGCTGCGCGACGACCTGGAGGAGGCCGTGGCCGCATACAAGCAGTACGACGTGCTGATTGTGAACGCGATGTTCGACGGGATGAACCTGGTGGCCAAGGAGGGACCGATGGTCAACGAGCGCGCCGGCGTGTCGATCCTGTCCGAGAACACCGGCGCGCACGAGGAACTGGCCGAGTACGCGCTGTCGGTCAACCCGTTCGACATCCAGCAGCTCGCCGACACGATCCACGCGGCGCTGACGATGCCCGTCGACGAGCGAGAGCGCCGGCTGGAAGGGCTACGGTCGGTCGTCACCGCACGCAATCCGGGCGACTGGATCGACGAGCAGCTGGCGGACATCTCGCGCAAGGGCGACGGGTAACGGGTGAGCGGCGTGGGGGCGGCCCGGGCGCCGGCGCTTCGGCTGCTCGCCCCACCCGGCGGGCTCGCGGCCCAGAGCTCCATGCGACCGCTTGGGAAGAAACTAGTGCTATGCGTGAGTTTCTTCCCAAACGACGGCGGATGAAGGCACGCGCCGGGTCAGCCGGGCCGACGATGGATCGTCTTACCCTCCGCCAGCATGGCCACGTAGTCGCCGATCCGGCGTGCCCGCGTCTCGGGGCGTTTGGCGTCGTAGATCCGGTAGAGGAAGCTGTAGCGCTCCGAGCTCTTGAGCGTGGCGAAGAACTCGCTCGCGGGGGCGTTGGCGTCGAGGGCGCGCTGGAAGTCATCGGGGACCGCCACCGTGCTCTGTGACGCGTACGCGGCTTCCCAACGACCGTCCCGCTTGGCCTCCTCCACCCGCGCGATCCCGGCCGGCCTCATCCTCCCCTGCTCGATCAGCTCGGTCGCCTTGCGGCGGTTGACCTGCGACCACTTGCTCCGCGGTCCGCGCGGACCGAAGCGCTGAAGCCAGAACGAGTCGTCGTGGGCGCCCTTCTGCCCGTCGATCCAGCCACACCTGATCGCCTCCTCCAGCGCCTCCGCGTAGGTGAGCGTGGCCGCGCCCGAGCCCTTCTTCGCGATCTTTAGCCACACCCCGCCGGAGGACTCGTGGTGATCCTCGAGCCACCGCTCCCAGGCGCTCCGGTCGGAGAACTCGACGATCGGGAGGTCGTTGGCGGGCACGGTGACGCCAACGCTAGCTCGCCGGCTCGCCGGCATGTCGATCGCACCGTTGCCCTGCTGATTGCAGATCAGACGCTATAGTCGACCGCCGCCTCCCTGCAGGCAATTTCGTCATGGCAGCCGAAGCCCCCCTCTACGACTTGGTGCTGCTGCTCTCGCCGGCCGCGCCCGAAGAGCAGCGCGCGAAGATCCTCGCCGACGTCGAGTCGCAGATCACCAATGCGTCCGGTTCGATCGAGCGCAAGGACGACTGGGGACAGCGCCCGCTCGCCTACCGGATCCAGCACCAGCCAGATGCCGACTATCACCTGCTCCAGTTCAAGGCGCCGCCGACGCTGATCGAGACGCTCTCGCACGATCTCCGGATCACCGACGGCGTCGTCCGCTTCCGGGTGATCAAGAACCTTCCGGGGACGCCGGCGGCGCCGGACTCGCCGCCTCCCGTGGTGGCGACGGCCGCCCCGGCCGCTTCTGGCGGCGAGTCGGAAACGGTCGCCTAGCGCGGGTCCGATGCGGCCGGCGCCTTTGCGGCGCCCACGATCCGCATGGCGCCCACGATTCGCGCGGCCCCTCCAGGGCCCACACGGCCTCCACGGCCCACACGGCCCCTCCACGGCCCAGCACCGGCCCCTCGCCATAGCCCCGGTTTTCAACGGGATTGCGACGGTCTGAGACGAATCAACGGCGCCTCTGCAACTTGTCCGTCCATTTTCCGGGGAGCATCGATGTTGCCGTCTGGAGCACGCTTAGACTCGGCCACAAGCTTTCAAATGCGCTCTGGAAAGGAGCTTCGAGCATGAACATCAACCGAGTCGTATTGACCGGGAACCTCACGAAAGACCCGGACGTCCGCACGAATCCCGGCACCGGGCTGTCGGTCTGCAAGCTCAGGCTCGCGGTCAACACACGCCGCAAGAACAACGCCACCGGCGATTGGGAGGACAAGGCCAACTTCTTCAACGTCACCGTGTTCGGCCGCCAGGCCGAGAGCTGCGGGAACTTCCTCCACAAGGGCCGCCCGGTGGCGATCGACGGCCGCCTCGAATGGAGCGAGTACGAGGTGGACGGACAGAAGCGCCAGTCCGTCGATATCATCGCTGAGAACGTTCAGTTCCTCGGAGGCCGCGATGACGCTGGCAACGGGAACGGGAATGGCTACTCTGGCGGCGTTCGCTCCGCCGACAGCGACATCCCGGCCGATACCAGCGACTTCGACGCAGCCCCCGTGGCCGCGGGAGTGTCTGACGACGACATCCCGTTCTAGGATCGACAGAGGCTCATACAGAAACCGAGCAGGTGATCAAGAGTGGCGAAGCAACGTAGACGGCCGGTCCGCCGGCGCGACAGGAAGGGTGCACAGACTTCCTCGCGCCGCAAGCCTTGTCCGTACTGCCGCGACAAGGTCGACCAGGTCGACTACAAGAACATCTCGACGCTGCGCCGCTTCATCTCCGAGCGCGGCAAGATCCGTTCACGGCGGATCACCGGCGCGTGCCGCCGCCATCAGAGCCAGGTGGCGCGCGCCGTCAAGCGAGCGCGCGAGCTGGCGCTGCTGCCGTACGTAGCCGAGGGTGCGGGCGGCGAACGCGGCGGTCGAGGCGACCGCTGATCGTGATCGTGATCGCTAGGAGCTAGGCCCATGCCCCAGGCGATCCTGCTCCAGGACGTGGACACGCTCGGCGAGCGCGGCGCGGTGGTCGACGTGTCCGCCGGCTATCTGCGCAACTACCTGCTCCCGCGCAAGCTCGCCGAGCCGGCGACCAACGCCTCCATTCAGGTGGCCAAGCGGCGTCGAGAGGACGCCGAGCGCGCCGTGCAGGAGGCCGAGGATCGCGCCCGCGACAACGCGGCGACCCTGGGCCGAACGGTGCTCACGATCCCGCAGCAGGCCGGCGACGATGGCCGGCTGTTCGGCTCGGTCACCACGCAGGACATCGCCGACGCGATCCGGGATGCGCGTGGGATCAGGATCGACCGCCGCAAGATCCATCTCGAGGACCCGATTCGCCACACCGGGACGTACATGGTCGTCGTCGAAGTCACCGACGAGGTGACGGCGACGGTCAAGACGATGGTCGTGCCGGCGTAGCCGGCCGGACTCCGGGCGCCCGCTCGACCCCACTCCGGTCCCCGACCCCAGTCGCCGACCCCGGTCCCCGACCCCAGTCCCGGTCCCCGTCCTCGACCCCGGTCCCCGACGGTCTGAATCCGAGCCTCCTCAGAACTCCTCGCTGGTTGCGGGAACGCCTTGGGCGGGGACGCCTGCCCCGAACTTAGACTCGGATCGAGTATGAGCGCCGTCCAGACAATCGCCGTCCCGCCGCACAATCTCGAGGCGGAGAAGTCCGTGCTCGGCGCCGTCCTGCTCGACGAACGGCACCTGCACTCGCTGCTCGTCGAGCAGCACCTGCGGCCCGAGCACTTCTACCGGGACCAGCACGGCGCGGTGTTTGCGGCGATGATGGAGCTCTACGAGAGCGACCGGAAGATCGATCACCTGACGGTCGCGGAGACGCTGCGCCAGCGCGGCAAGCTCGAGGAGATCGGCGGGCCGGCGGCGATCGACGAGCTCGCCGGATGGGTGCCGGCCGCCGGCCACGCCCGCGAGTACGGGCAGATCGTGCGCGACAACGCCCAGCTGCGCGCGCTGCTCACCACGTCCTACGAGATCCAGGCGAGCGTGCTCTCGCGCGAGGCGCCGCCGCGCGACCTGGTCGAGCGCGCCGAGCGCTCGGTGCTCGAGGTGGCGCACGACGATCGCCAGAAGAAGTTCCGGCCGATCGCCGAGATCCTCGACCAGGAGACGGACAAGCTCCATCGACTGTCGACCGCGAAGACGCCGCTGACCGGTACGCCGTCGGGCTTCAAGGACCTAGACGAGCTCACCGGCGGCTTTCAGCCCGGGAACCTGATCGTGATCGCCGCGCGGCCGTCGATGGGCAAGTCCGCGCTGGTCGCGAACATCGCCGAGAACGCCGTGCTCGGGACGGGCCACCCATCGCACCGGCCTAGCGCGGTCGCGCTGTTCTCGCTCGAGATGTCCGAGTCCGAGCTCGCGCAGCGGTTCGTCGCCTCGCAGGCGCGGATCCGCGGCGAGGAGCTTCGCAAGGGCCGGGTCCCAGAGAACCAGTGGCCGAAGATCCTCAACGCCTGCCAGCGACTCTCGGGCGCGCCGCTGTGGATCGACGACTCGAGCGACACCGGAGTGCTCGAGGTCCGGGCCAAGGCCCGCCGCCTGCATCACCAGCTCGAGGAGGGCCTCGGGCTGATCATCATCGACTACCTCCAGCTGATGCGCCACGAGGGCCGGGTCGAGAGCCGGGTCGAGCAGGTCGGGCAGATCTCGCGCGGGCTCAAGTCGCTCGCCCGCGAGCTGAACGTCCCGGTGATCGCGTTGTCGCAGCTGAGCCGCGCGGTCGAGCAGCGCGGTGGCGAAAAGCGCCCGATCCTGTCCGATCTGAGGGAATCGGGCCAGATCGAGCAGGACGCAGACCTCGTGATGTTCATCTACCGCGAGGAGTACTACGAGAAGGACTCCGAGCGACCCGGGGAGGCGGACATCATCATCGCCAAGCACCGAAATGGGCCGGTCGGCGATGTCGTGCTGACGTTCCAGAAGGAGTATCCGAAGTTCATGAACTACGCCGGCGAGCGGTTCGCCGCGTGACCAACGTCGGGGTCAGGCCGGGGGGCGGCGTGAGCGCGTGCCCGTTTGACGTCTGCGACGGCACCGGGCTCGTCTACGACGAGGCGACGAACACGGCTTACGACTGCCAGTGCCGCCGGCAGATCATCGCGCAGCGGAAGGCGCGGAGCCTGTCGGCGGTGATCCCCCGGCGTTACTACGACGTCGCGTTCGAGCGGTACCCGGTGACCGAGATCAAACCGCCCGCTGTGGTCGCGGCCACCCGGGGGTTCGCGCACAAGATCGATGAGCAGCTAGATGCGGGACGCGGCCTGTGGTTCATGGGCCCGGTGGGGACTGGGAAGACGACGCTGGCGATGTTGGTCTCGAAGGCCGCGCTGAAGGCGGGGCGCTCGGTGGCGATCTACTCGCTGCCGCGCCTGCTCAACGAGATCCGCGACACCCACCGGGCCGAGCGCTCGCATGTCGACCTGCTCGACCGCCTGACCGCGGTGGATCTGCTCCACGTGGACGACGTCGGCGCGGAGCGGACCACGGACTGGGTGCTCGAGGAGCTGTACTCGATCGTCAACGCGCGCTACGAGGACCAGCGCTCGATGGTGATAACGACGAACATCGACGACCGCGATGCGCTGTGCGAGCAGATCAGCGCACGGACCGTTTCGCGGCTGACCGAGATGTGCGACGAACTACCGCTGCAGGGGCACGACCTGCGGGAGGATTTTCGCCCGGCCTAGCGGCCGGCGTCGTGTCAATCGTCGACCCGGCGCTCTGACTCTTCGCGCTTCTCGAGCTTCTCGCGCAGGTAACGCGCCTTCTCGGCTCGGCGCTCGTGCTGCGCGACCTCGTCCTCGTCGACCGACGACCTTGCCGCCTCGCGCTCGGCCGCCTCGCGGTCGGCCTGGACGATCTTGAGCTCCTCGGTCTTGTGCTGGTCGTCTGCCATCGCTACAACGTAGCGCCGGCACGGACGATCCACCAGGACCGGGCTCGCGGGGACCATGCGAACATCGCTGCGTGACCGAGTTGTCCCCGATCGGACTCGACCACGTCCAGGTTGCTGCGCCGGCAGGTAGCGAGGACGACGCGAGGCGATTCTACGGCGAGCTGCTGGGCATGACGGAGGTGCCGAAGCCCGAGGCGCTCCGCGCGCGTGGTGGCGTGTGGTTCGCGTGCGGCGCTCACCAGCTCCACGTCGGGATCGCCGAGCCGTTCGCGCCGGCGACCAAGGCCCATCCGGCGCTGCTGATCCGCCTCAGCGAGCTCGATCGCCTCGCGCGACGGCTGGACGCGGCCGGCTGCGATGTGCTCTGGGACGACGCGATTCCGGACACGAGGCGGTTCTTCACGGCCGACCCGTGGGGCAACCGGATCGAGCTGGTCGGGGCGGAGGGCCGCTAGCTCGGCCGCCCGGGGCAGGCTCGGGTCAGATCTGCGGTCCGGGGCCCGGCGGGAGCGGCGAGGGGTCCGGGGTTGGTGACGGCGGCGATGGGTCGGGTCCGGGGGCCGGTGGCGCCGGGGCGGGAGGGGTCGGCGTCGGGCCCGGCCCCGGAACTCCGGGGGTGAAGGGTTGGGCGGCCCGAACCGCCACTGTGCGGCTACCGCCCATGCCGTGCGTACACTCCGTCGTCTATGCCCGGAATCGTATTAGTGGGCGCCCAATGGGGCGACGAAGGGAAGGGAAAGGTCACCGACCTGCTCGCCGAGCAGGCCGATGCGGTCGTGCGGTTCCAGGGCGGGAACAACGCCGGCCACACGATCGTCCATGGCCGGCAGACGTTCAAGCTCCACCTCATGCCGTCGGGCATCCTCCACAAGAACACGCTGTGCGTGATCGGGAACGGCGTGGTGATCGACCCGCGGGTGCTGACCGACGAGCTCGACGAGCTTCGTCGGCGCCGGGTCGACACGCGCTCGCTACGGATCTCGGCGAACGCCCATCTGATCATGCCCTACCACATGATGCTCGACCATGCCGGTGAGGCGAAGCTCGGCAAGCTGCAGATCGGGACCACCAGGCGAGGCATCGGGCCGTGCTATGCCGACAAGGCGGCGCGCCTGGGAATTCGCGTCCAGGATCTGCTCGACGAGAAGATCCTGAAGAAGAAGATCGTCGCGGCGCTCGAGCCCAAACGGCTGTCGCTGCGCCCGTATGCGAAGGATCCGCGACTCGACCTGCAGACGATCACCGAGGAATACCTGACCTACGGGCACCGGATGGCGAACTACATCGCCGACACGGTGCGGCTCGTGCACGAGCAGCTCGACGCGGGTCACACGGTGGTGTTCGAGGGCGCGCAGGGCGCACTGCTCGACATCGACCACGGGACCTATCCGTTCGTCACCTCGTCCAATCCGGTGGCGGGAGCGGCGTGCGTCGGCGCCGGCGTCGGGCCGAAGGACATCGACGAGATCTGGGGAGTGACCAAGGCCTACGGGACGCGCGTGGGCGCCGGACCGTTCCCGACCGAGCTCGATGGCGACATCGCCGACGAGATTCGCGAACGCGGCGGCGAGTACGGCACCACGACCGGCCGCGCGCGGCGGGTCGGATGGCTCGACCTGGTAGCGCTGCGCTACACGGCCCGGATCAACTCGCTGACTGCACTGGCCGTAACGAAGCTGGATGTCCTATCGGGGTTCGAGCAGCTCTGCGTGTGCACCCGCTACCGCGGCCCCGAGGACTCCGAGTTCGACTACTTCCCGTACCACCAGACGGTCCTTCATCACGCCAGTGGCGAATACGTCACGCTCCCCGGCTGGACCGAGGACCTGACGGACTGCCGCGACGAATCCGACCTCCCGCCGGCCGCCCGCGACTACCTACAGTTCATCTCGGACTTCGTCGGCGTGCCGATCGCGCTGATCGGGGTCGGTCCCGGTCGCGACCAGGTCATCTGGACGGAGGCCGGCGCCGGGATGGCCGGCTCCGGGCACGCCGCGTCCGCCGCGGCCTGAAATCGCGATCAGGCCAAGCGCGACGACGGGTGACCCTCGCCCGGCCACGGCGCGAGCACGAGCACGAGACGAGCGTCGCTGACCGCCTCGATCGTGCGGCGTTCGTTCGGCTCGAAGTGCGAGAGCAGCCCTGGGCCGCCGGAGACCGAGCCACCGTCATGCGAGATGGTCACCTCGCCGGAGACGACGACCATGTACGTGCGCTCGTGGACCTGATGAGACTGCATCTGCTCGCCGGCGGGCAGCTGGATCGCGATCGCGCGGGTCTCGGCGTCGGAGCGCAGCACCTGTGGATGGTGAGCCTCGATCTGTAGTGAGCTGACGTCCCAGGTCTCCATCCCTCTCCTCTCTGGTGTGGTCTGGCTTGGCCCGCGCTCAGGACCTCGAGCCGCCGTTCTCGGGCCGCGACGCGTCGAGGGACCGTTGGAGCTCCTCGAGCACGCGGACGACGCGCAGGCCACTGGCGCCGTCCGAGCGTGGCCGGCGGCCGTCCCGCACGCTCGCGACGAAATGCTCGCACTCGACTCGCAGGGGCTCGATGTTCGGGATCTGGGGCGAGACGATCCCTCCCGTCCGGGTGATGTACTCGCCGTAGCCGCGCGAAACCTGGTCGAACCCTTTGTCGAAGATGCTCAGCTTCCCCTCGAGTGCCATGTCGTCGAACGTCGCCATCCTACGCGAGCCGACGACCGTGAACCGCCGCTCCTTGTGGGGATCGAGCCACGACATGTGCAGATGCGCCGAGAGACCGGATGGAAACCGCAGGAAGCAGAACACGACGTCCTCGACTCGCTCCTGCACGTAGGACTCCCCCCGCGCCACCACCTCGGACGGCTCCTCTTCGGCTAGGTGCAGCACGACCGACACGTCGTGAGCGCCCAGGCTCCAAAGCGCGTTCTCGTCGGCGCGCAGCTTCCCCAGGTTCAGCCGGTTGCCGTAGATGTAGTAGATCCGGTCGCCCAGTTCGCCCGACTCGGTCAGCTCCTTGAGCATCTGCACCCCCGGGTGGTACTCGAGTAGGTGACCCACCATCAGCACCCGCCGCGCCCGGTCCGCGGCGGCGAGCACCCGCTCGGCGTCCGCGACCGACTGGGCGAGCGGCTTCTCGACGAAGCAGTGCTTACCCGCCTCGAGCACTCGCACGGCGAGATCGGCGTGAGTCGCCACCGGGGTTGCGAGCGCGACCGCTTCCACGCTTTCGTCGGCGAGCACCTCGGCCACGTCGCCCGTGACGCGCGCCCGCGGGAACCGGGACGCCACCTGCTCGCGCGCGTCCGGCGAGGGATCACAACACCAAGCCAGCTCGCAGCCCGCAATCGCGTCGAAGTTACGGGCCAGGTTGGGTCCCCAGTAGCCGAGCCCAACGACGGCGATCCTCAGCGATCCCTCGTTCACAGCGCCCGGCGCCTCATGTGCGGAGCAGTGTAAGAGCGGACACGACGCGTTCGCCGGCGTGGCCGTCCCCGTACAGGGGCGGGCGTTCGCGGGGCGGCTCGCGCTCGAAGTGCTCGAGCGCTCGCAGCGCGGCGCCGGCGTCAAGGTCGACCAACGTATTCCAACCGTGCTCGACGGTCTCGGTCCACTCAGTGCTCGGCCGGAGCGTGATGCACGGGACCCCTGCCAAGTACGCCTCCTTCTGGAGACCGCCGGAATCGGTGAGAACCGCGCGCGCATTGCAAAGGAGCGCGGTCAGCTCGAGGTAGCCGAGCGGCGGGGTCAGCACCACACGTTCGGACCGCTCGAGGTCGCTGAGCAGGCCCGCGGCGACCAGCCGGCTTCGAGTGCGGGGATGGAGCGCGAACACGACGGTGAAGGGCATCGATAGCAGCAGGCGCGCCAGCAGGACCAACCGCGAGGGATCGTCGACGTTGCCGGCGCGATGGGCGGTAGCGAGCACGTATTCCCCCGGCACCACGTCGCGGTCAGTGACGAGATCGGTCCGCTCGCGCGCGCGCGGCTGCGTCGCCAGCGCGACGTCGACCATCACGTCCCCGACGAGCTCGACCGTTCCGCTCACGTCCTCGCGCCGCAGGTTCGCGACCGCAACCTCGGAGGAGCACAGCAGCAGCGTCGCGGCATGGTCGCTCAGCACGCGGTTGACCTCCTCGGGCATCGAGCGGTCGAACGAGCGCATTCCGGCCTCGACGTGCGCGACCGGGACGCCGGCCTGGGCGCCGGTGAGCGCACCCGCCAGCGTCGAGTTCGTGTCGCCATAGACCAGCACCGCATCGGGCGCCTCCTCCACGACCACGGGCTCGAGCGCGCTCAGCATTCGCGCGGTCTGGGACGTGTTCGATCCGAGCGCGATCCCAAGCTCGCGGTCCGGTGGCGGCAGTCCCAGCTCCGCGAAGAACACCGCCGAAAGATCGTCGTCGAAGTGCTGGCCGGTGTGGATCAGCAGCTCCTGGTGGCGCTCGCGAAGCCGTGGCGAGACCGCCGCCGCCTTGATGAACTGGGGGCGGTTCCCGATCACCGTCAGGATCTTCATCGAGTATCTGCGCGCAGCTGCTTCGTCTCGCCCCGGAGCTGCTGCGTCTCGGCCTCGAGCTGCTCGCGGACCAGCGCCTCGACGGCCTCGGCAGTCCGCGCCGTGACCGGGCCCGGCGCATCGAACGTCCGCTCGTCGATCGCGGAGATCGCCTGCACTTCCCGCGTGGTCGAGGCGAGGAACGCCTCGTCCGCGGCGAGCAGCTCGTCGAGCGTGCACGACCGCTCGGGTGCCCCCGTGGCCTCGATCACGATCGCGCGGGTGATCGAGGCGAGAATGTGTTCGTCGAGCGGCGGCGTGAACAACTCGCCGTCCTTGATCCAGAAGATCGAGCTCGTCGGCGCCTCGAGCACGCGGCCGTGCGGCGTGACGAGCAGCGCTTCGTCGAAGCCGCGCTCGCGCGCCAGCCGGCCGGCCAGCATGTTCGACCCGTACGACAGTGACTTGATCCCGTCGAGGATGCGCGTCGGGGAGTACGTGACCGATCCCAGGCGGACGATCTCGGGATTGGCCGGCATCGGTTCTGTCAACAGCAGCCGCCGGCCCCCACGCGTGACCACGATGCGCAGCAATTCGTGCTCGGGGTCGGTGCCGGCCTGAGCGAGCAGCCGCCACGCGTCGGACCGGATCGCCTCGAGATCGACCGGGAGACGCAGGTTCGCCGCCGAGCGTTCGAGCCGGGCGAGATGGCGGTCGAACGCAAACGGGCGGCCGTCGTAGAGCCGGATCACCTCGAACACGCCGTCGCCTCGGATCAGGCCCTCGTCGGTGGCGGGTATCGTCGCCTCGGAGGCGAGCATTACCGTCCCGTCTAGAGAGGCGAGGGATCCGGCGGAGCTAGCCATCGCCGTTCCGCGACCACACCTCCGCGAGGCGCACGACGACCGCCGCGGCGGCCGCCATGTCCTGCACGGAGGCCCACTCGCGCGCCGAGTGGTACTCGTGCCCTCCGGTGAAGATGTTCGGCGTGGGTAGCCCCATCTCGCTCAGCTTGGACCCGTCCGTCCCGCCCCGGATCGGCCTGCGGATCGGTTCGATCCCTTCGGCCCGGATCGCCGCCTCCGCGGCGTCGGTCACCTCCGGCACCGCACTCAGGGCGCGGCGCATGTTGTGGTACTGATCGCGCACGGTCAGCTCGAGGCGGGCGCGCGGCTCAGCTGCCGCCACCTGCTTGGCCGTCCGCTCGAGTAGTGCGACGTGGTTCTCCAGCAGGTCGTCGTCGAAGTCGCGCAGGATGAACCTGACCTCGGCCATGCCGGGCGTTCCGGAGATCTCGTAGGGATGGATGAATCCCTCGCGATCCGCAGTCGTCTCCGGGGTCAGCGTCGCCGACGGCAGCGCCGCGACGATCTGCGCGGCGAGCCTCAGCGCGTTGACGAGCTTGCCCGTCGCCTGACCAGGATGCACCTCGATGCCGCGGATGGTCAGAATCGCCGAGGCAGCGCTGAACGTCTCGTCCTGGAGTTCGCCGATGTCGGAGCCGTCCAGCGTATAAGCGCACCTGGCGCCGAAGCGCTCAATGTCGAACAGCGTCGCGCCCTCCCCGATCTCCTCATCGGGCGTAAACGCCACCCTAAGCGTCGGTCGCGGCAGCTCGGGGTGAGCCGCGAGATGCGCGACCCCGACCATGATCTCGGCCACGCCCGCCTTGTCGTCGGCACCGAGGAGCGTGTCGCCGCTGCCCGTGACGATGTCGTGCCCAACCTTGTCCGAGAGCTCCGGCATCGCCACCGGGTCCAGAACCGTGCCGTCGCGCGGAAGCTCGATCACGCCTCCGCCGTAGGCCCGATGGACGATCGGCTCGACGCCCTGACCGGGCGCGTCGGGGCTTGTGTCCATGTGCGCGATCAGGCCGATGACGTCGCCGTTTGAGCCGTTGCCGGCGAGCGTCCCCCGGACGTAACCGTTCTCGTCGAGATGGACGTCGTCCAGGCCGGCGTCCTCAAGCTCAGCGACGAGCACGCGACCAAGATCAAGCTGGCCCGGCGTGCTCGGCGAGGAAGTCCGGTCGCGTCGAGATTGTGTGTCAATTCTCACATAGCGCAGGAACCGGTCGAGAACGTCCGGCGCGAGCGACTCGGCCAGCGCCGAGGTGTAGGAAGCGGCCATTGCGGTGAGTATCGCAACGTGTGGGTCGAGAGGGCTGCCCCCCGGGTAGGAGTAACTCGGGGTGTTGCGCACCGTCGGCTCGGAAGCAGCCACCGCGGCGTCGCCGAGCTAGTCGAATCGACAACGAACACGAGGAGACGAGATACCGATGGCGACCCAGACTCAGACGCAACGCCAGGCCGCGGCCAAGCGGGCGGCGGCGACCCGAAAGCGGAACGCCGCCAAGCGCAGCGCAGCCGCTACGAAATCCTCGGCGCGGCGCACGCGCACGGCAGCATCGAGCACGGCTCGCGGCGCGCGAGGTACGGCAAGCACCGCCGGCACCACCACCACGCATGCCGCGGACACGGCGGTGAACGCCCTCGAGGCCACCGGGACGAGCCTCGGCGCCGTCGCGCGGAGTGCGCAGCGTGCGGTGCTGATCCCCGTCGGCGCGCTCGCCACGGCCGGCGATTCGGTCCGACGGATCGCGCTCACATACGCGAACTCTCGGTCGCGGGCCCGCCAGCTCGATCGCTTCGAGCGGCGCGGCGCGGCGCTCTACCAAGGGCGGCGTAGGGTTGCGCGCCGTGCCCGCTAACCCGACATCACGGCACTGATCTCACGAGCCGCTCAATGCCCACACCACCGGGGTCCTCGCGAAAAGGAGAGTTCGCGCGACGGCCTTCTTCGACAGGCGGAGGGGTTCTGTGCTAAACCCAGAAAGCCGTCTGCGAAAGGACTTTCCAGGTGTCGGGGACCCCGGCTGGCGGGCCAGTGTCCGCAGCTGATTCGCAAGAGCTTTTCGAGCGTTGGCGCCGGACGCAGGACCGCGATGCGCGCGATGAGCTGATCGCGCGGTTTCTTCCGCTGGCGCGGAAGCTGGCCCGGCGCTACGCCCAATCGAGCGAGCCGTACGACGACCTCGTCCAGGTTGCGAGCCTGGGCTTGGTCAAAGCCGTCGAGCGGTTCGATCCAGATCGCGGCTTTGCGTTCACCTCGTTTGCCGTTCCCACGATCGTTGGAGAGCTCAAGCGCTACTTCCGCGACACCGGCTGGGCGATCCACGTCGACCGGGGTGCGCAGGAGCGGGCGCGGCGGATCAACGAGGCACAGCAGGTGATCAGCGCGCGGACGGGGCGCCCGCCACGTGTCGATGAGCTCGCGCAGTACCTGGAGCTGAGTGAGGAAGAGGTGCTCGACGGCCTTCAGGTGGCCGAGGCCTACGGCACGGTGTCGCTCGACGCCCCGCTCGCCGGCGAGGAGGATGCGACGAGGATCGACGCGATCGGGGATGAGGACCAGCGCCTGGGTCTGGTCGACGACCAGACGACGATCTTCGCCGCCGCCAAACACCTGCCTCAGCGTGAGCGCGAGATCCTGTTCTTGCGGTTCGGCGAGGATCTGACCCAGTCGGAGATCGCCGAACGCGTCGGCGTCTCGCAGATGCAGGTCTCGCGATTGTTGCGCCGGTCGCTGCAGCGCTTGCGGCAGCTGACCGGCGACCCGCACCCGCGTCCATAGCCCGAAAGGCAACGCGGAACCAACTGAGCGGGGGCCGACGGGGCGGCCGTGCCGAGAGCGATTAGCGAGACCACTCCACTCCTCCCTTTGGTGCGCCGAAAACGTCCTTTTTTCCTTTTCGCTGGCTACCCCGGTTGAGCGAGCGTGACGCAGGCGGACCCAGCATCCGCCCGCCAAGATCAGTAGGCTCGCGCACCGTGCAGAGTCACTTCCGGTTAGAGGTCCGCGACCAGGGGCGGGCGACCGTTATCGCTGTGAGCGGCGAACTCGATCTGGCGTCGAGTCCGGCCCTCCAAGAGGAGCTCGATCGCGTCGCCGCATCGGATTCTCAGCTGTTGATCATCGACCTTAGAGAGCTCGACTTCATGGACTCGACGGGCCTCAGCGTGCTGGTTCGTGCCCATCAGCGCGCCGAGGAGCAGGGGCGGCAGCTCGCGATGGTCAAGGGTCCCCAGCAGGTTCAGCGGCTGCTGAGCCTGACCGGCGTCGGCGACAGGCTGACACTGGTCGACGCTCCCGAGGAGCTGCTCACCGAAGAGTGATCGGCTAGACCGCCGAGGGTCGGCGACGGTCGATCATCACGACATACAGGATCTCGGCGCCCCCCTCGCGTCGGACCTCGAGTTCATCGCTGAGCTTGGCCAGCGCCGACGCGGCGCTGTAGTCCGGGGCGTCCTCCGAGAGCTGGCCGCCACTGCCGTCGAGGAACGGTCCGATCGTTAGCTCAAGTCGCTGTGCGGCGGTCGAGATCGCGAACGAGAGCCTTGCACCCTTGGCGGCTCGCCCCGCGTGCGCCGCGATCGCGTCGGTGACGAGATAGACGTCGGAGAAGCGGTCGAGCGAGAACCGCGCCCGCGCTGCGAGCGCTCGTGCCACACGGCCGAGCACGCCGGCCAGAAGGCTGATCGGGGACAGCGACACCACGGCATCGCCCGACAGCCACGATCCGGCGTGGTCGTCGGGACCCGCCTGGCTTGGAAGGTGGAACAACGGCTTGCCGTCTCGCTGCCCGGCGAACGACATCCTCACCTCGGTACCGCCCTCGGGCATCGCGCGGAACTCGGCCTGCTCGGCTAGCGCACGGATCACCGACAGCCCGACGCCCCGGATCGTCTCGTCGGCCGGGGCGAGCGGCGGCAGGCCGGAGCCCTGATCCTCGACGACGACCTCGATCGCCTCGGGGTCGATGTACATACGAACGCCGAGCGGCCCGGCCTCGCCGTCGTAGGCGTGCATGACGACGTTGTTGCAGGCCTCGCTGACCGCGGTCTTGAGGTCGTCGAGCAGCTCCGGGTCGAGCCCGATGAGCTCGGCCACTCCCGCCAGCACTCCTCGGACGAGTGTCAGCGTCTCGGGCCGGGAGTCGAGCTCGAGGCGAACAGCCGGCGAATCATCGGTCATGGCCACCGATTCATCCGTCGATCGCGTGACGAACAGCAGTTCGAATGCTTTTGACCTCGGTATGCGGGGTAAACCTATGAGGAGTCATGAATTCACGTGTACGTACGCTCTACAAGATCGACGCCCAACACCAGGGTCCGGCACAGGCACGTCGCATCATTGCCGATGAGCTGTCAACCGTGCTGTCCGGGACCGAGCTCGAGGACGTCAAGCTGATGGTGAGCGAGCTGGTCACGAACGGGATCGTCCACGGAGGCCGTGAAGATGCCGGATCGGTGATCCTCGATGTACGCGTCAACGGCAACATCCGTTGCACCGTGCTCGACCAAGGACCGGGCTTTGCGGCGCGGGTCCGGGATGGCGCGCGAGGCGGTTGGGGACTACGACTGGTCGAGCGACTCTCGGACCGGTGGGGAATGGTGTGTTCGCCACGGCGAACCGAAGTGTGGTTCGAACGCAATTGCGCATGAAGTCGTGCCGCTCGGGCTTTGGCCCCGTGCATCCTTACAACTCGGGTAGGCGGCTCGAAGACTAACGCCAGGCACTCGCCGACAGCCTGGCGGCGATGCGCCCGAATCGCCGAGCACGGACACGGACGTCCGCGCGGAAACAATCCACCCCCTGCAGTGGCCCCCGCCGATTGACCGAGGAAACCGTCAGCCGACGCCCGCTGCGTCGCCGCTCTCCGTCATCTCGCGCAAGTGGGCCAGGGCTCGACGCAGAACGCGTGACACCTGCATCTGGGAGACGCCGATCTCCTCGGCGATCTGTGTCTGCGTCATATCCTGCACGAATCTCAGTGCGAGCACGTGACGCTCGCGCGGGCTCAGCTGATGCGCCGACGCGGCGATCGTGACGCTCGCATCGACCAGCTCGAAGCGCTCGTCCTCCTCCCCGAAGGCATCGGCGAGAGACCCTGTATCGCCCTCGGCGTCCTCCCGCGGAGCATCGAGCGACGTGGCGTGGTGGGCACCAGCAGTCTCGAGCGCGTCCAGCACGTCCTCGATGCTCATCTCGAGATACTGGGCGAGCTCTGGCACGCTCGGAGGACGCCCGGTCTTGCTGGTCAGCTGCTGCTGAGCCTCTTCGACCTTGAGCGCCATCTCCTGCGCGCCGCGCGGGACGTGGACCGACCAGCCCAGATCCCGGAAGTAGCGCTTGAGCTCACCGAGAATCGTCGGCACGGCGAACGACGAGAACGCCGTTCCGCGGTCGGCGTCAAAGCGATCGACGGCCTTGACCAAGCCAAGACTCGCTACCTGGAGCAGGTCCTCGAACGGCTCGCGGGCCCCGGCATAGCGGCGGGCCAGCTTTCGGGCAAGGGGAAGAAAGCGCGTGACGAGCTCGTCGCGCGCGGTTCGGTCCCCGTGATCCTGCCAGCGAGTGAAAAGCTCAGCAGAGTCGGTTCGGGCGGCGATCGCTAGGGAATTCATGGATTCGAGATACCCGCGAACCGGTCGTCTCAAGCACGAACGTCACAAACGTCGCATAACGTCCGCATTCGTACGATTCGCCACGAAACGGCCTGGAGGCGGTGACCCGAAGGTCGCCGCCTCACTGCCGAGAGCGCCTGCTAGTCCGCGATCAGTGCGCGTCGGCGGACGCCGCGCGGCGCCATCCGCGCGATCAGCGTTGCGATGAGGCCGCCGACGATCAGGTAGACGACCGCCGCGAGCCCCCAGTTCGCCGCCAGCGTCTCCTTGGGGTGACCGCTGATCGAGAACACGTTCTTGAACGGCCCAACAAGCGTGCTGGCCGCATCGTGAATGTCATGCACGATGGCGTTGCCGGGATTCGCGGACAAAACGAACAGGATCCCACCAACGACGATAACGAGCACGACGACTCCGACAATGAGCCGCACCGCGCGGGCGAGCGCGTATGCCATCTCTACTCACCTCCTGACGGGACGGTGTCCGAGTCCCGTGCGATAGCTCCTCGCGCGGGCCCGTGTGTCCCAAAAGTCCCGTGCGCTTAGTTCGAGGCTACCCGGGGCCGATCGGCATAAACGGCCCCCAAGCCTGAGGCATCTGACGGCCCTGTATTCGCTACCGGCCCTGGGTTCGCATCAGGCGGCGAGCGCGCGCGGGCAACTCAGCGATCGTCTCTCGCGTCTCCGACAGCCCGGCTCTGAGCTCGCGATCGCCGACCTCGACCGGCAGCATCGAGTCCTGGAGCTCGGCGAGGACGTGGTCGGCCTGCTCGATCGCCTCGACCGCGCGCTCGACGTAGACACGGGGGTCGGCAGAGTGCAGACCGCCAGAGCTCGGCTCGAAATTGCGCCCCGCGAGCCCGACCCGGGCGGCAAACTCCGCATGCGTCCGCCGCAGGCGGCCGTAGGCCGACTGGGTTGGCCGGAACAGCTGCTCCTCCAACGCGTCGGCCGTCTGCTCGTCGAGCTCCTCGTAAGCCTCGCCGAGGCTGGCCAACGCCAGCGCGAGCTGATCGGTCGCCTCAGCGACGTCCTCGAGCAGCTGGCCCCTGGCCTCCCCGGCGCTGTATGCCATCGCCCCGAGGTCACCCCGCGCCGAGGGACGCTGTGCCCGTCAAATCGACTACAACGAATTTTCCCATTCGCGTCTTCATCCACGCCTATCCTACGTAGCGATGAGCAGGCTGGTGCTCTGGGTGCGATGGCAGCGATCACGCCGGTGGGTTTGGACCTAAGGATGGCGTCGATCGCCAACCTGCTGCGTGGAACCGACCGGGAGTTCTTCGACCTGTTCGAGCGCGCAGGAGCGAACATCGTCCGCGCCGCCGAGCTGCTGGACGAGATGCTGGCGCGATATCCCGAGAGTCAGGACCTGGCACGCGACATCCTCGCCTGCGAGCACGATGGCGATCAGATCACCCACGACGTGATCCAGCGCCTTAACCAGAGCGTCGTCACCCCAATCGACCGCGAGGACATCCTCCACCTCGCCTCGGCCCTGGACGACATCGTCGACTACACCGAAGAGGTCGCCGACTACCTCGGCCTGTACAAGATCGAGGCGCCGATGGCCCAGGCTCAGCGCCTGGCCGGAGTCCTGCGAGACGCCACCCGCCAGATCGCGGGCGCGATTCCGCTAATTCGCGGGTTCAAGGACATCACCGAGCACCTGGCCGAGGTTCACCGGCTCGAGAACGAGGGCGACCGCCTCACCAGGGAAGCGATCGCCTCGCTGTTCGAGGCCGGCATCGACCCGATGGTCGTGATCCGCTGGAAGGACATCTTCGAGCGTCTCGAGAACGCGATCGACTCGACCGAGCGAGCCGCGTTCATCCTCGAGGGCATCGTCATCAAGAACGCCTGATCCCCCGGGTTGGCCGAGCCGACGCCCGGACCGGGCCCCGATAAAAGATCGGGCGGGCGCGGGAAATTTCAGGGCTCCTCCCTGATTACACCTCTGTTGACCTCGGCGAAGCTGTCGGTCGGTACACGGTGACTTCTAAAGGTGAGGGAAACGGATCATGGATAGAGATGACACTCGGCACCAACGCGAGCGCAGCCACACCCGCGACCCCGTCGGCGAGCACGAACGCGAGCGCTGGCGGCGGCACCACGCGCGGCAAGGACGCCGCCCCGGGCGCGGCCCTGGCGGCCGGCCAGCCGGCGAACGTCGATGCGAGGGTGCGCATCACCAACGTCGGCCCGACCTCGTTCAACACGTCCAGCAACGATCCGGCGATCTCAGCCGAGGGCGTTGACGACACAGGCAATACGGATACGAGCGTGACCTTCTTCGGGACGTTCCCGCCGTGTCCCGACGCAGACACGCCCAATCCGCTCCGAGCCCGGCAGAGCTTCCAGAACTGCCTCACGTATCTGGTGCCCGGCGGGATCACGAAGGTGGCCTACACGGGCACGGACGCCTACGAGACCTCACCAGTCACCTGGACCATGAAGTGAGCGCGGGGATAGCCTGACCGCGACCAGCCCGCGACCAGGAGAGAACCCATGACCGCCACCCCCGAGTTCGTCCGCGGCGTCGATTTCGTCGGCATCCCGACCCACGACATCGCCGCCTCCGCCAAGTTCTATGGCGAGATACTCGGCCTGCCGCAGTCGGTGTACCTCGAAGAACGACACTTCTCGGAGTACGAGACCGGCAACCTGACGCTGAGCGTGTACAACGCCGAGAAGATGGGCCTCGCGCACGACCCCAACCGCAATCCCGTCGCACTCCACGTCGACGACGTCGCCGCGACCCGGAAGTTGCTCGAGGAGCGCGGCGTCAGCTTCCACGGTGAGACGCTCGACACCGGCGTTTGCCACATGGCGCTGTTCTCAGACCCTGACGGGAACGCGCTGATGCTCCACCACCGGTACGCGCCCCGGCACACCAACGTCTAGCGGTCAGCCGGCCGACGGTGCGGGCACGGCCCGTTCGGCCGGCGCCGGCCGAACGGACTCTTCAGCGGCCGGGCATCTCGACGACGAGCGCGCCGGCGAGTCGCTGGAGGACCGGCTGGAGGTCCTCGTCCTGCTCGGGCTCCCAGCCAGCGAGCATGCCGACGAGCTGCTCGCGGCCGGCCGCGAGCAGCCGATCGCTGGCCGCCTGGCCGGTCGGAGTCAGCTCGAACTGGCGATCGGAATCCGCGCGGATGTACGCGCGCTTGGTCAGGGCGGCCAACGGATCGTGCAGCCGCTCGGACGGTACGTGCAGCTGGTCGGCCAGCGCCGGTTCGCTCGTCGGGGACCGCTCGGCGATGCGACGCAAAAGCCAGCCCTCCGGCGGAGTGATGTCGATCCCGGACCGGTCGATCAGGCGCTCGTAGACGCGCTGGCGTTGCTCGCGCTGCATGAGCGAGCTGAGGATCCGCTCGATCTCGCGCTCGGAGCTGTGGTGGTGCGGGGTGGCGAAGCTCTCGCCGACCCCCTCGGCGCGCGCGGTCTGGCGCAACGGCAGCTCGCGCAGCAGCCAGGTCAGCGCGAAGCCGACGACGGCGATCCCGGCCGCGGTCAGGAACACCGGGTGCAGCGCCGCCGAGAACGCGTCGACGTAGGGCGTGTGAATCGCCGGCGGAAGCTGTTTCACGGCGGCCGGGTTGGCCGCCGCCGGGAGGTGGGCACCGGGTGGGATGCGCTTCGCGAGCTCGGTCGCCAGGTCGTGCGAGAAGATCGCGCCGAACGCCGAGACCCCGATCGAGCCGCCGATCTGCCGGAACAGGGTGGAGCCGGACGTGGCGACGCCCAGATACTTGTAGTCGACGGAGTTCTGGACCGCGAGCACGAGCACCTGCATGACCATCCCGAGTCCCAGGCCCATCACCAGCATGAACAGCGACGCGGTGACCGGCGAGGTCGTGACCGTCAGCCGCGCGAGCAGAAACAGGCCGACGGCCATCAGCGCCGTGCCGACGATTGGGAAGAACCGGTAGCGACCGAACCTCGAGATCAGGTTGCCGCTGAGAATCGAGGTCACGAGCAGCCCTCCCATCAGCGGCAGGAGCAGGAGGCCGGACTCGGTCGGGCTGTGCCCCTTGACGACCTGGAGGTACAGCGGCAGGTACGTCACCGAGCCGAACAGCGCGAGGCCGATGATGAAGCCAACCGCGCTCGTGACCACGAATGTTCGGTTGCGGAAGAGCGCGAGCGGCAGCAGCGGCTCCGCGGCGCGCGCCTCGACAAGCGGGAACAGCACGACCATCACCACGCCCGTCGCGATCAGCACGAGAATCAATGGAGAGCTCCACGCGTAGCTGGTGCCGCCAAGGCTCGTGAACAGCACGATCGCCGACAGGCCCGCGGTCAGCACGGCGGCGCCGAGGTAATCGATCTCATGATGGACGTGCTCGGCGGCGCTGCTCAACACCGCCCCGATGACCACGAACGCGACCGCGCCCAGGGGGAGGTTCACGTAGAAGATCCAGCGCCACGACAGGCTGTCGACCAGAAAGCCGCCGAGCAGCGGCCCGATCACGGTCGCGAGGCCGAATATCGCGCCGAAGTACCCCTGGTAGCGCCCACGGTCCCGCGGAGAGATGATGTCGCCGACGACCGCCATCGTCGTGACCATCAGCCCGCCGCCGCCGAGTCCCTGAAGAGCGCGGAACGCGATCAGCTGGGTCATCGTCTGAGCGAGACCGCACAGCGCTGACCCGATCAGGAACAGCACGATCGCGATCTGCAGCAGCGTCTTGCGGCCGTATAAGTCGCCGAGCTTCCCGTAGAGGGGCCCGGACACGGTCGAGGCGAGCAGGTACGCGGTGACCACCCACGAGAGGTGGGACAGCCCGCCGAGGTCGCCGACGATCGTCGGCAGCGCGGTCGAGACGATCGTCTGATCGAGCGCCGCCAGCAGCATCACCAGCAGCAGCGCGCTGAAGATCAGCCGAACGCGGGGCGCTTCGCCGCTCGGCGGAGCCTCCAGCGTCGCCGGATCGGTCCCGACCGCGGCCATCTGCGGGATTGGTTACTGCGCGGTGCCGGCCTCTTGCGTCTCGGTCGGCGCGGACGCATCGCCGTTCGACGACGCCGCGGCGGTCGCGTCAGCGGGGGCCTCGATCGGTGCCGGCTGCGACTCGGCGGCGATATGCGCGCCGACCGCGCCGGCGACGCCGAGTGCGAGCGCGACGAGCGTCCAACCCGCGCCCGTCCGCTCGTTCCCGAGCAGGTGATCGAGCGACAGCTCGCCGGGCCCGACCTCGACGAGCGCGAGCACGGCGGCGATCAAGACGATGTTGTACTCGTAGCCGCCGTTGGTGACCCAAGGTCCGTTCTTGAGGTGGACGCGGTTAATCGCGGTCAGCATCACCGAGGTGAGCGTCGCGGCGGACAGCGGCGTCGCGAGCCCGAGCGCGATGCCGGCGCCGCCACCGGCTTCAGCGAGTCCAGCTGCGACAGCGTTGCGCTGGCCCGGCCTCATGCCGATGCTGTCGAACATGTTGGCGGTGGCGTCGAGCCCGTGCCCGCCGAACCATCCGAATAGCTTCTGCGTGCCGTGCCCGAAGAACAGGCTGCCGACGGTGAGCCGGAGCAACAAACGGCCGATCTTCATCCCTTCCTCCTGTCTTGGTTTGACCGGATGCGATTCCTCGGCCGGTGCCGAGGATGTGCGATGCAAGATGCCTCTAGATGATTACAGGAGCACAATGCGGGGTCATGTCACGGTTCACGATCAAGAATCTCAAGGATGTCGAGGACTCCGCGGGCGAGCGCGCGCCCGGGGTCGAGGGTCGGTTCGCGCGCAAGTATCTCGACTCCGACCACCTCGGGATCAGCTACTTCCGCTTCGGCCCGGGCGTCCGTTCACCGGTCGCGCACAGCCACCGCGAGCAGGAGGAGGCGTACGTCGTCGTAGGCGGCTCGGGTCGGATGAGGATCGACGACGAGCTCCACTCGATCGGCCAGTGGGACGTGATCCGGGTCAGCCCGGAGGCGATCCGTGCGTTCGAGGGCGGTGACGACGGTCTCGAGCTGATCGCGGTAGGCGCGGACCGGCCCGAGGGCGGCGACGGCGTGATGGCGCCGTCGGCGTGGATCGACGAACTCGAGGAGTAGCGAGCGCATGTCGACCGGAGCCCCGTTACCGACGCTGTACGCCTGCCACGGCGACGAGGGTGGCCCGAGGATTCACCCGTGCCGGCGCGTCCAGGAGGCGATGCACGCCAAGGGGATCGAGTACGAGAAGGTGATCGCCGGGCACGGAAGCCCGATCCCGTTCCTGCGCAAGGGCTCGCGCGACGAGCTGAAGGAGGCGACCGGGAGCACGAACCTGCCGGCGTTGAAGCTCCCCGACGGGACCGTGATCACGCACTCGCGCGCGATCCTCGCCTGGATCGGTCAGCAGCCTTCGGTGTGAGGCGCCCGGCGGATCCGGTCGCGGGGCGCGCGCACCCGAGGGGACAGAACCTGCATAACACGTCAATTCAGCCGCGAGGCGGGGACCGTGGCGGACTACGCATGTGGGGCATGCGTCCTGCCACGGTCCGGCCGATACGGCTCCGTTGACGTGTCATGCATGCCCCCCGTACCAGGGACGGCGACCGCGTCGCGACGATGATGTGGGGCCGTGGGCGAACGTCACCACGTGGAGCGACCTCGACTTCGTGGCGGTCGTCGATCGTGAGCTTTCGCGCCGTGAACTGGTGCGACTCGGCGCCGTGCACCTCGGCCGGTGGACGTCGGCGCTCGTTCGCGACGTCGCGATCCGGCAGAGCTGGCCGTTCGTGTGCAACGGCTTCTACCTGCGGAACGGCGGACCTGGCGCGCTCGCCGCTCGAGGTGACGCCGTTGGCGGGCCACGTCAGCGGCCGGTTTCGGATCGCCGAGCGGGAGGGCTTCGACGTGAACCCGATCACGTGGCGCGTGTTGGCACGGCACGGGATCGCGCTGCGCGGGCCCGGCCGCGAACGGTTGCGCATCCATGCGGACTCGGCGGAGCTGCGGGCCTGGACGCGTGGGAACCTCAACAGCTACTGGCGACGCTGGGTGGCGCGCGCCCGGCGGCCCGGTCCGAGCCGCGCCACCGTGCTCGGCCGGCGGTTCATCGCGGGCGGCGTGCTGGGCGCTCCGCGACTGCACTACACGCTCGCGGTAGGGGAGATCGCGAGCAAGGAGAACGCCGGCGTCTACGCGCTCAGCGCATTCGAGCCCCGTTGGCGGCCGGTGATCGAGGACGCGCTCGCCTACTGGCGCGGCGCTCCCCCGGGGTCGCGATACCAGCGCCACCCCGCCCGCCGCCGACGCGACGCCGCCGAGTTCGTTTCGGTCGTGATCGACGCCGGCAACGGGCTCGTGCACGACGCAAGATCTTGAGGTCGGAGATGATGCGCGCGTGAAGCAGCGGATTTCAGCGATCGCCGCCGCGTGCACGATTGCCGTCGCGTGCGCGATCGCCGCCGGGGCGGCCGCGCCGGCCGCCGGCGCAACCCACGGCCACAAGCGCACGATCCCGCTGAGCGGCACGGTGTACATCGAGTCCAACTCTCCGGCGCCGGACTCGAACGAGATCCTCGCGTTCCGGTACCGGGACGGTGTCCTGAGCGGACGCGGCGTGCGTCGATACCCAACCGATGGGAGCGGCTCGCACGATCTCAACAACGATGGCGGGCTCGACGCCGACCAGGAGCTGATCACGAACCCGGGCCGCACGCTGCTGTTCGCGGTCAACTCGACCTCCGACACGATCGCGGTCTTCCACATCGCGGCGGGCGGCGGTCTCACACCCGTGACGGGGTCACCGTTCCCTTCGAACGGAGCCGCGCCCACGAGCCTCGGACTCGCGGGCAGCACGCTGATCGTGGCCAACAAGGCGCAGGACGGCGTGCGCGCCCTCACCAGCACGCCGGCCGACTACACGAGCTTCCACGTCCGAGCCGACGGGTCGCTCAGCCCACCGATCTCCTCGATCGACGTACCTCCCGGCTCATCGCCGCTCCAGGCGTACATAACGCCCGATCGCAAGGTCCTGATCTCGAGCGAGGAGACCGGCGTGTTCAGGGCATTCCGGATCGGTTCGGGCGGCACCCTGACCGAAGGGCCGAACTCGCCGCTGCGACTGGCGAAGGCCGTTTTCCCCGGCGGCCATCGCGTCCCCGAAGTGTGGCCGGCCGGACTCGCGTCAAACCCGGGGCTCAAGATCCTTTACGCGCAGATCGCGAACCTCAACGAGACGATCGTCTACCGGTGGAACGACGATGCCCGGCTCACGTTTGTCCGGGCGATCCCGAACCCGAACTCATTCCTTCCCTGCTGGACGCATGTGAACACGGCGGGGACGCGGATGTATTCGGGGAACGCGGGGAACGACAGCCTGACCGTATTCGACATCGCGCACAACCCCACCGACCCGCGGCCGATCCAGTCCGTGCGGCTCAACGCCCCCGGCAACCCTTGGAACTTCGAGATTGACCCGAGCGGCCGCGTCATCTTCCTGCTCGACATGCGCGCCGTGCGCCAGATTCCGGCCGGCGAGGGCAACCAGCTGCACGCGCTGCGCATCGGGCCGGGCGGGCTCCTCACAGAGGAGCGCTCCTCGCCGGTCAAGATCCCGGTCCCGGTCGGGACCAATCCGGTCGGGCTCGCGATCGTCCCGAATCGTCCTCGGTAACGCTCGGGGAGAACGGTCGTGGATGAACGTCTGGGCGAAAGGCGCCTCAGCGTCGGAGGCTCAGGCCCGGGAGGTCCGCGGCCAGGCCGAGGTGATGCACGCGCTCGCGATCTGCTCGATGTGTCGTTCGTCGGTTCCGCAACACCCACCGAGGATCGTGAGCTCGGGGAACCTGGCAACGAGCGACGCGTACTCGCTCGCGAGCTCGAAGGGGTCGCCCTCATCGAGCTCGGTGGCGGTGTCGAGCTCGTCGTGTCCCTTGCGTGACGCGTTCGCGCGAATGCCCCGGATCCGCCGCACCCATCCGCCCCGGCCTTCAAGCACGTCATCGAAGTGAGTCGGGTGGACGCAGTTGATCATGTAGTAGGCGGGCCCGTTTCCGGTGGCGGCGTCGACCTCGAGAATCGCCTCCGCGAGCGGCGTGCCCGATGGGAGTCGACCATCGGTCTCGAGCGTGAACGAGATCACCGCCGGGATCCCGGCGCTCTGGGCGGCTCGGGTTATGCCGATCGCCTCCTCGGTGCTCGTCATCGTTAGCGCGGAGACGAGGTCCGCCTCGGTGTCGGCGAACGAGCCGATCTGCTCGGCGTGATAGCGCTCTGCTTCCTCGGGCGTGGCGGTGAACGCGGGCTCGTATCCGTCGCCGCGAGGCCCGATGCATCCGCTGATTACGTAGTCGTCTCGACCCCGCCCATCGCGCTCCCTCAGATCGACGAGAAGCGTGATCGCCTCCTTGTTGAGCTCATCGAGGCGATCGCTGTCGTAGCCGAGCCTTCGCCCCCAGTCCGGGCTCGCGCGCCAGGTCGGCGCCTCGGCGATGAACCCGCTGCCGGCCTCGCGCGAGATCTGAGCGTGGCGCTCGAAGTAGTCGCGCAGGCGCTGCCGGCCGTCCGCCGTCTCGAGCAGGACGAACGCGGCAAACTCCGGGAGCTCGACGCGGTCGATGAAGATCAGCTTGGTCTCGAGACCGCTGTCGGTCAGGAACGGTCGGTGCTCCAACTGCGGAAGAGATTGGCGGTCGTCGGTCATTTTCGCGTCCCCTTTGGCTCAGCGGGTCGTGGTGAGCCGATCGTCCCGTGTAGCGGGAGGACGGTGAATGGGGTCCCCACCTCAAGTGCCGGCGCAGGCGCGCCTCAGGTGGCATGGGCGGCGAACACCGGGCCGCGTGTGATCTCCGACAAACGCTCGTCGACGTCGAAGTACCGGGCGTCGATGTCGCTCACGCCGGGCAGTCTCCCGAGCGATCCGGGGAGCATCTCGTCGCCCCACGTCCGCGCGTGGGCCTCGGTATCGAACAGGTAGATCCCGCCGGCAACAGCGTCCGAGTCGTCGTAGATCCAGATCTTCCACTGGAGCCCGGAAGGCCCGAGCTCCTCCTGGTGGAATCGTGCGCCCAAGTGGCGAGCCGGCGAGCCGCCGCTCAGGCCAACCCTATCCGAGGCCGAGCGCGCCGTTGAACGGTGTTAGCGTGGCTGGACGTGAGCCTGCAGGAGGTCGACGGATGGACGACGTCGTGGGACCGGCCGCTGGCGGGAGCGCTCGACATGCTCGTGGTGCGTTCGGAGGTGCTCGCCGACAACCCCTTAGGCGACCCGACGCAACGGCCGCTGTACGCGTATCGGCCGCCGGGAGTGGACGCCGGCGTGGGCGGAGGGGAGCGGCTGCCGTCTGTTTACATGCTGCAGGGCTTCGGCGGACGGATCGAGGAGTGGCTCATGCCCCACACCGAGGATTTGACGACCGTCGAGCGCCTCGATTCGATGTTCGCCGCGGGCGAGTCGGCGCCGGCGGTGATCGTGTTCGTCGACGCCTGGACCTCTCGGGGCGGATCCCAGTTCCTGAACTCGACGAGCACCGGGCGCTACCTCGACTATGTGTGTGACGAGGTGGTCCCGTTCGTCGATGCGCGGTATCCGACGCTCGCGGCGCGCGAGCACCGGGGCGTCTCGGGCAAGTCGTCGGGCGGGTACGGGGCGCTCGTGCTGTCGATGCTCAGACCCGATGTGTTCGGCGCACTGGCCTCGCACGCGGGCGACGCGCTGTTCGAGTCGTGCTACCGGCCGCTGTTCCCCGCGGCCGCGCGGATGCTCCGCGACGATTTCGAAGGCTCGTGGGAAGCATTCGAGCAGCGCATCGACGAGCCCGGCTTCGACTGGAGAGACTGTCCGGCGCTGTTCGCGGCGTACGGGACCGCCTGCGCCTACACCCCGGACCCGGAGAGGCCCGGCCAGGCGCTGATCCCGTTCGACTCGCTGACGGGGCGCCCGATCGATGAGGTGTGGGCGCAGTGGCTGTCGCTCGATCCAGTGCGGATGGTCTCGAGCCACGTCGAGGCACTCGCCGGCATGCAGCGGATCTACATCGACGCCGGGCGCCGGGATGAGTTCTTCCTGGATCTCGGCGCGCTCGCTCTGTCGGTCGAGCTGGGGCGACTGGGGATCGACCACTCACTCGAGCTGTTCGACGGCAACCACGACGGCGTCGATCGGCGGATGCCGGCTGCGATCGCAGAGCTGACACAGGCTTTACGGCGGTGAGACTTCGCTTACGACCGCGCCTTCCGGTCGGTGGCACGCGTTTGTAAGTCGTGATGGATCGCGTATTGATCGGACGCCTGACTGTTCGCGGCGCCCTCCGAGTGCCCGAGATCACGGCCTACTTCTGGGCGATCAAAGCACTCTCGACCGCGATGGGGGAGTCGACGTCCGATTACCTGGTCCACGCGATGAATCCCGAGCTCGCAGTGGGCCTAGGGTTCCTCGGGTTCGTGGCCGCGCTGGCGCTGCAGTTCCGCGCGCGCCGGTACATCGCATGGACGTATTGGTTGGCCGTGGTTGGCGTCGGCGTGTTCGGAACAATGGCCGCCGACGTCCTCCACGTAGGCTTCGGCGTCCCGTACATCGCGTCCAGCCTGCTCTACGCGATCGCACTCGCGGCGGTATTCGCCGGCTGGTACCGGACCGAGAAGACGCTCTCGATCCACAGCGTCGACACGCCTCGGCGCGAGTTGTTCTACTGGGCCGCGGTCGTCGCCACGTTCGCGATGGGAACCGCGCTCGGCGACCTGACCGCGACCACGTTCGGACTCGGGTACCTCGCCTCCGGGCTGCTGTTCGCGGCGGTGATCGCCATCCCGGCGTTCGGCTACTGGCGACTGCGCTGGAACGCCATCTTCTGCTTCTGGTTCGCCTACGTCGCAACTCGCCCACTCGGCGCGTCGTTCGCCGACTGGATGGGCAAGCCGAAGAGCGCGGGCGGGCTTGGCCTGGGCGACGGACCGGTCGCGCTCGCGCTCACGATCGTGATCTTCTGCCTGGTCGCGTTCCTGGCGATCACGCGCCGGGACGTGCAGACCGCCCGGCCCGGGGCGCACGGCGACCAAGCGCGTCGCCCGCTCCGGTTCGAGCCGGCATCCGAGAGCACGGACTGACCGCGTCGCCGCGACGCGGCTTCTGAGACTAGAGCTCCGGGCGATCGTGCGGGATCACCCAGGAGCGGTCGAGCTCCTGCACGCTCTGGACGCCCATCAGCGTCAGCGCTCGGTCGAGCTCGGCGCGAAAGATCTCGATGACGTCGACGACCCCGCGCTCGCGGCCGACGATCAGCCCGTATATCTGCGGCCGCCCGATCAGGACCGCGCGTGCCCCGAGCGCGAGTGCCTTGACCACGTCGGTGCCGCGACGAACGCCCCCGTCGAGCAGCACCTCGGCCCGGTCCCCGACCGCCGCGACGATCGGTCCGAGAGCGTCGAGCGCGGCCAGCGCGTGATCGAGCTGACGGCCCCCGTGATTGGAGACGACGACGCCCTCGCACCCGAGCGCGACCGCGCGCACCGCGTCCTCGGGGTCGAGCAGTCCTTTGGCGTATACGGCGCCCGGCCAATGCTCGCGGATCCACTGCAGGTCGTCCCAGGAGAAGGTGGCACGCTCGATCTCGCGGTGCAGGATCTCGATCGAGTCGAACGTCGCCCCGAGGCCGGCCCTCGCGTTCAGATTTCGCATCGAGCCGCGGCCGTGGCGGAATAGGTCCGCAACCCACCGTGGGTGGCGCGCGATGTCGAGCGCCTCACGCGGCGTCAGTGTGAGCATCCGGCCGAGGTCACCCGTCCGCGTGTAGCCGTAGCGCCGCTCCCCCTCGCGGTTTCCGATCACCGGCACGTCGACCGTCACGAACAACGCCCGGTAGCCGGCCTGCCAGGCACGCTGTATCAGCGCCGCCGTCTCGTCGCCGCCCGGATACAGCTGGAAGAAATGATCGGCGCGCGTGCCCGACGCGACCTCCTCGATCGTCCACGACGAAGCGGTGCTGAGCACGAGTCGCGTACCGGCGGCCTCCGCGGCCCGGGCCGCCGCGAGGTCGCCGCGCCATTGCGACAGACCGAGAGCGCCGGTGGGCGCGAGCAGCACTGGGAGGGCTACCTCGACGCCCGCGACCGTGGTCGACAGCCGACGCTCCGGATGCGCGGTCATCATCCGGGCGCGGAGCGACCACCGCGAGAACGACGTCACGTTGCGGCGGACCGTCACCAGATCGTCCGCGCCGCCCTCGATGTAGTCCCACACCAGCCGCGGCACGCGCTTGGCCGCGGCACGGCGATAGTCCTCGACGCTGATCAGGCTCTCGGGCGCCCGCCACCGGTATCGGAAAGGTCCCACGCCCTGAAGACTGCCTGAAATCGAGCGACGAGCACGGTGAGACGATCGGTCAGCTCAGCGTGGGGGTGAAGATGGCGTGAGCGGTAGAACGCCGCGGACCGGCCTCGGCGGAGGGTGCAGCCGAACGCGCGCGAGCACCTCGTCGGTGATCTTCATCTTGAACGTGCGGCACAGTTCGCCCGGGCGCGAACCGTTGCGGACCTAGGGTGGATCACGGACGGCAGAAACGACCGCGAAGGTTCCCCATGGGCCGCACACGTCAACCCAACGGCGCGCAGGCGATCGAGCGCATCTTCGAGGCGTGGGACGCCGCGCTCGGCGCCAAGAATCTCGACGCGTCGATGGCGCGCGAGAGCCTGCGGGCGTTCGTAGAGAAGGTGTTCGCGCAGGAGCCGCCGGAGCGCCGGCGCTTCCGCATGGGCTTCCTGTCCGACGGCTCCCGGGTCACCTGAGAGTACCCGCGCGAGGCCGGCGCCGGCGAGCAGATGGACGTCGTCGAGGTGATGGAGATCCGCGACGGGCTGATTCAACATCATCGCGTGTACTGGGGGTGGTATAGCGTGCGCCTGTACGAGACGCTCAAACCCGAGGGGGCCACGAATGCGCGTTGACGCGGGCGGCGTCGGGATCGAATACGAGGTGAAGGGCGAGGGCCGCCCGGTGGTCCTGCTCCACGGCTTTCCCGACTCGGGGCGACTGTGGCGGCATCAGGTGCCGGCGCTGGCCGACGCAGGGTTCACGGTGATCGTCCCCGACTTACGCGGCTACGGCCGCTCGGACAAGCCGGCCGAGGTCGAGGCGTACGCGATGGCGGCGCTGGTGGGCGACGTGGTGGCGGTGCTGAATGCCGCCGGCGCGCCGCGGGCCCACGTCGTCGGCCACGACTGGGGTGCCGCGCTCGCGTGGGCTTTCGCCGCGTTCCTGCCCGATCAGGTCGATCATCTGGCGGTCCTGTCGGTCGGGCATCCGGCGACGTTCCGCAAGGGCGGCTTCGAGCAGTACCAGAAGTCCTGGTACATGCTGTTGTTCCAGTTCAAGGGGATCGCCGAGCGCTGGCTATCGAACAACGAATGGGCTCACTTCCGCTCGTGGGCCAAGCACCCGGACGCCGACGCCGTCATCGCCGAACTGGAGGCCAACGAGTCGCTGACGCCGGCGCTGAACTACTACCGAGCGAACATTCCGCCGGAGTCGTGGCTGAGTTCGGGGCGGCAACTGCCGCCGATTCAGGCGCCGACGATGGGCGTGTGGAGCTCGGGCGACATGGCGCTGACCGAGCGGCAGATGACGAACTCGGCCGAGAACGTCGCCGGCCCGTGGCGCTATGAGCGGCTCGACGGGCCCGGCCACTGGATGCAGCTCGAGGCACCCGACGACGTCAGCCGGCTGCTCATTGATTTCCTGCCAAGCGAAGGGTGAAGGATCGTGTCGAAGATAGTCGTGCTCGGCGCGGGGGTGTGCGGACTGGCCGCCGGGATGATGCTGTGCCGAGATGGCCACGAGGTGACGGTCCTGGAGCGCGACGCCGACCCGGTTCCGAGTTCGCCCGATGACGCGTGGCAGCGCTGGTCGCGCGACGGCGTCGGCCAGTTCCGCCTGGCTCACTACCTGACTCCGAGGGGGCGCATCGTGCTCGAAGAGGCGCTGCCCGATGTCCTCGCGGACCTCGAGGCTGCCGGCGGGATCGCGTTCGACCCGCTGCCGATGATGCCCCCGTCGATTACCGACCGCGCACCCCGGGCCGGCGATGACCGGTTCCGCACGGTCACCGCCCGCCGACCGGTGTTCGAGCAAGTGCTCGGCCGGGCGGCGGATGACGAGCGGGGGCTCGAGATCCGCCGGGGCGTCTCGGTCGCAGCGCTCATCGCACGTGCCCGCAGCGGCGGACCGCCGCACGTGTACGGCGTGCGCACCGACACGGGCGAGCAACTCGACGCGGACCTGATCGTCGATGCGACGGGTAGGCGCTCGCCGCTTCCGCGTTGGCTAGCGGCGGTGGCAGCTTGGCCGATGCACGAACAGGCCGAGGATTCGGGGTTCATCTACTACTCGCGTCACTTCCGGGCCACGAGCGCAGGAATGCCGGAGTATCGCGCGCCGTTGCTAATGCCGATCGGGACGTTCTCGCTGCTCACGCTGCCCTCCGACAACGACACCTGGTCGGTGACGATCTACACGTCTTCGGGCGACAGGCCGCTGAAGCGGCTGCGCGATCTCGGGCCCTGGACCGCGCTCATGCGGGCGTGCCCGCTGCACGCGCAGTGGCTCGAGGGCCAGCCGATCAGTGACGTGATCGCGATGGGCGGGATCCTCGACCGTTACCGCCGCCTGACCGTCGACGGTCGGCCGGTGGCGACCGGAGTGGCGCTGCTCGGCGATTCATACTCGTGCACAAACCCGTCACTCGGGCGAGGCATGACGCTCGGCCTTCTCCACGCCCAGCGGCTGGCCGAGGTGGTCCGCGCCCACCCGGACGATCCGTACGACTTCGCGGAGGCGTGGGATGAGGTCACCGAGGCCGAGCTCGCGCCGTGGTATCGCGAGACCGTCGAGGAGGACCGGGCCCGGATCCAGCAGATCGAGGCGCTCCGCCACGGCCTCGACGCGCCCCCCGAGCCGGGCTCGATGCCCTGGCTGCAAGGCGCACTGCTGGCGGCGGCATCGCAGGACGCCGATGCGTTCCGGGCGTTCATCGCGAACCGTTCCTGTCTGTCGCTCAACCAGGAGATCTTCGAGGACACGGACTTCATGGGGCGGGTGTTCGACTTGGCCCGGCGCGCCGAGCGGCCGCCGCTGGCCGGGCCCGACCGCGATCAACTGCTGGCGCTGCTCGACGCTTCGCCGGCGATCGCCTGAACGGCGTACTCGCGCGCGCACCGCACGAACTCCCCGAGCAGCGGGTGCACCGGCTCGCCCGCAAGCGCGCCGATCTGCGGCTGAAACAGCGTCAGCATGAAGAACCGGTTGCCGGCCAGCTCGAGCACCTCGGCGTCCGCGTCGTCCGCGATCGCCTCGATCACCATGCCGGCGCCGGCGAGCCGCTCGACCACGCCGGGAGCGGGGCCGTAGCCGCAGTAGTGCATGCCGACGAACGGCTCGTCGCCGACGAGCTTCGAGAACCGGGTGCCGGGGATCGGTCGCACGACCCGCTCCTCGCCCATCAGGCTGCACGCCAGCGCGGCGACCACGTTGTTGTCGTCGACGCGGTCGGACTCGGCGTGGGTCGCGTCCGGAACGCCGAGGACGTTGCGGAAGTACTCGACGACCGCGGACTGCAGGCCGCCACAGGTACCGAGGAACGGGACGTCTCGCTCACGGACCCACGTGACCGCTTGGTACGCAGCGGCGTCGTCTGCGTACGGTGAGCCGGGCACCAGCCAGACCCCATCGAACCCGCTCAGGTCTGAGGCTCCCGGCCCGTCGGTGGGGACCCATTCGGTCTCCACGTCGGGACCCAGCATGGTCCGGACCGCGTTGAGCTCCCGATGGCTCGGAAGCGCGTCGTTCTCGTCGCCGAAAATCGCGATCCGCGCGGTCACAAAGAGCCAGGCTACTCAACCACCTAAGGTACACGGCATGGACCGGGGACAAACGGAGTCACACGGCGTTCACGCGAACCTGATCTTGAGCGTGCTGCTCGTCGCCGGGCTCGCGTACGCGATCCTCGCCTCGGCGGTGATCCCGGCACTGCCGACGATCGAGCGCGACCTGCACACGACCGAGACCGGCGTCGCCTGGGTCCTCACCGGATTCCTGTTGTCCGCCTCGGTCGGGACCGCGATCATCGGCCGGCTGGGCGACATGTACGGCAAGGAGCGGCTGCTGGTGTGGACGCTGCTCGTGCTCGCGGCGGGAACGTTCCTCGCCGCGGTCGCGACCTCGCTGGCGGTGCTGATCGTCGCACGTGTGATCCAGGGGGTCGCGGGTGGGATCTTCCCGCTGTCGTTCTCGATCATCCGCGACGAGTTTCCCTCTCATAAGGTCGCGGGCAGCATCGGCCTGATCTCCGCGGTGCTGGGGATTGGCAGCGGCTTCGGTCTGGTCCTGGGCGGAGTGATCGTCGAGCACCTGAGCTGGCACTGGCTGTTCTGGCTGCCGCTCGTGGTGACCCTGGTCGCGGCGGTGTGCACGTGGCGGTTCGTGCCGGAGTCTCCGATCCGCTCGCCCGGCCGCGTGAACTGGCTCGCGGCGACGCTGATGAGCGTCGGGATTTGCTTCGTGCTGATCGGGGTCGCACAGACGACGGTCTGGGGCTGGGGCGGGGCCAAGACGATCGCGCTATTGGCGGCCGGGGCGCTCGTTATCGCGGCGTGGATCTGGGTCGAGGTCCACAGCCGCGAGCCGCTGATCGACATGGCGATGATGCGAATCCGCGGCGTGTGGACGACGAACCTCGTGGCGTTCCTACTCGGCGCCGGAATGTACGCGTCGTTCATCGTGTATCCGCAGTTCGCGCAGCTGCCGAGGAGCACCGGCTTCGGGTTCGGGGCGTCGGTCGTCGTCTCGAGTCTGTATCTGCTTCCGGCGGCCCTGAGCATGGGCGTGCTCGGCGCGGTCGCCGGCCGCGTCGCGTATCGGTTCGGGTCCAAGCCCGCGCTGGTCGCCGGCACCGCGGTGACCGCGATCTCGTTCGTCTGGCTCGCCGTGAACCATCACCACCCCTACGACATGCTGATCTCCGCGGCGCTGCTCGGGATCGGGATCGGGCTCGCGTTCGCGGCGCTCGGCAACCTGATCGTCCAGGCGGTTCCTCCCAGCCAGACCGGCGTCGCCACCGGCATGAACACCGTGATGCGGACGCTCGGAGGAGCACTCGGCGGTCAGCTGTCGGCGACGTTCATCGTCGATCACCAGGCCCACGGACTCCCGACCGTCACCGGCTTCAACGACACGTTCGTGATGGCGGCGGGGTTCCTGATCGTTTGCGTGCTCGCCGGGCTGCTGATCCCGGCGCGCCGGGAGGCCGTCGCGCCGCGCGCGCTCGACCCGCAGCTCGACTCAGCGCTCGTGAGCAATCCGGACATCGTCTGACCGACACCGCGGGACGTGCGACCGCGCCGCGCGTAGTGTTGGCGCGATGGCGGGTCCGACGAGGCGAAGGCGGATCGCGTTGCTCGTCGTGGTCGCGGCGGGCGGCGGGCTCGTCGTTGCCGGCGCGGGCGCAACTGCCCGCGGTAAGCGCCAGACGATACCCGCGCCCGTGCAGATCCAGGCCGTGTTCGACTCGGCGGGCAATCCGTCACTGATCGCGAACTCAGGCGGATCGACACCGTCGTGGACGATCTGCCCACCGGCGCCTGGGAGCGCGTGCCACCCCGTCCCGAGAACGAAGCACGCGATCCTCAACCCGGGTCGTGAGCCGGCCGGAACCACGTTCGTCGCGACCGTCCGCCTCGGCGGCCGTACCTACACCGCGCGCGTGACCTGGCACGGGCAGGTCCGCGCGGTGGCGCCGCCCCGCGTCGTCGGGCCCACCCGGTTCGGGGCCCGCGTAACCGTCGCCGCCGGCGTGTGGACCGGGGGCTGGGGCGATGAGTTCGATCAGCTTGGGCTCGAGGCCTGCCGGACACCGAGCGGCACCGGCTGCGTGGTGTTGAGCGGCGGCCAGTATGGCTGCCCCGGTCAGCCCCCGAACGCCACCGTGGGCGGCTGGCTGCCCGGCATGTACCTGTTCGCGTTCGACCTGCGGGTGGCGCGCGACGGGGCGTGCGCCGGCGTTGGCTATGCCTACCCAGGGGCGGTCCGGCCGTGGCCGGTCGGCCAGATCGCGGCGCGCTCATCCCCTACCGGGCCGGTGACCGGCCCGCCTCGGCCGACGGTCTCGATCCTCCCCACGGCGCGCGTGCACGCCGGCCGCGTGCTCGTCACTGCAGTGCACTGCGCGACGCTCTGCCACCTGTGGCTCGACGCGTTCGGTGCTGCGTCGGGGTCGAGTGGGCGCGCGACGGTCACCGGGTCGGCGACCGTCGGCGTCCCCCGTCGGAAGCTCGTGCCCGGCAGGCTGCGGGTCGATCTGCACGTCGACGATGGTCCACAAATATCCGGACAGTCGCGCTTGCTCCCGTAGACTGCACGCGAGGAGGAGCGCATGGCCAAGGCGCAAAAACCCGAGAAGCTGACCCGCAAGCACTTCGAGAAGGAGCTGCTCCGGCTCCAGCGCGAGCTCGTGATCATGCAGGAGTACGTGCGGGCAAAGGGCCTGAAGGTCGTGGTGATCTTCGAGGGGCGCGACGCCGCCGGCAAGGGCGGCGTGATTAAGCGCATCACGGATCGGACCAGCCCGCGCGTCTGCCGCGTCGTCGCGCTGCCGGCGCCGACCGAACGCGAGAAGACGCAGTGGTACTTCCAGCGCTACGTCGCGCACCTCCCCGCCGCCGGCGAGATCGTCCTGTTCGATCGGTCCTGGTACAACCGCGCCGGTGTTGAGCGCGTGATGGGGTTCTGCACGGAGGCCGAGTATCAGGAGTTCATGCGCACGTGCCCGGAGTTCGAGCACACTCTCGTGCGGTCGGGAATCCAGCTGATCAAGTACTGGTTCTCCGTCTCAGACGAGGAGCAGGAGCGGCGTTTCCAGGCGCGCGTGCACGACCCGATGCGGCGGTGGAAGCTCAGCCCGATGGACCTCGAGTCCCGCGCTCGCTGGGTCGCGTACTCCCGGGCCAAGGACGAGATGTTCCGCTACACCGATACCAAGATCGCCCCGTGGTACGTCGTCGAGGCCGACGACAAGCGCCGCGCGAGGCTGAACTGCATCCGCCATCTGCTGTCGCTGGTCACCTACGAGGACCTGACGCCGCCGCCGCTCGAGCTGCCGCCTCGCGCCGAAGACGCGTACATCCGGCCGCCGATCGAAGAGCAGACGTTCGTGCCCCAGGTGTACTGAGCAGACCCGATAGGCTCGCCGGCGTGCCGGCCTGGTTCGACGAGCTCGCCGAGTTTCTGCGGATCCAATCGATCAGCGCCGATACCGCACGCGCGGAGGATGTGCGCGACGCGGGCGAGTGGGTGTGCGGGCTGATCCGCGATGCCGGCGGAGAGTGCGAGCTGGTCGACTGGCATGGAGCGCCGTTGGCAGTCGGCGAGGTCCACGCGTCGGGCGACTCCGAGCGCGCGCCGACGGTGCTGTGCTACGGGCACTTCGACGTGCAGCCGCCCGACCCGCTCGACCTGTGGGAATCGGCGCCGTTCGAACCGGAGATCCGCGGCGAGTACCTCTACGGCCGCGGCGTCGCGGACGACAAGGGGCAGCTGTACATGCTGCTGTGCGCGGCGCGCGAACTGGCGCAGGCCGGCGAGCTCCCGGTCAATGTGCGCTTCGCCTGCGACGGCGAGGAAGAATCGGGCGGCCATTCGATCGTCGACTTCCTGGCGACCGACGAGCGGGGCGCCGACGCGGCGGTGATCTTCGACAGCGGCATGGTGGCGCGAGACCGCCCGGCGTTTGACATCGCGACCCGCGGCATCGTCTACTTCCACGTGACGCTCCGCTCCGGTGAGCGCGATCTTCATTCCGGCCTCTACGGCGGCGCGGCGCTGAACGCTGCGCACGCGCTGATGCGGACCTTGCGCGGGGTCGTCGCGGTCGACGGGCGCCTCGCCGAGCCGCTCCGCCAGGGAATCGCTCCGCCGAGCGATGAAGAACTCGCGAGCTGGCGCGATCTGCCGCCCGGCGCCGGCGAGCTCGCCGATCAGGGTGCGCAGCCGGCGGACGCGCGCGCCGCAGACGAGTTCTACCTGCGGACGTTCGCCGAGCCCGCGCTCGACGTCAACGGGATCGAAAGCGGCTCGCCGAAGGTCCAGAAGACCGTGCTCCCCGTGCAGGCTGACGCGAACGTCTCTATCCGCCTGGCGCCGGGCCAGCGGGTCGAGCCGGTCGTCGAGGCGTTCGAGCGGCTGCTTCGCGAAGCCGCGCCGGCCGGCGCGGAGCTCGACGTAAAGCTGCTCGCCTCGGCACCGCCGGCGATCGTCCCGTCAGACGCGAGGGCGATTCAGCTCGGGCTGGACGCGTTCGAGCGCGCGCTCGGCGTGCGGCCTCTCCTGATCCGGTCGGGCGGCTCACTGCCGATCGTGGCCTCGTTCGCCGACAAGGGCATCGCGACCGTGATCACCGGCTTCTCGCTGCCGAACGCCAACCTCCACTCGCCGAACGAGCGCCTGCTGGCCGAGTACGTGCCACGCGGGATCGCGACTGCGCGAGCGCTGTTCGAGGAGTTCGCAGCCCTCTGATGGCGATAGCGCCGGCCTCTCGGTCGCCGGCGGATGACGGCGGGCAACTGAGGGTGGGGTGCCGGGTCCCAAAGCGTTCCGCGGGGCGGCCAGCATGCATGACATGACATTCGACGGGCCAAGCCGGGACGGTGTCAGACCGCGCATGCACCACGTGCAGGAAATGACACGGTGCCGCTCACCTGGGTCAATTGGCATGTTTTGCAGGTTCCGTCGGGGGCTGGGTCCGCGCCGAGCTCGCCGCACCCCCCTTCAGATGCCCGCCGTTTAAGAACCCGATCCGCACGACGGCCGCCGCGGAGCCCGCGACCGCCGGGCACGGACGCCCGGCGGAACGGCCCCACGGATGCCGAGCGAAGCGAGGCCCCTAAGAAGAACTCTGCGCCCGCGCGGCGCTGACGATCAAATCGACGCACGTCGGCAGCGACATCGCGGTCGAGTCGAGGACCATGTGGTAGTGACGCGGATCTCGAGCGTCGGCGCGGTAGAAGTGCTTGACGTAGTCGATCCGGGCACGATCCGAGCTTTTCTGCCGGCGCCGGGCCTCGTCCTCGTCGATCTCCTCGACGCGCATCCCCTGGAACACGCGCGCCTCCCCGGGACCGTCGAGGCGCACGTGGAACGTGCCGGGCCGGTCGCGCAGAACGATCGCGCCGGCGCGCCCGAGCACGACGACGTCGCCCGCGTCCGCGGCCTCGATCAAGAGACGCTCGGTCTCGCGGCAGAACGCGTCCGTGGTCGGCTCGGGCACGACCACCCCGCTCGTATTCGGCAGACGAGCCAGTAACCGCGTGAACCGCGGCGCTGCCGCTTCGTCGTGAACGTGGGCATGCTCGACCGGGACGCCGAGCCGCTCGGCCACCTGCACCGGGATGGCCCGATCGATGAACCGCCACCCGAGCCGCTCGGCCACCTGTGGTCCGACCCAGCTGCCGCCGGCGCCGTAGGAGGCGGAGATCGTGACCACCCTGCTCACACCGCCACCGCGGGTTGAGCCTCACCCGCCACAACCACCGTCGTCGTGCCAGGTCGAAGCAAGGTCCCCGAGACCACCGCGCCCAGCAGGAAGATCCCGGCCGCCCACCAGAACGCAACCGTGTAGCCGTGCACCGCGGCCTGCGCTGCGACCAGCGGGGTGGGGGCCTTGCCGACGAGGTAGCTGGTGACGGCGGTGGTGGCGATCGTGTTCAGGAACGCGGTGCCAATCGAGCCGCCCACCTGCTGGCAGCTGTTCACGGTCGCGGAAGCGACGCCGGCGTCGTCCTGGCTCACGCCTAAGGTCGCGGTGTTGATCGACGGCGCGAAGATCAGCCCGAGCCCGAGCCCGATCACGAGCAGTGCCGGCAGGATGTCCGCCGCGTAGGTCGAGTGCACGCCGAGCTGGGCGAGGATCACCATCCCGAGTGCCGCCAGCAGCATGCCGGTGGGGACGAGCGGCTTGGGCCCGAAGCGCGGAAGCAGCACCGCGTTCGAGGTCGTCGAGCCGATGACGATCATCGCCACCATCGGCAGGAACGCCAGGCCCGTGGTCACCGGGCTATACAGGAGGGTCTTCTGGAGGTAGTACGTGAGGAACAGGAACACGCCGAACAGCCCGGCGCCGGAGATCAGCACCGATAGGTACGAGCCCCCGCGGTTGCGGTCGAGCACGATCCGCAGCGGCAGGAGAGGATGGTCCGAGCGCCGCTCGATGAACACGAACACCACCAGGAGGATCACGCCCGCGATCAGCGATCCGAGCGTCTCGATGTCCGTCCATCCGCGCGGCTCGGCCTGCGAGAAGCCGAACACGATCAGGAACAGACCGAGCGACTCGGCGACGGCACCGGGCACGTCGAGCCTCGGGCGCTTGGCCGGAACCTGATTGGTGAGCAGCACCATCGCTGCGAACACGGCGGGCACGGCGATGACGACGTTCACGTACAGGCACCAGCGCCACGACAGGTACTCGGTCAGCACCCCGCCGAGCAGCAGGCCGACCGCTCCGCCCGCGCCCGCGATCGCGCCATAGATCCCGAACGCGATGCCGCGCTCCCGCGGTTCGGTGAACGTGGTCGTCAGCAGCGACAGCGCCGAGGGCGCCAGCAGCGCGCCCGCCGCGCCCTGGAACGCGCGGGCGGTCACGAGCATCCCGAAGCTCTGCGCCGCGCCCCCGATCGCAGAGACGATGCCGAACGCGACCAGACCGACCATCAGCGTGCGCTTGCGGCCGAACAGGTCGCCGAAGCGTCCGAACAGCAGCAGCAGGCTGCCGAACGTGAGCGAGTACGCGGTGACGATCCACTGCCGGTTCCCGTCGGAGAAGTTGAGCGCCTTCTGCGCCGACGGGAGCGCGATGTTCACGACGGTCGCGTCGAGCACCACCATCAGCTGGGCAGTCCCGAGCAGTGCGAGGATCAGCCAGCGCCGATCGTGGTGAGGATTGTCGGCAACTGCGGGAGTTTCGATCGTCTCCGTCGCGGTCACGGCCAGCGCTCACCTTACCGGTCGCGCCCAACCTGGACGCGACCGGGATTGGAATTGTTCAGGCGAGCGCGGGCGCCTCCGGCAGGCTCGCGAGCGCCGCGGCCAGGTCGTCCTCGGAGAACTCGGGATCCTCGAGCCGGCCGGCCAGGTAGGCGTCGTAGGCGCTGAGGTCGAAGTGGCCGTGGCCGCACAGCCCGAACAGGATCACTCTTGGTTCGCCGGCCTCGCGCGCAGCCTCGGCTTCTTCGATGACGGCGCGGATCGCGTGTGCCGGCTCGGGCGCGGGAATCAGGCCTTCGGTCCGAGCGAACCGGACCGCGGCCTCGAACGTCTCGTTCTGACGGTAGGCGCGCGGCTCGACGAGACCCTGCTTGACCAGGCCGCACACGAGCGGCGCGTCGCCGTGGTAGCGCAGCCCGCCGGCGTGCACCGGCGGCGGCACGAAGCCGTGGCCGAGCGTGTACATCGGCATCAGCGGCGTCATCCCGACCGTGTCGCCGAAGTCGTACGCGTACACGCCGCGCGTCAACGTCGGACAGGCGGCCGGCTCGGCCGCGATGAACTTTGTCGCGGCCTGGCCGCGGATCACCCGGCGCAGGAACGGGAACGTCAGCCCGCCGAAGTTCGAGCCGCCGCCGACGCACGCGATCACGGTGTCCGGCTCCTCGCCGGCCATCGCCATCTGCGCGAGCGCCTCCTGTCCGATCACGGTCTGGTGGAGCAGCACGTGGTTGAGCACAGACCCGAGCGAGTAGTTCGTGTCCGGATTCTGCGCCGCCACCTCGACCGCCTCGGAGATCGCGATGCCGAGCGAGCCCGTCGTGTGCTCGCGCTGCGACCGGCCCGCCTCGGTCACGTCCGAGGGCGAGCGATGGACCGTCGCCCCCCACGTCTCCATCATCGAGCGGCGGTAGGGCTTCTGGTCGTAGCTCGAGCCGACCATCCATACCTCGCACTCGAGCCCGAACAGCCGGCACGCGAACGCGAGGGCCGATCCCCACTGCCCCGCGCCGGTCTCGGTCGTGAGCTTCTTGATCCCAGCCTGGGCGTTCTCGTACGCCTGCGGGACGGCGGTGTTGGGCTTGTGCGACCCCGGGGGGGATACGCCCTCGTACTTGTAGTAGATGTGCGCAGGCGTATCGAGCTCGCGCTCGAGGCGCCGCGCGCGGTACAGCGGCGTCGGACGCCAAAGCTTGTACGCCTCGCGCACGGGCTCGGGAATCTCGATCTCGGGCTCCGCCGAAACCTCCTGGAGGATCAGGGCCATCGGAAAGATCGGCGTCAGGTCGTCCGGCCCCGCGGGTTGCAGGGTTCCAGGATGGAGCGGCGGGGGGGCGTCGCCGGGAAGGTCGGCCATGAGGTTGATCCAGTGAGTCGGGATCTCCGGCTCGTCCAGTACGAACTTGACCCGCTCGTCGCTCATCGCCTCTCCTTTGCTTGCTCGTCGCTGCGCGAGGGCAAGGCTATTCGAATCAGCGACGAAGAAGCTCGGCCTGGAGCTCGCGCAACTCGGGCGCCGGAGTCGCGCCGAGGTTGTCGCGCAGTCGCTCGCGGAGCGCTTCGTAGACGCGCAGCGCCTCGGCGCCGTTCCCACGCGCGGCGAGGATCTGCATCAGCAGGGCGTGCGCGCGTTCGCGGTACGGCGCGGCGGCGACCAGCTCGCGCGCCGCCCGCTCTCCGGGCGCCAGTTCGCTGCCGCCCACGCCGAGCGCCACCGCGGTGTAGCACTCGAGCGCGGCGATCCGGATGTCCTCGAGCCGGCGCCGGTACTCCTCGGCCCACGGGAGATCCTCACCCGGCAGGAAGCCGCGGCGGGCCGTGAACAGGGCCACGAGGGACGGTCCCCAGCCACGCGTCCAGTCGTCTTGCGCGACCGCGGCCTCAGCGCGGTGGATCGCCTCCTCGGCTGCCTCGAGGTCGATCCAGGCATCGTCCGGAAGCCGCACGCTGACCTCGCTGCGCCCGACGAGCACGTCGGTGCCGAGCGCGCTCCGGAGCCGGGACAGCAGCGCGCTCAACGACGCGTCGGCTCCATCGGGCGCGCGCCAGGGCCACAGCGCTTCGATCATCTGCTCGCGCCGGGACGGCAGCGCGCGGTGCACGGTCAGATAGGTGAACAAGACTCGCGCCTGGCCGCCAGGCACCTTCGACGTGAGGTCGCGGCCGGCAAGCTCGACGGCAAGCCGGCCGCACAGCTGGATCCGGGTCGGTCCCTTGTCGGTCAACGTCGGTGCAAGGAGAATCAAAGAAGTCTGCAAACAGCCGGTCGTATCGTCGCGCCCGTCATCAAAGGAGACAAGTCATGGCGAAGGTCATCCGGTGCCAGTGCGGATTTCTCGGACGGGGTCAGACCGTCGAGGAGGCGGCGACGGTGATCGAGGCGCACATGCGCTCTGATCATCCGGAGCTCGTCGGCAAGGTAACCCGAGAGGACCTGATCGCGATGGCTGAAGAGGCGTAGGCGCGCGCGACCTCGACCGGGGGCGGCGCGCTCTGAAAGGAGAGCGATTTTCATGCCGCCCAAGTTCGACATTGCCGACGGCCCGCTGGTGAGCGCCGACTGGCTCGAGCGTCACCTCGATCATGCTGGAATCCGAGTGCTCGACGTCCGGGGACGCCACCCGAGCTCCGCGCTGCCGCACGCGAAGCTGGCCGAGTACAGCGCCGGGCACGTCCCCGGCGCCACGTTCGTCGATTGGGAGCACGACTTCATCGACGTGAACGATCCCGTGCCCGTTCAGGTCGCTCGCGACCCCGAGTTCGCGCGACGAGCCGGAGAGCTGGGGATCGGCGACGGCGACGTCGTCGTCACCTACGACGACTACTACGGCATCTTCGCCGCCCGGGTCGCGTGGGCGTTCCGCTACTACGGCGCCGAGAGCCGGGTGCTCGACGGCGGGTGGCTGACGTGGAAGGAAGAGGGGCATCCCGTCACCGACGCGGTCGTCGGCAGGTCGCCGGCGACGTTCAGGCCGCGGCCGCGGCCACGCCTGCGGCGCACGCTGGCCGACGTGGTGGATGCACGCGAGCGTGGCGCGATGCTCGTCGACGCGAGGCCGCGCCACCTGTTCCTCGGAGAGGAGGGCGTCGCCAACACCGGACACATCCCGGGAGCGCGGTGCCTGCCGTACCAGGAGCTCGTGGACGGCGCGACCGGATTGTGGGCGGCGCCGGCGGCCGTCGCCAGGCTCGCCCGCGACGCCGGCATCGACCCCGACCGACCGCCGCGCGAGCTGATCGCGACGTGCGGCAGCGGGGTCTCGGCGACCGTCGCGATGCTCGCGCTCGAGCGGATCGGAGTCCACTGCGACGGCGTCTACGACGGGTCGTTCAACGAATGGGGTGCAGATCGGGACCGGCCGGTCGAATACGGCGCGGCCGCGTAGATGTCCCCGAGCTTCGTGCTGGTCCACGGCGCGTGGCACGACGCCCGCGCCTGGGACCGCCTTCGTCGGGCTTTGGGCGAGCGCGGGTGCGGCACGGTCGCGGTCGACCTGCCGATCGGCGACGTCGGCGTCGACGCGTCCGGCTACGCCCGGGTAATCGCCGGCGCGGTTGGCGAGCTCGGCGCCGACGCGGATCCTCCGGTTGTCGTCGGGCACTCAATGTCGGGGATTGCGATCCCACTCGTCCCGGCGCTCGCATCCGTGTGCCGCCTCGTGTTCCTCGCCGCGCTGATCCCCTCGCCGGGTCGGACGATGGCCGAGGTGCAGACGGACGAAAACGTCCTCGGGGACACGAGCGCGGTGGCGCGGGACACTTCCGGGCGGTCGTACTGGACGTCCGCACAGGCCGCGATCGAGGTCCTCTACCACGACTGTCCGCCGGCGGTAGCCGAGGTCGCGGCGGCGCGATTGCGGTCCCAAGCGAGGACCCCACACGAGGAGCCGTGCCCGCTGACCCGTTTTCCGGACGTGCCGACGAGCTACGTCGTGATGCAATGCGACCGCATGATCCGGCCCGAGTGGTCGCGGGCGGCGGCACGAGCGCGGCTCGGCGTCGAACCAGTGGAGCTGCCGGGGGGACACTCGCCCATGCTCGCCGACCCCGAGCGCCTCGCCGACGCGCTTATCGCCTTGACTCGGGCCGACGTCCGCGAATATGTTCGTCGGCAGTGAGCGAACCCGCCGCTCCGCCAGGTCCGGACACCGCGACCGGCACCGACCCTGCCAACGTCGACGGCCAGGCGATCGCGATCACCGTGTTCAGCACGGTGAAATGGTCCGGGCGGCTGTGGCTCCCGCTCGTGTTCTGGTTCGCGACCACGTTCCCGAAGAGCAGCGGCACGCTCGGACGCCTGTCGTTCATTCACTTCGCCCGCTGGTCGCTGGTCCGAAAGATCCCGTTCAACGGGCCGCCGCAACGCGAGGAGAAGCTGAACTACCCGCACCTGTTCTTTGAGAGCAACTTCAACGGCGGCTGGGAGGAGTACATCGATGCCTTCTCCCACATCCTCACCCGAGGCATGAAGTTCTTCTGGGGGACCTCGTACGGGTTTCCTCAGCCGCTGCCGACGGGACCGTTCAAGACGTACATCAAGCGCAACGAGATCGTGGCCAGCCACTTCTATGGTGCGTATCCGGAGGCCACCACCACGATGATCCTGGCCTCGCTCGAGCTCGCGCCGAAGCTCGACGCGTTCAAGGCCCGCGCCCGGAGCATGAGCGCCGAGGCGTTCGGGGAGGAGTGGCGGGTGTTCCTGGCCGACGTGCAGGATTGCCTGTGAGCAACACCTCGGGGCAGGCCACGGCGTTCATGGCGCTGACGCCGATACTCCCGGGCGAGGAGCCCGCGCTGAGCAGCTATCTCGAAGCGTTGGCCAAGGACGACAGCCCGCTCGCGCGGTTGGCCGGCACCCACTTCGCGCGCTGGGTGATCCTTCGAGATTGGGTCAACGACCCCGCGCAGCCGCGCCAGGACCATGTCGGAAGTCCATACCTGATCTTCACGAGCAACTTCGACGGCCCGCTCGATCCATACCTCGATGAACTGTGCGTGAAGCTGGCGCCCGAGGCGAAGGAGATCTGGGGACGGTGCATCGGCTGCCCGCCGGGCGCGTCCGGTCCCCAGTTGAAGGCGTACCTGCTCCACAACAAGATCGACACCGGTTTCTTCGTCGCCGCCTACCCGAAGGCCACCGTCGCGCAGGTGAAGGCCGCCGTCGCGGCGCGTGAGCAGTTGATCGCGTTCGCGGTGGGAGCGCAGGAGATGCGAGCGGAGGATCTGAAGCGCGCGTTCCTCGAAGAGTTCTGATGGCCATCGACCGTTCGGACATCCAGGGCAACGTGCTCCGCGCGTACGGGACGGGCTATCCGTGTACGGCGTACGTGTTCGTCGGCGTGTCGGATAGCGCCGGCGGCCGGGCCTGGCTGAACGAGACAGCAGAGCTCGTTTCCAGTGACGAGGAGTGGCGCGCCGAGAAGCCTCGCTCGCACCGGAATGTCGCGGTGACGTGCACCGGACTCCGCGCCCTCGGCGTCTCCGAGGGAGTGATTGGCACCTTCTCGGACGAGTTCCGTCAGGGCATGGCCGCCCGGAGCAAGATGCTGGGCGACCTTGGCGCGAGCGCGTGTGAGCACTGGGAGAGTGGCCTCGGCACGGGCGCGGCGCACATGCTCGTGACCCTGAATGGGCGGGCACGCGACGAGATCGAGGCGGAGCTCGTGAGCCTGCGAGCGTCGATCGAGCGGGCCGCGGGCGTGTCGATCGTGCACGAGCAATACGCGGAGCTGCTGACGCCCCCGGCCGGCGACCCGGCGGCGCCGCCCCGCGAGCAGTTCGGGTTCGCGGACGGCGCCGCTCAGCCGGCGATCGCCGGGGTGTCGGATGGCTCGGCACCCGGAGGGGGCGTCCCGCTAGCCGATGGGTCCTGGCGGGCGCTCGCGCCCGGCGAGTTCGTGCTCGGCTATCCGGACGAGGACACGCTCGTCGATCCGCAGAAGCGGCTGCCGAGCGCGCCGGCGGACCCGCTCGGCCGCTCGGGTACCTACGTGGTCTACCGGAAGCTCCGCCAGGACGTCGCGCTATTCCGGCGGGTGTTGCGCGATGCGGCTTCGCGGTTCACATCCGGGGATGAGGAGATGCTCGCCGCCAAGATCGTCGGGAGGTGGCGCAACGGCACGCCGCTCGTGACCTCGCCCGACCGTCCCGATCCGGGGTTTTCGGCGAGTGCTCCCGGGAGCAACTCGTTCCGGTACCTCGACGTCGACGTCGATGGTCGACGATGCCCGCTCGGGGCCCACATCCGCCGCTCGAACCCGCGTGACGCGCTCGGATGGCCGGGGCTCGACGACGCGGGGCTATTGAGCTTCCGCCACCGGGTCATCCGGCGAGGCGTTCCCTACGGGCCGCCGCTGGCGGCCGACGCGCTCGAGGACGACGGCGTCGACCGCGGGCTCGTGTTCGTGTGCTTCAACGCGAGCATCTCGCGGCAGTTCGAGAGCGTTCAGCTGCAATGGCTGAACGACGGCAACGGGTTTCACCTCGGCTATGACAGCGACTTCCTGCTCGGCAGCCCACTCGGGACCGGCAAGATGACGATCCAGGGCGACCCTCCGTTCATGCTCGGGCCGCAGGGGCCGTTCGTGACCACGCGCGGTGGCGAGTACCTGTTCATGCCGGGGATCGCGGCTCTGCGGGCGCTCGCGCACGGGCTGTGATCCCGAATAAGGCAACACTCGACGGCTCGAGTTCTTCGAGTGAGGCGAAACTCGGGCTACGGCCGAGCGATAGCCATTCGGCCTCCGGGGAGGGTCGAGTGGTCACTTAGTCGGGGTGCAAGCGCCGGCGCTCGGACCCCGTTCCTCTCGTACCTAGACTGGAGGGATCCATGGGCCTGGAACTGCTTTCCGCTCACCAGACCGACGAGGGATTGGCGGTCACGTTCGGTACCGAGCACGGCGTCCAACAACTGGTGGGCAGCCCCGACGAGATGGCCCGGCTGGCGCGCTCGATGCAGCAGGTGGCCGCCCTCGGGCAGGCGAACGACCAGGACAGCGTGTGGCTGGACGCGGTGCCCGTCGGGGATGCGATCGTCAAGCTCGGAATCACCCCGGGGGGACAGGCACGGGTACTGATCCTGCGCCCCTAGGCTCCTCCGAGCTGCTGCGGACTCCTCGGCTGGTGCTGCGCCCGTGGGTCGAGGAGGACGCGCCGGCCTTTCTGGACATCTATTCCCGGGACGAGGTGGTCCGCTGGCTCGGACCGCACCCGCGGCGCACCATCACCACCCTCGAGGAGGCGATCGAGCGCCTCGAACGGGGACGTGAGCGCGTCGCGGGCCTGTCGCCACCGCTGGGCCTGTGGGCGATCGTGCCGATCGCTCGCGAGCGCCGGGGACCGATCGGCACAGTGCTGCTGCTGCCGCTCGACGACGCCGGTGGTCCGACCGATCTGGTCGAGATCGGCTGGCATCTGCACCCCGACGAGCAGGGCCGCGGCTATGCCACAGAAGCCGCGCAGGCGCTACTGGATCGCGCGGCCGCGGCCGGGATCGCGGACGTGCTCGCGCTGACCGACCTCGACAACGGGCCCTCGCAACGCGTCGCGGCGCGGCTAGGTATGGAGGACGAAGGCGTGAGCGACCGGTGGTTCGGGCTCAGGACCTGGCAGTACCGCAAGACGCTTTCGGTCCCTCGCTAGCTCTCAGATCTCGAGCCGGGACTCCTCGAGGTCGAGTTCCTGGATCACGCGATTCATCGTCTCGTTCGAGATCGTCCCTTGGCGCCGGAGCTCCACCAGCGCGTCGCGCTGCGCCCCGAGCACGATCTGGACCGCCTGCTGGTACTGGAGCGAGCGGTCCTCGTAGCCGTCGTCCTCGATCTTGCCCGCCCGCGCCGCCAGTCGCCGCTTGCGGTACTCGTACGCGTTCCGCATCCGCTCCATGGTGTCGTCGCGGGTCCAGTCCTCTTTGGCGAGCTCGTCGATTTGGGCGAGCGCGGCCTTGGTCGCGCCGAGGCGGGCCTTGAGCTCCTCGGTCTCGGAGGCGCCGTCGTCGCTGATGTGCAGGCGCCGGATCACCGCCGGGAGCGACAGGCCCTGGACGACGAGGGTCACGAAGATCACCGCGAATGTCAGGAACAGGATCAGGTCACGATCGGGGAACGGGGCTCCGCCGTCGATCGTCAGGGGGATCGACAGCGCGGCCGCGAGCGACACCGCGCCTCGCATGCCGATCCAGCCAAGCAGGAAGCGGTTGCGGGCCGGGATTCGCCGTTCGCGCTGGCTGGGGCGGCGGTCGAGCGCGCGGACGAGGTAGGGCACCGTAAAGAACCAGATGATCCGGGTGACCACGGTGACGCCCGCGATCGCGAGTCCCCAGCCGAGCAGTGTCGCCATCGAGTAGTCGGATAGGGATTCGACGATCGTGCGCAACTGGAGCCCGACGAGCACGAACAGGGCCGAATTGATGATGAAGTCGACGATGTCCCACGTGAAGAAGCCCTGCAGGCGGACGCGGGCGGGGATGATGCTCGGGCCGCGGATGCCCATGTAGATCCCGGTGGTGACGGCCGCGAGGACGCCCGAGGCGCCGACCGCGCTCGCGGGTACGAATGAGGCGTAGCCGCTCACCAGCGAGATCGTGATGCTGACCTGCGGGTCGGGCGTTCGCTTGCGGATCTCGGCGATCACCCAGCCGACGGCGAGACCGATCGCGATCCCGCCGAGGGCGTCGACGACGAGCGCGACCGTCGCGTGCCCGAGCGAGAACGATCCGGTGACGACCGCGGTGACCGCGACGCGAAACGCCACGAGCGCGGTCGCGTCGTTGAACAGCCCCTCACCCTCGGCCGCACTTACTAGCCGCCGCGGCACGTTGAGGTTGCGCATGATCAGGCCCGCCGCGAGCGGGTCGGTGGGAGAGATCACCGCGCCGAGGGCGAACGCGGCCGCCCAGGGTAGTCCGACCAGCGCGTGGGCGACGACCGCGACCGCGGTCATGGTCACCAGCACGAGCCCGATGGAGACCATCGTGATCCCCCGCAGGTTCGCGCGGATGTCGCCGAGGTTCGCGAAGAACGCCGCGCTGTACACGAGGACCGGCAGGAACACGACCAGCACGACGTTCGGGTCGAGATTCACCGTTGGCAGGCCTGGAATGAACCCGAATAGCGCACCCCCGACGACGAGCACGATCGGGTACGGGATCGACAGCCGGCGGGCGAGCGCGCCGAGCCCCGCGATCGCCACGAGCAGACCACCGATCAGCAACTCGGCTTTCCCCACGGCCGGAGTGTGCCTGACGTCATCGGAAACTGGAACCATCTCGCCGGTGCTGCGGCTGCCGGAGGACTGGGTGTGGGACAGCTGGATCGCGGACGACGGCGACCGCTACCACCTGTTCTTCCTGAGGACGCCGCGCGCGCTCGGCGACGCCCGGGCCGGGGGCGGGAGCGCTCTATCTCACCTCGTCGGGGGTTACCGTCTCACCTCGTCCGGGCGCCGGTCACGTCGCGTCGTGGAAGATCACGCCGAGGGCGGTGCGCTGGCCTCGGGTGACGGTCGAGACCCCGTGCCGCATACCGATCCGGTGATAGCCGTTCTTGCCGCGGTTCGGCCGGGTGGAGGTAGGGAAGATCACGAACGCGCCTTGCGCGGGCTCGAGCACGTGCGCCCGGCTTTGGGCGCGTGGGCGCTGCTCGAGCAGGACGAACTGCCCGCCGTCGAAGTCCTCGCCGGGGCGGGCCAGGATCGTGAGCACCTGGAACGGAAAGAACACCTCCCCGTAGAGGTCCTGGTGCAGAGCGTTCCAGTCGCCCTCGCCGTAGCGCAGGATCAGCGGCGTCGGCCGCAGCTGGCCCGCGGCATGGCAGCGGCGCAGCAACTCCTCGTGCTCGAGCGGGAAGGTCGGGCCGTTGCCGCCGAGCAACTCGGCCCAGTGGTTGGCGATCGGCGCCAGATGTCGGTAGAACGAGGTGCGCAGGGCGGCGATCGTGTCCGGGAGCGGGTGGTCGAAATAGCGATAACGGCCGTCGCCGAAGCGATACCGGGCCATCTCGATCGTGGAACGGAACCGGCCGCCGTCGAACAGATCGGACAGCTCGTTGCACTCGTCCTCGGACAGCAAGGGCACGGTGATCGCGTGGCCTCGGTCGTCGAGCTCGCGGCGAAGTCGCTCCCAGTCGAGAGCGTCGACTCGCTCGCGGATGTCGGTGGCGACGTCGGTGGTGGTTGTCATCGGCGATCCCTCCTGTTCGCGGACATATGCGTGAAACGCCTCCCGCGCCGAGTATGTGAGATCCGAGCCGGTGACGACGGGCGCGGGAGTGGGTAGCGTCCGGACATCGCCGGCTACCGACCCCAGCACCAGAAATCGCGGATCGACAAGGCCCTCCAGGCCGCGGCGCGGACGCGGCTTGGCGGTTGGCTCTTCATCACCGTGTTCCCGACGATCGACCGCCGCTTGATCCCGCTGACGCGGGGTCGTGTCAAGGTGGCGATGGGCCAGCCGATCCTCCTGCTCCACACTCGCGGTGCGCAGTCGGGCCAGGAGCGCACGACGCCACTCCTGTACACGCCCCACGAGGACGGCTTCATCGTCGTCGCCTCAAAAGCCGGCGCCGAGCACAACCCGGCCTGGTACCACAACCTCCGCGCATATCCCGATGTGGTCACGGTCGAGATCGGCGGGCGTCGCGTCCCCGTGCGGCCGCACATAGCCGACGGCGCCGAACGCAAGGAGCTATGGCGGATCGTCAACGACAACTACAACGGCTACGAGACCTATCAGGAGCGCGCGGGCAACCGAGTCATACCCGTCGTCCTACTCGAGCCGGCCTGAGCCCGGCTCCTCGATCTCCATGTGGGCGACGAGGCCGCCCCGGAACCCATAGACGTGCACGACCACGCTCTCGTTCACGAGCGCGCCGTCATGCGTGCGAACGACCTGCTGGACGTCGACCGCCACACCCCCGTTCGGGCGCCTCGCGAACGAAACCGGCTCGACGCGCGGGTCGATCTCGCCCCACTGGCGGGTCCAGTAGTCCCGAACCTCTTCCTTGCCGTGCAGGCGGCCGCCCTCCCAGGCGTTCGGCCAGTCGACGTCGTCGGTCATCGCCGCCAGCAGCGCGTCGATGTCGCGCGCGTTGAAGGCCGCGTACAGGGACTCGAGCTGGCGCTCGTACGGCACGGTCAATTCGCCGGCGGGCAGCCGCCAAGGCACCGAGCTCGCCCCGGTACACCCGCACGTCGGCGTGGTCGAAATCGCTGTGGGTCTGGGTCCGGAGCGACACGACGTCCTCGCGGTGGTACGGGCTCGACAGGCTCTCGTTGTGGCCGATCACGTTCCCTCGGCTTCGCCATAGCCGACGTTCTCGATCGCGATCGAAGTCCAGTCGAGCCCGACCGTGTGGCGGCACATCCTCCCGAGCGACGCAGCGCGAGAGGGACGCTCACCAAGTTACCGCGTATCTCACGAACCGAATCTTGCTCTCGTTCGTATAGCGCACCAAACAGAAACCGCGTGATGTGGGGGACAAAAACGATGAGCAACGACAAGATCTACATTCCCGCCGAACCGCTTGTGGAGTGCCCGGCCTGCGGCCTCCCCGCCGAGATCACCGACCGGTTCGTCCTGAACGGGGCGCCGGCACCGGTCGAGCACGTCAAGATCGCGTGCGTGCAGCGGCACTGGTTCACCCTCCCGGTCGACGTGCTCGCCGCGGCCGAGCCGCACGGCTCAGGCCCAGCGGAAGCCGATGCCGGCCGGGACCTCGGTGAGCGGGCTCGCGGGTAGCGTCGCCTCGAGCTTCGGCAGGTTGTGGAGCGACGAGGCGGGTCGCCCAGATGAGCGCATAAGTCTGAGCGGCGGCGCGATACTCCGCAGATGGCGCAGCGCAGTACGCCCGACGGTTGGGTTTCGCCGGCTGATGCGCCTTCGAACGTGCGGGTCACGGTCGTGCCGGGGCCGCGCGGCCGCCGACCGGCCCGCCCGTTCCGCTCGGTCGGCTTGGTCCGCCACCCCCGCAGCGCCCGGATCCGAGCCAGCGTCCGGGCACGGCTGATCATTGCGGCGATCGCGGCCGTGGTGGCCGCCGGCGCGATCATCGCGGTGGCCCCGTGGAGTGGGCGCCCTGCGAGCGTGGACGCCGTGGGCGCCGGCGGGCCAAGGCCGGTGGGTAGTCCGGCCCCCGCGACCGAAGAAGATACGACAGGGGCGCCCCAGATCGCCGCCTACCGGTACCCGCTCGGGTGCCTCGGCATCACGCTATCGTCCGACCGAAGCTCGATGCTCGGGCGCCACAGCCCGTGCTGGCGCTACGGCGTGTACGTGACGGCGGTGCTGCGCCGGGTCAACGGCGTGTGGCGGCTGGCGCTCGAGGCGACGAGCCCCAGGTGTCCTGCGGTCCCGCTCCCGGACGCCGTCCGATCGGCGCTCGTCAGTTGCCGCCACGGCACCGCGCCGTAGGCGTTCACCGGCGTCAGGCCGTGTCGCTCGTCTTCTCCGACACGGCTCCGATGATCAGCCGGGAGCCGCGGCCGCGTGTCACGAAGCTGAACCCCCAGCGGGTGAACACGAGGATGCGGTTCTCGAATCCGACCAGGTAATAGAGATGAACGACCAACCATGTGATCCAGGCGAGGAAGCCGCTGAGGTGCACGCCCTTGATGTCCGCGACCGCCGCGCCCCTCCCGATCGTGGCCAGGTTGCCCTTGTCGAAGTAGTGGAACGGCGGCGCCTGCTCTGAGGCGAGCCGCGCGCGCACGACCCGCGCGGCGTGGCGGCCCTGCTGCATCGCGACGGGGGCGACCCCCGGATAGGTCACGGGGGACCCGTCCCGACCGCGGACTCTGACCATGTCGCCGAGCGCGAGCACCTCGGGATGGCCGGGAAGCGTGAGGTCGGACTCGACGGCGATCCGCCCCGCGCGGTCGACCTCGGCTCCGGTCAGCTCGCTCAGCCGCGCTCCCAGTTTCGAGGCCATCACGCCGGCGGCCCACACGACCGTACGCGTGGGAATGCGCTCGGTGTTGCCGGCGCCGTCGGCGACGCTCACCGACTCGTCGTCGACCCCGACCACGGTCGAGCGCAGCATCGGCGTGACGCCGAGCCGCTCCAGCGAGCGCTGCGCCTTCCGCGACAGCGATGGCGGGAAGCTCGTGAGCACCCGGTCGAGGGACTCGATCAGGAGGATTCGGCCGGCCCGCGGATCGGCCGCCTCGAAGTCGCGGCGGAGCGTGTCGCGCGCCAGCTCGGCGATCTGGCCGGCCATCTCGACACCGGTCGGTCCGGCCCCCACGACGGCGAACGTCAACCACGCGGCGCGGCGATCCGGATCGGCTTCCGCTTCTGCCGCCTCGAAAGCGCTCAGGATCCGGCTCCGGACGGTTACCGCGCTTTCGAGCGACTTGACCTCGCCCGCGAACTGTCTCCAATCGTCGTGACCGAAGTACGAGTAGCTCGAGCCGCCGGCGATGATCAGCGTGTCGTACGGCACCGAATCGGGCGCGGGAACCTCGTCGACCGAGCGCAGATGGACGGTCTGCGCGTCTAGATCGATGTCCCACAGCTCCGCGAGCAGTACGTGTACGTTGCCGGCGCGCTTGAAGATCGCCCGCAACGGATAGGCGATCTCGGTTGGCGACAGCGCGCCCGTGGCGACCTGGTAGGTGAGCGGCTGGAACAGGTGGAAGTTTCGGCGGTCGATCAGCGTCACCTCGACCGGGGAGGAGCGGAGCTTCAGCGCCGCCTGAAGGCCGCCAAAGCCCCCGCCAACCACGACCACACGATGGGTGCCGGAATCGCTCACGCCTGCGAGACGGTAGCGAGGCCCTCGCGATCGCGGAGTCGCAGACGAATCCGTCGACCGCTGCCGCGGCGCGTGCCTTCGTTAGGTTGACCCACCACACCAGAACAGCTGGAGAGAAGATGCGCATCAGGTCTTCCTCGCTCATCGGCCTCGCCTCCGCGGCCGTCCTCATCGCAACCTCCGCGGCCGTCTTGATCGCGACCTCGCCGGCCACCGATACACCGTCCGCTCGCTGACGCCGGGGTCCGCGCGTTACCGTGAAGCTTCATCCGGTGTCCTCCTTCGGACTGAGGGGCTTGAGCACCACGCAGCCTCCAAGGAGGCCCGGATGTCTTTACTCACGCCTGACAAACGTCCCTAGGAACGACAGCTAGGCCGGCATGGGCCCATGCGGGTCCGGGCTGGCGCTCGCTCCGGCACGTGCGCGGGGCGTCGCGCGCGGAAAGGGATCAGCGCCGTGCGATGGTGGTCGCGAATGCGAACCCGAGCCGGGTTGGCGTCGGGCAGGGGCAGGCCTCCGCGAGGAGCCTCGGGCGGCCGCGGTGGGTTACGCGGGCCGCCCCCGCCGTCGTCGCCATCGTCGGCGCCGCTTGGGGGCGGCGCCGGAGGCGGCGGCGGGTAGAGAAGCCTTCTGGGCAGGAGCACCGGCGCCACCAGAACAGTCACGAGCACGAGTGGTTGCAGCAGTTCGCGGTGGTGAGTCGCCCCCGCTACCAGCGCGCCCGCGAAAGCCATGACCGGAACCAACCGCGACAGCCAGAGCCCCGAACGCCTGCGAACCACAGGATCGAGGATAAAGGATGGAAACCGGCTCCCGGACAACTCTCCCTCGCGACACAAGCCGGGTGTTAGGGTCGCCTGGACGGGCGGCGCGGTGCGCCGCGAGGAGAGAAAGGGGTTTCGGATGGCGGGCGAGCAGAACGTCGAGACGGCGAAGCGCGGATACGCTGCCTTCTCGGCCGGTGATGCGGTAGCTGCCATGGAGGTCCTCGCCGACGACGTCGAGTGGATCACGCCGGGCAACAGCGCGATCAGCGGCACGCTCCACGGCAAGCAGGCGGTCGGCGCCCTCTGGGGTCAGTTGGCCGAAAAGGGATTCACGACCAACCCGCAGTTCTGGTTCTCCGACGCTGAGCGCGTGGTCGTGCTCACGCACATCGCGGTCGAGGGCGGCGAAGCGGACAGCTGCGACGTGTTCACATTCCGCGACGGCAAGGTGGTCAAGTTCCAGACCGCGGGCGACACCGCCCTGCTCGAGCGGGTGTTCGGCAGCAAATAACCTCGTCCCGAGCCACGCGGGAAAGTTCGCGCGGGCGGGCGCGTCTTCCCACCACCAGCCGGAAAGTCGTCAGACATACGATCACTTCGGCGATTGTGGCAATCACGCTCACTGCTGAACTCCGACGACGACTTCCGGTTCGACCTCCGCTGACGAGCACCTACCGGGCGCTCCGACGAGCCGGCGTCTTCCCCGTCGGCGAACCCGGCGTCCCGGCCTTGACCAGCTTCATGGTGAACTGGGAGTTGACACGCGTGACGCCCGGTAGCTCGGCCAGCTCGGTCATGTAGAACCGCTCGTAGTCGTCGGTGTCGGCGACCCCGACGCGGATGATGTAGTCGGGGATGCCAAACATCCGGCGGCACTCGAGGACCTCGTCGATCGCGCTGATCTGTTCCTCGAACGCCTCGACGGTCTTGCGATCCTTGAGCGAGAGCTCGACGAGCACCGACACCTCGAGACCGCGGCCGATTGCGCTCGGCTCGATGTCGGCGTGGTAGCCGCGGATCACCCCTGACTCCTCGAGCGCGCGGACGCGGCGCAGGCACGGCGAGGGCGACAGGTTGACCCGCGCCGCCAGCTCCACGTTCGACAGCCGCCCGTCACGACGCAGTTCGTCGATGATTGCGCGGTCGATTGAATCCATAGTGGAATATTGCCATATCGGGCCGCTAGTCGAGGCAATTCGCAGCCATCTGCCCGCAACATCGCGAGACAATGCCCCAAACATGTCGAACGATCCCATCTTCAGGAACGCCCTCTCGATCGGGGTCGCGACGGCCGTGTACGCGGTGTCGTTCGGGGTCTTGTCGGTGGCGGCAGGGTTCAGCGTGCCCCAGACGTGCGTGATGTCGCTCGTTTGCTTCACCGGCGCCTCGCAGCTGACGTTCGTCTCGGTGATCGCCGCGGGCGGCGGCGTCGCCGGCGCACTGCCGCCGGCCCTTCTGCTCGCCGCGCGCAACGCTCTGTACGCGCTCAGCCTCAAGGACGTCCTGTCGGGGAGCGTGCCCAAGCGCGCGCTGCGGGCACAGGTCGTCGTCGACGAGACGACCGCGATGGCTCATGCTCAACCGACGCTCGCGACGAAGCGCCGCGCGTTCGACCTGACCGCCGCGTGCCTGTTCGCGGCATGGAACGTCGGCACGCTGGTCGGTGCGGTGGCCGGCAGCGGTCTCGGCAACCCTCGCGACTACGGACTCGACGCGGTGTTTCCGGCGGTGTTCCTGGCATTGCTGGCTCCGCAACTGCGGGGGCCGGACGCGATGCGAGCGGCGGTGGCGGGCGCGCTCATCGCGCTCGCGCTGGCGCCGATCGCGCCGGCGGGTGTGCCGATCATCGCCGCCGCCCTGGGCGCGGTCCCAGTGCTTCTCGCCCTCGGTCGCCGGCGAGCGCGGATCGCGGTGGGACAAGCGCCGGAGGTCGGTCGATGAGTTGGTGGCCGGTTCTCGCGCTGTGCGCGTCGGCGTACGCGTTCAAGATTCTCGGACTCGTGGTGGGGGACCGGCTCGACCGCGAGACGTCCGACCGGTGGTCGCTCGAGATCGTCGTCGTCCCGGTGCTGGCGGCGCTGATCGTGATCCAGACGTTCACGAGCGGGCAGCGGTTCGTGCTCGACGCGCGCACGCCCGCGCTGCTCGTCGCGGCAGTGCTGGTCTGGCGCAAGGCGCCGTTCGTCGTCGTCGCGCTCGGCGCGGCGGCCACCGCGGCGCTGCTTCGGCTCGTCGCCTGATCACGACCGGGCGTGTCGGGATGCGCGCAACCACCGCCAGCCGTTAGGGTCTCGCCCGTGATCGAGAAGAAGTTCGGGATCTTCGACCACATCGAGGACATCCCCGGGACCCCCACGAGCCAGCTGTTCCAGGATCGCCTCACGCTGATCAAGATGGCCGACGAGGCCGGGTTCGCCGGCTACCACCTGGCCGAGCACCACGGGAGCGACCTCTGCATGGCCCCGGGTCAGGAGCTGTTCATCGCCGCGGCGTCCCAGGTGACGCAGCAGATCAGGCTAGGGCCGATGGTGAAGCTGCTGCCGATGCACCATCCGGTCCGGATCATCGAGGACATGTGCGTGCTCGATCAGCTCACGGGCGGGCGGCTCGAATTCGGCGTCGGGCGTGGCGCGGTGCCGATCGAGCACTACTGGTTCAGCAAGGACTGGTGGGAATCCCGGGACCGCTTCACCGACGTGCTCGGGATCATCCGGCACGCCCTGGCGTCCGGCGACATCTCGAGCGAGAACAGCCGCTTTTTCGACTTTCCGACGATGCCGATGTCGACCAAGCCGTTCCAGGAGCGGATCCCGTTCTGGTACCCCGGCAGCCCCGTGACCGCGGGGCAGCACGGGATGAGCCTGATGTGGCCCGGGAAGATCAGTCCTGACGCCTACGAGCTGTACCTCAAGACATGGCACGAACATCGCGGCGATGACATCAGGTTCGACGGGCCGGAGTCCGAGCCGCGCGTCGGATACAGCATGCTCCTGTCGATTGCGCCGACCGAGGCCGAGGCTCGCGACGTCGCCCGGCGGGGCATGGAGGGCCTAGTGCGCCGGACTCGCAACGCCCACCGGTTCGACTATCTGAGGCTGTCCGAGCAGGAGTGCTACGACGCGCAGGGCGCGCTGCGCGCGATCCACGCCAACATGGAGCCGGCGATCGAGATCGGGTCAGGCACCGCTGCCCAGATCGTCGACCGAGTCGGGGCTCTGCTCGACGACGGAATGGTCGACTACATCTGTTTCATGTTCCCGACTGGGGACATGAGCTTCGAGGAGTCGCGGCGGACGCTCGAGCTGCTGATCTCAGAGGTGATCCCGCAGCTCGAACCGTCGCCGACGGGCGCAGCCGCCTCAGCTGAAGATCGCTTCGGGTAGTAGCGCGCTCACGATGTACTGGCCGGCGTCGACGATCTCGGAGATCTTCAGGTCGACCGCCAGGCTGCAGAGCACGTAGGCGTCCTCGCGACCGAGGTCGTAGGTGGTCGCGATGTGCTCGACCATCGCTCGCACGGCGTCCTGCGCGGCCACGTACAGGTCGCCGCCGACGCCGGTGGTGCCGTAGAACGGCGCCGAATCGACGCGCGGGGTCAGCGGTCCGGGAGTGCGGTACTGGGGCGCGGGGATCGAGCGACCCTTCTCGAGCGTGAGCCGTAGCGCCGCGAACATGGGCGCCTCGAGGCCGGTCACGCACACCTCGCCGTCGCCCTGGCACGCGTGCGCATCCCCGCAGGAGAACAGCGCCTGATCGACCTGCACCGGTAGGTACAGCGTCGATCCGCGCACAAGTTGGCGCGTGTCCATGTTTCCGCCGAACACGCCGGGCGGCATCACCGGCTGGGCCGATGCGCCGTCCGGGCACACGCCCATCGTCCCGAAGAACGGCTCGAGTGGGATCGCGATGTCCTCGCGCAAGTACGCGACATCACCGCGTGACAGATCGAACACCCGCAGGTAGGCGTCCGGGAAATCCTCGGGCAGGAGGCCCAAACCGGGGAGGATCGCCGTCCAGCCCCACCCCTGCGTCCGGATGTCGAGGACTTCAACCGCGAGCGTGTCGCCGGGCTCGGCGCCGTGGACCCCGATCGGTCCGAGGAGCGGGTACACGCGCTCCCAGTCCAAGCCGGCGATCACGCTCGTGTCCGAATCCGGGCCGATCTGGTTGTCGCTGACGTCACGCGTCCAGACGACGACCGTGTCACCGGAGTCGACGACGACCCGCGGGTCGTTCCCGGTGTCCCAGGTGAAATGGACCTGTTCGTCGGGCAGGTGATGCGTGCGCGCCATGCGGAGCGACCTCCAAGAAGCTCGGTTACGGCGCAACGCTAAGCGATCGGCCCGAGCGGAGGCAAACATCCCTCCGCTCGGACCCGGCGTGTCCTTTGCCGGCCAACTCCGTGCCGGCGGCCCCGGCCGTTTCCCGAGCCGGAGACTTGCCAGGGGCGCGCGCTCAGCTGTGGGGAAGCCGGCGAGTCGTGCCCGTGGTCACGTAAAGCACATCCACGACGGCCCGGCGCCGCGCGCGGCGCTCGCGGAACGCGAAGAAGCCGGCGACTCCGACCAGAGCCAGAAGAGATGAGACTGCGTTGAGGAGAAGGATCGTGGTCATGGCGAAGTCCCTTTCCGAGACATACACAGAATGTCGCCGTTGCCGAAGAGGAAGTTCGAGGAATCCACACAACTCCGTAAGAATTCGGGCCGGGAACGGTGGCCTGCACCGGGCTTTCAGCGCTGCCCACGGCCGGGGCGCAGGCGTCCCGCCGAACGGGCCCGTGAACTGACCGGGCGGGTTCTCAGAGGACCGCGTGCAGCTTCCCGCTCGACGCGATCGCGGTGCTCGCGCGGATGATCAGCTCGGCTGGGATCGTTTCGTGGACGTTCGCGTGCCGGCCGACCTCTATCTCGGTGAGGAGCAGCTCGAGGCTGCGCCGACCGAGCTCGGCGTAGTTCTGCCGGACGGTCGTCAGTGGCGGATTGAAGAACTCGCCTTGGGGACTGCCGTCGAACCCGACGACGCTCACGTCGGACGGGACGCGGCGCCCCGCCTCGTGCAGAGCGCTCAGGACCCCCAAGGCCATCTGATCGTTCGCGACGAAGATCGCCGTAACGTCATTTCTGGCCGCGAGCCGCCGACCGAGCTCGTATCCGCCATCGGGGCTCCAGTCGCCGACCACCGGGAGCGGGATCTCGGCACCGGCTGCGACGAGCGTGTCGCGCCATCCGGTGAGGCGTTGCCCCGGATCCTGACCGTCGGCCGGCCCGGCGATGTGAAACACGGTGCGATGGCCGAGCTCGAGTAGATGGCGAGTTGCCGCGGCCGCCCCCGCGTAGTGGTCGATCGCCACCGTGGAGACGACCTCCTGCCCACCCGAGGCGACCGCGACGAGGGGGATGTCACCCGACAGCTCGGCGAGCATGTCGATCACGCCCCGCTGCGGAGCGACGACGAGGATTCCGTCGACATCCAGGCGCCACAGTCGAGTGAAGGCCACGCCGAGCGATCCCCGATCCGGCGCCGGTACGCTGACGGTGCTCACGAAGTGACCCGAGCCGCCCGTCGCGCAGTGAATCGCGAGCAGTGCGGACGCCTTGCCGTACGCCGTCGGGTCGAGGCTTAGAACGCCGATTGTCCGCGCGCGGGCGCGCGGGACCTGTCGCGGCGCCGATCCCGGTGCGTGTTGCAGCGTGGTCATTATTGCCTCAAAAGAAGTCACCGACGACCGGGCGCGTCCGCCTTGGGCGCCGGCGCCAAAGCCCTCTCCGTGCCCGACCGCAACGGCATAGACTGAGGCGGCCGACCAGGAATGTTTTGATTCGATGCAAAACATATACCCAGCGTCATATCCCGTGTCAAGAGAATCCGTGATCCCCGCGCGCGCGGGACACAACGACATACGACGCAACAATCTCGAGCTCGTCCTCCGACACCTCGCGACCGTCGGGCCCGATTCGAGGGCGGGCATCGCCGCCCGAGCCGGGCTGACCCGGGCCACGGTGTCGCGTCTGGTCGCCGAACTGATCGCGCTCGGGGTCGTGCAGGAGACCGGCCGCGACGGGGGCGGTCGTGCCGGCCGGCCAAGCACCCGCCTGGAGCTGGGCAGCGGTGTGGTCGCGATCGGAACCGAGGTCAACGTCGACTACCTGTCGGTGCTGGTCATCGATCTGGCCGCCCGCGAGGTACTGCGCGAGCGGAGCGCGTTCGACGCCAGTGTGGGACCTGAGGCGTGCATTGCCGCGCTCGCCGAGCTCTGCCGGCGGACACGCCGTCGCCTCACCTCGCGCCGCGGCGGCCCCGCGCCGGTCGTGGCCGGACTGACGGTCGCGGTGCCGGGGCTCGTCGACGTCGGCACCGGGGTGGTCGCCGAGGCGCCGAACCTGCACTGGCGAGACGTACCCGTCGCCGATCCGCTCCGCCGCGCGCTCCGGCTCGGCGCCACGCCGGTCCACGTCGGAAACGACGCGAACCTCGCGGCGATCGCCGAATACCGGTCGGGCGAATGGGCGGGGACGCCGAACCTGGTCTATATCACCGGCGAGGTTGGGATCGGCGGCGGCATCATCGTCGGCGGCCAGCCGCTGCTCGGGACGCGCGGATACGGCGGCGAAGTCGGGCACATGAACGTGATGCCCGACGGCCCGTTGTGCGGCTGCGGTCGGCGCGGCTGCTGGGAGGCATGCGTCGGCCTGAACGCGCTGCTTCAGTCCGCAAGGCAGCGTCCCCGTGGCGACGCCCCGCCGGAGCGCAAGATCGAGCCGCTCGTGAAACGGGCCCGAGCCCGAGACGCGCGGACCCTGGATGTCCTCGCGGAGCTCGGCGGATGGATCGGGCTCGGCGCCGCGAACCTGGCCAACCTGTTCGACCCGCAGGTGATCATCCTCGGCGGCTACTTCGTCCATCTGGGCGACTGGATCCTCCCGGCGGCGCAGCGGGCGCTCGAAGCCGGCACGCTTGCCGGCGCGGCCCACACCCCGCAGCTTGCCACGTCAACGCTGGGGTTCACCGCGGCCGCGCAGGGTGGCGCGATCCACGCGATCGAGCGGGTGATGTCCGACCCGACGACGTTGCTGGCGCTGGCTTGACCTTCGGAGGGCCCACCAGCAGCTCGTCCCGGTCAGCGCGGTCACGTCAGGCCGCTCTCGCAGGAGCCGAACTCCGACCCTCAGTAGGACTCCGCACTTCGGCGCGCGGGTGGTTGACGATCGCGACGCCGGCGATCACGACCACCACGCCGACGGTCGCCCCGAAGCCGGGCAGCTTGCCGAGGAAGGCATCGACGACTACCGCCACGGCCGGGACGAGGAACGTCCAGGCGTACACCCGCGTCGACGGCCATTGGCTGAGGGCCGCGTTGAAGCCCAGGTAGACGAGAACCTGACCACCGACGACCAGATAGAGGAGTTGCGCGTCGAGGACCGGACGGCTCCAATCGGTGGACCCGCCGGCCAGCAGGACTAGCGGGATCAGGGGAACACCGCCAGCGAGGAACTGGGCGGCGGTGATCCCCGGGATGTCGAGGTCGGGCTCGCGTTGGGCGAGCACCCGCATCCCGAGGCCGCCGGCGGCCCACCCGATCGCGCCGAGCAACGCCAGAACGAATCCGATCGCGAGCTGGGAGCCATGGGCGACGTTGCCCGGATCCGACAGGACCACAAGCAACACGCCCCCGAAGCCGATCACGAGCCCGGCGGCGCGGAGCCGCGTGATCGGCTCGTCGAGCGCGAATCGCGCGATCACGGCGACGAAGAACGGAGAGGAGTTCAAGAGCACAGCGGCCACCGCCGCGCCCGCCCGCTGGGTACCGACGCTGATTCCGACCTGCGTGAGCGTCGTGTTGCCGAAGCCGATTCCGAACGCCCAGGTCCACAACCGTCGCGTGCGTGGCAGGCGACTTCGCATCAGCGGCAACATCGCGCATAAGAGCGCTCCGCCGACGATCGCGCGCAACGTGGCGATCATGATCGGCGAGGTGTGGCGTAAAGCGGAGTCGGTGACCGGGTAGACCACGCCGGCGGCGACCATCGAGATACCGAGGATCACCGAGACCGGCAGGGTGCGGCGGGGCACTCGCTCGGGTTGGCCGCCCACGGCGCAACCGATACCACTCTGGACCGGCCGCGTGTTGAGAATCGCGCGCGGCGCCCCGCCGGGCGTCGAACCGTGGGTGGCGGCCGCCGCTTGAGCCGCGTGGCTACCCCCAGGCGGCCTCGGCCACCTCGGCGACGAGGCGCAGCTTCTGCTCCTCGTTCTCCTCGCTGATCGGATTTCCGAACGCAACCGAGGCAAAGCCGCACTGGGTTGACACGCCGAGTTGCTCGCGCGGGAACGACCGCGCGGCGTCGTCGATCCTCGCGGTGATCTCCTCGACCGTCTCCACGCGTGGACTCTTCGTCGACACCAACCCCAGGACGACCTGTCTGTCCTGCGGCGCCTGCCTCAGCGGCTCGAACGAGCCGGAGCGGGGATCGTCGTATTCGAGCAGGAACGCGTCGAACGAGGTGGCGCGCTCGAACAGGGCCCCGGCGATGTAGTCGTAGCCGCCGCTCGCCATCCACATCCCCGCGTTGTTGCCGCGGCAAAGGTGGATGGCCAGCCGCACGCCACTGATCTCGGCGACCATGCCGTTGATCAGATCGATCCCGTCGGTCAGCATTCGCTCCGCCGGCATCCCCTGGGCCTCGGCCCAATCGCGGATCCGCGGGTCGACGAGCGTCGCCAGCTCCGGCGCATCGACCTGGATGTATTCGCAGCCGAGCGAGACGAGCTCCTCGATCTCCGACCGGCCCACTTCGGCGGCGTCGGTGAACATCTCGAATGGGTCCGAGTAAGCCGCGGTCGAGTACTCGGTGCTCCAGAAGCCGTACAGCACCAGCGGGCTTGGAACCGTCACCTTGAGCGGCAGCCGCGCGCGGGCGCGCGCGTAGCTGTACTCCTCGCACACCATCGAGCGCTTCTTGCGCAGCTTGGACGTCACCGCGGCCGGCGCCGTCCACTCGGTCTCGCCCTCCGGCGAGGCCCACGGCATCACCGTGCCGCGCTCGACGAACTCGATTCCCTCCACGGTCTCGGTGATCGGTCCCATGAACAGGAACCGCCGCATCTCGCCGTCGGTGACGACCTCCACTCCCGAACCCTCCTGCGCGGCGATCACCTGATCCACCGCCCGATCCTCGATCCGCTTGAACCCTGGAAGCGTCATCTCGCCGGCCTCGAGCGCAGCGCGCGCCTCCTTCAGATACGCCGGTCGCAACATTGAGCCGACTACCTCTGCACGAAACACGATCGGCCTCCTCTCTTTCCGGGCGCTCGGCTATTCGTACAGGACCAGGCCGCGGATGTTGCGATGCGTCCGCATGTCCTCGTAGCCGTCGTTGATCTGATCGAGCGTGTAGGTGCGCGTCACGAGCTCGTCGAGCATCAGCGAGCCGTTGCGGTACAGCGACAGAAGCTTCGGGATGTCGGCCCGCGGGTTGGCGTGCCCGAAAAGGCAGCCGATGATCTGCTTTTCGTACACGATCATCTCGAACACTGACACGTCGGCGCCGACGTCCGTCATCTTTGGAAGCGAGGTGATCGCTACCTTGCCCAGCTTCCCGACCACCGAGGCGGCTTCGCCCACGAGCTTCGAGGTCGTGACGTCGACGGTGACCAGCGCGGAGTTGGCCATCATCCCGCCGGTCATGTCGGAGATCGGCTCGAGTGCCTCCTCGGCCGTTGCGAACATGTGGGTGGCGCCGAACCGACCCGCCTGCTCGCGGTTGAACGGCGAGGGATCGATCGCAATGATCCGAGTGGCGCCGGCGATCCGCGCGCCCTGCACAGCGTTCGCGCCGACTCCGCCGATGCCGAATACGACAACCGTGTCCCCTGCGGACACCTCCGCCCCGTAGACGGCGGTCCCGAATCCCGTGGTGACGCCGCAGCCGACCAGCGCCGCCTTGTCGAGAGGGATGTCGTCGTCGATCTTGACCACCGAGTTCTCGTTGACCACGGTGACCGGCGCGAACGTACCGAGCATGCACATGAGCCGGGCGTCCTGGCCGCGGACGTGATGGCGGCTCGTGCCGTCCTGCTGTAGCCCGACCTGGACCCCGGCACCGAGGTCGCACAGGTTCTGGCGGCCGATCGAGCACCAATGGCAGCGCCCGCACGACGGAACGAAGCTCAGCACCACGTGATCGCCCTCGGCGACCGTGGTTACCCCCGGCCCGACCCGCTCCACGACTCCGGCTCCCTCGTGGCCGCCGATCGTCGGCAGGGACTCCATCGGCAGGTCGCCCACCCGAACGTGCTCGTCGGAATGGCACAGACCGGAGGCGGCGAGGCTGATGAGCACCTCTCCCTGTCTTGGATCGTCGAGCGTCAGTTCGTCGATCTCCCAGTCACCGCCGTATTCCCACAGGACTGCTGCTTGCGTCTGCATCGTTGGGCCTCCAGGTCGGGGTTTTCTCGCGCCGCGGGGCGGAGAGCTTCGCCGCTTGCCGCTCCGAGCCGGGAGAGCCTATCTCTATGCGTCGGCCGTCGATCGAGCGCGCTCCAGGCCGAGTCGAAGCATTCACAGAACCTTGAGGTCCTGGCGACGAGCCGTCCGTGATGCACACCGGCCGGCGACACTCGCTCGACCGTCTCCGGCGTATCGAGCCCCCTCTACAACGCGGCCGAACCGGGGACACTTGGGCGGCAGGTCACGGTCGCCACAAAGACTCTCGACCCGGAGCTCACCGTCGCCGCCTGAGGCGTCATGAACGTATCCTTTGATCACGATGTCCCAGGGTCTGCCACCTGGTGATGGTTCTTCGACAAGTGACCGAGAGCTGGCAGTGCTTCGCTCGCTGAACTGTGAGCTCAGGCGCTTACTGGAAAAGCACCAGTGGAGCGGCCTCACGCCGACGAAGTCGTTCGGCGCCTGCCCGGAATGCGGCGGCTCGGAGGCTCCGTTTGCGACCGGGCATCAGCCCGGCTGCGCGATCGCCGCGATCCTAGAAGCGTCGAGCTGAGCGCTTTCAGGTCTGTTCACAGAGCGCGACAGGATTACCGTCGGGGTCGGCGACCGTCGCGATGCGCTCACCCCACGACATGTCCTCGGGCTCTCGCAGGATTGGCACGTCCGCGCCGTCCAGTTTCTTCACGATGTCGTCAAGATCGGCGACGTACACGTACATCTCGAATCGCGGACCACCCCCCATCGAAAGGCCGTACCGGTCCATCGCCCACTCGGCATGAGTCACCGCAACCTCGGCCGCCGAGTCGTCACTCCGCAGGCCGACGTATCCGGGCACACCATCGGCCGGAAGTTGGAAATGCCTCCGGAAGCCCAACAGCTCCCAGAACCGCGCGGCCCGCTCGACATCTGACGCATAGACGACGGGAAAGGCTCTTGAAGGCATCGACGTAGGCTACGCCGGCGCCAAGCCCCCAAGCCCGTATCGTGGTTCGATGACGACACGCCCCGGCGTTCTTCCGGAGCACCTCACGAGCCCGGACGGGCTGCTACTGCGAAGGTGGGTCGGATCCGACGCGGCGGAGCTTGGCGAGGCCATCCGCGAGAGCGTCGAGCACCTGCGGCCGTGGATGGCGTGGATCTCCGAGGAGCCGCTCCCGCTCGATCAGCGTACGAAGCTGATCAACCACTGGGAGCGGGATTGGGCTCAAGGAGGCGACGTAATCCTCGGTGTATTTCTCGATGGGCGGATCGCCGGCAGCTGCGGTCTGCACCGACGGATCGGTCCGGACGGGCTTGAAATCGGATACTGGATTCATTCCGCCTTTCTCCGGCGCGGTTTGGCAACCCGCGTAGCCGGCGTTCTGACCGGCGCCGCGTTCGCCGTGCCCGGGATCACGCGGGTCGAGATCCATCACGACAAGGCGAACCAAGCCAGCGGCGGCGTCCCCAGAAAGCTCGGGTTTGACTGGTTGGGCGAGGCGCCGGACGAGCCCGTCGCGCCCGGCGATGCGGGCGTCGAGTGGCGCTGGGCGATGGACAAGGAGACGTGGAAGGCTCGGGTGCCCGCGAGTCGGTCCGGCGGGTGAGTCGGCGCTCCCGGGACCGGGGAGCGGGACCAACGCCGACCCTCCTACGCTCGCCGATAGGTCCGAACGACGTCGGGGTCTGGATCGAGCCCGAGCCCGGGCCCCCGCGGTACCTTGACTCGGCCGCGCTCGGGCCCGAGAGCACTGCCGTAGATTTGCGCCTCGAGATCGAAGTAGCGCCACTCGATCATCGCGTCGTCGGTGCCGAGGGCGGCGATCACCTGTATCGCAGCCAGCAAACCGGGGCCGTCGTAGAAGCTGTGCGGCATCACGTCGACGTTGTGGACCGCCGCGATCGGAAAGACCTTGCAGAGCTCGGTCACCCCGCCCATCTTGACCGGGCTTGGCTGGACGAAGTCCACCGCGCCGGCGCGCAGCAAGCGATCGAACTCCATGAGCGTCCCCACGTTCTCTCCCGAGGCGAGCGGGATCCCCTCGGTTCTGCGCAGCTCGGCAAGGCCGTCGTAGTTCTCCGGTGGCCACACCGGCTCTTCGAGCCACTTCAAGCCGAACTCCCTGAGTTCAGGCGCCAGCGCTCGCGCCTGGTTCACGGTCCACGCGCAGTTCACGTCGACCATGATCTGCACCTCAGGACCCGCCTCCTCGCGCGCGGCGCGAATCGCCGGCGGCTCCCTCTCGTGCAGCTTGATGCTCTTGAACCCGGCATCGAGCGCCTGCCGGACTCGCGCGCGGACGACGGACGGATCCGCATACGCCTCGAGACTCGCGTAGCAGGCCAGATCGCCGGCGCCCCCGCCGAGGAGGCGATGGAGCGGCGCGTCGGCGACCTTGCCCGCGATGTCCCACAACGCGATATCGACGGCGGAGAGGGCGTGGGTCACGAGCCCTCCCCGCCCGAACACTTGTAGTTCCTCCTGCACCGCATGCATCAGCGGAGCGATACGCGACGGGTCCTGACCTATGCACAGTGGCGCGATCAGATCGTCGATCGCCCGTTGCGTGGCCGCAGTCGCGCCGAACCCGAAGGCCTCACCCCACCCTTCGTACCCCTGATCGGTCGTCACCTTGACGAGCAGCGAGTCAACCGCGGGCGCGTCCCCCGGATCCCGTCCGGAGGCCGCGGACGCCTGACCCGGCTTGAACGGGATCCTCAGCGAAAACGTCTCGATGCTGGTGATCAGCATCGCCGGCTCAGCCGTTTCGCGGCGTCCAGATATGACTGGAGCTTGTCGCTGTCGAAGTGCTTGCCGATGTAGAACACGCCGGAGATGATCGTGCATGTGTCCTTTGACGGGCGAAGTCCCGGACAGCGGTCGGGCGGAAGCATCGCGGTGCAGATAGCCTGCAGCCCATGCGATTCGCGATCTCCATCCCGCAGTACGCTCGCGACAGCCGCTTCGACGATGTCGCTTTCCGCGCGCATCTTCGCCGCGTCGAGGAGCTCGGGTTGTTCGAGAGCGGCTGGGTACAGGAGCAGGTGATCGGCGCGGCCGGCAGCCTCGCGCCGCTCGAGACGCTGGCCTACGCGGCGGCGTGCACCGAGCAGCTGAGGTTCGGTTGCGCGGTGTTCGTGCTCCCGCTCCACAACCCCCTGCACCTGGCCAAGGCGATCAGCTCGCTCGACTGCCTCAGCCATGGCCGCCTTGAGGTGGGAATCGCGAGCGGCGGCCGGGGGCGCCCGTTCGAGGCTTTCGGCGTCGATGCGGACCGGCCCGTGGCCCGCTTCAACGAGGCGCTGGCGCTGATGAAGGCGTGCTGGACCGAGCCCGAGATCACCTTCGATGGGCGGTTGTGGAAGCTCCAGGGCGCCACGATGGAGCCCAAGCCCGTACAGAAGCCGTACCCGCCGCTCTGGTTCGGTGGCAGCGTGCCGGCGGGGATGCGGCGCGCGGTCCGGCACGGGGACGGATTCATGGGCGCCGGCTCCCAGACGCCTGCTCAGTTCGCCGAACAGGTCAAGGTGGTCACGGAGGAGCTGAGCGCGCAGGGGCGCGACCCCGACACGTTCCGGATCGGCAAGCGCGTGTACATCCACGTCGACGACGACGCGGAGCGCGGCCGCCGGCAACTGGAGGACGCACTCACAGGACACTACGGTCGGGGCGGCTGGTCGGAACACATCTTCGCTGGACCGCCCGAGGCGTGCGTCGCCGGCATCCGCACCGTGGCGGACGCCGGCGCGGAGCTGATTCTGCTCAACCCGCTCGTCGATGACGCAGGCCAGCTCGAGCGGCTCGCTGCCGAGGTGATCCCGGCGCTCAGCTGACCTCGGCGACGCGCGGGCGAGTGTGGTGCGCCGGTGCCGCGGCGCGACGGAGGAGGCGGGGCGCCCCGATAATGGCGCACTCGACGTAGCCGCTGACTCGAGCGCGCGGGAATCGGTGCCATACCGGCACGAATATGTATTCGGCCCGCGTGAGGGGTCGAGTGTCCGGTTATTGGGGTTGTGGGCGTCGGCGTGGCCTCGGGTTGCCGGGCGCCCGGTAACGAGAGCGAGGAACTCGTCACTCGACGGACACTTCGGGCCGAGTGTTGCGATCCTCCTGCCAGAGCCGAGCGAACCGCCCGTTCGCCGCTGGCCGGATGGCGAGTGGCGATTTGTTCGGGGTATTCGGGCGAGACCATGCGACGTGAGCGGCACCGGGTTGGCTGGGCCGTGCTCGCCTGCGTGGGTCAGCCCGGGCCGGCGGACTACCCCGAGCGCTTGAGCTTGCCGTGGCGCTTGGCGTAGCGCTCGCCGGCTCGGAACACGGCCAGTCCGAGCGGGATCGACACCGCGCCGAGTAACAGCAGCGGCCACACATCGCCCCAGACATCGCCGAGTCCCGCGCCGTTGAGGACAGCTGCTCGAATGCCGCGCAGCGCATAGGTCGCGGGCGATACGACGGAGATCGCCTGCATCCATTGCGGCAACACGCTCACCGGGTAGTAGACGCCCGAGACGACCAGCAGCAAACCCTGGGCTATGAACCCGAGCTGCGCTCCCTTCTCTGGTGAGATCAGCGGGAGCACGGCGGTGATCATCCCGAGGCCGACGAACGAAACCGAGGCCACCGCGAGCAGCACCAGCGCCGTGGCGAAGTCTGAGTCATGGAAGTGCAGTCCGAAGAACACCGCCACAACTGCGAACAGCAGCGCGGTGCGGATCAGGCCATACAGGACGGCGAACAGCCCCATGCCGCCGAGGTGCACGGCCCGGGACAGGGGCGCCATGAACGTGTACTCAATTGTCCCCTCCCAGCGTTCCCAGGCGACGGTCTCGGTGAGGATCTCGAAGATGATCCCGAGGTAGGACCAGATCACGGCGCCGATCAGCAACGTGGTCGTCTCGCGCTCCACGTTCAGATGCCCGCCACCTGCGCTCACACCCTTGGCGATGAACACGATCGTCAGCGTGTTCGCCACCGTCCAGACGAAGAACGCCAGCTCCCACCAGCCGTATCGCTTTATCAGGTAGCTGTTCCGCTCGACCACACCGCCGAGCCCGATCAGCTGGGCACGGACGGCGCTCATGCCGCCACCTCCTCGGCATCGTCCTCCAGGACCGAGCCAGTGGCGGTGAAGAACGCCTGCTCGAGCGTCCCGGCGCCAAACCGCGCCTTGAGCTCGTCAGCCGGCTCGAGCGCGAGCAGCCGGCCGGCATGGAGGATCCCCACCCGCTCGGCGAGCGCCTCGGCCTCGACCAGGTCATGGGTACACAACAGGACCGTGGTGTCATGCTCGGCCCGTATGTCGGCGATGAACGCCTGGACCTCGCGCTTGGAGCGCGGGTCAAGGCCGGTCGTCGGCTCGTCGAGCAGCAGCAACACCGGTGAGGTCAGCAGCGCCCGGGCGAGCGCGACCTTCTGCTGCATACCCCGGGACAGGTCCTCCATCGGTTCGCTGGAGCGGCTACGCGGAAAGCCGACACGCTCGAGGATCTCCGGAATCCGTGTGCGCGTGACCTTGGGCGTCAGCCCGTAGAAGCGCGCCGCGTACGACAGATTCTCGAGCGCGGACATCTTCTTGAAGAACGACGCCTCGACCGAAACGCGGTTGACCAGTCGCCGGACGGCCGCCGAGTCCCGGATCACGTCGTGACCGAACACGGCCGCGTGGCCTCCCTCGGGCAGAAGCAAAGTCGACAGCACCCGGACCAGCGTCGACTTGCCCGAGCCGTTCTGGCCCAGTACCGCCACGCACTCCCCGCGGTCGATCGTGAATGACACGTCGTCGAGCGCGGCCCGGGGGCGTTGGCGACGGCGGCCAAAACGCTTCTCTAGTTTCGATACTTCGACGGCGAACAACATTGCTCCTTACAAAGACGGCGTGACCAGGACTCAGTAACCGAGGCGGCGCTCGGCCTGAGCGGGGTAGGAGTCACACTCGGAGCAGCATTGCCCGGCTACCGTACCACGACCGCGGTGCCGCCGCCAGGCTTGGCAGCACGGCAGCTACGAGCGGAGCCTGCCTTACGGCTCCTGCCGCGCCTGGTCGCTTTCACATTGGCTGCCGGCGATCTCGCGGTCAACCTCGGCTTGCTCACGCGTCCATTCGGCCCTTCGCGATCGACCTCGGCTTCAAGCCGCTCGCGCTCGTCGGCAAGCTGCTCGCGTTCGTCCGCGAGGCGTTCGCGTTCACTTGCACGCCGATCGCGTTCGTCCGCGAGTCGTTCGCGTTCATCGGCGAGCTTTTCCCGCTCGTCGGCGACCCAATCTCGCTGGTCCGCCCGATGCGCTCTTTCGTCCAACTGGCGTCGGCGCAGCTCGGCGTCGTCGAGGCTCGCAGGCACCTGATGGGTCTCGACGGTCGCTTCCCGACGGTCAGCCGGATCCTGACCTGCCGGCAGAGTGTTGTGCATCGCTCCAGTATGAGCCCCTCGCGGGAGCGTTCTCCGCGAGTTACTTCAGTTCTCTGGCTCGAGCGTGAAGAGTTTGATCGTCACGTCGCGAGCGGTGTCGATTCCGCTCACGAATGCCAGCGTCTTGCGCCCAAGTGCCTGCTCGACGATCGCCCGGAACTGGTCCTCGAGTGCGTATGAGAGGAAGAGGCGAGCCTCGCGTAGCCTCTGATCCTCCCCCATCGCCACGAGGTTGCGCTCGGCGACGGTGAGGCTGGATTCGAGCGTCACCAGCAGCGTGTCATGTCCGGCGAATTGCGCTCGCGCCTTGGTAGGACCGCGCCCGAATGCCTCTTTGTAGAGGCCGACCATCGCATTCGATACCTCGAGCAATGGGCTCCGGTCGTCGGTCGCCGTGGAGATGCTCCCCGCCGACTCGAGGATGTCCTCTGGACCCGAGATCGTGGTCACTCTCTGCGGCGACTCCGGGCTCGCGTCGCGTGTCGGCTGACGATCATCCTGCGTCCGCATAACTTGATACAGTCCTGATAGACGATGAAAAAGGCGCGATTTGTAGTATACGAATTTGGTCTCTGATCTGTCAACCGGCGACGCCGAAGGGGGCTGGCAATTCGTCACCAACCACACGCAGGTGTTGCTGTGCATCGTCCGAGACCCCGATATTCGCCTGCGCGATATCGCCGACGAGGTCGGCGTCACCCTCGGATCCGCGCAACGCATCCTGGCTGACCTCATCGGGGCCGGCTACGTCCAACGCCAGCGCCATGGCCGGCGCAACCGCTACGTGGTCAACCGAGAAGCACCGATGCTCCGACACGCCGCCCAGGAAGGTCACGACATCGGTGGCCTACTCGACCTCCTACGCCTCGAAGAAAGCGACTAGGCGGCTCCTCCGCTCAGAGCGGCCGGCGATCCCGATCACGGCAGCAGCTGAGAGCGCCCAACGACCAATCCAAGAACGCGCGGAGTTGAGCTTCAGTTGCGTTCCGCGAGCGCGTCGCGAAATCCGGCAACGTCCGTCAGCATGGCGTCGCCGAGAAATCGCAAGGTCTCGAATGCCCGCGCGCCAGCCTCGGCATTCCCCGCGGCGCACGCGTCGGTTACCACAACCGGGATGAAGCCCAAGTCCCCGGCATGCCGCACCGTCGGTTCGATGCCAATCTCCGTCGCCACGCCCACAACCGCAATCGCCTCTACGCCCGCGCCGCGCAACGCCAGCTCGAGAGGGGTACCCGCGAACGCCGACAACGTCAGCTTGTCCAGGACGGCCTCCCGCTCGGTCGGCCGGAGCTCCGGCACGATCTGGGTCTGAGGAGCAGCTGGCAGGAATGGAGAGCGCACGTCCTCCAGGCGATCCACGCCCTGCCAGGCGCGCCACATCCGCAGCTGGGCCGCCCCCATCAACTCGACCGGCAGCGTCACGTGGCGCGTGAAATACGTCCTCACCCCCGCAGCCCTCGCCGCCTCGAGAACCTCCTGGACGTTCTGGATGATTTTCTCCCGGTCGGCAATCTGCTCCAAGATCCCAACCTGCATGTCGTAGACGAGCAGACCGAGACGCTCCCGGTGGCAAACGTCACCGAGCGACGTCGGGACGTCGAGACCGGTCATGTGCTCCATGCGCGATCACACTACACGTCGCCGTTGATGAGCCCTGCCACGTCTTGCACGTACGTTTTGGCCATCGTGATGGGCGGTCTCGCGGCATTAGGCTGAAGGGCGATGTGCTTCTCGCCGCAGGCGGATTTCACTGCTGGAGCGGTTGTAGCCGTGGTCGGGGTTCAGACGTTGCGGCAGGTACGCGTCCCGCGAGAGGTGATCATCGGTTCGCTGCCGGTCCTGCTGGCCGCTCATCAGTTTGTGGAAGGGTTCGTGTGGCTGGGGCTCCGAGGCGAGGTGGCAAGCGCGGTAGGGAATACGGCGCGAGACGCGTACGTCATGTTCGCCCACGCCGTGCTGCCGGCGATCGTCCCGATTGGCTTCGCGCTCATGGAGCCGAGCCGTCGCCGCGCGCGATGGGTGTGGCTGCTCGCGGTGCTGGGAGTCGCGCTGGGCTCCTACCTGCTTTGGCAGGTCACCGCGTATCCGATCGGAGCCTCGGAGCAAGCGCACTGCATCGACTACACGACGCATACCCCGAACGACTATCTGATCGGGGCGCTGTACGTCCTCGTAACGTGTGGGCCAGCGCTGCTCTCCACTCGCCGATACATCCGCTGGTTCGGGCTACTCAGCCTCATCGGCGTGATCGCCGTAGCGATCGTCCGAATCGACGAGTTGACGTCGCTCTGGTGTCTCTACGTGGCGTTCGTGAGCGTGCTCATCCTCGAGCACTTCCGTCGCCAACGCGCAGCCGATGCTCAAACGACCGTCGTCGCCGCAGCGGTCCCACGGCGATAGCCGGCGGCCCCCGGTACGCACCGGCTCCTCCACTCGGAACACGCCTCGGTCCTGACGAACGAGAAAACCCCGCTGTGCGGGGCTTCAGAAGTGGGCCGTGGAGGACTCGAACCTCCAACCTTGGGATTAAGAGTCCCCTGCTCTACCAGTTGAGCTAACGGCCCTTGGCGGCGATGTTACCCGCCGGTCCCCGCTTGGGGAGGTCAGCACTGCTGCGCGACCGATGGCTGCGTCTTGGCCTGGTTGATGTCGTTCTTGAGCAGCGCCTGCTGGGCCTTCGGCACCATCGTGAGCGCCTTGGCCGCGGCTAGATCGCCCTTCCGCGTCTGTCCGGCCGCGTAGGCCGATACCGCGAGGCACTCGAAGCCCTTGACCGCGGTCGGGTCGGCACTCGTCTCGATGTCCCAGGCGCTCGCTTCGCCGGCGTAGTTCTGCTGGCCGGCGTAGGCGCGAGCGGCGAGGATCGCGAGGTTGGGATCGGGGTTCTTCTCGAGCTTCAGGTATTGCTGCCACGCCTGCGTGGCCAGGCTCAGCTCGTTGAGGCCGGACTTGGTGAACTGGCCGGTCGAGGAGTTGTAGTCGGCGCCCTGGCCGGCGGAGGTCCAGCGTGCCTGGAGGAGGTTGGCCCATGCCTGCGGACTGCTCGGGTTCTCCTGCGTCTGCTTGATCGCCTGCTGCTCCTGCGAACTGACGACCGCCTTCTGGCCGGAGCTCGATCCGCCGCCGTTGAAGGCGTTGAGAAGGCCGCCGAGGCCGTTGCCGGCGCCGACGCCGAACAGTACGAGTCCGCCGCCCAGCAAGATCGCGAGAAACAGGTAGACGCCCTGCACGGTCCTGCGCCGACCGCGGCTGCGAAGATCGAACAGCATGGCCTAGGTGGGGTCGAGACCGTCGCCGAAGGCGGCTTTCGCCTCGGCGGCGGCGCGAGCCGCGGCGCGGCGATCGGCGATCTTGAGCAACACGATGCTGACGAGGAAGAGGATTACGAGCGGCGCCGTTTCCAGCCCGGTCGTGACTGGGTCGGCCCCTGGCATCGCCGCGGCGATCACGGCGATGATGACCGTAGCGTAGCGCCAGTGTCGTGTCAGAGTGCTTCCGTTGATCACGCCGACCCGGTGGAGCCCGAGGAGCCCGAGCGGCAGCTGGAAGGCGAGACCTACCGCGAGCATCGTGAGGATCTCGAACGAGTAATACGACTTGGCCTGCACGAGGACCTGGAATTGATCGGCGTTGTAGCCCTGGAGGAAGTGGACGGCAGGCGGCAGCACAACGATGTACGTGAACACCACGCCGGTGAGGAACAACAGCGGCGCCGCTGCCATCACCGGGTAGGCCGCACGACGTTCGGTTCTGCTCAAAGCGGGAATGACAAAGGCATAGCCCTCGTAAATAAGAACCGGTAAAGAGAACAGGAGCGCGAAGTAGGCGGCGACGGTGAGCGTGGTCGTGAACGACTCGCCGACCCCGAGCGTGACCGGCTTCTCCTGGGTCGACAGGCTCTTCGGGAGGTTCTTGGCGGCCTGGCTGAACGCGGCGGCTTCCTGGAGGTAGGCCTGCCGTGCCTGCGCCGAGGTGCCGGGGGCGGTGGCGAGCGCCATGGCGTCCGCGGCCTCCTTGGTGAACAGCTGCTCGAACTGGACCGACTCTGACGGCACCGACGAGAGCCCGTTGTGGACGGCGGCCTTCGAGTTGTCCGGCAGGGCTCGGTTGAGCACCGTCAGCAGATGGTTGTTCTGCCAAAAGCACAGGCCGAACGCGACGGCCAGCACCGCCAGGCAGACGAACAGGCGCGAGCGCAGCTCGTCGAGGTGGTCGACGATGCTCAGCCGGTCGTCAGGCCCAATGGGCCGGAGCCGTGCCACGACCGAGACTTCCCGGACCCGCCGCCGCTAGGAGCGACTCTGAGGCCCGACCTCGGCCGACTCGCGCTCGGAGGGAGTCGCGGTCGGCGCAGCCTCGGGCGGCGAGGCAGTGGCGGCCGTGATCTCGGGTCGTTGGGTCTGCTCTTCGTCCTTGTTCTCCCCCGTGATCGACTCCTTGAACTCGCGCAGCCCGGTCCCTAACTGCTTCCCCAGGCCGGGCAGACGCTTGGGGCCGAAGATCAGCAGGACGATCACCAGAACGACGATCAGATCGGTGGTGGGATTACGGAACATTCACAGTCCTCCGGATGGGGATTCGAAGGTTACCCGGTCTCCCAAGGGGGTGAAAACGGGTTCTTCAGCTACTCCTAAGAACGCGCCTCAAGTTGCCCAGCGCGCGGGCCGATTAAGGGCACGGAGACGCTTATGAATCCCGAGCAAGAACAGCCTTCAGTCCGACGCATCGTGCTCCCCAGCGGACGCAGCATCGAGGTGGTCCGGTGGGGCGACCAGAACCACACCACCCGCGGGCTGCACGTGTGCCCGGACTGCGCCTCAGACCTCGTCCAGCCGATCGACTGGTCAGAGGCTCCGGAGGAGTGCTGGAACCTCGTGCTGAACTGCCCGAACTGCGACTGGTACACCGAGGGCCTCTACACCCAGGACCAGGTGCGCGAGCTCGAGGATCGCCTCGACGAGGGCCTCGCCGACATGCTCCGGGATCTCCAGCGGCTGACGCAGGCGAACATGGCCGATCAGATCGACCGGTTCATTACCGCCTTGCACGCGGACCAGATCCTGCCCGAAGACTTCTAAGGGGAAGGGACCGGCACCCGGCGCGGCATCGACGCCGCGCCGCTTGCCGACGCCGCGTAGATGCTTCTACGCATACCTTTCGACGACAACGTCCGCCACGAGCTCCAGCGCGGCGCGCTGACGCGCAGGCAACGCCGGCAGCTCGAGCTTGGCGTCGGCGACGAGCTCGCGGGCGCGGGACGTGGCGGTGCCCAGGACTCCCGTCACCGTGATCCGCTCGCACACGGCGGCCGCGTCCTCGGACGTACGCACCGCTCGCAGGTCAAGCGCGGCGAGCTCGGGATCCCGGGCGCGGGCAAGGATCAGCGGAAGGTTGACCGTGCCGTCGAGCAAGTCGGCTCCGCGCGGTTTGCCGGTGCGCTCGGGAGGGCCTGATACGTCGAGAACGTCGTCGAGGATCTGGAAGGCAAGGCCGATCCGCTCGCCGAACGCGCCGAGCGCATCAGGCTCGCCCTCGCCCTCGAGCGCCCCGAGCTCGCAGGCCGCCCGGAACAAGACAGCGGTCTTGAGCCGGCAGCGGGCCAGGTAGCGCCGGACGGTGACCTCGGTGTTGAACGCGTCCTCGCGTTGCGCGAGCTCGCCAAGCGCGAGCTCGCGGCTGGCCCGGGTCAGGATCCGAACCGCGTCGGCCGACCCGCCGGCGGCGAGCTCGGCGAACGCGCGCGAGAACAGCAGGTCACCGGTGGCGATCGCGAGGTCGCGGCCTCCGGTGGCGACGACGGTGGGGCGCCCGCGACGCAGCGCGGAGCCGTCGAGCACGTCGTCATGGACGAGCGTCGCGCCGTGTACGAGCTCCACCGCGACCGCGGCGCGGACGAGCCCGTCGGTCTCGGGGGGTGGCGCCCCGGCGGCGATGCACACGAGCAGCGGACGAAGCCGTTTGCCGCCGGCGGCGATCGTGTCGCCGGCGTACCGCGCGAGCACCGGTCCGTGACCGACGGCGAGCTCGCCCATGCGCCGCTCGACGCGGTCCATGATCCGCGTCAGCTCCTCGCCCCCGGCGTCGACGACTGCCTGTGCGCCTGTGGTCATCAGGTCGGGACCGTTCCCACGTGTAAGGCGATGATGCCCCCGGCGGTGAGCACGTAACGGATCTGGCGCAGCCCGGATCGCCACATCACGGCGGCGAGCTCCTCGGGGCCGGGGAACCGTTTGACCGAGCTCGGCAGGTAGCTATAGGCCTGCGAATCGATGACTCGCCCGAGCGCCGGCACCATGTGGTCGAACCAGACGTCGAAGAAGGTCGAGAGCGGCGGGCGGCGCGGAGTCGTGATCTCGAGCACGACGACGCGTCCGCCGGGCCGGACCGCCCGGACCATCTCCGACAGGCCACCCCCGAGGTCTGAGAAGTTGCGGGCGCCGAACCCGACGGTGGCGGCATCGAACTCGTCGTCTGGATATTCCAGCGCCAGCGCGTTGCCGGACTCGAACCTCACGATCGCGCCACCCGGGCTCGCGGCCGCCTTGGCGCGCGCCAGCTCGAGCATCCGCTCCGAGAAGTCGACCCCCACGACCTCGCCGTCCGCTCCCACGCGCGTCGCCAGCTCGAGCGCGAGATCGCCCGTGCCGGTGGCGACGTCAAGCGCGCGCCCGCCCGGCGACAGCTCCGCGAGGTCGGCCGCGCGCCGACGCCAGTCGTGATGGAGGCCCGCGGTCATCACGCTGTTCATCCGGTCGTACAGACCGGCTATCCGGTCGAACATGGCCCGGACTTGGGGTTCGTCTAGCCCCCCGGGGGACGTACTCGCCATGGTCCCGATGGCGCTCTACTGCAGGTTCGACAGGAAGTAGACGAGGTTGTTGAACTTCTCGGGCGGCAGATCCTTGAACGACGGCATCGGTGGCGTCGGGTTGCGCAGCGTCGAGGCGATCTGCGCCTCCGGAACCGTGTTGGCAATGTTGGTCAGAACCGGTCCGGGTCCGTTGTTGCCGTTGTTGCCGATCACGTGGCAGGCAAGGCAGCCTGACTCGCCCACAACCTCCGCGCCCATTTTGAATTGCTGCATTTGCGCCGCCGTCAATCCGGCCGGGGTTTTCAGGGCGTTCAGGTCGACGGTGTTCGGCGAGCCGGTGTTAGCGCCGCTGTAGGTCAGGTAGGCCATAGCGGCGATCGTCGCGATCCCGGCGGCGAGCGCGATGGGGCGCCGCTCGATCCGGCGCTCCGGGCTGCGGTCGTAGAACGGCAGCAGGAACAGCAGGATCATGCAGATCGTCGGCACGCCGATCGTCGCCATCGGCGTGAATTTTGGGACGTTGCGCATCACGCGCAGGACCTCGAACAGGAAGAAGAAGTACCAGTCGGGTCGGGGGACGTAAGTGGTGGTGGTCGGGTCGGCCTTTGGCCCGAGCTCGGCGCCGAACATCAACGCGAAGAAGATGATCACCACCAGCACGAGGCACGCCATCACCCCATCGTGCGAGACCGAGTAGGGGAAGAACGGCTCGCCCTCGTTCTTCAGGATCGAGTAATCGCGGAGATAGGCCTCCTTCTGGGCCTGATTCATCCGCGCGCTCCCGAGTGGCGCACGCGTGGCGCACGTCTGGTGTCGGGTCGGGCGCTCACACTTCCGCCTTCTCGATCTCGTGGTCGCCGTCGTGGTCTGGCTGGGGCTTGAGCCACGGCGGAGCCGAGATGCCGAGCTTCGTGACCAGATACAGGTGGGCGCCGATCAGCGCCGCCATCAGGCCTGGGATCAGCAACATGTGGATGGAGTAGAACCGCGACAGGGTGGTCGCGCCGAAGTCTGCGCCGCCGAGCAGGAAGTTCGATAAGAAGGGCCCGATGAACGGCCCACCGGCGTTGATGTTCACGCCCACCACCGTCGCCCAGTAGGAGCGCTGGTCGAACGGCAGCAGGTAACCGGTGAAGCCCATCGCGAGCGTCAGGATCAGCAGCACGACGCCGATCACCCAGGTCAGCTCGCGCGGGTACTTGTAGGCGCCGTAGAAGAACACCCGCCCCATGTGCAGGAAGATCAGGATGATCATCACCGACGCGCCCCACTTGTGCATGCCGCGCACGAATTGACCCAGGAACACGTTGTCGTTGATGTTCCGGACGGACTCGTACGCGCCGCCGGAGACGTCCGGGCGGTAGTACATCGCCAGGAACACTCCGGTGACGGCCTGGTTGAGGAACGCGAACAAGGTCGCCGAGCCGAGCGTGTACGCCCAGTTGACTCCGCGCGGAACCTTGCGCCACATCAGCCAGCGGAGTCCCGGCGATAGCGCGGTGCGCTCGTCCAGCCAGTCGACGACGGAGGCCCCGGCCTCGATCGGCAACGGATGCGTCGGAACCTGACCGTTGGATTCGGACGGCTTCTTGGGCTTTGGCTGGAGGGCCTTTGGCAGCGGCGGTGCGGGAATCTTGGGCATGTGAGCTAGTGCGGCGGTGGCGAGGACGTGTCGAACTGGGCCGGGTACAGGTACTGGCCGATGCCGTCGATTGGCTCGCCCGGGTAGCGCGGCGAGAAGCGCTCGAGCTCGTCGTTGACCGAGTACCGCGGGCCGATCTCGAGCAGGCCGGTTTGCTCGTTCACTTTGGTGTAGAAACGGTCGAGCGGACGGACCGGCGGGCCCCCGGCGACCATTCCGCGGAAGTCGTAGACGCCGCCGTGGCACGGGCAGATGAACCGCTGCGCCGCCTGCACATACCTGACCGGGCACCCCAGGTGCATGCACCTGTCGGACAGGGCCACGAAGTGGTTGTACTGGTCCTCGGGCTCCTTGTCGATCCCAGGGTTGCGCTTTCTGACGTAGGCGACCGAGTTGCCGGCCTCGCCGATGCCCGGGACGATGTTGATTATCTTCGTCACGTAGTCGGTGTCGGTGAAGTCCGACGGAGGACCCACCGGCTGCCACGTCCATTGCTGGCGCTTGAAGATCGGCGCGATCGCGAACCCGAGGGCGGGAAGGGTGAACGCCGCCACGGCGACCGCGCCGGCGCCGTTGGCGACGAGGTCCATCAACCGCCGCCGAGTGATGGTCTCGCCCTCGAACGCGCCGGGCATGCCCCGGTCGAGCGTGTACTTCGACTTCCTTTCCCTGTGGCGGTCGGGCACGTACGCCTCGCGTTCCTTACGGCGAACTTAGACTCCGACAGCGTACCGCCACGGGCCCGAAAAGGTCGTCGCCGCGCCATCCGGTACGCGCGGGCCTAACAACCTCGATACGAACCTCACAAGCGCGGGCGCCGAGGCTCGCTACGAACCGCACAAGCGGCTGCGAGCAGGGCTTTCGCCGCGCCCGGATCGTGAGCTCGCGCACTCGCCTTGGCCTCGGCGTGGGCGTCGGTCGAGCCCCATCCCACCGAGACGGCCCCCGCCTCCCAGACCGCCCGCGCGAGCTCGCGATCGGAGCCGGCGTGCGCCTGCGCGGCGAGCGAGATCACGTCGGCGAGCTCGGCCACGGCGTCGAGGTCGCCGAGCGCGGCCAGCCGCGACAGCCCAAGCGCGTACAGCTGATCTCCGAGCAGCAGCGCGAGGTCGACGTCCTGTCTATCGACGACCACCGGCTCGCCGTAGTGGAGGCGGTACCCCTCGAGGATCATCTCGAGCAGCAGCTCGTACTCGCGCTCTCGGCCGCGGGCTCGAGGCCCGACGGCCGCCAGCTGGGCGGGGCCGGGCCGGTCGAGCGTGCGCGTTGTCGCCTGAGGGCTCCTCGAGCACGGTGGCGACGGTGCCGCCCTGCTCGGTCAGCGCCTCGTGCAGCGCGTGGGCGCCGTCGCGAGCGGTCCTCATCAGCCGTCGATCTCCCCGAACGCCTCAGCCGCGGCATCGACCGTATCGCTGGATATCGGCTTCGCGGTGGGCGCAGCGACGGAAACCAGGCCTCGAACTGGGAGGCGGGCGGATACACACCGCGCGCCAGCAGTCCGCGACACCAGGCGCCGTAGGCATCGGTTTCGCAGGCGGCAGCTTCCGCATAGTCGTTGACGGGGCTGGCCGAAAAGAACACGGTCAGCAGCCCCGGGACGCTCTGGATCTGGACCGGCCGCGGTGCGGCGGTCGCCGCCTCGGTCAGGCCCCGTGCGAGGCCTTCCGTGGTCCTCGCCAGCTGCTCGTAGGCGGCCTCGTTCAGCTTGCGGAGCGTCTGGAGCGCCGCGGCGACCGCGAGCGGGTTCCCGGACAGCGTCCCCGCTTGGTAGACGTCGCCGGCCGGTGCGATCCGCTCCATCAGGTCGCGGCGCCCTCCGTACGCTGCCGCCGGCAGCCCGCCGCCCATGACCTTGCCCATGATCGTCAGGTCGGGGACAACGCCGTAGCGGTCCTGGGCGCCGCCGCGCGCCACCCGGAAGCCGGTGATCACTTCGTCGAAGATCAGCAGCGCCCCGCGCTCGTCGGCGTGGCGGCGGAGCAGCTCGAGGAAGCCCGGCGCGGGTGGGACGACGCCCATGTTGGCCGGGACCGGCTCGGCCAGGATCGCCGCGAGTTCGTGGCGCCCGGTCGCGTCGGCCAACGCCTGCGGGTCGTTCCACGGCACGACGATCGTGGCTGCGGCCGCGGCCTCTGGAACCCCCGGGCTCGCCGGGATCCCTTGCGTGGCCAGACCCGAGCCGGCCTCGGCGAGCAGGCCGTCGACGTGGCCGTGGTAGGCGCCCGAGAACTTGAGGATCTTGTCGCGCCCGGTGACCGCGCGTGCGAGCCGGATCGCGCTCATCGTCGCCTCGGTGCCCGAGGAGGTCATCCGCATCATCTCGACCGACGGGACGCGCGCCGCGACCTCACCGGCAAGCTCCACCTCGGCTTCGGTGGGCGCCCCGAATGTCGTGCCGCGGGTTGTCGCCTCGGTGACCGCCGCGACGACGTCCGGGTCGGCGTGGCCGAGGATCAACGGCCCCCACGACGAGACCCAGTCGATGTACTCGTTGCCGTCGACGTCGACGATCTTCGAACCGTGACCCGAGGCGATGAAGATCGGGTCGCGTCCGATCGACCGCATCGCTCGCACGGGGGAATTGACTCCGCCCGGCAGCAGCGTGAGGGCGCGGCGATAGATCTCGGCCGAGCGCGAGCTGGTCGAAGCCGGGGCGCTCACACGCCCGCGTGCTCGCGTTCCCAGGCCCGGTACTCGTCGGTGAAGTACAGGAGCCTGATCTTCTTGAACTCAGTCGAGGAATAGAGCGTCGCGCGCTCGCCGATCCCGGTCTCGGCGGCGATTGAGTCGAGAATCGCGTCGCACTCGTCCTTCGAGCGGCCGTGGGCCATCGTGAAGATCGAGTACGGCCAGTCCTGGTAGGTGGGGCGCTGGTAGCAGTGAGAGATCCCCCGGAATGCGGCCATCCGCGGGCCGAGCTCCATGATCCGTTCGTCGGGCACCTTCCACACTCCCATCCCGTTTGCGCTGAAGCCCGCGCGACGGTGGAACAGGATCGCCGCGACCCGGCGTAGCAGCCGGCGCTCCTGCATTGCGGTGAGGTGTTCGAGGAGCCGGGCCTGCGAGATCCCGAGCTGGTCGGCAGCGGGCGCGTACGGCTCGGGGATCACCGGCATGTCGCCCTGCGTAGCTCGGATGACCGCGATGTCGAATTCGTCGTAAGGCTGGCGCTCGGTCTCCGCCGGAGGCGCCACCTCGACCGCCTTGGCGAGCGCGTCGGTCCCGCCCTCCATCTCGAGATCCATGCGGATCTTGAACAACTGGAGCGTCGGGAGTTGACGGACCGACTCCGCGCCGGCTTCCTGGGCGAGGGTTTCGAGGGTTCCGTCGAGTCCGAGCGGCGAGTCGGGCTCGGTGGCGATCGTGAACCAGATGTTGAACTCGTGGTTCCGGAGGTAGTTGTGTGAGACCCCGGGATGCGCGTTGATGACGTTGGCGGCGCGCCAGGGGTTCTCGGAGTCGACCTTGGCCGCGACCAGCATCGACGAGTAGCCGAGCGCGCGGGTGTCGAAGATCGGCGTGACCTGGCGGATGATGCGCTCGTCGAGGAGGTGCTTGACCCGTTCGATTGCGTCTGTTTCGGTGATGCCCGCTTCGTTCGCCACATGTTGGTACGGCCGTGGGGCGATCGGGAAGCTGCCCTGCATGAGGTTCAGCAGGCGCTTGTCGAGGTCGTCGAGCGGGGTCGCGGCGCCATCCTTGCGGCTGCGCAGCTTGGGACCGAAGCCAGATCTCGACTGGCTCATTGAAGCCATCGCGCCGCCTCCTTGGCGTGGTAGGTGATGACGATGTCGGCCCCGGCACGACGGATACAGGTCAAGGTCTCGAGCACGGTGGCGCGCTCGTCGAGGTAGCCCGCTGCCGCGGCGGCCTTGACCATTGCGTACTCGCCGCTGACGTTGTAGGCGGCCATCGGCATTTGCGTCTCGGCTTTGATGCGGTGGATCAGGTCGAGGTATGGGAGCGCCGGTTTCACCATCACGATGTCGGCGCCCTCCTCGACGTCGAGCTTGGCCTCACGGACCGCCTCGTCACCGTTCCCGGGATCCATCTGGTAGCCGCGCCGGTCGCCGAACGCCGGCGCGGAGTCCGCGGCCTCGCGGAACGGGCCGTAGAACGCCGAGGCGAACTTGGCGGAGTACGCGAGGATCGGGGTGTCGACGTGGCCTTCGTCGTCCAGGGCGTGGCGGATCACGCCGACGCGGCCGTCCATCATGTCGCTCGGCGCGACGATGTCCGCGCCGGCTCTCGCTTGGGATGTGGCCGTGCGGGAGAGCAGCTCAAGCGTGGCGTCGTTGTCGACGGTGCCGTCGCTGCGCACCGCTCCGCAATGGCCATGGCTCGTGTATTCGCACAGGCACAGGTCGGTGATCACGACCAGGTCTGGGTAGGCCTCTTTGATCGCGCGGGTGGCGAGCTGGACGATCCCCTCGTCGTCCCAGGCGCCCGAGCCCTCCTCGTCCTTGGCCGCCGGCAGGCCGAACAGCAGCACCGCCGGGATCCCCAGCGCTGCTGCCTCGCCGGCCTCGTCGACCGCGTGCGCGATCGAAAGGCGATCGACGCCCGGCATCGCCTCGATCGGCTCGCGGCGGTCGATCCCGTGGGCGACGAACATCGGGTAGACGAAGTCCGAGGCGCTCAGGGTCGTCTCGCGAACCAGGCCGCGGAGCGCGCCTGTCGCTCGCAGCCGGCGGAGACGGGTCTGCGGGAACGGCATCCAGTTTGAGAATACCCCGGGCTTGGGGCGAGGCGGGATCGCACAGTCCTTGGGCGAGGCGACATCGCCCTGAGGCGAGATCGCGGTCTACGCGACAACCGCCCACGAATCGACCTGCCAGTCCGTGACCAGGCCGTTCGTGACGTACGGGTCGGTCTCAGGGAACGCCTCGGCCGCGGCGCGGTCCTTGAACACGATCGCCGCGCCGTGCGGAGGGTCGCCGAGGGGGCCCGCCATCAGGATGCGCCCGTCGTCCTTGGCGGCGCGAATCTGCGCGAGGTGCGCGTCGCGGTGCGGCGCGCGCCGCTCGAGGATGTCCGAGACGTAGTCGTAGAAGAGGATGTAGTGCGTGTCGGGCATTTGACTAACACCCTAGGGCACGGCCGCGCTACGCTGCCATCCGTGGCCGATATCCAGAAGCGTGGCAACTACACACCCCGCCGGGCTCGCGAGCGGCGCGCCTATCAACTCGTGGTGACCGGGGGCGTCGCCGGCGCCGTCGGCGTTGTGTCGCTCGTGCTCGCGGTGATTGGCGCTATCGGCTACACGCTGCCGGTGGTCTCGATCATCGTGGCGGTGATCTGCGCGGTGCTGTTCCGCCGCATGGTCAATCCGTAGCCGGCGCTCCGCGTCGGGGCGTCAGGCGGCAGGCGTCAGGCGAAGCGCTTCATCGCGAGGCGTGCGAGCGCGCCGAACGCGAGCGTGAGCACCGCGAGGTGCACGAGCGGCCAGCCGATGCCCGGCGCCGTCCCGCTGAACGCGTTCCCGACCGCCTGGAGCGCCGCCTTGAACGGGAACACGAACGAGATCGCGTCGAGGATCGACTTGAGGGTGCCGGAGACCGCGTCACCGGGGACGAGCGCCACGAACGCGATCGGAAGCGAGACGAGGAACGCCATCAGCGAGGCGACGCTGACCTCGCGCGCGAGGCCGCCGATGGCCACACCTAACGCTGCAAAGGCGAGGCCGCCGAGCGCCAGTGCCGCGATCCACAGCGGGAAACGGCCCCAGTCCAGGTGCACGAACAGCGACACGAGCGCGGCCATCACTAGCGTCACCGCCGCGGCGCTCGCGGCGGACACCGTGATCTTCTCCGACAGCAGCCCGCTCGGTCCGACGAGTCCCCGCACCAGACGCGAGTAGGTGTGCTCTGAGCGCTCGAGCGCGAGCAGCGCGGCGGCGAGCAGCACACCCACGAACATCAGCGACACGATCACGGCGATCGCGGCCGCATAGGTGGCCGTCGGGGTGGTCTTTCCGGCCAGGTCGGTGGTCTGCACGGTCAGCGGAGACCCGATCGAGCTCAGCACCGGCGTCGCGAAACCGAGCCCGTCGATCGCCAGAGTGGCGAAGTTGACCACCTGTCTGAGCGCCGGCACCAGCGGCGAGTCCTTCGGCAGCGACGCGATCGTTCCCTGGACGACCGCGCGGGAGTTCTTCAACCCGAGCAGAGGCACGTTCTCGCCGAGGAATTGGAGCGTCCCACCGTTGAGCGTCTGCTGCAGATCCGTCACTGCAACCCGCAGCACCTGCTTGGACACAGCTTGTTGGACCTGGGCCACGCGAGCGCTAATCGCCTGGTCGGCAAACTGCCGCTCGATCGGATCCTTGGTGTTCAGGATCAGCTCCACCGTCGGGCTGCCGGCGCCCTGGGTGATCAGGCTGTTGATCTGGGAGATGATGTTGGCGGGGATGATCAAGGCGGCGGCAGCCTGACCGCTCTTGACCTTGTTGATCGCCTCGGCGCGCGAGTTGACCTTGATCGGGTCGATCGACTGATAGAGCTGGCTCGCGTACTTGGAGATGTTGATCTTCTGGTTCCCGAAGGTGAGCTCGCCGTGGCCGGCGGGCACCTCGTTGAGCAACGCCACCTTCGGCTTGCCCGGAGGGCTCGAGAGCGCGAACCCGATCATCAGCGCAATCGCGATCGGATACACGACGAGCAAGCCGACGAGCAGCGGCGAGCGCTTGAGGATCTGAAGGTCCTTGATGAGGAGCCAGCGCATCGGTCAGTGGCCGCGGGCACGAAGAAAGCGGACGAACGCTGTCTCGAAGTCGCCGGCCGGGGTGGGTCCCGCGGCAGCTCGATCCGATTCGGGGGCGGGGCCAAGGCCGGGCTCGTTTACGACCTGCTCGAGCTCGGCGGGCGTGCCGGTGAACAGGAGCTCGCCGTCCCCCAGGACGAGCACTCTGCGCGCGTAGTGCTCGGCCTCGGCGACGTTGTGGGTCGAGAACACGATCGTGGTGCCGTGGCCGGCGCGGGCGCCGATGAACTCCCACAGCCGCTCGCGCTGGCGCGGATCCAGCGAAGCCGACGGCTCGTCGAGCAGCAGGGCGGGCGGCTCGGACAGCAGGCCGATCGCGATGTTCACCCGCTGCTGATTCCCGCCCGAGAGCCGGCCGACCTCCTCGTCGGCCCGGTCCTCGAGCCCGGTCTGGGCGAGCATCTGGGTGACGCTTTGCTCGGGATCGACGACCCGCTCGAGCCGCGCGAACAGCCGCAGGTTCTCGGCGACTGACAGCTTGGAATAGAGCGCCGGCTCCTGCGGCACCCAGCCAAAGCGCTTGCCGGACGCGCGCGCGACCTCGCCCTCGCTCGGCTCGAGCGCGCCGGCGAGAATCGAGAGCAGCGTGGTCTTGCCGGCGCCGTTGGGACCGATGATCGCCACCACCTCGCCGGGGTAGAGCTCGAAGCTGATCCGATCCAGGGCGGTCCTCGCGCCGAAGCGCTTGGTCAGCCCCCGGGCCGCCACCGTGGCCGTGGGTTCGCCCGTTTGGATGCCGATGGACAACTCGCTTCAGGCTACCGATGGGTTTTTTGCGCCGGTTAACCGGTGGGTTTGCTCACGGCTAACCCGGAAGCTTCACCCGCGGCTCGAGCGGGGTTCCGCACGAGCGGCAGTACGCGTCGTTGGGGCCGGCCGCGGCGCCGCAATCCGGACATCGTTCGAGTCCGGTCGCGAGCACGCCCGAGCCACCGAGCGGTCCCCAAGGCTCGAGCACGAGATGCCGCCGGAGGTACAACACGGTCTGGCGGATCACCGTGGCGATCGGCAGCGCCAGCAGCGCGCCGGCGATGCCGTAGAGCGTCCACCCGATCAGCAAACCGAGAATGATCAGGATGGGGTTGATCCGGAGCGAGATCCGGAACACCTGAGGGGCCACGAAGTGTCCCTCGAGTTGCTGGAGGGCGACGAACAGCAGGGTCACCCAGACGGCGCTGATCGGGCTGACGAACAGCGCGACCAGGATCGCCGGCAGAGGCCCGATGATCGGCCCGATGTACGGAATGAACTCCATCAGCCCGTAGAACGCGCCGAAGAACACCGCGTACCGCGAGCCGTCGGGGAAGATCCCGATCACGCCGAAGATCCACAGCGCGATCGCCGCGCTCGTCCCCATGATCAGGCTGAACAGGAACTGTCCCCGGACGTAGCCGTACACCGCGCGCTGGACGAGCAACGGGAAGTCGTCCTCGGGCGTCCCGTCGCCCGGTGGCATGATCCTGCGGACAAGGTCCCCGATCTGCTCCCCGTAGACCAGCAGGTAGATCGACAGGACGAACGTGAGCACGAGATCGAACGACGTGGTGACGATCTTCGTCAGCACGTCTTGGGAGAAGGACACGATGTCGCTCGAGCGCTTCTCGATCTGGGTCGCGAGGGTCTGGAGGGCGGTCTGGCCTTGCCGCTGGACCTGCACGTTGATCCCGCGAGCGTTCAGCCAGCGCTGGAGGCTCGCGAGGTCGCGGTTGGCCTGATTGACGAAGTGCGGGACGTCCCTCTCGAGGTGGCCGACCTGGGTGCTGACCGGGTTCGCCAGCAGCACGCCTATCCCCCCGACGAACGCGATCCCGGCCAGGTAGACGAACAGGATGGCGAGCCCGCGCGGAATCCGGCGCCGGACGAGCACCTTGATCACCGGATTGAGAATCAGGGCGATCGTGCTGGACCCGAGCAGGATCAGGAGGACGGTGCCGGTGGCGCGCGCGAGTGCCCACAGGCCCAGGAGGGCCAGCGGCAGAATCACCAGCTGGATCCAGCGCGGCACCACTACCGGTGGCTGCGAGACGCCCGCGCTCCCGAGCGGCGACCCGGACCCGACGGGCGGTCGATCGGCCGGGTCGGCAGCCTGGCTCATGTCGACCGGCGCCTCACCCAGGTCGTGTTGCGCCTCGCCGAGACTGTCGGAGCCGTTTGGCTCGCCGCCCTCGCCGGCGGTGGGCGGTGCGCCACCCGGTCGCCTGGGGAACCTCCAACTCATGCAACTGGAAGTATGAGCACCGACAAGACGTGAGTGAAACCGTTTCCATCCTGTTCGTCGGCGACGTGGTCGGCGGCCTCGGCAAGCGCACGCTGCTGGCGCTATTGCCGTTGCTCCGCGACCGGTACTCCCCCGACTTCATCGTGGTCAACGGCGAGAACGCGGCCGGTGGCGTCGGGATCACCCCGAAGATCGCTCGCGAGATGCTCGCGGCCGGGGTCAACGTGATCACGCTGGGGAACCACACGTACCGCCACCGGGAGGTTTACTCGTATTTGGACGAGGAGGAGCGGATCCTGCGGCCCGCGAACTTCCTCGCGAGCCAGCCCGGACACGGGTCATGCGTGGTCAGAAACGAGTCCGGCGACCGGCTCGGCGTGATCTCGCTGTCGGGCAACCTGTTCATGAAGGCCGGACGTGCGGCCTTTCCTGAGGCGGACGCGGCGCTCCACGCGCTCGCCGGCAAGGTCGACCACGTGCTCGTCGACATGCACGCCGAGGCGACCAGCGAGAAGATCGCGATGGGCTGGCACCTCGACGGGCGCGTTACCGCGGTCGTAGGAACGCACACGCACGTGCCGACCGCGGACGCGCGGATCCTGCCCGGCGGGACCGCCTACATCAGCGACGTCGGCATGACCGGGCCGCGCGGCGGCGTGATCGGGGTCAAGCGCGACCAGGCGCTCACGTCGATGGTCACGCAGATGCCGATCCGGTTCGAGACGTCATCCGAGGATCCATGGTTGAACGGGGTCGTGATCCGGGCCTTGCAAGATTCGATGCAGGCCGAGTCGATCGAGCAGGTGCTTCTGCCGGCCCCGGGGGTCGTCTAAGGCGCCGTACGGGTTGGCTCGCCGGCGCGTGGTCGGCGTTCAGCGAGCGGATGCAAAACGTGACTTGATGCTGCCGTCGCCACGCGCCGTGCCCACATAAGCACCCCGGGGGTGCTTATGTGGACTCGGCGCCGGGAGCGTAGGCGGCGTGACACGTTTTGCATCACAGGGTGTGGGGGGAGGATGTGGGGGCGCGCCGGCGATCAGGCGCCGGCGACCGCAAGCGGCACGGGTTCGGCGCCGCGATCGACCGCCGAGTCCGACAGCGCGTGCTCGAGCTCGGACGGGAAGCTCCCGAACAGCGCCACGATCACGAACGGGAAGAACCACACGATGTAGGAGTACAACCAGTAGCCCGCGCCTAGCTGGAGCGCGATCAGGATCGCGGCGCCGAGCGCGGCGACCTCGATCAGGCCGCGCCGGCGCGGCACGAACATCACCGCGAGCGCGAGCGCCACGGTGGCGCCCTGGACAAGGTGCTGTTCGACGCCTAGCCCTCCCCACAGTCCCCAGATCGAGAACGGCGAGGTGCGGCCGGCTTGGTAGGAGATCGTGTCGTGCCAGAACGCGTGCCAGTTGTTGTCGAGGATCACCGGCAGCATCGCGACCACGACCGTCAGCGCAAACGCCAGAACAAAACGCACGATCTGGCGACGGGTCGGGGGCGGGTCGACTCCTCGCAGCAGCAGCGGCGCCAGGGCAAAAGGCGCGAACTTGGTCAGACCGGCGAGCGCGCCCACAACTCCGCGCGCGGGCGCCGACGTTATGACAAGCAGGGCGACGACCAGCAACAGCGCCACCAGCGAGTCGTTGGTGTTCGAGCTGAGCGTCCACAGCGTGAACGGGTACGCCGCCCACGCGTACGCGAGCACGACGCCCAGCGTCGGCCCTCGAACCCGACGACCCAGCCAATACAGACCGAGCAGGGTGAGCAGGTCGAACACGATCGCGGCCGCGTGCGCCGCGGGGAGGTCGTCCCAGGTGCCGCTCCACCCGAAGATCATCCGGAACGGCACGTAGGCGTAGTAAGCGACCGGGCCGTAGGTATCGCCCTGGGAGTTGTCCTTGGGCCAGTTGCCGTAGAGCGGCTGGCCATGCAGAACCTTGTTGGCCCCGATTACGCCGGCATAGCCGACGTCGATCACGTTCGAGTTGACGACGTTCAAGCCGACCCGAAACCCGACCAGGAAGATCACACCGATCGCCAGCCACGAGATCGGCACGAACAGCCGGAGCGGCCGGCGCGGCCGCCCGCGGCCGAACCCGAGCAGCAGCATCCGCACGAGCAGATACAGCATGAACGGGTAGATCGCCGGCGTGGAGAGCCCGATCTTCGCGTTGTTGAACAGCGCGAGCGAGATCGACAGGCCGAGCAGCGCGAGCAGGTCGACGTGGAGCAGCGACCACGCACGGCGCTCGCGACCGCCGCCGGGCAGGCGCCGCCGGCGCCACGGCAGGAACGGCGCGATGAACAGCGCGCACAGCGGGATCCACACGTACCAGGCGTTGACTCGGCGCCCGAACGCGCCCGGATAGCCACGGGCCATCGTCCACGCCACCTGGAAGCCCGTCCAGACCTGGGTGACGCTCGCGGTGGCGTCGTCGATGTAGACCTGGGCGAGCTCGACCTGCTTCTTGCCGGACGAGAACCAGCTGACCTGCCACTGACCCGGACCCTTGGTGTACTCGTACGGGATCGCATTCGGGTGGCGCCCCAGCTCCGCCTTGATCGTCAATGTCGCGGCGGCGATCTTCTCGACCTGGGACGCGGTCAGCCGGTAGCCCTTCGGCGGGACGTTCGTCTGGGTCACGAGCACCGGGGTGTTCGGGTCCGCCACAGTGGTCGTGACGGTTTTCGTGACGGTAGCCGTGGGCGCCGCATTCGCCGTCGCCGGAATCGCTCCGACAAGAACGGCCGCAACCAGCACAGCTATAACAAGCGCCGACGATTTCGGGCGCAGGGGCGCGTCTACGCCTTGAAGCTCCAAAGCTTCTGCCCGATGAACGACAGCGGCGTGCCGGCCGCGATCGCGATCGCCTGGGCGGCCACCTTCATCAGGCCCGCGTCGACCAGCACGACCAACACCACGTAGGTGAAGCCGAACGCAACCAGGGACACGGCGAAGAAGCGGACCGCCTGCCTGACCGGATGGTCCTGCTTGGCGCTGAACGTCCAGTGCCGGTTCAGCCAGAAGTTGTTCAACACTGAGACGGCCCACGCGATCACCGCCGAGAGGTGGTAGTCGATTCCGATCAAATGGACGCAGGCGGCGAATACAGCCAGGTTAACGACGTAGCCGCTAGCCCCGACAGCGCCGAAACGGCCCAGCTGAAGCCAGTTGTGGGGATGGCGAATCCCCGCGCGGACGCGCAGCAGCGGCTGGCCGACGCCCTGGCGGGCGCGGACCTGAGCCGGCAGCTCGACCGTGGTTGTCAGCTCCTCAGGCATCCGCGGAAATGTATCGGCGTCATGTCGACGGAGCGTAAGAGTTCGACGCCAACTAATCGGCTCCTAACCGAGTCTCGCCCGCTTCTCCTAACCCGGGGACCCCGTCTCTAATCGCAAAATGCTCGCGAACCATGGGCGCAACGTCGCGTAGCGACCACCGTGTCCGGACGGACGCCGACGCCGGGCCGGTGCCGCACCAAAGCAGGGCGCCGAGCGAATCCGAGCGATGCAGCGACCCGTGGCTGCCTCCGCCGACGTGGTCGGCTCCGCCCCAGTCGACGAACTCGTAGCCGGGCGACGCCGACAGCAATACGTCCCCGGCGTTCGGGCATTTCAGCGCCGACCAGATCCGGGCCAGCGCGTCCGGGTATTCGCTGCACAGGAAGCGCCCGTCCTGGACCTCTCCCAGGATCGCCGACAGGTCGCCCTCGACGTTCCAGCGCCCGCCGCGATCGTCCTGCACCTGGTCGCCGGGCGCGAATCGGAACTCGCCGCGGCGACTCCGGACGACCGCCTCCTCCCGATCATGAGGTCCGGTGAGCCACAGAATCAAGTCGACCCCGTCCACCTCGCGGACCGCCTCGACCGACCGCGCGACCAGCTCGTCGCGTCGATCCAAATCGAGCGCGTAGATCATCGCCGCCCGCTGCGCGGGACTCAGGGCGACCTCGGCGCCGACCGATCGCGCGGCGCTGCGCGTCGCCACGTCAAACTCGTCAAACGCCTGATCCAGGCGGATCCGCTCCTCGACGGCGGCCTGGGAGTGATCGGAGGTGACGATCACCGCGTGCTCGTCGAGGAATGCATCGGGCCCGCCGGCCGCGTGCATGAGCCGCTCGAGCTGTCGGTCGGCGGCCGCGATCGAGGTCACCTGCGCGTGCGGTCCGTTCTTGTGCGACCAGGCGTCGTTGTCGGGGAGCGAGAACAGCAGGAAGTCGAACAGGTCGTTCTCGACCAGGTACGCCCCCACGCATCCGGTGTGCTGATCGCGGATTCCCGGCATCCCCAGCTGGCCACGGCAGCCGGTTTTGCGGCTGGCGTAAAGGTCGGCGTAGAACAGCTCGCGCGGGCCGAGGATCGTCCGGCGAAACAGGGTCGACGTGACGATCCGGGCCAGTGCAGTCTCGTTCGACACCTCGTGCTCATACCGTCCCCGATAGATCAGGTAGGTGGTGCCGGCCGTGCGGACATCGGCGTCGTCGAGTGACTCGTACACGGTCTCGACCTCAGTCGACAGGTGCTCGGCATTCATCCGGTAGACGGTGTCGGTCAACGACCGCAAAACGCCGAATTGGCGCGACGCGCTGAAGCTCGAGCCGTACTCGACGTATCGCCCCTCCTCGCGGTGGTACCAGTTCATGCTCGGGATCCCGTGCCCGTCGGGCCCGGCGCCGGTGGTGATCGTCGCGGCGCACACCGGCGTCACCGAAGGGAATGCAGCCACGCAATCGTCGACGTAACAGCCGTCGCGACGGATCCGGGCCAGCGCCGGCGCACGGCCGTTGGCGATCGCGCGCTCGAGCATCGACGGCTTGAGCGCGTCGATCACGACGAGGATGAGCTTCTTCGGCGCGCTCATGGGTCAATCGTCCCCGGTCTGGGGCGGGTCAACGCAGGATCCGCAGTCCCGCGTACTTCTGGTCGGCGCGCCGGCGCCCGGCGATCAGCAGCCACAGGAGGAACAGCAGCCCGACGAGCCCCACCGGGGGAGCGACGACCGAAAGGATCGCGAGCACCACGCCGAAGGCCTCCGCGTAGAGTGGCACCGCGGCGGCGGCTTCCGGGTCGAGCCTCGCGCGGACCCGCAGCAGCAGCGGCCGGGTGGCGAGGATCCCGATCACCGCGCAGATCACGCCGGCGATCAAGCCGGGCCAGTCCGTGTAGTGGTTGTGGTCAAGCGCGCCCGCGAACCACAACGCGCCGATCACGGCGCTGATCACGGCGAGGACGATCGTGAGCACCTCGGATTCGGTCCGCCGGCGCTCGATCAGCGCCAGGGCGATCGCGCCGACGGCCATTCCAAGCAGGAACGGGGCGCTCTGCAGGAAAAAGAAGCTCGTGCTGTTGAAGTGGATCTCGACGTTGGCGGCGGCGAGCCCACCCGCGACCAGCGCGGGTAGGAACGGGCGCACGCCGACTGCGCCGGCAACGCCCATACCCGTGCAGATGTCAAAGAAGAGATGCACCTTGGTGTACCGTGACCGACCGTGACGATAGAGGAAGGGGCAGTGTGACCGGGGTCGGTGGGCCTCCAATCAAACGGCCACGATCCACGGCCCGGGACATCGAGCGCTACGGCGCGCTGTTTGCCGAGCGGACCAAGGTCATGAAGTCGTCGGCGATGCGCGATCTCATGGCGCTGACCGAGCGCGACGACGTGATCTCGCTCGCGGGCGGCCTGCCCGACACCTCGACGTTCCCGTCGGACTCCTACGCGTCGCTGATGAGCCAGGTCGCCGCCAATTCCTGCGCGCGCGCGCTGCAATACGGGCCGACTGAGGGCCTCGCGGTGGTCAAGCACTGCATCGCCGAGGTGATGCGCGCGGAGGCGATGGAGGTCGGCGAGGACGAGCTGCTGGTCACCACCGGTGGCCAGCAGGTGATCGACCTGGTCTGCAAGACGCTGTTGGACCCGGGCGACGTCGTGATCTGCGAAGCCCCCACGTACCCGGGCGCCGTCCCGACATTCTGCACCTACCAGGCCGAGGTCGTCCAGGTGACGATGGATCGGGACGGGATGCGGACCGACGAGCTCGAAGCCACGCTCGACGACCTCGAGCGCTCCGGCCGGCGCCCGAAGTTCATCTACACGGTCCCTAACTTCCACAACCCGGCGGGGGTGACGCTGTCGCTCGAGCGCCGACACGAGCTCGTCCGGATCGCGTCCGAGCGGGAACTGCTCGTGCTGGAGGACAATCCGTATGGCCTCCTGCGCTACGAAGGCGTCCCGCTCCCCACCCTGCGCTCGCTCGATGAGGAATTCATCATCTACGCGGGCACGTTTTCGAAGATCCTCTCCCCCGGGGTGCGCCTGGGGTGGACGGTGGCGCCGGCGCCCGTGCTGGCGAAGATGAATCTCGGCAAGCAGGCGGCCGACCTGTGTTCGTCGTCGATCTCCCAGTACTTCGTCTCGGCGTACTTCGAGTCCGGCCCGTGGGAGGACTACGTGCGGTCGCTGATCGACATCTATCGCCGCCGGCGCGACGTGATGCTCGACGGGCTCGCCGAGCACTTCCCGCGCGAAGCCGAGTGGACCCATCCGCAGGGTGGGCTGTTCATCTGGGCGACGCTGCCCGACTACATCGACACCACCGACCTGCTGGCGCGCGGGCTCGAGGAGCACGTCGCGTTCGTGCCGGGCCGCGCCGCATACGTCGACGGGCGGGGCGGTTCGTCGATGCGGCTGAACTTCTCGGGCGTCGGCGTTGACGACATCCGCGAGGGGCTCAAACGGCTCGGCGAGATCGTGCGCGAACAGGTCGAGCTCTACGGCACGCTGACGGGCACCGCATCGAAGCCGGCCTCCAGGCGCGCCCCCGTGCACGCCGACCCCGTGAGCGCCGACCCCGTGCGCGCCGACCCCGTGAGCGCCGACCCGCCGCCCCGCGCCGCCGAGGAGCCGGCGAACGTCCTTCAGTTGCGGCGTAGGCGAGCGTAGGTGAGTCTGATCGCGGTGCTGAAGGGCGGCCGCTCGCTCGAGCGGCAGGTATCGCTGAAGTCGGGCGCGAGAGTCGAGGACGCGCTCGAGCGGCTCGGCCATGCGATCGCCCCGATCGACGTCGGCGCGGATCTCGTCGATCGTCTCACTGCTGACCGGCCGGATCTGGCGTTCGTCGCGCTCCACGGCCGCGACGGCGAGGACGGGACCGTGCAGGAGCTGCTCGAGGTGATGGGAATCCCCCACACCGGCTCGGGCGTGTCGGCCTGCATTCGGGCCGCCGACAAGGTCCTCGCCAAGCACGCCATGCGCGACGCCGGGATCCCGACGCCGGACTTCTACGCGTTCAGCGAGACCGCGTTCCGCGAGCTGGGCGCGGCCCAGGCGCTACCGGCGATCGAGGAGCGGCTGCAGTTCCCGATCGTGGTCAAGCCGGCCGGGCAGGGGTCGGCGCTCGGCATCAAGTTCGCCCGGACGCCGTCGGACGTCCCCGGGGCGCTGATCGCCGCGTTCTCCTACGACCGCAAGGTGCTGCTCGAACGCTACATCGCCGGACGCGACCTGGCGGTGTCGGTGATCGACGAGGCCGGCGCGCCGCGGGCGCTCCCGATCGTCGAGGCCGTACCCGAGCAGGAGGACTTCTACGACTTCGAGTCCCGCTACGAGATCGGGCGCACGCGGTTCGTGTGCCCGGCGGACCTCGACCCCGCGACCGCCGAGCGCGCGGCGGGGATTGCGCTGGAGGTCTACGCGCTGCTGGGCCTTTCTGGGTTCGCGCGAGTCGACCTGATGCTCGAGTCGGGGACCGACGAGCTGTACGTGCTCGAGGCCGACTCGATTCCTGGGCTGACCGAGACGAGCCTCCTGCCGCAGGCGGCCGACGCCGCGGGAATCGGGTTCGACGAGCTGATCGGACGGATCGTCGAAGCGGCCGGCGCGCTCACACCTGAGCTACGCGAGTAACACCACACTCGTCGCGGTACGCCGGCCGACTGCGGCGAAACTCGGGCTATGGCCGAGTGAATCTGAATTCACCGCACGGCCAGGCCGCGAGTGAGGAGAAACTCGGGGCGCGCGCCGGGCGACGGGCCTACTCGCCCGCGAAGTCTTCAGGCGTCACGTGGTCGAGGAAGTCCTTGAACTTCTCGACGACCTCTTCGGTGTCCTCGACCTCGTGCTCGAACTCGATCGCGGACTCTGCGATGACCTCGTCCGCGGCGTAGATCGGAGCGCCGGCGCGGACCGCCAACGCCAGCGCGTCGCTTGGGCGCGAGTCGATCTCGAGCTCGCGGCCGTTGACCCGCAGGCTGATCGACGCATAGAACGTGTTCTCGCGCAGCTCGGTCACGGCGACGCGGGTGCATTCGACGTCGAGCTCGCCGAGGACGTCGGAGAGCAGGTCGTGCGTCATTGGCCGCGGCGTCGATGCGCCCTGCAGCTTCATCAGGATTGCGGCTGCCTCGGGGTGGCCGATCCAGATCGGCAGGAACTTGTTGTTCTCGACGGTCTTCAACAGCACGATCGGCTGCTTACCAACCATGTCGAAGCTAACGCCGTAGATGACCATCTCCTGCACGTCCAGCTCCCTAGATCGTTGGGTGTGGCAAGTATAGGCCGCCGCCCGGGGTTGCCCGGCAGCCCGTCCCGGCGGGCGGGTGGGGGCCGATTTCACTCGATTGCGCCTTCCTCCCGGAGGACCTGGCGAGCGATGGCGAGGGCCGAGTTCGACGCCGGCACGCCGGCGTACACCGCGGTATGGATGAAGATCTCGTTGATCTCGTCGACGGTCAGACCGTTCCGCAGGGCAGCGCGTACATGCATGCCCACCTCGTTCTCGGCGCGCATCGAGATCAGCGCCGCGAGCGTGATCGCGCTCCGCGTCCGGCGATCCAGGCCGGGCCGGGACCACACGCCGCCCCACGCGTAGCGCGTGATGAACTCCTGCCATGGGGCCCCGAAGCCGCCGGCGGTTGCGGTGGCGCGGTCGACGTGTTCGTCACCCAGCACCTCCCGGCGCGTCTTCATCCCGACATCGAAGTCGCTCACTCCTCACCCCTCCCTTCCGTCAGGAACCTCAGGATCATGGCCGTGGTCAGATCGGGTCGTTCGATCGTCGCCAGATGCGCGGCGGGCGAGATCACGTCGAACTGCGCGCCCGGAATCAGGTCCGCGATCCGTCGGCCGTGCTCGGGTGGCGTCGATGGATCCTGCTCGCCGGCGATCACCAGGGTGGGCGCGGCGATCGACGGCAGATCGGGCGTGAGGTCCATTTCCGCGATCGCCTCGCAGCAGCCCGCGTAGCCCTCGGGCGGAGTCGCGGTCAGGATCGCCCGCATGCGCGCGATCTCGTCGGGGTTGACCGCCGCGAACCCCGCGGTGAACCAGCGACCGAGCACCGCGTCGGCGACCGCCCCGACCCCTTCGGCGCGGACTATCGCCGCCCGCTCATGCCAGGCCGACGGGGGGCCGAGCTGGGCCGACGTGCAACACAGGACGAGGCGCTCGACCCGCTCCGGGGCGTGCGCGGCAACCCACATGCTGATCATCCCGCCGATCGACAGCCCACACAGCGACGCGCGCTCGATCCCCAGCCGGTCCAGGAGCGCGAGCAAATCGCTGCCTAGCTCGGCCATCGAGTACGGCCCTGGCGGAACCGGCGAGGACCCGTGACCCCGGATGTCGTAACGAAGCGTGCAGAACCGTGGCTTGAGGCGTTCCGCCTGCGGCTCCCACATCGTGAGATCGGTGCCGAGCGACCCGGTGAACACGAGCGCCGGTGAGCCGCGCTTGCCGCGGAACTCGTGTCGCAATTCAACCGGCACGATGCGCCGCCAGCGCTCGGTCGATCAGCTCGTTCGTGACACCGAGATACGCCGCTGGGTCGAGCGCCGAATCGACCTCGTCCAGAGTGAGTGACCCGGTGACCTCGCGCAACTCGAGCAGCACGTCTCGAAAGGCACGTCCTGACTCCACCGAGCTACGTGCGGCCTGCTCGACCAGGTCCTGCGCGTCTGCCCGACCCATCGCCGGCGCCAGCGCCGCCGCCACGCTCTCGCTCATCACCAACCCTCCCATCAGGTCCATGTCGGAGCGCATCTTCTCAGCGTCGACCTCGAGCCCGGCGAGTAGTTCCCGAACGAGCGCCGCCGCCGACCCGGTCAGCCGCAGCAGCGCCGGCAACGTCTCCCACTCGGCCTGCCATGTCCCGGCGCCGCGCTCATGCTCCTGCATCATCGCCCCGAGCATCGTCGCCACCAGGCCGGGGGCGCGCTGCGCGCACGCGACGAGCCCGATCGCGCCGACCGGGTTGCGCTTGTGCGGCATCGTCGAAGAGCCGCCTCGCCCGGCGCCGCCCTCGACCGCCTCGGCGACCTCGGTCTGCGCGAGCAGCACGACGTCGCGTCCGATCTTCCCGGTCACTCCCACCGCGGCTCCGAGCGCCGACGCGATCCGCACAGGCCGCAGCCTGATCGTGTGCCACGGGAGATCGGGAGCGGGCAGGCTCAGCCGGCGGGCGAGCTCACCGGCAACGTCGAGCCCGCGATCGCCGAGGCTCGCCAAAGTGCCGACCGCCCCACCGAACTGCAAAGCAAGCTCGTCCTCCCGAACCTCTACGAGCCCCGCGATCCCCCCGTCGAGGCCGCCCAACCACTCCGCAGCCTTGAGGCCGAACGTCACCGGGAGCGCCTGCTGGAGCAGCGTCCGCCCCGGCTCGATTGCCGCGCGATGTCGCTCGACCAACCCCGCGCAGGCGTCGGCGGCCGCCGACAAGTCCGCCACGATGAGATCGAGCGCCCGCCCGGTGATGAGCATCATCGCCGTGTCGACCACATCCTGACTCGTCGCACCCTTGTGGAGGTACGCGGCCGCGCTCGGCGAGAGCTGCCGGCGGAGCGCGCGGAGCAGCCCCGGGACGGGCGTGCCCTGATCCCCGGTGGCGCGTCCCAGCTCGGCCAGATCGAGGTCGAGCCTTCCGTCGTGAAAAGCCGTCGCGAGCTCGTCCGCCGCCTCAAGCGGAGCGAGCTCCAAGTCGGCCAGGGCCTGCAGCAGCGCGACCTCGAACTCGACCATCGCGTCGACGAGCGCGCCATCGCCGACGGCCGCGGCGACCTCGCCGGCAGCGAACAGACCGGAAAAAAGACTCGCGTCGCCCACGCCCTCGGCGCCCGACGCCATCCGGGGTCCTATCGCGACCCGCCGCGTGATGAGAGCGGACGGGGGCGGGGCGGCGGGTTCGTCGCTTCGAGCGAATGCGCGAACGACGCCATCGCGGTTCGCACGAGCTCGACGGTGTCGGGCGGCAGGTCAGCGAGCATATCCGCCTCGATCCCGTCCATCGAGCGATCGCACCGCGCGAGGACCTCGAGCCCCTTGGCCGTGACCGACGCCCGCAGGACCCGCCGGTGCTTGGGGTCCGGACGGCGCCGGACGAGCCGGCGCCGCTCGAGGCCGGAGATCACGAGGTTCATCGCCTGCGGGGTGACGAGCGCCCAGCGCGCGAGCTGTGCGCACGATAGCCCGTCGCGCTCGCGTAGCAGGCTGAGCGTCACGTACTCGGGCGTGGAGACGCCGTGAATCCGCATCTCCTCGTCCAGGCGTGCGCGCAGCCTCCGCTCCACGCGATACACGAGGTATCCGACGCGAGGAACCGCCGCCTGATCCGCCGAGCCGAGCTTGGGCATGGGCGCACCGGTCACCGGCGCAACATTAGTGCCTACCCCCGGCGGGTCGTGCATTTGCGCCACCAAAGCACTGACAAGCAGCTTGCGATAGGAATATGTTTGACGATTAACACGCCGGCTATCGAGGGAGGGCTCGTGATCGGACATAAGACACTCGCTGTGCTCGCCGCGGCGGCGCTGGTGGCTGCACTGGCACTGACCCCGGCCACGTCGGGCGCACAAACCACGACGTCGACCCACTACACGGGCACGCTTGCCGACGGCGCCATCTGGATCGCCGACGTCCCGACACCGTGGAACGGCACCGTGCTGCTCTACAGCCACGGGTTCGGCCCGCTGGTGGCGGCCGACTCACCCGACCCGGTCACGCAGCAGGCGCTTCTCGACCGCGGTTACGCCCTTGCGGGTTCCTCTTATGATCCCAACGGCTCGTGGTGGGCGCTCGACAGCGCCCTGACGGATCAGTTCCAGACGCTCACCACCGTGAAGGCGCTGCTCCCGAGGTCACCGCGCCACGTGATCGCGTTCGGGACCTCGATGGGCGGGCTGATCAGCGAGCTCGAGGATGAGCACTCGAACGGCCGGCTCGATGCGTCGCTGACGACGTGCGGGATCGTCGCCGGCGGGCTCAACCTCAACAACTACCAGCTGGACGGCGAGTACGCGATGACCCAGCTGGTCAACCCGACGCAGCAGAACATCCAGCTCGTCAACTTCCCGAGCCCGCTCACGACCCCGGGCTCCGGCCTGGCCACCGGTTATGCGCTCGACGCCCTCGCCAACGAGGCCCAGACCACGGCGGCGGGACGCGCGCGGCTCGCGCTGGCGATGTCCCTAATGAACGTCGCGGATTGGGCGCCTGGCCAGACGATGCCGTCCCGGTTCGACTTCGGCGCCCAGGAGCAGGGGCAGTACGACATCGAGTTCGCGCCGGCCGGTGGTACGTCGCCGATCCAGACAACGATGGACTTCGTCGAGTTCGGCCGGCCCTATATCGACCTGGCCTCCGGCGGCAGCGCCACGTGGACCAAGGGTGTGAACTTTGCGCGCCTGCTTTACACGTCGTCGTACGCGCCCGAGGTCATCAGCCTGTACCGCCAGGCCGGGCTCAACCTGAACCGCGACCTCGGCCAGCTGACCCGGAACGCCAACATCACGGCCGACCCGGCCGCCGTCCGCTCACTCGAGCAGAGCTCGGTGCCGACCGGTCGCCTCCAGGTCCCGGAGCTCGACATGCACACGATCTCCGATCAGCTCGTGCCCGTGCAACAGGAGAACTACTACCGCAACACGGTCGCCTCGGCAAGTCGCAGTCAGCTGCTCCGCCAGGCGTTCGTGCAGCGCCAGCTCCACTGCAACTTCCAGCCGTCCGAGCTCGTCGCGGGCGTCCTGGCGGTGCAGCATCGGGTTGACACGGGCCATTGGGGATCGGTGGGTACTCCGCAGGCGCTCGAGGCGAGCGCGACCAGCCTCGCGGCCGCCGATCCGAGCCTCGGCGCGCCGGCGATCATCCCGTACCAGCCGGCGCCGCTGTCCGGAAACAACGGGCCATTCGACCCCTTCACCGGCGGGTCGTTCCCGTTCCCGTCCCGCCGCTGGTAATCGTCTGACCCTAAATCGGCGGCTCCCGGGCCACAATACCCGGGATGCCGCCGATCTCCAGCCGGCCAGACCGCTCGCTGTGGCCGTGGGCCTGCGTGGGCCTGGCCGGCTCGGTCGTGGTCGCGCTCGCCGGGCCTCATGTGGCCGGCGGCCCGGTCCGTTGGTGGTTCGATCCATCCCTGGGCGCAGCCGTGCTGTACGCGGGCATCGTGGCGCTGTGCGTCGCGTGGCTCGCACTCGGAAGACTCGCGGTCCCGACGAAACAGCTGCGAATCGTGGGGGCGGCATGGTGTCTCCCGCTGCTCATCACCGCGCCGCTGTTCAGCCAGGACGCGTACAGCTACCTCGCGCAGGGAACGCTCGTGCACCTCGGGATCGACCCGTATCGGCACGCGCCCGCAGTGCTGGCGAACGTCGGCCAGGCACATGTGCTCGGCGCGGTTGATCCGTTCTGGCGCCATACGACGGCGCCCTACGGCCCGCTGTTCCTGTGGATCATCAGCGGGATCGTGGCGATCGCCGGTTCGCACCTGATTCTCGGCGTGCTGCTGATTCGCGTCCTTGATCTGGCCGGGCTCGTGCTGCTCGCGGTCTTCGCCCCACGACTCGCCCGGGCGCTCGGCGCGGACCCGGCACGCGCGACGTGGTGGGTGCTGCTCAGCCCGCTCGTCCTGCTCGAGCTGGTGGCCGGGGCGCACAACGATCTTTTGATGATTGGTCTGGTGGTCGCCGGCGTCACATTCGCCATCGAGCGACGGCTGCTGCTGGGCATCGGGTTGTGCGCGCTGGCGGCCACGATCAAGCTGCCGGCCGCCGCCGCGATTCCTTTCATCCTCGTCGCGTATGGCGACCGGCGGACCTGGTTGACGGGGCTGGTCGTGGCCGCCGTTGTCGTGCTCGCGGTGAGCGTGATCACCGGCCTCGGACTCGGATGGATTTCGACGACCGTCTTCTCGACGCCCGACAAGGTGCGGCTCGCGATCACGCCGGCGACGGCGCTCGGCTGGACGGCCGCGCAGCTCGTACCGGTCGGGGCGCACGGCCTCGAGTCGGCTTTGGGTGTCGTCGCGTTCGGGATGTCGCTCGTGCTCGGCGCGGTGCTGGTCTGGCGATCGCGACGGGAGAGCATGGTGCGCAACCTGGGGATCGCGCTGATCGCGGTGGCCGTCTGCGGGCCGGCGGCGTGGCCGTGGTATCTCACCTGGGGGCTCGTACTGCTCGGCGCGTGCCCGCGGATCCAGGATTCGCGTGCGCTCGCGCTGGCGGTCGCCGCGACCGTGTTCGTGGTCAAGGCCGACGGCATCCTGGCCTTCCCGCTGCACACCGCGCCGGTGTTCGCAGTCCTTTACCTGGCGGTCGCGGTGACCGTCGCGATCGTGTTGTGGCGCCGGCGGCCCGCAGTCCGAACGGCTCGCCTGCGTCCGCTCGCCGAGTCCTGATGGCGACGCAGACCGAGGTCCCGCGAACCCGGGCGCTAGAGGCGGCGGCCCCGCCCGTCTCGCCCAGTCGGCTCCGCGACGTGGCGGTGATCGGGGTGCCCGCAGTCGTTGCGCTCGCGCTGTGCCTGATCGAGCTGACGACTCGCAGCCTGTGGCTCGATGAGGCCGCGACCGTTGCGATCGCCGGCCAGCACGGATCGGCGTTTTGGCACGCGGCCGCACACGACGGCGGGAACATGCTCGGCTACTACGCGCTGCTGCACGTGCTGGTCGGCTGGTTCGGGGACGGCGCGGTCGTGATTCGGCTGCCGTCGGCGATCGCTTCCGGGGCCGCCGCGGGTGCAGTCGCGCTCCTCGGCCTGCGGCTGTTCGACCGCCGTGTCGCGCTCGCCGCCGGCCTCCTGACCGCGGTCAGCCTCCCACTGGTGTTCTGGGGTCAGGACGCGCGGGGATACGCCGCGATGGTGGCGCTGGTCGCGGGGTCGTTCGTCGCCTTCGCCGCGATCGTGGACGAACCGCGCCGGCGAGGCCCGTGGATCGCCTACATCGTCCTGACCACGCTGTCGGTGTACGCGAGCTACGTCGCGATCTTCGCGCTGCCCGCGCAGCTGCTCGCGCTCGCGTGGCGACGGACGGCGTGGCGCCCGGTGCTCTGGGCGATGGCGGCGTGCGCGGTGTGCTGGATCCCGCTCGCGGTGCTCGCGCTCAGCCGCGGGTCGGGTCAGCTGTTCTGGATCGGCCGGCCGAACTTCAAGCTCGAGCGCCAGGTGATCGGGGCGCTCACGTCGGCCGGCTTCGAGCCCAACTTCCGGCCGACCGTCGTGGGTACGCCGTTGGCGATCCTGACCTTGGCCCTGCTGGTCTTCGCCGCGACCCGGATCGTCCGGCGACCCCATTGGGGAGCGGTAGTGGCGCTGTCTTGGCTGGTCGTTCCGGTCGGTTTGATGCTGATCTGGTCGTTCGTTGGGCAGCCGATCTTCACGCCGCGCAATCTGCTCGTGTCGCTGCCCGCGGTCGCATTGCTGCTCGGTTGGGTGATCATGAGCAGCCGGGTCTCGCCGGTGGCCGCGTGGGGCGCGGTCGCGATCCTGATCGCGCTCCGGGCGATCGTGCTGGTCCCGAGCTACGGCACCTCACCCGAGAACTGGCGCGCTGCGGTCGCGTACGTGACTCACGCCGCCCAATCGGGCGACTGCGTCGCGTTCTATCCCCTCGATGGGTCGATGCCGTTCGACTACTACGCCGGCCTGCCGGTGGAGCCCCACGTCGAGCAGTACCAGACGCCAGCGGTTTCGACGGCGTGCTCACGCGTGTGGTTGATCGCGAGCCACCAGGGCCTCCCGAATGGGACGACCGGTTCGCGAGCGCACTACGCGGAGTACGTGGCGCTGCGTTCGGCGCTCGCGCGGCGGTATCCGCGGCAAAGCACCCGGTCGTTCGGCTACGCCAGCGTGATTTGGGTGTCGCTTTTCAGTCGGTGACCGCCGGCGGTCTGTTTAAACGGCGGGCATCTGACGGTGGGCGGAGGTGGTTCCGGGCGCGCGGCGGCGACCGTGCCAGACCATGCATAGCCTGACAATCGGCGCGCCAAACCGGGACCGTGTCAGATCTCGCATGCCCCACATGCGGGAGATGACACGGTCGCGCTCACTGGTGCCGAATGTCAGGTTTCGCAGGTCGCCGGTGCCACCCGGGTGCCCTGGTCCGCCGGTGAGCCAACCACCGCCTCCCTCGGATGCCCGCCGCTAAAGACGATCTGCCCTACGAGCGGCTACGAATCAAGCGATTACGGACGGAGCGTCGTCCCGACGAACGTCAGCGCGCTGAGGCCCACGAGCGCCACCCCGTTGGCCCAGAGTAACGCCGTCCACCACTTCCCGTGGACGTACCGAGCGAGCACGATCACCGCCGGAAACGCGGTGATCACCAGCCGCGGGTTCGGTGGCGTGTACTCAGAGGTCATCGCGAGCCAGCTGATCCCGAGCGTCCACACGATCGCCTCGACCGACATCTCGCGCCAGTTACACAGGACCAGCACCAGCAGCAGTATCAGGATGACCGCGCCAACCAGACCGGCGACGAGATTGAGGTCGATCGTCGGATGATTGAAGTGACGGAATGAGATCTGGGAGGCGGTGATCTGGGCGAGATGGACGAGCGCGAGCGGGTCGGTCTTCTCGCTCCACCCGTCCCGCTGCGCGATGAAGCTCGCGAAGGGGGAGCCGGTCCAGGCCCACAGGAAGCCGGCGAACGCGCCCACGCCGACCAGCGACAGCGCCGGCGCGAACAGGCTGCGGCGCGCCGAGCGGTCGCCAAAGCCACGCCGGCGGAGCTCGAGCAGCGCCGACACGGCGCACACGACCACAAGCACGAGCGCCTCCGGCTCGGTCGCGGTGGCGACCGCGGCGAGCGCGCCGGCGAGCACCCAGCGGCGCTTCTGGAGCGCGAGGATGCAACCGGCCGCGAGCACGAGCAGGACTCCCTCGGCGTAGACCATCGAGAACACCACCGACCCCGGGAACAGGCAGAAGATCAGCACGGCTTTGCGGCCGGCATGCTCGCCCCACCACCCGGTCGCGAGACGCTGGACGAGCACGGTCGCGACGAGGCCGCCGATGCCGGCCACGATCACGCCGGCGATCGTGCTGGACAGGATCTCCCAGTGCGCGATTGGAACGACGAAGACGTGTGAGACGGCCCACACGATGCCCGGGTAGACCGGGAAGAAGCCGAGGGTGGTCTGGACATGCGAGACGTGCGTCGGATAGCCGTGGTCGGCAAGCATCCGGTACCAGAGGCCGTCCCACTGCGACAGCTCGTGGGTGAAGGCGTGGTGGCGGAGCGTGCCGTTGACGAACGCGACCAGCAGCAATAGAGCGCGCGTCGCGAGATACACGCCGATCGCGAATCGAGCGCTGTATATCGCCGCGGCGGCGCGGTCGCGAGCGCGCCGGGCGAGCGTTCGTGGCGCGTCGAGTGTGGGCGCGGTCGGCGCGTGGACCAGCGGCTCCGCGTGTTCAGACGCAGTCTCCACGAGCCGACCAGTCTAGGAGACGCCTAACGCACGACCGCCACACGGCATACAATCGCGCGCCATGTGCCGGCTGTTCGGGATGAGCGGCGGTCAAAATGACGTGCAGGCGACGTTCTGGCTGCTGGACGCGCCGACGAGCCTCGTGGCGCTGAGCGAGACCCAGCCCGACGGCGTCGGCCTCGGCACGTTCAATCCTGACGGCACGCCGTGGGTCTACCGGAAGCCCGTGGCCGCGAACCGCAGCCAGACGTTCATCGCCGACGCTCACGAGGTCAGCTCGCGAACCTTCATCGCGCACATCCGCCACGCGACCGCGGGTCAGCCGACGATCGAGAACACCCACCCGTTCGAGCAACACGGACGGCTGTTCGCGCACAACGGCGTGATCGGGGACCTTCCGGCGCTCCGAGAGCGGCTCGGCACCCACGCCGAGCTCGTCAAGGGATCGACCGACTCGGAGCTGTACTTCACGTTGATGACGAAGCGGATCGAAGAGCACGACGGCGACATCGCCGCCGGCATCACCCACGCCGCTCGCGAGATGGCCGCCGGCATCACGCTGTACTCCCTGAACATGCTGCTGACAACGCCGACCGATGTGTGGGCGCTCCGTTACCCCGACACGAACGAGCTATGGGTCCTCGAGCGTTCGATCGCGGCGCTCGGCAGCCCGGAGGGCGGCGGCCCCGACGGCGGCGGCTTCGATCAACGCGCGGCGTCAGGGATCACGCGCGTGTTCTCCGGGCAACTCGCGATCCGGCCCGCCACGATAATCGCCTCCCAGCCGATGGACACCAATCCGTTGTGGCGGCTGCTCGAGCCGGGTGAACTGATCCACGTGGACGCGGACCTGCGCGTCACCTCGACGATCGTGGTCCCCGATCCTCCCGCGAGCATGCTCGAGCTCACCGCCCAAGAAGAGGCCGCCCAGCAAGAGGACGCGGCGCAGGGCGCCGGCGCCTAGCGCCCGCAGATCGCTCAGGCGACGAAGCGCGCCGCCAGGTCGGCGACGAGCTGTTGTACGCCGGCCGATGCCGCCAGGCGCTCCTGCCGGCGCGGCTCGGGGGCCAGGACCAGCGTCCGCACTTCTTCGAGCTCCTCGACGGCACCGAGCGCGACGGCGTGGGGTCGAGCGGCCGCGACGACTTCGTCGAGCAGCCGGGGCAGCGGCACCAGGGTGGCGCTCACGGGGTCGATCAGCTCCGCCGCCGTGGCGTCGCGCGCCGCGATGAACCGGTTCTCGGCCAGCACCTCCTGGGCCGAGATCAGCTTCTGCGAGGCGAAGCCCTGCTCGAGTTCGAGCCGCGCCAGCGCCTGCACGAGCGCAACGAGCCCCGCCGTCGACGCCAGCCGCGGCTGAGCATCCATGATCCGGACCTCGACCGTGCCCAGGCGTGGTTGCGGCCGCACGTCCCACCACAGGAACGTCGGCTCGGGGATCGCTCCCGAGCGCACGAACAGATCTACGGTCGCCACCCAATCCCGGTAACTGTCGAAGCGCCGCGGCAGCCCCGTGCGCGGGAATCCCTGGAACAGGATCGTCCGGTTCGACGCCAGTCCCGTCGCGCGGCCTCGCAACAGCGGCGAGGAGGCCGACAGCCCCAGCAGCATGGGCAGGTGCGCGCGGAGCTGGTTCACCAGCCGGATCGCCCGCTGGGGATCGGGCACACCGATGTGCACGTGGAGCGCGAACGTGGGCTCGCGCCGGGCCAGATCTCGGGTCGTCTGGTAGATCACCTGGTACCGGCTCGAGGGGGAGACCCTCGTCGGCTCGTTCATTGGCCCGGGGTAGGTCCCGCACGCCGCCGCCGACATTCCGAGTCGTGACAGGTCGCGCACGAGCAGCTTTCGGAGCTCGCGCAGCTCGGCTATGGCGTCGCGAACGGTCGCGTGCGGCCCCGTCCGGAGCTCGAGCGCGGCCTCGTGCGTCTCCGCTGCGCACCGCCCCGCGAGATCCTCTCCCGCCAGCGCAAGGACTTCATCCCCGCGCTGCGTCAAGCCCCAGCTGACGGGGTCGAGGAGCATGACCTCCTCTTCGATCCCGACCGTGTAGGCGTCAGAGGGTCGCCAAGTAGCCCATCCCGCACTCCCCACGGGTGCGGCGCGCCCCTTCAATGTCTCGAGCGTTTCCGTCATCGAAGTTAACCACGGGCAAGCTGACGGGCGTATTAACCAGCGCTGGCGAGGCGCTGGTCGGAGGACGGCTGGCGCGATCGTTCCGATCGGGCTCGGGCCGACGCGAGGCGCCGAGGCTCGGCGGCGCTCTGCGCCACGGCGCGCGGCTGCGCGACCTCTTCCCCTGCGCCGGCGGCGGCGGCCGTCAGTAGCTCGAACAGCGGGTCATGGGCGCGCAGCCCTTCCGCGTGCCACTGGACGCCCATGACCAGCCGGTCGCCGGGGCTCTCGATCGCCTCGATCGTCCCGTCATCGGCCCAGGCGGTAGCCACCAATCCCTTGCCGAGCTTTTGCACCGCTTGATGGTGAAACGAGTTGACCTCGAGCCCGGGCCCGCCGAGCGCGGCCCGCAAGCGACTGTGCGACGCCGTTTCGATCCGATGGGTGGGGGTGCTGCCGTGCTCGGGCTGGCGGTGCTGGACGCCCACGCCGACGACGTCGGGAAGGTGCTGATGGAGGGTGCCGCCGCGCGCCACGTTCAGGAGCTGCATGCCGCGGCAGATGGCGAGGATCGGGAGCTTGCGGCGATCGGCGGCGCGGACGAGCGCGAGCTCGACCGCGTCGACCCGCGGCTCGGTCGGTCCAAGCTCGGGGTGAGGATCGGCGCCGTAAACGCTCGGCTGAATGTCGGGACCGCCGGGCAGGCACACCCCGTCGACCCGGTCGAGCAGCGTGGCGATCGCATCCGGCCGGAGCAGCGGCACGATCACCGGAATACCGCCCGCGCGCTCGATTGCTTCGGGGTACAGCGCGGCCAGCGCCACCTCGAGCTTGGGCGGCTCGCCGTGGAGCCGCGCGTTCACGTCTTCGGGCCGGCGAAGCTCCGAGGTCGAGACGGCGATCAGCGGGCGAGTGCGCATATGGACATATATTTCGGCCGCGCGGGGCTTTACTCCATAGCCATACGGATAAACATCGGTCCAGACTGTTCGCCCGGAATCGGGAGTCTCGCTGGCGCGGCGGACGTCTATTCAACGGATGGAAAGGGCGTCGACTAGTGCGGCCGCGAGCGATGGCGACGATCGAGTCTCCGACCCCGGTGCTCGATCTCACCGACCGGCGAGGTCGCCGAGCAGGACGTTCCAACGCTCGAGCGACACGGTGCTGAGCGTGCCGGTCTGCGTCCAGATGTCCTCCGCAAGCCTCGCGTCTATCGCGCTCTCGCTGTCGGCGTCGAAGATCAGCAGCACCCGGTGCTCGGGAGCGCCGTCGCCGAGCGGGCCAGCCGCGACGAGGAACCTCTCGTCGAACAGCCCGTCCATGAAGCTGGCGTGCTCGTCCCACTCGTCCTGCTCGCGGAGCGGACGGCTGTTGTCCCACGCCGGACCGCCCTTGCGGATCATCGCGAACAGCATCCCGCGATCGTAGATACTCAGTGCCGAGATGAGGGCGACGAACTACTTCGCCGCGGTCGATTCGCACACCGAGGGAATGCCGACGCGCGTGATCACCGGCGGCCTCGGCCCGATCCCCGGCGACTCGATGCAGGAGCGCCGGCTTTACTTCGAGGCACATCTCGACGATCTGAGGCTGCTGCTGATGCGCGAGCCACGGGGGCATTCGGCGATGTCGGGGGCGTTTCTGCAACCGCCGACCCGCTCCGACGCGGACTGGGGCGTGCTGTTCGTCGAGGTCTCGGGACTGCTCCCGATGTGCGGCCATGGAACGATCGGGGTCGCGACCGTGCTGGTCGAGACCGGGATGGTGGCGGTGACCGAACCCGAGACCGTGATTCGGCTGGACACGCCAGCCGGAGTCGTCGAGGCCACCGTGTCGGTGTCCGAAGGCCGCGCGGAGCGGGTCCGGCTCCGCAACGTGCCCGCGTTCGTGGCCGAGCTCGACGCCCAGGTCGAGGTCGATTCGCTCGGAACCGTCAGCTACGACATGGCCTACGGCGGAAACTTCTACGCGCTGATCCCGGCGGCGTCGGTCGGGCTCGAGCCGGTGCCGGCGCAATCGCAGGAGCTGATCGACCGCGGACTCGAGATCATTTCGGCGATCAATGCCTCGGCGCTGCCGGTGCATCCCGTCGATCCCGCGATCCGCGGCTGCAAGCACGTCGTGTTCTATGCGCCGGGCCAAGACGGCGCGGACGCGCGCAACGCGACCGCGATCCATCCGGGCTGGCTCGACCGGTCGCCATGCGGAACCGGGACCTCGGCGCGGATGGCCGCGCTCCACGCTCGAGGCGAGCTGGCGGTGGGCGAGGCGTTCGTCAACGAGTCGATCATTGGGAGCCGCTTCACCGGCCGTTTGCTGGAGGAGGTGAGCCTGGGCTCGGTACCGGCGGTCGTGCCCGAGGTCAGCGGGCGTGCCTGGATCACCGGCATGAGCCAATACCTGCTCGACCCGACCGACCCGTTCCCGGCGGGCTTCGCGTTGTAGGAGCCGGTGAGGAGGCGTCGTGGCGCGGGTGATCGTGATCGGCGGCGGGGCCGTCGGCCTGTGCGTCGCGGAGGCGGTGGCCAGCCGTGGCGGCGAGGTGACCGTGTTCGAGCGCGAGCGCTGCGGAGCCGGCGCATCGGCGGGGAACGCCGGCTGGATCACGCCATCGCTCGCGGTCCCGGTCCCCGGCCCTGGGGTAATCGGTGATTCGCTGCGGTGGCTCGTCAATCCGTCGGGTCCGTTGTGGATCCGTCCTACGCTGTCGCCGGCGATGCTCGCGTGGATCGCCCGGTTCATCGTCAGCTGCGCCCGCCCCGCCTACCAGCGGGGACTGACCGCGCTGCAAGGCGCCGCGGCGCTCGCAGGGCCGGCGTTCGACCGCCTCGCCGAGCGCGGGGTCGAGTTCGAGCTGCACGACGAGCCACTGCTGTACCCGGCCTTTGAGCAGTCCGAGCTCGAGCACCTGTGGCACGTGGCAGACGAACTCCGCGGCGTCGGCGCCGGTGACCCGCTGGATCGGCTGTCGACGGGCGAGCTGCGCGCGCTCGAGCCCGCCCTGAGCGAGGGCGTGGTCGGCGGGATGATCGCGCGCGGCGATCGCCGGGTCCGCCCCGAGATGCTTTGCGACGGCGTCCGGCGAGCGCTCGTCGCCGGCGGCGGCGAGGTTTTCGAGCACTCTCCGGTCGAGGACCTGATCCGCGACGGCTCGACCTGGATCGTCGAGAGCCGATCGGTGATGCGACGAGCTGATGCGGTCGTGCTCGCCCACGGTGTCGGATCGGCACGGCTGCTCGCTACGTTGGGGACGCGGGTGCCGATCGCGGCGGCGAAGGGCTACAGCCGCACGTACGCGTCAGGTCCGAGCGGACCGCGCCACGCGCTGTATCTGGAGGCGCCGAAGGTCGCGATCAGCGTCTACGACGGCGCGGTCCGGGTGTCCGGCACGCTCGAGCTCGGCGCCCGATGCCTGACCCTGAGCGCACGGCGCCTGGAGGCGATCACGGTGGCGGCGCAGCACGCCCTCCCCGGGTGGGAGATGCCCGGCCCGCCGCGGGATTGGGCGGGGATGCGCTCGCTGTCCCCCGACGGGCTCCCGTTCATCGGTCCCGTCCCCGGATGGGACGGTATCCACCTCGCCACCGGCCATGCGACGCTCGGGATCACGCTGGCGCCGCTCACCGGCGAGCTCCTTGCCCCGCTGCTGCTCGAGGGGCGCCGCAGCGAGCTGCTCGCCGCATTCGATCCCGCTCGCGCGCTCGCCCGCCCGGAACGGGTGAGATCACTTGGGCGCCATTACGCGCAACGACTGAGAGCAACGACAGGAGGACTCCGATGAAAGGCGTACACGCCGCGATCGTCACCCACTTCGGCGCCGACCTCACGGTCGACCACGAGGCGGTGGCCTCCGAGGTCAAATGGCTCGTCGCTGAGGGCGTCCACGGCATCGTCCCGAACGGGACGGTCGGCGAGGGCGGCAGCCTCTCGCGCGAGGAGCGCCGCGAGGTGATCGAGACAGTCGTCGGCGCCGCCGGTGGGGCTCCGGTTTGCGCGGGGGTCTCCGCGCCGACCGCCGAGCAGGCGGCCACATACGCGAAGGATGCGGCCGCCGCCGGCGCCGACGGCGCGATGGTCCTGCCGCCGCTGCTGTATCGCGCCGACGAGCGCGAGCTCATCGAGTTCTTCGGGTCGGTAGCGGGGGCCACCGACCTCCCGTTGCTCGTCTACAACAACCCGCTCGGAAGCGGCAGCGATCTCGAACCCGAGCTGCTCGCGACCATCGCGCGAGAGGTGCCGATGATCGCCGCGTTCAAGGAGACCTCCGGCGACGCCCGGCGGATCGCTGAGCTCGTCAACCTGTGCGCGGATATCGACGTGCTCGTCGGCGGCGACGATTGGGCACTCGAGGGCCTGTGCGCGGGCGCCGTGGGCTGGGTCTCGGGGGTGGCTGACGTGCTGCCCTCTCAGTCCGTGCGTCTGTTCGACCTGTGCGTCGCCGGCGAGCTCGCCAGCGCCCGGGAGCTGTACGCCGAGCTGCTGCCGCTCGCGCGCCTGGACATGAAGCCCAAGCTCGTCCAGTACTTCAAGGCCGCGCTCGACGAGCTGGGGATCGGAGGCGGCCCGTGCCGTCCGCCGCGGTTGCCGCTCACCGAGAACGAGCTGGGCGAGGTCCGGCGCGCGGTCGAGCGCTTCTCGCCGGCCCCGCTCTCGCCGAGTTGAGCCCGACGGAGCCTGAACGCCAACTGGTCGTTGTCTCGCTGCCTACCCGCCGACGGCGGACGATCGTGTCCCGGCCACCCGATCGGTCCGAATCGCCGCGACGGCCTCACCTAGGCGCTCGAGGCTGCTCTTGATCCACGGCAGCGTCGCCGGGTCCTCGGCGGCGAGCGCCTGCCGGCGCTGATCGTCGCTCTGCCCGTAGAGCAGGCTCGTCGCCATCCGGCAGCGCAGCGCATCCGGCTCATCGCCGAACGCGACCCCGCTGAGCACGCCGATTCCAAACCGCTCGAGTAGGTGGGTGGCGAGCGCGTCGCCACCGTCGACTCGATCGGCGGCCAGCTGTGGGCGCACCGGCTCGAAGTCCGGATACAGGTAGAAGCCGCCGGTCGGAGGCCGGCAGCGGATGCCCGCCGTCACAAGCCGGTCGTGGGCCGCGAGCGTGGTCGCGCGGTGGAGGCGACGGCTGCGGTCGATGTGCGCGACGACCTCCGGCGGCTCGTTCAGCACGTGCGCGGCGACGTGCTGCATCGGCGCGGGCGCGCTCGACCACACCTCACTGGCCAGCCCGAGCACGGCCTCGCGCGCGGCGCGGCCGGTTGCGCTCTCCGGCACACGGACGAAGCCGATCCGCCATCCGCCGAGCGCCATGTTCTTGCTCAGTCCACTCGTGACGTAAGTCCGTTCGGGCAGGTACTCGGCGGGGCTGCGGACCGCTCCTGGATCGTGCGCGAGATCGCGGTAGATCTCGTCCGAGATGATCGCGAGTCCGTGCGCGTCGGCGATCTCGACGGTGCGGCGTACGTGGTCGGCGTCGGGCACGGTACCCGTCGGGTTGTCGGGCAGCGTGAGCACGATCACCCCGGGACGGTGGCCCTGCCGAGCGGCCTCGCCGAGCGTCTCCTCGAGCGCCGCCGGATCGGGAACCCCTCCGGGTCCGTCGGCGGCGATTGGGACGCCCCACACGCGCTTGCCCGCGAGCGCCGCCTGGGCCGCGTAGCTGACCCACGACGGCTGGGGCAGGACGACGTCACCCGGAAGCACCGCCAGAAGGGCCCAGAGCAGCGCCTTGCTGCCGGGGGCGATCACGACCTGGTCAGGATCGGTGGACAGCCGACGGCGGTCGAACCAGCCGGCGGCGGCAGTCCGCGCGCGAGGAGATCCCGCCACCGGGCCGTAACCGTTGTCCGGGGCGCCGCGCGTGAGCGCATCGACGACCTCCTCCGGGACGGGCAGCCCGGCTTCGCCGAAGGCGAGGTGGAGGATCGGCTCACCCGCTTCGATCCGGCGGCGGATGCGTTCGTTGACCGCCAGCGTCGCCGACGGCGGCACAAGGTTGGTTATCGACATACCCCGAACGATGTCATCACCCTTTCCCTCACGTCGGCCAGCCTAAAAGCCGATTAAAGCTGGACGGTGCTCGCGCTCCTCAGAGAAAGGCCCGCGCTGCGACGGTTCTTCGCGGCATTCTTCCAGTCGCAGGTCGGCACCGGCGCGGCCTATGTCGCGCTGCTGCTCGTGGCCTACGAGCGGCTCCATTCCAGCTGGGCGATCGCGCTGGTGCTACTCGGCGAGTTCCTGCCCGGCATCGTTCTGTCTCCCCTGTTCGGCTCGCTCGCCGACCGAGTCTCGCGCCGGCGCCTCGCCGTCTGCGCCGACCTGATGAGGGCGGCCTGCTTCGTCGCACTCGCGATCGTCCCCTCGTTCCCCGCGACCGTCGCGTTCGCGCTTCTCGCCGGCGTGGGGACTGCACTGTTCCGCCCGGCCATCAACGCCGCGCTGCCCGGAATGGTGCCGCCGCAGCGCCGTTCGCAGCTGACCGCGATGTTCTACGCGAGCATCAATACGGGTCTAATGCTTGGCCCGGCGATCGCCGCCGGACTGCTGCTGATCACCACAGCCCCGGTGGTGCTCGTGCTTGACGCGGTCAGCTTCGTCGTGTCCGCCATCCTGCTCAGCGGCGTCGACCTCGGCCCGGCGGCAGTTGTCGCGGACGACGTCGACGACATGGAGCACGAAAGCCTCCCTGGCTCGGTGTGGGTTGATACCCGTGCCGGCGCGCGAGCCGCTTTCGCGTCGCCAGGCGTGCCGGTGCTGATGGGCGTGGGCGCGCTGGTGGTGCTGACCGGCGCGATGTTCAACGTAATTGCGCCGCTGCTCGCCACCGGGCCGCTTCACGTCGGCGGGTCGGGCTACAGCGTGCTGATGGCCCTCTACGGCCTGGGTATGGTCGCCGGCAGCTGGACGAACGCGCGCGCCGGCTCGGACATCGACGGTCTGCGCCGGCGCTGGCTGTTCGGCATCGCACTGTCCGGCGTCGCGATGGCGGTCGCCGCGCTCGCTCCGAACCTCCCGCTCGCGCTCCTCGCGTTCACGTTCATCGGCCTGGGAGAGAACCTGCTGGTCGGGCCCGAGATGCGCCTGATGCAGGAGATGGTGTCGGAGCGCATGCTCGGCCGCGTGTTCGGCCTCAAAGACGTGCTCGAGAACATCGCGTTCGTCGCGGCCTTTCTCGGCGCCGGCGCGCTGCTCACCCTGGCCGGCGCGCGCGCGGTGTTCGTCGGCGCCGGCCTCGTGACGGTGGCGCTGGCGGGGGTCGGCGCGGTCGCATTCCGCACACGCCGGGTCGTCGTGCAGCAGGCAGGCCAGCCGGTACGTCAGCCGGCGCTCGAGACCGGCGAGTAGCCGGCGTCGCTGGTCGCTACAGATTGAACGGGGCCCGCATGTCGACCGCGGTGGCGGCGTTCCCGAGCAGCGGCGCCGCGTTCAGCATCTCCTGGGTGGCGCGGAGCATCGAGTAGTGATCAAGCTTCGCCGAGACCCGGGTCCCCGGCACGACCGAGGGCGCGATCACGAACGTCGGGATGTGGTTCCCGCTCAGATCGTCGTCCTCGTCCCAGGTGATGAGCACCGCCGTGTGCCCGGCGGCGTACTCGGCACTCGCAAGTAGCTTTGGCACGAACGTGGCCAACCACGTGTCACCGTTGGCCACGGTGCCGTCGTGCATGTCGTTGATGAGGTTCGGAGTCACGAACGTGAACCGCGCCGAAATGTCGGGTGGGTCAGCCAGCGGAACGTTGTACCGAGCGCACTCACTCCCGAGGTTTGAGTAATACGCCTGGGGGTTGTGGCGGACCGCGTAGTTGCCGGAGTCGGTTCGACTGCAGTTCGCCGGCATCGAGTCCTCCAGCGACCGGGACTCGCCGCCCGGCAGGAGGCTGAAGATGCTCGGCACCCTCAATGGATGGTCCGCCGGCGCGTTGTCGTCGGTTATGCCCTGGGTAGAGCCCGACGTCATCGCGATGTAGTTCGGCAGGCTGGGGTGCGCCTCGGCGTAGAAGCTCGTCGCGAGGCCCGCCTGTCCGGCGAGCTTGTTGAGGTAGGGAGCCTCGGAGGATCCGATGACCTGGCCGTAGGAGTGGTTCTCCATCACGATCCACACGACGTGGTCGTAGACCGATGGTGGCTCGGGCACGGGGAGAACCGTATCTTTGCCGGCGTCAGCGATGAGTTTTTCCGCGCGGGACCGTCGTACGTGCTAGCAATATCGTTGTTCGGCGCCGTCCCGCGCCCAACCTCCGATTCCGGTGCTCACGCCGCCGGTGCAAGCGGGGGCAAAGGGGGCCCGTGCCCTCGGGACGTCGGTGAGTCGCTGCCCTTTCCGGCGGGGCGCCGCGAGCGTGAGTTGCGGGGCCGCGCCCGTTGAAGGGAGTACAGCGATGACCGAGCACAAGTCGTTCAAGCGCCTCGTACGCGCGCGAATGGAGAAGACGGGCGAGAGCTACACGACCGCGCGCGCGATGCTGCTCGGCGCCGAGGACGGCGACGGCTTGAAGGACGTGAAGCTCGCCACTTCTGATGAATCGATCCGCCGGCGAACCGGGCGCGGCTGGGAGGAGTGGTTCGAGATGCTCGACGATTGGGGCGCGGCGAACCGCGCCCACCGCGAGACCGCCCGCTGGCTTGCCGAGCAGCAGGGCCTCCACCCGCTGGCGTGGAACGTCCAGGCGATCGCGGCGAGCTACGAGCGCACCCGCGGCCTGCGCGTCGTCGGCGAGAAGGACGACGGATTCGCGATCACCGCGTCGAGGACGGTGGCGGCGCCCGTCGACGCGCTGTTCGACGCGTTCGTCGACGAGCGCCGGCGCGAGCGGTGGCTGCCCGACGGCCGACTGCGCGAACGGACCGCCACCAGGCCGCGGTCAGCGCGGTTCGACTGGGGTGACGGCGGCACACGGGTCAACGTCACGTTCCTGGCGAAGGGCGAGGCGAGCAGTACCGCCGCGCTCGAGCACAGGCGCCTCGCGGACGCGGCTGAGGCCGAGCGCATGAAGGCCTACTGGCGGGAGCGCCTTGCCGCGCTCAAGAACACATTCGAACGCTGAGGCAACGCACAGGAGAACGACATGAACGACCAGACACCCATCACCGACGTTCTAACCATCGGCGTCCCCGTCACCGACCAGGGCCTCGCGCTCGAGTTCTACACCGAGAAGCTCGGGTTCGAGATTCGCCGCGACGCTCCGCTCCCTCAGGCTCGCGGGCGCTGGATCGAGGTGGCTCCTCCGGGCGCGCGCGTTACGCTCGCGCTCGTGCCGAGCGCCGAGGGCGTCCCGGCCGGGGTGCAGACCGGAATCCGTCTCGCGACCAGCGATGCCGTCGCGCTTCATGCCGACCTGGAGACGAACGCCGTCGATGTCGACGAGCTATTGCGCTGGCCCGGTATCCCGCCGATGTTCGCCCTCCGCGACCAGGACGGCAACCGCCTAACGATCGTCGAAGCCACGTAAGCTGCGCGGCTCGACGCCCCGGTGGTGGCGAGCGCGGGCAGGAGATCGCCGGAGCTGGCCGAACACGCCGAGCACACCTTCTACGTGCCCGCAATCGATCCGATCCTTCAGGTACCACTTGCGACCGCGCCGCTCCAGCTGTTCGCGTCTCACGTCGCTCGCGAACGGGCGCTTAACGCCGATCAGCCGCGCAATCTTGCCACGACCGTAACCGTTGAATGAGCATGTCGACGACAGCACGCGTTGCGGTGCTCGGCGGTGGCCATGGCGTCGCCGCCGTCCTTTCGGCCCTGCGGGACGCGCCGGTTGAGCTGACCGCGATCGTCACGACGGCCGACGACGGCGGCTCGTCGGGGGACCTTCGGCGGCGCTTCGGCGGCCCGGCTGTTGGCGACCTCCGGCGCTCGCTAGTCGCGCTGAGCGATGGCACGAACCTGCTCGCGACCGTGATGTCGCGGCCGCTGCAGACGCGCTACGGCCGACATCCTGTGGGCAACCTCCTGATCCAATCGCTGATGGATTCGCTGGGCGACCTCGAGTCATCGAGTCGGTGGCTGGGACAGTGGCTGGGCATCTCGGGCTGCGTTCTGCCGGCAAGCGTCGAGCCGGTCAGGCTGCTCGCCGACACCGGCGACCGGCTGATCGCCGGCGAATCCGCGATCGGCGACGCCGCGGACCGCATCGTTCGGCTGCGCTTCGATCCGCAGTGGCCCCGCACTCCCTTCGCCGCGGTTCAAGCGATCCAGGGCGCGGACTGGGTGCTGCTCGCCCCCGGGTCGCTCTATACGAGCACGCTCGCGACAAGCGCGCTCCCGCAGATCGTCTCGGCGCTAGCCCGCACCCCCGCCCGGGTCCTCTGGCTCTGCAACCTCGACCCCGGACGCGGCGAGACGGTCGGGATGACGGCGGAGGACCACCTGACCGCGCTACGCGCCCATGGGGTTCGGGTGGACGGCGTCCTATACGACCCCGACGCCAAGCTGCACTTCGATGCTCCTGCGCTCGCGCGCAACCGGCTCGTCGGGTTCGCCCACTCGCTCCAGGCCGGTCGCTTCCCCGTTCACGATCCGAGCCTGCTCGGCGCGGTGCTCGAGTCGCTGTTCAGCGTGGAGCCGAGCGCGGTCGGAGCGATCGCCAGAAGCGGATGAGCGCTCAGGACCGGGCGGCGGCAGCCAGTCCGTTGCGGCTCATGGCTCTGCGGTAGGCGACGGCGACCGCGTCGAACTTCAAGTGCATTTCGGCGGCCAGGTCGAATGGGACCTTCCATGGTCGCTGGGATTCGACCATCCGGCGGTCCTGTTCGAAGATCGTGTCCTCGAAGTCCTGGAGCACGCCGACCGGCTGGTCGCGATCGTAGTTGCGACCGATCATCAGGTAGCCGGCGCAGGCTTCGTCGCCGGTCGGCTGGGACGCGAAGAAGTAGACCATCCCTCGCTCGCCACCCCAGCCCAGCCGCAGCACGATCGTGTACGGAAGGTGAAGCTCGTAGCGACTGCGGCGCTCGGGCGCCGTGGTCTGCTCGTTCGCAAAGACCGGGAACTCCTCGGTGTTGGGCGACTCCGGCCGAACGATCTCGTAGCGAAGGACGTGACCGTCGATGTCGACGCTGTGACGAGGAACGACCGGGCGAGAGGGATCGCCGAGGAGCCCCGGGTGAACCCAAGGGAAATGTCCGAAGTCGGTGAAGTTCTCGACCTGCCGGGAAGCGTCCGATTTCCACGAGTACGGCCCGCACCGCACGACCTGCCATCCCTCGTATGTCTCGAGCTCGGGAACCTCGGGGAGTGGCCAGCGCGGCCCGCCCAGTGCCACCCACACGATCCCGTAGCGCGATGTGCATTCGTAGGCGGCGACGCGCGCTTTGCCAGGGACCTGCGTCGGGCCGGCGAGTTGCGGAATCGCCTTGCATCTCCCGTCTGACCCGTAGCGCCAGCCGTGATACGGACACATCAACTGGTCATCGATGACCCGGCCCAGCGAGAGCGCGGTCCCGCGATGAATGCACACGTCGTTGAGCGCATGGGGCCGACCGTTGGAGTCGCGCCAGAGCACCACCGGGTCGCCGAGCAGCATCACCCGAATTGGATCGGACCCCAGTGCATCAGCGTAGGCAACCGGATGCCAGCAGTCGCGTAACGCCTCTACGTCCGGGATCGATGCAGGGGGATTGCCAACGCTTCGGGTCACTCAGATCGTAACTCCGGCCGGCGCGTATTCCGACAGCCACGGCGTCCTGTATCCGTCGCGCCATAGAACCGGGAAGAAGGCCTCGTCGAGGTCGATCTCGCCGGGCCGCCGGTAACGCGAGTAGATCGGGTGAGGGTGCTCGGGGTCCCACCGAGTGTCGGTCGAGATCATGTGGCTGATGATCGAGCGGCGCTGCGCGTCCGCGCGCTCGTTCGGAGGACTGCCGTGGAACGTCCAACCATCGTGAAACGCGCCGCCGCCGGCGGGAACCTCGATCGGGACCATCTCAAGCTCCGTTCCAGTCGGAATCGAGCGTCGCGCGTGAGCGAGCCAATCGTCCGGCGCGTGGAACGTTCCACCGAGCGTGGCGTGCGGCCATAGATGAGAACCGCGCACGTAATAGACCGTCCCGGTGTCGGCAGCCGTATCGTCAAGCGCAATCCAGCACGTCGTCATGTTCGGGGGATCGAGGTGGTCCAGATACGCGGCGTCCTGGTGGCACAGCAACGCCTTTCCCGACGGGGGCTTCCAGATCGCGTTGTCCTGCGCCAGCCGCGCGCCGGGCAGCGCCGCGAGCCGCGTCGAGAACTCGCCAACTTGCCGAGACAGGGTGACGCCGGCCAGCACGCGGTCGGCTTTCCACACGTTGCACAGCTGGCGGGTCAGGTCGGGCGCGGTCACCCCCGGCACATAGTTGACCTCGTCGGGCGCAAGCCCCGTCTCCCACTCGTGCTCGAACACGCTCATGAAGTGCTCGCGAATGCGCTCGAGGTCGTCAGCCTCGAGAAACCGATCGACGATCAAAAACCCGTCGCGCCGATAGCTCTCGATCTGCCCCGAGGTCGGACCGCCCACGCACGCCAGTTTAACTGCGGCGTGATTCGCCAGCGATCCTGTACTCAAACCAAAGCCGGCGGCACGCGATCTCGTGCCCACGGCGCGGAGGCCGGAGCGAGCGACGAATTCGCCACGGTCGAGCGCTACGACCCGCCGCCGATGTGGAGAACGTCCGGAATCGGGGGCGAGCGTCGCCGTGCCGGTCGTAGCGGGCGGCGATGTCTCCGCGCGTCCACACGTCGAACTCGATCCTGTGAAAGCCCGTGAAACGCAGATCCGAGGTGTGGTCCGCTCCGGGCCCGTCGCGGGCTCCGCTCGCGCATCGGCAAACGCGGGGCTCGACCAGATCGCGCGGCGGCGGCGACAAGCGCCGTCGCCGCGAGCGTGACACCTCAGCCGCTCGGCTGCGTGTAGACGTCGGGGCCGAACGAGTGAAGCTGTGGCTGCTGGGCGTTACCCACGTGCTTGAGGCCGAATAGGGTAGGGTCGGCGGGAGGCGCAGTGTCCCGTCCTGGCACTTGGGCCAATCGTGACCGTCGAGGCACGTGTTGGGTGTGACGAACGAGTAGTTCGGCGTCGTGGCGACGCTCTTCAAGTCGCCTGCGAGGGGCGACAGCGACAGTACGTGTGAGTCACAGTAACTCTTCTTACCGATGATCGACTCGAAATACATGATCGGATTGTGCGCGGCGCGTAACTGTCATTCACTGGGCCTGTCGTGCCAGTGAGATCGACCCCGTACAACTTCGGATGCCCGCACGCGGGACCGTCCGGTGTCATCACCGTCCCGGCGCGGTGCGGGTCGTTGCCCACGTCCTGCGCGTATTCCCGCCAGGTCAGGCCATCGCTGGTGAGCTGACCGGCGATCGTAGGGACGTATGGCGGAAACACACAGCCACCGCCCGAGAGTTGTCCGTACCTCATGAACTTTTCGAAGTTCTCGCCGCCGAACTGGATGAACGGGCTGAAGATGCCGCAGTCCTCGTTCAGCGCGTAGTTGCCCGACTGACCTGAGATCTCGGCGATGTAGTTGTCGAGGCTGTCATGCCCGATCCCGTAGTAGTTGGTCAACAGCGCGCCCTCGGACGGGAGCGTCTCGGTTAGGTACGGCGCGAATTCGTGCCCGCTCGGCCCGAACGTGTAGCCGAACGCACGTCATTGACTCGATCACGGGTCAGCGATATGCCGATCTTGACGCTCTGATCTCCGCAGCTAGGACTGCGCTCGAGCAATGCGATGAAGTGCACTTGGTGGCGGACCATTGACCCTGTCGGGGGGGACACGGAGGAAAGCCCGGACCGATTGTCTACCGCGGCGGCTGTCGCGCAAAGCCGCGGCCCGATCACGCTGGCGGCGTGGGCCTGGGCCGGTGTCGCCTGTTTCGGGGGCGTGTCTCGGTCAGAACGGCAGCGTCTTCAGGAAGTCCGCCAGCCGGGCCGCCTCGGTCGTGGTGAGGTCCGCGGGCAACTTGAACGAGACGAGCAGGTCTGGACGCAACTGGAATGCGTGTGTGATTTCGCGGATGGCCGGTTCTCGACGGCCGTTTTGGGTCGATGTCAGCGACTCCTCCTCCTGCTCATCGGTCGGGGCTTCGGGATCGACCTCCTCAATGACGGCGGGCTGACCGGCCGCGTAGCGCCCAACCTCGACCATCCCGACATGCCATTGAAATCGCGACGGGTAACCGCCGCGACCAACGATGAATGTTCCGCAACCGGTGGCTTCAAGCTTGCGAAGAACCGCGATGATCTCCGCGCGAGACGCGTCCGAACCCGCGTTCCAGACATTGTGAGCCAGGCGATCCACTGTCGTCTCGCTCCAATTCCGCTCGCGGCTTGCGAGATGGTCAAACACTGCCTTGGCTGCACGGTCCTTCTGATAGAGACTTTGCAGGCCTGCCTTATCAACGCTGTCCACTGAAAGGTCCACCATGCGCGTACTTGCTCCGTTGTTGAGAGTAACTTTCGCTATAAACGGATCATGAGCCTTTGTTGGAGTCAAGAATTTCTTGATAGCTGGCCAAGCGTCCAACGAGAAGATCCGCGGAAGCGGTGAAAACGCGCCAGCTCAACGACAACGCCGACTACCGAGAGTGAGCAGAACGGTCGCCGTTTTGCAATCGACCGTTGCGGACACCTGCCGAAGTCGACGTGACCAGTTGTCGCGAAGAGCCTGCCGGACTGCTGCTTCTAGCCCGAAGCGGAAGCAGCGCAACGGCTTCGCGCCGTCGCTCAGCGCCTGCCCTCCTCGGCATGGAGACTGTTCGTGACCGGGTTACTGCGCCGGAGTCTCGTCGTCCGGTGTGTCGCCCTTCTCGGCAAGGATCTCGACGCACAGGGCGACGCAATCGCTGCAGATCGCTACCCCTGGCCCAGCTATAACGTTCGCGACTTGGCCCGTCGTCTGTGAGCAAAACGAACAACGGAGGGAGGGATCCGAACAGCGGTCACCGCGCTCAGCGTCAGCGAATCGGGTGCGCCGCACGTGTCCAGGTGTCATGGGAGAAAGCTTACGCCTGCCTCGCTTTTCGCTTCGATCGAATTGCGGTAGTGCTCGGGTCATGCGTAGCGGACCATCGGGCTCGTTTCCGATGTTCCGCCAGAGTTCCGCAAGCGAGATCGGGCGGTGAGGATCGAGACCACAGCGAGCAGCGTTTTCCCTGCAAACTAGAAGGTGGGCGATCCAGGACTCGAACCTGGGACCTCTTCCTTATCAGAGAAGCGCTCTAACCGACTGAGCTAATCGCCCGTCTCGGGCGATTCTACCCGCGGGCCGTGGGGGCGGGGCGCCGCGCTTATGTTCGCTTCGGCCGCGGTCAGGAGACGGCCCGGACCCGAAGGCGGCGGGCGACGTCGAGCGCGTCGTCGAGCGATTCGAAGCTGAGCTGGACCCGGTAGGCGGTGCCCTTGGCCGGGGTCACGTCGACATCGCGCCCGAGCGCCGCGGCCAGAGCGTCGGAGATCAGCTCGATCGCCGCGGCCTGGTCGGGATGGAGGGCTGTACGGGAGCGGCCGCGGCGGCGCTTGCCGGCGGGGGTATCGGCGGCGCGGGCGCGGGACTCGAGCTCACGGACCGACCAGCGGTGGTGGGCGGCGTCGCGGGCGAGTGTGCGGCGGATGCCGTGATCTGAGGCGAGCAGGAGCGCGCGTCCGTGGCCTTCAGTCAGGTCACCACGCTCAATCAGCTCGAGTGCCTCGTCGGGGAGGTCGAGCAGGCGGATCAGGTTCGAGACGGCGACGCGGCTGCGCCCGACACGCAGGCCCACGTCTTCGCGGGTCAACCCGAGCTCTTCGACGAGCGCGGCGCAGGCGCGTGCCTCCTCGACGGGATTGAGGTCCTCGCGCGCCATGTTTTCGATCAGCGCCACCTCGAGCGACGCGGCGTCGTCGTGCCGGCGAACGACCGCCGGGATTGCGGTGAGCTCGGCCAGCCTGGCGGCGCGCCACCGGCGCTCGCCGGCGATCAGCTCGTAGCGGCCACTCACGAGCGGACGGACGAGCACGGGCTGGAGGACGCCGCGGGCGCGGATCGAGCCCGCGAGTGCCATCAGCGAGTCCTCGTCGAACGCGTGGCGGGGCTGGTTGGGACTCGGGTCGATCATGTCGACCGGGATCGGGCGCAGCTCCTGGAGCTCGTCGCGCGGTGCCACGGACAGGATCGCCGCCAGGCCGCGGCCCATCCCCTTCGGTCGTTCAGCCACGAGCGGCCACCTCCTTAGCGAGCTCAAAATAGGCATCCGCGCCGGCGCAGTGCGGATCGTGGTGGATGACGGGCTTTCCGAAGCTCGGGGCCTCGCCGACGCGGATGTTGCGCGGGATCACAGTATCGAACACCAGTTCGGGAAAGTGCTCGCGCACCTCGCGCTCTACATCCTGCGCCAGCCGGGTTCGGCCGTCGTGCATCGTCAGCAGCATCCCGGCCACAGTAAGCCATGGATTGAGCTCGCGCTGTACAAGCGTGAGCGTGTCGAGCAGGCCGGCGAGGCCCTCCAGCGCAAAGTACTCCGCCTGGACGGGGACGATCACCCGATCGGCCGCGACGAGGGCGTTGACTGTCAGCGGTCCGAGGGAGGGAGGGCAGTCGAGCAGGGTGAATGCGTAGCGATCGCGCACGCCCGAGAGCGCCTGACGCAGCAGCATCTCGGAACCGGCGACCCGCGGGAGCTCGACGTTGGCGCCGGCGAGATCCGGACCGGACGGCACGATCGAGAGCCGCTCGATCCCGGTCGGCCGGACGACGTCCTCGAGCGCGGCCGAGCCGACCAGAACCTCATAGATCGTGCCCGGATCCTCCTTGCTCATGCCGAGGCCGATCGTCGCGTTGGCTTGCGGATCGATGTCGACAAGCAGCGCTTCGTAGCCGGCCTCCGCGACGCATGCGGCGAGGTTCACCGCCGTGGTCGTCTTACCCACCCCGCCCTTCTGATTGGCGATTGCGTACACGGTCCCCATGGGACGCTGAAGCTACCGGTGACGGCGGTCAGATCCCGGATGGTTCGTTGCGTCCTATGTGGCCCCGAGTGGGCGTTTGAGCGCCATTCCGGGACGACGCGGAAACCCTGAAGGCGTCTCCATAACCTTCGACATGAGGTGGAGATACCTGTTTTCCGCGCCGGGAAATGGCTGCATATGGCGAATTTCCACCGGCTCGAGACCCAGCTGGGCCGCCGCGCGGCCCGCCGCGTCCTCGTCGCGCGGATTGCGTCTGCCTCTCCAAGCGACGAGCGCGCCTCCGACGACCAGCAGCGGGGCCGCGTATTCGACGACGACCGCCAACGGCGCCAGCGCGCGGGCGGTGACGACATCGAAAGCTGCCAGGCCCTCGGGCCAAGTCTCGGCGCGTGCGTGGACGACGAGAGCGTTCGCTGCATGGGACACCGCCACGGCTCGTTCGAGAAACGCGCTTCTCCGCGAGGCGCTCTCGACGAGCGCGACGCTCGTCTCGGGCAGCGCAATCGCCAGCGGCAGACCCGGGAGGCCGGCGCCAGATCCGAGGTCGGCGAGCTTCCCGGCCGCGCGGATCGGCTCGAACTCGAGCCCAACCAGCGAGTCCGCCAGGTGGTCGTCGACGGCCTTCAGCGGATCGCGGATCGCGGTCGGCGCAAGCGGATCCTCGACGAGCAGGCGATGGAACGCCAAGAGTTGCGTGGTGGAGTGGGGCGGGAGCCCGTGGCGCTCGGCCAGGGCCGCCACGCGGGCCTCGGGATCGCCACCCGATTCAGCGCTTCCCGGCACGGCGTCAGTCAGAAATCCCGAGCCGGTCACGCTCGCGGGCGATGTACCCGGCGTAGCGGCTGCACATGGCCTCGAAGCGCTCCGCCGCGTAGCCGTCGAGTCCGCCGTGCAGCTTCTCCTCCAGCAGCGGGAGAACGTCCCGCACGAGCGCGGTCCCACGGGCCATCCACTGGTAATAGGAGCGGCCGCCGTGGTGGTAGGGGCCGTAAAGACGCGCGTCCGGGAACCGCTCCATCAGCCACCCGAACAGCGCCTCGTGGCGCACATGCATCCGCACCGTGATTTGTGGTTGCTTACCGTCACCGCCGAACGAGGCCTCGCCGATCATCAACCCGACGAGCAGCCCTCGGTCGAACTCGGTGAGCTCCGACATGTCACGAGTTCTACACGGAACTGTTTCACCGCGTAAAAAAACGTGAAACAGTGGCGGGGAATGAGGAGGCTCCGGGTTGGCGGAAGGCCGGATCGTGGCGTAGGGATCGCATGGTTCCCGTCGGGGCACGCGAGACGTCGGCCACACGTTCGGTGGGCAGCAGGCTAGGACGCGCGCGACGCAAGCGCGCGACATTCGAGCCGGGCAGCCACGGCGACAACGAAAACTCGACACTCGCCGCCACGCGTAGGCCGAATGCATATTCGTGCCGGTATGGCGACGAATCTCGCGAACTCGACCCGAGCGATCGGCCGAGTGCGCAGCTATCGGGGTTCCGTGGCTACGCGCCGGCTCAGTCAACGAGCGGCGCCACGACCAGCCGCCGGTCGGGTTCCTCGCCCTGGCTGTACGTCTCGACGTCGTGGCGGGTCTTGAGGTGCTCGTGGACGACCTTGCGCTCGAGCGCGGTCATCGCCTCGAGCGTCACCGACCGGCGGTCGTGGACGGCGGCTTCGGCCGCTTGGTCGGCCGCGGCGCGGAGGGCGACGGCGCGGCGCTCGCGATAGCCGGCTGCATCGACGACGACGCGCTTGCGGACGGTGGCGCCCTTGCAGGCCACCCGGTAGGCGATGTGCTGAATCGCGTCGATCATCTGACCGTGGCGGCCGATCAGGAGACCGAGGTCGTCGCCCTCGAGGTCGGCGCGGACCTCGTCGGCGTCCTCCTCGACGTAGATGCTCGCATCGATGCCGATGCCCGCGACGATCTGTTCGAGCAGCTCCTGTACGCGCGAGCCTGCCGCGCCGATCTCAGCGTTCACGATCTACCTCCTACGTCCGGAGCGCTTCTTCTTCTTTCGCGGCGAAGGCGGCGGCGGCGCGGCCTTGCCGCTCCGGCTGCCGCTACCACTCCGGCTGCCACTACCTGCCGCGACGGGCTCCGCTTCCCGCTTGGGCCGACCGCGGATAAAGCCACCAAGGCCGCCGCCGGAGCCGGACGAACCGTTCGGACCGGAATCGTCGTCATCTTTGGGGGGTGGCGGGCCGCCGCCACCCGTATCGCCTTTGCCCTTGCCGCGACCACCTCCTCCGTCGGCAGGCGGGCCGGTGGCGGTCGCCACCGGCGGTGCGGGGGGCCCGATTAGTCTTCGGATCGTGTACTGCTGGCCCATCGTCCAAGCGTTGGTCGTGATCCAGTAGACGATCAGGCCCGCCGGGAAGTTGATCACGATCACGACGAAGACCAGCGGGAGGAACAGCATTAGATTCCGCTGCTGCTTGTCCATCATCGGGCTCGACATCATCAAGCTCGAGGCCAGCTGGGTCCCGACGTAGAGCAGGAGCAGGACGATCAGCACCCACCCCGTGGCCTTGTTCGTCAGGTCGGGAATGAACAGGAAGCCGGCGCCGTTGTTCGGCCCGCAGGGCGTGGTGTGGCCCGCCGCCTGCGCGAGCGTGATGTGGTGAGCCGCGGCGTACTTGACCTGGTAGGCGTGCTGGGTGTCCGGACAGATGTTCTTCCGGAGGTCCTGGCGCAGCATGTAAAAGAGCGAGATGAACACCGGGATCTGCGCCACCAGCGGCAGGCAGGAGCCGAGCGGGTTGATCTCGTTCTCCTTGTAGAACTTCATGATCTCCTGCTGCTGGCGCTGCTTGTCGTCCTTGTACTTGGCCTGGATCGCCTTCATCTGCGGCTGCATGTGCTGCATCTTCTGCATCGAGTGGAACTGCTTGACCGTCAGCGGCAGCAGGATCGCCCGCATCAGGATCGTCAGGGCCACGATCGACAAGCCCCATGAGAGCCCGATGTGGTTGTGGAAGAACTGCAGGACCGACTCGAAGATGTCGATCAGCGGTTGGAAGATGTTTGCGGTGACAAACATGGTCAGGCGCTCGGGGCCGGTGCTCGGGGCTTGAACAGCCGTTGTTCCTCGACGGGATCAAATCCCCCGTGACTGAACGGGTTACATCTGAGCAGCCGCCACCCGGCCAGGACTAGCCCCCGGAGTATGCCGAATCTGCGGATCGCCTGCGCGGCATATTCCGAGCACGACGGGTAGTAGCGGCACCGCTGCCCGAACGCCGGCGAGATCACCCGCTGGTAGAGCCTGATCGGCAGCACCGCCAGCGACCTGAGCGCGTTCACGCGCGGTCCTCCCGCTCGTCGGCGGCATCACCCGCGTCGGCCGCCGCCACGGCCGCCGCCACCTCCGTCGGCTCGACCGACGACTCATCCGATTGCATCGACTCACCCGAAGCTGCGCGCTCGCTGCCAGCAGGATCGACCCGCTCGAGCAATTGCCCGAGCGCGCGGCGGATTCCGGCCAGACCCTCACGTTCAGCAAGAGCGTTCGCTTCGTGCCTTGCGACGACCACGGCGTCGGTGCCGGCCGGCAGTCGGTCGCCGTCCATTGCGAACGCCTCTCTGAGCAGCCGCTTGACGCGGTTGCGCTCGACCGCGCCACCGACCTTCCGCGAGACGGAAAGGCCGAGCCGCGGCTCATTCCCCTCCCCGCGCGGAAACACGTACAGCACGAACTCGCGGCCAGCGTGCGAGCGGCCGTGGCGGAAGACTCGGTCGAAATCGGCGCTGCGCGACAGCCTCATCCGCCCGGTCCGCGGACGGCCGCCAGGCAGGCCCATCATCAGACCGTCAGGCGCTTGCGGCCTTTGTCGCGCCGGCGCTTGAGCGTGAGGCGCCCCGCGCGGGTTCGCATGCGAGCGCGGAAACCGTGAGTACGGGCGCGCTTACGCTTCTTCGGCTGATAGGTGCGTTTCATGGCTCACGACCCAGGGGAGCGGGACTGAGGCCAGTATACGCAGCGGCGATTGCGGCAGATTCGGATGGGCCGCGGCCCTCGCGGAGCCGACGCGCCAGCCGGCTCCGAGCGCCCCGACGCTTTTTCTCGCGCTTTGCGTCAAGGCCCCTGAGGCGGTCCATCTCGCCGGTTCGCCGCTGATATATTCGCCGCCCCGGGCGTTCTCGGGCGCCCCCTTCGTATTTCTGTCGTCTTCGTCCCGCAAGGGGTTGCTTGTCGCTGTCCGCGCACCTCGAGCCCACCGTTGCCTGGCGTGAGCTCCGCGCGGAGCTCCGGCGGGCCGTGGGTGACTCCACCTACGAGATATGGCTGGCATCACTCGAGCTCCGGTCGGTCCGCGACGGCACAGTCCTGGTCGATGCGCCGTCGGCCACGTACGAGTGGGTCTCCAAGCGGTTCACCCGGATCCTCGAGAGCTGCGCGCGGACCGTGTTCGGGCCCGACATCAAGCTCGAGCTCGCAAGCCACGGCATCGAGCGGGCGCAGCGGGCGCACACGCCGACCGAGGGCATCGACCTCGCCACGAGCGCGCTCAACCCGCGCTACAGCTTTGAGCAGTTCATCATCGGCGACGGGAATCGCCTCGCCCACGCCGCGGCGCTGGCGGTCGCCGAACTTCCCGGCCAGGCCTACAACCCACTCTTCCTCCATGCCCCGCCGGGCCTGGGCAAGACACACCTCCTCCACGCGATCGGAAACTACGTCCTATCGTTCGGCGGCGGGGCGGTCGTCAGGTACACCACCGTTGAGGCGTTCACGAACCAGTTCATCCGAGCGATCGGGTCACGGTCGCTCGACCGCTTCAAGCACGCCTACCGAAACGCTGACGTCCTCCTGATCGACGACGTCCAGTTCCTCGCCAGCAAGGCCAAGACCGAGGAGGAGTTCTTCCACACGTTTAACGCGCTGTACGAGAACGGCCGTCAGCTGGTGCTCACCTGCGATCGGCTTCCGCGCCAGCTCGTGTCGGTTGAGGAGCGACTGCGCGAGCGGTTCGAGGCGGGCCTCGTCGCGGTGATCAAGCCCCCCGACCACGCCACTCGCGTCGCCATCCTCCGCAAGCGCGCCGCGCTCGATCACATCCGCATAACCGACGTAGCCGTCCTCGAACTGATCGCCGACCGCATCACCGACAACGTCCGGGTCCTCGAGGGGGCTCTGATCAGGCTGGTCGCGTACCACTCCTTGACGCAGCTCCCAATAGACGTCCGGCTCGCGGAGCGGGTCCTCGACGAGATACACCCCAGACTGGAGACAACGGCGACGATGTCAACCTTGGTTGACGCGATCCAGAATGCCGTCGCCTCGTATTACGGCCTGGCGCAGGCCCAGCTGACCTCCTCGAGCCGGGCGGCCAGCGTGAGCTGGCCGCGGCAGGTGGCCATCCACCTGACGCGGTCGATGACCGACGCCTCGCTCCAAGCGATCGGCAACGCCTTTGGCGGGCGCAATCACGCGACCGTCCTGCATGCGTGCCGACGCGTGACCGAGCGTATGGACATCGATCAACAGGCTGTTGACGAGGTGCAGGAGCTGACAAACATCATCGACCGCGGCCGTGCCGACCGCCGCTCTTGACAGACTTGCCTGTTCTTCGCACACGCCAGTATTCCCGCTCGCTGCGTCCATTTCGGCAGTTGTCAACAATCCGTAGACCCCTATGACTTCTACATCCATATTGAGGTATTCATCGTGAAGATCTCCTGCGAGCGCGAGGCTCTGCTTCGACAACTTCAGACCGTGAGCAGAGTGGCCTCGACGCGCAGCGCGATCCAGGCGCTGTCGGGAGTTCGGCTGATCGCCTCCCCGGACGGCTGCGAGCTCCAGGCAACCGATATGGACGTGGGTCTACGGGTCCCGCTGGAGGCGGACGTCGTCCGCGAGGGCACCGTCGTGCTGCCGGCGCGTCTGATCCTCGACGTCGTCCGCCTGCTCCCGGCCGAGGGCGTCTCCCTCGAACTGCGCGCCGCCGAACAGGACGTCGAACTCGTCTCCGGAAACGCGACGTTCCACATTCGGACGCTGAGAGCCGAGGACTTTCCGCCCTTCCCCGAGCCCCAGGAGGATGGAGTCGTATCCCTCCCTGTCGAGGCATTCGTGGCGACCGCGCTGAAGGTCGCGACCTCCGCATCCCGGGACGAGACGCGCCCGGTCCTGACCGGAATTCTCGTCTCTGCCTCCGACCGCGAGCTCCGAATGGTCGCGACCGACTCATACCGGTTGAGCGTCAAGGAGACGACCCTTGAGGACGCACTCGCTTCTGGCTTCGAGGTCAACGTGCCGGCGCGCGCGCTCCAGGAGCTGGCCCGCGTCGCCGCGCACGTCGAGGACGAACAGCTGCGGATCAGCGTCCGGCAGAACCAGGTGCTGTTCGAGCTGGGCGGCATCGTTCTGTCCTCGCGGCTAATCGACGGGCAGTTCCCGAACTACCGGCAGCTGCTCCCGGAGACGTTCGAGCACGAGCTCCGCCTCGCGGGCGCCGAGCTGACCGAGGTCGTCCGCCGGATCAGCCTGCTCGCGCAGAAGAACGCGCCCCTCCGGCTGTCGTTCATGCCTGGGGAGCTGACGATCTCCGCGCAGACGCCCGACGTCGGCGAGGCACTTGAGTCGCTGCCCGTGTCGTTCCAGGGCGAGCCGCTTGAGATCGGCTTCAACCCTGAGTTCTTGCGCGCTGGGCTCGAGGCCATCGAGGAGGGCGACGTACTGATGAAGCTGATCAGCCCGCTGCGTCCGGGTCTGATCGAGTCGGGGGACGACAGTCGATTCCGGTACCTGATCATGCCGATCCGGCTCAACGTCTGAGGAGTGGAAGCGTGCGAGCGGCGGACCCGAGCCCCTGAGTGCGATGCGGGTGGTCGGCCTCAGTCTGCGCGACTTCCGTTGCTACGACGACGCCCACGTCGAGCTCGGGGGCGGGCTCACCGTCGTGACCGGCGCGAACGGCGCTGGTAAGACAAACCTACTCGAGGGCCTGTACTTCGCGTGCACGGGCCGCTCGTGCCGGACGAGCAACGAGCGTGAGGTGGTGAGGTTTGGCGCGTCTGCGGCCCGGACGGTCCTCACGTGCGAGGGGGAGGATGGCGCGCACGAGTTGGCGGTCGGGTTCGTGCCCGGCCAGCCGAAGGTCATGCGTGTTGATGGCGCGGCGGTCGAGCGGATGCTCGACGTCGCCAGCCGCCCGCTGGTCAGTGTGTTCCTCCCCGACCGGCTCGAGCTGATCAAGGGCGCTCCTGCCGTCAGGCGCGCCCATCTCGACCAGTTCGTGTCGGCGCTCTGGCCGGCGCGGAGCGAGACGCGCCGGCTCTACTCACAGACGCTCGCGCAGCGCAACGCACTGATCGGCAGGATCCGGTCGGGTCGCGGCTCGCGCGGCTCACTGGAGAGCTGGGACGTGCAGCTCGCACGCCACGGCATCGCGCTGATGGACGACCGCCGCCGCTCCGTCGAGTTGCTGAGCGCCCCGTTCCGGCGTCTCGGGACCGAGCTCGGACTCGAGCACGACCCGGCCGTGTCCTACAAACCCCGCTCGCGGGCGACGGAGCCCGCCGAGCTCGCTCGAGAGCTGGCGGAGCGGCTTGACGGCGACCTGGAGCGCGGTTTCACCGGGCACGGCCCCCACCGCGACGACCTCGCGACCGAGCACGCCGGTCACGACCTGCGTGCATACGGGTCCCAGGGCCAGCAACGGCTCGCGTTACTCGCGCTGCTGCTGGCCGAGCGCGAGGTCATCGCCGCGCACCGTTCCGCGCCTCCGGTGATGCTGCTTGACGACGTCATGAGCGAACTCGACCGCGATCGCCGGCAGGCACTCGTCGAGCTGCTCTGCTCGACTCCTGGCCAGTCCGTGATCACGGCGACCGATCTCGAGCACGTGCCGGGGTCGACCGATGACGATGTGACACAGCTCGCGGTGTCGGGCGGACGGTTGCTCGCGATGGCCGCGGAATGACCGTGTACCGCCGTAGCCCACGGCCCCTGTCGATGGCCATCGACCACATCCGAGACGAGCTCGAGCCCGATAGCCTGCTCGCCGACGTTCAGCGGGCATGGCGAGGCGCGGTGGGCGCTGCGATCGCCGGCGAGGCGCAGCCCACCGCGGAGCGCGGCGGCGTGGTGACCGTGTCCTGCTCGGCCTCGGTATGGGCCCAAGAGCTCGATCTGATGGCGCCGGCGATTCTCGACCGCCTCAACAAGCTGTTACGCGCGGGACGGGTGACTCGGCTCCGTTGCGTCGCGGTGCCGCCGCGGGCCTGAACGGCCACCCGACCGACCTAGAAATCTGAAAGGCCGGCGACGGGATACGGCACCCGCCACCGGCCTTGTCAGCCCCCTACCGACCCTTCCTTAGCCCCCTATTGCCCCCGTAGCCCCACGGGCCCCCAGCTTTGTCAGCCCAGCGGCTGAACCGTCGACCACGAGCCGAGGCTCCAGCTCCCGAGGCTCGGGGCGGCACCCGCTCCGGAGGTCGCGGAGCAGCTGTCGCAGCTCCAACTCGAGAGTGCGAAGCCGGCGCGGAGCGGGCCCTTGGCACGGCTCCAGCTCGACAGGCTCCAGCTCGACAGGTTGTAGTTGATGTTGCCGGTGGCGGCGCTGACCAGGGTGCTGGGCGTGAGCCCTTGGTCGGCGACCGGCGGATTCCAGAGAAGTGCGGCCTTGACGGCATTGGGCTCCTGGAAGGAGGAGTTCTCGGTGGCGGCCGAGCTCGTCAGGTCACCCTTCACCTCATCTGGCGTCCAGTTCGGGTGAATCTGGAGCAGGTCGGCGACGAGGCCGGAGATCATCGGCGCCGCCATCGATGTCCCGCTCGTCTGGATGTACTGGCCGTTCCCGACGAGGCAGGTTGGGCAGCTGGCCGCGAAATTGCTGTTCGGCGCGAGCACCGACACGATGTGAGCGCCCGGCGCGTAAACGTCCGGCTTCTGTAGGCCGTCCTGCGTCGTGCCGTGGCTGGACCACGAGGCAATCGTGTCACCGGTCGGGTCGCCGCCGCCGTTCTCGTCGACCCCACCCACCGTGATCACGTACGGATCGTTCGCCGGGGAGTACTGGACCGCGTCCGAAGCCGTGCCGCGGTTGCCGGCGGCCGCGACCACGACGATCCCGTGCATCCACGCCGCCTCGACCGCCGCATCGAGCGGGTCGGTCTTGTACGACTGCGGGGTGGTGGAGTCGAGTGACAGGTTGATCACTCGAATATTGAACTGTGACTGATGCGCCACCGCGAACTGCAGTCCGTAGATCACGTCAAGCACGGTTGCCTTGCCCGTCTCGTCGGAGACCTTGACCGAGATGATGTTGGCATTCGGCGCGACGCCGATGTACTGCCCGTGCAGCGGATCCCCCGAGCCGCGATTGTCGCCGTTGCCGGCGATGATCCCGGCCACATCCGTACCGTGACCGTAACTGTCAGTCGCGGTGGTGGCATCAGCATTGGCCACCGCGCTCGCAACGACCCGCGAGCTGCCGTGGTCCTTCGAGGCGAAGTCGGGAAGCGAACCGTCAACGCCTGTGTCGACGACGGCAACTCCAACTCCGGTGCCGGTGACACCGAGCTTCCAGAGAGGGAGGACGCCGAGCGTCTGGTCGTAAGTCGTCTGAAGCTGTCCGCCGGAGAGACCCGTACCCACCATCTGGAATGGAAGGTGACCGTAGGGAAGGCTCTGCGGAGTGACCGTGGTATTGAGTGACACCGCGTGCACGTCGGGGTTCGCCGCCAGCGCCCGCGCCTCAGCGGCGGTCAGCTTGAGCGCGAGCCCGTGGATGATCGGCAGGTTCCCGATCAGCCGCCCATGTGCGCGAGTGGCGTCGGACTGTGCCTTGACCTGCGTGACCGGCGCATTGAACTGAACGATCGCCTGCACAACAGTGCCGGGGTGGCGCGCTGCAAGCGTCGCGATGCGCGGATCAAGGGGGGCCGACGACCCAGCGGCCGTGGGGTCAGAGGAGGCGCCGGGGACGACAGTCCGCAACTGTCCGTTCGTCGCGCCGAGCGCGATGGCGACGACGGCCGCGACGACGGCCGCGACGACGATCGCGGACATCCACCGCATCCGCTCGACGATTTGGACAGAACGTGTCATCTCAGGGCAACCTCCGTGTCGCAAAGCTTGTAACCAGTGACCAACTGGCGGCTGGGCAATCTCGAATCCATTCGAGACCCCTGGCTTTGCGTCCCCGCCTCGCGACGGGTTTGCCCTGAGCAGTCGTATTAGCTAACGAACTGGCGGCTGGGCGATCTCAGTGGAATATGAGACCCCTGGCTTTGCGTCCCCGCCTCGCGACGGGTATGCCCTGATCAGTCCTTCGTGGCAGGTTCATCGGCTCGAACCTGCGGCCGCCTTAGCGGTTTGGACAGATGTACGACCCGATCAGGCGGCCGAGCGGAGCTGGAGCTCTGACTTGACCGGTTCGGGCCGGCCCAGATGGAAGCCTTGCCCGTAATCGCATTCGAGCGCGATCAGTGCGTCGGCCTGCTCCTGCGTCTCGATCCCTTCGGCGACGACGGCTACGTGCAACGTGCGGGCGAGCTCGATGATCATACGGACGAACGACGCCTCGGGGCCCCGACGCGCGAGACCGTCGACGAACGACTTGGCGATCTTCAGGATGTCGAACGGAAGGGTGTGGAGGTAACTCAGCGACGAGTAACCAGTGCCGAAGTCGTCGAGCGCGAACCTCACCCCGAGCGCACGGAGTTCGGAGATCGCCGCCTTGGCCCGCTCGGAGTCTTCGAGCAGGACGGTCTCGGTGATCTCGAATACGAGGCTTCGAGCGTTGACGCCGGCATCGGACAGGGTCGAGCGGACGCGACCGACGAGGTCTGGGTCCCGCAGCTCGACCGCGCTGAGATTGACGTGGACCGCCACCTCGCGTCCCTCGCAGGGCCCGGTGTCGCTGTGGGCCTGCCAACGCCGCGCCTGCTGACACGCTTCCTCGAGCACGTACTGCCCGAGCGACAGGATCAGCCCGGTCTCCTCCGCGAGCGGGACGAACTCCGACGGGCCGACGAGGCCTCGGCGCGGATGCTCCCAGCGGACGAGCGCCTCCTCGGCCACGAGCGCGCCGGTGGCGAGGTCGACGATCGGCTGGAAGTACAGCGTCAGCTGCTGGCGCTCGATCGCGAGCCGCAGCTCCTCCTTCAGTCCGTGCCGCTCGAGCACTGCCTCGCCCATGCTTGGGTGGAACACCTCGAAGTGACCCTTCCCGGACGTCTTCGCCTTGTACATGGCGACGTCCGCGTCACGGATCAGATCCTCGGCCGAGCCCGAACCGCCGTGGCTCGCAGCGATGCCGACGCTCAACCACACCGAGACGCTCTCCGCGCCGACCCCGACGGGTAGGACGAACGCCTCCATGATCCGGCGCGCGACCTTGACCGCCGCCGCCTCGGCGTCGTGACTGTCCTCCACCATCACCGCGAACTCGTCGCCGCCGAGGCGTGCGACGAGATCCTCGGGTCGCAGGCACGCGCGCAGTCGCGAGGCGACGGACACGAGCAGCTCGTCCCCGGCCGAGTGGCCGAGGCTGTCGTTGACGGTCTTGAAGTCGTCGAGATCGATGAACAGCACGGCGAGCTCTCCGCGCCGATCGCCGATCGCCGCCTTCACCTTGTCGGTGAACAGTGACCGATTGGCGAGGTTCGTGAGCGGGTCATGGTAGGCCTGGTGGTGGAGCTGCTCCTGGAGCACCGACAGCTGCGTGACCGCCTGCTCGAGGCGGTCGTACTGGAGCGCGACGCTGGCATTGCCGGCGAGCGTGTCGAGCAGCCGCATATCGTCGTGGCCGAACGAGCGCACGACCCCGAAGCGGTTGGCGAGCATGATCGCGCCGATCACGCGCTCCTCGCCGGGGAGCGGTGCCACCATCGCGTGGGTCACGCCCCGAGCCTCGAGGTAGCGCTGCAGTCGCGCGCCGCCGAACGGGGGGTCGAGGGTGATCGCGCCGCCGGCACTGCGCTCCATCAGTTCGCGCATTGCGTCGGCGACCTCGGAGTCGACCGGCTCCATCAGCTCGCGGTAGCTGCCGGGGCCGACCAGCGTCCGCAGCGACGGATTCTCCTCCGATCCGAAGAGGACGATCTCGGCGAGCTCGGCACGGAAGGCCTCGAGCGAGCGCATGAGCAGGCCTTCGAGCGCGTCGGCGATCTCACGCGAGCGCGCGAGCGTGCGGTTGGCCTCGTACAGGAACTCGAGTCGCTTGTGCCGCTCGCGCTCGGACAGGTAGGCCCGGTAGGCGGCGAACAGCGTGAGCGACGGGACGGCCAGCAGCGGCAGCGCGCGCGCGTCCGCGGAGGCTATGACCGCCCCGCACAGACCGAGGCTGGCGTTGCTGAGCGTCACCACGAGGTCCATCGAGAGCATGTGGACGACCGTGCGAAGCTTCACCAGACCCTCCGAAAGCGAGATCGCGGTCGCGATCAGAGCGACGGTGAGGAATCCGGAGGCCTGCGCCGCGACCAGCGCCGCGACCCAGGTGCGCTGCCCGACTTCGTCGGACACCGGCGCGAGCGCGTGCATGACGAGGATCGCGACGCATGCGTGCACCGCCAGCTGGGAGATGTTGAAGACGAACTTGACCGGCGGCAGCCGGCGGTCGAACAGCATCACGATTGCGATGCCGAGCAGGCAGCCGATCATGAACGCGTCCGAGCTGCAGAAGATGAGGCCGAAGACGAGCGGGATATCGCCGAGCGAGAACGAGTGCGCGCCGCGCCGGAAGTGAAGGTGGACCACGCAGCGCTCGGCGATCGCGAACGCGATCGCCATCGACCACCAGGGGAGATGCGGGTGCGCGAGCGGCTGAAGGCCATGAACCGGGCCCGCGTAAAGCGCTACGGCGGCAGCGATCAACAGCAGATTCAGGCCCCAGACGGGGTGCACGTGGCGGGCACGGGCCAGCGCGCCGGACAGGCCAGAGGACGTCTTGGGCTCGCGTTCGATGGCGTTCTGCGCTCTCATCGTCGGTCGCCGACGTCGTCTCGCCGGCAGCCCTTCGCGTAAGCATCGGCGGACGCGCGCAGAAGTTGAGCATTGCGTATGGAGGCGTTGCTCTGGAGGCCTCGCAACGCGCTTGCGGACGGGCCGGTTCGGGAGTGCTACAAAAGCGATGAAACTGACCTGTTCGCGGCCCGACAAATACTGTCCGTTTTCCGGGGTTTGCAGGCAAAACGGAGCGAGCGCGCAGGCAGTTTCCGACCCCCGCCGTGCTATCATTATGTGCACAACTCTCGACGCCCCGGCGCGCGCCAGGTTGCGCGGATCCGGGGCGTCTCTGATGTCATCGGAGGATCGTTGGCAATTGACGATGGCGCCACAGGGCGCCCAATTCAGCAGAACACTTACGACGCGCAGGACATCACGGTCCTGGAGGGACTCGAGGCTGTCCGCCGGCGTCCGGGCATGTACATCGGCTCGACCGGCCCGCGAGGTTTGCACCACCTCGTCTATGAGGTCGTCGACAACTCGGTCGACGAGGCCCTGGCCGGCTACTGCGACAACGTCGAGATCACGATTCGTCCCGACAACTCGGTGACGGTCGTCGACGATGGTCGCGGAATCCCGGTCGCGGTCATGGAGAAGGAGCAACGGCCTGCCGTCGAGATCGTGCTCACGGTTCTACACGCCGGCGGCAAGTTCGGCGAGGGCGGCGGCTACAAGGTCTCCGGTGGACTCCACGGCGTCGGCGTCTCGGTCGTCAACGCGCTATCCGAGCGCCTCGACGTTGAGGTGCGCCGCGACGGGTTCCGCTGGACGCAGTCGTTCGAGCGCGGCAAGCCGCTCGGCGACCTTGAGAAGGGCGAGCCGACCACCGAGACCGGCACGACCATCACTTTTCTCCCCGATGCGGACATCTTCGAGTCGCTGGATCTCGACTTCACGACGCTCGAGGAGCGGATGCGCGATACGGCGTTCCTGACCCGTGGCCTGCGGATCACGCTCGTCGACAAGCGCGGCGAGGGCCATCGTGCCGAGTTCCGCTACGAGGGTGGAATCGTCGACTTCGTCAAGTACCTCAATCGCAACAAGGACCCGATCACCAACAAGGTGATCTCGTTCGAGGGCGAGAGCGGCGAGGGCCAGGTCGAAGTAGCTATGCAGTGGAACTCCTCCTACCAGGAGTCCGTGTTCTCGTTCGCCAACAACATCAACACGATCGAAGGCGGATCACATCTCAGTGGCTTTCGCTCCGCGCTGACCAGCGCACTCAACAAGTACGCGAAGGACAAGGGCGAGCTGAAGGACAAGGACGACGCTCTGACGGGCGAGGACGTCCGCGAGGGTCTCACCGCGGTGATCTCGGCCAAGCTGACCGATCCGCAGTTCGAGGGCCAGACCAAGACCAAGCTCGGCAATCCCGGGATGGACGGCTTCGTCCGCTCGGTCGTATACGCCCGGCTGTCCGAGTTCCTCGAGGAGAACCCGCAGGACGCCCGGCGCGTCATCCGCAAGAGCGTCGATGCTGCTCGTGCGCGCGCGGCCGCGCGCAAGGCCCGAGATCTGACGCGGCGCAAGTCCGCGCTCGAGAACTCGGCGCTGCCCGGGAAGCTCGCCGACTGCTCGGTCAAGGACCCGGCACTGGCGGAGCTGTTCGTCGTCGAGGGCGACTCGGCAGGCGGCTCGGCCGTCAGCGCACGCGATCGCAGCACCCAGGCGATCCTGCCGCTGCGCGGGAAGATCCTCAACGTCGAGAAGTCGCGAATCGACAAGGTCCTCCAGAACACCGAGATCCAGGCGCTGATCACCGCGATCGGCACCGGCGTCCGCGACGAGTTCGACATCGGCAAGGCGCGCTACCACAAGATCGTGCTGCTCACCGATGCAGACGTGGACGGCGCTCACATTCGCACGCTGGCGCTGACGCTGCTGTTCCGTGAGATGCAGCCGCTGATCGAGGCCGGCTATGTGTACATCGCCAAGCCGCCGCTCTATCGCATGACCAGGGGCCAGAAGCACCGTTATATCGAGCGCGAGTCCGAGCTCGAGGACATCCTGCTCGGAGATAAGTTCGAGAAGCTCGAGATCTTCGATCGGTACAACAAGCCGTTGAAGCTGACAGATACGCGGTGGAAGCGCTTCAACCGGTTGCTCAAGCAGTACGACGGTTGGGCGTCGGCGCTCCGCGCGGAGCACGGCCACGGGGTGATCTCGTTCCTACAGCAGGCGCGCCTGCTCGAGGAGCAGATCACCGACGTCGAGGCGCTGCTGCGCCACATCGCCAAGGACGGTCAGAACGGCGAGTCGCACAGCACCGAGCTGCTGTCCGAGAACGACACCGAGGTGGTCATTCGCACGATCGAGTCGAAGACCGGCCTGGCCACCACGCATACCGTCCCGCGGGCGACGCTCGAGGCCGAGGAGTATCGCCGGCTCGCCGAGGTTCACCGGGAGCTGGTCGACCTGGTCGGCACCCCGCCATTCCACGTGCAGCTGAACGACAACAACAAGGATGCGCCCAGCTTCGATGAGCTGCGGGAGACGGTGCTGGAGGTCGCGCAGCGCGGGATCGAGTACTACCGGTTCAAGGGTCTCGGCGAGATGGACGCGCACGAGCTGCGCGAGACCACGATGGACCCCGCTTCGAGGACGCTGGTGCAGGTCACGATGGACGACGCGGCCTCGGCCGACCTCGTGTTCTCGATGCTGATGGGTGATCAGGTCGAACCACGCCGGGCGTTCATCGAAGAGAACGCGCGGCTCGCCACGCTGGACACGTAGGAGGACTCATGTCATCGATCGACACCATCAGCGGCGGCAACATCGAGCCTCGCGGGCTCGAGGAGGAGATGCGCTCGGCATATCTCGACTACGCGATGTCGGTGATCGTCGGGCGCGCGCTGCCTGACGTCCGCGACGGGCTCAAGCCCGTTCATCGCCGGATCCTGTTCGCGATGAACGAGCTGAACCTGCGGCCGCCGCGCAAGCACGTCAAGTGCGCGACGATCGTCGGCGAGGTGATGGGCAAGTACCACCCGCACGGGGACTCGCCCATCTACGACACGCTGGCGCGGATGGCGCAGGACTTCTCGATGCGCTATCCGCTCGTCGACGGGCACGGGAACTTCGGCAACATCGACGGCTGGGGGGCGGCCGCGATGCGGTACACCGAAGCGCGGCTCGACGCGCTGGCCACCGAGATGCTCCGCGACATCGACCAGGAGACGGTCGACTTCGCGCCCAACTTCGACGGCTCGAAGCAGGAGCCGCTCGTCCTGCCCTCGCGCTTCCCGAACCTACTGGTCAACGGCGGCTCGGGGATCGCGGTGGGGATGGCGACCAACATCCCGCCGCACAACCTGCGCGAGGTGGTTGCGGCGACGCTCGCCTACATCGACGACCCGGATATCGATGTCGAAGGCCTGATGAAGCACCTCAAGGGCCCCGACTTCCCCACCGCCGGGACGATCCTGGGCCGCGAGGGCATTCGCGACGCTTACGCGACCGGTCGTGGCCGGATTCGCGTGCAGGCAAAGGCGCACATCGAGCCGATCGGGCAGGGCAAGGAGGCGATCATCGTCACCGAGCTGCCGTTCCAGGTACGCAAGGGCGGCGACGGCGGCGTGATCGAAAAGATCGCCACGCTCGTCCACGAGAAGAAGCTTTCCGAAATCAGCGACATTCGCGACGAGTCCGACCGCAACGGCATGCGGATCGTGATCGAGCTCAAGCGCGACGCGATCCCCAAGGTCGTGCTCAACAAGCTGTTCAAGCACACGCCGATGCAACAGACGTTCGGCGTGAACATGGTGGCGTTGGTCGACAACGTGCCCCGCACGCTGTCGCTGCGCGAGGTGATCGGGTACTACGTCGACCACCAGCGTGAGGTCATCGTCCGCCGCACCAAGTACGAGCTGCGACGGGCCGAGGAGCGCGCGCACGTACTTGAAGGCCTGCTGGTGGCGTTGGCCAACCTGGACGAAGTGATCGCGCTGATCCGCGGCTCCCAGACGCCCGAGGTTGCGCGCACCGGTCTGGTCGAGCGGTTCGAGCTGACCGTCATCCAGGCACAGGCGATCCTCCAGTTGACTCTCAGCCGCCTGACCGCGCTCGAGGCCGACAAGATCAAACAGGAGCATGCGGATCTGCTCGAGCGGATCAAGGAGCTACGCGAGATCCTCGGCGACGAGGGCATGGTGCTCGCGCTGATCGAGGAGGAGCTGTCGGAGATCGCCGAGACCTACGGCGACGACCGACGCACCGAGATCGTGCACGCCGAGGGCGAGATCGACATCGAGGACCTGATCGCCGATCAGCAGATGGTGATCTCGATCACGCACTCGGGCTACATCAAGTCGCTGCCACTGTCGACGTACCGGCAGCAGCGCCGGGGCGGCGTGGGCGTGACCGGCATGGACATGAAGGAAGACGACTACATCGAGCATCTGTTTGTCTCCTCCACCCACGACTACCTCCTGTTCTTCACCAACCGCGGGAAGGTCTACCGGCTCAAGGTCTACGAGCTGCCCGAGGCTTCGCGGACCTCACGCGGGCGGGCGCTTGTCAACCTGCTGCCGCTGCGCGAGGGCGAACGCGTGCAATCGGTGCTGGCCACGCGCGACTTCGGCGAGGGCAAGTACCTCGTGTTCGCGACCCGGAACGGGATGGTCAAGAAGACCGAGTTCCGCGCCTACAACACCCCGATCAAGGCCGACGGGATCATCGCGATCAACATCCGCGACGACGACGAGCTGATCGCCGTCCGCCGCACCACCGGCCACGACGACATCATCATGGTGTCGCGGTCGGGGCAGGCGGCCCGGTTCAGCGAGTCGGCGGTCCGGTCGATGGGGCGCGACACGAGCGGCGTGCGCGGCATGAACGTCTCCCAGTCGGGCAACGCGGTGCTCGCGATGGACGTCGCCCGCGACGACCAGGAGCTGCTCGTCGTAACCGAGAACGGCTACGGCAAGCGGACCCCGATCCCCGACTATCCGGTCAAGGGCCGTGGGACGATGGGCGTCAAGACGATCACGCTTACCGAGAACAAGGGCGCGCTGGCCGGCGCGCTGGTCGTACGCGAGCATCAGGAGCTGGTGTTCATCTCACAGAACGGGATGGTCCAGCGCACGTCCGTCCGAGGCATCAACAAGTACGGCCGTGCTTCGCAGGGCGTGAAGGTGATGAATATCCGTGACGACGACCAGGTGAGCGCGGTGGCGCTGGTCGTCGAGTCCGAGGCTTCGACCGCTGCGCCGGTCGCCGACGAGCCAACGGACCCGACCGAAGTCCCCATCGACGACGGATCGCCGGCGGAGGCGCTCGGCGACGGCGACGGCATCGACGAGGAAGACCTCGACGACGGCGACGAACTCGCAGACGAAGAGGAGTAGAAGAACGCCCCCCGGTAGGGGCCCATATTCCTCAAGCGCCCCCTGAAACCTACCGATAGCGATCCAAATGGGATCGGCGCGGCCACACCTGCGATCGCTGGTACACAGCGCCAGCGCGGTCGAGCCTTCCACAACTCAGGAGGGCCCTCGCCGGGGTCAACGCCCGATGGTCATCGCGCTCGTGATCGGCTGGCTTGCCCTGATCGGGGCTGGGTGCTGGTTGTTAGCCGCCTCGCAGGCCAACGGCCGCAAGGCGATGGAGGCGCGGTTGCACACGCGCGTCCAATACGCCGCGAACTTCGTCTCGATCTCTACGAAGGACCTGCTCGCGAGCCAGCGCGCCCAGGCGTTGAGCTGGTTCGCGACGCCGCTGGTCACCCAGAGCACGCTCGATCGCGATTCGGTCGCGCTCGAGCTTCAGGGCGGGGTCGTCCTCGACATGCGGGGGCACGTGATCCGGTCGACATCGGGCACTCCGGAATCGCTCGTCGGCATGCTCACCAGCCGGTACGCGAACCTCGCCGGCGTGTTCTCGACGCCGGACGCGTCAGGAGTCGCGATCACGAGCATCGATGGATCTCCGGTTCTCACCTTTGGGGTCGCGTACCAGACGTCTTCGGGGCGTCGCGTGTTCGCCGGCGCGTACGCGATGTCGGACACCGTGCTTCCCGCGGTTCTCGGGAGCGTCCTCTCGAGCCCCGGCTGGCAGGTATATCTCGTCGACCCGCACGGAGGCCTGCTCACGGGCGTGTCGTCCGGTCAGCCGCAGGCAAGCACGCTCGCGCAGGCCGACCGGCGCCTTTGGGCCGCCGAGCGCCGCGCGCCGGACGGCGCCTACGACGGCCCCCAGGGCAAGCAGTACTACGTCACCGCGCCGGTCGCGGGAACGGCGTGGCGGATCGTGCTCAGGGACCCCGAGGCGCAACTCTTCACGTTCCTCAACGGCGCCGGCAGGTGGCTCGCTTGGCTCGCGCTCGCCGGACTCGCGGTCGCGGGGCTCGCGATCATCATCCTGATCACGCGCCTTCAGCGCCGCCGCGCAGACCTCATCCGGCTCAACAGCGAACTGGCCCGATTGGCCGCCATCGACCCGCTGACCGGCCTGCGGAACCGCCGCGCGATCGGCGAGTACCTGTACGACGCGGTGAGCGCCGCCCGGCGCCACGACCACTCTCTGTCGGTTCTGGTCGTCGACATCGATCACTTCAAAACGATCAACGACACCCTTGGCCACCGCAGCGGGGATGCGGTCCTCGAACACACGGCGCGGGTCCTCGACGGCGCGTTGCGTACCGAGGATGCAATCGGCCGCTGGGGCGGCGAGGAGTTCCTGGTCGTCCTTCCCAACACGGATGAAGACGGCGCCCTGCGGGCGACCGAGCGGCTCCGGGAGGCGCTGGCGCGCGACCAGCCCGAGGAGGCGCGTCCCCGCCGGCTCCCGGTCACGATCACGATCGGCGTCGCCGAGTGGCACCACGACGAGATGGACGAGCTCGTGAGCCGGGCCGACAGCGCCCTGTACCTCGGCAAGTCCGCCGGCCGGGACACCGTTCAGGTGTCGCGTCCGCTGCCCGGGGTCGCCGAGCCGATCTAGCGGCGGTCCGGAGGTCGTCGCCGCCGGCCAGGGCGATCGCAGCGAGCTGCCGCGTTAACGGGTGAAGGGCGCCGTCGACACGACGCCCTTCACAGTTTGGCTGGCATCACCGTCGCGAGCTTGGATAAGGACCGGAGGGACCAATCCCGGCACTCGCGCCGGCGGTGTCTCGGGGGGACTCCGCTAAGCGGGGTCAGCCTCCGACTTAGTGGCCGGACACCTCCAGGGTCCCGCAAGAACTTTCAGACAGTCGGACCACCTCCTTTCTCTGGTGATGATCAGATTACCAACCGCCGCGGAGCTTCGGTGGGTGTTCCGACATGAGCTGGCTGCACCCGCGGTGTCAGCGAGGCGCCCCGCTCGCTAAGCGGCCAGGTACTGCTGCCAGGCGACGGGGATCGTCGGGCTCGCCACGTGGATGAACACGGTGGCGCTCGGCATCCGCGGCTGTTTGAGCAGGCGCATGCCGACTTGGCGCGGGAGGGCGTCGCCCTTGCGCCGGTTGCACGGCGCGCACGACGCGACGATGTTGTCCCATCCCGACCCGCCGCCCTTGGAGCGCGGGATCACGTGGTCGACGGTGAGGTTCGAGCGCGAGCCGCAGTACTGGCAGGTCCAGTTGTCGCGAGCGAAGACCGCCCGGCGGGTGATCTTCCGCCGGTGAGTGTCGCGGGGGATCCGCACGTAGCTGACCAGCCGGATCACGACCGGCCGCGACATCGACGCGGTCGCTGAGTGGAGCTCCCAGTCGCCGCGCTCGATCACCTCGGCCTTTTCCTTGAGGAGCAGCACGACGGCGCGCCGAACCGTGCAGACGTTGATCGGTTCGTACGTCGCGTTCAATACGAGCACCCGGCCACCCTCACGTCCGCGTCGCTGGTGCTCTGGAGGCGACGCGGACCACGCTGGCGCTGGTACTGAAGTGGCCATGGCTGGCCGCCAGTGTACCGGCGCCCCAAGTTGTTCTGATAAGGGCTCGTTGCGTCTCAGGCGATCGCCGCTGGGAACGACCCCAGCACGCGCAGCACCTCGACATGCGCGCGCAGTCCGACCAGCGCGTCGGCTACGTGCGGCTCGATGTCGCGGCCCTCGAGGTCGAGGAAGAACATGTACCGCCCGAGGCCCTGCTTTCGCGGCCGCGATTCGATGCGGGTTAGGTTCACATCGCGCGTGGCGAACTCGGCCAGGCAGTGGACCAGCCAGCCGGGCGCCTCGGAGCCGACCCCCCAGAACACGACAGCGGTCTTCCACGGCCCGAGCGGCGCGTCGTGGGTTGAGTCACCCCCGCCCACCCCGCCCGCGGGCGCCCCGACCGGCCCGAGCCAGACGAACCGGGTCTCGTTGTCGGCCACGTCCTCGACGCCCGCGCGCAGGACCTGGCAGCCGTAGCGCTCGGCCGCCACTCGGTTGCCGAGCGCCGCCCACGGGCCATCGTGGTCGGCGACAATCTTGACGGCCTCGGCGGTCGAGCTGCCGGCGAGCACCTGCGCCCCCGGGAGACGCGTGCGGATGAACCGCGCGCACTGCGCGGTCGCCTGTGGATGCGAGACGACCGTGTCGATCTCCGAGAGCTCGAGCGCGGTGCGCGCGATCAGGCAGTGGCGAATCGGATGGACGACCTCGCCAAGGATCGCGACGTCCTCGGTCTCCATCGCGAGCGCGTCGAGCGTCGCGTTCACCGAGCCTTCAAGTGAGTTCTCGATCGGAACCAGCGCCCGCTGGACGGCCCCGAAGTGGACTGCCATAACGGTGTCGTAGATCGTCGGGTAGGGAACCGCGTCGAGTTCGTGCCCGGTCGTCGCAGCGAGCAGCGCTTCCTGAGTCCAGGTGCCCTCAGGCCCGAAGTAGGCGACGCGCATCCGCTGAGACGGCGGGTTTCGATCCCGGCTGGAGCTCGACCACTATCGCGAGCGCTGCCGCACGTCGGCCCCGAGCGCGCGCTTGATCGCCTCATCCTCCTCGGGCGAGAGCTCGAGCTCGGGCTTTCCCTCCCGGACCTCCTTGGCGTACAGGCGCGCCTGGTCGCGGTGGTGGATAGAGGACAGCACGAGCCCGGAGCGGTTGGCGTCGAGCAGCGCGATCGACGTCGATTGCCGGCCGGACATCTCGCCGTAGGCGTCATAGCGAATTAGAGCGCGGTAGGCGACCGATCCGTCGATGCGGTGCTCGGCCGTTTCCATCCGGTTCTCAAGGCGCTCGGACGCCTCCTGGACGTAGCTGTACAGCGCCTCGAACTGCTGCTGGAGCGAGGCGGCGTGCGCCACCAGGTCCTGCTCGCGTCCGCCCAGGATCATCCGCTGGGCCGACCGGAGCCGGCGGAGCTTGATGCCGAGGATCGCGCAGAAAAGGAGTGCCAGGAGCGCGCCGGCGCCGGCAGCCATCGCGACGATCCCAGCAGTGCTGGTCAGGTTGTGCACTGCCGACAGCATACGGTCACTCCAGCCCTCACTGGAACGTGACCTGGAACGTCTGTGAGTTGTTCGAGATGTTCTTTTCGCCCGGGACTGGCACGATTTCGGCGGTGACCGAGTGCGTCCCGCGTGGGGGCGTCGTGCTAAGCGTCACCTGGCAGCTCGTCGACTCGCCGGCGGTTGTCTGCGGAACGATCGTCTGCCCGCTGACGCCGGTGCCCGAAACAGTCACCCGGCACTTCACGTTGTTCTCCGTGTTCTGCCCGGTGTTTGCGAAGTTCAGCGTGAAAGTCGGCGCCGGGCTCGCGGGGATCGAGTTCGACGATCCCGGTTGGAGGGTGCTTCCGCCGACGCTCACCGAGTTCAACTCGTGCCCGTGCAGGCCTGGAGCGATGTTCTGGGTCTGTCCGGACGAGGACGGCAGCGACACGTGGAGCGCGGTGGCGACGTTCTTGGGGTCGAGCCAGTCGATCGACGGCAGGAACTGGCTCGAGTTGAGCTGCTGCCCGCCCAGCCCGCCGACCGTAATCCCGGCCGCGCGGAGAGCGCCCACGATCTGCGGAACGGTGTAGTCCTTGTAGAGCACGTCCGAGGCGTAGAACCTCGCCATCTCGGCTGCGATTGTGTTGACGGCGTCCTTGCTGGTCGTGGAGTTGAGCGCGGGCTGGACCTGGCCGGCGATGTTGTTCATCCCATCCTTGCGCATCTGGAGCGCGTCTACGAACTGCTGCTGGGCTCCCTTGACCTCGTCGGGAACGCTGAGACCCTTGGCGTTGCTGAGCTCGGTGGCGCCGGCCATGGCCGCCTGGGTGAGGCTCTCCTGGAGGCTGGTCGGGTTGCTTGTGCCGCCCGACAACGCCTTGAAGAAATTCGCGCCGGTCTGGACCGAGCGCGCGTTCAGCGACGCGACGCTGTTGTTGTAGTCCTTGAGCGCGCTGTTCCGGGCGCTCGTCTCGCAGCTGTTGACCAGGACCGCAATCAGGATGATCGCGATCACCACGACGACCGCCAGGCCGATGCGGCGAACCATGATCGCCTGGCGATCGGTGGTTGGCGGCCGACGTCCACCGCCACCCGCCGGTCGGCGTCGTCGCGGCGCCGCCCGTGGCGCGGTCCGAGTCTCCTCAGGCTCGTCGAAGAACGACACGCTGCTCTCGCTCCTTGCGGGATCTGGAAACGCTCAGTATGACCGCCGGAACGGCGGTAAGACGACTCCGAACAATTGCAGGGAAAAGGGGAAGGCCCCAGTCGCCGCGAAAAATGTCGCGTGCGCGCGCGCAATCCCTCCCGCTCCCAGGCCCCGACGCGCGTCGTCGGAGGCGGGCGGACTGTCGGAGGTGGGCGGGCCGTTGAAGATGGACAGGCCGTCGGAGGTGGCGCGCCGGCGGAGCCGACCTGGGTGGTTGGGGCCGCCGCGGAGGGCGATCCGGCTCGCATCGAGAGGGTCAACGAGGACGGGAGCCGCAGCGGATCCGACGCGCCGATCGTCCTCCGTCGCTACCGGCTTCGCCGGCGTCTCGGCACCGGAGGATTCGCCACCGTTTGGTTGGCGCGAGACGATCGGCTCGGTCGCGAGGTGGCGGTCAAGATCCTGGCGCGTGAGCGCGTGGTCGGCGGCCGGTTCGAGCGCGAGGCCCGCGCCGCCGCCAGGCTCGCGCATCCGGGAATCGTCACTCTGTACGAGGCCGCGGTCGACGACGAAGGCGCGTATCTGGTGTCCGAGCTCGTCCACGGGACCACGCTCGACCGCCTGCTCGCCGGCGGTCGGCTGTCGGATCGCGACGTCGTACAGATTGGGATCGTCCTGTGCGACGCGCTCGCGCACGCCCACGCCAACGGCGTGATTCATCGCGACGTCAAGCCGTCCAACGTGCTGATTCCCGAGCGGCCGACCTCGCCTGCGGGGCTGGCCCGGCTGACCGACTTCGGCGTCGCGCGTGTGCTCGGGGGCGACTCGTTGACCGTTACGGGTGACGTGATCGGGACGGTCGCGTACATGGCGCCCGAGCAGGCGCAGGGGTTGCCCGCCGGGGCGTCGGCTGACTTGTTCTCGCTGGCGCTCGTGTTGTACGAGGCGCTGACGGGGGTCAACCCGGTGCGGGCCGGAGCCGCCGCCCGCCCCGGCCGGCGGCTCGGCATGCACCTGCCGCCGCTCCGGCGCCAGCGCCGCGACCTTCCGCGCGAGCTCGGACAGGCCATCGACCTTGCGCTCCGTCCACGCCCGGGCGAGCGAGGGCGGCTCGATGAGCTACGCGGCGCGCTCGCGACCGTCGCCGACCGGATGCGCGACGAGCCCGGCGTGATCGGCGAGCCGTGGCGGCCGCGAACGAAGGTCCGCCGCGGGGCGGGCGGGGCCGATACGGATGAGATTCACCTCCGGATCGAGGATCACCGGAGGCGGGCCGAATCCGAGGATCCCGGCGTGCGCATGGGGAGACCCGAGGAACGTCGTCGCGCCCGCCCCCGACCCCGGGATCCCGACTCCGGCGACCCGGTCGAGGCCCCGATCCGCCATGAGAAGTTCCACATTCCGTGGCCTCGCCGTGCCCTCGCCGGCGCGGCTGCGGCTGGCCTGGCCGCCTGGCTCGCCCGCCACGCTCCGGGTGCCTCTCCGGTCCCAGCCGCCGCGACCGCCTGCGTGGCGGGGGTCCTCGTCGCGGCCCTCCCCCGCGCCGGCTGGCTGGCCCTGACCGCGTTCATGGCGACGTGCCTGGTGACGCATTCGCATGCCGGCGGGGCGCTGTTGCTCGTCGCCGGTGCGCTCGTGCCGGTGGTGATGTCGCCGCGCGACGGCCCGGCCTGGCCGCTTGCCGCGGGGGCTCCGGCGCTCGGCGCGATCGGTCTCGCCGGCGCGTGGCCCGCGGTGGCCGGGTTGGCGGGCCCCGTGTGGCGCCGTGCAACGCTGGCCGCTACGGGGTGGCTATGGCTGGTGCTGGCTCACGCGACGTATACCGCGTCGACCGACGCCACCGTTCACCACGTGCTCGCACCCGTGCTCACGGTCGGCACGCTGGTCGGCGCCGGGGTCTGGGCGGCCGCCGCGATCGTGCTCCCCTGGGCGGGAATCCGGCGCTCCCCGGTCCTCGAAGCTGCGCTGCTGGCGGGCTGGGCGTCGGCGCTCGCGCTGGGCACGATCGCGGCCTCGAACCTCGGCGCGTCCGGCCCCCATCTAACGGCCGGGGCAGCGGTTGTGGGCGCTCTCGTCGGCGCGCTTGTGGCACTTGTCACGAGACGAGCCGGGCACCGGTTGGGGAGCGCCAGATGGGCAAAGGATTGCGCGCCGACCGCGTAGCATGGAACTCAGGCAAATCCCGCGAAACCCTGCCACCGACGGGATCTCCCTACGTACCGATGAGCGTCCTCAAGAGTCTGGAGAACAAGATCGCAGGCCTGGTCGAAGGCACGTTCAGCCGTGCCTTCCGGTCCGAGGTCCGCCCGGTCGAGATCGCCCGCAAGCTCGCCCGCGAAATGGAGGAGCACAAGTCGTTCTCGGTGTCCCGCACATACGCGCCGAACGAGTACCGCGTGTTCCTGTCGCCGCGCGACCGCGAGCGCTTCGCGGGCTACGAGGGAGCGTTGACGGCCGAGCTCGCCGGGTATCTGCTCGAGCATGCGCGCAGGGAGCGCCTGACCTTGCTGTCTCGGCCGGTGATCGAGTTCGAGACCGACGACCGGCTTGGGCTCGGCGAGTTCGGGATCCAGACGCGGGTCGCGCAGCCCGAGGACGAACCCGTCAGCGTGCCGCCCGAGGTTCAGTCGGGGCGCACGATGGTCTACAGCAACGCCGAGCGGCTGTCCGAACCGCTGAGAGATCAGGGCCCCACCCACCCCGCGCGGGCGCCGAAGGTGCTGCTCCTGGTCGACGGGAAGCGAGTCGTTCTTGGGCCGGCTGGGGCCACGATCGGGCGCGGCCGTCAGTGCGATGTCGTGCTGAACGACCCGAACGTGTCGCGCGAGCACGCGGAGATCCGCCCCCGCGGAGGGTCGTGGGTGATCACGGACCTTGGCTCGACCAACGGATCACAGCTCAACGGACGCCGGATCGACGGCTCGGAAGTGCTCCGGGACGGCGATGAGATCGAGCTCGGTGAGTCCGTGATGACGTTCACCCTGGAGTAGGGCCCCGCGATGCTCGCGCCAGTCTCGGTAGGTCTGAAGTTCGGCTTCCTGATCGTGCTCTATCTGTTCCTGATGTGGGTGGCGTGGAGCGCGATGCGCGACCTGCGCCGTGGCCGCGGCAGCACGGTGCGGCCCGAGGAGCCCGCCGGCTACGACGCCACCGGCGTGTACTCGGCCGCGAGCGGGCTCGGGGATCTGGTCGTCGACGGCTTCGAGCCCCGGCTGACGGTCGAGCGAGCGCCTGGGCACGAGAGCGGCAGCGCGTATGAAATTCCTAACCAGGGCGCTACTCTCGGCCGCGGAGACGTCGAGATCAGGCTCGACGATCCGTTCGCCTCCGCGCACCACGCCCGCATCTCGCGGGAGGGTCACGTCGTCGTGATCGAGGACCTCGGATCCACCAATGGGACCTACCTGAATGAGGAGCCGCTGAACGGCCCCCAGCCGCTGCATCCCGGCGATCGGATCAGGATCGGCGACTGCGAGTTCTCTTACGAACAATGACGATGAACGCTGCTATGAGGAACTCCCGCTGATGCTGCGCGCTGCGGACACAACCTGCAAGACAGACACCGGCCGGCAGCGGCGTGACAACGAGGACAGCGCGTTCGCGCGCGCCCCGGTGTTCGTGGTTGCCGATGGCATGGGCGGCGCCCAGGCGGGCGAGGTCGCCTCGCGGATCGCGGTTGAGGCGTTCGAGCAGGGACTGCCCGATTCCGGCAGCCCGGAGGAACGCCTTGCCACCCGGGTGCGCGAGGCCAATGCGCAGATCTACGAGCGCTCGCGCGCCGATCGGGGGCGGGCGGGCATGGGCACGACCCTCACCGCCGCCTACGTCGATGACATGCACGTCGCGATCGCGCACGTCGGCGACAGCCGTGCGTACCTGTTCCGGGATGGGACGCTGCAGCGCCTCACCCAGGACCACTCGCTGGTCGACGAGCTCGTGCGCCGCGGGAAGCTGACCGAGGAGCAGGCCGCCGAGCATCCGCAGCGATCGATCATCACGCGCGCGCTCGGGCCCGAGCCGGACGTCGAGGTCGACACGTGGACGTATCCGGCGCGCGCCGGCGACGTCGTCCTGCTCTGCAGCGATGGTCTCACCTCGATGATCTCGGAGGAGCGGGTCAGGGCGATCCTCGCCGAGCACGACAACCTCGACGCGGCCGGCGACGAGCTCATCCGTGAGGCCAATGAGGCGGGCGGCAGGGACAACATCACGGTTGTGCTGTTCCGGCTCGAGGAGCTCGGTGGCGATGACGCCGCCGGTGAGGCGACGATGGTCGGGGTCTCGGTGCCACGCGATGCGCTCGCCACCGATACCGAGGAATCGGGCCGCTCGGGTGCGACCGCGGTGGCCGTGGCGCCCCCGGCCGCCCGCGCGTCCAGGCACCGGGCCTCACCGGCCCCGCCGCCGGGGACGCGCCGCCTGGAGCCCCGACGCCCCGCGACCGTGAGACGCGAGCACAGGTTCGTCACGCCGATCGCGGCGCTGCTGGCGACGCTGATCGTGCTCGGGCTGATCCTCGCGGGTGGCTACCTGGCGAGCCGCCAGCTCTACTTCCTCGGCACGAACGCCCAGGGGATCGTCACCGTCTACCGAGGTCTACCCTTTGACCTGCCGTTCGGGGTCCCTCTGTACGAGACGTACTACGTCTCCGGCGTGCCCGCCTCGATCGTCCCCGCGGCCCGCCGCGGACAGCTCCTGAACAATGACCTGCGCTCGCAGTCGGATGCGACCTCGCTTGTCATGGACCTAGAGCAGGGGAGGATCTCGCCGTGAGTTGCCGGACCGGGGGCGGGGCAGGCGTTCGTCGAGGCGTGGACCCATGAGCGCGCGTAACCGAGAGCTGCTCGGGCTGATCCCGGCATCGCTGCTGGTGACCGCGGGCTTCGCCGGCGTGTTCATCCAGCGCTCGAACGCGTTGTCGAACGTGTCGTTGACCTACGGCGCGCTGTTCCTGGGGCTATGCATCGCGGCCCACATCTTCATCAGGATCACGCTCCCGCGCGCGGACCCTTACATCTTCCCGCTGGTGGCGGTACTGGCCAGCTTCGGGCTGGTGATGGTCTATCGAATCGATCCGACGCTGGCCCGCCAGCAGGCGCAGTGGTTCGTGCTCGGGCTGGTGCTGTTCGCGGCCACGGTCCTCCTGCTCCGCGACTACCGGAAGCTCGAGCGCTACCGCTACATCATCGTGTTGATCTCGCTCGGGCTGCTGGTGTTGCCGCGGCTTCCAGGTATCGGTTATGCGGCCAACGGCGCGTATCTCGGGGTGCGGATTCCGGGCCTGTTCGTGTTCCAGCCGTCGGAGTTCGCGAAGATCGGACTGGTCATCTTCCTGGCCAGCTACTTGCGTGACACGCGGCAGGTGCTCGTCCAGGGCGGCCGGCAGTTCCTTGGAATCACCTTTCCCCCACTGAAGCAGTTCGGTCCCGTGGTTGTCATCTGGGGGCTGGCGATGGCGACGCTGGTCGTGCTGAGCGACACGGGCTCCTCGATCATGTTCTACGGCGGGTTGCTGGCGATGTTGTACGTCGCCACGAACCGGGTGTCGTTCGTGGTCATCGGGCTTATCGCCGCGGCTGTCGGCTTCTGGTACCTGGGCACGCACATACCCCACATACACGCCCGCGTCGAGACGTGGCTGCATCCCCTCAACCCGCAGCTGTACCACGCTCCGCTCGGTAGCTACCAGGTCGCCAACTCGATGTTCGCTCAGGCGGCCGGGGGGATGTTCGGGCAGGGCTTCGGCCAAGCGGCGCTGACGCTGCCCAACGGCGGAGCGCTGTTGCCGGCGCCGCAGACCGACATGATCTACGCCGTCATCACCGATGAGCTCGGCCTGTTCGGCGCCGTCGCCGTGCTGATGACCTACCTGCTGCTCGTCGCGCGTGGCTTCAAGACCGCGATGCTGGCGCGTGATTCGTTCTCGACGCTGCTGGCCACCGGACTCAGCGCGATGTTCGCCCTGCAGGTGTTCGTGATCGTCGGCGGCGTCACGCGCGTGATCCCGCTCACCGGGGTGACCCTTCCGTTCATCTCCTACGGCGGGTCGTCGATCGTCGCCAACCTAGTGCTGGTCGCGCTGCTGCTACTCGTCTCGGATCGCGCCCGGAGGCCCGCGTGAACACCCCGATCGGACGGCTGTTCGGCGTGGTCATCGTCCTGTTCGCGCTGCTCGTCGTGTTTACCTCGCGGTGGACCGTGTTCGAGGCGTCCTCACTCAATAACAACCCGTTGAACGTGCGCACGCTGCTCGACGAGCTGAAGATCAAGCGCGGACAGATCCTCGCGGCCGACGGAACGGTGCTCGCCAAGTCGGTGCCGGCCCCGAGCAACACCTGGAGCCGGTCGTATCCGACCGGAAGCCTGTTCGCCCAACCCGTGGGATTTTCGATCGCCGCCAAGGGCGAGGCGGCCGGACTCGAGGAGTCCGCCGGTTCGGACCTGCGCGGTGTCCAGACGGGCCTGAGCTCGATCTTCGGCCAGCTCAGCCCGCGTCCGGTCGGCGACGACGTGCATACGACGCTCGAACCCAAGGGGCAGCGCGCAGCCCAGCAGGCGCTCGCCGGACGGGCGGGCTCGGTGGTCGCCATCGACCCGAGCACGGGCGCGGTCGAAGTCATGTACTCCAACCCCGGATATGACGACAACAATCCGCCATCCAAGAGCAGCGTCACGGACACGACGTTCAACCGCGCGACGCAGGGCGCCTACGCTCCTGGCTCGACGTTCAAGATCGTTACCGCGACCGCGGCGATCGACAGCGGCAAGTACACCCCGGACTCGGTCATCAACGGAAACTCGCCGATCCTGGTCTCCGGGGTGCCGCTGGCCAACGACGGGAACAAGAGTTGGGGGCCGCAGACGCTCACGACCGCGATGACGTACTCGATCAACACGATCTTCGCGCAGGTCGCCGAGCACGTCGGCCGGCCGACGATGACCGACTACATGAAGCGGTTCGGCTTCTACGCCAAGCCGCCGCTCGACTTCCCGCCGTTCGAGCTGAACACGAGCAAGCCGGTTGCCCCGAATGGCCGACCGTACCTGCCGGGGAGCCCGAACGAGGACATCGGCCGGATCGGGATCGGCGAAGGCGGGCTGCAGGTCACCCCGCTGCAGATGGCGATGGTCGCGGCGGCGGTCGCGAACGGCGGCACGTTGATGACCCCGCATCTGATCGATCGCGTCGTCGACCAGGACGGCCGCACCGTCAAGACGACCAACCCGACCGTCTACAGCCACGTGATGAAGCCGTCGACTGCGGCCGAGGTGACGAAGATGATGGAGAAGGTGGTCGAGGAAGGCACAGGCACCGCGGTCCAGCTCGGCGGGATCAGCGTCGCCGGTAAGACCGGCACGGCGCAGATCGGCGCGAACGGCTCGAACCTGACCCAGCCGGCATTCGTCGCGTTCGCGCCGGCGGACCATCCGAAGATCGCGATCGCGGTGAATGTCGACATTTCAAACGGCGGCTTTGGCGGCTCGGTCGCGGCTCCGATCGCGAAAGCCGTGCTCCAGGCCCTGCTGGCGAACGGTGGCTAATGGCAGGACTCGCCCCCGGCACGATCGTCGACAGCCGCTACAAGATCGTGTCGCGGCTGGGCGCCGGCGGGATGGCCGACGTGTTCCTGGCCGACGATGAGCAGCTCGGTCGCCAGGTCGCGCTGAAGCTGCTCTATCAGCGATTCGCCGAGGACCCGGGGTTCGTCGAGCGGTTCCGCCGCGAGGCCCAGGCCGCTGCCGGTCTCCAGCACCCGAACGTCGTCAGTGTCTACGACCGCGGCTCGTTCGACGAGACCTACTACATCGCGATGGAATACCTCCCCGGTCGCTCGCTCAAGCAGCTGATCCGGGAGGAAGCGCCGCTCGATCCGGTCCGGGCGATCGACATCACGATCCAGATCCTGAAGGCGGCGCGGTTCGCGCACCGGCGCGGGGTGATCCATCGGGATCTCAAGCCCCACAACGTGATCGTCGACAGCGCCGACAACGCCAAGGTCACCGACTTCGGGATCGCCCGGGCGGGCGCGTCCGACATGACCGAGACCGGCTCAATCATGGGAACCGCGCAGTATCTGTCGCCCGAGCAGGCGCAGGGCCACGCCGTCAGCGCCGGCTCGGATCTCTACTCGATTGCGGTGGTCCTGTACGAGATGCTCACCGGGCGGGTGCCGTTCGACGCCGAATCGGCGGTGACGATCGCGCTCAAGCACGTATCTGAGGCGCCTCCGCCCCCGACGATCGTCAACCCGAGCGTTCCGCCCGAACTCGAGCAGGTCGTGATGTGGGGGCTGAACAAGAACCCGATCGACCGCCCCGCGAACGCCGACCAGTTCATCAACGCGCTCGAGCAGGCCAAGGCCGCGATTCAGTCCGGCTCGCGCGGTCAGCGGACGGCGAGCATGCCGGCGCTGGCCGGGGTCGCCGCCGGCAGGTACGCCACCTCGGCGGCGCTCAGCGCTCCCCCGGCGGCGTCCGCACCCGCCCGGGGCGACACGCTCGGCGGCGTCGTCGTCGGCCCCTTCCCCGAGGACGAGTACCCGCCCGAGCGTCGCCGGATCTGGCCGTGGGCGCTGCTGATCGGCGCGCTCCTGTGCCTGGCGGGTGGCGGCGTGGCCGCTTATCTGCTCACCCGTCCGACGAAGCTGGTGGTGCCGGCCGTGACCGGAGAGCAGTTCAGCGTCGCCCAGGCTCAGCTCCAGAACGACGGGCTCAACGTCAACGAGATACAGCTGACGAGCCAGAAGAAGGCCGGGACTGTGATTGCTCAGGATCCTCAAGCCGGCGCCAAGGTCAAGAAGGGCACGATGGTGGCGCTGAACGTCTCGACAGGTCCCGGCAACGCGACCGTTCCGTCGGTGGTGGGCGAGACCCTCAATCAGGCGAAGTCGGCGATCCAGATCGCGAACCTCAAGGTCGGGCGGGTCGAGCACCAGGCGAGCACCACAGTGCAGGAGGGCCAGGTGATCGGGACCAGCCCGCCGGCCGGCGCTACCCCAGGGGTGAATACGCCGGTGACGATCATCGTCTCCACCGGGCCGCCGCCGGTGAAGGTGCCCGATGTGACCAGCGAGACCGTCGGCCAGGCGAAGGCGCAGCTGCAGGGTACGCCCGGTGAGTTCACGGTCATCACCACCGAGCAGGTTTCAACCACGGTGACGCCCGGAACCGTGATCAGCCAGAGCCCGGTGGGCGGGAGTTCGGTGAAGCCGGGCTCGACGATCGACCTCGTCGTGGCCAAGGCCTCGCCGACGGTCGCGGTGCCGAACGTCGTCGGCAGCAAGCGGGGAGCCGCCGAGGCCACGCTCGGGGCGTCGGACTTCCCAGCGACTGTCCAGAGGATGGACGTGACCACCAAGAGCCAGGGCGGGGTCGTGCTCAGTCAGAGCCCGGCGGCAGGGACGATGAGCAAGAAGGGCGCGACGGTGACGATCGTTGTCGGCCACTATGTAGCGCCGACGCCGACGCCGACCACGACGACGACCACGACCGCCCCCACGACAACAACGTCCACGACGTCCACCACCGGCACGTCCACCACGCCGACACCGTGAGTTCCGTCCGCGTCGCGGTGCTCGGAGGCGGCCGCTCCTCTGAGCACGAGGTATCGCTTGCATCCGCCGCTTCCGTGCGGGCCGGCCTTCAGGAGGCCGGTCACGTGCCGATCGCGATCGACGTCGGCCGCGACGGCGTGTGGCGCAGAGAAGGCGCCGTCGTTGCTGTCGAGCCCGGGCGTGGCCTCGATGGCGTGGACGTGGTGTTCCCCGTGCTGCACGGGCCGTTCGGCGAGGACGGCACCGTCCAGGGGCTGATCGAGTGCCTGGACGTTCCGTACGTCGGCGCCGGCGTGCTCGCATCGGCCCTGTGCATGGACAAGGTGACGTTCAAGGAGCTGATGGCTCACGCCGGCCTGCCGCAGGTCCGGTACGTCGCGGTCCGCGCCGACACGTTCGCGTCCGAGCGCGACGCCGTGCTCGCCGAACTGCGCGCGCTCGGCCTCCCCATGTTCGTCAAACCGGCACGGCTGGGATCGTCGGTGGGGATCGTCCGCGCCACGAGCGCCGCGGAGCTCCCGGCGGCGCTCGCGACCGCGTTCGAGCACGATTCGCTGGCAATCGTGGAGGCTGCCGCGCCTGGTCTCGAGGTCGAATGCTCGGTGCTCGGCGGCAGCGACCCGATCGCGTCGGACCCCGGAGAGATCGTGCTCGCCAAAGGGGAGTCGGGCTGGTACGACTACGAGGCCAAGTACTCGCCGGGCGGGATGCGGCTGATCGTTCCAGCGCGAGTGCCCGACCGAGTCCGAGACCGGATCCGGGAGATCGCGATCAGTGCCTTCGTGGGGGCCGGCTGCTACGGGCTGGCGCGAGTGGACTTCTTCGTCGACGGGGAGCAGGTGCTGCTGAACGAGCTCAACACGATGCCCGGCTTCACCGCCACGAGCGTCTATGCGGCGCTGTTCGAGGCCAGCGGCATCGGTTACGCCGAGGTGCTCGACCGGCTCGTCCAGCTCGCGCTAGAGCGCCACGCGGCGGAGCAACGGCACCGCCACTAAGCTGCGGCCCATGTCTGACATCGAGTCAGTTGCCATTGTCGGCGCGGGGTTCATGGGGACCGGCATTGCCGAGACCGCCGCGGTCGCGGGGATCCCGGTGATCGTCCGCGACGTCGACGACGCGGCGCTCGGGCGGGCGCGCGAGCGGATCGACGCCTCGCTGGCCCGCGCTGTCCGCGGCGGCAAGCTGGACGCTTCGCAGGCAGCGGCGGTGCGCGAGCAGATCGATCTGACCACGCGGCTCGAGTCGGTCGGCGAAGCCGACCTGGTGATCGAGGCCGTGCCCGAGGATGAACAGTTGAAGCTCGCCGTGATGGGCGCGATCGACGAGGTCGTCTCCGACGATGCGATCGTCGCCTCGAACACATCGTCGATCCCGATCGCCGAGCTTGCGCAGGCGATCGGTACGCCGCAGCGCGTGCTCGGCCTCCACTTCTTCTCCCCGGTTCCGGTGATGCCGCTGGTCGAGGTCGTGGTAGCGCTCGACACCAGCCAGAGCACGATCGATCGCGCCAAGCTGTTCGTCGAGAGGCTCGGCAAGCGGCCGATCGAGACGAAGGACCGCTCGGGCTTCATCGTGAACATGCTGCTGGTCCCGTACCTGATGGCCGCGGTCCGGATGTACGAGGAGGGCTTCGCCTCGCGTGAAGACATCGACAACGGGATGAAGCTTGGGTGTGGTCACCCGATGGGTCCGCTGACGCTGTGCGACTTCATCGGATTGGACGTGCTGTATGCGGTGTGCGACTCGCTGTACGAGGAGTTCAAGCGCGACGAGTACGCACCGCCGCCGCTGATGAAGCGGATGGTCGCGAGCGGCCGCCTCGGCCGTAAGTCAGGGCGCGGCTTCTACGACTACACGAGCTGAGGCGCTCGTCTCACCGAGTGAGCTGGTAGAGCACGACCTCGTTGATGAACGCGATCATCTGGCCGGGCGGCAGCGAGGTGATCCACACGAGGTAATACCGGTAGCCGGTCTTGGGTGTGTCGAGCGTAATCGGCTGGTGCCGCTGCACCGACGCGACCTGCGCGAGCTGGGTCCATCCGCCGGCTCCGGTGGTGAACACGGCGGGGTCAGGCGGGGAGTTGGAACCCCAGATCTGCGCGCTCCACCCGGGCGACTGGGTGTAGATCTCGATCTCGTGCGCCTGCACCGGCTTGGCCGCGTCCACGTACAGACCGACCCCTGGCTTGCCGAGCTTGCCCGAGTAGTAGTGCTCGGTCGGCCAGGCGGTGTTTATGTTGCCGTCCACCGCCAGGCCGTCGTCGGCGGGATTCTGCGTCTTGGGCCCGCTGAGCGCGTCCGGGTTGTAGTCGTGCGCGCCAGCCAGCCTGATCTGGGTCAGATGGGGGCTCGGCGGTGGGGCGGCGAGCTTCGGGGTCCCGTGATGGGTCCTCGTCGCGATCCACGCGATCCCGCCCCCGACGAGTGCCAGCACGACGAGAATGATGATCAGCACGCGGACGCGGTGGCGAACTCCGAACGGGATCCGACGGCGGGTCTGGGACGGCAGCGTCCGCAGCACGTTCGTGACCTCGCCGGTGGCGCTGCCGGCGCGCGCGGTCTCGATCGCGAGCACGTCCTCGAGGTCGGCGATCAGCTCGGCGTCGTCGGCATAGCGATCCTCGACGCGCTTGGCGGTCGCGGTGTCGATGATCGCGGCGAGCGCCGAGGACACCTCGGGACGCTTGGTCTGCACGTCCGGGAGCTCCTCGCGGACGTGCTTCATCGCCACCGCCACTTGGTTCTCGCCCTTGAACGGAACCTCGCCGGTGAGCATCTCGTAGAGGACGATGCCGAGCGAATAGAGATCCGATTGACCGGTCACGGGTCGACCGAGGGCCTGCTCGGGGGAGACGTAGTCGGTCGTGCCCAGCACCCGGCCGTCCGCCGTGAGGCCCTCCTCGTCGAGCGTCCGCGCAATCCCGAAGTCGGTGACCTTGGCCGAGCCCTCCTCATCGATCAGCACGTTCTGGGGCTTGACGTCCCGGTGGACGATGTGGCGGGCATGCGCCGCCCCGAGCGCGCGGGCGATCTCGATCGCGTACGCGACCGCCTCGGTCGTGGGTAGGCGTCCCGTGCGGCGGATCCGCTCCTTGAGCGTCTCGCCCTCGACGTACTCGAACACGATGTACGGCCGGCTGTCGTCCTCGCCGTAGTCGATAACGCCGACGATGTGAGGATGCGACAGCTGCGCCACCGCGCGTGCTTCCCGGCGAAACCGCTCGAGCTGATCGGAGTCGGAGGCGATCTCGCGGTTCATCAGCTTGATCGCGACCTGCCGCTGCAGCGTCTCGTCGGTGGCGCGGTAAACCGTTGACATGCCGCCCGACCCGATCCGGGCCTCGAGCCGATAACGGTCGTTGAGCGTGGTGCCGAGCAGCGTGCTCATTGATTGCCCTCTATTTTGCGCGAGATCGCCGTCGTCCACACGTACTACTACACCGATCCGGCCTGTCCTTGGTCCTGGGCGCTCGAGCCCGCTCTTCGGAAGCTAAGTCACGAGCTCGGGGCTAGCCTACGCGTCACCTACTTTATGTGCGGGATGGCGCGCCAGTTCGGCGATCCGATCCCGCTCGTGACCGAGATTCTCGAGGCGGGCGACCAGAGCGGGATGCCGGTCGATGCGCGCCTGTGGCTGTCGGCACCGCCGCGGAGCTCGCACCCCGCGTGTCTCGCGGTGAAGGCAGTCGCTGAGCAGGGCGATCCGGGGCCGTATCTGCGGCGGCTCCGCGAGGGCCTCATGTGCCGCCGTCGCAAGCTCGACTCGACCGACGCCCTGCTCGAGGAGGCACGCTCGGTCCCCAGCATCGACCTCGACAAGCTCCGGCACGCGTTCGGATCGCACGCGATCGTCGAGGCGTTCGGGGCCGACCTCGATCGCGCAGCCGCGGTGCCGGCCGAGCACCACGCTCCGGGGACCGGACGCGTGAAGCTCCCCTCGCTCGAGTTTGTCGGCTCGAACGGCGTCGTCCACGGCGTGTACGGCTACTCGGATTACGCGTCGCTGGCCGCGGCGGCGATCGCCGCGGGGGCGGAGCCGGCCGGTGACGCTCCTTTGGGCGTTGAGGCGGCACTCGGGGTTTTCGGGTCGATGGCTACCGCCGAGGTCGCCGCCGTCTGCGACTTGCCGGGGCCGCGCGCGCCGGCGGAGCTGTGGCGGCTCGCGACCGAGTGGCGGGTCCGACCGGACCGGTTCGGAAGCGGCGAGCTGTGGACGGTGGCGTGAGGCTGCGGGCTCGCAGTCAGCGGGCCGGCGGGAGGGTGCGCCGGCGCACGAGCCGGCGCGCGATCAGCCCCGCCAAAGCGATCCGGTAGAGCGCGTAGGGCAGCAGCGAGCTGTCGCGCTCGAGTGCCTGGATCAGCCGGGTTGAGCCGAGCGTCGAGACGAATGCGGCGCCGGCGCCGGCGGCGAACGGCACCGCCGACCCCGCCGGCAACCCTCGCGCGCGCAGCCGCGCGCCTTTCAGCAGCGTGGCGCCGGCGATGATCGGCAGCGCGGCGTGCCGCGACAGCCGGTTGGCGTCCACGCGCGTGAACCGGCGGTAGCGCGCCGCGGCGAGCGTCGCGCCGTTTCGGGACACGCCCGGGATCAGTGAGCATGCCTGCGCGACCCCCAGCAACAGCGCATCGAGCGTCCCCGCGTCGGCGTGCGCCCGCTCCTGGGGCGAGCGGTCGGCGAGTGCCATCGCGATGGCGCCGACGAACAGGCCGGCGGCGACCGTCGGTGGCTTGCCCAGATACCGTTCGATCGGTCGCTCGAACCGGTACCCGAGGACTGCCGGCGGGGCGAACGAGAGCGCGATCATCCACAGACGGCGGAGGTTGAGCCCGCGCACGGCGTCGTCCACCTCACGCCGGAGGCTGATCATAAGCGCCGCCGCCGTGCCCGTGTGCAGCATGACCTCGAACGACTTGCGGAGCTCGTCGTCGAGCTGGCTGTAATCCCAGCCGGCCAGCCACGGGACGACCGCGATGTGGCCCGAGGACGAGATCGGCAGCAGCTCGGCCGGTCCGTGTAGCGCGCCGAGGACGATCGCCTGCCAGACGGGCAGATCGTCGGACGCCACCCTCGGCCCCTAGGCGACGGCCGTCGGGCCGCGGCGGCGGCTGCGGGCGATCCGCACGATCAGATACGCGATCGCCGCGACGAGCAGGGCGGCGCCGACGTAGTCGACGTACTCGAGGTTGTGCCGCCAGCTCTGCCAGTTGCTTCCAACCGCGTTGCCGAGCACCCCCAGCGCGCTGATCCAGATGATCGAGCCGATCGTCGCGAAGATCGCAAACCGCGCGTAGCCCATCCTCGCGACGCCGGCGGCGTAGGGGAACGCCGCGCGCGCGAACGGGATGCAGCGCGAAACCAGGATCACGGGCGCGCCGTACCGGTCGAACCAGCGATGCGCGCGATCGAGGCGCTGCTGGGAGATGTGCAGCTTGTTTCCATGCCGCTCGACCAGCTCCTCGCGGCCCCAGTAACCGATCGCGTACGCGATCGAGGCGCCGATCATGTCTCCAAGCACGCCGAACACGAGGATCCCGACCATGTCGAGGTTCCCTTCGGAGACGTTGAAACCGGCGAACAGCATTGTCGGCTCGGATCCGGGTAGCCCGACCACGCCGGAGGTGAGCGTCAACAGCGCGACTCCCGCCAGACCCAGGTCTCGGATGATGTGAGTAGCCAAGGTGACGAGCGAGTCGGTCACCGATGCGTACAGGAGCAGCACCGCGGCTAGGGTAGCGATCGCCGCCAGATCGGCGATCGGGCGCGAATTAGGGTTTACTCACCGCCCGGCGCAGGATGAGGATCTGGGTTGACCTAACGAACTCTCCCCACGTGCTCGTGATGCGACCCGTGATCGCGAACCTGCGGGCGCGCGGCCACGAGGTGGAGATCACCGCGCGCGACTTCGCGCAGACGCTCGGGCTGCTGGAGAGGTTCGGGATCGAGCACACGGCGATCGGCCGCCACCGCGGCGGCGGTCTCGGAGCAAAGGCGCGAGGTCTCGGTGAGCGATCGCTGGCGCTCACGAAGTGGGCACGGGGCCGGCGGTTCGACCGGGCCCTGGGGCACGGCTCAAACGACATCACGATCGCCGCGGCGCTGCTGAGGATCCCGAGCTCGACGATGTTCGACTACGAGTGGGCGACCGTTCAGCACAACGTCAACTGCAGGCTGGCGGACGCCGTCGTGGTGCCCGACGCGATCCCGGCGGAGCGGCTGTACCGGTACGGCGCGCGGGGCAAGGTCCGTGGCTACCCGGGCCTCAAGGAGGAGTACTACCTGGCGGACTTCGAACCGGACCCCCAAGTACTCGCATACCTCGGTGTGAACCGAGAGGCGCAAGAGCCGATCGCGGTCGTGCGCACGCCGCCCGAGGTCTCGCTGTACCACCGCTTCGAGAACGACCTGTTCGCGCAGGTGCTGGACCGGCTCACCGGCGTCCAGACGGTGGTGCTCCCGCGCACACAGGAGCAGCGCTCGCAGCTGCGGCGCGCGGGCGGCTTCATCATCCCCGAGCGCGCAATCGATGCCCAGTCGCTGATTGCATACGCGGACGTCGTGGTGTCGGCCGGTGGGACGATGAACCGGGAAGCGGTGGCGCTCCGAACGCCCGTCTACACCGTGTTCGAGGGCCGCCTGGGGGCGGTCGACGAGCGTCTGATTGCAGAGGACCGCCTGCGGCGTCTAACCAGCGCCGACGAGCTGAACATCGTCAAGCGCAACGGACCGACCGCCGGCCAGGACCGGGTACGGAGGGACCCCGGTCTGCTCGCAGACCTACTCCTCGCGGCGTAGTCTCGGCCGCGAGCCGGGCGCAACCTTCGCCCGCTGGGCCGTGTTAGGGTCCTGAACCGCTCGAGGAGGTCGCCCTGTGTCACGCATCATGTTCAAGCTTCGTCTGCCGGCAGTAATCAGCGTCGCCGCGTGTGTGCTGAGCGCGGCGAGCGCGCAGGCCGCTCCGATTGGGGCCTACACGACCAAGGGCGCGTACAGCTTCGTGTCCGCGCCGAACCTCCACCCGCCAATCTTTGGCGTGACGCAGAAGACGCAGTTCTCGAAGCTCGCCCCGGGCTACTTCATGACCTCGGTTTTCAAGAACCTCGGGGACGAGCAGCCGCTGACCGGCCAGAGCGGCCCGCTGATCCTCGACCACAACCTCCAGCCGGTGTGGTTTGACCCGATCGGCGTGAACGCGCTCGCCTCCAACCTCCAGGTGCAGCGCTACAACGGAAAGCCGGCGCTCAGCTGGTGGCAGGGGTCGGTCACCGCGGCCGGCGTCACCACGAGCGGCGAGGACGTCGTGGTCGACCAGCACTACCGCCGCGTCGCCACGCTCAAGGGCGCGGACGGCTGGGTCATCTCCCAGCACGAGATGCTCATCAGTGGCACGAACGCCTGGGTCACCGCATACAAGAACGTGCCGATGAACCTGACTCACTTCGGCGGCTCCGCCAACGGCGTCGTGCTCGACTCGGCCGTCGAGGAGTACAACCTCCAGACGGGGCAGCTGCTCTACACCTGGGACGCGCTCAACCCCGGCGGCACCCCGAACGTCCCGCTGTCGCAGTCCAAGCAGAAGGCCTTCCCCGGGGTTCCCTGGGACGCATACCACATCAACGGGATTCAGTTGACCGGCAACGAGACGTTCCTGGTCTCGCTGCGCAACACCTGGTCGGCGTACCTGGTCAACCGGCTTACGAACGGGATCGAGTGGACGCTGAGCGGGAACCCTGCGATCAGCACCTTCAAGCTCCCCGCGAACGCCCAGTTCCACTGGCAGCACGACGTCTCCTTGCACAGCGGCAACGTGGTCAGCGTGTTCGATGACGCGTGCTGCGGCTTTGACTCGATCACGAGCAAGGGCGTGAAGTTCGGTAAGCCCAGCGGTCCGAGCCGCGGGCTCGTGATCAAGCTCAACCTGTCCAACCACACCGGCAGCTTCGTCGCCCAGTACGTCCGCGCGAAGAACTTCAACGCGTTCTTCCTCGGCAACGCGCAGCTGCTCCCCAACGGCAACGTGTCGCTCGGTTGGGGCTCGTCGCCGTTCTTCTCCGAGGACAGCAGCAAGGGCAAGGTGCTTCTCGACGCCTTCTGGCCCGTTCCCGATGTCAACTACCGCACGTACGTCGAGCAGTGGGTCGGGATCCCCTACTTCCCGCCGAGCGGCGCGGTTCGCAACAATGGTGGGAAAGCCACGGTGTACGCGAGCTGGGATGGAGACACCCAGGTCGTAGGCTGGAGAGTCCTGGCGGGTAACAGCGCCCAGAGCCTTAAGACGGTGGCAACCAAGGCAAAGTCTGGCTTTGAGACGACGATCCCGCTCAGCAGCACCTTCAAGGCATACAAGGTCCAGGCACTCGGCCCGAAGGGCAAGGTTTTGGGCACGTCCAAGGCGTTCCCGACGTCCAGCTCGAACAACGGTCTCCCCGGGGCCTACTAGCTCCGGTACATGCCCGCATCGGATGCCCGCGCTTTTCGAGCGGGGACGCTGCGTCGCTGTATCGGACGCGAGGCATCCGAGTGGGGCACGCACCTACGCAGCCGCGGTGGCGGTTTTGGCGCTCCTCCTATGCCTGATCGTTCCCGCTGCGGCAAACGCCAAGACTAAGAAGAAGCCGCCGGCGAAGAAGCCGCCGGCGGCGACGAAACCGAGCGGGCCGCCGCCGGTGTACGCGTTCCCGATTCCCGGTGGCCACTTCGCCTCGCCGGCGACGCAGATCACGTTCCGCGGCGTCCCGACCTCCCAGTTCGGGACGATCACGGTGACGGGCTCGGTCAGCGGCGCCCACACCGGCACGGTGGTCGCGGACTCGGATGGAGACGGAGGTAGCTTCATCCCGGCCACGCCGTTCGCGCCGGGCGAGACGGTGACGGTGAGCACCTCGCTGAACATCGAGGGGAGCGGCAACGGCAGCTACCAGTTCGTGGTCGCGACTCCGGCGGGGACGATCTCGCCCGCCAAGCGCCCGGCTGCCCCCCGCGTGAGCGGCGACGTGTGGACGTTCCGTTCGCGGCCGGACCTCGCGCCGGCGGCGGTGAAGATCACCAAGGGCGATCCGTCGGCCACGGGCGACATCTTCCTCGCTCCCCAGGTCGGTCCGATCCAGCAGGGACCCGAGCTGATCGGCCCGGGCGGCGGCCTGATCTGGTTCAACCCGGTGCCCCAAAACGAGGCGGCCACGGACTTCCGCAAGCAGTACTACCAGGGCCAGCCGGTCCTGACGTGGTGGCAGGGCAACGAGGCGGCCGGCGTGGGCTCGGGCCAGGACATGATCCTTAACAGCTCCTACCAGGTCGTGAAGGTGGTGTCCGCCGGCAACGGTCTCGCCGCCGACCTGCACGAGTTCCAGCTGACGCCCGGCGGAACCGCGCTGATCACCGCCGAGTACCCGGTGATCGTGAACGCAACCTCCGTCAAGGGCGCCACCAACGAGGTCGTCCTCGACTCGGTCGTCCAGGAGATCGACGTCGCCACCGGGTTAGTGGAGTTCCAGTGGGACAGTCTCGATCACGTGCCGCTGGCGGCCAGCTACACGGGGCTCCCGAGCAAGGCGCATGTGGCGAACGGAATCGGCAACCCATTCGACTACTTCCACCTCAACTCGATCGTGCCAGACAAGGACGGCAACCTCGTGGTCTCAGCGCGCAACACGTGGGCGGTCTACAAGGTCAACTCCGAGACCGGGGCGATCATGTGGACGCTGGGCGGCAAGAGCTCGAGCTTCAGGCTCGGACCGGGCGCATCGTTCGCGTTCCAGCACGACGTCCAGGTGCAGGCGTTCGGAGACCAGTTCCTGACGTTGTTCGACGACGGCGCGGGGCCGCCGTACGTGCACTCCCAGTCGCGTGCGCTCAAGCTGGAGCTGAATCTCAAGCACAAGACCGCGGATGTTGCCTCCCAGCACGTGCACTCGCCACCCCTCCTGTCGAGCTACGAGGGCAGCTACGAGCAGCTAGGCAACGGGAACGATTTCGTCGGCTGGGGGCAGCAGCCGTACTTCAGCCAGTACAACGCTCAGGGCAAGCTGGTGTTCGACGGTCGGTTCGTCGACTCGAACATCAGCTACCGCGCCTACCGCTTCGACTGGAGCGGGTTCCCGGCGACGCCCCCCGCGGTCGCGACTTCACGCCACGGCGGCAAGATGACCGTGTACGTGAGCTGGAACGGCGCCACGGACGTCGCATCCTGGCGAGTGTTCGGGGGCGGCAGCGCGACCGCGCTCAAGCCCGTTGCCACCGCGCGCAAGAGCGGCTTCGAGACCGCGATCACCACGGGTGCCCGCGGTTACGTCGCGGTCCAGGCTCTGGGGTTCAATGGGCGTCCGTTGGGCAGCAGGTCGGCGGTCGTGCAGCTACCGCCCCCGCCGCCCAAGCCCAAGCCCAAGCCGAAGCCCAAGCCGAAGCCGAAGCCGAAGCCGAAGCCCAAGCCCAAGCCGAAGTCGCCGACCAAGAAGATCGCCGCAAATCCGCGCTAACCGGGCCTTACCCAGGGTTTACCGGGATCCTGACTACAATCCCGGCCGCATGCGCCGGCGGATCAGATCCGCGGCCTTCCCCGTTCATCGGCACTCCGTGCCACAGCTGCTCGTCGACGGGGTTCTGGTCGCGCTCGCCTACTACCTTGCCTTCCGGCTCAGGTTCACGGACGGCCTGAGCGGAGCAAATGACCGCTACGGCGATTTGCTCACGCACACGCTGCCCTGGGTCGTCGCGGTCTCGCTGATCACGCTGGCCCTGTTCGGCCAGTACCAGCGGCTGTGGACATTCGTGGGGCAGCGGGACTACGAAGCTGTCGTCAAGGGAGTGATCGTCTCGACGTTGGTGATCGTCGGCGCGATCGCGTTCCTGCATCCGGTCACGACCACGGTCGCGTTTCAGACGACCGCGGTGAACCTCCCAGGCAGCGTGATCGCGCTGTTCTTTCTGCTCGCGCTCGTGATGCTGATCGGGGCGCGGTTCCTCGTCCACCTCGTCGTGGAAGGCAGGGTGCACAGCTTCCGCGTGGCCAAGGGAGCGCGCGACGTGCTGATCGTTGGCGGCGGCGACGGCGGCCGGCTGGTGGTTCGTGAGCTGATCCGCAATCCGCAGTTGCGGCTGCGGCCGGTCGGGTTCGTCGACGACGACCCTCGCAAGCTCAGGATGAAGGACGAGCACGGGCTGAAGGTTCTCGGTACTACCACGTCCGAGGATCTCGCTCGGATCCTCGACGAGGTTGAGCCTGACGAAGTCGTGATCGCGATCCCGTCCGCTCCGGGCACGCTTCGCGCCCGCGTGGTCACCGCATGCCGCGAGCGCGGGATCCCGGTGCGAACCACTCCGACCGTGTTCGAGCTGCTTCAGGACGGATCGGGCCAGCTCAACGTCACGCGGCAGCTGCGCCAGGTGCGCGTCGAGGACATGCTCGGGCGCGAACCCGTCCGGATGGAGATCGAAAGAGTGGGCGCATACCTCTCCGGTCAGGTCGTCATGGTCACCGGAGCCGGCGGATCGATCGGGTCCGAGCTGTGCCGCCAGATCGCGCGCGTGGCGCCCCGAGCCCTGATTCTCGTCGACCACGCCGAGGACAACCTGTTTCAGATCCTCCGTGAGCTTGAGGAGGATCGCCACGTCCGGACCGCGGTTCCCGTGCTCGCCGATTGCAGGGAAGAGGAGCGGATGCGCGAAGTTCTCACGGAGCACCGGCCGAGCATCATCTTCCATGCGGCCGCGTACAAGCACGTGACGATGATGGAAGTCAATCCCGTCGAGGCGATCCGCAACAACGCCCTGGCGACACGGGTCGTCGCCCGAATCGCCGCTGAGACCCAGGTGGGGACGTTCGTGCTCGTGTCCACCGACAAGGCGGTCAAGCCGGCGACCGTGATGGGCGCCTCCAAGGCGCTGGCCGAGTGGGCGGTCGAGGCGGCCGCGATGCGGTATTCGAGCACCAAGTACGCGACGGTGCGGTTCGGGAACGTGCTGGGCTCCTCGGGCTCAGTGGTGCCGATCTTCCGTCGCCAGATCGCCTCCGGCGGTCCGGTGACCGTCACCGATCCGCGGATGAAGCGCTATTTCATGACGATCCCGGAATCCGTACAGCTGATCATCCGGGCCGGCTCGCTGAGCGAGGGGAGCGGCGAGGTGTTCGTGCTCGAGATGGGCGAGCCGATCGCGATCATCGATCTTGCCGAGACGATGATCCGGCTCTCAGGGCTCGAGCCCGAGCGTGACATCGCGATCGAGATCGTCGGCGCCCGTCCGGGGGAGAAGCTTCACGAGGACCTGTTCAACCCCTACGAGCGCCCGCAGTCCACGCCGGCCCAGAAGATTCTGCGCGCCGCCCGCGAGCGGCTGGACCCGCAGTCGGTCGAGCAAATCTTCGGCGAGATCAACCTGCTCGTGCTCGAGGGGGATGCCGCGGCGCTGGCGCAGCACGTGGCCAAGCTGTCGAGCTCTCGGTTCTCTTCCCGCGAGGCTCGCGAAGCTCGCGAAGCTGATACCCGACTACCCCGGCTCCCGACGTAGACTGGGCCGCGCGTTCCATGGTGACGATTCCGTTTGCCCTGTCGGTGCACCACTTCATCTCCTCGGTGGGGGCCGATGCCGGCTTCGCCGCGTTCGTCGCGGTGGCGCTGCTCGTGTTGCTTTTCTTCTCCCAGGCCCGCGAGACGGCGAACCTCCGGCGCAGGGCCGACGAGGCCGGCCAGCGCGTGCAAGACCTCGAGGGTCAGCTGTACGCGTTGTGGGAGCAGGTGGCAGCGCTTCCGGCCGAGATCTCGGTGATCCGCGCCCCCGGAGCGAGGGTCCCGGTCGCCACTGGTGTGGCTCCGGCATCGGCGGGCCTGGGCGCGGCTTCGGGTTTCCCGCCGGCCGCGCCTGCGGGCGTGGGAGCGCCGGCGCTCGCCGCCGCGACGAGGCTGATTCCCGACCCCGTCCGCCCGTTCGGGGAGCCCCAGCCGGCGACCGTCGGCTTGGTCGAGCAGTCCCCCGACCAGGCCACCGAGGTGCACCCCTCACCCGTGACCGTCAGCGGCGGCAACGGCAACTCTCCCCGACCCGCTCCCGCCGCGGCGACTATGCAGCGGCCCCCGCAGGCGAGGCCCGGCGGCCCGTCACGGCCCGGCGGCGGCCCGCCCCGTGGTGCTCAGGGACGACCTGTTGGGGGCCAGGCCCGTCCCGGCGGCCCTCCGCGCTCGACGATGGCGGTCAGGGGCGGGCGCAGATCCAACGCTGGGCGTGTGTTCACGGTACTCGCGGTACTGCTTCTGGTCGCTGCCGTGGTCACGGGTGTGCTCGTGATCGGGAACATCAACCACGGTTCGAGCCAGAGCAAGTCCTCCGCCGCCGCCGCAGCGGCCAGGCGCGCGGCCGCAACCCGCCGGGGTACGGCCCTCGCCGCGGTCAAGCCCTTCACGGTGACGGTCTCCGTTCTCAACGGAACCAACACCGCCGGCCTGGCCGGTGCTGTGTCGAACAAGCTCGGCGCCGCGGGCTACCAGAAAGGATCCGTCGGCAACTTCACTGCGAACCAGACCCAGACGTCCACCTCCGTCCTGTATATGCGCGGGGCCAAGCGCGACGCGTCGGCCGTCGCGACGGCGCTGAAGCTGCGCCCTGCCGTGGTACAGCCGATCGATCAGAGCACCCAGCAGATCGCCTGCCCGCCTTCGTCGGGCCCGTGCAAGTCCACCGTCGTCGTCACCGTCGGCAGCGATCTCGCCAATCTCGCTACTCAGTAGCGCTCCGGACATGCGAGACCTGCTCAACCTCCCGGAGAGGAGTCCGAAGCCGCGGTCAGGCGGCGTGACCCACGTGATCGACCGCGGGCTGTCGGCCGCGGAGATCGACGGGATGATCGAGGTCGCCGGCGAGTTCATCGACATCGTCAAGCTCGGATGGGGTACTGCGCTCGCGACCGGCAACCTCGAGCGCAAGCTCGAGCGCTACCGGCACCACGGGATTCCCGTCGTGCTCGGCGGCACGCTCACCGAGCTTGCGATCAGCCGCGGTCGTCTCGAGGAGCTGATTGCGTGGGTGCACGAGCTCGGCCTGGAGTACTTCGAGATCTCCGACGGGACGATCGCGCTCGAGCACGAGCGCAAGCTTGAGCTGATCGAACGGCTGGCCGGCGAGTTCACCGTGCTCTCAGAAGTGGGCTCCAAGGACGACACGGGCGCGATCACGCCGCCGTACGTATGGGTTCAGCAGATACGGGCCGAGCTCGGCGCCGGCGCCTGGAAGGTGATCGCCGAGGGGCGCGAGGCCGGTACCGCCGGCATCTTCCGGCCGTCGGGCGAGGTCCGCGAGGGCCTGATCGGCGAGATCGTCCACGAGATCGCTCCCGCTCAGATCATGTTCGATGCGCCCCGCAAGGACCAACAGGTCTGGTTCGTGCGGCGATTCGGCCCCGAGGTCAACCTGAGCAACATCCCGGCCGGCGAGGTACTCGCGCTCGAGACGCTACGGCTCGGGCTGCGCTCGGACACGCTTGGCATCGGTGGGCAGTGACCGCGCCTGCGGGGCCGTCGCTGAGCGGCGTGCTGATGGCTCGCCACGGGCAGACGAACGACAACCTCCCGCCGCTCCGCTTCCAGGGGTTCCGCGACACGCCGCTCAACGACACCGGCCGCGCGCAGGCACACGAGCTCGCCGAGCGGATCGCCGCCGAGCCCGAGCCGCCCAGGGCAGTCTGGTCCTCTGATCTGAGCCGAGCCCGGGAGACCGCGGAAATCGTCGGTGCCAGGATCGGATTGACCCCCCGGCTCGACCCGCGCCTGCGCGAGGCCAACCGGGGCGAGTGGGAGGGGCGCCTGTTCATCGACGTCGAGCGCGAGGATCCCGATCGGTACGCCGACTGGATGCGCGCCGGTGCCGGTTTCCGGTTTCCCGGCGGCGAGTCGCTGCAGGACCAACAGGATCGGGTGATCGCCGCTCTCGAGGACATCGAGCGGGCCGGTGAGCTCCCCGCGGTGGCCGTCTGCCACGGCGGCAGCATCCGCGTGATGCTCTGCAGCCGCGATCCGAGGGGCCTCGCCGCCTTCCACGAGTTCGAGATCCCGAACGTGGCAGTCTTGAGATTGTGACCAGGCTCTCGACCGGCGCGTTCGCGGTGCTGGTCGCGGCGACGATCGCGGCGTTCTTCCTCACCCAGCACCTGAAGGTGACCACCCCGCTGCTGGCTGGCTCGCCTCGACCTGTTCCCGGAGTGATCGATCCGCTGCACGGCGTGCCCTGCATGCAGGGCCGCAACAGCGGCTCCACGACGATCTCGTTCTACTTGCTGCACCGCGCCGATACCGTCGACGTGTTCGTGGTCAGCGACGATACGGGAGAGATCGTCCGCACGGTCGCGACCGACCGGCACATGCGCAAGGGCGTGCGCAACCCCGACGGCGTGTTCCACTGGGACGGGCGGGAGGACAGCGGCCAGGTAGCGCCGGACGGGACCTACTACTTCCGTGTCGCGCTGATCCACCAGAACCGGACGATCGACCTCTCGAGCACTCCGGTCAAGGTCAAGAGCGTCCCGCCGCATCCCGTGGTCACGCGCGTCACGCCTTCGCTGATTCCCGGCGCCCACGGCACCAACGTGACGATCCATTACGCCGGGAACGAGAACCGCGGCGGGACCATCCGCATCTACCGCACCGACCTTCCGGGCGACCCGTTGGTCAAGAGCTTCCTGACCCCATGGAACGGCCACACGGCGATCTGGGACGGGAAGATCAACGGCCGTCCCGCTCCGGCGGGGACGTATCTGATCGGGATCGACGTGACCGATGCCGCCTGTGACACCGGCCGTTTCCCCTCGCACCTCCCACCGGCGGCGGGAACCACGCCGAACGCCGGCGTCACGGTCAGCTACCTCGCCGCCCAGGCGCCGCTGGACCCCGTCCCGGCCGGCTCGGACGCGGAAGTGCAGGTGCGCTCGCCGGGCGTCGCGTACCACTGGGCGCTCTCGCGCGACGGCGCGCGCGGGTCGATCGCTTCGGGAGAGTCGACGCAAGCGGAACTGTCGGTTCATCTGCCCGCCGGTCGCCCGGGGCTGTACAAGGTCGCGCTTCGCTCCGCCGCGGGGGCAACCGCGGTTCCGATCGTCGCGAGCGGCGCGCCCCGTGCCCGCGTCTTGGTCGTGCTTCCGGCGCTCACGTGGCAGGGACTCAATCCCGTCGACGACACCGGCGACGGAGTGCCCAACACGCTTTCGGGCGGCGGACCGATCAGCCTCGACCGCCCGCTTGTCGATCCGCCTCCCGCAGGGATCGCCGACGAGGCAGGCCTCATCGCGTATCTCGACGCGTCGCATCGCTCCTACGACCTGACCACGGACCTCGGCCTGATCTCGGGCGTCGGTCCGCGCCTGGTGGGCCACTCCGCCGTGGTGCTAGCCGGAAGCGAGCGGTGGCTGCCGTCGTCGGAGATGACGGCGCTGCGGTCTTACGTGAAGGCCGGGGGAAGGCTGCTGTCGCTCGGCGTCGATTCGCTGCGTCGCGGCGTTACCGTCGCGGGCAACCGGGCACTGGACCCGACGCCGCCGACAGCGACGGACGCGCTCGGAGCCCGGCTGGGCGGTCTCGCTGCGAAGGCGGCGGCGTCCGTCACCGTGACGCGCGACGGCCTGGGGTTGTTCACCGGGGTCTCGGCTCCGCTCGCGGGATTCCGGACCTATCAGCCGGTCCTGACGGTGGCCGCGCCCGGTCGCATCGAGTCGTCCGCCGCCCCGAGCGGCGGCAGCCCGGCGATCGCCGGCTACGGCCTCGGCGACGGGATCGTGGTCGACCTTGGCGTGCCCCGATTCGGCGCGGCGCTGCCGAGTGACGCCGCGGCGCGGCAACTGATCGACCAGATCTGGGCGGTGGTATCGAAGTGATGCGTGTTCGCCACCGGCGGGGGCTGTTGGTCGTTATCGGCGCGTGCGTGGCGGCGCTCGCGCTCCCCGCCGCCAGCGCCGGGGCGGCGACGCCGACCTGCGAGAGCTCGCAGCTGAGCATGCGCGTCGTCAGCTTCGAGGACGCGAGCGGTTACCGGCTCTGGCAGCTCGCGTTCCGGAACCTCGGGGCGACGTGCAGTCTCCAGGGCTTCGCCCACGTAGTGCTACTCGACGGGAACGGCAGCCAGATCCCCGGCGGCTTCCGGCGCGAGACCGGGTTTCCGGCGAGCATCGTGACCCTGGAGCGCGGCGATAGCGCGTTCGTCGCATTTACCTACCTCGATGGGGCCTTTTGCACCACTGGCAACTTCTCCGCCTACCGGGTGAGGATCTTCCTTCCGGGAGGCGGGGGCGGGTTTGTGCTCGACCCTATCCCCAGGAACGGTGGCCCGATCTTCCTGTGCGAGAAGTCCAAGCGCGTCTACCCGGTGACTTCGAAGCCGGGTCCATAGGCTCGCGGCCCGCTGCCGCGTTCTCCCGTCTGGCCGAGCCGTACCGTTTGCCCTCGTGACCGCTTACCTGAAGCGCCTGGTGAGTTCGCTGGCGGCCTATCAGGTCGCCGACGTCGTCTCCAAGTTCATCGCGGTCCTGCTGCTGCCGGTCTACACGCGGTACATCAACCCGGCGGGCTACGGAGTGGTGGAGCTGCTCGGGAACGGCGTGATCCTGATCAGCATCCTCGTCCGGTTCGGGATGATCGAGTCGTTCCTCCGGTTCTATTACAACGACGCCGATCAGGAGCGCCGCGACGCGCTGGCGCGACGGGCCGCCGGCTTCCTGCTCCTGACCACGACGATCGCCTCGGTCGTGCTCGCCGCCTTCGCCGCGCCACTGTCCAAGATCGTGCTCGGCTACCGCGATCCGGCGATCTTCCGGATCGCGGTCCTGGGACTGTGGGCGTTTACCAACCTCGAGATGGCCTATGCGCTCCTGCGCGTCGACGAGCGGCTGCGCGCGTACGCAACGGCCACGCTGATCAACGTCGGGATCACGATCGCGGCCTCGGTGATCCTCGTCGTCGTCCTCGGACAGGGCGCTCGGGGCCTCCTCCTGGGCAACTACGGCGCCTCGACGGTCGTCCTGTTCGGCGTGTGGTGGACGATGCGCGACCGCCTGCGACCCCGGCCGCATCCTGGCGTGGAGACGCACGGGGTGCTGTTCCGGTTCGGGCTCCCGACGGTCCCGGCCGAGGCGTCGGTGTACGCGCTCAGCATCGTCGACCGCTACTACATCTTTCACCATGGAGTGAGCGGCCCGAGGCAGGCCGGGTTGTACTCGATCGCGGTCAAGCTCGCCGGAGCGGTCGCGTTCATCGTGCGCGCGTTCCAGTACGCCTGGCCGCCGCTCGCGTACTCGGTCCGCGATGATGCCGAGGCTGCACGACTGTATGGACTGGTGACCACGTACTACCTGCTCATCAGCGGCCTGGTCGTAGCCGGCCTTGCGCTGCTCGGGCGCTGGGTCCTGCGCCTGCTGGCCGCGCCGTCGTTCTTCGACGCATACAAGGCGTTGCCCTGGGTGGCGCTCGGGTGGGCGCTGTACGGGCTGTGGGTGGTGTTTTTGGTGATCGCCGGCCGCGCCAAGGTCACCACGCGCAACTTCCCCGCGGCGCTCGCGGGCCTGATCGTGAACGTGGTCATGATCGTCCTGCTGGTGCCGCCGCTCGGGATCGCCGGCGCCGGCATCGCCCTGTGCGGAGCCTACGTCGTGATGATCGCGCTCATGCACTTCCTCACCCGCCGAGCGTTCGCGGCGTCGTTCGAGTGGCTTCGCCTCGCCCAGCTCACGGTCGTGCTCGGCGGCCTGTCGGTCGCCGGCGATCTGCTGCTGCCGACTCACGGGCTGGTCGGGCTCGTGAGCCGGGCCGCGGTGCTCGCGGCGATGCCGCTGGTGCTGCTGGCGACCGGATTTGCGCACGGGGCGGAGATCGAGCAGGCGCGGGTGCTCCTCGCGCGGGCCAGGCGAGGGATTGCCCGTGAGCCGGCCTGAGGTCAGCGTTGTGATGCCGTTCGCCGGCGACGAGTACGCCGCGAGCGCCGCCGTCGACGCGCTGCTCGCGCTCGACCTGCGGGTCGGCGACGAGCTGATCCTCGCCGACAACTCGGGTCTCGCGGTCGCACGCGGCGGCGTGGCGGTGATCCGGGCGGAGGGTGAGCGCTCTCCCGCGCACGCCCGAAACGTCGGCGCGGCGCACGCGCACGGCGAATGGATCCTGTTCCTCGACGCCGACTGCCGCGCGCCGCGGTGGCTGCTCGACGCGTACTTCAGAGCGCCCGTCGCCGACGACGTCGGCGCGCTGGCGGGTGAGGTCGTTCCGCTGCTCGAGGGCGACACGCTCGTCGCTCGTTACGGTTCTGCGCGGAGTTTCCTGTCCCAACAGGCCCACCTGAATCATCCCTATCGCCCGCGCGCCGTGGCGGCCAACCTGCTGGTGCGGCGCGCCGCCTTCGAGCACGTGGGCGGTTTCTACGAGGGCGTGCGCGCCGCGGAGGACACAGACTTCAGTTGGCGGCTCCAGCAGGCGGGCTGGAAGCTAGAGCTGCGCCGCGGCGCGGCCGTCGAGCACCGCTACCGCGCGACGCTCGGGGAGCTTCGCCGGCAGTGGCGTGGCTACGCGGCGGGCCGCGCCTGGCTCGCACGGCGCTACGACGGGTTCGAGCCCCAGCCGGCGGTAAGGCGGGCGTTCGGCCGGGGCGTGTCACGGGCGCGCCGTGCGGACGTCTCGGACGGGTCCTCCGTGGCTCTTGTGCGCAGCGCGCCGACCGTGCACGCCGGACGGCTCGAGCGAGGCCGCTATCTCGCGCTCGATGTGCTGCTCTCGGCGGACGAGCTCGCCGGGTTCGTTCTTTCGAACAGGCCGGCCAGCCGCCCGCGGCCGGAGGCCCACGTGGTGGTGGTGGCCGATCACTTCCCTGCGCGCGGCGATCCGCTGGTCGAGTTCGCCCGAGCACTAGACGGCGCGCGGGTTGAAGCCGCCGCCCGCCCGGAGTCGCCTGACGTGGATGTGGCCGGCGCGCTCCAGATCGACTACCGCGAGGACGACGGGATCGCCGCCCGGGCGGCGGCGTTGATCGCGCTGATCGTCCGCCACCCGGCGCGGTCGCTCGCGGATCTCGTGAGCCGCCGGGCGGGGGAACCACCGCTGTCCGCGCTGGCGCCGTCGGTGAGGCGGCTGGCGCGCAATAGCACGGCGCGGGTGCACGTTCTCGGCGGCAGCGAGACCAGAGTGACCGCGCGCCGGATCGCCCGGCTGGCCGGCCGGCCGCTCGACGAGGCGCCCCGCCGGCGCTGATGCGGGTCCGAGCAGTCGGGTGCCAGGGCTGATGCGGGTGCAGATCGTCGACCCCTCGGCGTTCACGCTGCCCTACGACCATGCGCTGTCGGCGGCGCTCGCCGCCGCCGGCGCGGACGTCGAGCTGATCACCAGCCGGTTCGCGTACGGCAAGCCCCCCGATCCCGACGGCTACCAGGTGCGGGAGCTGTTCTACCGGCATGCCCGCGGGGCGGCCGGCTCGCGAGCGCGGCTCGCCGCCAAGCTCGTCGATCACGTGCCCGACATGGTCCGCTATCGGGATATCGCCCGTTCGGCGGACGTCGTCCACTTCCAGTGGCTCGCGGTCCAGGCGGTCGATCGGTGGTTGCTGCCTCGGCGGCCGACCGTCCTGACCGCTCACGACCTGCTCCCTCGCGAGCCACGTCCGGGTCAGGCCTGGTTTCAGCGGCGTCTGTACGACGCCGTCGATGCGGTAGTCGTGCATTCGCGGTATGGCCGCGACCAGTTGGTCGGCTCGCTCGGCGTCGACGCGTCAAAGGTTCGCGTGATCCCTCATGGCGCGTTCAAGCACCTCACAGTTCAGGCGGACGAGCGCCCCCTGCCTTCAGAGTTGGGTGCAGTGCGGGCGCCGGTCGTGTTGTTCTTCGGCCTGCTCCGGTCCTACAAAGGCCTCGACGTCCTGCTCGACGCGTGGCGAGGGATCGAGGGCGCCGAACTGTGGATCGTCGGGCGCCCACGGATGTCGATCGAGCCGCTGCGGGCGCGGGCGCCGGCGAACGTCCGGTTCGTTCCGCGGTACGTCTCGGATGCCGAACTGCCCGCGTTCTTCCGCCGTGCCGACGTCGTCGTGCTCCCGTACTCGCGGACCGAACGGCTCGACCAGTCGGGGGTGCTTGCGACCGCGCTCGCGTTCGGCAAGCCGACCGTGGTCAGCGACGTGGGCGGGTTCGGCGAGGTCGCTGGTGCGGGCGTGGCGCGGCTGATCCCGCCGGGCGATCCCGGCGCGCTGCACGATGCGTTGGAGCGGCTGCTCGGAGATCCGCAGGAGCGGGAAGGACTCGCCCGGGGGGCGCTGGCCGCGGCCTCGGGACCGTACTCCTGGCAGGAGGCGGCCGGGCAGACCCTTGCTCTTTACCGAGAGTTGGTTGGATAGCCGCGGTGACCATCGTCTCGATCGTGTTCTGGCTGTCGGTCGGCCTGATCGTCTACGCCCACGCCGGCTATCCGGTGCTGCTTGGGCTGATGGCCGCGCTGCGCGGGCATCGATCGACGCGGCGTGACCGCCGGGCGCCGGACGACGAGCTGCCGACCGTGTCGGTGATCGTGGCCGCGTATGCCGAGGAGGACGTGATCGCCGAGCGGGTCGCGAACATCCGCGCGCTCGACTATCCGCCCCAGCTGATCGAGCTGATCGTTGCCTGCGACGGATCGCCCGACGAGACCGCCTTGCGGGCGAGGGACGCCGGTGCCGACCGCGTGCTGGAACTTCCGCGCGGGGGCAAGATCCGGGCTCAGGACGCCGCCGTCGAGCGCGCCCGCTCGGAGATCGTGGCGTTCTCGGACGCGAATGTGACGTGGGAGCCGGATGCCCTGTGGCGACTGGTCGCCCCCTTCACCGATCCGAAGGTCGGCTACGTGTGCGGCGAGGTCCAGCTGGTCGATGCCCGCGGGACCAACCAGGAGGGCCTTTACTGGCGCTACGAGCTCGCGCTGCGCGCGCTCGAGTCGCGGGTCCGGTCGGTCACCGGCGGCAACGGCGCGATCTACGCGACCCGCCGCGAATCGTATCTGGTAGTCGACCCGGTCATGGGCCACGACCTGTCGTTCCCGTTCAACATGGTCAAGCGCGGATGGCTGGCGCTGGCCGTCCGCGAGGCGCAGGCGAGCGAGAAGATGGTCCCGACGATCGAGGGCGAGTTCGCGCGCAAGCGCCGGATGATGAGCCACACGTGGCCGATCGTCCTGCGCGGCGGCATGCTTTCGCCCCGCGGCTACGGCCCGGTTTACGCGTTCATGATCGTCTCGCACCGGATCCTCCGATACCTCACTCCCTTGTTCCACGTGATCGCGCTGATCGCGAACATCGCGCTGCTCGGCCAGGGGTGGGTGTACCTGATGACGCTGGCGTTCCAGTTGGCCGTGCTCGCGGGCGCCGCGCTCGCCGGGGTGGTGCCGGCGAAGCCTCTGTTGATCGCCCGGTACTACGTGCTGACCACCGCGTCGCTGGCCGCGGGGCTGTGGGACTGGCTCGTCCACGGGACGGCGGCGGGGTGGGAGCCCGCGGAGGGAACGCGGTGACGCTCGACTACGCGCGGCCTTTGGACGTGGTGGTCGGGGGCCTTGGCGCTCTACTCACCGCTCCGCTCGTCGCCGCGCTGGTGGTGGCGATCCGGCTCGAATCGCGTGGGCACCCGCTGTACACGCAAACGCGCGTGGGTCTTGACGGGGAGCTGTTCCAGATCTACAAGCTGCGCACGATGGTCCACGGCGCCGAGTTCACCGGCGCCGGCCTGGCGATCGCCGAGGGCGACGACCGGATCACGCGGCTCGGCAACTTCCTGCGTCGCTATTCGCTCGACGAGCTCCCGAACCTGTGGAACGTCGTGCGCGGCGAGATGTCGATCGTCGGCCCGCGTCCGACGCTCGCGGTGCAGGTCGAGCAGTACACCGAGCGCCAGCGGGGCCGGCTCGCGGTCAAGCCGGGAATCACGGGCTGGGCCCAGGTCAACGGCCGGGCGTCACTGCCGTGGTCCGAGCGGATCGAGCTGGACCTCTGGTACGTCGAGCACCGGTCGCTGCGCCTCGATCTCCGGATCTTGATGCGAACGGTGCGGATGGTGTTCGCCGGCGAGGGCATCTACAAGGGAGAGCGCGGCGGGTGGATTCAGTAGCGGTTCTCCTCACCGGGGTCGGGAAGCGCTACGACATCGTGTCCGCGTTCGCCCAGCACGCCACCGTGGTCGCGGCCGACCCGAACCCGCTGGCGCCGGCGCAGTACGCCGCCCACCACCGGCGCGCGGTCCCGAGGATCGAGGACCCGGAGTATGTGCCGGCGCTGCGCGCGCTGTGCGACGAGTTCGCAGTGGGGGCGGTAGTGCCGCTGACGGATCTTGATCTGCACGTTCTGGCGGATGCCCGGGCGGTCGGGCAGCTGCCCGCGTTCGTGCCCGATCCGGACATCGCGCGGTCGACGTTCGACAAGTACGAGACCCACCTGTTGCTCTCGCGGCTCGGTCTGCCCTCGCCCCCGACCGTGCTTCCGGGCGAGCCGGTCTCCAGTTACCCCGTCATGGTCAAGCCGCGCTGGGGATCGGGCGCGCGCTCGATCCATCGCGCTGACGACGCGCGGGCCGCGGAGTTCTTCGTCGACTACATCGGCGAGCCGGCGATGGTGCAGAAGTTCATGGACGGTCCGGAGTTCTCGATGGACGTGCTCTGCGATCTCCGCGGGCGTTGCCTGAACGCGATTCCCCGCACGATGATCGAGTCTCGTGGTGGCGAGTCGATCAAGGGCACGGTGATCGCCGACGGTGAGCTGGTCGACCTTGGGCGGCGTGTCGCGGAGGCGCTCGGCGTCCGCGGCCCGGCGACCGTCCAGGCCTTCCGGGATCGGGAGATCGGGCTTGGGATCACCGACGTCAACACGCGTTTTGGTGGCGCGTTCCCGGCGCCGATGTATGCGGCGCTGCCGGGGCGCACCTATCCGGAGCTCATCGTCCGGATGGCGAGCGGTGAGGAGATCGAGCCGCACGTCGGGGAGTTCCGCGCCGGCATCACGTTCACGCGCTATTACTGGCAGCTTGAGCTCGACGAGGAGCTGCGGGCGACGGGGCGGGACATCGTGGACCCGCCCGGGCCGCCGGCGCCGCGGTGACGGGTTCGGCGGGGCGTGGGCGGTTCTGATTTAGCTGCGGGTATCTGAGGGGGGTGTGGTGGGTTCAGTGCGGATCGAATTCCCCCTCAGGGGACCTGCATAACACGCCAGTCGACGCGATCCCGATTGACCGTGTCGTAGTACGCATGTGGGGCATGCCGACTACGACACGGTCGGGCCGGAGGCGCTTCGGTTGTCGTGTTATG
>CAWANN010000012.1:0-107834 GCA_963783415.1 uncultured Solirubrobacterales bacterium
TTGACCGTCGTCATCGCTCTTGTGCTTGCAGCTTCGGGACTTTGAGCTAGCACTCCGGGCTTCGGTCGGAGCGATCCGGCCTCGGTGCGGCACGTGCGCGCTTGTGACGACGAGCATGTCGGGGGTCAACGCCCGGGCCGACACCTGCCTTCGTGCCCGCGCGGCTATCTGGCGTGATCGCGCTCGAGTGACCGTCTATGTCCCGACAGCGGCAGCCGAGCCTTGGTTGCGGCCTGCGCAGAACGTGGCTGCTCAGCGGGGAGAAGCGGCAGGCGACCAGCGATGCGTCTGACCGGGCGCGCGAGTCAGCCGGCCGAGGTGCCCGAGCGCTTGTTATCGAACGGAGAATCTCGAGAGTGCCTCGGGTGCCGCTCAGCGCTCGATGACACCGAGCTGAACGACGCCCCCCGGGCAGAGGTTCCAACGGTGATGCCGCAGGGGCCCCAGGCCAGCGCCAAGAGAGCCACCCCGATTCCAAGCTGGGAGATCGAGCTCGCTTGCGAATGTCCCATAGCCGCACCGTGCCGTCGACGGCGGCGCTCGCCAGGAGGAGCTCGTCGGGCGAGAAGGCCACCGAGGTCATACCGCTGCTCTGGGCCTCCAGCGTCGCGACCAGCTCGGCCGTTGGCAGGATCCCACAACCGCACTTTCCCGCCGAGGCCGCCGCTGGCGAGTATCCGCCCGTCGGCCGAGAACGCCCGCCCCCGCCGCTGTGGCCCTCGAGCGTCGCGACCGGCAGGTCGGTGAGCTCGACGTCATAGAACCCGGCTAGGTGCAGCAGCCGACCGATCGCGATGTCGGTCCGTCCCTGTTCGAGCAGCGACAGGAACGAACTCGAGATACCGACCGCACACGACAGCTCGGCCTGGGAGAGCTGACCATCGGCGCTGCCCACTTAGCCCTGCGCCGAGCGATTGCTTGTGCGCACCGGTCGAGTCTCGGTGCGCAGGCTTCAGCTTCAACGTGCCTGCTTCCGCAGCGTGTTTGCACAACATCGCCGCTGTCTCCACTGCTGCTGCGGACTTCATGTCGGGAAACTGACACTCGGTGGGTCCACCGCTTGCCCTGAGCGGCGTGTTGTGCTTAAACCCCGGATCCGTACCGCCAGCATTCTGGCTGCGTAGGAAAGGAGAGATTGCTCGACGTTGTGCCGCTGGCCCCGCCACCCGCCAGCGTGAGGGTCTGTTGCGACGGTCGATGCGGCGACAGCTGCTTGCGTTCTCGCTCTAGCCATGGCGCGCTGAGGATGACGTAAGGAGGTGACAAGCCCCAACACCTGATCTTGCCTTGGTTCAGGGAAAGCAAGCCGGCACAAGCGAAGGCTGCCTGTACTTCGAGGTTCAAGAGCCGGCCGACACGCATCCCGGTCAGGAACCTGCCGGTGATGCTTGAAATCCACGGCGGGCGCCGCGTCTGTCGAATCTCTATGTGCGGGGCCACCGGCGAGGAGTCAAGCGTCTTCTGCCGGGGGCCTCGAGAAATGTGAGGTGAGTGTTTCTATGAGTCTTGGATCTCAGATCAGGCGTCGGAGGGTGGCTGTTCCTCTCGCGGCCGCCGTGTTGGCGCTGGCCGTGGCCGGCGCCGTGCACGCGGCGTCATCGCACGCGGCTTCTGCGACTAGTCCCGCTTGCAGTGCCAACACGACCGTTCAAACCGATAAGGGGTCGGTCTGCGGTGTCACGTCCGACGGCATTACGACCTACTTCAGCGTCCCGTACGCCGCGGCTCCCGTGGGCAACCTGCGCTGGCAGCCTCCGCAGCCGCACGCACCCTGGAGCGGCGTGCTGGCCAGCACGCAGGAGGCCGTGGAATGCACGAACGTCTTCACCCAGTTCACCAATGCCCCCTCAAGTGAGGACTGCCTCAACCTCAAGATCATGGTCCCGGCGGGCACGAAGCCCGGCGCGAACCTCCCGGTGATGTTCGAGTTCCATGGCGGCGGGTTCCTCGGCGAGGCGCGTACCGATGACGGGTCGAACCTGGTCCACACCGGTAATGTCGTCTACGTCTACGTCAACTACCGGCTGGGAATTCTCGGCTTCCTGGCGGACAAGGCGCTGGGTCCGCACTCCGGCGACTACGGGCTGGAGGACCAGCAGGCAGGCCTGCGGTGGGTCCAGCAGAACATCTCCCAGTTCGGTGGTGACCCGAGCAACGTGACGGTGTTCGGGGAGTCCGCCGGTGGCGCGAGTACCTGTGCTCAGGTCGCCTCGCCGACCGCCAGCGGACTGTTCCAGAAGGCGATCAGCGTTAGCGGCTTCTACAACTACCAGAACAACATCGTGTGGTCGAAGGCCGACTGCAAGTCGCACTACTTCACTGAGGCGCAGGCGCAGCAGGTCGGCGCGCAGTTCGCTGCGAAGGTCGGTTGCGGGAATGTCGCAGACGTCGCCGGCTGCCTGCGCGCGGTTCCGGCCGCGACGCTGTTGGCAGACGGGGGACAGGTCGGCGATCCCACGGCTGGTGGCACGATCGGGCCGATCATCAACGGCACGACGCTGACGATGTCGCCCGTGGAGGCACTCACCACCGGACACGCCAACCACGTCACACTCATAACCGATGTGGGGCGTGACGAGTTCAACGGGGGCGTGTACACGAACTCCTTCGGGTCGAATATCGTGGTCGCCGAGACACCGGCGCAGTACGACACCCTGGTACGCGAGCAGTTCGGGAGGCTGGCGCCGACGGTGGAGCGTCTCTATCCGCTGAGCAGATTCGAATCGCCGTACACGGCATACCGGACGATCATGGCCGACTCGGCATCGGTCTGCCCGATGCTGCAGCTCGACCGCAGGGCATCGAAGTTCATGCCCGTGTACTCCGACATCAACGCCGACGCGGACAACCCCGCCGGTGAGGATTTGACGGACGTCAACGGCGCCCAGCACAGCGGCACGAACGGGCTGGTGCATTTCAACACGTCGCAGCTCGATGCAAACCAAGGCGCGCTGCAGTTGCAGCTGTTGCGGGAATGGACGCAGCTCGCGCAGACCGGAAGTCCGGTCGCTCCGCAGACTCCCGCATGGGAGCCATACACCGCCGTCGGGCACCCGGTCATGACTCTCCAGCCGGCTGACACAAGCTCGACCGTGCCGTCGAGCTTCTATGAGTCACAGCATAACTGCGCGTTCTGGGACAAGGTCACGAACTACTGACACCCGTCGCAAGCTCAGACGCGGCAACGTCGAGCACGAGGGCCCCAGCACGCTGCTGGGGCCCTCGTTGATCTTCGGCTGCACGTATGTATGTGGGGCGGTTTCGTACGATCCGGCTGGGATGGAACCGGCCGACCTGGTTTCTGCGCTGCAGCTCGTGGGGGCGCTGGGTAGAGGACCTATCCGGCTGGGAGGACGCGCCCGCACCGGCGCACGTCGAGAAGCGGAGCCAAGTAGCTTCGCCGACCCGAAGTGGCCCCGGGCTTGATCGGCAGAGGCGGTTGGGGTGCGGGTCGAGTGCCTGGATCTGGGACTTCTCGTCCATGCACAGGCACAATCAAACTCATCTCGATCCCGGCCCATACGGATACGTATACGACGTCGCGCCCGGCACCTACTACCCGATCAAGCAGGTCTTCCGGAGCCGGGCCATCACGATTACCACTGTCTACAGCGAATATCGGGTGCTTCCTGCGACGCCCGCGAATCAACAGCTCCTCAGCCTCGCCGCCCGCCATCCCGGCGCCCGCATCGACCACAACCCCGCTGATTACCAGGCCGCTCAGGCACGACTGATCACAGGCAGCTGACCAGAACCACAGCAACCGGCAAACAGCCGTCATGCCGGCCCGATGGCCTGCAAAGGCAGCGCGCCCCTCGGCGCGGTGCCCACCCGCCGGACTTCCGCTCCCACGAAGCTCTGGCCGTCTCGATGTAGCCGGCAACGCCCACCGGCGCTTCCGCTCTGGGTCCCCGGAGTGCAGAAGCAGTAGCGGCGATCTCGTGGCGTCGGCCCTGAGCCGGGCCTACGTCGAGTCGCGCGACCTACCGCATCGCGAGGTTCGCCGCGGCCGCGCTGGTGATCTCAACATGGATCGACGCTCCGGCGGTGCCCGCCACGGCCCGGTCTGGTGCGGCGATGTCGCGGATAATTATCGCTAAGGTGAACACGGCAGTCCGAGCTATCCGAGACTCCCCGGACGGTCCGCGCCGCCACGTCGGCCATATCGCGACCGGGGTCTGCACGCTAATTGCCGGACAGCCTCATCGGTGACTCCCGGGACCGTCAGCCTCGTCACCGCGGCCGCGTCCCCCGTCTTCCGCGTCGATACGGGGTCGTTCCTGACGATCGTCGTGACCGCGGCGCTCGCCGGGACCGTGGCCGCGGTTGCGGGTCAGCGCAACGTGTTCCTTCCGGTGGTCGTCCTCGAGCTTCTGTTCGGCGTCATCGTCGGACCACAGGTCCTGGACCTGGCACACGTCAACGCATTCACCGCGTTCTTCTCGGACCTCGGCCTCGGCATGCTGTTCTTCTTTGCCGGCTACGAGATCGACTTCGCCCGCATCCGAGGCGAGCCGCTCAGGCTCGGCGCACTCGCATGGGCGATGTCGCTCGCGATCGCGTATGGGATCGGCGGCGCGCTTGCGGCAGCCGGGGTAGTCGTTTCCCTGGTGTTTGTGGGATCGGCGCTCTCCACCACGGCGATCGGCACGCTGCTCCCGGTCCTCTCGGACACCGGCGAGCTCGAGACGGAGTTCGGCACCTATCTGCTGGCGGCGGGAGCCGTGGGCGAGTTCGGCCCGATCCTACTGTTGACCCTGGTGCTCTCAACCGAGAGCGCCGTCCACAACGCCGCGATCCTCGTGGCGTTCGTCGTCCTCGCCGTGGGGGTCGCGGTGGCCGCCGTACGGTCAGCGGGCCGCACGATCCCGTTGTTCGAGGACACGGTCGAGAAGAGCTCGCAGCTGGTGGTGCGCTGGATCGTGGTGCTCGTGTTCGCGCTCGGGCTGCTGGCCTCCCACCTCGGCCTCGATCTGCTGCTCGGTGGGTTCGCTGCGGGTCTGATCACTCGCCAGGTCCTCCGGAAGTCCGAGGTCCCGATTTTCGACTCCAAACTGAACGCCGTCGCCTTCGGCGTGTTCATCCCGTTCTTCTTCGTCGTGAGCGGCACTCGTCTCGACGTCGAAGCGCTGTTCGCAAGCCCGGCCGGGGTCGGGAAGCTGTTCCTGTTTTTCGTCTTGTTCCTGATCGTGCGCGGTGTCCCCGCGCTGGTTCTGTACCGGCGGGTGCTCCCGCTCAAAGAAGATCGCGAGGCACTCGCGCTGTTCATGGCGACGCAGCTCCCGCTCGTCGTCGCGATCACGACGGTCGCCGTCAGCGAGGGTCACATGCGGTCCTCGACCGCCGCCGCCCTCGTGGGCGCCGGTGCCCTGTCAACGCTGGCAGGCCCGCTGCACGGACTCCACATGCGCCGCCTCGCCGCGCACAAACGTGAGCTCGCCGACGCGGCGCCCCAGCCAGTGGCAATGAGCGAATCGGACGCCGTCTGACCACTGTCGGCACCACGCGGAACAGCGCGGGCGGCAACAGGTGGATGGCCACTCGCGCATCCGCCCCGGTCGATCGCAATCGGACCCAAACACGCATGGCAGCTCAGAAGCACCGGACCCCAACCAACATGACGGCAGCTGCAGTTCACTCGGCGGCTCGATCCGTGACCAAGCATCAGTCTCGCAAGCGATTGGCTGACTGCTCCGTTACGCGTAATCCGCCAGCGCGTCCTCGTCGGGCGGGTCTGGTGCGTTCAGTCGCGAACGGTCGTGGGGGCCGACCATTCCTTTCGTCTTGACGCAGGCTCCGGGCGGACGAGCGCAACGGCGACGGAGCAGCCACGCCAGACGGTCATCATCGCCTGACCCCAGTTGTCCGTTTCCAGCAGTCCGCTTCGCGGGCTTGGCTCTCGCGCTTGTGGCTCCTTTCTCGCGCTGAGGTGGCGGCGCAGCTTGACGGCTATCCGGTTCCGCGCTATCCGGGACTCCGGAGGCCCGACGGCAGCTCGGCCTCGTCAAGGCGACAGCGCGACGCGACGAGGATCGGGCGGGGAATCGGTTTCAGGTCCGGGCAGCTTTGCCCGCTTGTTCTTCGCTGATGCTGGCAATGGCGGCTTTGAGGATGACGCGCAGTTCGTCAGGATTGAGTGGGCCGCCGTCGTGGCCTGCGGCCAGCAGGTGCGCACTGCCGACGAGCGTGATGGCGAGGGTGTCGACGTCGGCCTCGAGGGCGATTCGGCCGAGGCCGCGCTCTGCCGTGAGGTAGGCCGCGATCATTTTTGTGATTTCAGTCGCCAGCGGGACGCCGCTGCGCGTGGTCAGGCGCAACCGGGCGAGCAGCTCTTGACGGGAACAGACGAGGCTGATGACCCGCACGGCGACTGGATCCAGGGCGGCGGCCAAGACACGGGAAAGATTGTCTGTCACGGTTCTGGTTCCGGCCGACGCGCGAAGCTCCTGGGAGCCGGCGTCGAGTCGTTCGATGTGGGTCAGCACCAGCGCGGCGAGGAATGCGTCGAAGTCGGGGAAGTGCCGGTGCAGGATGCCCTTTGCGACACCGGCCTCTGTGGTGACCGCTCGGCTGGTGAGCGCGCTTGGCCCGTCGCGCAGCAGCACCCGCTCGGCGGCGTCGAATAGCTGGTCGCGGATGTCGCGGATCGGTATTCCGGTCGGCACTTTCGAGGACTTAGCGTCGGGATGAGTTGACGAGTGGGCATGTGCCCACTTAGAGTGGGCACATGCCCACTCTACCGTCATCTCCAGCATCACCCGAGCCTCACCACGCCCGTCGGGTCGCGGAATCGTTCGGGGCTGACCCCGAGCGCTATGACCGCACCCGACCCCGCTACCCGCAGGAGCTGGTGGAGACGATCATCGCCGCGAGTCCCGGCCGTGACGTTCTTGACGTGGGCGTCGGCACCGGTGTTTCCGCATGCCCATTTCAGGCTGCCGGATGTCGGGTGCTCGGGGTCGAGGTCGACGCGCGGATGGCCGAGTTCGCCCGGGAGCACGGCTTCGACGTGGAGGTCGCCAAGTTTGAGAACTGGGACCCTGCTGGGCGGACGTTTGACCTGATCATCGCCGGCATGACCTGGCACTGGATCGATCCGGCCGCGGGGGCGAAGAAGGCTGCCGAGCTGCTGCGGCCAGACGGCCGATTGGCGGTCTTCTGGAACATCGGACAACCACCACCGGACCTGGCGCGAGCATTCTCCGAGGTCTACCAACGGGTGCTCCCTGACACCCCGTTCGCACGCGCCCCGAGCGACCCGCTGGTCGCGTACGAGCAATTCTTCACCAAGACGGCCAACGAGATCCAGCACGTGAGCGCCTTCAGCGAACCAGAGCGATGGCGGTTCGACTGGGAACAGCGCTACACCAAAGACGAGTGGCTCGAGCAGGTGCCGACCTTCGGTGGACACAGCCGGTTCCCGCTGGCAACGCTCGATGAGCTCCTCGCCGGCATCGGAGCGACGATCGACGCGATCGGCGGACACTTCACGATGCGATACGCCGCCGTGGCCATCACCGCCAGCCGACCATGCGATTTGGTGTGAAACCGCCATGCTGCCGGAGAACGGGTGACGTCCGTGTTCGCACAGGGGCAAATAGCAGGGCCGGCGCGGCAGCAGCACAATCGCCGCCGTTTATCGCGCTCCCTGCCGGGGCAGGGCCACGTCGTCAGTGGAGGCGATCGTGCGCGCGATCGCGGACCCGCGCGACAGGGGGCGCGTTGACGTCGCCAAGACCACCACGCGTCGCGCGACCGAGCCACGACGAAACCAGTCGTCCGGACCACCGAGCGACGGCGCGTGCTCCTGTCCGACAGCGGTCGCGTTTAGCGGCGGCCAGAGGATCCACGTCGTGGCTCGTTTGGTCACAGAGCAGCAGCACGGTCGGCGACCTGCCCGCCACGCGCGATCAAGATCTCGAGCCCGACGTCGGCTCTTGCTCAGCCGGGTCGAACCGGAAGCGGCGCGCGGGGAGTCGACCCCCGATGGACCGAAAGGCCCATACCGGTCTCGAGACCGGCGCGTTCTCCTAGGCCACGTCCATTGAGCGTCCACTAGGTTCGTTACGCGCGTTAATCGGCATCACGGACGTCCACTCCAAGTCCGGTTTTTTCATGCCCGCACGCCGGTTTCGGTCCCCCGCCCGGGCCCCGTGGCAACGCTGGTGGCAACAGGTGGGATCGCGGGCGTTGCCACCGCGGGCGGAAATCGACCGGGGCCCGGGCTAGCTTCCGTGCCATGCCCAACCGCCCACGTCGTCCCTGGTCGCTCTCTCGTTTCGCGCTCACTTCCCGGACTTTGCCGGGCGCCTAGACGGTGTGCGGTGGCCTCTACGAGCTGCATCACGCGTACCCGCATTTACCATCACGCGTCGCACCACGACGTGTTCGGAGCTCGTCCGCGGTCGGCAGCTGATGCCTTGCCGTCCGGGGACCGTCCCGGCTGCTGCGCGATTCGGCGCGCCGGAGGCGAACGCGATTCGTTCGCACCGAGCGCTCTGAACGTCGCTGACAGTCACCGCCGGCATCGCGAGCGGATGCTACGGGTCTTCAAGTTACGCTTTCCGGTTCCAGGTGACGCGTCGGCCGCGTCCGCTGTGGGCGAGCGGGCCGCTGGTCAGCAGCACGATTACGATGATGCGCACGCTTGTGAGTCAAGGCCTTCATTTGGGTCCCTCCGGCTCGGGTGCGCGTGCGTGCTATTCGGTGCCGCGGCCTGGGAGGGTGTCGACGAGGTTGTTGCCCTTGTCCGTGACTGTCGTTCTGGCCTGGTCGGCTTGACTGTCGTTCTTCGCGATTTGATCGCGGGTGAAGCTTCCAGCGGCGTCTTTCACGCGGTGGTTGGCTTCGTGTACCTGGTTGTCAGACATGTTGATCCTCTTTTGATTTGAGTTGAGGTTGATCGCTGCGGCCACCGGAGCAGCGCCTGCGAGACCCGCGAGCTGGGCGCGGGTGGGGGGGTCCGCGCTACTGGACACCCCAGCCCGGCTGCTAAGCGGTCGCGCCGACGGCAACGCCCTGGTGCGCGATCGTCTTCATCGACGAGCGAGCGATCTCCAGAGCGTGCTTCTCCTGCTCCAAGTTCTGACGTAGGAGTGCAGCGACCTCGGACGCGCCGCGGGCCCCGGCATTCGTGATCAGCGTGTCGTAGACCGCGATCTCGTAATGCTCTGATTCGGTGGCGGCGGCAAGGATCACGGCATCCACGAGCGAGTCGTCGGTCTTCTTGATCGTGGCCTTGCCCTCCTTGGCCATCGCGTCGATGACCGGGCACGGCGAGTCGTCGACATCTTCGTCGAGCAGCTTGAAGCATTGCTCGACGTTGGTGACGTGCTGACGGGTCTCCTCGCGATGCTCACGCAACGCGCGCTTGATCTCGTCGCGGTTCGCGTGCTCCTCGAGCTCCTCGAGAACCTCCACGAGCTTCCGCTCCATCGTCAGGGCGGACCCCAGCTTGAAGCTGAAGATCTCCTCCGCGGTGTTCAAGCGTTCAAACATTTTTGGGCCCTTCGTTCGGTGCTGCGATTAGGCCTCACACCGCACGGCCCAGATCAGCCATCGAGATCGCGCGGTCACCGGATGAGGGTGCTGCAACAGCGCCGTTCACGTACACCGAAAGACAGAGAAAATGTTCGGTGCAAGTAGGAGCAGACCCAAAGGGGTCGCCGACGCACTAGTGACCATAGCACCCTCACAGCGGTGCGTCGTCGCGCCTCGAGGATGCGGGGAAATTGAAGAGGCAGGCATAGCCGCGCTTGACCTGACAAGTCCAGGCGACGGAGGTGCGCCCGTGTGGCGAGAGTGGCCCACGCCAGCGATAGGGCCGTCCGAGGGGCCAGCGGAACCACCCCAATCGCCGAAGCCACCTTCTGGTGCACGAGCTCGACCGGCGCCGGGTAGAAGCAGCCGGCATAGCGCAAATACGCATCGGCCGGGACGCGCACGGTCCGGTTCAGCGAGAAGTCAAACGTTGCGGGCGGCAGCGGCCGAAGTGCCCGGCGCTCTTCCGCCAGCCGCTCGGCAAACACGAAGCGGCCGGTCGCATGCCGTCGCTGATGCGCGACCTGATCTCGCCATGTGGCATAGACCACGTCGAGCTCGGGCAGCGTGGAGAACCGCCGAGCCGGCCAGAACCCAGTCTTCACATAGCGAACCGATCCTCGACCGATCCCTTCTCTCGTGGCGTCGACGGGGTGCACGCTGTCGAGTGAAAGTCATAGACGCACTCACGCGGCACCCCACCCACCCAATCGAACACGCGAACGTGCCCCTCAAGGAACGACTCCAGGGTCATGTCGAAACTGAAATGCGCGCTCTGCGCCTCGGAGAACGGCAACGGCGCGATCAGCGCATAGATCCGCCACTCAATCCCCGCGACGCGCGGGCGGGTCGACATCTCGGCCCAATCGAACTGCACCACCTGCCCCGGCCGATAAACCCGTCCGCTGCCGGTCGGAAGTCAGCGCTCCTTTTCGACTGTGGTCGGCCGGGTAGTCACCGAGTAACCGCGACGACCGAGGACGAAAGGAAACAATGGCGAAGAAACGCGACAAAGACCTGTTCGACAATCTCCGCAAGAGGGGTGTGCGTAAGAAAGTCGCCAAGGCAGCGAGCGAATCGGCCGCGACGACGAAGAACGGCAAGCCGGCGAAGGCGGTCACGCGCACCGTCGAGAGTCTGAAGCGGGCGGCGTCTGACTTAGAGAGTCGCGTCCACGGCTCCAGCCGCAGCGAGGCCGCAAGAAAGGCGGCGCGCACGCGCAAGCGCAATGCCGCGAAACGCAGCGAGACCGCGAAAAAAGCGGCGCGCACGCGAGCGGCCGCCCATCGGTAGTGGACCGATAACGGCAGCGTCTACACATCCCGGCTGACCGGAGGGCGCAACGCGTTCGAATAGCTGCTCGCGCTGCTTGCGGTCGGGCACAAGAACGGATCCACCGGCCACGCACAGATCCAGGGGAAGATCGAGCGGTCCCACGAGACCCCGCAGCGCTGGCTCGCCGCCCGGACCACCGCAGAGCTCCAGCGCCAACTCGACGAGTTCCGCGAGCATTACAACGAGCACGGCCCGCACCGCCTGGCAGCGCCTACCGCGCCACCCCGAAAGCGATCCCCGCCACCAACGGGCATGCCCAAGGTCACTACCGCCTGCGCTGTGACCGCGATCAAATACCTCACCCACGCCCTCGGCCCGCTGCTCGGCCTGATCAGCCCCTGGACGCTCGTGGCGGTGATCTCATTTGTGATCTCGTTCTACGCCTCCGCCCGGAGCCTCCAGCTCGGTCTCGCCGTGGAGGTCATCGCGGTCACGTCGGTGGCGGCCAACCTCGCCGCGATCCTGGGAGGAGTTCTTGTGTTCGGAGAGCCCGTCGGCTCGGGCCCCCTCGGCATCACCGCCCCCGTGTACTCGCGTTCTGCCTTGTCATCGCCGGCGCCGCGTTCATGCTGGTTCTGGGGCGGGGAGGAGTCCGGATTCGGGTCGGCTGTGGGCAGTATGGGCGAGATTGCGCCGCCGGTCCGTGGTGCGTTTGGGCTGTAAACGGGCAGAGGGAAGGGAACGATCGAAGAGGAGGACGAGATGAGCGAGATTAGTGACGCTCCCGAGGTGCGGCGTGCCCATCGCAGTGAGCTCAACCCGGTGAGCTTTTTGCTTCGCAGCGAGTTCGTGTACCCGGACAAGGTCGCCGTCGTCCATGACGAACGGCGCTACACGTACCGCGAGATGGGCGAGCGGGTGCGACGGCTGGCCTCGGGCCTGCGCGACGCGGGGCTGGAGAAGGGCGACCGTGTCGCCTTCATCGCTCCGAACATTCCCGCGCTACTCGAGGCGCACTACGCCGTGCCGGCGGCCGGCGGCGTGCTTGTGGCCATCAATTATCGGCTCAACTCCGATGACGTCGAGTTCATCCTCGAGCACTCGGGTGCGCGCTTCGTGTTCGTCGATCACGAATTCGCGGAGCTCGTAAACGGCGCCAGCGTCGAGCGGACGGTCCGTATTGACGACACCGGCGAGCCAGATGACCCCTACGAGGCGTTCCTCGCCGGGAGCTCTCCCGATCCGCTGCCGGGCGTTCTTGAAGACGAGGACGAGCCGATCTCGATCAACTACACGTCGGGAACGACCGGCCGCCCCAAGGGCGCCGTCTACCATCATCGCGGCGCGTACCTCAACGCACTGGGCGAGGTGATCGAGACGCGCCTGACGCCGGACAGCGTGTATCTCTGGACTCTTCCCATGTTCCACTGCAACGGTTGGTGCTTCACGTGGGCGGTGACCGCTGTCGGAGGTCGCCACGTCTGTCTGCGCAAGGTCGACCCCGGGCGCGTCTGGGAGCTCATCGACGCCGAGGGCGTGACGCATTACAACGGCGCGCCGACCGTTCAGGCGTCGTTGCTCGACCATGAGCAAGCGCACGAGCTTGACCGCGAAGTCATCACGACGGTGTCTGGCTCGCCGCCCACGCCGGAACTGTTCACGCGGCTGACCGAAACCGGGATCCGGCCGATCCACGTCTACGGCTCGACCGAGCTCTACGGGCCCTACATGATCTGTGAGCACCAGGAGGGATGGGATGAGCTGCCTGTCGAAGAGCAGGCCGAGCTCCTTGGCCGGCAGGGCGTGCACTACGTTGTGGCCGAGGCGGTCCGCGTGGTCGACGACCGGGACGAGGAGGTCGCGGCAGACGGTCAGACGCTCGGCGAGGTTCTCATGCGTGGCAACAACGTCATGACTGGTTATTTCGACGACCCGGAGCGGACGGCTGAGACGCTCTCGGGCGGCTGGTACCACTCGGGCGACCTCGCGGTCCGCCACCCCGACGGCTACATCGAGCTACGTGACCGCAAGAAGGACATCATCGTCTCCGGCGGCGAGAACATTCCTACGATCGAAGTTGAGCAGGCCATCTCCGAACATCCCGCCGTGGCAGCGGTCGCGGTAGTGTCCACGCCCGACGAGAAGTGGGGCGAGCGACCCAAGGCCTTCGTCGAGCTCAGCGACGGCGAGGACGCCTCCGAGGAGGAAATCCTGGACTTCGCCAAGAAGCGTCTGACTGGCTACATGCGCCCGAGTTCCGTTGAGATCACGAAGCTGCCCAAGACCTCTACTGGAAAGATCCAGAAGAAGGAACTGCGTGACAAGGAGTGGGAAGGGCACGAGCGCCGGATCGGCTAGCCGGTCAGGGGCGAGCGTGCACCGTGCGCGAGGGTCGCGGCTGGCCGTGACGATTTTCGTCGGGCAGGCCCGGAAACTCATCGTGTTGTGAAGTGTGCTCCGTGATTGGCGCATCATGGTGAGTGCGAGTTGGCTTCGGGCGGTGTTCGAGTTCCGCCTCCTGGTGGAGGTGCTCGACGAGGGCGCCGGGTTCGGACGCGAGCTTCGCGAGGGTGACTTTCAAATGCCGGCGGTGGGAGGCTGGGGTCTCAGTGTTGTGGATGCAGAGTCGAGCCGCTGGGGTATCCGTCGAGACCGGTCGCATGTGTGGTTCGAGCTCGAGCGGCCCGGACCGCGAATCGAGACCGAGGCGGCTGAATGACCTGAGGGCGTCGGCTTTGGATCGTTTGTGCAGCGCCGGGTGGGGGTGTTGTCTTTGCGGGTGCGGGGATCTCGTTGATGGTCGATGGCGAGTTGCGGGCCTGCACCACGCCACCGTCCCAGATCGATGGCGAGAGCTACCGCATGCGCGGCCATCGCGCCCGCCTCTCGCCACTCAGCGCCGATAGCTCGACAGTGAACTGAGCCAGCTCAGCCGAGGTCACACTCCAGCATGTCCTCACGCGGCCGCTGCGACGGGCTCGTGCCGCTGAGCTAAGCAGGCTCTGATGGGTCCTCCCCGGCGGCCAGGCGCAGCGACTGCTTGCGGACGGCCTCGACATGGGACTGCTGAAGCGGGAGGGCGAAGCTGACGATCTTGTCGATCTCGGCGTCGTTCGCGGTTTCGTTGAGTGTGGCGAGGATCTCCCAGTGCGCCAGTTCGCCGGCCTCGGCCATGCTGAGGAATTCCAGGCCGTCCAGCGCCTCGGCGTCTTCGAGGTAGCTCGCCATGAACCCGTTGACCTCGGCTTTGGTTTCGCGCGCTTTGTCGGCGATCGCGGTTTTGACGCCGTCGCGAGAGCTGGTTGCCGCCTCGCAACGTTGTTCGACCCTCGCCGCTTCGTCTCCCATCCGTTCCAACAGCTCCAACAACTCCGTGTCCTTCTCCTCGCGAACGAGGGTCGCGACCTTCCTGGTGGCGGTCTGGGCGGCTTGCGCCAGCCCGAGGACTTCCGCCAGCTTTTCGTCGAGGTGGGTTAGTTCTGCCATTGCATCTCCTAGGTCTGGGTATTGGCGGGCGTGGCTGTGACTGCGGGTGGCGCCCCGCCTCTCGGGGCGCCACCCGCTGGGATGCGTCCCTAGCTGACGGCGAGAGCCTGAGAATGGGACATAGAGCGAGCCGGCCCGGTGATTAGGCGTTTGATGTTTCGCGCTCGGTCGTCTGGATGACCGTATGGCGGTTCTTGTGGGAGCGCTCATAAGCACGGGCCCGCTTGGCGCGGTCCTCGTCTCCCTCGCCCAGCACGGCGTTGACCTCGCTCGCGTTCAGCTCGTCATAGCCGGGCCACGGCTCCTCGCCTCGGAGGGCGCTGGTGCGCCCGAGCACCGTCGAGCGGTTCTGATTCTTGCGTTCATAGGCGTTGACCTTCGCCAGGTCGATCTGCGATAGCCCACTCAGCTTCTCGAGTACGTTGGCGGCGGTGAGGCTGTCGTAGCTTGCGATCGGCAGGTCCTGCTCGGAGGCCACGGCGCCCTTGATCTGGCCTTCGGCCTGGGCAACGCCGGGAACGTTGCGCGCCTGCCGGGCAGTGCTTCGCGCACGCGTATTGGCCCGACGGGCGGTCGTCTTGGCCTGCCGGCCGGCGTCGCGCAGGACATCCGCAGCGCCGGTCTCGCTCACGTCATAGGAGGGATCACCCTGCACATCGGCGCGCACGACCGCGTTGGTCAGCTTCGGGATCTCGCGCATCACGCGATCCAGCATCTTCTCCTCGTCGGAGCGGATCGAGGCCGCGAGCCTGGCGGTCGTTTCATCGCTCACCGCACGGGCTAGGTGCTCGAGGGCGGTGTAGGTCGCAATCTCGAGTGCCTCGGTCGCGCAAGCATCCTTGGCGTTCTTGAGCACCTTCTCCTCGCCGCCGCTGCCCCGCAACAGATCAAACGGCATTTTGGCCAACGCGAACGTTTGCGCCAGCGCGTCTTCGGTCCAGCCAATCGCGATCTGGAACGGGTCGCCACTCGCGCCGAGCTCGGCCAGCCGGCGCTCGATGCGACGCGCGTGGTCGCGGGTCTCGTCGAGATGCTTGTCGAGTGCATTCCGATAGCTCCCATGCGGGGTCATCGCGATCTGCGCCCGAAGCACCTGTACCAAGCCAAGCTCTGACGCGTGGGCTTCGTTCAGGTACTGCACAACCTTCTGCTCTGACTGATTCATCAGTCGTCCTTTCGTTCGTTGGTGCTACAAGGTCAGACTTCAGGAGCCAGAACTCGGCTCCCGGTATGAGTTGTTGCACACCGCTGCCGTGCCGGCCGCTCGCGCGTCCTGAGGTATCGAGGCGCGCGGCGACCAGCGGTAAACGTGCGGTCTGTGCGTTAGGTGCGACGCCGCCCGCGGCGGCTGAAGCCCCAGCCGCCGGTAAGCAGCAGGACTAGAAGAACGATGATGAGAATTGTGAGCATGTCACCTCCCACGTCTTCGGTTGGGTGGGCCCGGACACTGGCTGCCTTACTTACTTCTTCTTGCGTGTGCTGAGCGTGTCGGCGACCTTGTCGACCTTGTCCTTGACGGTCGCCTTGCCTCGGTCGACCTTGCCCTCGTTCTTTAGGCCGCGATCACCGGTGAGGCTGCCAGCGGCCTCCTTGACGCGGCCCTTGCCTTCGTCTACGTGCTTGTCAGCCATTCAGATCTCCTTGGTTTGAGTCGGTGAGTGGATAAGTGAGAAGCCCGTCCCCGCCACCCGATTGATTAGCGGGATTGGACGGTGGTGTCATAGCGTTCGTCGCTGGTGTCCGAAACGGGAGCGACGGGACTTCCCTCGTGCGCGTCCTTCGTGGCCGGTCGCTGTCGGTCGACATTCGTTGTCCGCTCTCGCTCCGCGTCGCGTCGCACTGTCCCGCGCCGGGGCTCGGGCTCGACGCGGCGGGTGGAGTGTGTCGTTGCGGACCGCTCGTCGATGTGTCTGGTTCCGCCGCCGACGCGCGGAAGCATCGAGAGGATGATCAGCAATCCACCGGCCGCACCCCAAACGAGTTCGGTCAGGCCATTGGCCGCGAAGATGCCGAGTGCGCCGTGCCCGTTCGCGAGCGCGATCAGGCACAGAACCACCAGCGCGGTTCCGACGATCAGCGACATGGTCTTGGCACCCCAGTGCATCGGAGCAGCGAACAGCAGCAGCAGCCCCGCGGCGGTGAACAGCAGGCCAGTCCAGCCGTTGACCTCCAAGCCGAGCCACGTCTTGCCGTAAACGGCCCCGGTGGGCGCATGCTGCGCGAACCCGTGGCCGCCGAAGATCAGCGCGGTGATGCCGTAAGCAAGCAGCGCCACGCCGATCAACGCTATGGGCCCCTTGGCCAGCGACGTTCCCTTGGTCCTGTGTCTGGTGGTCATTCGTTGTCCCTGCTTCCAGTTGGTGTTGGTCTGCTGCGCGATACGTGGCATACAGGTCGACGATCGGTCCCCGACGTCGTTGCGTCAGCTTGGTCCCGCCCTAGCGCACGTGCGCGGAAGGTCGCCTCAAGCGAGCCGAACGAGCACCGGGCGGGGATGCAGAGGCCCGGACCTGCGGCGGGCCGGATGAGCCGCCAATCAAGGGCCAGCCTCTGAGTGTTCGCCGATTAGGCGTCTCAGTTCGTATCAATGTAGCGTTTGGTGTACCAGATCGTACCAGATTACGACGGATGATGCTCAGAACAGGCCGAATCAGCGCTTCTGCACTCGCTACAGCTAAGAGCAGGGGTTCCAACGTCCTAGATTAGGACATTATCTGTACCATCATCGTCTCACCTGACAGGACCGGGCACGTCGCTGTCGACCGAAGCTGGTGACAGGATGCGCTTGGACGGGAAGTGACGGCCCGACTCTGGCCAGATCTGCGCGATCTCTGGTAGCACAATGCACGACTTTGTATGCTAGGTTGCACACGTGTGTTCCGCGGCGATCGGTTATGCGCCTCGCGAAACGGTGCGAGTAGAGGCGTCATGAGCGAACCAATCACCTCGACCGGCCGGGAACCGGCCGCCAGTTCTGATGCCGGTGCTGACCCAGCCCTGCGGCTGAGGAGTGACGGGTGGCGCAGCCGGGAAGCGATCCTTGACGCGGCCCAAGCGGCGATGCTGCGTGATCGCCGGACCACGATGCAGGAGATCGCAGAGGCGGCCGGGGTAGGTCGCTCGACGATTTATCGGTATTTCCCGACTCGCACCGAGCTTGAGCGGGCGTTATCCGTGCGCTCCCAGCGGTCGGCCGTCCGCGCCGTCACTGGCAGCGAGACGAGATCTGAGGGGCAGCTCGTCGATGGACGCTCCGCGACGCCGCTCGGTAGTGCGGCGGGCGCCGACACGGCTCAATTCGGCGGCGTTCGCCCTGCCGGGCAGCTGGGGCGTGAGGGGCCGGTGTTTCTTGATGCGATCGAGGTGCTCGACTCGGTCCCGCCTCATCTGGTCGCCGAGCAGCTGGTGGCCGAAGCCCAACGCATCGCCGGGGTGCCGGTCGCGCTGTACCTAGTCGACATCGACGGTTCTCGTCTTGTGCGGCTGGCCGGCTCGCGAGAATTTCCAGCGCACCTCGATGACGTTGTCGCGCTCGGCGGCGAGATCCCCCCCGATGGCTTCGCGGCGCTTGAAAGCAGGCTGGCGGAACAGTTCCCCGGCTCGGTGCCCTACCCGATGATGGTCCGCGGGCGTGCGATCGGCGTGCTCGTCGCCGTCCGCCGACCTGGGGCGTCACTGGGAGAGCTCGCCCGTCAGGGCGCTGCAGCGATCGCGCTGACCAGTGCCTACACCGACGTCTTTGAGGGCGGCCGGCGCACCCGACAGCCGTCCCCAGCTGCCGAGCTGCAACTCGGGCTGCTACCCCCACGGATCATGAACGTGACCGGCGCGGAACTCGCGGGAAGCCTGATCCCCGCGTATGACAGTGGCGGGGACTGGTTCGACTTTGCCGATAATCACGACGGCGCGTGGCTCGCGATCGCCGACCCCAAGGGAAGCGGCCCCGTGTCAACCGCGCTCGGCGCGCTCGCGCTCTCGGCGCTGCGCAGCGCTCGACGCAGCGACGCAACCCTCGAACAGACAGCGCAGTGCATGGACCAAATCGTGCGCGAAGTTGGGGGACCAGAATTCACCGTCAACGCGCTCATCGCCCGGTGGAGCGCGCCGACCTCGCGCCTGGCCTGGATCAACTGCGACGGACCGCCGCTGATGATCGCCTCGGCCGACGGAACCACCGAGGAGCTCGAGGGCCCGACGCAGAGCGCGCTGGGATCCACGGATCACACGGCGGAGTACCAACGCCACGAGCGACGCCTGCACCCCGGACAACGGGTGATTTTGTGCTCTGACGGGGCCTCGATCACACCGAGCTCTCAGAGCGACAGCAGCGTGGCACCCACCGACATCAACCAGGCGATCTTCGCGACCCGACACGCATCCGCGGCCGCGACCGTACGTAACATCCTCGACGTCATCGCCAGGGCATCACCCGACGGACCCCAAGACGACGCCGCCGTAATCACGCTACGGATCATCTGAACCAGCGCACACGGCGAGTGGATGCTTGTCCGCGAGCCATGCGATCGGTAACCCGCCCGCCGGCGAGCTCGCGGTTACTCGATTTACCGCACATTTACCGCACGAGGTTCTCACCGATCAGCGAGCGTTGCGGCGCCTCGCGCTTGCCGACTTGCGCGGCATGGATGCCGCTGGGACGTTGTCGTTCAAGGCGCGCTTGGCGCGGCGCTCCGCGGCTTCGCGCTTCAGCTCCGCTTGCTCTGTCGAAACCATCGCGATCTGCGCTGCGCGACGCTCGGCGGAGCTTGGCCGGCGCGTCGTCGGTTGCACCGATACGGTCACCTTTTGCTTGACTGCCATCGCTGTCTCCTTCGTTCGATCTCACTAATCTCTGTTACGGCATCCGCGGGGTCGTGCGTGATCTTTTCGGTCTTTGCGTCGGGTTACTCGCTCCGGCTCGCCTAGTCGTGCGAGCGCACCAGGTAGGCATAGCGCCCGTCCCTCGGATCGTGCGGATCTGCTTTGGTCCGGGGCCCATCCGGACCCCGGATGTTCAGTCGTCGTCGGGCGTCAATTGACGGCGAGAGCCGCAGCGATCCGCGATCGCAAGTCAACTCGCCTCGCCTACGCGCTGCCGGATCATGTTCTGTCCGCGCCATGAGCTTCAAGCCTTCTCGTCCCTCTCTCGGGTCCGCGGACGGAAGAGGGTTAGAGCCGCCACGCGGTCATTCAGACTGAGACGCGTCCACCGAGCCGGTGGGGTAAACGCCTAGAAGTACGGCACCGGCCCCGCAGTCAAAACCAGTGGCCCACGCCTCTCGCCTTGTGGCGCAGATTGCGCCGTCGGTGGCATTCGGGCTTGGGGTGAGAATCCTGGCCGCAGGGCCAGCTCATGTACGACTGTACTCCGATTTCAGGCGATATGGGCACCGGAGCTCAAATTGCCTGAGTGGCTCGGCGGGAGCGCATCGGCTGACTCGTCGGACTTTCCGCGTCCCCTCATTTCCGATCTACGCACCAGGCAAATGGACGCGGACACACACGCTCCTACGTTGACTACCAGTCGCATATACCTTAATCCGATCACCGCACTCGGATTTAGTCCGACGCGTGGTACGGTAGGAGCGTCGATCGCGTTCCCTGAGGGTTTGCCGATTGTGCGCCTCGCTCGGTCCCACTTGACCTCTCTACCTCGCGAGCGCCCCGCCTGAGAGGCACGTGAGGAGCGTCGATGAATGCTGTGAGCCCAGTGCGCACGCTGCGGTCCCGTCGTCAAATTTGGGGACGGACGAGCTCCGGCGGCACGCCGGATCTCGCGTTGGTCGGCGCGCCTGGAGCACCGCTGCGTGTCGCGATGCTCGCTCCGCCGTGGATCCCAGTCCCGGCGCCGGGGTACGGTGGCGTTGAGTCGGTCGTGAGTAGCCTCACGGAGGCGCTGGTCCGCCTGGGGCATGAGGTGACCCTCTTCTGCGCTCCGGGCTCTGTGTCGCGCGCCAGCGTGGTGCCGCTGCTCGAGGAGTCCCACCCACACGAGATCGAGCGGTCGTTGTACGAGGTCGACCATGTCGGGAGAGCGTTCGACGCGATCGATCGCTCCACGGGTCGTGACCGGTTCGACGTCGTTCACGACCACTGCGGGTTCACGGGGCTCGCGATGGCAAACCGCATCGACACGCCGCTCGTGCATACGTTGCACGGCCCGTTCACCCCGGAGACCGCGGCCTTCTACGCGCGGCATGGCGACAAGGGCACGCTCGTCGGTATCAGCCGCGCTCAGCTGTCATCGGCGCCGCCCGGGTTGGGTCCGATCTCCTCGATCCCCAACCCGATCGATCTGCGGGGCTGGCCGCTGCAGGAGCGCAAGGGCGACTACCTTCTGTGGATCGGGCGAATGACTCCCGAAAAGGGAGCTCATCGCGCGATCGCAGCCGCTCGCGCCATTGACGCACCGCTCGTCTTGGCCGGCGTGATCCAGCCCGGTCAGCAGGCGTTCTTTGACCGAGAGATCGCGCCCCACATCGACGGCGACCGAGTCAAATTTGTCGGCGAGGTCGGCGGGTCGGCGAAGTGGTCGCTGTTCGCGCGGGCTCGCGGCCTGTTGATGCCGATCCGCTGGAACGAGCCGTTCGGAATGGTGATGGTCGAGGCGCTCGCGTGCGGGACGCCAGTGATCGCGTTCCCCGAGGGCGCGGCGCGCGAGCTCGTAATCGACGGGGAAACCGGCTTCCTCGTCCGTGATGAGCGCGAGATGGGTGAGGCGGTGGGGCGGCTGCAGCAGATCGATGCGCGGGACTGCCGAGCGTGGGTGAGCGAGCATTGCGACGTCGACGTGGTCGCCACCGCGTACGAACGTACGTATCGAGCCGTGGCGTGCCCCACGCGAGCGAGTGCGGTTGCCCGTGTCTGAGCGGACCCTGAGCGTCCTGGACGGCAGCACGTTTGTCCTCGGGGATCGCCTTGGCGACGTGCGCCCGGACGCCGGTCGTGAACACGGCTTCTTCTCTGACGACACTCGTTTCATATCACGTTGGGTGCTTCGCCTCGACGAGATGCCACTGGAGTTGTTGAGCCTCAATCAGAGCGCTCATTTCGACGCTCAGTTCTTCTTGACGCCGGCCGTGGGACCCGCGGAAGAGGCGCCGTGTTCCATCGTCCGCCACCGTCTCGTTGGCGACGTGTGGATGGAGCGGCTGATCGTGACGAACCATCTGCACGAGACCAGTCGTCTACGCCTGGCGCTCGATGTCGACACCGACTTCGCCGACCTGTTCGAGGTCAAGGACGGGCTCGTCGCGGAGCGAGACGTGATCTGCCATCACGATGATGCGTGCCTGACCCTGAGCTACGAGCTAGGCGATTTCCGCCGGTCGGTCACAGTCGCGGCCAGCTCACCGGGAGCCGTCACCCGCCACGGCTTCGCCTTTACCTTGGAGCTGGCGCACGATGAGCAGTGGTCGGTGGACTTTGCGGTTTCTCCGTACGCCGCCCAGCCCGGGGTTACGTTTGCGCGCCGCGCGCCCCGAGGCGGCCTCGAGGACCAGCAAAAGGCGAGGTACGCCGAGCTCGAGACGTGGCTGGCCGAAGCGCCGGCGTTGGAGGCCGCCGACCCGGCGCTCGCGCGCACCTACCGGACGAGCCTCAGCGATCTCGGTGCGCTTCGCATGCGCCCTGATCTGGACAAGCGCCCGACCCTCCCGGCGGCGGGGCTCCCGTGGTTCATGGCGCTGTTCGGTCGTGACAGCCTGATCGCGAGCCTGCAAGCGCTGCCCTACCTTCCCGGATTGGCGGCGACCACCCTTCGTGTACTCGCGGCCCGTCAGGCGGAAGCACGAGACGACTTCCAAGAGCAGGAGCCCGGCAAGATCCTGCACGAATTGCGCTTCGGTGAGCTCACCGCGCGTCGTGAGAGACCGCATTCGCCGTATTTTGGGAGCGCCGACGCGACGCCGCTATTCCTAATCCTCTTGGACGAGTACCACCTGTGGTCCGGCGACGACTCGCTGGTGCGGGAGCTTGAGACCAACGCCCGCGCGGCCCTTGCATGGATCGCGGACAGTGGAGACCGCGACGGCGATGGATACGTCGAGTACGAACGGCGCAACGCCACCACAGGACTGATCAACCAGTGCTGGAAAGACAGCTGGAACTCGATCCAATTCGCCGACGGGCGGCTGGCACGGGGACCGATCGCGACCTGCGAGATCCAGGGCTACGCGTACGACGCACAGCGGCGATCAGCGCGCTTGGCCCGCGAGGTCTGGAGCGACGAGGCGCTCGCAGAGCGGCTCGAGCACCGTGCCGGTGATCTCCGCGACGGATTCCGGCGCGACTTCTGGGTCCAGGAGCGCGGCTGCTACGCCCTCGCTCTCGACGGCGACAAACGGCAAGTCGATAGCCTGACCTCCAACATTGGGCACCTGCTGTGGTCGGGAATCCTCGACGACGGCGAGGCTGCCACCATCGCCGAGCGGTTACTGAACGATGAGATGTACTCCGGCTGGGGAGTCCGGACTCTCGCCAAACGCGAGGCGGGATACAACCCACTCGGCTACCACACCGGGACGGTCTGGCCGCACGACAACTCGCTGATCGCCGCCGGGCTCGCGAGATACGGACACCATGAGGCGGCGGGGACGATCGCGTCCGCGATCCTCGCCGCGGCGCCGTATTTCGAACATCGGCTGCCCGAGGTATTCGCCGGCTTTCCCCGGCCGTTGACGTCGGTCCCCGTAGCCTTCCCGACAGCGTCGCGTCCCCAAGCGTGGGCCGCGGGCGCACCGCTCCTGCTGCTGAGCACGCTGCTCCAACTCCGCCCCGGGCGCACCGACGTCGAAGCTGACCTCGAAGATACCATCGGTCACGTCGCAATTCGCCGGCAGTCCGATCACACACCCTCACCGCCCGCAACGATTACCGTGTGACCAATGGACGATCTCGAGATCCACGCGCTCGTAACCAGACTGTCGCGGCCGCACTCTTCGGGTGGAGCGGTGATTGAGCGAGCTGCGATCCTCGCCGAAGGCGCCGACTTCGCCGCAGTCATGAACTGGATCGACGCACACGACGGCACGCCCGACGCGACCGTGTCCGCGACTCGCGGCCGGGGGCTTCACGGCTCGCGGATGACCGGTGGCGACGCGACCGCCTCTCGTGCGCCGCTGCGCTTCGTACTGCCGCCCGGCGCCCTGGAATGACGAGGGCCATCCGCGAGCACCCACGACCGAGCGGGACGTCCGTCGGTGGTTGCGCACGGACGCTCGTTCTCGCTTGCCTCGGCTCAGGCGGTCGTGGGCGCCTTGCGGCCGATCGCCACAGCGCAGGCGGTTATGAGGTGACTCTGTTCCGCAAGGCCGCGAGGGTGAAGAGCCGTCGTATCCATAGGTGATCCCGTGTCGAGGGCTGGGACACGGTCCGCCAGTTGAGAAGCAGGCCACGACGGTGGCACGGCGCGATCGGCTCCGCGCGTGCCTGGCGGGCGCGTGAATCGCGCGTCGCGTCGGGTTGCGTACGACCCCGGGCGGCTGGAGGCACCGTGCGGTCTCCAATGCGTTCGTCGGTAGCTCCGGCCGCGTGATGGCCGGCTGGCTAAGTGCGCTGGCCGCAGGAGAATTCACCGAGAGCGCGGATGGTAATTCCGACCACGCCGGTCGGAATGTGGTATGGTCTGCGTGCGCTCAGTGAGCCCCTCGCTCTTCTTGCTTCCCGGGCGACGTCTCCGGTCAGAAGGGCAGAGAGGCGGTCGGCGATGGCCACCGCAAACAAGAAGTCCCGGGCGTCGAGACAGCTCGCGCGTCCGCCGTCTCACACGCATGGGCCGGCACGGATGGAGTTCCTCATCTTCGAGGACAACGGCGGCTTCTATCACTGGAGGATTCTCGCCGGCGACGGCTCAACCCTCGGGCAGTCGGGGGAGTTCGATTCCTACGACGCGGCGGAACAAGCCGCACAACAGGTCTGCAACGGTGCCGCCTCGGCGCGTTTCCAGCGCCGCGAGAGTGGGACAGGCTCAGTCGATCTCGCCGCGCGTCGCGCTGCTTCTGACGAGGACTCGGACGCCGAGCGTTGGCTGGACGAAGGCGGCAGCTTCAGCAGCGAGGCGGTGGCCCAGTGGCCGGCGCCACACTGATGCCGCCCGCAGAGGCGCTCGCGACTCCAAGCGAGGCTAATCCAAGATCGACCTACAGCTGCCCCGAGTGCGGGGACTCACCGCAGCCGATCGCGCGCCTGGAGCTCACGTTCGGTTTCCGCGTCGTAGGACCGGAGGACCTCCCTCACGAGTTCCCCTACGCGACCGCGGTATGTGTCGACTTGCCGGAGCCGGGATCCCCGAGCAGGCTGGCGGTGGAGTAGTGGCCACTCCCGAGGCAGCCGTGCGGACCGGGAACGAACAGCTCGCGGGCATCAATGCCGACTACGAGCAGCGCTACGGGTTCCACGATGCCGAGAACTATCTGTACAAGGCGCCGAAGGGGCTGAACCGGGAGATCGTCGAGAAGATCTCCGAGTTCAAGTCAGAGCCGCGATGGATGCGCGAGTTCAGACTGAAGGCGCTCGTCCACTTCCTCGCCCGCAAGCAGCCGACGTGGGGCTCCCCGATGCTGGCCGAGCTCGACTACGACGACATTCGCTACTTCGTGCGCGCGTCGGAGACGCCCAGCCGGTCCTGGGACGATGTACCCGAGGACGTAAAGCGGACTTTTGATCGCTTGGGCATTCCCGAGGCGGAGCGGAAGTTCCTGTCCGGAGTCGGTGCACAGTACGAGTCAGAGGTCGTTTATCACCAGATTCACGAGGACCTCGAAAAGCAGGGCGTGATCTTCACCGACATGGACACCGCGCTGCGCGAGCACGAGGACATCGTGCGTCAGTACTTCGCGACCGTCATCCCGCCCAACGACAACAAGCTCGCGGCGCTGAACTCGGCGGTGTGGTCCGGCGGATCGTTCGTGTACGTCCCCGAAGGTGTCCACGTTGACATGCCGCTACAGGCGTACTTCCGGATCAACACCGAAAACATGGGGCAGTTCGAGCGCACGCTGATCATCGCCGAGCCGGGCTCATACGTTCACTACGTCGAGGGTTGCACCGCTCCCACATATAGCTCTGACTCACTTCACTCGGCTGTCGTCGAGCTGATCGCTATGCCCGGCGCACGGATCCGTTACACGACCGTCCAGAATTGGTCAACCAACGTGTACAACCTGGTCACCAAACGCGCGATCGCGCACGCCGATGCAACGGTCGAGTGGGTCGATTGCAACCTCGGGTCCAAGCTGACGATGAAGTACCCGAGCATCTACCTGCTCGGAGAGCGAGCCCATGGCGAGGTGCTGTCGATCGCGTTCGCCGGCGCCGGCCAGCACCAGGACGCAGGCGCCAAGATCATCCACGCCGCAGCCAACACGACCTCGAACATCTTCGCCAAATCGATCTGCAAGGACGGCGGCCGAGGCTCGTACAGAGGCCTGCTCGAGATCGCCAAGGGCGCCCACGGCTCCAAGTCCAAGGTCGTCTGCGACGCGTTGCTCCTGGACGACCACTCGCGCTCAGACACCTACCCCACGATCCGGATCGGCGAGGACGACGTCAACGTCGGCCACGAAGCAACCGTCTCGAAGGTCGGCGACGACCAGCTCTTCTACCTGATGTCACACGGCATCCCCGAGGAAGAAGCCTCAAAGCTGATCGTCAACGGCTTCGTCGAGCCGATCATCAAGCAGCTCCCGATGGAGTACGCCGTCGAGATGAACCGCCTGATCGAACTCCAGATGGAGGGCTCGATCGGCTAACGGACCCACTTCTCAAAGCAAGGTCACGACTCCGCAGAAGTATCCGGGCGCTTGGGAAGCAATCGGTAGCCGTCGACTACAGCAGCAGCCAAGTCGATGAGCTTGCGGTTATCGCTACGGGACCGCGCGCGCAGCATCTCAAACGCGCTCCCCTCATCAATGGAGTGACGCTCCATCAGGATGCCCTTGGCCCGCTCGATCAGCGCGCGACGTCCGAACGCGCCCTGAAGGTTGTGGTATTCCGCGAACCGCCGCAGCACGATGTCGATCGAACTCTGCCACTCCTCGACGTCGTCGTCTGAGATATGGGCGAACACACCTCGCTTGGACGCTTGCTTGACGAATGCGGGATCGGGCGCGTGCAGCAGCACGATCACCGGGCAGGCGGCCTCGCGGACGATCTTGTCGATCAGCTCGAGCGCGTGCTCAGAGCTCTCGCCGAGCCCGACGAGTGCGACGTCGGGCCGCTCCCGCGCGGTAACCGTCCCGACGTCCTCGACATCGATCTCGCGCGCGATCACTTCGTGGCCAAGGGCGACGACGATCGGGGCGACGAGCGCGAGTCGGTCCTTGCGCTCGTTGGCGATCAGGACACGGAGATGGTCGGTGCTGTCCGTGAGCGGGTCCACAACCCGATTCTAAATCTCGCTCGGCTCGCACAACCGCTGATGCCGGGCGGTCGCCCGGAGTACTATGAGTAACAGGTTCGCCCCAACCCTCGGCGGCCAAGTTTTTCCGGCTCCAGCAATCGGCCGGCAGCCGCGAGACCTAACGGTCACCGCGATACCTAGACCGTAGGAGTCCAGTCCGTGCATCACCGCACATCGGCCGCCCAGCTCGGTTCGCCTGCCGATCGAACCGGCCGCTGGCCGGGGCACGCAGGAGGATCCAATCACCAGCGCGCGCCGCTCCGCCGAGACACCCGCCTCGAGACAACAGCGGTCCACACCACGCCGCCCAGAAAGGCAACACCATGATCGCTTTCTTCGTTATTAAAGAATACGAACGCGCGGTGGTATTCAAGCTCGGGAAGATCACAGGCGAGGCGCGCGGACCCGGTCTGATTTTGATCACGCCGTTCGTGGAGCGCATCCATCGCGTGTCGTTGCGGATCGTTACGATGCCGATCCAGTCGCAGGGAATCATCACCAAGGACAACGTCAGCATCGACGTTTCTGCGGTGGCCTACTACCGGGTGGAGGATCCCATCCGCTCGGTGGTCGCGATCGAGAACGTTGGAGCGGCGATCAATCAGATCGCGCAGACCACGCTTCGCGCCGTGGTAGGCCGTCACACGCTCGATGAGACGCTGTCCGAGACTGACGCCATCAATCAGAACATTCGCGAGATCCTCGACGTTCAGACCGAGGAGTGGGGCGTAAAGGTCACGGTCGTCGAACTCCGGGACATCCAGCTGCCCGACAGCATGAAGCGGGCGATGGCCCGCCAGGCCGAGGCCGAGCGCGAGAAGCGCGCCAAGATCATCGCCGCCCAGGGCGAAGCGCTCGCAGCCGGCGAGCTGGCGGCCGCCTCTGACGTGATGATCGCCCACCCGCTGGCGCTCCAGCTTCGGAACCTCCAGACGCTGGTCGAGGTCGCGGTCGACAAGAACTCGACGGTCGTCTTCCCCGCCCCGTTGATGAGCACGATCGGGGAGCTCGGCGCGTTCTTGGCCCGCGAAACCAAAGCCGCCGGCGAGCTCCCAGCCACCCCAGCCTCGACGAGAGGTTCTACGAACGGAGAGCTGGTGCCTCATGACCGCCACCAACCAGCCTGATCGGTCGCCGGCGCCCGGGATCATCCCTGGCCCCGTTCATGTCAGCGACGGTGCGGCGCCGCCGCCCGTGGTACGGGAGGAACGAGACGAGCCCAAAGCACGGCGAAACCCGGTCAGGGTCGCCGGCGCCAAGGTGATGAGCGCCCTTCGCGGCGACAAGTACATGGTCGGCGCTTACCCAACTGAGAGCCGCGACGATCCCGCCGCATCGGGCGACTCCGGCTCGAGCGCACGGGAGCGCTCACCGATCCGAGGCCCCGTGCGGCAGGCCGACTGATGTCCGGGAAGGCACGATCCGGGCCCGACCACCGAAAGCCGATACCGCGTGATCACCGAGGCTGGCGGGTTGCCCCCGGCCCCGACGGGCGCGGCGCGCCCGATCCGCCGCCGACGCGGGCGCCGCACCGTACCCGCACCTTCGCCTGGTTCGTGGCCGGACTGCTGGCCCTCAACCTGGCGTCGGTGTTCCTGCTCTCCCCCGGCGGCCAACAGCGCGTAAAGGTGCCGTTCAGCCCGTATTTTCTGTCCGAGGTGCAGTCCGGCCGGGTGGCCTCGATCGCTTCCAAGGGCGACACGATCCAGGGAACGTTCAAGTCGGCCTTGCGCTACCCGCCCTCCGACGCGAAGGCCACTCCGACGACCCTGTTCGCCACACAGGTTCCGAGCTTCTGGAACAACGACGAACTGACCGCGCTGCTCAGGTCCGAGGGGGTCCAGGTCAACGCGCAGTCGACGACCCAGACCACGCCCCTGATCGAGTCGCTGCTGCTCGGCTTCGGGCCGACGCTCCTGATCGTCGGGCTGTTCATCGTGTTCGCCCGCCGGGCCGCCAAGAGCGGCGGCATGGGAGCGCTCGGCAACTTCGGGCGCTCCAAGGCGCGACGGATCGACCCGGCAACGATCAGGATCACGTTCGCTGACGTAGCCGGGATCGACGAGGCCAAGTCCGAGTTGACCGAGATCGTCGACTTCCTCCGCAACCCCGAGCGCTTCGGCCGACTCGGAGGACGCATGCCACACGGCGTGCTGCTGTCAGGGGCGCCCGGGACGGGTAAGACGCTGCTGGCGCGCGCCGTCGCCGGAGAGGCACACGCAGCGTTCTTCTCGATCTCGGCCTCGGAGTTCATCGAGGCGATCGTCGGCGTGGGGGCTTCGCGGGTCCGGGATCTGTTCGCCAAGGCGAAAGAGGCCGCGCCGTCGATCATCTTCATCGACGAGCTCGACGCGGTCGGACGCTCCCGTCAGGGGTCGGTATCGATCGCCGGCTCCAACGACGAGCGCGAGCAGACCCTCAACCAGATCCTCACCGAGATGGACGGATTCGAGTCCGTCGAGGCGGTCGTTGTACTTGCCGCCACCAACCGGGGCGAGATCCTGGATCCAGCGCTGCTCAGACCGGGACGCTTCGATCGCCGCGTCGCAGTCCAATCACCAGACCGACTTGGGAGGCGGCAGATCCTCGAGGTCCACACTCGGTCGATCCCGCTGGCCGCCGACGTCGATCTGGAAGCGCTCGCCGCCACCACCCCCGGCATGGTCGGCGCCGACCTGGCCAACCTCGCTAACGAGGCGGCACTCCTCGCCGCCCGCCGCAATCACCGCACGGTCCAGGCGTCTGACTTCACCGACTCGCTGGAGAAGATCCTGCTCGGCGCTCCACGCGGGATCGTGCTGTCAGCCGCGGACCGCGAGCGCACCGCCTACCACGAGGCCGGCCACGCATTGATCGGAATGCTCACCCCCGGTGCCGATCCAGTGCGCAAGGTCTCGATCATCCCGCGCGGCGCCGCCCTCGGCGTCACTCTCTCGGCGCCCGATGACGACCAGGTCTCCTACACGCGCGAGGACCTGCTCGCCAAGATCAAGGTGGCACTGGGCGGCCGCGTGGCGGAGGAGGCGGTGTTCGGCACGATCAGCACCGGAGCCGAGTCCGACATCGACCAGGTCACCACGATCGCGCGCCAGATGGTCGGCCGGTGGGGTATGAGCGACGCCATCGGATTCGTCAGGGTCCTCCCGTCCGATGGACGCGGATCCTTCCTCGGCGGCTCCGAAAGCTCCGAGGCCACCCAGCGCGTCCTCGACGAGGAGGTACGCCGGCTCATCGACACCGCCCACCTGGACGTGACGGCCGCGCTGACCCAGCACCGGCAGCGACTCGAGACGCTGGCCCAGGCATTGCTCAAGACCGAGACGCTCGACGAGCTCGACGCGTACGCGGCAGCTCAGATGCCACCCCGGACGGGGGGCGTCGGGGCGTCCGGGGCCATGGGCCACACCACACCACCTCAAGATCGACCCGAGCCCAGCTCCGGCGCCGCGGTGCGGGAAGTAACGTGATGCTGCCGACGGCCGGACGGGCCGCGCCTTTGGGTGCTTCGATCTGTGCTGTGCTCACTGGTGCTGCGGATACTCGGCGCCACGAGCCCGGCGCGAGCCAGATCGCCCACTTCAGACCTGGGGTCATCGGATCGCGGCACGGCGGCCGCAACGTCAGCGGTCATTCCTGGGCCGGTCCGAGCCACTCGAGCCAGGCGGCCCCGGGGTGCGCGATCCCGAGGAGCGCGCTTTGGCGCCTACCGCGGCGGTAGCTGAGCCGACCGATCACACCGAACACCCCTTCTCGCCGGTTTCGCTCGACCAGGCTTTCGGGCACGCCGATGCCGAGGACGCTCCTGGAGGCGCGGGTACCCATTGGCACCAGCGGGTCGACTGACACCCAATAGAGGTCCCGGTCCGCCCCGGCCCGGTCGACGGTATCGCGGAATCCTGTCAGGTCTTCATCGGAGAAAAACACGTGGACGTAGCTGTCGACCAGGCAGACCAGGCGATCATCGGGAATCGTGGCCAGCACTTCAGGCAGTACCGCACGAGCGTCACCGCGAATTGCTCTCGCGGGGTTTTCCCTGGCGACCTCCACCGCTTGGTGAAACCGCGTTACTGCACCCACCTCCTGGGGAATGCAGGCGGCGAGCCACGACCGAACTCCTGGATCGTCGAGAGAGAGTGGCTCGATATCGATGCCGATGCGGTCCATGATCCGCGCCGGCGCCGTCGGAAGCGCCGGGAACCGCGAGCCACGGACGTCAGTCTCGATCTCGACGCTGGAACGCGCGCTACCGCCGTTTACGATCCGCCCGTCCGGGCCGCGGTAGCGGTACCGGTAGCGGTCGAGGTGAAGCGCCAGGCCCGCCCCGGTGCCGATATCCACGAGCGCGATCTCGCGGCCGGTGTCAATCGCGGGCGCGAGCGCTGGGAGCAGATCCGCGCAACGGCCTACCTCATTCATCTGGTAGCGGTGGCGGGTGCAGAGGTCCGCCAGGCGATCACGGTGATCCAGGCAGAAAGCACGGTATTCGCCGGCGAACTGGGGGCCCAGCGGCGGTTGCGCTTCTCCAGCTCGGGGGAACCAGCTCCGCAGTGGTTGCGGCTCAAGCTGCAGGACGAGAAACGTCGCCGCAGCCTGGAACAGCAGTGGCGGCAGCTTTTCGGCGGGGATCCCGGCTGCGATCGCAAGCAGCTCGGCGTCGTCTCTGAGCGCCTCGAACTGTGCCGCGGTCAGCCGCCACGAGGCAGGCGCCCCGGGCGGGGACCACGCTGCCGCGATCAGCCCAGCCTGCTCGGCGACGAGCGTGCTCGGGTCGGTGTTACCGACCATCGCGCCCGTCGATGTGATGGAGCGGATTGAGATGGTCTCGGATCCTGAGCAGGCGCGGCTCCGGCTCATCTGAATCGATGAGGACAGCCGTTCCGGGCCAAGCGTTCTTCAAATACGAGACATACGCCTCGCGCGAGCTCAGGTCGGGCTCGTAGATCCACGAGCCCGAGTTCCAGTAGCGGATCGATCCGCCGGGCGCCGTTACGCCGTCGAGCGGCTGATGGGTGTGACCGAAGACGATCTTGTCCGTATCGTGTGCCCAGCCGAGGTTTGAGACGACCATGTCGAAACCCCGGAGCGCCGGGCTCGGCGGGCCGCTTGGGTTCGTCGACCGAGCGAGGGCGCCTGCCTCCCTGCCGGTCGGTGCCGCACTCTCTCTCCGACGTTCGGTTTCGTGAGTGAGGGCGAGGAGATATTCGGCGGCCTCGGTCTCGCTTCTGCTCCAGCGCTGGTCGCCGTCGGCCGCCGCGGCCAGCGCTTGAAGGCGGTGACGTATCTGCTCAAACGCTCTGACCGGTGTACCTGCGAGCCGCATGGATCGCTCCAGGCCTCGGAACGCGGCAAACACGCGCCGCTCGGCATGGGTCCCGTTCGGGAGCTGGGCGACGGTGTAGAGCATCGCGGTAAGGAGCGTGATCGTCGCCTCGTAGTCGTCGATCGTCGGCGTATGTTCTTTTCCGCCCACCGCGATCGCCCACAGGGCCCGAGCGAGCAGTCGGCCCGGTGCTGCGCCGCTACGACGGGTGTGGAAATCGAGATAGTGCCCGTGCGTGCAGAGCACGCCGGCAAACGAGTACGTCGGATAGCGGATCTCGATCTCGACGCCGGCGAGACGGGTGTCGAGAATGCGGCGGAAGTAGTCAGCGCGGCGCAGTTCGTCCCGAAGCTGATCGGCCGGCTTTCCGGTAGCGAGCTCGAGGCCGAGCACCTCCTCGGCCTCGCGCCTGACGACGTGGTGGTCGTGGTTGCCGGCCAAAAACACAAACCGCTTCCCTTGGAGGTTCTCGCGGAGCAGCTCGAACAGCCCCTCTGCTGCGCTGAATGACTCTCGGATGGACCCGAACATGAAGTCGAACATGTCACCGAGGAGGATGACCTCGTCAACGTCGAGGTGAGGCTTGAGGAGCGCGAGCGTCTCCGGCTGACGCAGGATGTCGTCGCCGGTCCAGGCGCCGAAGTGAGTGTCGGAGATCACCAGTGCTCGCATGTGCCTGCCTCCCGTGTCGATGTTGGGTCAGCCAGCATGCTGTGCGGCGGCCGCATCAGATCCGAGCCTCCCGCAGGGAGACCATCCAGACCGGGGCCACGGACCCGATCTGGTCGACCCAGCACGGAGCCGAGACCTCGCCGCCCGTGCCCGCGCCGCTCCCGGACAACCTGCCCGGGCTCCTAGCCCCATCACCCATGTTTCCGCATATGTGCCCTCGGGCCCCGATAATCGCCTCGCACCCATCGCCGCGTGCGCATGCTCGACTGTACCGTGCCCGTCCTGTCTGCAATCGTTCGTCTTCGCCGCGACCTGTTGGACTGATCGGCCTGAGCTCGGCTTCGGATTGGGATACTTGGGCTTGGGATGAACGAGCCGGCACCAGAGGCGATGCAGATCGAGGACGTGCGCCGCGTCGCGATCGTCGGCGCCGGGACGATGGGCCAGCAGATCGGCTTTCAGTGCGCAGGCCACGGCTACGACGTCGTGATCTATGACATCGACCCGTCGGCGCTGGAAGGTGCGAGGAGGCGCATCGAAGCCTATGCGGAGGGGCTCGAAACCGGCGGAGCGATCACGTCAGAGCTGCGGGCCTCCGCGCAGGGGCGGATCGCGCTGACCACAGATCTAGCCACCGCGGCGCGGGACGCCGACCTGTTGAGCGAGGCGGTGCCCGAGGATCCCGGTCTCAAGGGGCGGGTGCTCGCCGAGTTCAATGCGGCGTGCCCGCGGCGTACGATTTTCATGACGAACACTTCGACGCTGGTGCCGTCCCAGTTCGCGAAGGCATCGCGGCGTGGCGATCGGCTACTGGCGCTTCACTTTCACATTCCGGTTTGGATCAACAACCTCGCGGATGTGATGCCGCACCCCGGCACGGCGCCGGAGGTGACTCAACTCGTGCTCGCGTTTGCGCGGCGCATCGGTCAGGTTCCGATCCAGCTGCGCCGAGAGCACAACGGCTATGTCTTCAATTCGATGTACAGCGCGCTGAACACCGCCGCGATGACGCTCGCTCAGCAGGGCGTTGCGTCGATCGAGGACATAGATCGGTCATGGATGCACATCACAAAGGCGCCGGTCGGGCCCCTCGGCGCGCTCGATGCGGTCGGTCTGCGCACGGTGTGGACGATCACCGATTACTGGGCGCGCCGGCTCCGCGACGGGCAACTGCGCGCCAACGCGGCGTTTCTCAAGGAGTACGTCGATCGCGGCGATCTCGGCGTCAAGACCGGCCGGGGCTTCTACACCTATCCGGACCCGGCGTACGCACGGCCCGGCTTCATCGAGTCGCCCGGAATCGTGACGTCGAAAACTGCTGTCGAGCAGCCCGGCGCTGGTTGACGAGGACAGACCAAGAACCGTTCCGGGGGAATCAAAACCGCTCCTCCCCGGGCGTCCTGGTGAATGAGCGCGTGGGAACATGGGGCGATGGCGCACGTCGCGGTTTCGAGTCTGGGGTACGCCCATCCCGGCGGTGATCTCCTGTTCTCGGAGGTGTCGTTCCGAATCTCACCGGGACAGCACGCGGGCATCGTTGGGACGAATGGGGTCGGCAAGAGCACCCTGCTGAAGATCCTCGCCGGCGAGTTGACGCCAGACGAGGGCGAGTACGCGGTCGGCGGACGCGTGGGTTACATGCCGCAGGACATCGGCCTCGGAGACGACGACCGGACCGTCCGATCGCTTCTGTTGTCGCTGGCGCCATGGGCTGTGCGACGGGCCGGCGAGCGCACGCTGATCCTCGAGGCCCAACTCGAGTCCGGGGATCCGTCGGCGGGGTTGAAGCTGGGCGAGGCGATCGCCGACTGGTCCGCGCTCGGGGGCTATGAGCTGGAGGGCCGTTGGGACGCGGCGTGCCGGCGCATCGTCCACGCGCCGTTCGCAGAGATCGCTGATCGGCCGGCGTCGACGCTGTCGGGCGGTGAGCGCAAGCAGCTCGTGCTCGACGTGTTGTTCGCTTCTGACGCGGAGGTGCTGCTGCTGGATGAGCCCGACAACTTCCTCGACGTACCGGCGAAGCTCGCACTCGAGCAGCGCGTGCGGGCCTCCAAGAAGACGATCCTGATGATCTCGCACGACCGAGAGGTTCTTTCGGGCGCGGTCGGCACGGTCGTGACCCTGGAGGGCAGCGGCGCGTGGGTGCATGGCGGCTCGTACGCCACGTATCCGCAGGCCCGGGAGGAGCGCCAGCGGCGACTCGGGGACGCGGTGAAGCGCTGGCACGAGGAGGAACGCCGGTTGTTCCGCTTGATGAAGACCTTCAAGGAGCGTGCTCGGTATGCCCCGGACTGGGCCAAGCGGGCCGATGCGATGGAATCCCGGTGGCGCCGGTTCCGAGCAGGCGGCCCGCCGCCGTCGCCGGTGAGCGACCAGGCGATCGCGGTGCGTATACGTGGCGGCGACTCGGCGCGTCTCGTGCTTGACCTGCGCGCGGTCGGGATCTCCGGACTCGTTGCGCCGTTCTCGGAGGAGATTCGCTTCGGCGAACGCGTGGGCGTGATTGGCCCCAACGGATCGGGCAAGAGCGCGCTCATCCACGTACTCGCCGGGGGGACGCTCGCCGACGCGGGCGAACTTCGGACCGGGCCGCGCGTGTCGCCCGGATTGTTCACCCAGCTGCAGACTCGGGCCGATTTCTCCGGTCGTCCCGTTCTCGAGATCGTGTCGGCGCGGCGCGGCGATGTGCAGGCAGCGATGGCCGCGCTGGCGCGGTATGGGTTGGCAGATGCCGCCCGCCGCCAGTACGACGTGCTCAGCGGCGGGGAAAAGGCGCGACTGGAGGTCCTCATCTTGGAGCTCGAGGGCCACAACCTGCTGCTGCTCGACGAGCCCACAGACAACCTCGACACCGATTCATCGGAGGCACTCGAGAAGGCTCTGGATAGCTTCGAGGGCACCGTCATGGCTGTCTCGCACGACCGGGCCTTCCTCCGCCGCATGGACCGGTTCCTGATGGTCCTTCACGACGGGAGCGTCCTCTCGTTGCCGTCCTACGATTCGGCACTCGAGGCGCTGCTGGATCCAACTCACGCGACTGGAGTGCGCCTGGCCAAGCTCCTGTAGCACGCTCGGCCACGTACGCGGGAGCAGCGACGACGACTATCGCAGCCGGTTGGCGAGCTGCGTGCGTGACTTCACGTCGAGTTTGCGGAACGCCTTTCTGAGGTGGTACTCGACGGTGCTCGGGCTGATGAATAACTGGGCGGCGATCTCTCGATTCGTGCGACCGTCCGCAGCAAGGTGGGAGATCTGCGTCTCCTGCGGGGTCAGCTCGTCCAGCGTGTCCACGGTCCGCTTGCGCGCATGCTCGCCGGTCGCCAGGAGCTCGCGTTCGGCGCGGCGCGCAAATGCTTCGGCACCCATGGTGGTGAACTGTTCAAGCGCGGTGCGCAGCTGGCTCCGGGCGTCGAGGCGGCGACGCTCTCGACGCAGCCATTCACCGTAGAGAAGGCGAGCCCGGGCGAGCTCGAGCCGCACCCGAGTACTGGAGAGGTGAGCGATCGAGTGGCGGAACAGACTGTCGGCCAGCTCGCCCTCGCTCAGCAGCGCGCGCACCCGCGCCTCGATTCCGTTTGCCCACTCTGAGTTGATGATTCGGGTTCGTTCCGAAAGCCACTCCAGGGCGTGTTCAAGGATCGCCCGGTCCTCGGTCCGGGATGCGGCCTCGGCCAGCTCGGGCAACAGCAATGTTGCGTATCCGACCGGATCGGGCTGAAACGCTTCCCAGGCTGCAGCGAGTGCAGCGTCGTGTTGGCCGAGGCCGTTGTAGAGCACGGCCCTCGTGTAGTTGTGAGACGTCCATCCCCGCTGGGCCGCCTCATCGGAGCTGACTTCCATCGCCTCCACCGTTCGAGCCTCCTGGCCGCGCCAGGCGGCGAGGACCATCGGGGCGTTCACGAGCGCTTGATTGCCGGTCGCCTCGGCGATAACGCGCGCTTCGTCGATGACGAGCGCGGCCTCGGTCAACTCGCCGGCGAGCATTTGGCTCCTCGCCAGGAAGCTCAGCGAGAACTGCAGGTGCCCGAGAGCGCCCGTATCGCGAGCGAGCTGCACTTGGCGGACGGCGAGCAGATGGAGAGCCTCCGCGTCCCACATCTCGAGCGCGACGACGTTGGCGTTCCTTCCGCTCGAAAGGGAGAGCGACCGACCCACATCCTCTTTCGAGATGTCCGTCGCGAGCAGGAGCCCGAGAGCCCGAGCGAGTGCCGGTGCCGCGGCCGCGTATCCATCGGTGAAGCGAATCGCGAACGCGTCGAGCAGCACGTCGACCGACCGCGGAGGGACGGCGGCCGGCGGTGCCGACCGCGCGGCAGCGGCGATCGTCGCCACGCCGCCGGCCACCTCGATGTCGCTGGCCATGACGCCTCCGAGTGCTTCGAGGTACGTCTCGCGAGCAAGCTCGGGGTCGAGCGGCTCGAGGCTCTTCGCCGCGCTCAGAAAGAGGCGGCCGGCGTCGGCGCTGCGCCGCTGCTCCAACGCGATCTCGGCTTGCAAGAGGTCGACCCGAGCCTGATCGAGCCTGTCGAGCACTCCGGCGTCTAGCGCCGTCAACAGCTCAAGTGCACCGTCCAGATCACCGACGTCGCGTTTCGCAGCCGCTGCCGTGAGCAGCCGGTGCGCGCGGTGGGAAGGCTCGGGCGTAAGCGCCGCGGCGCGCTCGAGGAAGGCGGCGACGGCCGCCAATCCGCCACGTGACTGCGCTCGTCCGGCCGAACGCTCGAGCTCCGCGGCGACTTCCTCGTTGGGCATGGACGTCGCCTGTGCCCGGTGCCACGCGCGGCGATCGGGGTCGATCTGGGGATCGGTGGCTTCCGCCAGGGCCCGGTGGACAGCGTGACGCTCCTTGAGCCCGGCGGCCCGATAGACAGCCGAGCGAACCAGCGGGTGACGGAAGACCACGCGGGAACCCAGATCCACCAACCCTTCGGCTTGGAGGGTCTCTGCGGCCGATTCGGGAATCCCGAGCTGCTGCGCCGCCCGCCAGACAAGCGCCGTGTCCCCGACAGGGTCGGCCGCCGCCACCAGCAGCAAGCGCCGGGCCTCACCGGGCAGGTTGGCCAGCCTACGCGTGAAGCTCTCCTCGATGCTCGCGTACAAAGGCACCGCCGCCGGCAGACCGAACCCACCCGCCAGCTGCGCCGGCGTCAATCCCCGCGGCAACTCCAGGAGAGCGAGCGGGTTACCGCGCGTCTCGACGACGATCCGGTCGAGCACGCTCTCGTCCAGCGGAACCGGCAACACCGACTCCAACAGCGCCCGTCCATCGCGATGCCCCAGAGGCCTGACGTGAAGCTCTGGCAATCCGGCGAGCGCGTCGCCCAGCTCTCGTGTCGCGAACACGATCGCGATCCTCTCTGCCAACAGGCGGCGGGCAACGAACGCGAGCACCCGCTCGGACTCGCGATCGAGCCACTGCGCGTCATCGACAGAACAGAGCAGCGGCCGCTCCTCGGCCGCCTCCGACAGCAACCCGAGCACCGCCAGCCCGACCAGGAACGTGTTCGGGGCCGACCCAGCGCTGAGCCCGAAGGCGACGGCAACGGCCTCGCGCTGGGGCTCCGGGAGGCCTTCCATGAAGTCGAGCACCGGCGAGCACAGCTGCTGAAGCGCGGCGTACGCGAGCTCCATTTCCCCATCAACCCCCGCGGTCTGGAGGGTCCGGAAGTCTCGCGCGTCCTCAAGCTCGTACTCGAGGACGGCGGTCTTGCCGACGCCCGGCTCGCCGTGGACGACCAGGACACCGCCACGCCCGCCGCGCACCGAGTCAACCAGCCGGTCGATCGCTTCGAGCTCCCGTTTCCGGCCGAGGAGCCTGCCGCGTGGCGACCGGACGACTGACGGTGCTCCGCTCATCGTTCCCCTAAGCATGACTCAGGCAGAGACTCGGGTCGCGGACTAAGGAAATCCGGGATTCGAGCGCCTCGCGCCCGCGCCAGGATCGCGGCGCACGGAGATCACGAGTACAGGAGCGGCTGATGAGCGCGGCTGACACGACCACGGAGGCGTTCGCCAACACGCGACCGGCCGGCGCCGAGGATCTGCCCGACTACGCGCCGATCCCTCGACCCGCGCTGGGCCCGGCGTTGAACGAACAGGGCTACTACGTCGGCCGTGTCGAGCGCAACCTCTATTGGGTCACCGACGGCACCTATCAGTCGGCGTTCCTGACGACCTCGGACGGCGTCGTCGTGCTCGACGCTCCGCCGACGATCGGCCACAACATCCAGCGCGCCGTTGACGAGATCGCCGCGACGAACGGCGTGAGCAACAGGGTCACCCACCTCATCTACTCACACCACCACGCCGACCACGCCGGCGCGTCATCCCTGTTCGGCCGGGACGTAACCCGCATCGGGCACGAGGAGACGCGAAACCTGCTGATACGCGACGACGATCCCGCGAGACCGGCTCCCGAGGAGACCTTCCAGGCCCGCCGCATGCTCGACATCGGCGGCGAGCACATCGAGCTGGCGTGGCACGGCTCCAACCATTCGCCGGACAACATCTTCATCCATCTGCCCGAGCACAACGCGCTGATGCTCGTCGACATTGTCAATCCCGGCTGGGCGCCCGTATACCAGAGCAACCTCACCGAGGACGTCCAGGGCTACATCGCCGCCCCCGAGACTGCGCTGACGTACCCGTGGAAGCACTTCATCGGCGGCCACATGGGGAGGCTCGGGACCCGCGAGGACATCGCGGTGCACCAGCGGTACATGGCGGACGTCGCCGACTACTCGCGGAGGGCGCTCGACACGGTCGATCCCACGCCGTATTTCGTGAAGTACGGCGAGAACGCATGGGCCGGGGTCCGGGGTTACCTGGACGCGATCACCGCCGCCGCCGCGACACCGGTGATCGAAAAGTACACGGGCGTGCTCGCGGCCGCCGACGTGTTTACGGCCAGTACGACCTTTCACGTGATGCAGTCGCTCCGCCTGGACCTGGGCTACGGCTCCCAGGTTCACCCGTGAGCGCTAGTGGGACACCGCTAACCACAGAAGGAGACAGACGATGAACAGGAGAAGCGCCACACTACCCACGTAAGGCAGAGACAAATGACCCCGAAGACCCAAGCAGACACCGCGGCCGGCGCTCCCCGAGCGAAACGCACGCAGCGCAAGCCGGCTACACCGCCACGCACGGACAATTCCGCCGTCGCCGATCCGACCGCGCGGGAGTTTCTGAGGCGTGCTGATCCGATACTCCGGGAGCTGATCGACGCCCGCCCGGACTTCCACCCCCGGGCCTGGCTGGATGAGCTGCCCCCGCGCGACGCGTTCGGGACGCTCATCTTCCAGGTGGTCGGCCAGCAGCTGTCGGTGAGCGCGACACGGACGATCGTCTCGCGCCTAGAGGAGCGGTTCGGCGGCCACCTTCCCTCGGCACAAGAAGTGCTCGCGGCCGACCCGCAGAAGGTTCGAGCGTCCGGCATGTCCACGCGCAAGGCCGCCACTCTGCGGGCGCTTGCGGAACGCTTTGTCGACGGGCGGCTGGACGACAAGTCGTTCTCGCGCATGACCGATGAGGAGATCGAGACCGCGCTAACCGAGGTGCCGGGCATCGGTCCGTGGACCGCGCACGGCTTTCTGATCGTGGCTCTAGACCGGCCCGACGTCCTGCTCACTGGCGATCTCGCGCTGCGCCGCGCCGTCAGGCGGGCCTACGGACTCGACCACCCTCCAACCGAGGATGAGATGGTCCAGATCGCCGAGCGATGGCGCCCGTATCGGAGCCTTGCGGTCAGCTACCTGTTCGCGTCCGAATACGACAAAGGAGCCTGATGCAGGCACCGGACTTCAAGAGTGTCGGAATCATCGGGGCGGGCCGGATTGGGCAGGTGATGGCACAGATCGCGCTGCGTGCCGGCCGGAGCGTCGTGATCGCCAACAGCCGAGGACCGGAGACGCTGACATCGCTAGTCAAGGGCCTTGGCGACGGTGTGACTGCCGGAAAGCCCGACGACGCCGCGGCCGCGGACATCGTCGTAATCGTGGTCATGTGGCCGGACGTTCCCAGGGCCGTCGAGGGACTCGAATGGAACGGACAGATCGTGATCGACCCGACCAACGACCTTCGACCCGAGCGACCGCAACGGGCGAACATCCAGCGAGGTCGTGGCCGACCTCGTCGCCCCGGCCCGCCTGGTGAAGGCCGGCAATACGATGGCGGCGCCCGTGCTGGGCTCCAACCCCCACGAGGCAGGTGGCCAGCGAGTGCTCTTCCTTTCGGGCGACGACGACGAGTCCAAGCGCGAAGTCCGCGCGCTGTTCGAGGACGCCGACTTCTTCGCCGTCGACCTAGGTGGCCTGCGCGAGGGTGGCGAGATGCAGCAGTTCCGCCGTCCGCTCGCCGGCCTCAACCTGGTCCGGCTGCCCTGAGAAGTGAAGCGAGCGAACATGAGCCGAGCACAATCGCCGAGACTTGCGAGTCCGCCCGACCACATTCGCGCGATCTTCGAGGCTTTTGACGCGAAAGACGTGTCAACGTGTTCCGGCTGCGTCTGGATTCAGATTGCGATGCGGGCTGGTTCGTCTCGTACGATGTCGGCGGCGGTCTTGTACACGAACCGTCGCCGCGCCTGGTGGTAGCTGAAGTCGGGACCGAAGAAGCACTCGAGGCAGTGCGACATCTCCTCGGTGCGGTAGGCATGGAGTGGCTTGGCGCGCTCGTCGTGGACGCGCCGACGCCGTTTCTGATCCAGGCGAGCGCCATGCAACCCGTCGTTGGCCACCCGCTCGGCGAAGCGCCCAGTCTCAGCGCGAAACTCCTCCAGGCTTGAGGCGAGCACCGCGTCGATCAACCCGATCTTGATCGCCCGATTCGTGCCCACTGGGTTGAACGGGGGCTGAGTCAGCTGTGCAGTTACCGCGGCGCCGACCCGGCGAGGCAGCAAGTAGGTCCAGTACTCAGATCCGTATAGGCCACCCATGTGCCGGTAGTACGGGTTCAGGACGATGTCCTCGCGCGCCACCACGTAATCACCGGCGACCGCCAGCGGCACCCCGCCGGCGCCGGCATCTCCGGCGAGTGCCGAGATCACGAGGTGAGAGTCGGTCTGGACGATGTCTCGCACCAGGTCGTCGATGGCGTTCAGGTTGCGCCACGATTCCGCGCCGGGGTTCTCGGCGGCCTCGATCACCCCGAGGTGGATTCCGTTGGAGAAGTAGTCATCGCCCCCCAGCAGCACGATTGCCCTCGTGTCCCGCTGGCGCGCGTACGCATAAGCGTCTCGCAGCCGCAGGCATTGCTTGGTGCTCATCGCGCCGTTGTAGAAATCGAAGCGCAGGTAGCCGACGCCCGCGTGCTCCTCGTACATGATCTCGCGATAGGTGTGATCGACCGGCAGTCGAGCGTCAAGCGCAACATCGAGCTCCGGAACCTCGGGCTCGATTCCCGCCAGCTCGAGCGCGAGCGTGGCCGGCAGCTTGAAGTACCGCTGGGTCGGCGTGTCGTGCTGCTTCAGCTGCGTGATCCACACCGCTCCATCAGCTGTGGCGCGGCACACGGCACGGTTTCGCTGGGCGAGCAGCTCTCCCGGGTTCCCTCTCAGAGTTCGTTCGCGGCGGACCCCGAACAACTGGAATGAGCGTCCGCCGATCGCGTCGGGCACCCCCGGATGCCCCTCACCAGCGCTGATCTTGCGCATCACCGTGTCGGTCGTGTCCGCATGCCAGTCGATCGCGCGATCCGACTGGCTCATCAGCGGCCGGGCCCGGCCGATGGGCATCAACTGAGCGCACGGGCGGTCAGGGTCACCGCCGCCGAGGATCCGGGTGACTGCCTCGAGCAGCGCCTCGGTCGCGGCGCGCCGAACCTCGTGCCGGTACAGGCTCGATTTCCCGGCCTCGCGCATCGTGAAGTTCCGCGTCGCCAGCACCTCGCCGGCGTCGAACTCTCCATTGGCCAAGAGCACGGTCACTCCCCACTTCGCGACCCCGAGCTCGATGGCCCAGTCCAGCGACGAGGGTCCCCGGTCGCCGACCGGACCGGGGTGCACGATCAGACAGGGGCGCCGGCGCCAGATCACCTCGGGGATCCGCGTCTTGAGAAATGGACAGACGATCAGGTCGGGATCGTGGTCGCCGACCGCTGCCTCAATCGCCGCGGGCGAATCGACCACGGCCACCTCGACCGCGTGCCCCAGTTCGCGAAGTGCGATCCAGGCGCGTTGACTGAGGCCGTTGTGCGCCGATACGAGGAACAGAATCCGTCGCGCTACGTCTGTCTCGATAGGTTTACGCATGGTCTCCTCACCCTTGGGTGGTGTCATGTGGGCGGCGAAGCTACGCGCGGCAAGGGCGGCGTACAGCTGCCCAGCGGCGTACCTCCTCCGGCGGAGTGGCCAAATCTGTTGCCACAGCGCTACGGCGCTACAACGAGGAGATCGTTCGGGGCGGTCCTGATACCGCTGCGGGTTCAGCGAATTCCCTGACCCACGTCACGCCTCCCCGGCGTTCGGAGTTAGGTCGGGGCGGGTGAGGGTGGCTCGGCGGTGTGCCGGGGGTGTTGGCGGTTACCGGTGCGGAGTGACGCTTGGGCGAGTCCGGTGCCGAGGGCGCTCGCTAGCAACGCGAACATCGGTGCGATGATGAGCATCGCGTCGGGCTCTCTGGAAGCTGCTGCGATGCTGAGTCCGACCCAGTACTCGTGTCGGAGGTCGGGCGGGATCGTGAGATCGACGGGATCGCACGATTCGCACAGCCCGTTCGCCGGGGCCGGGGTATGGAGCGGCACGCTCTCGGGAGAGATTGCGATCGTGACCGCGGCGAGCGCAACCAGCAATAGCGTCGCGGTTCGTCTCGAGCGGCGGCCAGCAGAGACAGTGTCTGCGCAGAGAAGCGACGACCAGCCATGAACGAAGTCTACCTAGGTAGACTTCGTTGATCAACCATGTGCCGCGGCGCTCCTGGGGGGTTCGGCTCAAAATTTTCGCCCGCCAATTAACGACGCGAGCGTATGCTTTCGGCAGCGTTCACCAGGACGAAGGAGGAGAGGGGATATGTCCTTTCGACGGCGCATCGCCAGTCTCACTGCGATCGCGATGGTGGCGGCCACCGTTGGGGGGTTCGCAGCGGCCAGCCCGGTCCTAGCACAGTCGGCCGCCGGAACCACGAGTGGAACCACGAGTGCACCCGCGGCCGCCAGCGCGTCATTCACGTGCGCGTTGCAGCAGTTCTGCGACTACATTTACGACAACGGCACCGGCGTGTGCTTCAAGGCCAACCCGTTCAGTGGGATTCCGAGCGATAACTGGTCCTACTACGGTTGTCGGAACGTGGACGGCTCGATCTACAATAATACGGTGTTTACGTTTAGGGTGTTCTACGCGCCAAACCACGGTGACCCTCACGCGTGTATTCCGCCCTACACCAAGGTCAGCGACCTATTCAACTATGACTTCAACAGTGGGAGCGGGCCTCACAATCTGGTGATCGGCGACGACATTGCGTCGTTCAGCTTCAGCACCTCGCCTTGTACCAGCACCCCGTTGTAGCCAGGGCGGCCCTCGCCTACTACGTCGAGAGCAGGCGTTGGAAAAACGATCGATAGCGCTGAAGCGCGACGCGCAGATCCTCGGTCGAGATGTCCTCTCCGCGTCCCCACTGCGCCTCGAGACGTTCCCGCTCCTGCGCGAAGCCTTGAGCGAGCTGCTGCATGAGGTTGGCGACCAAGCCGTCCGCGTCCTCGACCGCCCCGCGGGGCTCGTCGACGAATCGGGTCTGCACCTCTTCCCAGCGGCGTTGGAAGGTTGTGCTCAGCTCGTCGGAAAGAAGCGGGGCACCGTTGGCCGACGCGGTCTCAGGGGAGCCGGCCGGCGACGCCGGCGCTGGAACGTTCTGAGCCTGTGACGCGGTGGCGTCGGCACCCGAGGACGATGTCGCTCCGGCTGGCGTCGCGGTGGACGGTGACGGCGCGGCGTCGGTGGCGGTGTCGGCAGGGGCCGACTGGGCCGGCGTGTCGCGGCGGTCACCTTCGCGTACCGCGGCTTCCGGTTGGGACCGGATGTCGCGCACAGACGAGTCGGTGCCTCCCCGCCCGCGGGTCGCCGGGTCGTGCTCGACCGACTCGTGGTCGTAGACCTCGGTGGTCTCCTCACCTAGCGGCTCACGATCGTCCCGAGCGGGGTCTGATCCGGAGGACGTCGCCGGATCGTTGCCCATAGCAAGGTCGCGAGTGGTCAGTGTCTCTTGGTTGCGCTCCATCGATCAGCTCCTCCTCGTTGTCTCATGTGGCACCGCGGCTGGCTCGCTCGAGTCACCGTCACGCGCCGGCGTGCCATCACCGGGAGCGAGCAGGTCGTCGAACAGGGCTCGGAAATGGACCATCGCCTGCCGCAGTTGCTCGGTGTCGGCCTGTCCTTGCTCGGCCCGGAGGGAGATTGAGTGAGCCGCCCGATAGTTCTCGACCACGTCGGGGTGGTCGAGCGATAGATCGGCGGCCCGCTGCTTGAAATCCTCATCAACCGGATAGCCTCGATCGTGCATCACCTGCTGCACCAGCAGGTGGGCCTCCCTTACCGCGGCCTCTGGCTCATCCACGAACTTCCGCTGCGTCGCTCCCCAACGCTCGACGTAGCGCTCGCGATCCGCGGGCGCAAGTGGCTGGATCTCGAATTCACTCACGCGCTTACGGCGGCTGGCCAGTTCGTTCTCTGCTGAACGCTGGTCACCGCGCTCGGCGATAACCCGGTCGTACTCTGGCCCGAAGTCGGCCTTCAATTTCCGGGATCGTTGCTGACGCGCGACCAGAAGGCCGATGATCGCCAACAGCACCACGACAACAGCGACAAGCACCCAAATCATGGGCTCCCCTCTCCTTTCACTCCGGCGCGAACGCCGGGGTCGAAGTCTCGTTGATCGGCCTACCCGCCACTTGTGCCGTGAATCCGACGAGTGTCCTGTCGCGGACGCTCAGGCATTCAACGGAGCAAGCTGGTGTGACGCTTCGCCTGCCGGTGAATGCGAGAAGCGGTGGCGCCCGGACGAGCGTCTGTCGGGGGCGCGGTCGGGGACGCGGCCCGTCAGCCGAGAGCCTTGCCGATCTCCTCGGCCTTCTCGCGCACGTTGCGTACCTCTGTCGCGACGTTGCGGATCTCGCCGGCGAGCCTCCCGAACTGCTTGCCTGCCTCGCCGATCTGCTGGGCGACGCCGGTAAGGTCGACCTTGGCGGGCACCGGGATTCCCAGCACCTTGCGATTGCGGTGGAGCGCAGTGCGCCCGAGCAGAACGCCGCCCGCGATGCCTACCGCCCCGGTCACGGCGGGCACGCCGATTCGCGCGATCGCACCCCGTCCGGCGTGGTTGGGGGCGGACCCGTTCTGCGAAACCGACGGAGTCGTGCTCCTGCCCTTGCGCGCCGCCGCCGTTTGCGCACCCGCTTTGCGCGGACTCGCGCTGCGGCCGTTGGCCGTTCGATGAGCCGCGCTCTGGCGGCTAGTGCCCTGGCTGCGGCTCGCGCTCTTGCTAGGACTCGCGCTCTGGCGAGCCGCGGTCTTCGGCGAGCGCGAGCTCTGCCCGCTCGCGCTCCGCTGAGCGTTACTGCGCTTACGCGCGGGAGTACTCGAAGATTTTGCCGACCTCTTCGACGATCTGGCCGACGAGCGGCCGCCGCCTGCCCCGCCGCCCGAAGAGCTTCGTCCACTCGACACAGACATCTTTACCTCCTCCGTTCAACTCCCGCCGGCTAGGTGTACTACGAGCGCCCGGGGAGCAAAGTCCTCTCCAATACCGGCTACCCAATCCTGCGCGCAATGCGAACCTGCACGACAAATATCCGGCTCCGGACGTTCGGAGGCGATCGTGACCGCCGTCCGGCGGAGCGTGAGCGGATGCCCCTAACCGTGCGCGTTCGGAGACGGCGCCCGCTCGGTCTCGCGCGCCGTCCTTCGCCCCGGCCGCTCACGCCTGCGCCGACCGTGGTCTCGGACACGGTCGCTCGACTGCTCTGCGTCCGGCAGAGGAATCCCGGCCGGGCCTGGATCGCGCGACGGCGGCTCGTGCGGGCCGCCGCCCCCGTCGCCGTCTCGATCTGTGGATGAGCCGGGCGAGGACTCCGCTCTGAACAGCAGCGCCGGCACGAGTACCAGCGAGCAGAAGAACCAGGCCATCGCCAGCTTGAGGAGCAACAGGGCGACTGACTCAGCCAGCACCGTGTTCGCGAGAACAATCGCGACGATCAGCGGACCGAAGGGAACGAGCACGCTCCGCGCGAAGCGCAGCGGCATACTCGCGTCTGGCCGGAACACGCAGAAAACCCTACCGGCGTCCCGGCTCGGCGTCCACCCCTTGACCGGCGCGGCAGCCCGACGCAAAACGCCGAAGAGGGGAGGGTTGTCGCAGCAGCCTCGCCTCAGGCCAGTCCCTCTACCGCGACCATGTTGAGGCCCGCCGCGCCCTCGCGCAGCCGCTTCGCATCCTGATACTCGGGGGATTCGTAGAACCGCTTCGCCGCTTCGAGATCGGGGAACTCAAGGAGCACTAGCTGCGCGCCGGGTAGGCGCGAGTGCGGTTGGGCTGATCGACGTGAGCTGTTCGGCTGGACTCAATCTCAATGTCGATCGCGTCGGCATCACCTACAGCAACGGACAATCGTTGGGCGACCGGTCATCTCCGGTGCAGCAGTCGTCTTCGGTCGTGGGAGACCGGGCCATCCCGACGCGGGCAATGCCCGAGGTCGTCGCCCGAGTCGGCGTCGACCTCGATCCACTCGACGTGACCGACGCGGATGACGCCAGATGGTTGCGCGCCTGCCTGTGGCCGGATCAGCCGGAGTGGATCACGCGCTTTCTGCACCCGCCTCGACGAAGCGGCGGCCGGGCGGTCGGTGGCGTGGGTGTCAGCCGAGGGGTCGGAGTCGCGCCGATGATGCCGACACTCGGCGATCGCCGCGCCTCTGGCCACAGCATCATCGGCGTGGCGGTGTTCGACCGATCGACTCTGCGTGCACAGGCCGTTGGTCGCTGCTGGTCGCAGGGGCGCTGGCTAGCGTGGCTGGCAGACCCCTGCTCGTAAGATGCCGGCAAGGGGATCAGCGACTCAGGGAGGGCGCGTCCCGCTCGCGCCGAGACATCGTGCTCACAGGCTTCTGGGAGACTTCGCGCCGTGTCGGCTCGCAGTAGCCCCGTGTGGTCGGTCGTCGTAGCGGCGGCTCTGGTCAGCTCGCTGGCATTTGCAGTCGGATCCGGGCCGCTGGTGTCAGGCGCGTCAGGTGCCACGCTTCGACCGTGCTCGACGTACCCCAGGCCCGGCAAGTTGGCGCCGCGAGGGAGCTCAGTCCCGGCGGCGATCCGACGCACGTACGGGTTGTTCCGGCGAGGTCAACGAGCAGCTGACCGGCTCATGCTCGGGAAATTGCGGGCGACGCTGCCGGCGTCGGGGATCGTGAAGTCAGGGATTCGGTTGCTCGGCCGAGCCGGCGATCGGGGTCGGCTGTACGCGATTCCGGCCGAGCACTTCCTTCCCTACCGGATAGCGCCATCGCGCTGCTTGTCCGCAAGTGAGCTCGAGACTGAGTATTACCTGCTGCCATCGCTGCGTCGCGACTACGCACAGCCGGCGGTGTGTGTCGTTGAGGTCGGCGGCGACGAGCCTGTGGTGACCCCGGTCGAGAACTGTGCACCTCTGTCCGGAACCCCGGACGCGATGCTGCGAGCCGTGGCGACACCGCTTATTGGGCTTGCCCCGGATCGGGTCACCTCGGTCAGCGTGCGCTTCCTGACTGCCCCGGCGCGGACGCTCAGGGTCCGTCACAACTTCTACGAGATCGTCGGTCCTTCGCTCGCGATCAGACCGTGCGGGGTGGAGTGGCTGGACGCGTCAGGGAACGTCGCGGGGTCGGCAGCGGGCTGCGACTATGTCCCGGCCGAGTTGGGGCCGCTGCTCACCTATCGAAATTCGTATGTGAGCGGGGGGCTCTCCACGGTTCGGGCGGACGTGAATACGCTCGCCGGAGCCATCAGCGCCGGCAATCTCGCTGAGGCTGAATCCGACTGGTTGACGGCCCACCTAGCGTGGCTCGACATCGGTCAGGATGACGGTGCGTACGGCTGTTTCGGTGATCTCGGCGGCGAGATCGACGGAACGGCGGCTGGTCTTGTCGGCGGCACCGCCAGCCCTCAGTTCACCGGCTTTCACAAGATCGAGTTGGATCTCTGGACAGACCGAAACCTGGCCGCGGCGGCCGCCGATACCGCGACCTTGCAGCAACTCGTGGAGACGCTGGTTGCGATCCCGCTCGCGACCGAGCTTCCGACGACCGACGCCGGCGTCGCGAGCTGGGTCCTGCGCCCGCACGAGGTCCTCGAGGATGCGCTGCGCGACACGCTCACAGGCGATGACGACTACGGCAGCGGGACCGGCCTGGCCTCGATCACGGCCGACGTCTCGGCCACCAGGGAACTGCTGACGCTTCTCGCTCCGGTCCTGAAGCCGCTCGCGCCGCACCTGATCGCGCGTGCGAACGGGCAGCTGAGCGCGGTTCTTGCCGCCGTCGATCAGACCGAGATCAATGGCACCTGGGCCGCCGTCGGCGATCTACCGACCGTCGCGCGGGAGCGGGTCGACGCAGCCGTCGGCACAGCTCTGGAGACTCTCGCGCCGATCCCGGATCTCCTCACGAGCACCGGTAACGCTGCGCCGTCGAGCTAGCGCGATCCTCTCGCTGGGCCGCGTTATTCCCAGGTGAGGAGTGAGATGGGCGCCCCAGCCAGTCAAAGCCGACCGCGGGTGGGTGAGACAATGGTGGCGATGAACGCGGGGAGCGCCACTGCGAAAGGCGAGTCGCGGTGGCCGCGTCTCGCGGGACTCCCGCTCGTGATCGAGGCGTGCGAGTACGAGCGCTTGCAGGCCGTCCTCGCTTACGAGTTCGAGCGCATCACGACGCACGTGCGGCTCGTCGGCGCCGGCGCTGACGGGCTGGGCGAAGACGTGTCGGTGTTCCGCGAGGACGGCACCGCGCTGCATGAGACCCGACCGGCGCTGCCGCTCGAGGGAGAATGGACACTGGCCGGGTTCGGTGAGCATCTCGCGACGCTCGAGCTGTGGCGTGAGCCGCCGGAGTGGGACGTGGCGCTGCGCTTTCGCCAGTGGGCGTTCGAGTCCGCGGCGCTCGACCTTGCGCTGCGCCAGGCGGGCCGTTCGCTGCACGATGTGCTTGGGCTCGAGCCGCAGCCGGTGCGCTTCGTCAACTCGCTCGGCCTTGGCAAGCAGCCTTCGATCGAGCCGGTGCGCCGGCGGCTCGGTCGCTCCCCCAGCGTGCGCTTCAAGCTCGACGCCGAGGCGACATGGCCGCCGGAGCTCGTCGATGAGGTCGCGGCGACAGGCGCGGTCGACACGATCGACTTCAAGGGTCAATACGGCTTCGAGGTCAAGGATCCCGAGGCGCTCGGTGCGCTGTACGACCGCGTCCTGCCGGCGTTTCCGGACGCCTATCTGGAGGACCCGCACGACCTGCCGGAGATCGCTAGGCGGCTCGGCGATCACCCCGAGCGCGTGTCCTACGACGCGCCGATCCGAAGCGCCGACGACATCGGCGCGACGCCGCTCGCCGGCCGCGTCGTCAATGTCAAGCCCTCGCGGATCGGCGGCCTGCGCGAGCTGTTCGAGGTCTACGCACGCTGTGCGCGCGACCAACGGCCGATGTATGGCGGTGGTATGGGCGAGCTGGGCGTGGGCCGCGGGCAGATCGAGTTGCTCGCCGCGTTGTTCCACCCCGACGCGCCCAACGACGTGGCGCCGAGCGCCTACAACGAGGAGGACCCTCCGGGCGACCTACCGGCCAGTCCGCTGACGCCGCGACCCGAGGCCACCGGTTTCCGCTGGACGGCGTGAGAGTGCCCGTCGTGTCACACGCTTTTTTGGTTGTGAAGGTTCCTGCGTGGCGGGGCCGCAACGTGTGGTTTAGGCGAGCGTGCCTATGACAATCCTCTGAAGAGTCGTATTCATCGACTGTCGACGGATCTAAGGGAAGGAGAGGCCCGTGCGACATGGAGACATCAGCTCTAGCCCCGATCATGTTGGGGTCGGCGTCGTTAACTACAAGATGCCCAGGCTGCACACCCGCGGCGAGGTGGTCGAGAACTGCCAGGAGATTGCGCGGCGTATTCACGGCCTGAAGCGAGGCTGGCCCGGCCTGGACCTGGTCATATTCCCGGAGTATTCGACTCACGGCATCCTGTACGACCGCGACGAGATGTTCGAGTGCTCGGCGCAGGTCCCGGGCGACGAGACCGACATCTTCGCCAAGGCCTGCCGGGAGGCCGGGGTGTGGGGCGTGTTCTCGCTGACCGGCGAGCGCCACGAGGAGCACCCGCACAAGAATCCCTACAACACGCTCATCCTAATGAACCCCGAGGGGGAGATCGTCCAGCACTATCGGAAGATTTGCCCGTGGTGCCCGATCGAAGCGTGGTATCCGGGCGAGCGGACCTACGTCACGGAAGGACCGAAGGGGCTGAAGGTCAGCCTGATCATCTGTGACGACGGCAACTATCCGGAGATATGGCGTGATTGCGCGATGCGCGGTGCCGAGCTCATCGTCCGCTGTCAGGGCTACATGTATCCGGCCAAGGAGCAGCAGCGGATGGTCGCCCAGACATCGGCCTGGCAGAACACCGCCTACGTGGCGGTCGCGAACGCGACCGGTTGGGATGGCGTGTACTCATACTTCGGCCACTCGGCGATAATCGGGTACGACGGTCGCGTGGTCGCGGAGTGCGGTACCGAGGAGAATGGCTGCCAGTACGCCGAGCTATCGGTCTCCTCGATCCGAGATGCGCGAGAGAACTGGCAGTCGCAGAATCACCTGTTCAAGTTGCTGCATCGCGGTTACACCGGTATGTATGCCTCCGAGGACGGTGACGCGGGTGCGCAGGAGTGCCCATTCGAGTTCTACCGGACCTGGGTCACCGATCCTGAGAAGGCCCGCGAGCAGGTCGAAGCGATCACGCGGAGGACCGCCGGCGCGGAGACCTGTCCAGTTCAGGGCGTCCCCACACCGGAAGAGTCCCGTCATCAACGCGAGTTGAGCGCGTCGCGGTAAGCCTTGACCGCGGTCTCCCGCCGGCGACCCGGTGGGAGACCGCAGTACGTTCCGCCTCGGACCGGGAGGACGGTCAAGTTCCGGTTGGCCGAGCCGATTCCAAGGAGAGATGAGCCTCGAGGCCGTCGTTGGACGGGTCGACCAGATACTCCAGTACCAGCAAGCCCTGCTAGACCCTGGGTCGCTTGCCGCTGCATCGTCGACTTCGACATCCTCCGGCTTCGCAGCGCAGCTGGCCTCGGAGCAAGACGCGCAATCCTCCGGCTCGACGCTTGACGGAGGCGATGGGACGTCCTCGAGCGTGCTGTCGCCAACGGGTGCTCTGCCCACGTCCTTCGACGTCGCGGACGTGGGCGGCAACACGGGATTATCCGCGGCCGCCAGGATGCTGGCGGCCGCGAAGGCGGCGCTTGGTGGCGCCTACAACCAGGGAAATCACGATGCGGTGTCCGACAGCGCGAGCCAGATTCAGCAGCAGGGAACCGACTGCTCCGGGTTCGTGTCCTACCTGATGGGACCGAATGGCACGGGCGATTGGTCGCAGAGCTACGCCACCCCGAGCATCCCGACGGCGCCGGGCATCGAGCCGGGCGAGGGCTCCTACGTCACGATCTGGAACAACCCGAATCCCGGCAACGCCGGCCACGTCTGGATCGAGATTCTCGGCCAGTACTTCGAATCGTCGGGCAGCGGCGGAGTCCATCAAATGGACCCGAGCGAGGTCAACGAGTACCTGAAAAGCGGCGAGTACCAACCGTTCCATCCTGCGGGCATGTGATGGGGCGCTCGCCGCGGCGCTGTCGCGTTTCAGTCGCGCCGCGCTCGCCCGATGCGGGTCTGTCGTCTCGTCGGCGGATGCAGCGCGGTCTTGGCGTGGGCGCTCACGGCGGCGGCGACGCGTTCAAGCGCTGCTGAGCGAAGCCGCCATTGTTGCCAGAACAGGTTGACGTCGATTGCGCCCTGGGGATCCAGGTCGATCAGCTCCGGGGCGCTACCGGCCTGTAGGTCGGACACCAGCCCCCAGCCGAGGCCGAGTCGCACCGCCTCGGTGAACGACGAGGAACCTGGGACGTAGTGGCGAGGCGGGTCCAGGCGCCGGCGCGAGCGTCGCTGTAGGTAGCGGCTCTGCAGCTGGTCGGTGCGGTCGAACACAATCACGGGTGCGCGGGACAGCGCTTCGGCGGTTACGCCCTCGGGGAACCAGCGCGCAAAGTACGCGGGCGAGGCGCGCGGTTGGTAGCGCATCCGCCCGAGGGGCCGCGCGACGCAGCCGGGTACCGGATCAGCGGAGGCGGTGACGGCGGCGATCACGCTGCCGTCGCGGAGCAGTTCCGCGGTTCGCGTCTCGTCGGCTCGGCGTAGGTCGAACGCCAGCGGCGGGTCGACTGCGGACAGCGCCGGCAGGAACCAGGTGCCGAGGCTGTCGGCGTTCACCGCGAGCGCGATCGTGGGCAGCTGGTCCTCGCCCTGCTCGCCGAGTTCGTGGGCGACCTCGGCGGTCACGGCGTCGATTTGCCTTGCCGCCCTGAGGAGAGTCTGCCCGGAGGCGGTCGGCCGCACCGGTCGCGAGCGGATAAGGAGCACGCGTCCCACGTTGGTCTCGAGCGCCTTGATTCGTTGGCTGATCGCCGAGGGCGTGACGTGCAGCCGCCGCGCGGCGGCATCGAAGCTTCCCTCGGCGACGGCGGCGGTCAGAGCCTGAAGCTGATCGAGATCGATTTGCATAAGCGGAACTAAAGGTAGATGAGCACTATTAGTTTGATGAATGCTACGGCAGAGCCTACGGTGACCGCGTGTACATCGCGGCCTTCGTCTCCGGTTTCCTCTTCAGCCTGTCGCTGATCGCGGCCATAGGCGCGCAGAACGCGTACGTCCTGCGACAGGGCGCGCGGCGCGAGCACGTTGGCACTGTCGTGGTTATCTGCACGGCCTCTGAGATCGTGCTCATCGCAGCCGGGGTCGCGGGCGTTGGCGCCGCGGTGAGCAGCAGCCCGGCGCTTCTGACCGCTACACGCGCCGGCGCAGCGACGCTCCTGCTCGGCTATGGCGGGCTGTCGGCGCGTCGCGCACTGGCCGGCGTGCCGGGGGTGGTTGCCGTGGATCGTTCCGGCGGCTCGGGGGGCAGCGTCGTCGCCGCCGCCCTGGGCTTCACCTGGCTCAACCCCGCGGTCTATCTCGACACGCTCGTGCTGCTTGGCACCGTCGCTAACGCTCATCCGCACTCGCGCTGGTGGTTCGGCGCCGGCGCCGCAGTCGCGAGCGCAAGCTGGTTCCTCGGGCTGGGATCCGCGGCGCAGCTGCTTACCCCACTGCTCCACCGCCCGCGAGCCCCCCGATTACTCGACGCATTGGTCGCAGCGGCGATGACAGTCACCGCGCTTCGAGTCCTGCCTCTCTGAGCGCGTTGGTCCACACGGTCGCCCGAGTCGAAGCAACATCGGATCCGCCGGTTGACATTGTTTCGATATGGAGATACTATAATTATGATATCATCACAAGGAGAAAATCATGGCCACGTCTCAAGGACTTCCGCGCGTTCACGCTCCGCTCTGGGTTTCGTTCCGTGCGCGACTGCTCGCACTCGCCGCGCTGATCGCAGTCGTAGCGGCCGTGCTCGCGCTGAGCCTGTCGAGCTCAGGCAGCGGCTCCTCTGGCGTCCAGATCGACCACCCGGTCACGCCGAAGACCGTCGCGCCTGCGCCGCACCACCTGGTCGGCGGACGCTTCTAAAGCCCACCGACACGCGCTGAGGAAGCCCGCCAACGCCGACAACGCCTGGGCACGCGGCTCGAACCGCGTGCCCAGACGCGTCTTCATCGGACGCTCACGCCGCGCGGACCCCGCGGGGTGTTCTCGGGACAGTCCGGCTACCGGACGGGTCGGCGGTTGTAGAGGTACCGGGCCATCTCAGTCTGAGGCGTCACCGGATCGAGATCGTCCTGGCGGAACGTTGCGACCGAAGGCACCGGCGTAGCCTCGGGGCGATGTTCGACCACGTCGGGATCGCCGTGTCCGACCTCGCCGTGTCCGAGCGCTTCTACCGCACCGTGCTCTCCGTGCTCGGCGTCGAGCCCAGTCACGCGGACGCCGAGCTGGTCGAGTGGGAGGACTGGGACATCGGCCCGACGGATCGCGAGCACCCTGTGACTCACGGCCTGCACGTCGGCTTCCGCGCGCCGAACCGCGGGGCCGTCGACGCCTTCTGGCAGGCGGGGATCGACGCGGGTCACCCGGACGGCGGCGCCCCCGGGCCGCGCCCGGTCTACGGCCCCGACTACTACGGCGGCTTCCTGCTCGACCCGGACGGCAACACTGTCGAGGCGGTCCACGCCGCCCGCGAGCGCCCCGCGCCCGACGGCAGCATCGACCACCTATGGCTCCGCGTCCGCGACCCGCAGGCGTCGCGGCGCTTCTACACGACGGTCTCGCCATACGCCGGGCTGCGCCTGGCGTGCGACACGCCGGATCGCGTGCAGTTCTCCGGCGCCGACTTCTCCTTCTCGCTCGTGCGCGACGGGCGCCCGCTCACCGCACACGTCCACCTCGCGTTCCCCGCGGACGCGGACGCCACGGTGCGGGCCTTCCACGCCGCCGCGCTCGCCGCGGGCTACGAGGACCACGGCGCCCCCGGCGAGCGTTCCGTCTACCACCCGGGCTACTACGGCGCGTTCGTGCTCGACCCGGACGGCCACAACGTCGAGGTCGTCAACCACAACCGCTAAGCCATCGCCGGTGTTGACTCTATTGCCGTGTTCGGTAGATGTAGACGCTGTCGGGTGGACGAATGCTCATGTGGGTGTGAGGACCGGTACGTATCGTGCGCGTGGGGTGCGCGTCTGGTAGCACGCCGTAGTGCGAGCTGTAACCGGCGGAGCAGCAAATGCCGACCCCGGCTCCGTAGAGCTCGGCTTGGGCGATGCTGCCACTGCAGCCGGCCCCGGCGCCCGAGTCGTAGCGGAACGGGAACGAATACGACGACGGGTCGACAGCGGCCGCGCACAGCCCTTTCCGGCCGGGGACGATCCAGACGCTGACGCCGTTGCGGGTGGTGGCCTCCCGCATGTCCGAGGGGTCGAGTTGCATTCGTGCCCGTGGACGGGTGAGCTGCAGGATCGGCAGCGGAACAGATGAGAGCCTGGGATGCGAGATTGTCAGGTCGCCCACCCGGATCCCGGAGCGGCTCGTGACGCCGAACACCGCGAAGTTGGCGAGGATCCCGGGTGGCGGCCGAAACGCGCTACGTTCGTCTTGGCGGCCGATCCGCTGCGCAAGGACCTTGCCGCGCGCGGCCATCGCATGACGTAACGCGCTGTCGGAGGTCGGGACCACGCTGCCGTCAGGCGCATACCACGTGGCGCGCAGCAAAAAAGGCGTGCCGGCATGAAACGGTGTGATGGCCACGTCGTTGCTGGCCGGCACATCAACCACGTACGTTCGCTTGGCGGTCGCGTTCGCGAACGTCCACCGAACCCGCGCCACGCCATCTGGAACGATGCCGGCCTCGTACACGCTGGTCGGTGCCTGGCTTGACGCTACCGGCGCACCCTCGACGCCCTCCACGATGAACGCGTTTGTGAGGTCGGCCGCCGGAGCGGTGAACGTCTCGGTCGCGCCGGTGGTCGTCACCGTCACGATCCCGACCTGATCGCCCAGCTTCGGGCTCCACAGCGGGGGCGAGCCTGCCAACGGCGTGCTCACGGCCAAGTACACACTGGCCCCCGCGGGCTGGGCGACCAACCGCGTCAAGGTCGGGATGATGACCCCGTGAGCTCCCATCACAGTTACACCAGCCGGCAAGACGTCTGCCTCCGTCTGCGGACGTCGCAGCACCGCCAACCTCGAGATGAGTCCGGCATCCTGAGCATCGCTCGTCTCTCGTCCGAACTTGTGGGTGCGGATCACCGCTCTTCCCCGGCCGTGCAGGGCAGTGGCCGACGCTCCCGATGAGGCGCCGACCGCGCCAATCACAACCACTGTCTGACAACGACCGCGCGGCACACCTTCAGCAAGAAGGTGCCGGCCATGCGCTCCCAGAACTGTCAGCTACCTGGCTTGGCGCGCCGTTCGGCGCGCCCGCGCAGCGTCTCCCAGGCGCGATCGAGCTCCTCCCTGATCGCGTGGAGCCGCTCGCGGTGCTCTTCCTTGCGGCCCTTCTCCGCTTCCTCCAGGAGCTCGTTCTCCTCGCCGACAAGTCCTTCGATGTGCGCGTATACCTCGAGGTCGTGTGGAATGGGAGACAGGTCCTTGTCGTGCTCGACTGCCCTGTCCTCGTCTGGGTACAAGCCTGCCACGGGTGACATTCTATGACCGGCCGTCAAGCCGTTTCGCTTTACGGGGCTAGCGGCCCTCTCGAAGCTGTAGCCGGTTGCCGTCAGGGTCCTGGAACTGCGCGACGTAGCCCCACGGGAACTCGACCACGTCTGAGACGAACTCGACCCCGCGCGACTTAAGCTCCTCAGTCATCTTCCGGCAATCGTCGGTCTCGATCGTGATCGACGCTGGGGGGCGTCCCATCGCCGGCTCGGCCTGCCCGGGTGTCCCGGGCCAGAGAACCAACTGGAACTCGTCGCCCTTGACGCCGACGGTCAGAAACCGCGGCCCGTCGGGTGTCGGGTTCTCAACGCGCTTCTCGAGGCCGAGGACGTTCGTGTAGAAATCAAGCGCCTTGTCCTGGTCGCTGACGAGCACACTCATATAGAAGACCTTCTCCAGCACTGCTGTTCCTCCAGTGGTCGTGGTCACTACTCAAGTGACACGCCGCGAGGCGTAAATGTGACAGCCGAGTTCCCCCGGCCTTCGGACTGGCGGGTCGCTTGACGTGGGGCGTCGCGGCTGATCGAATCGTCCCCAAGATCCGACCAAAGGAGACGACATGTCGGTAATGATGGGGCTGCGGGTCGATGCCGATCCGGCACGAGTCGAGGAAGCTTTGAACAGCGACCCTGAACGACTGAAGCGAATCGCCCAACGTGCTCGAGACGCCGGGTGCATCCACCATAGGTTCTTCGCCAACGAGGCCGGTGGCGAGGTCCTCATCGTCGACGAGTGGCCCGACGCCGAGTCGTTCTTGCGATTCTTCGAGGAGAGCACCGCCGACGTCGGCCCGATGCTGGCCGAGGCCGGCGTCACGGCGCCGCCGACGCCCGTGTTCTGGCGCGAGATGGACACGCCGGACAAGTTCTAGATAGCCGGTCGACACAGGGTCGTCGCTTCGCGCGTCGTTCGAGGGTGTCGAGGTACCGGGCTTTACAACCCGGAGACGTGTCCTGTGGGGATGGCGACCGACATTTCGAGTCCACCGCCGGGTCGCGGGCGTCCGGTGATCGTGGCGTCGTGGGCGCCGGCAATCGCGCTGGCGATCGACAGGCCGAGCCCGACGCCATCGGCGGAGTTGAGACGGTGGTTGGCCCGGGCGAACGGCTCGAACAGGGTCGGGATCTGCTCCTCGGGGATGCTGGGCCCGGTATTGGCGATCTCGAGCACGGCGCTGTCGGCTTGCCGGATTGTGCGGATTCCGATCCAGCCACCCGGGTGGTTGTGCCGGACGGCGTTCTCCACGAGGTTGGCAATCATGCGCTCGAGCAACACTCGATCGCCGTGGGCGGGGGCGGGCTCGAGCGCCGCCTCGACCGTGATGTCGTGCTGATCGATCGCTGCATGCGCGGCGTCGAGGGCGTCCTCGGCGGCGGTGGCGAGGTCAATTGGCTCATGGACTGTCGGGCCGACCTCGCTCGTGGCGAGCGTCAGGAGCGCCTCGACGGTGGCTTCGGCCCGCTCTATCGACCGTTTGACCCGGGCCGCCATCGCCTCCAGCTGCTCGGGCGTCCTCGTCGGCTTCGAGAGCGTGACCTCGATTGCCGTTCGCATCGCGGTGAGCGGCGTGCGCAGCTCGTGCGCTGCGTTGGCGACAAATCGCTTCTGGCTGGTGAACGCGGCATCGAGCCGCTCGAGCATCACGTCGAACGTGTCGGCCAGCTGCTTGAGCTCGTCATCGGGCCCGGTCAGCGCGAGGCGCTGACCGAGCCGCAGCTCGGAAGCTTGTCTCGCTGCCTCGGTAATTGATCGCACTGGCCGGAGCGCTCGTCCCGCGACAAGCCACCCGAGTCCGGCCGCGGCGATCGTGAGAACGCCCAGGCCGATCGCCGACGCTTTCCGCAGGGCTGCCAGCGTGTCGCCGCGCGTCTTCGGGCCGCCCCCGACGATGTTGATCAAGTGGTTGCATTGCGCCAGCAGAGACGCGGAGGTGGGCAGAGGCTTGCACACGGGCAGCAGCGCCTTTTCCTGCGGGGTGAGCAGCTTTGTCGCCGGCGCCGCCGTCGGCAGCAGCACGCTGACCAGCAACGTGTAGCTAAGCGCCAAGAGCACCACCCCGGCGAGCAGGAACAGGAGCGCATAGAAGACGGCGAGCCGGGTGCGCATCCGCTGGGGCCACAGTCTCCGCACGACGGCGGAGAGGCGCGCACGCGTCATCGCACGCGGTACCCGGTGCCGACCACCGTCTCGATCACGTCGGGCTCGCCGAGCTTGCGCCGCAGACGCCCGACCGTCACCGCGACGGTACGCGTGAACGGGTCGGCGTTCTCATCCCACACCCGCTCGAGCAGCTCCTCGGCGCTGACCACGGCGCCGTCGGCGGCCAGCAGCACCTCGAGCAATCCCAGCTCCTTGCGCGTCAACGACACCTCCCGCCCCGCCCGCGTAACGTGCCGCCGGGCTCTGTCGAGCTGCAAATCGCCCCTGACCAAGAGCGACGGTCCCGCCGGCGCTCGGCGGGCCAGGGCATGCACGCGCGCCACCAGTTCCTCGAATGCGAACGGCTTGGGCAGATAGTCATCCGCGCCGAGGTTCAGCCCCTCTACGCGGTCGCCGATCGTCGCCGCCGCGGTCAACATCAAGATCCGCGCGTCCGCTCCACCATCACGCAACGCCAGGCAAACGGCGTCGCCGTGCACGCCCGGCAGGTCGCGGTCGAGCACGATCACGTCATAGCGGTACACGACACCCTTCTGCAGCGCGGCCGACCCGTCATACGCGACGTCGGTCGCAATCCCGCGATCGCGAAACCCCTCGGCGATGTCGCGGGCGAGCTCCACGTGATCCTCGACCACCAGCACGCGCACCGGAACATCGTGAACCACAACACATCACAACGCCATAACAGCCGCGTTCGGCGGTGTGTTGCACTCGTGTGACTGGCGGCCGGATATCACCTGCGTCATGTTCAGAATTACTCCAAGACTTCAGGCGGCCGCTGCCGCGACCGTCGCCGCGACGGTGATCGCCGGTTGCGGATCGAGCTCGTCGAGCTCGTCGAGCCCGTCGCCTGCCGGTGGTCAGACGACGCAGGCCCAAATCCAACAAACGCTCCAGTCCGCGGTCAGGTTTGCCGACTGTATGCGCTCGCACGGGGTGTCCAACCTTCCCGACCCGTCGACCGACCCTCGCGCGTTCAAGGAATCGCTTGACCCGAGCACGGCACACTCGCCGGCGTTCGGGCCGGCGCTGTCCGCCTGCCGGCACCTGCTACCGAACGGGGGCCACTCGAGCCAGAGCCCGCCGCCCAGTCACGCGCAGATCACCGCGGAGCTGGCGTTCGCGCGTTGCCTGCGCAGCCACGGGTTCCCGACCTTTCCCGATCCGAGCACCACCGGTCAGCTGACCCACGAGATGCTCGCCAACGCGGGGATCAACATCCATCAGCCGGCGGCACTGCAAGCCGCCGACGCGTGTGTCGGCGTGACCCACGGTTTCCTCACCAAGGCGGCGGTAGCACGCTTCGTCGCGGGACAGTAGGTCACCGCGCTGGGTTCGTGGACCGCCGCCGTGATCCGCGGGCGCCGATCGCCCAGGAGTACCTTGCTGGTAACCCAGCCGCGAGGAGCACACATGACCAAGCAAGATTTGCCGCCCGAACGCGACGTCCACGACGCGTTGAACCAGCCGGCGACCGATCCGGACCCGACCGAGTGGCCGGACCCGTATGACAAGCGCCCCGATCCCCGGGACCCCGGCGCCGACGAATCCGGCATGGACTTCGGGGACGTCCACACCCCGACGGGCGCGACGAGCACGAGCGAGCCGCACCACGAGGCTGACCCTGAGGTCGATCCGCGCAAGGCCAACCCGCACGAACGGTCGCGAGGGGAGCGCCGTCGCGCCGGGCACTGATGTCGGTCGGCTTCAAGGACTACTACGAGGTGCTCGGCGTCCCACGGGACGCCAGCTCAGACGACATTCGTCGCGCCTACCGAAAGCTCGCTCGCCAGTACCACCCCGACATCAATCAGGAGGGCGACGCGGAGGAGCGCTTCAAGGAGGTGGGGGAGGCCTACGAGGTCCTCTCCGATCCGGAGAAGCGCGAGCTCTATGACCGTCTCGGCGAGCAGCGACGCGCGGGGGCCGAAGCTCCGGACATGGCTGACTTCGAGGACCTGTTCGGACGCGCCGGGTTCGGGCCCGATGCGCGCGTCGAGTTCGGCGAGGGCGGGCTCTCAGACTTGTTTGAGCGGCTGTTCGGCCACGGCGCCGGGGTGGCCGACGGCGGACCTCTCCGCGGGCGCGATCACGAGGCGGTACTCGAGCTCTCGCTCGAGGAGGCGCTCGCCGGTGGGCGCCGGCGTCTCACGCTCGACGGCGCGGGGAGCTTCGAGGTCGAGATCCCGGCGGAGGTCCGTGAAGGTCAGCGCATTCGCATCGCGGGAAAGGGCGCGGTGGGGCGCGGCGGGGGACCGGCGGGCGACCTCTACCTGCTCGTGCGCCTCAAGCCTCATCGTCGCTTTCGCCGGGAGGGGGACGACCTGCAGGTGGATCTGCGGGTCACGCCGTGGGAAGCCGCGCTCGGGGCGACGGTGCCGGTCCGGACACTGAGCGGCACCGCGCAGGTACGGGTGCCGGCCCGATCCTCCAGCGGCCGGCGCCTACGGCTGCGGGGTCGCGGGCTTCCGACACGCGATGGCGGGCGCGGCAACCTCTACGCCACGCTCCAGGTCGCGATCCCGAAAGAGTTGTCCGACGAGGAACGAGAGCTTTTCGAGAAGCTCGCGTCGATTTCGCGTTTCGACCCGCGGAAGGATGGGGGATGAGCGCTCGCCGAACGCCGCCGCAAGCGACAGCCCGGGCCACCATCGAGCTGGCGGTGGTCGCCCGACAAGCTGGAGTCCGGATCGCACTCGCACGCCGCTATCTCGCCTTCGGGTTGTTCGACCCCTGTGCGGGCACGAGCGAGACACCGTTGTTTGAGCCCAACTGCGCTGCTCGGCTGGCCAAAGCAGAACGGATCCGGCGTGACCTCGGCCTCAACTACGCCGGCGCGGTTCTCGTTTGCGAGCTCCTCGACCGCATCGCCGAGCTCGAGCAAATGGGCACCGAACGCTGAGCACTGTCACAGGCGGCGTCCCTGTCTCGTCTAAGGGGAGAGATGAGACGAGCGGAGCCGTCATGAAGGTGTTCGTGGCGGGCGCGACCGGCGCCCTCGGCCGAGCGCTCGTCCCGCAACTCGTGACGCGGGGCCACGAGGTAGTCGGGATGACCAGGAGCACATCGAAGCAGGACCTGCTGCGCAGTCTCGGGGCGCGCCCGGCGGTGGCCGATGCCCTCGATCCCGACGCGGTGGCCCAGGCGGTGGCATCGGCCGAACCCGAGGTGATCGTGCATGAGCTCACGGCGCTGTCCGGGATGATGTCGGCGAGGGACATGCGGCACCCAGACCGCTCCCGCATGGCGATCATGACCAATCGGCTGCGCACCGAGGGGACGGACCATCTCCTGGCCGCCGGTCGCGCCGTCGGGGCACGGCGCTTCGTTGCCCAGAGCTTCGTGGCCTTCCGATGGGCTCGCGCGGGCGGCCCGGTGCTGACCGAGGCCGATCCGCCGGATCCCAACCCGCCGGCGGCGCTGCGGGCTGCGATGGTGGGCATCCTCCACGTCGAGCAGTCGGTGACGAAGATCGAGTGGGGCGAGGGTCTCGCGTTGCGCTATGGCGGTCTCTACGGCACGGGGACCGCGATCAGCGCGGCTCCGGATGCGGTGATGGCGGTGGCGGTCCGCAAGCGTCGCTTTCCGATCATCGGCGGCGGCGGTGGCGTCTGGTCACACGTCCACATCGCTGACGCCTCGGCGGCAACCGTTGCCGCGGTCGAGCAAGGCCGCCCGGGCATCTACAACATCGTCGACGACGAGCCCGCGCCGGTGCGGGAGTGGCTGCCGGTGCTGGCGAGCGCGCTGGGCGCCAAGCCGCCGAGGCGTATCCCACGCTGGCTCGGGCGGCTCGCGGCGGGTGAGACGGCAACGCTGATGATGACCGACTCGCGCGGCTCCTCGAACGCGAAGGCCAAGCGTGAGTTCGGCTGGCAGCTCGGGTACCCGAGTTGGCGGCAGGGCTTCGCGCGGGGACTCGGCTAAACCGATGACCGACGAGGAGTTCGACGAGCTCCGCCCGTCGGCGTTTGCCATTGCCTACCGGATGCTCGGCAGCGTGACCGAGGCGGAGGACGTCGTCCAGGAGGGGTTCCTCCGCCTGCACCGGGCGCGCAAAGGCGGCGAGCTGATCGAGTCGCCGCGCGCGTACCTGTCGACGGTCGTCTCGCGGCTCTCGGTCGACCATCTTCGCTCAGCGCGGGTCCGGCGGGAGTCGTATGTGGGCGAGTGGCTCCCGGAGCCGCTCGTGGCGAGCGCCGATGACGATCCCGCCCGCAAGCTCGAGATGGCGGACTCGCTGTCGCTCGCCTTCCTCGTTCTGCTCGAGAGCCTGTCGCCTGAGCAGCGGGCCGCGTTCCTGCTGCACGAAGTGTTCGACGAGCCCTACCACCGGATCGCGGAGATCATCGGCACGAGCGAGCAGAACGCCCGCCAGCTCGTCACGCGGGCCCGTCGCCACGTCGAGGAACGGCGCCTTCGGTTCGAGGCTTCGCGCGAGCAGCAGGAGGAGCTCGCCGCCCGCTTCTTCGCGGCTGTCGAGGACGGCGACCTCGAAGGGCTCGAGCAGTTGCTGGCCCACGACGTGGTGCTCCACGGCGACGGCGGCGGCAAGGCGCCCGCCATCAAACGTGCACTCCATGGCCGCGCCCGGGTGGCACGGACGCTGGCTGCGGGGTTGCGTGCCGCCGCCCGCCTGGGCGGCTTGACCTTCCGCCGTGCGGAGGTCAATGGCCAACCGGGTGGGCTGTTGCTCGACCGGGAGGGCAGGCTGGCCGGCGTGGTGATTCTCGACATCGCTGACGGCCAGATCCAGGCCGTCAGCTCGATCGTCAACCCCGACAAGCTCCGCCACCTGGGACCGCTGGCCGACCTGTCCGCGCTGCTGCGCCGGCGGACTTAGGAGGCGGCTGGTAGTCGGAGCGTGAACCGGGTGCCCCCGGTCGGGGACGGATCGCAGGTGATCGTGCCGCCGTGTGATTCGATCGTCCGGCGGACGATCGCGAGGCCGAGGCCCGTGCCACCGCGCGGACTTCGAGGAAGGCGGACGAACGGTTCGAAGATCCGTTCGCGCTGATCGGCGGGGATCCCAGGCCCGTTGTCGGTAACCGACATGGTCGGTCCGTTCGCGGTCTGCGCCACCTCGACCACGACCGTGTCCGCGACCGCGCGCGCGTTGTCGAGGAGGTTGCGGACCGCGCGGAGCAGCGCGTCGCGATCGCCGGTGACCGGAGCCGGACCGTCGGTGACCAGTTCGACGCGTGCCGGCCGGGTCGGTGGTGCGTGTGGCGGCCACTGCGGTGGACGCGAGGTCGACGAGGTCGACGGGCTCCCGATGGGGGCGCTCGCGAGCGTCGAGCCGCGCGAGGTTCAACAGGTCGTCGATCAGGTGCCCGAGACGACGGCTGTCACGCGCGAGCTGCGCCTCGATCGCGTCGCGCGCGGGACGCGCCGGCTGATCTCGCAAGAGCCGCTCGGCGGTCGCCTGAAGCGCGGCGACCGGCGTGCGGAGTTCGTGCGAGGCGTCGGCCAGGAACGTCCGCATGGCCGCCTCAGACGCGCGCGCCTCCGCTACGGCGCGATCGAGAAGCACGAGTGCGCGGGCGAGCGCCGCCAGGAGCGCCAGCGCGATCACGCCGCCGATCGCCTCAGTGATCTCCAAGCTGCGGACCTGCCGGTCGATCCCGGCAAGGCTGCCGGTCAGCGTCGCGGGCACGTCCATCCCGCCCACCGGGATCACCTCGTGCACGGTCAGGAGCGCCGCCCCCGGTGCGGCCTCGAGGCTCCCGCCGGGGCCGCTTATCCCGGCGAGGTCCACGGAGATCCCCTCGGCCGCCAGGGAGCCGATCACCGGCTTCAGCGCTTGAGGCGTGCCCGCCGCCCGGAGTGCGCTCGCGCCGGATGTGAGATCGGCGCGGAGCCGCTGCTCGAGCCCGTCGCGGTAGCGCACCGTGATCACGACGACGAACGTTGCGAGAGCGGCGACGATCGCGAGTATCGAGGCGACGATCAAGCGCGTCCGCGCGGGTCGGTGGCCGCTCACGCTGAGAACCGGTAGCCGATCCCGCGGACGGTGTGGATGAGACGGCCACTCCCGACGGCGTTCGCTTCCAGCTTTCGCCGGAGCGCGCTGATGTGAACCTCAACAAGGTTGTGGTCGTATGCGTCGTAGCCCCACACTTGGGTCAGGAGCTGGTCCTTGGACAGGACCTGTCCGCGGTGGCGCATGAGAAATGCGAGCAGGCGAAGTTCGGTCGAGGTGAGCGCGAGTCCTCGACCGGCGCGGGCGGCAAACCCGTGTTCTTCATCGACGATCAGCCCCTCGACCTCCAGCACCTGCGGGATCGTGCCCCGCCGGCGCAGGACGGCCCGCACGCGCGCCATCAGTTCCTCGAGCGCAAACGGCTTGACGAGGTAGTCGTCGGCGCCGAGTTCGAGCCCGGCGACGCGGTCGGCCACGGCGTCGCGGGCCGTGAGAAAGATGATCGGCAGCTCACGGTGCTGTCGGAGCAGTCGTGCCAACTCGAAGCCGTTGCCGCTCGGCAGCAGCACATCGAGGATCGCAAGATCGGGCGCGACGGCGAGCACGTCTTTGGGATGGGGGAGATCCTCGAACGCGGTGGCCGTGAACCGCTCCGTTCGAAGCGCGGCGAGAACCGCATCGCGCACCGGCTGCTCGTCCTCGATCACCACCACTCGACCGATCGGCTCGACCATCGCCCGCCGATTGTCCCCGACGTTTCCTGAAGATCGACTGAAGAACAGCTGCGCTTCAGCTTGATCTCAGGTTCGCGCACGACCCTCCCTAAGGCGCCGCCGTCAGGCGCCGCCGACAAATCCAAGGCGCCGCCGTCAGGCGCCGCCGACGAATCCGAACCCCCCAGAAGACGCCGCCACGGCGCCCACACCGAGAGGAGACCAAGGTGAGCGAACAAAACAGCAGGTCGGCCCGGCTCCGCTATACCGCGACGGGCGCACTCGCCGCCCTCGCCGTAGTCGCCGCGATCGCCGGCGCCAACGCCCTCGCGGCGAAACCGCCCGCCAAAAGAGGTCACGTCGCCGCCGCGACCTGCGCCGCGGCGACGAAGACGCCGGCGTCCCCAGTTCCTGACAAGACTCACGCGCCTCAACCCGGCGCGAACCCTCAGTTGTTCTTGAACGCGATCCAGCAGCTCGTCGACAACGGCACGATCACCGCCGCGGAGGGTCAGGCCGTCGACCGCGAGATTCAGCAGGGCCGGGTCGATACGCAGACGCTCAGCGGGTTCACCCAGGCGCAGCTCGAGGCCGTCCAACAGGCGCTCGGGAACACGAAGCGCGCACTCGCCGCGAGCGTGCATTAGACGCCGGTGGGGAGGGCGTGATCGACGATGCCGCCGACGTCCGAGTGGGCGCCGGCAACCCGCGCTCGCGACCTGCATGACCTGACAATTCAGCCGAGACCGGGCGACCGTGTCAGATCACGCATGTGGCACACGCACCGTCTGCCACGGTCGGCGATCTTTCACTCCGGTGGCAGGTCATGCAGGTCCTGTGCTCCGGGCGACGCGTCAACCCCTCCAGCGCGACCTGCATGACGCGTCACCGGAGCGACTCCGGCGGGACCGCGACGTCCTAGCCATGTGGGGCATGCGATCTACGTCACGGTCGACCCGAACCCTCGCGATTGTCGTACTACGCATGCTCACGCCCCGCTGCTGACGCCAATCCCCCCGGAGGCGAACCGGCTCCTCACCAGGCCTCGGGGGTGCCGCCCTTCGTGGTCTCGACTCCTCCCCGGGCGCCGGCCACGCTTCCTCAGGTGCCGCCGTTCCCGGCGCCGGCCGCCCCGCCAGTGAGCCCGTCGAGCCCACACACCGCCGGATCGATACGCCGGCGCTTTGCTTGACCTGATCAGCGCGTGCGAACGTGACCTGCTGCGAGCCGGCCGAACTCAAACGCCGCCGTTCCGGTCGTCACGACCGGGTCCTGCGCGGCGAACTCACGCAGCCCCTGCTCGTCGTCGGTCTCGACGATTGCCAGGCCGTATGAGTCCTCGTCGGTCAGGACCGGTCCGAACACGACCATGTCGCCGCGCTCGAGGTACGGACTCCAGTGGGCGGCGTGGCGGTTCATGATCGCCCGCTCCGAGTCGGTGATGGTCTGGGCGAAGTTCGGACGCGGAGCGATGAGGCGGAGCACGAAGGTGGGCATGCCGCGGACTCTATACGCGGGCCGCGAGGGCCCGAGCGTGGACCGCCGGCTCAGGCGAGTAGCTCTCGCACGGCTAGTTCGAGCACGTCGCTTCGGCTGCGCGCTCCGTGGTCGGCGGCGATGAAGTGGTAGCCGATCGCGAGCGAGAACGCGAGCACCGCGCGGCCTTCGACCTCGGCTTCGTCGGAGCAGAAAGACCCGAACAACTCGCGCAGATATTCCATGCGTCGGTTGTCGACCCGTCGCAGGCGCGCGGCGACGGCGGCGTCGTGCCGCGCCCAGTCGCGGATCGCCAGGTCGATCGGCAGAAGCTCGTCGCTGAACGTGAGCGCACCCGCCCGCCGCACCTTCGCGCGCGCGTCACCGCCCCGACGCTCCACCTGTTCCTGGACCTCGTCGGTCGCGGCGCGCTCCCAGGTGTCGAGCATCCCCTCGAGCAGCGCGCCACGGTCCTTGAACTGACCGTAGAAACCTCCGCGAGTGACCCCGAGCGACTTCGCCAGCGTCTCGACGCGGACGGCATCAGGTCCACCGCCCGCGGCCAATGCGCGCAATCCGCCCTGGATCCAGGCGGCACGTGGGGTTCTGGTCGGAGGCGCCATCTTCCTACGAGGTGACCGGCGGGGTTGACACGGCCTTCGATAATGCCTAGTCTCCATATATACAGTCCTGTATATATGGAGCGGATGATATGACCGCAACGCGACAACCCAGCCCTACGACGCGCACCGTCAGCCAAGTCTCGATGCCGCAAGACGCACGAGCGCTCAGCACGCTGCCCCGGATCGACTACGAGGACGCGTTCGCCATCGACACCGATGCCCGGCGCACCCCGGAGCAATGGGTCCGTGCGGTGCTCCTGGACGCGCCCCCGGGCGTACGCCGGCGACTGTGGCTGGGGTGGACGGCGCTCGGCCTCAAGCTCTGGCCACCATGGGCCTCAAACCGCGTGCTCGGCTGGAACGTGAAGCACAGCGACAACGAGTTCGTTCTCCTCGCAGCGGACTCGTGGCTCGGGCTTCGCGGCCAACTGCTCTTCCGCAGCGACCCCCACGGCCTGCTGTTCGCGACCTTCGTCCAGCAGACCAACCCGGCCGTTCGCGCCCTGTGGCCCGCGGTCACACCGCGACACGTACACGTAGTTCGGTCATTGCTGACACATGCCGCCCGCCGGTAGCCGCGGGCTGACGCTGAGCGGGTCGGCAATGTGTGCATTAGCATCGCGCGCGATGCGGCAAGGCGGCGGGTTCAGACGTTTGCTGGTTGCGCTGGTCGGCGCCGGAGCGTCGGTCGGGGCGGTCGTCGCGTACGGTGCAGCGCCGGCCGCAGCGGCGGTGCCGGACTTCGGGAACCCGAATGGGCACTTCTACGTGCCGCCGGCCGGCCGCGCGGTCAACACCGACCATCCCAACCACGTGGTCGGGAACGGCAGGCCGGCCAGTTGCACGTCGGCCGCGGTCGTACGCGACGTTGCCGCCGGCGGCATCATCACTTTCAACTGCGGGCGCAAGCCCGTAACGATCGTGATGACCGCGACCGCGAGCGTGATCAAGACGCGGCGTCTGGTCGTGCTGGACGGCGGCGGCCTGGTCACGCTGAGCGGAGGCGGGAAGCGCCGAATCCTCTACTCGGACACCTGCGCGGGCACCTGGTCGACCGATGACTGCGTCAACCAGCCCTATCCGCGGATCGTCGTGCAGAACATGACCCTAGAGGACGGCTACGACGGCGCGCATCAGGCCACCTGCACGGCCAACATCCCGAGGTGCTGGTACGGCGGGGTGGACGGCGGAGGGGCCATCTACGTCGAGGGCGGCCAGTTCAGGGCGGTCAATTCGCGGTTCATCGACAACCGCTGCTACGCGTACGGCCCCGATCTCGGAGGCGGCGCGATCCGCGCGTTGGCCCAGTATGAGAACCGCCCCGTATACGTCAGCAACGACACATTCAGCGGCGGCCGCTGTTCCAACGGTGGGGCACTGAGCAGCATCAGCGTCCAGTGGGACGTCTTGAACAGTCAGTTCACTAACAACAAGGCCATCGGCTGGGGGGCCAATCCGGCCTCACGCGGCACGCCCGGCGGCGGAAGCGGCGGTGCCATCTACCTCGACGGGACGGACGATAACGTGCTGATCGCCGGCACCCTGATGGACGACAACCGCGCCAGGGAGGGCGGCGGCGCCGTCTTCGACGTCGTCGACAGCGGCTCGGGCGCACTGACCTTCAACGAGTCGCACCTGCACAACGACACGAGCGGGGTTTTCCAGACGTTCCCCGGTGTCTACTACGACCTCGACGGGCACGACAGACCCCCGGTGTTGATCAGGTCCAGCGACGGCTGATCCGGCGCGGGGCTTGGTCCGCCTAGCCCACGAGCTGCTTGAACGCCGGGTCGTCGCGAATCGGATCGAAGTCGGAGTCGCCGGCGGCGAACGCGCGGACGCGGTCCGAACGCTCGATCGCTAGCCGCAGGTGCTCGATCGCGTCCGCCGTTCGTCCCGCGAGGCTCTCGCAGCAGGCCACGTTGTAGAGGAGCATCGGGTACTCGGGATGGGCCTCGATCAGCTCCCGCCCGCGATCAGCGGCCTCGTCGTACTCGCCTGCCCGGTAGAGCGGGGCGATCGGCGCCCAGATCTCGAAGCCATGCGGCTCGTAGACCCTCCCCGGCGTCCCGCCGATCGCGATGATCGTCGTCGCGGGCTCCTCGGCGAACGCCGTGCGGTTGACGCCGGCGGGGATGAAGACCAGCGTTCCCGCGGGCGCGTCGACCGGCTCGGCATCGATCTCGAATCTGGCGCGACCATGTTGGACGAGGTAGAGCTCCTCTTCCCCGTCCTCGTCCGCCTCGTCGTGCTCGTTGATGATCCGGTCACCTACCTCGCGGCCGGTCCAAGCGTTGACGCCGAAGGACGTGATGCCGAAGTGGTACCGGATCGGCCGGGCCGGACAGCGGCCGTCGCTGATCTCGTCGATTTCGTCGAGGTGCGCCTTCGCGTATCCACTCATCTCTGGTGTTTGCGGATCGCGGTGGAATAACGGACGTGCTGCGACCTGCCGGCGCGATCGCCGCAAAGCCTATCCGGTCGCGAGGAACCGCCCGACCGTCCGCCGCACGCCCGGATCGCGAGCCCGAAGCTGGACGGAGTGGCCGGCGCCGGGCACTTCGAGAAGCTGACCGTCGGGCGCCCTCGCGGCCTCCTGGCGGGCCCAGGCCAACGGTGTCGAGAGGTCGCGCTCGCCGGAGAGCAGCAGTGTCGGCACCGCCGGAAGCTCGGCCGTGGGTGCGCCGTCGGGGACCGCCGGCGGTTGTGTCGCCGGCCAGCCGAGGCAGCCCTGGGCGAGCCCGTTCCCGGTGGCGGTCGCTCGGTCGAATGGATAGAGGTCGGTTTCAGGCGTCGATCCGGCGAGTCTCGCCAGCGTCGCGCCGCGCTGCGATCGAGACTCGGCCGGATCCCAGGGCGAGGCCAACTCGAGGCAGAGCGTGCTTTCGTGCAAACCCTGACTGAGGAACCTGGCGGGGACTGATTCGTCGCGTCTGACCGCGGCGACGAGCGCCTCGAGCGCGGCGGGACGGCCGGCACGGGCGGCATGTAGAGCGTCGATCACTCCGGGGTAATCGGGCGCCGCGACGCTGTCGGCGACCAGGGCATCCAGCACAGCCGGACCGTCGTGGAGGCGATAGACGACCGCGGACAGGTCAGCGGCTGGATCCCATTCGCAGTGATCGGCAGCGCACACCGAGCGCAGCACCCGGCCGCTCGCCGAGAGTGCGGCGCGGTACGTCGGATCGACGCCGGCCTGGGGCACCACCGAGTCCAGCACGATGCGGGCCACGCGGGTCGGGTACTGGAGGGCGTACCGCTCTGCCACGTAGGTCCCGTAGGAGACTCCGTCGAGCGTCAGCCGGACGGCGCCCAGAGCGGATCGCAGCGTATCGATGTCGGCGACGGTCTCCGCTGTGACGTAGTAGCGCCTGGCCCCGCCGATCGAACGTGCGCAGTCGGTGAGGGTGGCCTCCGGCACGACGGTCAGGTCAGAAGCGCCGGCTGCCCGTTGCAGCGCGGGACACTCGAGCGCGCCGGCTCCGGTGCCTCGCTGATCGAACATCACCAGCCGATAACCCGCGAGCGCGGCCCGCAGCCGCGTATGGATCCGGGTCAGGAATGGGATTCCGGGCTGCCCTGGGCCGCCGGTGAGGAACAGCAGGACGCCGCGGGGCGCGGCCTTGACCGCGGAGACGCCGACCGCCAGCCGCAACATGCCGGAGGCCTGACCGGCGTGGTCGAGCGGCACGTCCAGCGTTGAGCACGAGAAGCCCGGTTGACCCGGACACGGATGGGCGCCCGTCAGCCGCACTCGAGGAGGGGTCGTGACCCGAGTAGTGACGGTCGACCCGTGCGTGGCGGTCGTGTGGTGGTGGCTACCGCCACACGCGGTCAGCCACGCCGCCAGCGCGATCACGACGATCACCGCGCGAAGCATGTCGGGCCGTGTTCGCATCTGTTCGGCGACGATAGTCCTCGCTCCGATCCAGTTGTGCCGACTCATGACTCACGACCGGGCGACCGTTGTGAAGGACGATCGTGCGTGGGATCATCCTGCGCCCTCATGAGCGTTCGTGAGCAGACACGTGCGTGTTACCCCCGTACCGAGGGTTACGCTGAGCGCGACGGGGTGCGGATCTTCTGGGAGCGATACGGCGACGGCGACCCCGCGTTTCTGCTCCTGCCGACGTGGGAGATCGTCCATTCCAGAACATGGAAGTGCCAGATCCCCTACTTCGCGCGTCACGGCACCGTGGTGACTTTCGACCCGCGTGGCAACGGGCGCTCCGATCGTCCACTCGACGTGCGCGCGTACGACCGGCGCCTCATCGTAGGAGATGCGCTGGCGGTCCTCGATCAGGCCGATGTCGAGCGGGCGGTTGTCGTGTCGTGGTGCAATGCTGGGGAAGAGCTCATGCTCGCCGCGGAGCACCCTGAGCGCGTCTCGCGACTGGTGTTGATCGCGCCCGACCTCCAGGTGACCGAGGAGCCGGCTGACGAGGAAGGCCCTTACTCGTTCGACGATGAGCCGGTGACACTCGACGGGTGGGCGAAGTGGAACCGGAATTACTGGGTTGATGATTGGAGTGGATTTCTCGAGTTCTTCTTCGGCAAATGCTTCACCGAGCCGCATTCGACCAAGCAGATCGAGGACGCGGTCGGTTGGGGGCTGGACACCGACCCGCAGACGATCGTCCGCGGCATGGACGCGGAGTGGCCGAACGACCGCGATCAGGCATTGCGCCTCCTGGCCCGCGTGCCGTGCCCGACACTGGTCATTCAGGGATCGGGGGACGCGGTCGTCGGCCCGGCTCGCGGAGGCGCCGTGGCGGACGCGATTCCGGATGCCCGGCTGATCACCGTCGAGGGCGCGGGTCACGCCCCGCACTTGCGCGACCCGGTCCACACGAACCTCGTCATCCGCGATTTTGCGTGTCCGGCATCACCGCCGCGACGGTGGCGTCGGGCGCGCGTGCGTGGGAGGCGGGCGTTGTTTGTGTCTTCGCCGATTGGTTTGGGTCATGCGCGGCGGGATGTCGCGGTCGCGCGGGAGTTGCGGCGGCTTGTGCCTGGTTTGGTGGTGGATTGGTTGGCGCAGGATCCGGTGACGTGGGTGTTGGAGGGGTGTGGTGAGCGGGTCCATCCCGCGAGTGGGTTGTTGGCGGGGGAGTCGGGGCATGTTCAGTCTGAGGCTCGTGGGCATGAGTTGGACGTGTTTGGGGCGTTTCGGCGGATGGACGAGATTTTGGTGGCGAACTTCATGGTTTTTCATGATTTGGTTCGGGAGGAGTCCTATGACGTGTGGGTTGGGGATGAGGCGTGGGAGCTTGACTATTTTCTGCATGAGAATCCGGAGTTGAAGTCGGCGGCGTACGTGTGGTTGTCGGATTTCGTGGGGTGGCTCCCGATGCCTGGGGGTGGGGAGCGGGAGCGGTGGCTGGCCGCGGATTACAACGCGGAGATGCTCGAGCAGCTCGGGCGGTATCCGCGGGTGCGTGACCGGTCGATCTTCGTCGGGGATCCCGAGGATGTGGTTCCGGGCAGGTTCGGTCCCGGGCTCCCGTCGATCCGGGAGTGGACCTTGGAGCATTTCGAGTTCGCGGGCTATATCACCGGGTTTGACCCGGGCACGGTCACCGACCGCGAGGCGCTCCGCGCCGAGTTGGGGTACGGGCCTGGGGAGCGGGTGTGCGTGGTCACCGTCGGCGGGTCCGGGGTGGGTGAGGACCTGCTGGCGCGGGTGATCGACAGCTTCCCCGAGGCCCGACGGCTGGTCCCGGGGCTGCGGATGATCGCGGTCGCGGGCCCCCGGATCGACCCCGCGACGCTACCCACGATCGACGGCCTGGAGATCCGACCGTACGTCCACGACCTCTACCGGCATCTCGCGGCGTGCGATGTCGCGGTCGTCCAAGGCGGACTGAGCACCACGATGGAACTCACCGCCACCCGGCGCCCGTTCCTGTACTTCCCGCTCCAGCGGCACTTCGAGCAGAACCTCCACGTCCACCACCGCCTACAGCGCTACCACGCCGGCACCCGCCTGGACTACCAAAACTCCCCCCCAGACACGATCGCCACCGCGATCGCACAACACATCGACCACCACGTCGACTACCAGCCCGTCAGGACCAACGGCGCCACCCGAGCCGCAACCCTCATCGCCGACCTACTCTAAGCACCAGCGGCGACGGCCCTCAGGTGGCCGAGCGAGTCTCGCATCAGATCGGGGAGCTCAAGCTCGTTGGCCTCATCGACCCACCGCTCGAACGCGTGCGTCCGGTTCCCGTCTGACCATGGCTGAATCGTAGTTGATGACAGCCACTGACATCGTGTGCATAGAGTGATGTCAGCGACTGACATCAACGGCGGTGCGCTCGAACTACCGCGTGTGACGAATCGATCGCCGGCACGTAGTCTCGGCGTCATGCGCAAGGTTGTCGTCGTGACCGTGCTGGCGGTCGTACTCGCGCTCGCGCTCGCGGGCGCCGCGGCGGTCAGCCTGGCCTCGCCGGCGCGGCGCGCGCACGCGAACCGCCGGGCCGCGGTGAGCGCGACATCGCCCGCGCAGGTCCTGCGCGCCAACCGCCAGGCCGCCAGCAGCGCCGCCGATCAGCTGCTCGGCGAAGTCGTGTTGCCGGCGGGGGCGACCGAGGTTCCGACCGAGCCCGCGGGCGATGATCACCAGCTCGACCGGGCGAACGCGCTGACATTCTTCGCCGCGGCCGTCGACCGGCACAGGTTCTGGACGACCGCCGCTTCGCCGCGAGCGGTCGTCGCGTCGATCGAGGCCCATGTACCGGCCGGCGCGAAATGGTCCGGCTCGGGTTATTCGCGTACGACGATGTTCGTGGCCTACTCGCTGCCGGCCGTCGACGCGCCCGTGCTCGGACCCCGAACCCTCAGCGTGAACGCCGTGGAACTCGCCGACCGGAGCACCGGCGTTCGTGTCGACGCGACCGTGCGCTATTCGGCGCCCCGCCTGCCCGCCCAGCGGGTGCCCACGCAGGCGCGCGCGCTGGTGATCACGATGACGCGGTCGCCGTTCGGGCAATCGCCGTCACCCCCGCTCAAATCGCCGCTCACGATCACCGCGCGCTCGGAGGTGCGGCGTATCGCGGCGATCGTCGACGGTCTCCCATTCGTCGCGTTGAACGGAGTCGCGATCTCGTGCCCGGCGATCCTGCCGGCTCCGATCGTCACGTTCGCGTTCCGCAGCGCGCCGGGTGGGCCGGTGCTGGCAATCGTCACCGAGGCGAGCAACACGCCGACCGGCGCCGAGCCGTGCTTCACGACCGAGCTCACGATCCGCGGACACCGAGAGCCGGGCCTGCTCGAAGGGGGCAGGCTGCTAAGACGGGCCGGCGCGATCCTCGCCGTGAAGCTGACGACCCGTCGCTGAGGCCCGTATCAGCCGGCGGCCCCGGCGAGCCCGGTCGCGTCGAACACCTCACGCGCCGGCGGCGTCGCCGGCGGTGACTGAGGCCCGTAGTCGCCGACGTCGACCGCCACGACTTCCTGCAAGTTCGGGCCAGAAGGGAAGGACAGGTCGAGCGAGGTCACGACGCGCCTGACGAAGTGGTTACTGTCGATCCAGACGTCGACCGGAAACTCCCCACCAGGTGCGGCCTGCTGGAGGGTCGAGAGCACCTGCCGGCCGAGACTCCGGTCGGCCGCCGGGAGGCTATCGGCCAACCGAGCGAGGCTGAGGTTCGCCTGGTAGCGGGTCGTCTCGACCCCGTCCACCCGTTGCTGACCGAGCTTCATGACGCTCCCGGAGACCGACTGCAGCATCTGCAGGGTTTGGCTCGGGTCGCTCGTGTTCGGTCCGTCGCCCAGCGACGCGAGTCCCGGGAGTCCGGAGAGCTTGGCCAGGTCGACCTTGATCCAGGACCGGCCGGACGTCCCCAGCGAGGAGGTCAGAGCCGCGGGCATCTTCACGTAGGCCGTCGCTCCGTTCAGGACCGTCTCGACCTGGAGCGTCGAGCTGCCGAGCGCCTCGGTCACCTGAGAGTCGTCTCCGAGGTTCATCGTCAGCGACATCGCGCTCGCGTGGTCGCGGAGATCCACGACGCCGGTTCCGGTGGCCGTGATCGGCGCGTCCAGCGCCGACGAGGTGATCTGCATCGACATGTGCATCCGGAAACCGGCGGCGCTCGACGACAGCGTCGCAGCCTGCGCGATCGGGCTACCGAGCTGGGTACCGCCCGAGCCGAGGAGCAGGAACGCGAGCGCACCCACCATCGCCAGGAGCCCGATGCCGGCCCACATCGCGATCACCCGGGAACGACTGCGGCGCCCGCGCAACCGCGAGGTCGACGGCGTAGGTGCCGACGGCGTCGCCGGTGGCTCGCCGAGCGGCGGTCCGGCAAATCCGGGAGGCGGTACCGATGGACCCACGCCGGCTGAATCGACGCCGCGCGGATTGAACCTGAGCCGGGCCCGCGCCGGCTGGACGGCCCGCTCAGCCGCTCATGCCGCCGTCGATCGAGAACGTGTGCGACGTGACCATCGCGCTGTCGTCGCTCGCGAGGTAGAGCATGCCCTGCGCGATCTCTTCGACGGTCGTGTGGCGGCCGAGCGGGATCATGCCGTCGAATGCCTTGGCGGCCTCTTCCTGGGGGAGCTGAGTCGCCCGCATCTCGATGTCGTCCTGGAACGGGGTCGAAGTGGGACCCGGATGGATCGTGTTCACCCGGATCCGGCGGGACGCGAGCTCCTTGGCCGCTGTTCGCATCAGGCCGACCTGGCCGTGCTTGGCGGCGATGTACCCCGACACGCCGGGCGCTCCGATCAAGCCGACCACACTCGAGGTGATGATGATGCTGCCGCCGTCTCTGACGTGCGGGATCGTGTGCTTGAGCACCAGGAAGCCTCCGAGAATGTGCACTGCGAGCGTGCGCGAGAAGACGTCGGTGGGATAGTCGACGATCGGAGCGACCGCACCGCTGATACCGGCATTGCTGACCACGACGTCGAATCGCTCGTAGCGGGCCACCCCATCGGCGACCGCGGTTCGAACTGCGTCCTCGTCCGTGACGTCGGCGACGGATGAGAGGGCGTTGTCGCTCCCGAGCTCGTCGACCGCGGCCGCCAGCTTCGCCTCGTCGACGCCGACGAGGTGGACGCTCGCGCCTTCGGAGACGAACAACCGCGCCGTCGCGAGTCCGATTCCGCTCTCGCCCCCCGTGATGAGGGCGACCTTGTCCTGCAACCGTGCCATGGCCACCTTTCCTCGCTCGATGCTCGGCGTAGTCTGGCAACCTTTGGGGGATGGCGGTGGAGGACGTGCCGAGATTGGAGCGCCGGCCCGCGGCGAGCATCGCGGCAGGCCGCCGTTCGCTCGTCGGTCTGCTCGGCGAAGACCGCGTGAGCATCGGCGACGACGTGCTCGCCCAGCACGGTCACGACGAGTCGTTCCACCCCGAGGCGCGCCCCGACGTGGTGGTGTGGCCGCGGAGCGTCGAGGAGGCGGCGGGCACCGTGCGGATTGCCATCGAGCACCGCCTGCCCCTGGTTCCGTTCGGCGCCGGCACCTCGCTCGAGGGCCACGTCGCGGCGCTGGCCGGCGGCATCAGCGTTGACATGCGCGAGATGGACACGATCGGCAAGCCCTCGATCGAGGACCTCGACGTCACCGTTGGCGCCGGCGTCACCCGGCGCGCGCTCGATGCTCGCCTCCGTCCCGAGGGCGTCTTCTTCGCCCCGGATCCCGGCGCCGACGCGACGATCGGCGGAATGGTCGCCACCGGCGCCTCCGGGACGACGACCGTCCGGTACGGAGCGATGCGCGAGAACGTACTCGCGCTGACGATCGTGGACGGCCGCGGCGAGGTGGTGCACACCCGCTCGCGAGCCCGGAAGTCCTCGGCGGGCTATGACCTGACGCGGCTGATGATCGGCTCCGAGGGCACGCTCGGGCTGATCTGCGAGGCCACCCTCCGGCTCCATCCGATCCCGCCGGCGACGGCGGCAGCGGCCTGCACGTTCCCGACGGTGCGTGACGCAGTCGACTGCGTCACACAGGTCTCCCAGTACGGGATTCCGGTGGCCCGGATCGAGCTGGCCGACGAGCTCCAGATCGAAGCGATCAACCGCCACGATCAGATGTCGTTCACGGTGGCGCCGACGCTGTTCCTCGAGTTTCACGGCGCGTCTGAGGAGGACGTCGCCGCGCAGGCGCGCGAGACCGGTGAGATCGCCGCCGAGCACGGCGGTAGTGACTTCGCGTGGGCCGCCGACGAGCGCGAACGACGGCGAATCTGGCATGCGCGCCACCGCGCCTATGACGCGGCACGCGCGCTCCGGCCGGGCACCGCCGGCATGACCACAGACGTGTGCGTGCCGATCTCCGCGCTCGCCGACTGCATCGCGGCGGCTCAGGCCGACATCGCCGCGCTCGGCGTCACCGCGCCGATCGTGGGCCACGTCGGGGACGGCAACTTTCACACGGTCGTACTCGTCGACCCGAACGACCCCGACGACGTCGCGCGTGCTGAGGACTTCCACAAACGCCTGGTCGAGCGCGCGCTTGCGCACGACGGCACGTGCACCGGCGAGCACGGCGTCGGCTACGGCAAGTCCCGGTTCCTGGTCGCCGAACACGGAGCTGCCGGCGTCGAGATGATGCGCGCGATCAAGCGCGCGCTCGATCCCCAGGGGATCTTCAATCCGGGCAAGGTCCTTCCGTGACCGCCGACCTGCTCGAGGCGCTGGCCCGCTACGACGCACCGACGCTGGCGAACGCGATCGAGACATTCGACATGCAATCGCGCGACACCGGCTTTGCCGACAACCGCATCAAGTGCATGTTCCCCGAACTCGGGCGGATGGTCGGGTACGCGGCCACCGCCACGATCGTCGCCCGCGGGGTTCCGGAGGCCGACTGGGCGGGTGCCGGGAATAACGCGCTATACGACTTCGTGCGCACGATCCCGGCGCCGCGAGTGGTGGTTGTCAAGGACCTCGACGACCCGCCCGCACACGGGTCGCTGTGGGGGGAAGTGCACGCGACGATCTTCGGAGCACTCAGCTGCGTCGGCTGCGTGACCGACGGATCGGTACGGGACTTCGACGAGGTGCGGAAGATGGGCTTTCACTTCTTCGCGTCGGGGCCATCGGTCTCGCACGCATACGTGCGCGTCGAGACGATCGGCGAACCGGTTGTAATCGGCGGCCTCGAGATCGCCCCCGGCGACCTCCTCCACGCCGACCAGCACGGCGTGCTGAAGATCCCGCCGGAGATCGCGGCCGAGCTTCCCGCCGCGGCCGACCGGGTCATCGAGACCGAGCAGGCGCTGCTGCGTTGGGTCCGCTCTGACGAGTTCGATCCCGATCGACTCGCCGAGATGCGCGCCCGCCACTGAGCGCCCCGCCAACCCTGCGTCGCGGGCGCTACTCCAGCTTGTCGGGCGTCACCCCGGCGTCGAGCATCGCCGCGTACAGGTGCGACGCGGCCGACGACAGGCTGGGGTCGCCGAGGCCTCCTCGTTCGAGCAGCATCGCGAAGTACTCGCGGATGCAGGACATCACCGCCTGGGCCTCTTCCGGGCTGAACTCCGCCCTGACCACTCGAGCCCTGGCAGCCATGCCTCGCCTATCCCGCGGGCTCGAGGAGTTCCGCGTGCTCGCTCTCGGGCGGCGTGCCGTAGGCGTAAACGAGCAGGTCCTCCTCTCCGTGGTTCGCTGACTGCAGTGGGGTCCCAGGCTCGACGTGGACGAGACCTCCCGCGGGGACATCGACGCGCTCCGGTGGATCGCCGAGGTACATCGTCAGCGTGCCGGCGAGCACGACGAACGTCTCTTCCTGGTAAGGGTGGCGGTGGCGCCGGCCCCTGGCGCCCGGCTCGTAGCGCCACACGTTCGCGCGGGTGTGGGCGAACTCGGCTCGCTCTGAAAGCTCGGCCACGTGGCGCGCCGGCTCGTCCGGCTCGTGAGGACGGGTGATCCACTCGAACTCCGACGGCGTGAGGACGCGAAATGCCACGGCCTCCCGCAGACTAATGGCACGCGACTGCGATCGTCAGCTACCGGGACGTTGCGGGGCTCAAGTAAGAGAAGTCTCGGCCGATAGAGGGGGCACCAAATCTTTCGCGCGGGCGCGGCCTGCGCTCCCAACAACCGCCGCTATGGAGGGCCCGCATAGATGAGTGCCACCGATCAGCTGAACGATTCCCGCGTGGACGGGAACAACAACGAGCCCCGGCTCGTCCTCGACCTTGACCTCACGGAGGCGCAGGCGCTCCGTGCGTGGCTGCTGGAGACCGAGCTGAACGGCGTCTCGGCGCCCGATACCCCGGTCGTCAACTCCGCGCTGGCCAAGCTGGCCCGTGCCGTCGACACCGCCCAGGCCACGGTCAACATCCGCCGCGAGTTCCAGCAGGCCGGCGTCAACCTCGCGCACTGGTCCGACGAGCAGGTGCTCGAGCTCGGCCGCCGCATCGCCGAGGCCGTCCGCCCGATCCTGCACGGCTAAGGGTTCGCCCCCGGCCGGCCCGAAGCCGAGGAGATCCAAATGCCCAGTTCGCCCGCGCCGGCGCGCCGAACGTCGATCGTTGCCGTGGCCGTCGCCGAGATCGCTGTGATCGCGGCGGTGGCCGTGGTCGGCGGCGGCGCGTGGCTGCTGGGAATGGTGGTCGGAGCGATCCTCGGGGTCGTGGCGACGCTAACCGTCGTGGACCGCTCCGATGGGCCCCGCCCCGCCGGCGAGCCGGCGCCCGAGGCGCAGGTCGATGCAGTCACCGGACTCCCGACGCACGACAAGCTGATCGCGGATCTGCAGGATGGACTCGCCGACGGCGAGGATCGCGTCCTCACGCTGTATCTGTTCTCGCTAGACGGCTTCAAGGACTACAACGATGCCTACGGCGGCGCGTGCGGCGACGCGCTGCTCGAATGGCTGGCCCGCAAGCTTCGCGACGCCGTCGGCTCCTACGGGAGCGTCTACCGGATGCGCGGCGGGAGCTTCGCGCTGCTGGCGGTCGGCTCGGAGCGGTTCACGAGCGCGCTCTGCGCTTCCGCGGCGGCCGCGCTCAGTGAGAACGGTGACGGCTTCCAGATCTACTGCGACGTCGGCCAGGCGGCTCTGCCGGGAGAGGCGCCGTCGTCCGGCGCCGCGCTCGAGCTGGCCGCTCGCCGCGCGGCCAAGCACGGCTCCGAGCGTCACGTGAAGTCCGGACGCAGGGCGCCGGTCGACACGTTCGAGGCGCTGCGCCTCGTTCGATCTCGCGTCGACGTGGCCACGCTCGCCACCGGGATCGCCCGCCGGCTCGGGGTCCCCGAGACCGAGATCGAGACGATCGAGAAGGCGATGCACCTCTGCGACATCGGCAACGTCGCGGTGCCGCGCGCCGTGCTCGGATACCCCGGCAAAATCAACGGACCCGAGTGGCAGTTCATCTTGCTGCACACGCTCGTCGGCGAGCGGCTCCTGGCCGGTCCGCTCGGAATGGAGCCCGTCGCCCGGCTCGTGCGCCACAGCCACGAACGCTGGGACGGCGCCGGATACCCCCACGGCCTCGCCGGTGAGATGATCCCGCTGGGATCGCGGATCGTGTTCGTCTGCAGCGCGTTCGACGACATGACATCGGACCGTCCGCACCACGCGGCGCTGGAGCCGGCGGACGCGCTTGCCCAGCTCGAGCGCGGCGCGGGCTCGCAGTTCGATCCCAAGGTCGTGGCGGCGTTCTGCGCGGAGTTTCTCTCGGACGCCAAGCCCGATCTCGACGTCGTCGCCGAGGCTTAGGCGCCCCGCGGCCCGCCGGCGCCCCCGGGCGCCGGACCAACCTCACACACACAGATCCCCGCCGGATGGATAATCCGTTCAGCGGGGACCTAACATGACCCTGCCCCACTCGCGGAGCGGCGGGTGGATCGTGATGACGAGGCTGAGCCGAAAACCGGGATCGGACGAGGGCCGCATCGAGCTGCTCGAGCGGGCGGACCTGCTGGACGACCTCGCTCACGCGCTGGCGGAGGCTGCCGACGGTCGAGGCCGGATGGTGCTGCTGGGCGGCGAGGCCGGCGCCGGCAAGACCGCGCTCCTACGCGAGTTCTGCGCGCGCGATCTACACGCGCGAGTGCTGTGGGGGGCGTGCGAGCGGCTGTTCACGCCGCGCGCGCTCGGTCCGTTCCTCGACATCGCCGAGAACGCCGGGATGGATCTGGGGGGCTTCGCGCCGAACCGCCGCGTGCCACACGAGTTTCTAGACGCGCTCGTCGCCGAGCTCAAGCGTGAGTTTCCGACCGTGCTCGTGATCGAGGACGTCCACTGGGCCGACGAAGGGACTCTCGACGTTGTCAAGCTGCTCGCGCGGCGGATCGGGGCCCTTCCGGCGCTCGCGCTCATCGCCTTCCGCGACGACCAGTTGAGTGCGACCGGCCCGCTGCAGATCGTCCTCGGCGAGCTCGCGGGAACCCGCGCCGCCGAGCGCCGCCACATCCCGCCGCTGTCGCTCGGCGCCGTGCGGATGCTGGCCGAGCCCTCCAGCGTGGACGCAGAGGAGCTGTTCGAGAAGACGGGCGGCAATCCGTTCTTCGTCACCGAGGCCTTGGCCGCGACGGGGGTGGACGTACCGGCCACCGTCCGCGACGCGGTGCTCGCGCGCACCGCGCAACTCGCGCCGGCGTCCCGCCGGCTGCTCGAGGCGGCCGCGGTGGCACCCGCGCGGACCGAGCTATGGCTGCTCGAAGCCGTCGGGGGCGAGGACTTCGTTCAGCTGGAGGCTTGCCTAAGCTCGGGGATGCTCGTCCACGAAGATGGCGCGATCGCGTTCCGGCACGAGCTGGCGCGACTCGCGGTCGAGGATGCGATCGCACCCGACCGTCGGATCGGCCTCCATCGCGAGGTGCTCGAGGCGCTGTCGACCTCCGCGCACGGGCCGGTCGACCCGGCGCGCCTGTCGCACCATGCCGATGCGGCCGGCGACGTCGACGCCGTGCTCCGCTATGCGCCGGAGGCGGGCGAGCGCGCCGCGGGGCTGTGCGTCCATCGCGAGGCGGCCGATCAGTTCGGCCGCGCGCTCAGGCACGGCGCGGCGCTGACGCCGGAGCGCCGGTCAGAGCTTTGGGAGAGGCGGTCGTACGAGAGTTATCTGTCACAGCAGCTCGACGCCGCCCTGGAGGCGCGCCAGGCGGCTCTGGCGCTTCATCAGGAGCGTGGCGATCGGGTCCGCGAGGGGGACGACCGCAGGTGGCTGTCGCGTTTGGCCTGGTTCGCCGCGGACCGGGCGACCGCCGTTCGCGAGGCCCGACGCGCCGTCGAACTGCTGGAAGCCGAGCCGCCCGGCCGCGAGCTCGCGATGGCCTACAGCAACGCGTCGCAGCTGGCGATGCTTGCCGGCGACGTGGGCGAGGCGATCGAGTGCGGCGAGCTTGCGATCGGTCTCGCCGAGCGGCTCGGGGAGGCCGAGATCCTCGTGCACGCGCTGAACAACGTCGGCGCCGCCGAGGTGCACGGGCGGCTGCCGGGTGCAGTGGCGAAGCTCGACCGCAGTCTCGCGCTCGCGCTCGAGTGCGGGTACGAGGAGCACGTCGCGCGCGCCTACACAAACCTCGGCTCCGGCGATGTCTGGGCGCGCAGCTACGCGAGCGCCGACCGCAACCTCACCACCGGGATCGCCTACTGCGTCGAGCACGATCTCGATCCCTGGCGGATCTACATGACCGGCTGGATGGGTCGCCTGCGGTTCGAGCAGGGGCGGTGGGATGACGCCGCGAAGCACGCCGCCGCGGCCCTGCGCGAGCCGAACGTCCCCGCCGCGAGCCGGATAACGCCGCTCGCGATCCTCGGCCGGCTGCGCGTGCGCCGCGGCGACCCGCACCCGTGGGAGCTGCTCGACGAGGCGCTCGAGCTCGCCCGCCAGAGCGATGAGCTGCAGCGGCTTGCCCCGGTCGCCGCCGCCCGCGCCGAGGCTCACCTCCTGGACGGCAGCGCGGCGTCGATTGCTGCCGAGACCGACGAGACGCTCGCGCTCGCGATCGCGCTCGACGATCCGTGGGCGGTCGGGGAGCTGTCCGTGTTGCGCCGGCGGGCGGGCATCGAGGACGACGTCGATCCCGGTGCGGCGGCGGCCCCGTTCGCGCTCGAGCTGCGCGATGAATGGGAGGCGGCGGCGGACTGCTGGGATCAGGTCGGATGCCCGTACGAGGCCGCGCTTGCACGCGCCGACAGCGGCGCCGCGGCGGCGCTCGAGGAGGCGCTCGCGACATTCCAGCGTCTCGGCGGCGTACCCGCGACCCGCTCCGTCACACAACGTCTGCGGAGCGCCGGAGTTCGCAAGATCGCCCGGGGTCCGCGCCGTTCGACGATGAACAATCCGGGGCTGCTGACCGCGCGCCAGGTCGAGATCCTCAAGCTGCTCGCCGACGGCCTCACCAATGCTGAGATCGCGGCGCGGCTGTACATCACGCCCAAGACCGTCGCGCACCACGTCTCGGCGGTGCTGGGGAAGCTAGGTGTTCGGTCGCGGCGCCAGGCGGCGGCCGAGGCGGCCCGGCTCGGCGTGCTCCCAAAATAGGCACCGACGGCCCCCAACATGGGCCTCCCCTGCCGATGTGCGATCGGCCCCGCGCGCCTACCTTGGCCGCATGGTTATGCATCCCTACATCGCAAAGCACCTCGCCGAATCCCGCATCGACGATCTTCGCCGGGCGGCGGGCGGCGCGCCGCCGTCGCGGCGCACGGACGACGACGCGTTGCGCCGGCGACCGGAAGCGAGGACCCTGCCGCTCATCTTGCGGCTATCCCCGCGGCGCAAACGCGCCTTTGAGCAGGCCTCCGAGCCTTGCGCCTGACGACCGATCCGCACGACAACCACAGGAGGGCCTGTATGAACACCTACGTGATCCTTCGCCGCGACGGCTGGGGGAGCGGCGACGAGCTCCGGCTGGCCGCCGAGCGGTCAACGGCCGCCGGCGAAGAGATGCCCGACGATGTCCGCTGGATCCGCAGTTACGTGCTCGAGGAGTCGAGCGGCAGCGTCGGCACGGTCTGCATCTACCAGGCGACGAGCCCTGAGGCGATCAGGCGCCACGCAGGGAAGGCGGACCTGCCGGTCAGCGAGATCATCCAGGTCGCCGACACGGTCTACGTGAGGCCGGACCCCGAACCGGTAGCAAGCTGAGAACAGCCTCCCCCGCCGCGACGCGCCCCCGTCGGTGGCGGCTCGGCAAGCCGGCGGCGGCCTGTGGCGGGCCGCCGCCGATGCCGGGCACGAGGGGGGCTTCGCGCCTGTGCGACTAAAGACGCCTTCGATCCGGATTTCTTCCCTGTCGGTTAGGATTGCCCGCTCTCGCCTGTTCTTCCCGTCCGAGATGCGAGATCGTCTGCACGCGTGGCACTCGCCGGGCCATCGTTTGAAATCCGAGAAACCGTCGACGGCGACGGTGCCGTCCGCGTCGCCCTGATCGGCGAGCTCGATATCGCGGTGGCCGACGCGGTCGAGCAGCGGCTCCGTCAGCACCGCGAGGACGGACGCCCCGTGCGGCTCGACCTCTCCCAGCTCGACTTCATCGACAGCTCCGGAGTCCAGACGGTCGTGCTCGGGATCAAGCATGCGCGCCTTAGCGGTCACGAGCTCGAAGTCGACCGTCGGGTCAGCCCCACTGTGGGGCGGCTGGTCGACATGATGGGGATCGGATCGCAGCTGTGGCCCGCCCCTGGCTCGGGCGCCGGCGGCTGATTGCAAGCGTTCGCCCAGGGAGGGGGATTCGCCACCGGACCGCCGAACCCCCCGACTACCCATGCGACGCGCAGAGGAGTTGTGGATGAGCGATTTCGAGAGATCCGGAGAGAGAGCCGGCGTGACCTACGACGAGCCGGCCAAGCGCCGGTCGCCCGGCACGTTCTTCGCCGACCTTGGCGACCGTCTCTCTCGTGGCTTCAACAGCTTCGACCGTCCCCAGACGGACGAGCAGGAGTGGGAGCCGTATGACGACGAGGATCTGGAGCAGCCGACGGCGGCCGTCGAGACGGTCCCGCCCCCGGAGCCCTCGCGCAAGCGGTTCCCCACCGCCCTGCACGGCTATGACCGCGACGCCGTCGAGGATTACATCGACGGGCTCGAGCACGAGATCGGCCAGATGGCAGCCAAGCTGTCGGCCCAACGGTCGCCGACGGCCGCGATCGACGCCGAGCTTGCGCGCGTCGGCGAGGAGACGAGCGCGATCCTGAAGGTCGCCCACGAGCAGGCCGCCGAGATCACGCGGCGCGCGCGCGTGGAGGCCGACCGCTGCGTCGCGGACGCCGCCGCCAACGCGGTCGCGATGACCGAGGACGCCAAGCGAAAGCTGCGTCAGCTCGACTCCGAGACCGACGCGGTGTGGGCGGAGCGCGTGCGGCTGATCGAGGACGTTCGCAACGTCGCCACGTCGCTGTTCTCGCTCGCCGAGGACGCGTCGGACCGGTTCCCCGAGGACGGTGAAAAGAGCTCTCCGAGCGCGGTGCGGTCCGAGCCGAAGGCCTCGCCGGCACCCCAGCCGGCGCCCGCGCCGGCACCTGAGCACAGAGCGCCGGCGGCATCCGAGCAGAAGGCCACGCCGAGGCCAGCCCCGACGCCTCAGTCGAGGCCGGCCGCGCCGCAGCCCACGCCGGCGCCCGCGCCACCCCAGGCAGAACGGCCGGCCGGAACGCCCCCGCCCGCGACGCCGGCCGCCGCCGCCCGTCCGGCGCACGCGCCATCGCCGGTCGCCGCACAGCCGCCGGTCGCTCGTCAGTCGCCGATCGCCGCGCGCGATCAGCGGGGTGGCCACACGTCGCGCTGACGCGGACCGGAGCGCGGAACGCAGCGTTTCTACCTGCGGGACGTCTCGAACAACTCCGCGCCGAGCTTGGCCTCCGGTTGCAAGCTCGGCGCGAGGCCATCGCCGACAGCGGCGCGAGCCAGCGCTCGCCCGATCGCGGGCGCGTGCTTGAACAGGCGGTTGCCGGCGAAGATCAACAGGCCGCCGACCTCCCACGCGGCGAACGCGTCCGGGTGCCAGGGGAGCTCGGTCACCCAGCAATGGCGCGCTCCGATCGGCTCCGGGTGCACGCCGGGCAGTAACTGGCTGACGTAGGCGGTCGTCCGCTCTGCGATCGCGGCGAGACCGCCCGCGTCGATCAGGCTCCCGTCGTCGTGCACCGGGGTGTCGTCGAGCCCGACCGCGTACGCACCGTTGCCCGGCAGCGGATCGCCATAGCCGCCGGCCTCGCCGAAGGCTCCGCTCGCGTCGAGCAGGCAGGCCAGACGCGTCGGCGGATCGCCGCGGACCGCGTAGGTGAGACGCAGATGAGCGGCATGGCGCAGCGGCAGAGGCAGCCCGGCGCCGCGTGCCAGCGCGGCGGTTCCGCGGCCGGCACACAGGACCACCCGCCCGTGCTCCGAGCTCGCCCCGCCTGCGCGAACCTCGACGTTGCCGGCGGCGGTGGCGCGGACCGACAGGACCTCATCGAACACGATCCGCTCGCGCAGCGCTCCGCTAAGGGCCTCGATGCTCGCCCGCGCACGGATCACGCCACCGTCCTCATCGAGCACGGCGGACTCCTTCCACGGCGCCAGCAACCCCAGGCGCTCGGTGACCTCGGAGGCGTCGATCTGGCGCGCGCGCACCCCGGCGCGGCGCATCGCCTCCAGCCGTCGCAGCCCGGCCGGCCCGAGCGCCACCACGCCGTCGCGCGAGAGCAGCTCGCGGCCGAATTGTTCCTCCCATTCGCGCCACCCGCGGCGTGCCTCGATCGCGAGCTCGACCAACCGGCGGTCGTCGTGAGCGTGGCGGAAGATCCGCGACTCCCCGCCGGACTGCCCATTGCCCGGGGTCCCTCGCTCGTAGACGGTCACGGTGGCGCCCAGCTCGGTCAGCGCGTACGCCGTCGAGAGCCCGACGATCCCGGCCCCGACCACCCCTACGTCGGCGTCAGCGCTCACGCGGCATCACGCGGCATCGCGCGGAGTCTCGCACGGTTGGCGCCCGCGACGGCAACCCCCCCACCGAGGGGGTGAGTATTCCGAACGCACTTTTGAGCACCGGAGGCAATGGGGTAGGCTCGAACTACATACGGACCACCGAAGGAGGGAAGGCGATGGCAGACCGGCAGAACGGCGCACAGTCGCCCGAGCAGCAGGTCCGCGCGCTGTACGAGGAGTCCGAGTCGAACACGGCCAAGGCGTTCGAGGCGCTCGTGAACAAGCCGAGCTTCGGGCAGCTGCTCGCGTTGAGCGCGGAGAACACGGCAGCTCTGACGCGGATGGCGTTCGACGGGGTCGACCTGCTGTGGCGCAACCTCCGCCTCGCGGGCCGGGCCGACATCGTCAGGCTGTCGCGGCAGCTGAACCGCACCGAGGACAAGCTCGAGCGGGTGTTGCAGGAGGTCGAGAGTCTCCGCGACGAGGTCGCGCGCGATAGTGATCGCGAGGGAGCAACATCGTGAGCGTTGCCGACCCGTTCGTGGGGGCGGTCGACCGGGCGGTCCGGTTCCCGGTCAACGCGCTCGAGTACACGAACATCCTCCTGACCACCGACGACGCTGTCGTGGGCGCCACCGCGCGCGAGGTCGTGTGGACCCACCGGCAGACGACGCTGTACCGGTATCGCTCCTCGAAGCGCCGCTACGAAGTGCCGCTGCTGCTCGTGTTCGCGTTGATCAACCGGCCCGAGATCTTCGATCTGCGCCCCGGCTCATCGCTCGTCGAGTACCTGATCGACGAGGGATTCGACGTGTTCCTGGTCGACTGGGGGTATCCGGACGAAGAGGACGCCGACATGGGGCTCGACGAGTACGTCTGCGACGAGCTCGAATGGGCGGTGCGCGAGACGCTGCGCGCAAGCGGCGCCGACGAGCTGTCGCTGATGGGCTGGTGCATCGGGGCCACGCTGTGTGCGATGTACTGCGGCCTCGACCGCGGCGACGAGCAGGGTGGCCGGGTCCCAGTAAGGAACCTGGCCCTGCTGACGATGCCGATCGACGGACGCCGCTCTACGTACGCCAACTGGGTCGCGAACGAGGACTTCGACGTCGACCGCGTGAGCGAGCTGTGGGGCTCGGTGCCCGGCGGCGCGATCGACTTCGCCAACAAGATGATGAAGCCCGTGACGAACTTCTGGACGACCTACCGCCGCCTGTGGGAAGGGATCCAGGAGGGGACGTCGCGGCGCGAGGCGTATCAGTCGATGGCCAAGTGGGTGGCCGACAACCCGCCGTTCGCGGGCCGCGCGTGGAGGCAGTGGATCCGCCTCATGTACCGGGACGCCGGGCTGCTGCGAGGCACGGTGCGGCTGCGGGACAAGCTGGTCGATCTAAGCCGGATCGACCAGAACGTGCTTGTGATCACCGCCGGCGCCGACCACATCGCGCCCCGTCCGGGCACGATGCCGTTTTTCGATTTGATCTCGAGCGAGGACGTCGAGCACTTCGATCGTCCCGGCGGACACATCGGGCTGATCGCCGGCTCGGCGGCCCGCAAGGAGCTCTGGCCGGGCATCGCGGAGTGGCTGGCCGAGCGTTCCGAGCGCTAAGGACCCGGACACTGAAACCACAGAGGAGAGCGATTCATGAGTACTGAAACTGACACCAAAAGAACCGCATCGTCGGACACCGTCGTTCCCATGGACGACTCGTTCCCGGCGGGTTACCGACGGGCCCGCATGACGGGACGCGTCGTGTTCGTGACCGGCGGGACGCGCGGCATCGGCGCGGCGATCAGTCGGAGCTTCGCCGAGCAGGGCGCCGTGATCGCGGCCGGCTATGGCCGCGACAAGGAGAATGCCGAGGAGCTGCTGCACCAGCTCGAGGAGAACGACGTTACCGCGAGCATCCATCAGGGCAACATCGGCTCGGCCGACGATTGCCGGCGGACCGTCAACGAGGTGATCGAGCGCCACGGACGGCTCGATGTGCTCGTCAACAACGCCGGCATCACCAGCGACAAGAGCGTGATGAAGATGACCGACGAGGACTGGTACAAGGTGCTCGCGGTCAACCTGTCGGGGGCGTTCTTCATGAGCCAGGCGGCGCTGTCGCACATGCTCGAGCGCGGCTCGGGCCGGATCATCAACATCTCCTCGATCATCGGCGAGACCGGCAACATCGGTCAGGCCAACTACGCCGCGTCGAAGTCGGGGCTGTTCGGGCTGACCAAGACGATGGCCCGGGAGGCGTGCTTCCAGCTCGCGAAGGCGGACAAGCTGGCCGAGGACTCGATTGGTCTGACGGTGAACACGGTGGCGCCCGGGTTCATCGCCACCGAGATGCTCGAGAGCATCCCCGAGAAGGTGCTCGATCGGATCAAGGCGCAGATCCCGGTGGGACGGTTCGGGCGGCCCGACGACGTCGCCCGTGTCGTTCACTTCCTCGCCTCGGACTACAGTTCGTTCATCACCGGGCAGGTTTTGAGCGTCAACGGCGGCCAGGACATGTAGACCCGCCGACCCGGCGCCGCAGCCTCGCTCTCAGCGTTGTTGCGGGCCGAAAGCATGTATTAGGCCCGAAACCTCGTCCGCGCCAGGGCGCCACGGGGCATAAGCATCACCCACATGCTTATGCCCCGGAGGTGGCGGGGAGGGTGGGGTGATTTCGGGCGTTGTAGATGGGCGCGATGCGTGTCCGGACGGGGTACATGGCCCCACGGACGCCGAGCGCAGCGAGGCCCAGACTCAGGAGGGTGGCGTGGAGGCTGGCCCGGGGGCGGGGTGGACCGGCAGGATCATGGGGGCGCGGGGCGTCTGGTTGAAGTTGAAGTCGCCCGTGATGTTGCCGAGGATCGGGTTGTCCTCGCGGACGTCGGGCCGGGGGTCGGGGCGGCCGTCGGTGGCGGGGTTGAGCCGGGCGCTATTGATGAAGTCGTCCTCGATGAACTTCGTGTAGGCGTCGAAGCTGAGGATCTGGTGGTCGATGTAGCCCGTCTTCGCGTACGGGCTGATCACGATCCCGGGGACGCGGAGGCCAAAGCCGTTGCGGTCGACGACCGGCGGCACGACGTGGTCGTAGAAGCCGCCCCAGTCATCCCAGGCGAGGAAGATTGCGGTGCTGTCCCAGTCGGGGCTGTTCATGATCGCGTTGACCAGGCCGGTGACGTAGGTCTGGCCGGCGCTGACGAGCGCCGGCGGGTGCTCTGAGACGGTGCCGTTCGGGTCGATCCACGAGACCGCGGGCAGGGTTCCGTTCTTGGCGGCCGTGAAGAAGTTCGTCAGCGACTGAATGTTGCCGAGCTGGTTGTCCTGGGTGACGTCGGTGAACGAAGGCAGCGGGTTCCAGATGCCGGGCGTCTGGGGGCCCTGCTGGACGGGCGCGCACGACATCGCCGCGTCGTTCTCGCAATCGGGCTCCGTGCCCTGGAACACGTAGTAGGCCCACGGGACGTTCTGCGCGTGGAGCAGGTAGGTGATGTCGGTCCAGGCGTACAGCAATTGACCGTTGTTGGGTGAGGAGCCGAGCGTGGTGAGCGTCGAGTCGGGATTGGGGTTCTGGACGTCGCCACGACAGGACGACGGGTCGAACGCATTCGTACAGAACGCCGACCACTCGGAGAGCATGTACAGGTGAGCGGGGAGGCTCCACGAGTCGTTGGGCTCAAACATGTGGTCCTGGAGCACGTACTGCTCGGCGTACGTCCAGTAGTTGGGGATCTCGCGCGCGTCGTGGTAACCCATTACGTCGACGCACGACGGCAGGCTGCTGGTCACGTGGCTGTTTTCAGTGCAAGCGCTGCAGTTCGGGTCGTCGGAGCTGCAGTTCATGCCCTGCTCGGCCTGGGCGACGAAGCCGTCCATGCGTCCGTTGTCGATGTCGGCAACGGCGTTGTTCACCGAATGGGGGCCGCCGTAGTTGACGTCGGACGCATCGTGGAACGGCGCTACGCAGCCGCCGTTGACCGGATCCGGGACGCACACTCCTGGGGGAATCCCGTCGGCGCCTGGGTAAGTGCCGAAGTAACTGTCGAACGAGCGGTTCTCCTGCATGATGATCACGACGTGCTTGATCTTGTGGATCCCGGTAAGCGGCGCGACCTTGATCTTCAGCGTGGCCGAGGCGGCACCCAGGTTCTGAGCGGATGACGGCACCATCGCGCGCCATTGCTCGGTGCGGCCGGTTGTGAACGCGTGCGCGACGGAGAACGTCGAGTCGCGCTTCAGCCGCGGTCGGGCAACGGTCTGCCAGCGAGGGCCGACGCGGCGCTGGAGCGAGACAACCTCCCCCGTTCGACCGGGCGCTAGCTGGCCGCTCAGCGTCTCGACGTCGCCGGCGACGGCAAACGTCGCGGTGCTCGCGAGCGTGACCGTCGGGCGGACGTTCTCGACCACGGTGCGACTCTTGAGCCCGCGGGCGGTCACCAGCCAGTCGCGGTTCGAGGTGACCGAGCCCGGGAGCATCAGGAAGCTGTAGGTCCCGGCGGCGTTCGTGAACGTCCGGGCCACCGGACTGAAGCCCGTCCGAGCCGGAAAGCGGCGCCACAGCTCGATCGCGATGCCGCAGCGGTTGACCCCCTTGCGGACCCCGACGAGCCGCCCGAAGACGGTGACCTGGCGCGCGGCGGTCGCCGGGTTCGGCGCCGCGTAGACCGTCAGCGCCTTGGCGAGCGGAAGCCGGCGGACCTTCGATTGCTTGCAGGTGGGGGCGGCCGCCCCCGGTGATTGGCCGCTCGATATCGGTGCGAGCGCCACGATGCCCCCTGCCAGGGAGATAACGACAACCGTGACGATCAGAACGGATGAACGGCGCAGCGGCATTCCCCCCGCAAGTGCGTAGACGGCCTGATTAAACGTGCTAACCCGGTCGGACCCCTCGAGTTGCGCGCCATTAGATTCTTTGGCGTGACCGGGAACGAGAGCTCTGGACCGCCTGAAGGTATCGGCGGCGCCCATCCCGTATTGGCGCTGCGGACCGCGCTCGAGCGCTACGAACGGGCCGGATCCCCGGCCGCGCTCGACGCGGCCTTCGCCGCCGCGGCGCGCGTGGTCGCCGAGCGGCGCGGCGAGCGGGCGAACGACCCGCCAGACGTGACCGAGATCGAGCGGCTGTTCGAGGAGATACCCGAGTACGAGGAGCTCGTCGAGGTCGCCGTAGCGGAAACCGAGCGCTCGGTCGAGGCGGCGGGTTCGCGCCTGTGGAAGTGGTTCGGCCTGGCAACCTCGTCTCCGACGTGGAACGGGGGGGAGCGCTCGCGGGCCAGGTTGCTGGTCGCCTGCGCGTGCGCGCCGCTCGACGAGCAGGTGGTCGGCTGGCTCGGACCGCGGCTGCTGAAGCTGTCCGCTGACCGGTGGGCCGCGCTGCTCACCGCCGATCTGCGGCGCGCCGACGAGGACCTGTGGCGTCGCGTGCTCGCCGACCGCTACGAGTCAGTATGGCGCCGCTGCGCCCCGCGCGGGCGGTGGCGAACCCGCGAGCTGGCGGACCTGCTCGCCAAGGATGACGCGACGGCGGCAGCCATGCAGCGCCGGCTGTCGCGCTGGCTGGCCGGCGGTGCCGACGTAACGCGGCTCCCCGCCGAGCTGGAGGCGGCGTTCGTGGAGACGAGGACCCCGGACCGGCTGGCGTAGCCCGCGGCGCAAACCAAGGTGTCGACCGCGACACCGAGGGGCGGGTCTCGACCCCTTGGGGGGCTGTGAGCGGCTGCGCGCGCGCGAGAGATTGCCGCCGTCAAACGAACTGGGCGCGGCCACCTGCCGGCGCCCACAAGAGAGGAGGGTCACCATGAACGCACGCAGCCGTACCGGCCACGCCAGGTGGTGGCTCCGGTTCGCCACAGCGACCGGGCTGACGGTCGGGGCGCTCGTGACGCCGGCGCTTGGAACCGTGCCGGCAGAGGCCGCCCCGGTGGGCCAGTCGACGGTGCTGGCGGGCGTCACCACGCAGTCCTTCCCGTCGTACTTCAGGATCTCGGCGAACGGAAAGACCGTCAGGGCCAGCGTGATCGCGCTGGGCCTGACCTGCGCCTCGGGCGCCACGTTCGCGATCGCGGACGAGTTCACGCGCGTCCGCATCGGCCCCACCGGCCACCTGGCCGCCGAGGTGAGCCTGCCGCCGACCGCCATCTCGGGCGGCGGGACCTACAGCGGCACCGATTCGATGACCGCCAAACTGAATCGCCAGCGGACTCAGGTCACGGGCGTGTGGGAGCTGCAGCTGTTCTACACGTTTGCGGACGGGACGACCGACCAGTGCGACTCCGGTCCGGTGCAGTTCACCGACACCCACTAACGCGGTTCCGCACGAGCGCGCGACGTTCAGATGGCCCGGACTTGAGATGGAATCCGGGCCATCGTCGTGAGATGCTGCTCATCGCAGTGCCCGACCCGAACGAAACGCGGCTGGTCAGGCCCCGGCATCTGAAGGAGCGGCTCGAGGCCGAAGCGACCGGTATCCCCTTCGTGTACTGGCTCGACGAAGACGGCGAGCAGCATCTCGTGATGCTGAGGACCGACCGGACCCGGGTGACGATCGGTCGTCGTGAGCAGTCCGACGTTCCGCTGACTTGGGACGGTGAGGTGTCGCGCGCCCACGCTCTGCTCGAGCCGATCGGGGAGGAATGGACGCTGATCGACGACGGGCTGTCGCGGAACGGTTCGTTCGTCAACGGGAGCCGGGTTGTCGGTCGCCAGCGACTGAACGATCGCGATCGCATGTGCTTCGGCAACACCCACGTCGTGTTCCGCGAGCCGACCGCCGCCGAGGGCAGTGAGTCCACCGCCCGCAGGCCCGGCGCGCCCGCCTCGATCCCGCTCACCGAGACCCAGCGCAAGCTGCTGATCGCTCTGTGTCGGCCGATCGTGGAGTCGAACTCGACGACGCCCGCGACCAATCCTCAGATCGCCGCCGAGGTGTACCTGAGCGTCGACTCGGTCAAGGCTCACATGCACGGCCTGTTCGAGCGGTTCGGCCTCGCCGATCTACCCCAGAACGAGAAGCGCCAGCGTCTCGTCACGGTCGTGCTCGGCGACGGCCTGCTCGCACGCCACGATTTCTGATGGCCGTCCCCTAGAGCTTGCGCACGGTGATTGTGGTCCACGCGCCGACACGGACGCGATCGCCGTCGGCGAGCAGGATCGCCTCCCTCGGGGAGATCGGCAGCGGGTTGTCGTTCACCATGGTTCCGTTTGTCGAGCCGAGGTCGCGCACGACGATCGCTCCGTCGCTGCGCCGCTCGAGCGTCGCGTGCAGGCGAGAGACCCCGGGATCCGCCGGCGCCGCCGCCAGGTCGATTTCGGGGGTCTCCTCGTCCGGATGACCGCGGCTCCGCCCGATCCGGGTCTCGCCTTCGGCGAGGGCGAAGCGCCGCTCGGCATAGTCGGCTGGAAAGGACATGCCCGAGAGCGCGAGGCGATCGAACTGGGTCCGGTCGGCCGTGACGATCACCTCCCACGTCGCCGGTGCCTGCGGCGGCCTGAGGAAGTCGTAGCCGCAGCTCTCGCAGTAGCGATCGTCGCCCGAGCGCTGCGCGCCGCAGGCGGGGCACGGCTCCCGGCGCGCGGCCGGCGAGGTGTCGGCCTCCTCGAGGACCGGTGAGATTTGGACCCGCCCGCCCGCGCCGCCGCCTGGGGACGGGCCGCCGACGATCAACGCGCCGCACTGGTCGCAGTAGTCGGTCGTCTGCGAATCGTGGCCACGCGAGCAGACAACGGTCATGTCACGAAGACCCGACTCGGACGGTGATCGTGGAGCGCGTGTCCAGCGACATCTCGTCGACCGTGGCGACGTCGTGGCGGAGCCTGATCGTTCCGGTCGCCGCGTCGTCGACCTCGACGACGGCTTGGAGCAGCTTCATCGTGCCGTCGTTGCCGCTCTCGGCAGCGAGCTTGACGGCGCGCCCGAGCTTGAACGTCGCGGTCGCGAGGTCGCCCTCCTTGCGCGCGTCGAGACCCGACTGGATGCAGTCGGCCAACTCGGCCTGCCCGGTGTAATGAGCGACCTCGCGATTGATGTGCGTCGACAGCTGCTCATCGGCGGTCCAGATCGCCTTGACGAGCGCGGTCGCCCGGGTCTCGTCCCCCTCGACGAGGCTGACCCGGCCGGCGAGCATCTCGTCGCCCAGCTCGTGCGGTGGCACGTTGATGCAGAGGTGGTAGTCGCGCGACTCGGGGCCCCAGGTCGCGGTCGGATAGTCGGCGGCGCGCGGGTCCACCTGCACGGCGCGGCCGGTCAGTTCCTCGATCGTCGGCGCCACCTGGCGGACAAACGCGACGCTCGCTCCCTGCGGCGTCCACAGCCGAAGCGAGACGTTGCCGGTCGCCTTGCCCATCGCGGTCTGGATCAGCGCGCGGAAGTCGTCAGCCATGTCCTCGGGCTCGGCGATGATGTCGACGCTGCCGAGCAGCGCCGACGCGACCCGGCGCAGCTCGCTCACCCGCCAGTCAGTACCGACGCCACGACAGTCGCATTGAAACCGGCCCTCGAGCTCTGACAGCACGCCGTTCAGATGCTCCTCGGACTCGTGCTGGTTCTCGCCGTCGGTCAGCAGGATCGCGTGGCAGCTCGCGCCTGGCGCCGAGGAGAACATCTGGCCGGCGAGCTTTAGCCACGATCCGATCGCGGTGCCGCCCTTGGCCTTCAGCCGGCGAAGCGCTTCCTTGGCCTCGGCTCGCGTCTCAGCCGACGCGCGGACGAGCGTTCCGCCCGTTGGATATACGGCGCGGGCCACCTCGGTGCCCGCGATGACCCCGAACGCGACTCCATCGCGGATGCACTCGATCGCGACGCTCGTCGCCTCACGTGCGGACTCGAGCTTCCGGCGGGGCACGCCCATCGAGCCCGACGTGTCGATGATCACGACCTCGGCGGACTCGCGCCCCGTCGTCTCGCCGGCGACGCCGTCGGAGGTCACTGTGACGATCGCGTTGACCTCGGACGCGCCGAGCGGCAGGTACTCATTCTGGTAGCACTCCGTCGTGAAAGTGCTCATGTGACTCCCCTTTCAAGGCCCTACGGATCGATGTCGACCACCGCCACGGTGATGTTGTCGTGGCCCCCACGCTCGTTCGCGGTGTCCGTGAGGGCGCGCGCGACCGCCGCCGGCGCCGCCCCATCCGGCAGCGCGGCGATCAGTCTGGCGAGCTCGTCGGCGCTGGGCGCGTAGTTCCACAGCCCGTCGGTGCAGAGCACGAGGCGCCCGGGACGGTCCGGGCGCAGCGAGACGGTTCGTGGCGGACGCTCGGGGGCGTCCGGACCGACCCAGTGCGTGATCGAGTGCAGGAATGGGCTCTTCGCCGCCTGCTCGGGCGTCAGGAGGCCCTTGGCGATGCCCTCCTCCGCGAACGAGTCGTCGACCGTAAGTTGCAGGGCGTCTTCGCGATCGAACCAGTAAGCGCGGCTGTCGCCCACCCAGCCGACCGTGATGTCGCTCCCGCGGCACACCGCTGAGACCAGGGTGCACGACGGGTCGACGCGCTTGACCCGCGTCGTCCACTCGACCTGAATCACGGCTTCCACGGCAGCCTGGATCGCGTCGACGATCGCCTGGCCCGCGTTCCTGTCGGGGTCGGAGACGGCCTCCGCGAGGACGACGCCGGCAGCCCTGGCGGCGTCCCGGGCCGCGACGTTGCCGGCGCTCGCGGACGAGATCCCATCGCACACGACCACGGTCACGTCACGATCGCCGGCCACCTCGAGGTAGAACGAGTCCTCGTTGCGGTGATGCACGAGCCCCTGATCGCTGACGGCGGCTGCGATCGCGAGGTCGAGCTCAACCCGGGTGGCGGCTGCGCCGGGCTGGGGCTCGTCTTCCAGGCGGGCTCCACATCGCTCGCAGAACCGATCCCCGGCATGGAGCGGGGCTCCGCACGAGGGGCAAGACACGCCGGCTTGGGTGCTCACGTCAACGTCCTCTGTGCTCACGTCGTCTCCTTGATGCTCATGTCCACGTTCTTGGTCGAACCTGGTTGGCGTGGTCGACGAGCTCGATCCTCTCCGAACTGTTTCCCGCCCACCGGGCGAGTTCCCTGTAGGAGCGCTCGACCCCGAACCGCAGGTCTCGCTCCAGGAACCGGTAGCCGAGCAGGCTGGAGCGGCCGTCGTCGAACGCGCCTCGTCGCTCGACGAGCGCAAGCGCCGCCTCCAGCACCTCGGCCTGCAACCGCACCCGTTGCTCTCCTCGGACGGGGAGCGACTCGAGAATCGAGCCGGCCGCCAGCAGTTCGTCGGCGGTGGCGGCTCCCGCCCCGTTGCTCTCGGCGAGGCACCGAATCCTGGCGGTCTGGGCCTCGACGTAGTCGCTGGAGGAGTCGGGTACCCGGTCATAGGCGGCCAGCGCTCCCGTCCGCTCGCCGGCCGCGAGCCGGCAGCGCGCAAGGCCGAAGGTGGCGGCCGTGAAGGCGGGATCGGTGCGCGAAACGATCTCGTACCAGCCGGCGGCTTCGACGGTTTCGTGCGCTCCCTCGCACGCGAATCCGAGCGCCAGCTTGGGCGCGAGCTCGCCCGGAAGCGAGCCATAGACCTTCTTGAGGCTTGTGCGGGCGAGGTACTCGCGCTCGCGCGCGAGCTCGGCTACGCCGCGATACCACGCGACCCGCCATTCCCACCGATCGATCGCCTCGACCTCGGCCAGCGCCGCCTCGGCGGAATCCCAGTCGCGTACCTCGATCAGCTCCGCGGCCAGTCGCAGCACGACCTCGGTGGTCCGGTCGGGCGCGGCGCGCAGGTCGGCGATCATCTGCTGCGGGTCGGCCGATGTGATCGTGGCCAGGTAGCCGGCGGCAGGGTCGTCGCGGTCGACCAGCGGACGGGGCAGTGCGCGCCAGTCGGGACGCTCCTTGTCGCCGCGTACCGGGCCGGTGAACAGCCTGCTCGGCGCCGGCACCGTGCGCCCCTCTTCGTCGCTGACCACTTCGCGCAGGACGCCGTAGAGCTGGTCGGCCATCTCCTCCGCCGACTGGAAGCGGTCGTCCGGATCGGGCGCGGTACCGGTCATCAGAAGCTGGTACAGCGAGTCGTAGCGCTCGAGCAGCGGGACCGATTCCCGCGGGGGAAGCGTGAACCGGAAGTTGCTCTGGTAGCCGCGGAAGTCGAAGCACAGCACGGCGAGGGTCCGAGCGACCGTGAACAGGTCCGACGCGATCGAGGGGCCCGATGAGGCAATCTCGGGCGCCTGGTAGCCCACCGTGCCGAACACCGCCGCCGTCGGGTCATCCATTCGGTAGACGCCGCCGAGATCGATCAGCTTGAGCGAGTGCTGGGTCTGGATCACGTTGTCGATTTTGAAGTCGCAGAACAGCAGTCCGAGCTGATGGAGGTAGCCCAGCGCGGGCAGGATCTCCAGCACGTACGCGATCGCGATCGCCGGCGGGAGCGGGTCGGGCTCGCCGGCGTTCCCATCGCGGCGAGCGGTGAGAATCTGCTTCAGGCTGCGCCCGCCGACGTACTCCATCACGATGTAGCCCGAGCTCTCGTGCTGGACGAAGTTGAAGATCTTCACGATGTTCGGGTGCTCGACCTCGGCCAGGAAGCGGCGCTCGGCCAGCGCGGCGGCCATCGCGTCGTCGTCGCTCGAGTTGAGCAGCCCCTTGAGTACGACCCAGCGGTCGGACACGTTGTGGTCCCGGGCGAGGTACACCCACCCCATGCCGCCATGGGCGACGGCGCCGACCACCTCGTACTGGCCCGCGACGACGACGCCGGCGCCGAGCTGGGGCTCGAACGAGAACGGCGTTCCGCACTTTCGGCAGAACCCCGACGTGCGCCCCGGGGCGCCGTCCCGGCCGCGCCCGACCGGCTCGTCGCAACGAGGGCAGAAACGACGGCTCTCGGGCACGACGGCGGCCGCCCCGAGGACGGCATCCGCCGGATCGCGGAACGGCACCGGTTCGATCTCGACCAGCCCGGCCCCGAGGTGGGCCCGCGCGCTCGTGCGCGTCCGGCCGGTCGTGGCGCGCCGTGACGACCCGACGGTCGAGGCCGTGAGCGCGCTCGACGGCGGTTGGTGGGTGAGCGCAGAGCTGCTGAACGCCGGCATCGGGGCTCGGATCGCCGCCGGGGCGGGGGCTGGGGTCACCGCCGGCGCCGCCGAGGCCGCCGAGCGCGGGGGCGCCATCCCGCAGAGGTCGCAGTACCCGTCGACGATCGTGCCCGAGCAACCTTCGCGTTCGCAGTTCATCTGGGCGCCTCCCGAGCGGTGGTAGCGGAACTGATGAGCTCCTGGTAGCGCCGGACCAGCTGGGCAACGAGCGCGAGGTCGGTCGGGGCCGTGTAGAGGGCCTCGTGCGCCCGCGCGAACGTCTCCGCGAGCTCGGGATCCTCGACGACGCCGAGCCGGTGCGCCTTCACCTGGTAAGCCTCGAGCAGGGCTCTGAACTGGTTGCGGGCCTCGATCGGAGCCGCGTTGGCGCGGAGCGACTTCCGGGCGTCGTCGAGCAGCGCCTCGGTGCGCGACTTCCACCCGTCGAGCCTCTGCCGGGCGTCTCGCCACGCGCCCGAGCGGGCGAGGGAAGCGATCTCGTCGAGCTCGGCGCCAAGATCGTTGCGCGGCGTGGGTGGTTCGGGCGCGGTCGGGACCGAGAGCTTCACCAGCGCCTCGTCGTGGGCGACGCGACCCTCGCCCGCCGTCGTGTCGAGCGTGGACAGCAGCGCGCGGGCGTCCGCGACCCGGGCGTCGAAGTCGCGCCGGAGCGCGGCGGTCGCCTCGAGGTCCCGGCGGATCTCGCGCAGCGAGTCGATCACCCGGTCGAGGTCTGCGGGGACGGTCGACAGGGGGTCGGCGCTTGCCGACATCGCCAGCCGCGCCACCGCGTGCGCCGTCTCGTCGAGGTCGCGCCGGTGGGATTCTCCGATCCCGGCCGCGAGCGTCCGCGCCTCATCGAGCGCCGTCTGGGCGGCGGTCACGCGCCGAGTCAGCTCGTCCGAGGCCTCGCCGAACCGCGCCACCACCGACTTGGCTTCGTCGAAAGCCCGGGACATCCGCTCGAGCAGCCCGTCGGCGGTGCAGCGGACTGTGATCTCCGAGCTACCGAGGAGGTCGCGCTTCGCGAGTGGGACCTCAGTTCTCGTCAGCTCGATCGATTCCCCGTCGAGCAGGGACCTGAGCTCGCCGGCTCGCCAGGGGCCTTGGAGCTTGTCGGCCCGCTCGAGGAGCTGTTTCAGCTGACCCTGCCATCGCCATAGATCGGTCAGAGCGTTGCTTGCCTCCGACCACTGATCCGCGGATCGCCCGGTCAGCGTGCTCACGTCGAGTAGCTGTCGACTCGAGTCGATCTCGAGCTCGAGAAGGTTGGCCGCGACGCGGTCGCTCGCCTGCTGTAGGCGGGTGAGCTCGTCTGTGGGGTCCTCGCGGCTCATCTCAACCGTCGTATTGAGGCTTGGGAGCGGGCTCGAGTTGATGGAACTGGCCGAGCCACTTCGACTGGAGCTGCTGCCATGTTCCGTTCCGCTCGAGCTGGGCGAGAACGCCATTGACGAAGCGCACGAAATCGGTGTGGGCCATGTTGATCTCCATCCCGTACGGCACATCGGCGATGGGCGGCCCAACGATCTTGGTGTTGGGGTCCTGCGCCTCGAACCCGTCCAGGATCGAGGAATCGGTGGAGATGCCGGCGACTGCACCCTCCTGGAGAAGTACGAGACAATCGATCGACTGGGAAGCGCCGACGGGATCTGGGGGATGCGGTAGGTGCTCCATCACTTCGATCGGGGTGGACTCGGCGGTCGCGCAGACCTTCTTGCCGGCGAGATCGGCGATGCTGTTGGCCCGCGAGCTCTTCGGGACCAGAACCCGCTGCTTGGCGTCGTAGTACACGGTCGAGAAGTCGACCTTCTTGGCGCGCGCGCAGGTCATCGTGACGACGTCGGCGACGACGTCGACCTTGCCCTCCTCGACAAACGGCTCGCGTTGGCCGACGGTCAGCGCGACAAGGCTCACGTGACCCTTCGCGGTGCCAAAGATCGCCTTGGCCACCTCGTCCACGAGGTCGATCTCGAAGCCCTCGATGTTTCCGCTGCTCGGGTTGTAGTAGCCGAAGTTCAGCGTGCCCGCGCTGACGCCGGCGATCAGATGGCCGCGCTTTCGGATCTTCGCCATGAAGCTGCCGGCGGGCATGTTGTCGGGTGTCGGCAGCGTGGCCGGCGGGCGCAGGCTCGCGGTGCACGTCGCCGCCGCGCCGGGAGGCTTCGACGTGGCGTGTGGTGCAGGCGTCTGGAGCGCCGCGAGAGCCATCCTCGAGGCCCGGTCGGAGGTCGTACCGCAGCCCGCGACCGTCGCCGCGACCAGCGCGAGACCGGCGAGGTGGCGAAGTCGCGATCTCATCGGTACTCGTTGATCCTCTCTCGCAGACCGAGCAAAGCCGCCACCGCGGCCAGCACGGTGATAAGCGGGATTGCGAACGCGAGTCCACCGAGCGCGGATGTCGCATTGGTCGCCGCCGCGCTGAAACGCTCCTGCGCGGCCTGGACTTGACCGCCGAGGTCGCTGCTCAACCGGTCGGACATCGCCGACGTAGCCGGCTCGAGCGCGAGCGCGGTCGGGAGCTCGCCGTTGGCCTGCAGGTACTTGATCCGGTTGGTCTGCGCCTGGTAGGAGGCGTAGTCGACGTCAAACCGGTCGGCAGCGGCGATCGTTCCGGTTCGCCGGGCAAGGACTGAGATTTCGCGGGTCAGAGGTGTGAGCGCGCGCTCCACAGCGGTGAGATCGGTCTGGTCGGTCTCGTCGGTGCCGCGGTTGACCAACGCGAGGCTGAGGTCGCCCTGCGCGCGTGACAGCAAAACGGTTGACGCGGACAGCACTTCGACCGGATCCGAGCCGTGCTTCTGCGCGGTCGAGAGCGAGTTCTGCTCGTTGATGAGGGCGACGACCCCCCAGACCGCGATCGCCGCCACCCCGATGGTCGCCGCAAGCATGGGCAGGTTGAGGATTCGCTGGCTGATCCGCGCCACGTACCACTGCGCGAGCAACAGCAGGATCAGCGCTAGGGCGCTCGCGGCGGCGAACGTGACCAGCGTCGACGTCGCCGTGCCGGTTTGGTAGTCGTCGTTCAGGCGCTGCGCCTCGGCTCGGTATATCCGGTCGGCGGCCGGAAGCATGCTGCCCGTCGACAGCACCACAGCCTGACGCAAATAGGCGGCGCCGATCGGAAACCCCTGTCGAGTGTTGGCGCGCGCCGTCTCCACCAGTCCGCTGTAAAGGGGCAACTGATCGGCGATCGTCCTCAGCGCCACCGGCGAGGCCGCCGATGTCCCCGACTCGCTGGTGAGCCTGGAAAGTGCTCTCGTCGCGGTGCGGAGGTCGGCGAGGTATCGGCTCCGGTTCAGCGCGGTTTCGGCGCCGCCCGACAGCAGCCCCGTCGCCACCGTCGCGTTCGCGTCCGACAGCGCCGTGTACAGGTTCGATGCCTGCGTGAGGAGCGGCTCGGTCTGGGTCCGGGCGGACTTGGCCGCGCGCTCGCGCGACTGCTCGGCGCCGGTGGCGATGGCGCCGAACAGCACCGCGCCGACGATGACCAGGATCGAGACTAGGACGAGCCGCCCCGGGGTGGTCGCCAGACGGCCGCGGACCCACGCGGGTGCGGCACCGATGCGCAAGCCGCGACGGCGGCGCGTGCGCGCCGGTGCGACCCCTGTCCCGAGCCCCTCGATCGTCAAGTCCTCACCGACCCACATGGCACGATTCTCGGCCTCGCGCGATGCCGGTTGTGATCACCCTGGTGTCGTCTTCGACACCCCGACCCGGTGCCGGCCCGGTCACCTGTCCAGCGTCGCCGCGCCCGCCCTGGCACGTCGCCCGACCCCCAATCTCGTCGTGGCTGCTGGCGGTATTTAACTACTACGGGTGTACCGCGACCAGCCCTACGGCGAGCAGGACGAGCGCAATCCACAGGGTCCTGAGCGCCCCCTCGAGCGGCGCCGACAGCCCCGCCCGGGTCAGCTCGACGACCTCGCCGTCGCGCAGGTGCTGCCGGCCGGTGACCTCCGTCGTGTTGCGCCGCAAGCGCCGCACGGGCGTGCTCAACTGGCGCTGTGCCGCGCTCAGCAGGCAACACGCCGCCGCTACCAACAGGCCAGCGGGACGGATGGTCAGCGAGTTGACGAAATAGCCCGTGAACGCGGGGAACCCGCCCCACGCGAGCGCGAACCAGATGTCGTTGTGGAAGCGCCCGCCCGCGAGCTCGAGGTTGTAGGCGGGCACGAGCAGCCCGCCAACCAGCACGAGCGGCGCGATCAGGGGCGAGACGACGATGATCCCGGCGATGCCGATCCCGATCGCCCCGATGAAGGCGATCAGCGACAGGGCGATCAGCGAGCGGCGGGTCAGCTTGGTCCCGAGTGGACGGCCGTGCAGCTCGTCGAGCGCGTGCGCGCTGATCCCAACCGCGAGGAAGAACGCGAGAAGCGCCGCGGCCAGCCGGTTCGCGTAGATGTGCGGCGCGGCCGCCGCGCCCAGCGCCACGTAGCTGAGGTGCCACGCCGTGTACGGCGGGTGCAAGAGCGTGACTAGGTCGCGCCAGCCGCCCGACCGCAGCGCGTAGAACGCCGGGCGGTCGAACAAGGCGCCGGCGGAGCCGCCGCCGTCCTCTCCCAATAAGGCGCCGGCGGAGCCGCCGCCGTCCTCTCCCAATGAGGCGCCGGCGGAGCCGCCGCCGTCCTCTCCCGATAAGGCGCCGGCGGAGCCGCCGCCGTCCTCTCCCAATGAGGCGCCGGCGGAGCCGCCGCCGTCCTCTCCCGATAGGGCGCGGGCGGAGCCGCCGCCGTCCTCTTCCAATTCACGGCGCGCGCTCGCCACGCCCGTTCCTGACTCCCCACATCACGAGGCCCGCGCCGAAGCTGAGCCATCGTTGCCTGACATCGTCGATCCCGGCTCGCGTCCATAGTCCCGCCAGGTCGGGCTCCTGGGCATACAGCTCCTCGATGTTCGGGCCAAGGAAGCGGCCGACCTCGTACCACGCGGGGGACACCGCCCGGCCGATCAGTGGGAGCCCGGCGCGGGTGTGAAGGCGCCAAGCCGCCCGCAGCGGTCGCGAACTCGGAACCCCGAACTCGACCATTCCGATCTTCGCGTTAGGTTTGACGACGCGGGCGAGCTCGCGCATCGTCGCCGCGCGATCATCGACGTAGCGGAGCAGGTACGTGAACGTGAGCGCGTCGAATTCGCCGTCGTCGAACGGGAGCCGTTCGGCCTCGCCTTGAACGAACGTCACGCGGCTTTCCAGCTCGGGGCGTTCGCTCAGATGGCGGCGGGCGACCGCGAGCATGTCCTGGCTCTGGTCGAGCCCGATCACGTCGCACCCGCGGCGGGCCAGCGCGAACGCGACGAGTCCGGTGCCGGAGGCGACGTCGAGCACGCGCTGACCGGGCAGCGGATTGACCGCGTCGACGAGCGTCGCGCGCCAGCGGGGGTCCTGGCCGAAGCTGAGCACCGCGCCCATCCAGTCATACGCGCGGGGAAGGCCGGCGAACAGCTCGAGCGCGTGCCGCTTGCGCGGGGACGGCGAGGTTTGCGCGGACGCGGCCACCGTGGACTTAGGTTAGGCGTTGGAGACGGCATCGCGAAGCAATCTCTCCGCGAGTCGGCTGTGGCGCCTGCCCGTGTCGGGCGTGCGCGCGGCGCGCACGATGACCTCGCGCGTGCCGACAATCACCGTGGCCAGCTTGGCGCGGGTTACGGCGGTGTAGAGCATCTCGCGGCGGAGGAAGAACGCCCCGGCCGCGGGGTGGGCCACGATCACCGCCACCGGCAGTTCGATTCCCTGCCCACGATGGACCGAGCACGCGTACGCCAGCTGGAGGCGGTCGGCCTGCTCGGGCGGGAGGCGAAAGATCGCGCCCTCGTCGGCGCCCAGGATCAGCGCGGCATCGTCGGCGCGCCCGTCCGCGGAGTCGTCCCGGCCGAGGTCGGCCCCTCCGGTCTCGTCGAGCAGGCGGAGCAGCGTGCCGTTCATGAGCCCGAGATCGTGCAGGTTGCGCCCGGTCATCATCAGCTTGTCGCCGATCCGTAGGCGCCCGCCGCGGACCGGCCGGCCGTCGGGGTTGAGCCGGTCGCGGAGCGCGGCGTTGAGCGCGTCGATACCGAGGTCGCCGCGATACACGGGCGCGAACACCTGGATGTCGCGGACCGGATCGACGCCGTAATGGGCGGGAAGCCGCTCCGAAACCAGCGACGTAATCTCCTCGAGCGCGGCGCCGGCGCCGCGCCGCTCGATCAGGAAGAGATCGCGCCGCATCTGCTCGGCCGGAGCGAAGTTCGGCATCTCGCCGCGACGGATCGCGTGCGCGCCCTGGACGATCATGCTCCCGGCCGCCTGGCGGAAGATGTGGGTCAGCCTTGTCGCGGGCACCGAGCCCGATGCAACGAGCTCGGCGAACGGTTTGCCGGCGCCGACGGGAGCGAGCTGGTCGGCGTCGCCGACGAGCACGACGTGCGCGCCCGCGCCGACTGCGCGCAGCAGCGTGACGAGCAGCTCGAGGTTCGCCATCGAGGTCTCGTCCACGATCAGCAGGTCGCAGCCCAGCGGGTCGTGCTCGTCGTGCGTCGGTCCCTCGCCGGGGATCCACCCGAGTGCAGAGTGGACGGTGGTCGCCCGCATGCCGCTCGCCTCGTGCATCCGGACCGCTGCGCGCCCTGTCGGAGCCACGAGCAGCACGCGCGCGCCCTGACCCGCCGCGACCGTGGCGATCGTCTTGATCGATGCCGTCTTCCCGGTTCCGGGGCCGCCGGTGATCAGCGACAGGCGGTGGGTGAACGCGTTGCGGACGCCGCCCAGCTGCTCGGCCGTGAGCGTGGTGGCCGGGTCCACGGCCGGATCGCGCAGCCGGTCCGTTCCGTCGACGAGCTCCTGGACGCGCTCGGCCAGCTCCGCCTCGAGCTCAGCGGTCTCGGTCCGGTAGATCCACTGCTCGTCGCGAACGAGGTCGCCCGCGTCGATGAGACCGTCGAGGGCCGGCTCGGTGGCCGGTGGCGAGCCGAGCAGCTCGGTCGCGGCCGTCAGCAGCAAGTCGTCCGGCATGCACGTGCTCCCGCCGCGTTCGGCCTCGGACAGGACATGCAGCAAGGCGGCGCGCGTGCGGTCGGGGCTGTCGGGCCCAACGCCGAGCCGTCGGGCGATCCGGTCGGCGGTGAGGAAGCCCACCCCGAACACGCTCGTCAGCTCGTACGGCCGCTCGCTCACGATCCGATGCGCGGACGGGCCGTACGTCCTTTCGATCGGCGCAACGAGCCGAGCCAGCCCATCGCGCGCCAGCAGCAGGTGCAGCCGACGCGTGACCCGCAGCTTCTCCCAGGACTCGGTCGCCTCGGCGACCTTGCCCCGCCGGATCCCGGCCGCGGTGAACGCCGCGTGTGGGTCCCGGTCGATCACGTCGAACACGGCGCTGGCTCCGTAGCTCTCGACGAGCGCGGTGGCTCGCTTGATGCCGACGTGCTTGACCCGGATGAGGTAGGCGATCGCCGTCGGAGCGTCGGCGTCGGTCGGCGGGAGCGGCGTGGCCTCGGTCACCTTCACCTGCGGCCCGTAGCGGCTGTCCTGGACCGAGGTCCCGACGACGTGAGCGCGCTCGCCGTCCTCGAGGTGGATTAGCGGGCCGACGAGCACGAGCGGGGTTCCGTCATCGCCGGCCGCCTCGACGACCGCCCAGCCGCTGTCCGCGCTGGCGAAGCGGGTGCGGCGAACGATCACGTCGGCCTCGAAGGCGGTCACGCGCCTGACATTAGCCCTGGGGAGGGCGGAAGCCCGGCCTTGTTGCACGGACGTGACAACTGCGGGTGGCGATCCCGGTAGCACCCGACGGCGCCGCACCGGATAAGGTCCTGACTCTCGGTGCGGACCGGCGTCGCTGAAAGTAAATGGAGAGTCGAACCGACCACGCGGCCGGCCCTGCGGCTGCCGCGACTCGGCGACGAGCGATTGGCGCGGCTGGCGGCCCGAGGCAACCCGCGCGCGTTCGCGGCCGTGTACGAGCGCTACCACCAGGTGCTGTACCGCTACTGCCGCTCGATCCTTCGCGACGACGCCGATGCGCAGGACGCGCTCCAGTCGACGTTCACGCGCGCGCTCTCCGCGCTGAAAC
>CAWANN010000013.1:0-104065 GCA_963783415.1 uncultured Solirubrobacterales bacterium
ACGATCACCTTCAGCGGCTATCTTCGGGTGGTGGCGCGGCGTTCGGGCGTCGCGTCAGCGCTGATCCACGGACCCGCCGCCAGGGAGTGCCGCTAGATCGTCTTGATTTCCCACTCAGGCATGCAGGAGATCCAAAGAGCAGACGCCGGTCTTCTGAGAATCTGCACGCTGGCAGGACGGCTCACCGACAGAACGTCAGCGTTAGCCGCGCCGCCTCCGGCCTGGGCTCATCGCCCTTGAGCGGTGTGACCGCTGCCATTGGCGGGCGGCATCGTGCCCTTGGCGAGCGGCTACTCGGTTCTCGTCAGACCGAGCGGGTACGCGCCGAGGACGCGCCCTAGTTCGGCGAAGGCGTCATGGATTCCCTGCAGCTCCTCGGCGCTCAGGTCACCGGCGGTGCGGAGCAGGAACGTCGCGTGCTCAATGTCGGAGACGATCCGCCGAGCGGACGGATTCCGTGCCTCGCGCTCCTGGGCGTCGTGCACCAGCCTGATCCCAGCTCGGTGAGAGGTGTTGTCGCACATGACGCGATCCCGAACCTGGGAGGTCTGCTTAGCCGTCGCGGCCGGACCGTGTTCCTTCACGGTCTCGGCCCACACCTCGGACGCCCTGTCACCGGCGCGACGCAATTCGCGGGCGACGCGCTCACTGATCGGCGCGGGCTGCCCTCCCACCGTTACCACGGTAACGGTCTTCGCGGCGCTGATTAGCTGGCGGGCGCGGCTGGCGTCGAACTCCCATCGATCCCGGCAGTAGTCCTCAAAGGTTGTGTGCGCTTCGCGGTACAAGCGCTCTTCGCGAATTCGTGCGAGGGCGTGGCCGACCTCGAAGAACGTCTTCAGTCCGCGTTCGATCACGCGCTCGCATTCGGCGAGAGCTGCCGACACGCGGGCCAATTCATCATTCGTCGGCTGGGATGCCACGCTCACCATGCCAGGGCCGGTCCGGGGACAATAAATCCGTAGGTACAACGCGCGGATGCCGCCGAAAGTCACGAGGCACTTCAGCGAATTTTTCGCACGTTCGAAGGTTTCGCCAATTTGCGGGGTTCGTTCCCTCGACGCGCCACCGTTGCGCAAGTGGGCGCCAGCTGTCCCGGCTCTAGACCGCGCGGCGGCGCTAAGCCGTGGCGCTGGTCATCTTCTGGGCGCTTACCTGTACTCGGCGGGAGGGGGCAACGGTCCGTGGCGACCTCTGCACCCTTCAGAGCGGCGCGCCTGTAGCCCTAGCTGACGCCGTGGCCGTCGCTGCCGGCCGCACCCGACCGCCGGCAAGACGAAACGCCACCCGCGCCGGCGGCCGCGACACGAACGGCCCGCGCGAGCGTCGCACACGCGCCGGACGGAACGGCGGCGAATTTGCAAGCCGGCGCCCATACCGGGCGGTTGCAACGCAGCTTGCGCCGCCCGCCGAGGGTGCGCCCCGCCGTCATCGCCCGTATCTACGGGCGTTTGCGCCCAAATGGCTCTCCGAGCAGGCGGAGTGGGGGAGAACGTGGGAATTGAGTTGCATTGTGGGAGAGTGTGGGGTAGAGTGGGGCAAGCGCATGGTCATGCATCGCGGAACCCGGGTGGCAGGGCTCCTCCCACCCAGCCACCCGGGTTCAGATTTCGCCCGACCGCATGAGAACCCTTGATCTTCCGCGGGACCTTCGAACACGCGCTCGACGCGAAGCACCGGCTGACGGTGCCGGCGAAGTTCCGGGCTGCGCTGGCTGTCGGCGTGGTTCTGGCCGCATCGCCGGAGACCACCGCCGCCGCGCCGAGGTCGATCTCGATCTGGACGCCGGACACGTACGAGGCCTATACGGCTGCCGCGCTTCAGGGGTGGAGTCCGATCTCGCCGGAGGCGCGCGATCTGAAGCGCTTCTTCTTCAACTACTCGCATGACACCGAACTCGACTCAGCGAACCGCGTGATGATCCCGCCGATGCTCATGGAGTACGCGGGCCTCGACAAGGACGTCGTGGTCACCGGCTCGGGCGAGTGCCTCGAGGTGTTCGATCGGTCCAAGTACACCGGCTACAGCGAGGACGTTCTGACCCGTGTTCCCGACATCGCAGCAAGGCTTGGCCACACTCCTTGACATGACCCAGACGCACATCCCGGTCCTCGCCGGGGAGTTGATCGATCTGCTCGATCCACATCCCGGTGAGACGGCCGTGGACTGCACCTTCGGTGGCGGCGGCCACGCGAGGCTGATCGCGGACCGCCTGGGACCCGAGGGAACGCTGATCGGGATCGATCGCGATCCGGTGGCCGAAGAGCGTTTCGGCGAGATCGCGGCCGAGCTACCGTGCCGCACCCGGTTCATCCGGGCGGACTTCGTCACCGCGCTCGGCCAGCTGGACGAGGAAGGTGTTCGCGCGGATCTCGCGTACCTCGATCTGGGCATGTCCTCGATGCAGGTCGACACCTGGGAACGCGGCTTCTCGTACGCCTACGACGCCCCGCTGGACATGCGCATGGGTCCCGAGCAAGAACTGACCGCGCGCGAGATCGTCAACGAGTGGGATGAGCGCCGGCTCGCGCGGCTGCTCCGCGAGTACGGCGAGGAGCGCTATGCCAACAGGATCGCGCGGGCGATCGTGCGCTCCCGCGACCGAGAGGAGCTCGTCTCCACCCAGCAGCTCGTCGACGTGATCAAGTCCGCCGTGCCCGTGCCGGCGCAGTTCGCGGGCGGCCATCCCGCCCGGCGGACGTTCCAGGCGCTGCGGATCGCGGTCAACGACGAGCTGTTCCAACTCGACGCGGCGCTGCCGGCGGTGTGGAAGGTGCTTCGGCCCGGGGGCCGGTTCGCGGCGATCTCGTTCCACTCGCTCGAGGACCGGCGCGTCAAGCGATTCCTCGCGGAGCGTGCACGCGGCTGCGTGTGCCCGCCGGAACTGCCGATCTGCGTATGCGGGCACGATCCTGAAGCGGAGCTACTGACGAGGCGCGCCGTCGCGCCGACTTCCGGCGAGGTCGAGGCCAACCCGCGCTCGAAGTCGGCCCACCTTCGTGCCGCCCGCAAGCTGGAGGGGGACGGCGCCCCCGGGCTCGAGGGCGACGCGGGATGAAGCCCGGAGCCCTGACACAGGCCGCTCGTAGCGCAGCGTCCAGGCTGGACGGCGCCGGCGCCCGCACGGCGGATCGTCCGCGCACGCCTCGGGCCGGCCGTGAGGCGCCCGGCGATCGCCGCGTGTCGCGAACGTCGCGCCCGCCGCGGCGGGTCTCCGGACCGGCGAAGGGGAAGGCGTACGCGAGCCGTCCGAAGAGCGCCGGCGGCTCGACCCGGCAGACGAGCGACGACCGCTCGACCCGGGGCACGAGAGCCGCCCGCGCCACCGGGGCGACGAGCGCGGCGCGCTCGTTCCGGCCGGCGCGTCTGCCGCGCGGCGTATTGGCGAGCGGATCGGCCGCCGTCGCCGCGGCCGTCGCGCTTCCGCTCCGCCGCCCGTTTATCGACCGCGAGCCGGCGCCGAGGCGGGCGCCGAAGCCGGTACCCGCGCCCGCGCCGGCAAAGAGCGCGAAGCCGGCCACCGGCATCCTGCAGCGCCTCGGCGCGTTCGTCGTGTCGCTGCCCGACCACTCGCTGCTGGACCGCGTCGTACGTGGCCGGGCGTGGATCCCGCTGCTCGGCGTGCTGCTGGCCGGGATCGTCGCGGCCCAGGTCGAGATCCTGAAGCTGGGGGCGAGCATGGGTCGCTCGCTCGAGCAGACCACGACGCTCACCAGCCAGAACGAGTTGCTCCGAGACAGCGTCGCCTCGCTGTCCGACGATCAGCGGATCGAGCGGCTGGCGACCAGCATGGGCATGGTCCTCCCGCCGCCGGGTGCGGTCGGGTACCTGACCGCCAATCAGGACGGCGACGTCAGCCGTGCGCTAGGCAACATCCACGCGCCGGATGCCGCGGCGTTCATGGCGCTCACGCCCTCCAACGGCGCGCTCGTGACCGGTGCCGGGCGCGTCGCTGCTGCCGACAAGCTCCGGGCTTCTCGCGCAGGCGGGCACGCCGGGGAGTGCGACCCCGACGACCACGCCGAGCGCCACCTCGACGGTAACCCCGACGGCAACGCCGACGGGGACGGCCGCCTCCGCGGGCACGACGACCGGCAGCACCGGTGGCACCGACACGACGGGAACGAGCACCGCCACCCCGACCGACACCACCAGCTCCCAGACCACGCCCGCCGAGGAACCGCCCCCCGCGACGACGACCACGCCGGCGACGACCACGGCGGCGACTCGCCCACGGACTCGCAGGGCGCGACCGCGGGCGCTCAGTCGACGCCGACCGACTCACAGACTCCCGCGACCGGCGCCGCCGCGATCCAGCCCCCAGCGACTACCCAGCAGAGCTCCGGGGGATAGCGCCGAGTGGCAGTCATAGACCGCCGCATCGGGATCCTCTTCATCGTCTTCGTCGCGTTTCTCGGGATCGCACTCGCCCGCGCGACCTACCTCGGCTCGGTCCGGGCCGGATCGCTCGAACGGGCGGCGGCCACGCAGCAGGTGAGCAACGTGACCGTGCCGGCTCCCCGCGGCGCGATCACCGACCGCGACGGAGCCGAGCTCGCACTCAGCGAATCCGCCGACGACATCGTCGCGGATCCATACCTGATCAAGAACGCGGTCTCGGCATCCGCGCAGCTCTCGTCGCTGCTCGGGACGCCGCAGCTCACGGTGTTGAAGCTGCTGACAAAGCCCCACACGGGATTCGTGTACCTGGCCCATCTGCTTCCGACGGCCCAGGCAAACGCCGTCTCGGACCTGCGAATTCCCGGCATCTCACTGGTTCCTGAGACCCGCCGCGTGTACCCGCGCGGGAACGAGGCCGCGCAGGTGGTCGGCACCGTCCACCTCGACGGCGACGGCGCAAGCGGCATCGAGTACCGGTACGACAGCGCCCTGGAGGGTACGAACGGGCTGCGTCGGATCGTCAACGATGCGATCGGCCAGCCGATCTCGATCGACGACCTGCGGCCAACCGTGCCCGGCAAGACGGTGGCGCTGACGATCGACTCGGGGCTTCAGCAGGAGGTCGAGCGGGTTCTAGCCGAAGTCGGTGCCGAGTATTCGCCGCAGGGCGCGACCGCGATCGCGGTCAACCCGGCCACGGCGCGATCCTGGCGCTCGCCAACTGGCCCGCCAACGGCAGCTCGAGCGATCTCCAGGACGAGGCGATCGGGCTGAACTATGAGCCCGGTTCGACGTTCAAGGCGATCACGGTCGCCGGCGCGCTCCAGAACGGGGTCGTCAAGCCGAACACGCCGTTCGACATCCCGCCCGTGCTCCAGTTCGCCGACCGGCAGATCCACGACGCCGAGGATCACGGGTATGAGACCCTGACGGTCGCACAGATCCTCAAGTACTCGAGCAACATCGGGGCCGACCTGATCGGGGAGAAGCTCGGTGCCAAGCAGTTCGACTACTGGGTTCGCCGGTTCGGGTTCGGCCAGCCCACCGGCGTCGATCTTCCCGGCGAGCAGAGCGGCATCGTGCTGCACTGGTGGCAGTACTCGGGGTCATCGATGGCGAATCTCCCGTTCGGCCAGGGCGAGTCGGTCACGCCGATGCAGATGGTCGCGGCCTATTCGGCGATCGCGAACGGGGGCATCCTCCGCGCGCCCCACGTCGTCCAGTCGGTCGGCGGCAAGCCGACGTCGCTCCCGGCGGGCCACCAGATCATCTCCACGACCACGGCGTCGGAGCTTCGCGACATGCTCCGCGGCGTTCTCGCCGACGGCGGTACCGCCTCCGGCGCCGCGATTCCGGGTTACGACATGGCGGGCAAGACCGGCACCGCCAACATCGCGATCGACGGCCATTACTCCGACAGCGCCTACGTGGCGTCGTTCATCGGGATGGTTCCCACCGACCACCCGCGGCTCGTGGTCGCGGTCGTCGTCAACCAGCCACACGGATCGATCTACGGCGGCTCGGTGGCCGCGCCGGCGTTCCAGCAGATCGTCGGGTGGGCGGTGCCGTACCTCGGGATCCCGCCGCGATAGCCGCGTTAGTCGGGCGCTTGCCGGCTACGCGCTGCGGGCTGCGGACGTCGCTTCCGAGCTGTCGCCGGAGCACCGCGAGACGGTCGTCCCACTCGGCGCCGACCTCGGCCATCCAGCCGACGGCGTCCGACAGCGGCGCGGGAGTGAACTGGTAGCGGACCTCACGGCCCGCCCGCGTGCGGTCGAGGAGGCCGGCGTCGGTGAGCGCGTTCAGGTGCTTGAGCACGGCCTGGCGCGAGATCGGCAGCTCCGCGGCGAGCTGCGTCGCGGTGGCGGCGGGATGCTCGGCGATCGCCGCGAGCAGCGCTCGCCGGGTCGGGTCGGACAGGGCGCCGAACACCGCGCCGGCGCGGTCGTCGGCTCCCGACGCGCTCGAGCGCCGCGGGTCGAGGGTCCCGGCACGGTCACGCCGCCACGAGCGCGGGGCCGTACGTCGAGCCACCGGCGCCGGGCAGCGGCACGCCCACCAGGTCGAGCACCTCGAGGGGGCGCGTCTCGACGATGCGCAGGCGTGTGCCGGCGCCACGCTCCTCGATCTTCAGCTCGACGCGGGTCGCGGGCTCATCATCCACCGCCCACCAGAACGCGAGCCGCTCGGGCGCCGAGACATCCTCGACCCATCCGCTCCGGATGCGGCCGTCCGAGTCGAACTCGGCGTCGCCGCCCGGCCGCAGGTCGAGGCGGACGTGGTCAGCCAGCCAGCCGTCGCTCGTGACCACCTCCCAAACCGCGTCGGGGGCGGCCGGGAGCCACAGCTCGCGCTCGATCCGATCGGTCATCGCGTGCCTCCTCGTCGAGTTCCGGAGTGATCGCGCAACCAAAAGGTTGCGGGTCTGCTAGGGTCTGCTGCAACCAACTGGTTGCACCTTACCAGACCGACAGGAGGCCTCATGCCACTCGTTCCGATGGTCGTCGAGCAGACCGCTCGCGGCGAGCGCTCGTTCGACATCTACTCCCGGCTGCTCAACGACCGCGTCGTGTTCCTCGGCGGGCAGGTCGATGAGGAATCGGCCAACCTGATCGTCGCCCAGCTGGTCCACCTGGAATCCGACGATCCCGACAAGGACATCCACCTCTACATCAACTCCCCAGGCGGCTCGATCTACGCCGGGATGGCGATCTACGACACGATGCAGTTCATCCGCCCCGACGTGCAGACGATCTGCTACGGGATCGCGATGTCGATGGGCTCGCTGCTGTTGGCGGGCGGAACGCCCGGCAAGCGCCTGGCGCTGCCTAACAGCCGGATCCTGATCCACCAGCCCTCCGGCGGCTTCGAGGGCCCCTCGAGCGACATCGAGATCCACGCCCGCGAGGTGCTGGCGCTGCGCGCGCGGGTCGACGAGATCTACGCCAAGCACACCGGTCAGGAGCTCGAGCGGGTGCACGCCGACATGGAGCGCGACCGCTACTTCACCGGCGCGGAAGCGGTGGCCTACGGCTTGGTCGACCGTGTGATCGAGCGCCGCGACCTGGCCAAGGGCACGAAAGGGTTCGGCCAGGGTTGAGTCCGGGCCCGGGCGCCGGCACGCGGCGAGCCCGGGCGTCGGGGCGCCGGCGCACCGCGGCCCGGTGCGGCCGCTTACGCCGACTCGCGCATGGCCTTTGCCAGTTCCGCCCGCGAGCGCACGTCGAGCTTGCGGTTGATGTGGCGCAGATGGAACTGACGGTCTTGAGTGAAACGAACAGCGCCTCCGCCACCTGCTTGGTGGTGAGGCCCTTGGCTGCCACGTCGGCGACGCGCCGCTCACTCGGCGTGAGCGACTCGGGACCGCTGAGCATCGCCCGGCGCGGGCGGGCGCCGGCGGCGAACAGCTCCATCTGTGCGCGGCGCGCGAGCGCTTGGGCGCCGCCTCGATGGGCCAGCTCAAGGCCCCGCCGCAAGGGCTCGCACTCGCGCGCGCTGGTTGCCCCGACGCAGCTCGGCGCCGACGTCGACGAGCGCGTGGATGCTCTCGAGGCGGGGCGGCTGATCGTCGCGGGGCACGCCAAAGCTGGACCCGCCCCTGCTCACGTGCCATCGCGAACGGCCGGTCGCCCCGGTCAATCGTGCGCCTCCGGACCGACCAGTCGCGCTTACCCCCGTCCGCGGTCCTGTCGTAGGAGCCGACGACGCCGAGCAGTGGCCCGCAGAGGGCTTCACGAAGCCTCGGCGAGAGCGACCGGATGACGGCGGCGTCTGTGTCGAGCTTGACCACGAACTCCACCTCGCCGACGGCGGATGCCCGCAAGCGTGCCCGCCACGTGTGCGCTGAGCGTGTCGGGCGGAGCGCCCGACCACAGCGGCGTGCGAATCACTTCGAGGCCCGGGCGGCCGCCGCCCAGGCGACCCGGCTCGGGGCTGTCGTCGACCACGACCACGCGTAGATCCCGCGCATTCTCGTGGCGCTCGAGCTCGCTGAGGAGCGCGTCGAAGCGCGCGGCCTCACGGGGACCCGGGCCGATCGGGACCAGCACTCCGAACACGCGGGCAAGGTAAGCGGCTCCAAGTTCGGCGGGGTCCGACGCTTGGCCGTCCAGCCTCCCTCGCAAGTACGCTCTAGGCCCAGATGCGCCTCCGAGACTTAATTCTCCGCGTCCCGCCAGCCGCGGGTAACCTCGAGATTGGCCAGCTCGCCTACGACAATCGCGTCGTCAGGCCACGGGACGCTGTTCTTCTGCGTCCCCGGCTTCACCCGCGACGGCCACGACTTCGCTCCGGACGCGATCGCCCGGGGCGCGGTGGCGCTGGTCGTGGAGCGCCCGCTCAATCTGGGCGTCCCGGAGATCAAGGTGCCGAGCGTCCGGGCGGCGATGGCGCCGGCAGCGGCGGCGTTCTACGGCGATCCAACCGCGAGCCTGACCACGGTCGGCGTGACCGGCACCAACGGCAAGACGACGACCGCGTTCCTGGTCCATGCGCTACTGGAAGCCGATGGACGCCAGACGGGCCTGCTCGGCACGGTCAAGAGCGTGATCGGGGGCGCCGAGCGTCCCGTCGAGCGGACCACGCCCGAGGCGATCGACCTGCAGCGGACGTTTCGCGAGATGCTCGATGGGGGCGACGTAGCGTGCGCGATGGAGGTCTCCTCACACGCCCTCGAGCTCCACCGCGCCGACGCGATCCACTTCGCCGCAGCGATCTTCACGAACCTGACCCAGGACCATCTCGACTTCCACGGCACGATGGAGGAGTACTTCCTGGCCAAGCGGTCGCTGTTCGCCGATCACCGGCCAGAAAACGCGGTGATCAACGTCGACGACCCGTACGGCGCGCGGCTGGCCGCGGAAATCCCTGGGGCGGTCACGTTCGCGATCCAGAACGAGGCCGACTACCGGGCCAGCGACGTGCAGACCGGGCTGAACGGCTCGCGTTTCACCGTGCGCGGACCGGACGGCGTCACCGACCTCCGGTCGCCGTTACCGGGGCGGTTCAACATCTACAACGTGCTCGGCGCGTTACGCGGCTGTCCGAGCGCTCGGCGTTTCCGCGGAAACGTCAACGGCGGCGATCGAGACCGCCGGCAGCGTCCCGGGGCGCTTTGAGCCGGTCGACGCCGGTCAGGAGTTTGCGGTTCTCGTCGACTACGCGCATACGCCCGACTCGCTTGAGAACGTGCTGCAGGCGGCGCGTCAGCTCACCACGGGCCGGGTACACGTCGTGTTCGGATGCGGCGGCGACCGCGACCGGGGCAAGCGGCCGCTGATGGGAGAGATTGCAAAAAGACTCGCCGACCGCGTGATCGTCACCTCCGACAACCCTCGATCCGAGGACCCCGGAGCGATCATCGAAGAGATCCTCGTCGGCACCGGCCCCGACACCGAGCACGACGCCGACCGGCGCGCGGCGATCCATACCGCGATCGCGGGCGCGCGGCCGGGGGACGTGGTGGTCATCGCCGGCAAGGGCCACGAGCAGGGGCAGGAGTTCGAAGGCGGCCGCAAGATCCCGTTCGACGACGTGACCGTGGCCCGGGAAGCGCTCGAAGGCGCCCTAGCCGCCCGGTAACCGGCTCCTAACCGCCCGACCCGGCAAGTACTCTCCCGATCAGAGCATGAGGACCTGGACACCCGAGCAAGTCGCACGGGCTGCAGGGGCCAGGCTCGTCGCCCCGGCACCCACGACGACGGGTCCCGAGCGCGTGGTCATCGACTCGCGCGAGGCCGGCCCCGGCGCGCTGTTCGTCGGGCTCCAAGGGGAGAACGTCGACGGCGGCCGGTTCGCGCCGCAGGCACTGGCTGCCGGCGCCTGGGGGGTGCTGACTACCCCGGAGCACGCCGAGGCGGCCAAATGCGCCGTGCCCGGGGCGCTGATCGCTGCCGAGGATCCGCAGAAAGCCATGCAACGCTTGGCCGGCGCGTGGCGCCGGGAGCTTGGCGCACAGGTAATCGGCGTCACCGGGTCCACCGGCAAGACCTCGACCAAGGATCTGCTGCTGGCGCTGCTCTCGCCCCACCGGCGCACGGTCGCCTCCCGGGCCAACTTCAACAACGAGATCGGCGTCCCGCTCGAAATCCTGTCCGCGCCGGCCGGCACCGAGGTGCTGGTGCTCGAGCTGGCGATGCGCGGAACCGGCCAGATCGCGGAGTTGGCCGCGATCGCGGCCCCCGACGTCGGGGTGATCGTCAGCATCGGCCCGGTGCACCTCGAGCTGCTCGGCACGATCGAGGCGATCGCCGCCGCGAAGGCCGAGCTGATCGCGTCGCTCGCCCCGGGAGCGACCGCGGTCGTGCCCGCGCACGAACCTCTGCTCGAACCGCACCTCCGCACCGACCTGCACACGATCACGTTCGGAGACGGGGGCGACGTCCGTCTGAAACGCTCCGAGGAGAACGAGGTCGAGATCGAGCTCGCCGGCGAGACAATCGTGCTCGAAGTGCCGTTCACGCAGGCGCATCTGCGGCGCAATCTCCTCCCGGCGGTGGCGGCCGCGAGCGCGGTGGGAGTGATCCCGACCGGGCACGTCGCGCTGGAGCTGTCCCCGGGCCGCGGGCAGCGGATGGAGCTCGCCGAGGGCGTGCTCTTGATCGATGACTGCTACAACGCCAACCCGATGTCGATGCGCGCGGCCCTCGAGGATCTCGCCCAGACCGCCGCCGCGGCGGAGCGCGCGCGCACGGTCGCTGTGCTCGGCGACATGCTCGAGCTGGGCCCGCGAGCCCCCGAGTTCCACGCACGAGCTCGGCGAGGAGGCGTCCAGGGCCGGAGTCGACCTGGTCGTGACGGTCGGGCCGCTCGCCGCGGCGATCGCGGAACGGTTCGACGGCGAGATCCACTCGGTCCCGGATGCCGCGACCGCCGCGGAGATCGTCCCCGAGCTGCTGCGCTCCGGAGACGTCGTGCTGGTCAAGGGCTCGCGAGGCGTCGGGCTCGAACTCTTGTGTCGGGCGCTCAGCGCCGGGGTCCGCGTGTAATGGGGTCGATCTCCGGTCGGGTCCTGATCGCGGGCACCGCGTCGCTGCTTCTGTGCCTGTTCCTCAGCCCGAAGTTCATCGAGTTCCTGCGCCGGCGGGAGTTCGGCCAGAACATCCGCGAGGAGGGGCCCGCGGGCCACAAGATCAAGGCCGGCACGCCGACGATGGGCGGGATCATCATCATGATCGCGTTCGCGGTTCCGTTCCTGATCCTGTCGACGCGCGACTGGCAGTCGATCGGGGTGTTCGGCGCTGCCGTCGCCTGCGCGCTGCTCGGGTTCGCCGACGACTACACGAAGATCGTCAAGCGCCGCTCGCTCGGGTTGCGCGCGCGGACCAAGCTCGCGGTCACGATCGCGATCTCCCTTGGCCTGTGGTGGGTCGCGACCCAGAAGGCCGGCGTCAACGAGTCGATCACGGTCCGGTTCGTAGACGTCAGCGTCGATCTGGGCCCGCTGTTCCCGGTGCTGATCTACCTCGTCGTCGCCGGCACGACCAGCGCCGTCAACCTGACCGACGGGCTCGACGGACTCGCGGCCGGATGTGCCGCGATCGTGCTGCTCGCCTATATCGGGATCACGTTCATCACCAACGGGCAGGTGGACCTGACGCTGCTCGCGGCGTGCCTGGTCGGCGCGTGCATCGGCTTTCTGTGGTTCAACAGCTTCCCGGCCAGCATCTTCATGGGCGACACCGGATCGCTCGGGATAGGCGGTGCGATCGCGGGCCTGGCGGTGATGACCAACACCGAGGTGCTGTTGATTCTGCTCGGCGGGATCTTCGTGATCGAGGCCCTGTCGGTGCTGATCCAGGTGTTCTCGTTCCAGATGTTCCGCAAGCGCGTGTTCCTGATGGCGCCGATCCACCACCACTTCGAGCTGCAGGCCTGGTCGGAGACGAAGATCATCCTGCGCTTCTGGATCGTCGCCGCGGCGTGCGCGGCGATCGCGTTCACGGTGTACCGCCTCAGCATTCGTGGGTAAACCACGGCCCCCGCTTCCGGGAGGGCCATATCTCGTCGTCGGGCTGGCCCGCTCAGGCGTCGCCGCCGCGCTCGCGCTCCGCGCCCTCAACCAGACCGTGGTCGGCGTCGACGCCGGCTCGAGGTAGAGGAGCTTGCAGAAGCACGCAGGAAGGCTTCGCGAGGCGGGCGTCGAAGTACGGCTGGATGCGTCAGGCGTCGATCTTGCCGCCCGCGCCAGGACGCTCATCAAGAGCCCCGGCGTACCCCAAGACGCGCCCGCGATCCGGGCGGCGCGAGAGCGTGGCGTCGTGGTGCTCGGTGAGCTCGAGCTCGCGTGGCGTCTCATCCCCAACGAGTTCGTCGCCGTGACGGGGACCAACGGCAAGACGACCACGACCGAATGGATCGGGCACGTCCATCGCGAGGCCGGGCTGCCGGTGGCCGTCGCCGGCAACGTCGGGACGGCGGCGTCGTCGCTGATCGACCGGCTCGCCGGCGACGTGACCGTGGTGTGCGAGGCGTCCTCGTTCCAGCTCGAGGACACGGTGGCGTTCTCGCCGGAGGCCGCCGTCCTGCTGAATCTGTCGCCCGATCACCTCGACCGCCACGGCACCTACGAGGAATACGTGGCGGCCAAGCTGAAGATCTTCGCCAACCAGGGGAACTATGACTTGGCGGTTGCGCCCGCGGACCTCGGGATCGAGGACCTGGGGGGATGCGCTCGCCAAGTCACGTTCGGCCCTGGCCCCGGGCCGGACCTATCCGAACGTGCCGGCTATCTCTGGTGGCAGGACGAGCCGATCGTGCCCGTCGACGAGATCGCACTGCCGGGCGCTCACAACGTCCAGAACGCGATGGCTACCGCCGCGGTTTGTCTCGCGCGCGGGGTCGACGCCGAAGCCGTCGCGAACGGCCTGCGCACGTTCGCCGGGGTCCGTCACCGGCTCGAGCGGATCGCTGTCAAGGACGGCGTCACGTGGGTCAACGATTCCAAGGCGACCAACGTCGCGAGCACGATCGTCGCGCTGCAGGCGTTCGAGAGCCCGATCCACCTGATCGCCGGCGGGCGCGGCAAGCAGCAGGACTTCTCGCCGCTCATGCCGCTCGTCGCCGACCGGTGCCGTGCCGTGTATCTGATCGGAGAGGCGGCCGGCGACCTCGCCCACGCACTGGACCCGACCGGCGTCCCGATCCGCCAGGCCGGCGACCTCGAGCACGCCGTCGCGATCGCCCGCGCGGCCGCGAACGCCGGCGAGGTCGTGCTGCTCTCGCCCGCGTGCGCGAGCTATGACCAGTACCCGGACTTCGAGGCACGCGGGGACCACTTCCGCGCGCTCGTGGAGGCCCTCTGATGGCGCGGGCCGCGGCCGCCGCCGGCAGTGTCCGTGGCCGCGACCAAACGGGCGGCAACGCGGCCTCGAAGCGCTCAAGAACCACGGCGAGGCGCGTCCCGCCGCCGCTCGAGCACCGCATCCTCATGACCGCGACGCTGTGCCTGCTCGCGTTCGGGGCGGTCATGGTGTACAGCGCATCCTCGCCCCTCGGGGTGTTGTCGGGTGGCGGCAGCGGCACGGGCGAGTTCATCCGCTACATCGTGTTTGGGGCGATCGGGCTGACGGCGATGCACGTGTTCTCGCGTCGCGGGCTCGAGATCCTGACCCCGAAGCTGGTCAACGGCCTGCTGCTCGGCTCGTTCGTGTTGCTCGTGCTCGTGCTGGTCCCCGGCTTCGGCGTGGTCGTCAACGGCGCGCGCCGCTGGTTCTCCGCCGGACCGATCCAGTTCCAACCGTCCGAGCTCATGAAGTTCGCGATCGTCCTCTACGTCGCCCGGTATCTCGCCGAGCACCCGAAGCGGATGCGCAGCTTCCGCCAGGCGGTGGCGCCCATCGCGATCCTCGCGGGCCCCGCATGCCTGCTGATCGTCGTTGAACCCGACCTCGGAACCACGCTGGTCATAGCGTTCACGGTCGCCGCGCTTCTGGTCGCCGCCGGAATGCCGATGCGCTACGTCGCGCTGCTGGCCGGGATCGTCGCGCTGTGCGTGGTCCTGTTGGCGACCGCGCAGCCGTACGAGCGGGCGCGCCTGACCTCGTTCCTTCATCCGTGGGCCGAGGCGACGAAGTCGGGCGCCGGTTACCAGGCGGTCCAGGGACAGATCGCGCTCGGGTCGGGAGGGTTGTTCGGGGTCGGTCTCGGCCGCTCGGTGCAGAAGATCTTCTACCTGCCCGAGGCTCAGACCGACTTCATCCTCGCGGTGATCGGCGAGGAGCTCGGGGTGCTGGGGATCCTCGGGGTGGTCTGCCTCTACGGGATGATCGCCTACGCCGGCCTTCGAACCGCGCGCCGCGCCGCTGACCGGTATGCCAAGCTGCTCGCGACCGGGCTTACCTCGCTGATTCTTTGCCAGGGGATCCTCAACATCTTCGTCGTCCTCGGGCTCGCTCCGCTGACCGGCGTGCCGCTGCCGTTCATCTCCTACGCCCCGACGAACCTGTGCGTCCTGCTCGCGGGCGTCGGCGTGCTGCTCAACATCGGCCGCCCGGGGCGGCAGCTGCAACTCGTTCGGACACCGAAAGTTGAAAGCGCCGCGGATCGTGATCGGCGCCGGCGGGACCGCCGGACACGTCGTACCGGCGCTGGCGGTGGCCGACGCGCTGCGAGCTGAGGGCGCCGAGGTCACTTTCGTAGGCGGCGACCGCGCCGAGCGCGAGCTGGTCCCGGCCGCCGGATACGAGCTGCGCACGCTGCGCGTGATGCCGCTGCCACGCGGGCACCCGCTGAAGGCGGTCCGGGCGGCGCTGGTCGCGGCCGCCGCCGTTCGCGAGGCTCGTCGCATCGTCAAGGACATCAGTCCAAACGCGATCCTCGCCGCAGGGGGCTACGTGGCAGGGCCCGTGGGGCTGGCCGCCGTGCTCTCACGCGTTCCATTGGTGCTGACCGAAGCCGACAGCCATCTCGGGCTGACCAACCGGCTGCTGGCGCCGTTCGCGCGGCGGGTGTGCCTGGCGTTTCCGATCGAGGGCCGCGACGGCTCGAGTTACCGGGTCACCGGCCGGCCCGTCCCGCCTATAGCCACCGACTGGCAGGCCGCCCGGGAGCGGTTCGGGATCGGCCTACGCGAGTCGTGCGTGCTCGTGTTCGGCGGCTCCCAGGGCGCGCGGTCGATCAACCGTGCCGCGGTCGAGGCATTCGCGGGGGCGCGATTCCACGTGCTCCACGCCGCCGGTGAGCGCGATCTGCGCGACCTCGACTTACAGGCGCCCGGGGCGCACTACGACCTGCGCGGCTACGTCCCGCGCTTTGGCGAGGCGCTACTCGCGAGCGACCTGGTGGTGGCGCGGGCGGGCGGCTCGATCTTCGAGATCGCTGCGCATGGCAAGCCGGCGGTGCTCGTGCCCTACCCCTACGCGACCGCCGATCATCAGAGCGCCAACGCGAGCTTCATGGCGAGCGCCGGCGCCGCCGTCGTGATCCCCGACAGCGAGCTGACCCCGGCGCGGCTGGCCAACGAGGTCGGGCGCCTGCTGGCCGACCGTGGGCGGCTCGCGGCGATGGGGCGGGCATCGGCGGCGCTGGCCAAGCCGGAGGCGGCCCGCGACATCGCGCACGAGATCCTCACCGCCGCTCGTGACCGGTGAGGATCGACAGTTTCGAAATGCGGGAGACGGCGAACGACAAGTCCTCGCGCGGGCGGTCCCGGCGTCCGTCAGGCGCGACGATTCCCATCTCCGTGCGCGGCGCACACGCTTTGTATAGCCTCGCCCAGACAACCGGAATCGAGGTGGAGGGATGCTGTTCGGCCAGGAGCATGTCAAGCGGTATCAGGAGACCGATGGTGCCGAGGGACACGACTGGCAGGGAACGACGGTGTTGATCCTGACGACTACCGGCCGGCGCTCGGGCGATCCGCGGAGCACACCGCTGATCTACGGGAAGCACGGCGACGACCACGTGGTGGTCGCATCCAAGGGAGGCGCCGAGGAGCATCCGGCGTGGTATCTGAACCTGTCCGCGGACCCCGAGGTGACCGTGCAGGTGCGCGGAGATCGCTTCCAGGCGCGCGCCAGGACCGCCACGCCAGACGAGAAGCCTGAGCTGTGGAAGCTGATGACCGGCCGCTGGCCGGCCTACGACGAGTATCAGCACAAGACGAAGCGGGACATCCCGGTCGTGGTGCTCGAGCGCGAGGAGTGAACCGACCCGAAGAGGACTGGTCCGCGCGGAGGCTCCACTTCGTCGGCATCGGCGGGGCGGGGATGAGCGGGCTCGCGATCATCGCCCGCGAGCTTGGCGCGAGCGTGACCGGCTCCGATCGGGCGGCGTCGAGCTACACCGAGCGGCTGCGCGAGCACGGGATCGAGCCGACGCTCGGGCACCGGGCCGAAAACGTCCCGCCTGGGGCCGAGGTCGTGTTCTCGACCGCCGTGCCGCCGGACAATCCCGAGCGCCGGGCCGCCGAGGGCCGCGAACTGCACCGCTCGGAGCTGCTAGCGCAGATCGCGTCGCTGCGCCGCTGCCTGGCGGTCACCGGCACCCACGGCAAGACGACCACCGCGGCGATGGTCGTCCACATCCTCCGCGCGTGCGGACTCGATCCCGCCTACGTGGTCGGCGGTGAGCTCGGCGACACCGGGGTCAATGCCGGCTGGGGGAGCGGCGAGTGGATCGTCGTCGAGGCGGACGAATCGGACCGCTCGCTGCTCCGGCTGTGGCCCGAGATCGCCGTGCTGACCAACGCCGAGCTCGACCACCACTCGACCTACAGCTCGCGACTGGACCTGGAGGAGACGCTCCGGGAGTTCATGGGACGCGCGAAGCTCGGGGCGGTGGTGTGGGACCGTCCGCGGCTCCGGGCCCTCGCCCCGGGCGGCGCGCTCGCCTACGACGCCGCCGACACCGCGATGTCTCCGCGCGGATCGCGGTTTCACTGGCGCGGGATCGAGGTGTCGCTCGCCGTTCCGGGCGAGCACAACGCACTGAACGCGGCGGGCGCGCTGACCGCGTCCGCTCTCGCGGGGGCCGATCCGGCCGCGGCTGCCGCCGCTCTGGCTGATTTTCGAGGGGCTCGACGGCGGTTCGAGCTGCTCGGGTCCACCGAAAAAGAAATCCCCATATACGACGACTATGCCCACCATCCCACGGAGGTCGCCGCCACGATCGCCGCCGCGCGGACGCTCGTGCCGGAGCGGCTCGTGGCCGTATTCCAACCGCATCTCTACTCGCGCACGCGCGCGCTCGCGCGCGAGTTCGGTCGTGCTCTCGCCGGCGCCGATGTCACCGTGGTCCTTGCCGTTTACCCGGCCCGTGAGCGCGCCGAGGACTTTCCGGGGGTAGATGGGCATCTGATCGCCGCCGCCGCCGCGGACGCGTCCGACGGCCGCGTGGTCGCGTGGATGCCGTCGTTCGATGATGCTCGTCGCTTCTTGGGCGCCACGCTCCGGAACGGTGATATGTGCCTGGCGATGGGTGCCGGCGACGTCGACGCCCTGGCCCGGTCTCTGGTCGACCGCTAGTTGAATGACCCCGAAGGCGGTGGGCACCGCCGGCGGATCAACGGCGGGCACCCGAGGGTGGGCTGCGGTGGTCCCGGAAGCTTCTCGGTGTGCCTGGCATGCAAAACACGACAATCGCGGAGCTTCGGCCCGACCGTGACCTACCACGCATGCCCCACATGCGTCCCATGTCACGGTCCCGCCGGATCGCGGGAATTGTCGTGTTTTGCAGGTTCTCTCGGGGTGGTCGCCCCGCAAGGAGCTCGCCACACCCCCGTCAGGTGCCCGCCGTTGAATCCAATCCGCCCCACGGCCCGCCGTCGAATCAATCCACTCGCCGGACCGCAATCTACGCTGCCGTTCGATGGCCGAAATGCCCCCCGGGGTCCAGCGGGACTATCCGCTGGCCCGTCTCACCACGATTCGCACCGGCGGACCCGCCGAGCTGTTCGCCCGCCCCGGGTCGATCGATGCGCTCGAGCGGCTCCTGGCCTGGGCCGACGCCGAGCAACACGAGGTAGGGGTCGTCGGGTCGGGGTCGAACCTGCTCGTAGCGGACGGCGGCGTCCGTGGACTGGTCCTCAAGCTGGACAAGGAGCTGAGCACGATCGAACTGGACGGAACCCAGATTCGCTGCGGGGGCGGGGCGCGCCTGCCGGCGGTGTCAGCGCGGGCCGCCCAGGCCGGGCTGACCGGCATCGAGTTCGGAGTCAACATCCCCGGGACGGTCGGCGGGGCGGTTCGTATGAACGCCAACGCGTACGGGGGCGAGCTGGCGCGCGTGCTCGAATGGGTCGATGTGACCGGTCCCGGGGGTACCGAGCGACGGGTCCCCGAGCAGCTCGGCTTCGCCTACCGCCGCTCGGGCCTGCGTGCCGGCGAGGTCGTCGCCCGGGCCTCGTTCGCCCTTGCCGAGGCGGCCAGCGACGAGGTCAAGGCGACGCTCGCCGACATGCGCGCCCGCCGCAAGGCCGCCCAGCCGTCGGGCATCAAGACGTTCGGCTCGACCTTCAAGAACCCCGATGACCCGCGCGCCGAGAACCGGACCGCCGGCCAGCTGCTCGACGCCGCCGGGTGCCGGGGCCTGCGGATCGGGGGCGCCGGGTTCTCGGCCAAGCACGCGAACTTCGTCGAGAACCACGGCGACGCCACCACCGCCGACGTCGTCGCGGTCATGGCCGAGGGGCGCCGGCGCGTCAAGGAGCGGTTCGGCATCGACCTCGAGCCCGAGGTGCAGGCGCTCGGACCCGTCGAATTTCCGGCCGACTGGCGCCGCCGATGATCATCGCCAAGGGACGCGTACGGCTGCGCGTGTGGATCGTCCTCGGCGTGGTGGCGGCGCTGGCGCTGCTCGGGGGGGCGTGGGTGTGGCTCCGCGACTCCCCGCTCGTGTCCGTCGACCGGGTGACCGTCACCGGCGTGTCCGGACCCGACTCGGGCGCGATCCGGTCGGCGCTCAACCTCGCGGCACGCAACATGACCACGCTCGACGTGCGCCTGGGCCAGCTCCGGACCGCTGTCGCGCCGTATCCGGTGGTCAAGGACCTGCGGGTCAGCACCCAGTTCCCGCACGGGATGCGGATTCACGTGATCGAGCAGCTGCCGGTCGGCGCGCTCGTCGCCGGTGGCGAGAGCATCGCGGCGAGCCCCGACGGGACGCTGTTGCACGACGTGCCCGCGGCGTCGCTGCCCACGGTCCCGCTGAGCTCGCTGCCGGGTGGGTCGCGCGTCACCGATCAGACCGCGCTGAACGCTCTCGCGCTGCTCGCGGCGGCGCCGCACCGGTTCGAGGCGAAGATCAGCCAGGTCACGACGACCTCGCCGCGGGGGCTGGTCGTGCAGCTGCGCTCGGGGCCGGCGATCTACTTCGGCCCGCCGAATCGGTTCGCCGCCAAATGGGCGGCCGCGGCTGCGGTGCTCGCCGCGCCGGCGTCGGCCGGCGCCACATATATCGATGTGAGTGATCCGGCGATGCCGGCCGCCGGGGTTGGCGCCCAGGCGCTGGCCGCGGCGGGCCTGGCCACGAGCGGGACGCAGAGCGCCGGCGGCGGGAGCCTGGGAACGTCCGACAGTCAAGCCTCCAGCGCGACTCCAGGAGGAGCCTAACCCTCAAGTCGAGGTTTAGGTTGAAAATTTCGCAACTCTTCGGCGCCCATCGAGGGTTGGCCGATCTGCAACGGAGCTTGCGTCCGGGCCGAGAACGTTGACTTCCCGCAACTCCAGGGCATAACGTGCGAAACTCCCGCTAGGAGCGACTGGCCACAAAACGCTCAACGCTAACTCAAGGGTCGGACGGTCACCAATGGAAAGCGGCAGTTACCTCGCAGTCATCAAAGTCGTCGGCGTCGGCGGCGGCGGCACCAATGCGGTCAATCGCATGGTCGACGCCGGCCTGCGCGGAGTCGAGTTCATCGCGTGCAACACCGACGCCCAGGCGCTCGCCATGTGCGACGCCGACATCAAGCTGAACATCGGCCACGACCTGACCAAGGGCCTCGGCGCGGGGGCCAACCCGGAGGTTGGCCAGGGCGCGGCGGCGGAGTCCCGCGACGAGATCAAGGAGGCGCTGAAGGGCGCCGACATGGTGTTCGTCACCGCGGGCGAGGGAGGCGGTACCGGCACCGGCGCGGCCCCCGTGATCGCGGAGATCGCCAAGAACGAGATCGGTGCGCTGACCGTCGGGTGCGTCACGCGCCCGTTCGCGTTTGAGGGCACGACGCGCGCCCGCCAGGCCCAGGACGGCATCAGCAAGCTCCGCGAGAACGTCGACACGCTGATCGTGATCCCCAACGAGAAGCTGCTGGCGATCGTCGAGCGGCGCACGACGATCCTCGACGCGTTCCGGGAGGCGGACAACGTCCTGCGCCAGGGCGTCCAGGGCATCACCGACCTGATCACGATCCCGGGCTTGATCAACCTCGACTTCGCCGACGTCCGCACGATCATGCACGACGCCGGGACCGCGCTGATGGGGATCGGAAACGCCGGCGGTGAGAACCGGGCGGCCGAGGCGGCCAAGGCGGCGATCTCGTCGCCGCTGCTGGAGGAGTCCGTCGAGGGAGCCACCGGCATCCTGCTCAACATCACCGGCGGGCACGACCTCGGGCTGTTCGAGGTCAACGAGGCCGCTGAGATTGTCCAGAGCGCCGCCGACCAGAACTCGAACATCATCTTCGGAGCCGTGATCGACGACGCGATGGGCGACGAGGTGCGGGTGACGGTGATCGCGACCGGGTTCGACCATCGCTACTCGCGGCCGAGCCAGGCCCGCGAGTCGACCCGCCGGCGCGGGCGCGATCGCGACGTGACGATGGACGACGACCAGCGCTCCTCGCTCGAGATCCGCGACGACGAGATCGACATCCCGTCGTTCCTCCGGGATCGCTGAACCGTCTGAGTTAATGATCCGTCATTCGGTGCGGCGCAACCTGCGCGGTCCTGAGTTGTTGTAGACCCGTCAGACGTTACGGCCGACAACTGATCCAGGGCTCCTTGACGCGCGTCGCGCTGCTCGCGCTCGGCACGCTCGCCGCACTCGCGAGCCCGGCGCTGGCCCAGCCGTCCCCGGCGCCGCCGACCGTGATCGACGGTCCGAGCGCGGCGATCTCCGGTCTGGGCGGGCTGTCGATCGCGCGCGACGGCACCGGCGGGCTCGTGTACGTCAAGGCGGTCTCGGGCATCTCGCACGTGTACATCTCGGCGCTCCTGGGCGGGCAGTTCCAGTCGCCGGTCCAGGTGGACGCCGGGTTCGCCGGCGCCTCCTCCCAGCCCGTGCTCGCTGCCGGCAACGGGGGCGTGCTGCTGGTCGGGTTCATCAACGCCGGCCAGCTATACGTGGTCGACAAGGCGAGCAGCACCGCCGGGTTCGGCTCGCCGCAAGCACTGGCCGCCGGAGCGAGCAACCCCTCGCTTCAGATGACCAATTTCGGCAAGGGCTACCTGGCCTTCACGGTCGCCGACGCCGCGGGACACGACGTAAGAACCGCGTATTACGACAACGGCGCCTGGTCCCTGGAGGGGGCGCCGCTCAACGTCACGCCCGCCGACGACGCCGGCACCGGATCGGGTGCGCCGCAGGTCGCGGCCGCCGGCGACGGCGTCGCGATCGTGGTCTGGGGCGAGGGCGGCCACGTGTTCTCGCGCCGGGTGTGGGGGACGGCGCCGAGCGTAGTCGACGAGCAGGCCGACTCCGCGTCGATTTCGGGATGCGGTGAGGTGTCGGCGGGGAATCCGGCGGTATCGACCGGGGGCGACTCGTCCTATGCGGACGTCGCCTTCCAGGAGACCGTTTCCTGCGGGAGCGTCGATCAGTCGCGAGTGATGGTGAACCGGCTCCGCGCCTCGCAGTACGACGGCGCCACGTCCGCCGATGGGCTCTCGACCCCCGGAACCGACAGCGGCACGGACCCGGCGGTCGCGATGACCGAGTATGGCCAGGGGTTCGTGACGGCCGCCGGGCAGGCCTCGGACAACGTGGTGGCGATGGAGCTCGGCAACAACGGCGCCTACGGCCCGGTGCTGCAGGTCAACAGCCTGGCGGGGACGGCGCCGCCCGACCCGGTTCCCGGGGTCGCGGGCCTGTTCTCGACGCTCGTGGCCTGGCAGCAGACGCCCGGGACGACCGGGCCGGGGGAGATCCGCGTCCGGTACGAGCCGCGGGCCTCGACGCTCGGCCCTGAGCTCGTCCTGTCCTCGCCGGCCCAGGGCCCGACCGACGCGGCGCGCGGAATCGCCGCGACCGGCGACGGCGGCGGGGACGCGGCGGTCGCCTGGGTGCAGGGAGCCACCGGGTCGAACCAGATCGTGGTCGACCAGATGTATCAGCCGCCCGGGGCGGCGACCGTGGCGAGGAAGCTGGCGTATACACGGAGCACGCAACCGGTGCTCCGCTGGGCGGCGTCGAGCGCTCGCTGGGGCCCGATCACGTACACCGTGAGCCTCGACGGGACCCAGGTCGGGCAGACGACTGGCACCTCCTTGCAGGTCCCGGCCGCGCTCGCGAACGGCCCGCACAGCTGGCGGGTGACCGCGACCAATCCGGCGAGCCTGACCGGAGTCTCGAAGGTCGCGCGGATATTCGTCGACACGGTGGCGCCGGTGTTGAAGGTGACCGCGGCGGGTCCGCGCCGGGTCGGCTCGGAAGAGGTGGCTCGCCTCAGCTACAGCGACCCGGCGCCGGCATCCGGCGTCGCAAAGCTGACGATCCGCTGGGGGGACGGAACCGTGACGCAAATCAAGCCCGGGACTCACCGGGTCGTGCACGTGTACCGACGCCCCGGCCGTTACAAGATCACGGTCACGGTCGCCGACCGCGCCGGCAACCAGACCACGGTGGTTCGGCGCGTGAAGATCAATCCGGCGCGCACGGGGCGCAAGTGATCCGGCGCGCGCTGATCCTGGCGTTCGTGCTCGCGCTCGGCGCCACCGGCGTGGCCCACGCCCAGGGCCCGGCGTACAGCGCCTCGCCGCCGACCAAGGGCGCGTGGTACAGCGACGGGCAGACCGGCCGCTACCTCCTCGGGGGAACGTGGCTGTACCGCCCTGACACCTCCGACGTCGGTGTCGCCCAGGGGTGGTGGCGGAACGTCGCATCGACTGTCGGCTGGTCGACGACCACGGTTCCCAACGCCTACAACGCCGGCGACTTCTCGCAGGCGAGCATGAACGGCTACGTCGGGTGGTACCGCCGCGACTTCACGCTCCCGGCGGGCGCGTTCGCGAGCTACGTGCCCAAGTCGGGCCGGCACTGGATCATCCGGTTCGAATCGGTCAACTACCGGGCGACCGTGTGGCTGAACGGACGTGAGATCGGCAGCCACACCGGCGCCTATCTGCCCTGGGAGCTCGACCTGACCGGACTGCGAAGCGGCGTCAACCGGCTCGTCGTGCGCGTCGACAACCGGCGCACCGCCGCCGACCTGCCGCCCGGTCCCGGCGGGCAGTGGTGGAACTACGGGGGAATCCTGCGCGAGGTCTACCTTCGGGCGGTGCAGACCGCGGACCTCTCCCAGGTCCAGATACGCACGCTCCATCCGTGTCCGAAGTGCGATGCGGACATCGAGGAACAGGCGCTCGTCCGGAACGTCACCGGCGCCCGGCAGAAGGTGGCGCTGACCGGGATGTACGGCGGGCGCAGGTTCAGCTTCGGGTCGGCGACGATCGCGCCCCACGCGACGTGGACCGCCCACGGGTCGGTCCGGATTCCGCACCCATCGCTGTGGGCACCGGGCCATCCGAAGCTCTACACCGCGACGCTCTCGCTCACGGACTCACGCGGGCGGCAGCTGCAGGGGTACTTCACCTACAGCGGGATTCGCACGATCAAGGTCGTCGGCGGTCGCCTCGAGCTGAACGGTCGGCTGCTGAACCTCCGCGGCGTCAACCTGCACGAGCAGACGCTCCAGACCGGTGCGGCGATGACCCCGGCGCAGGACGCGCAACTGATGTCGTGGGTCCAGCAGCTCGGCGCCACCGTGATCAGGGCGCACTACCCGGTCGGACCCGAGATGGAGGAGATGGCCGACCGCGACGGGATCCTGATCTGGTCGGAGGTCCCCGTGTACCAGGTCCAGTCCCAGTACCTCGATCAGCCGGGGTGGCTGGCTCAGGCTCACGCGATGCTCGAGGACAACATCCTCGATAACGAGAATCACCCGTCGATCCTGCTGTGGTCGATCGGCAACGAGCTCCCCTCGCCGGCCACCGCAGCCGAGGCGCGCTACATCGCCGGCGCGACCGCACTCGCCAAGAAGCTCGATCCCACGCGTCCAGTCGGGATGGCGGTCAGCAACTGGCCCGGCCTCGGCTGCCAGAGCGCGTGGGATCCGCTCGACGTGATCGGGGACAACGAGTACTTCGGCTGGTTCGACGCCGGCGGTGGCGGCGACGACGACCGCGACGCGCTGAGCCCGTTCCTCGACACCGTGCGCGCGTGCTACCCGAAGCAGGCGATCATGGTCACCGAGTTCGGGTTCGACGCCAACCGCAACGGGCCGGTCGAGGAGCGCGGGACGTACGCGTTCCAGGCCAACTCGGTCGCGTTCCATCTCGGCGTGTTCGCGGCCAAGCCGTGGCTGTCGGGGGCGATGTACTTCGCGCTCCAGGACTACGTGGCGTTCCCGACGTACTCGGGCGGCGACCCGCTCCCCGACCCACCGTTCAACCAGAAGGGGCTGGTCGACTTTTCCGGGAACGAGAAGCCGGCGTGGGCGGTCGTGTCTCAGATCTACCACTCGACACAGCAGATAGCTCCGTGAGTGTCCCGCCCCGGGTGCCGGTGCGCCGCCGCCTCCGGTCTCTTGGCCGCCGGATCGGGCGCGAGGCACCCGGGTGGGACACCCACTTCGCAGCTGATCCGGGCGGAGCGGGTGCGCCGCCTTCCCACCGGCATCGGCTACGTCGCGTGTACTAGCCTCCTGTCTCGGTGTCATCCACCACCGAACTACGCCGAACTCCGCTCTATGACCGCCATGCTGCGGCCGGCGCGAGGCTGGTTCCGTTCGCCGGCTGGGAGATGCCGGTCCAGTACGCCGGCATTCGCGAGGAGCACTGCGCGGTTCGGGAAGCCTGCGGCGTGTTCGACGTCTCCCACATGGGCCAGGTCGAGATCACGGGCCCGGACGCGGCCGCGTTCCTCCAGCGGATGGTCTCCAACGACGTGCGCCGGCTACCCGAGGGCGGCGCTCAGTACAGCCTGCTGTGCCGGGACGACGGTGGCGTGCTCGACGACCTGTTCACCTACCGCCTCTCCGACACCACGTTCCTGACCGTGACGAACGCCGCCAACCACGAGAAGGACCTCGCGTGGCTGCAGTCGCACGCCGATTCCTTCGACGTCGACGTGATCGACCGCGCCACCGACTTCGCGATGCTCGCCGTGCAGGGTCCTCGGGCCCGTACCCTCGTCCGCGGGCTCACCGACGGCAACCTGCCGGCGCGCTTCCACGCGTGCGAGCGCACGGTGGCGGGAGCGGCGATGCTCGTGTGCGGCACGGGCTACACCGGCGAGGATGGGGTCGAGTTGCTGCTCCGCCCCGACGACGCGACCAGCGTGTGGGACGCACTCACCGGCGAGGGCGCGACCCCGGCCGGTCTTGGCGCGCGCGACACCCTTCGCCTCGAGGTCTGCTTCCACCTGTACGGCAACGACCTGAGCGAGGACCGGGGGCCGATCGAGGCCGGTCTGGGCTGGTGCTGCAGGGAGGCGACGGGGTTCATCGGCTCCGAGGCGGTGGCGGCGGCGCGCAAGGACGGCACCGCCGAGAAGCTCGTCCCGTTCGCGATCGAGGGGCAGGGAATCGCCCGCCAGGGGAACGCGGTGGTCGGCGGCGGCGAGGTCACCAGCGGGACGTTCTCGCCGTGTCTGGAGCGCGGAATTGGGATGGCATACGTTCCGAGCGAGAGTTCCGCCGAGGGCACGCAGTTCGAGATCGACGTTCGCGGCCGAGTCCGTCCGGCTGTGATCAAGCGCAGGCCTCTCTACAGAAAGGAAGCGTGACCACCGACATGGCTGACCCCAGCTATCCGGATGACCTGAAGTACCACCCCGAGCACGACTGGGCTCGAATCGACGGAGACACCGCCACCTTCGGGATCACCTGGTACGCACAGGATGCACTCGGGGAGGTCGTGTTCTTCGACGCGCCGGACGTCGGAGCGGAGGTCAGCAAGGACCAGCCGTATACCGAGGTCGAGTCGGTCAAGGCGGTTTCCGACGTGTTCGCGCCGCTGTCGGGAGAGGTCACCGAGGTGAACCCCGCACTCGCGGACAAGCCCGAGATGATCAACGAGGACCCGTACGGGGACGGGTGGCTGGTGAAGGTCAGGCTGGCCGACCCGTCCGAGGTCGACTCGCTGATGGACTCCACGGAGTACCAGGCGAGCCTCGACTGAGAGCCGGAGGTGGGAGCGACGTTCACATGACTACATACACCTCGGTCACCGACGCCGACCTGAGGGAGATGCTCGGCACGATCGGCGTCGGCTCGGTCGACGAGCTGTTCGCCGACATTCCGGCCGGCCTGCGGTTGAACCGGCCGCTGGCGCTCGGCCCCGGTCTGGCCGAGCAGGAGGTCTACGAGGAGCTGCGCGCGCTCGCCGCCAGGAGCACCTCAGCCGAGGATGAGGTGTCGTTCCTCGGCGCCGGCATGTACGACCACTACGTCCCAGCGCTGATCGACTCAATCATCCTCCGCTCGGAGTTCCTCACGCCGTACACGCCCTACCAGCCCGAGGTTTCCCAGGGCGGGCTGCAGGCGATGTTCGAGTACCAGACGGCGATCTCGGAGCTGACCGGACTGCCGGTGTCGAACGCCTCGGTATACGAGGGGCCGAGCGCGGTGGCCGCGGCCGGGTACGTCGCCAGGGCCACGAACGGCCGCAAGCGCTTCGTCATCTCGCGCGGCGTTCACCCTCACTCCCGTGAATGCCTGCGCACGCTCGCGCACGCGTGGGAGATGGAGGTCGTCGAGGCTCCGCTCAAGTACGGCGCCACCGCCCTTGAGGACCTCGGCGACGACGTGAGCGCGGTGATCGTGCAGCAGCCGAACTTCCTCGGCGCCGTCGAGGACCTGACCGCGCTCGCCGGCGCCGCGAAGGAGGCGGGGGCGCTGACGATCTGCGCGTGCGACCCGCTGCCGCTCGCGCTGCTCAAGTCGCCCGGCGAGTGCGGCGTCGACATCGCCGTCGGCGAGGGCCAGACGCTGGGCAACCGGCTCGACTTCGGCGGCCCCTCGTTCGGATTCTTCGCCGCCACCGACGCGCTGGTGCGTCGGATGCCCGGGCGGATCGCCGGCGAGACCAAGGACATTGACGGCAAGCGCGGATTCGTGCTCACCCTCCAGACTCGCGAGCAGCACATCCGCCGCGAGAAGGCGACCTCGAACATCTGCACGGCGCAGGCGCTGAACGCGCTCGCCGGCGTGATCTACCTGAGCTGGCTCGGGCGCCAGGGCATCGTGGAACTGGTCGAGCTGATGCTCCAGCGGACCGCGTACGCCCGCGACCGGCTGAACGCGGTGGACGGCGTCTCCGAGATTCACGATCGGCCCGTCGTACGCGAGTTCGCCGTCGCGCTCGACGCCCCGGTGGACCGGGTGATCGCCCGCTGCCGCGAGCAGGGGATCAACCCGGGCTACCCGCTCGTGCGCGACTACCCCGAGCACCCGAACGGGCTGCTCGTCGCGATCACCGAACGCCGGACGCGGTCGGACATCGATCGGCTCGCTGATGCGCTCGGGGCGGCGGTGGCGGCGGAGCGGCAAATCGTGAAGGCGGGAGCATGATCGCGCAAGCCGACGACACGCTGACGATCTTCGAGCGCTCCAAGCCGGGGCGGCGCGCGTTCGTCCCGCCCGAGCTCGACGTTCCCGAGCGCCCACTCGACGAGCTCCTGCCGCGAGACCAACGGCGCGCGGACCCGCCGCGCCTGCCCGAGGTCCCCGAGCCCGAGATCGTTCGCCACTACAACCGCCTGTCGAAGCGGAATTTCGATCTCGACACCGGCTTCTACCCGCTCGGTTCGTGCACGATGAAGCACAACCCCAAGCTCCACGAGCGAGTCGCGGCCCTGCCGGGCCACGCGCGCCTGCACCCGCTTCAGGACCCACGCTACGCGCAAGGGGCGCTCGAGCTGATGTGGCGCCTGCAGGACGCGCTCGGCGAGGTCGCCGGGCTGCCCCACGTCTCGCTCCAGCCGAGCGCCGGGTCGCAGGGCGAGCTCGCCGGCGTGCTGCTCACGCGCGCGCTCCACGAGGACCGGGGCGAGAGCAGGACCAAGGTGCTCACCCCCGACACGGCTCACGGGACGAACCCCGCGACGGTGACGATGGCCGGCTACGAGGTGGTCAAGGTCGGGACGGACGCTCGCGGCAACGTCGATCTCGACGACCTCCGCGCCAAGGCGAGCGACGACGTCGCGTGCCTGATGCTCACCAACCCCTCGACGCTCGGGCTGTTCGAGATCGGCATCGAGGAGATCGAGCGGATCGTCCACGGCGTCGGCGCCACGCTCTATTACGACGGGGCGAACCTCAACGCGATCATGGGGATCAGCCGCCCGGGCGACATGGGGTTCGACATCGTCCACTTCAACCTGCACAAGTCGTTCACGCAGCCACACGGCGGCGGCGGCCCCGGCGCCGGCCCAGTGGCGGTGTCGGAGGAGATCGAGCCTTATCTGCCCCGGCCGCAGGTCGTGCGCCGCGAGTCGACCACGAACGGGAAGGAGCCGTTCTACGACCTCGACTACGACCGGCCGAAGTCGATCGGGCGCCTGCGTGGATTCCAGGGCAATTACGGAGTGTTCGTCCGCTCCTACGCGTACATCCTCTCGCTCGGCGCCCCCGGGCTGCGCGACGCGTCGGAGACCGCGGTCCTCAACGCGAATTACCTCCTGGCGAAGCTGCGAGAAGCCGACGTCGCCGAGTACCTGCCGGTCGCGTATGACCGGCTCTGCATGCACGAGTTCGTACTGTCGGGAGAGCCGATGCGCCGCGCGCTCAAGATCAAGACGCTCGATCTGGCCAAGCGCCTGCTCGATCACGGCGTCCATCCCCCGACCGTGTACTTCCCGCTCGTGGTCGAGGAGGCGCTGATGGTCGAGCCGACCGAGACCGAGACCAAGGAGACGCTCGACCGCTTCGCGGAAATCGTGGCCGAAATCCTCAGAGAGGCCGCCGAGGACCCGGAGATCGCGAGAGCAGCGCCGTACACGACGCCGGTCAGACGCCTGGACGAGGCCGGGGCGGCCCGCCATCGGGTCGTCCGGCAGGCGATGCGGGTATAGACCGCCGGATGCGGTTTGTCATCTTCGGCGCGGGCGCGATCGGCGGCGTGGTGGGCGCAAAGCTGCACCAGTCGGGCTTCGACGTCGCCCTGATCGCGCGCGGGGCGCACTACGAGGCGATCCGCGAGCACGGGCTGACGCTCGAGTGGCCCGGCGGCAGCGTCGTGCTCGAGGTCCCGGTGGCGGACTCACCGGGTGCGCTCGAGTGGGGCGGCGACGAGGTCGTGCTCCTCGCGACCAAGAGTCAGGACACGGCCGCCGCGCTCGAGGCGATGCGCGGCGCGGCGCCGGCGGGCACCCCGGTGGTGTGCCTGCAGAACGGCGTCGAGAACGAGCGGGTCGCGCTGCGGCTGTTCGCGAACGTGTACGGCGCGGTCGTGATGTCGCCGACCGCGCATCTCGAGCCGGGGATCGTCCAGGCCTACGGGACCCGCGGCACCGGCGTGATCGACGTCGGGCGCTATCCGGGCGGGCTCGACGCGCTGTGCGAGGAGATCGCGGATGCGCTCGGCGCCTCGGACTTCAGCTCGGTGGCGCGGCCCGACATCATGCGCTTCAAGTACGCCAAGCTGCTCAACAACGTCGGCAACGCCGTCGATGCGATTTGCGAGCCCGGTCCCGACGCGGACGAGCTCTACAAGCTCGCGCGAGAAGAGGGGAGAGATGTCCTACTCGCCGCCGGGATCGAGTTCGTGGCCGAGGACGTCAACGACGTCGAGGCACGCTGGGCGCGGCTCGACCTGAAACCGATCGCGGGGCGCGAGCGCGCCGGCTCATCGACCCGGCAGAGCATCGCGCGCGGGACGCCGACCGTCGAGACCGACTACTTGAACGGCGAGATCGCGTTGCTCGGCCGCCTGCACCGCGTGGCGACACCGGTCAACGACGCCCTGTGTGAGCTGTCGGCGCGCCATGTGCGCGAACGGAGACCGCCCCGAACGGTACCCGCCGGCGAAGTGCTGGCGCTGGCGCGGTCGGCGGAGTACGCGGATGGATCAGTTCCTCGCTGACGGCGCCGCCGAGATCGCAGCCCGGGCCACGCGCGAGCTCGAGGCGCTGGTCGCGGTCTCCTCGCCGTCGGGCGACGTGGAGGGGGCCGAGGAGGCGATCGCGCTGTGTGCGGCGTTCCTTCCGCCGCAGGCCGAGATCGAGCGGGTTCCGTGCTCGACTCCAGGAAGCGCCGACGATCTCGTGGCGCGGATCGCCGGGGAGGGCTCGCGGCGGCTGCTGCTGCTCGGTCACCTCGACACGGTGATCGAGCACTCCTCGCACGCACCGCTGCGGCGCGACGGCGAGCGGCTGTACGGCCCGGGTACGGTCGACATGAAGGGCGGAGTCGTGCTGGCGCTGGGGGTGGCGCGGGCGCTCGCGCCGCTTCCCGAGACGTTCGCCGAGCTGACAGTCCTTCTCGTCACCGACGAGGAGTGGCGCCGGCACGAGTTCGTCCACGTGAAGACGTTCTCCTCGTATGACGCCTGCCTGTGCTTCGAAGGCGGGCAGCTCACCTCCGACGGGGACGAGGCCGTGATCGTCCATCGCAAGGCCGCCGGGACGATGCAGGTTGTCGCGACCGGCCGGGCGTCACACTCCGGCAGCGCTCCCGACCGCGGACGGAACGCGCTGCTGGCACTGGCGGCGACGGCGATCGACGTCGCCGGTCACCACGACCCGGACGGCCCCGAGCGGCTCAGCGTGGTTCCGACCGTGGTGCGCTCGGGTGAAGCGTTCAACGTCGTGCCGGCCGACGGCGAGCTCTTGTGTGACATGCGCGCCGACCACAGCGAGGCCTTCGACTCGGTGTGCGCGGCGGTGCCGGCCGACCTCGACGGCGTTGGCCTCGAGACGAAGATGTTGCGGATCTGGCCAGGGATGGACTCGCGCGAGGCGACGCGGGGGCTGCTCGAGCAGGCGGGCGCGAGGCTCGGGCGCCCGATCATCGGCAGTCCGCGCGGCGGCGCCAGCGACGCGAGCCACCTCGCCCCCCACATACCGTTGACCGTCGACGGCCTCGGCCCGCGCGGCGGCGGCGCGCACACCCCCGAGGAGTTCGTGCTCGCGCCGTCGCTTCGCACCCGCGCGGAGGTGGCGCTGGCGGTGGCGGCCCAAGTGCTCGATTCTTAGCCAGACCTTCACCGCCCGTGGCAGCCACCTGCGATCCTTAAGCGCGTGAGCACGACTGCGCCAACGCCACCGGCTCCAGCCCGCCCGCCCCGTCCGCGTCGAGGTCAGGCGCAACTCGAAGGCGTCGCGGTTCTGGCTGGGGTCGTCGTGTTCATGTGGTTCATCGAGCTGATCAACACGCTCGACTCGAACCATCTGGACAGCGACGGCATCCTGCCCCGCAGCATCGATCACGTCTGGGGCATCTTCACCGCGCCGTTCATCCACGCGAGCTGGCAGCACTTGATTGCGAACACGGTCCCGTTCGTGTTCATGGGCGTGATCATCGCCCTCCAGGGCGCCAAGCGGTTCGCGCTGGTGACGGTGATCGTGATCGTCGTCGGCGGGATCGGCACCTGGCTGGTCTCACCGGCGCACACCTCGACCGGGTACCCCATCTACACGATCGGCGCCAGCGGCGTCGTGTTCGGCTACGCCACCTACCTGTTCGCGCGGGGGTTCTTCAACCGCAACATCCTCGAGCTATTGATCGGGCTGGTGGTAGGTGTGATCTGGGGCGGCGCTCTGTATTCGAGCGTGGTGCCCCACACCGGCATCTCGTGGCAGGGCCACGTGTGCGGGGCGATCGGCGGGGTTGTCGCCGCCTACCTCCTCCGCAACGAGCGGACTCGAGCGCCGGCCCCGGGCAAGCCGCAGACGCCGCTCGATCGCCTGCTCGCGGATCCTTAGGCCACGCGTCGCCCCCGGCTCGCTCTGGGTAGCCTGACGAGGCGATGCGGATCTTCTCGGGCATTCAGCCAACCGGGCGCAAGCACCTCGGCAACTACATCGGCGCGATCACCCAGTACGTCGCCGGTCAGGACCGCGGCGAGGCGATCTATTGCGTGGTCGACCTTCACGCGATCACGGTCCCGTACGAGCCCGCGGCGTTGCGCGACGCGGTCTACGACACCGCGGCGACTTTGCTCGCGGCCGGGCTCGAGCCAGAGCGGTGCATCTTCTTCCGCCAGGGCGACGTCCAGGAGCACTCAGAGCTCTGCTGGCTGCTCTCGAGCGTGACGTCATTCGGGGAGCTGAACCGCATGACCCAGTTCAAGGACAAGGCCGGCTCTCAGCGCGACCTCGTATCCGCCGGTCTGTTCTTCTACCCGGTCCTCCAGGCCGCGGACGTGCTCGCTTACCGGGCGAACGAGGTGCCGGTCGGCGAGGATCAGCGCCAGCACGTCGAGCTGATGCGCGACGTGGCCGAACGGTTCAACGCTCGCTTCGGCGAGACGCTGGTCGTGCCGGAGATCCGCGTCCCCGCGGTCGGCGCACGGATCATGGATCTCCAGTTCCCGGACAAGAAGATGTCGACGACCGGCGGCAGCCCGCAGGGCACCGTGCTCGTGCTCGATGAGCCCGACGCAATCGTCAAGAAGTTCCGTTCGGCGGTGACCGACTCGGGCAGCGACGTGGTGCGCGCCGCCGACAAGGCCGGTATCTCCAACCTGATCGACATCCTCGCCGCAGTCCGCGGGATCGCGCCCGAGCAGGTCGAACAGACGTTCGATGGATCGGGCTACGGGGCGTTCAAGCAGGCGGTCGCCGACGCGGTCGTCGAGTACCTAGCGCCGGTCCGCGAGCGCTATCAGGAGCTCCGCGCCGACGAGTCGGCGCTCGAGCGGATCCTCGCCGAGGGCGCCGAGAAGGCCCACGCAATCACATCCGACACCCTGCTCGACGTCCGCCAGGCGATGGGCGTCGGACCGGTCCGAGTTCGACAAGGCGCCGCCGTCAGGCGCCGCCGACCATCCTAAGGCGCCGCCGTCAGGCGCCGCCGATTATCCCAGTAGCCTGCGCGACGATGCGTATCGCCGACCTCGAGCTCGACCTCGACGTTTTTGCCGGTCCGTTCGACCTGTTGCTGACGCTGATCCTGCGCGAGGAGATCGACCTGCTCGAGGTGGACCTGGCCGAGGTCGTGATCGCCTACATCGACCACCTCGAGAGCCGGGGCGAGCTCGAACTCGAGGCCGCGACCGAATTCCTGGTGCTGATCGCGGCGCTGCTCGAGCTGAAGTCGCGGCTGCTGCTGCCCGGCGAGGACATGCAGGAGCTGATCGAGCTCGACCCGGGCGAGGCCGCCGAGGAGCTCCTAGCGCGGCTCCTCGACGCCCAGCGCTACCGCGCGGCCTCGGCGCAACTGCGCGAGCTGCTCGCCGCCCAGGAGGGGCACCGGTTCCGGTCGGCTCCGCTGCCGCCGTCGCTCCGCCGCGCCTCGATGTCCGAGGCCAGCGCCGCGTACGACCCGGCGACGCTGGCGGCGGCGATCGGCGGGCTGCTCGAGATGCCCGAGCGGGTAGACGTCCGTCACATGGTCGGGTCGAGGGTGACCGTGGCCGAGCGACTTACGCATCTGCGCGCGCTGTTGCGGCGCGGCAGCTTCTCGTTCGACGACGCGGTGCTGCGCGCCGACCGCGTGACGATCGCGGTGACCCTGTACGCGCTGCTCGAGCTGCACAAGCAGGGAGAGCTCACGTGGACCCAGGACGAGCCGTTCGGCGAGATCACGATCGCGGCGAACGGGGTGAGTGCCGCCCGTCCCGAGGAGCGACTGACGGCATGAGCCTGCCGCTCGAGAGCACGGTCGAGGCGCTCCTGTTCCTGAGCGCCGATCCGGTCGATCCCGACGCACTGGCGGACGCGACCGGCGCCGAGCTCCACGAGGTCGTCTCGGCGCTCGAGCGGTTGCGCGAGTACTACGAGTTCGAGCGTCGCGGCTTGGTGCTGCGCGAGCTCGCCGGCGGCTGGCTGCTGTCGACCCACCCCGACGCCGAGCCCGCCGCCAGGCGGCTGCTGGCCCGGCCGCGGACGCCGACGCTCACCCCGGCGCAGGCCGAGACGCTCGCGATCGTCGCGTACCTGCAGCCGGTTTCGCGGCCCGAGATCGCCCGGATTCGTGGGGTCAACGCCGAGTCGGCCGCGTCGACGCTGCTCGAGCGCGGCCTGGTCGAGGAGGCGGGGCGCTCGCAGTTCGGGGCGGTCCTCTACCGAACGAGCGAACTGTTCTTGAAGCTGTTCGGCCTGGGCTCGCTAGACGAACTCCCCGGGCTCGACACGTTCGACCCGTCGCCGGAGTTCGAGGCCGAGCTGCGCGAGCGGCTGCTCGCCGCCGGCGAGGCCCGCGCCGCGAGCTGACCGCAGCGGACCGCGCAGTGAGTCCAGCTCGCACGTCCCAGGTTGCGCCGGCGACGAGGTGCCGCCGCCGGTCCCGCAGACCAGCCTCGCTGTCCTCCGCATCCTCCGCCGCCCGCCGTCACCGGTTGATCTTCGCGCCCTCGTGGGCGGTGGGCACGTCGCCTACGGTGAGGTAGCTTTCCGACGGCGATGTGGCGTGTGCGGCGTGCCTTGGTCGTTGTGTGGGCGGTGTTGGGGCTTCTGGTTGCCAACGCCGCGGCCGCGAACGCGGCGCCTGAGAGCAGCGCATGCGCGAGGGTGCTGGGCCGCTCATCAGTCGCCGGCCCGACGAGCAGCGTCGCCTGGAGAGTCGGTCTGCAGTCGCGGATCGGGGTGTTCGATCGCCTGCCCGGCAAGAGCCTGCACCGGTCGACTTGGGTGGCGCCGACTGACGCACCCTGGTTGCTCGTCCTAGCGCGCCCGCGTGGATCGAACAACCGGTGTTGGCTGGAGGTTCGCCTTCCCTGGCGGCCCAACAACGCCGCCGGCTGGATCAATGCGAACCTCGTCATCGTCGAGAAGACCCCGTGGCGCATCGACGTTTCGACGGCAAGCCGCACGCTCACGCTGGTACGAGCGGGGAGGACGGTTCGCACGATCAGCGTCGTAGTAGGCAAACCGAGCACGCCGACCCCGACCGGGCTGTTCGCGATCGCCTGGGCGATACCGTGGCATCCGAACGATTTCCTCGGCAGCTGGGTGCTGGAGTTGACGGCGCACAGCAACGTGCTGCAGCAATTCGACGGCGGTGACGGCACGGTCGGGATCCACGGCCGGGGAGGGGCGAGCCTCCTGGATCCGCTCGGATCCGCCGCGAGCCACGGGTGCATTCGCCTCGCCAACGACTCGATCGACTGGCTGGTGCACACGGTCGGCGAGGGCTGGCTGCCCGGAACGCCCGTCCAGGTGCACTAAGGCTCTAGATCACGCGTACCGGCGTGCCGAGCTTCAGGTGCGCCGCGAGCCAGAAGTCGTCCGCTATCTCCAGGCGGATGCAGCCATGGGAGATCTGTCCCGGGATGCCCTGCGCGTCGTAGTAGGGGCCGTGGATACCCACCACCCCGCCACCGGGCCATTCGGTCAGCGTCGAATAGTCGGTGGTGCCGAACGCATAGGGGTAGTAGCCCGAGCTTGGGTCGGTGATCTGAAAGCGCTCGTCGATCCAGAAGTGCCCGGCCGGCGTGGGGGTGCTCGGCTTGCCCACGCCCACCGGCGCGCTCCAGATCTTTCGGCCGCGGCTGTAGAAGTACATCCGCGCCTGCTCCCGGTTCACGACCACCAGCAGGTGGGTGAGGTGAAATGGACCGAGCGCATCTCGCTCGACCCAGCCCGTCTGCCCGTTGGGACGCCCGGGGATCCGCAGTTCGACCCACTCTTGGCCGCGGGTATCCGAGCGCGCCCTGAGGAGCAGGTAGATCGAGGAGAAGCCATCCGGTGTGCTCCAGGTCAGCCGCCCAACCCGCGGCGAGGAGGCGTCCGGCGCGAGGTGGATCCAGGCGATCCGGTTCACGTATGCCCAGCGCGTGAACGTGGTCTCGTTCGAGAGCACTTGGTCGCTCCGGCCGGATGTGGTGGGAGCGACCATCGAAGCACCCGCGGTGGCACCGCCGGCGGCCATCAGAGCACAGAGCAGTGCCCCGATCCGCGAAACAAACTTCGCGTGGGAAAAGCCGAGCTCGCGCACGTCTGTCCGTGAGAGAGGGTACCGGCCGAGGAGGCTCTCGTCGGCGGTCGGCGGTCGGCGGTCGGCGGTCGGCGAGCGGCCGCGGTCAAGCTGACGCCGGCGCGGAGTGCGCGGCCAGCTGACCGCAGGCGGCATCGATGTCGCGCCCGCGGGTGACGCGGACGGTGGCGCTCAGGCCACGCCGCTCGAGCTCGTCGCGGAACGCGGCGATCGCCTTGGGGCTCGACCCGGTGAACCCCGACTCGGTCGGGTTGTACGGGATCAAGTTGACCTTGAACTTGCGCGGGTCAAGGATGTCGGCGAGCTGGGCGGCCTGAGCGAATGAGTCGTTGACGCCGGCGAGCATCACGTATTCGACGAACACCATCCGGCGCTTATGCTCGTAGTAGGCCTCGCAGGCCGTGATCACGTCGGGCAGCGGGTAGCGCTCGTTGACCGGCATCAGCTCGGTCCGGAGCGACTCGTCGGCGGCGTGCAGCGAGAGCGCGAGCCGGATCGGCATCGGGTTCTCGGCTAGGCGCTCGATCCCGGGGATCCAGCCGATCGTCGAGACCGCGGTCCGGCGGTGGCCAATCCCGATGTCGGGGAGCCGCTCGCACGCGGCGAGCACGTTGTCGAGGTTCATCATCGGCTCGCCCATGCCCATGAACACCGCGTGGTCGACGTCGCTTGCGCGGCGGAAGTGGAGGGCCTGGTCGAGGATCTCCGACGCGGTCAGGTTGCGGCCGAACTTCATCTGTCCGGTGGCGCAGAACGTGCACGTCAGTGGGCACCCCGATTGCGAGGACAGGCAGATCGAGCGCCGGCCGTCCCGGTAGCGCATGAGCACCGCCTCGACGAGGCGGTCGTCGCCGGTCATGAACAGGGCCTTGACCGTGCCGTCTTGTGCGTGGGCCTCGCGCTCGACCGACAGGCTGCTGAACGGCACCGTCTCGCCGAGCGTCTCGCGCAGAGTCAGGGGCAGGTCGGACATGGCGTCGAAGCCTTCGGCGCCGCGCGCGGTCCACCGCCACACCTGGCCGGCGCGGTAGCGAGGCTCACCGAGGTCGGCAAGCGTGCTCTCCAGCAGCTTCAGATCCACGCTGACTATGGTGGCAGCAAGGCGCCGCCGTCAGGCGCCGCCGTCAATTTCGATCCAAGGCGCCGCCGTCAGGCGCCGCCGACAATTCGATCTGAGGCGCCGCCGTCAGGCGCCGCCGACAATCTGGATTAATCGAGACTCGCGAAGTACCTCGCCACCGCCGGCGTCGCCTCGCGGCGCGCGTCCGAGGAGATCGTCCGAGCCGGCCGGGTGTCGCTCGACGGCGTGATCGTCATCGATCCGGCCCGCGATGTAGGACCGCACGACGTCGTGATGGTCGATGGCCGGCCCGTCTCGCCCGTGCACGAGCGGGTGATCTACGCGCTCAACAAGCCGGCGGGCGTGGTCTCGACCGCGCGCGATCCGCAGGGGCGCCCGACCGTGGTGACGATGGTGCCGCAGACCGAACGGCTGTACCCGGTGGGCCGACTCGACATCGACACCACCGGTCTGATCCTGCTCACCAACGAGGGCGATCTAGCGCACCGGCTCACCCACCCGAGCTTCGAGGTCGAGAAGACCTACCGCGCGGTCGTCGGCGCGCCACCCGTGCGCGAAGCGGCGTTGCGGGCGCTTCGCGAAGGGGTCGAACTCGACGACGGGCGGACCGCGCCGGCGCGCGTGCGACGGGTCTCGGCCGACACGATCGAGATCACGATCCACGAGGGCCGCAAGCGCCAGGTGAAGCGGATGTGCGAGGCGGTCGGGCACCCCGTGAAGCGGTTGGAGCGGATCGCGTTCGGGCCGTTACAGCTCGGGGAGCTGGCGCGGGGTCGGTGGCGGAAGCTCGGCGCCGGCGAAGTGGACGCGCTGGTGCAGTGGGCGGCGGGGCGCGCTCCCGAACCTACGTGACCTGACATTCGGTGCGCGATCGTCGGAGCGTGGCAGACGGCGCATGCCCCACATGCATCAAATGGCACGGTCGACGCGTCGCCGGTCCATTGGCAGGCTACGCAGGTCGCGCCGGGGGGCTGGCGGGGTCGGAGGAGTCCGGGCGACGCCCGCGCGGGGTAGAAGCGGAAGCGCGCCGCCGCGTCCTCACCGCTGGATCAGCAGACCGTCGTTCGCCAGGTGCGTCGCCGTCAACGCCCGCGACACGTCCGCCGGCGTCAGCCGCACGGGGTGATCCGCCACCATCCGCACGATCGTGAACTGGAGCTCTTGCCGGCGCGAGACCTCGTGGAACCCGGCGACCGGGTACGAGACCTGCGCGCGCGACGGCCACAGGTTGCACGCCGATCCCCACCAGCAGAACCCCGCGCTCGGCGGCGAGGTGAACGACACGATGTCGAGGTCTGACACGGTGGCGCCACCCCCGCCCATGAAGTGCAACCCGGGTACGTACAGCGACAGCGGCAGTAGATCCCGGTAGTGCTGGATGAGGATCGCGCGGGTCCCGGCCGGCGCCGGCCGCGTCCCGAGCGCCCGCGCCACGACGCGCCAGTCGGGCCGCTCGAGGTTGCGGTCGAACGCGACCCCCAGCGCGGTCGTCACGCCAATGGCGCACAAAACGCCCGCCGCGACCAGCCCTACCCGCCGGGCGCGGGCCGCCGCGAGGCCGCCGGCGACGAACAGCGCCGCCGGCATCCAGATCGCGAGCACGTTGCGCGTGATCAGATCGTCGACGCCGCCCGCGATCAGAACCAGATTCAGCACGAGGCCGGCGAGCGCGATCCCGCCGGCGATCAGCGCGCCCCGGCGCGCGACCCCGTCGGACCGCCAGAACACGAGCGCCGCGGCCACCACCAACACCGCGATAGCCAGCGGCTCCAACACCGAGTGCGCCGGCCCGTCGAACCCGCTCGCGAACTGCGGGATGACCTGGCCCAGCCTGCGTCCGAGCGGCGCCTGCGCTATCCAGCTGGCGTTGCCGGTCCCGCTCTGCCCGATCGCCAGCGGAATCAGCGCGAGGCCGCACACACCCACGACGCCGACCCCCACCTGCATGGCGCGCTGCCGGCGATGCATCCAAAGCAACCACGCCGCCTCGGGCACCACCGCCAAGATCGCGTAATAGTGCGTCGCGAGCGCGAGCGCGGACGCGATCACCCACGCCGCGACCCGCCGGGGCGTCGGATTCTCGAGCGCATACGCGAACGCGAGGACCGACAGGCTCGACAGGAACACGAGCATCTCGTACGAACGCGCCTCCTGCGAGTACCAGATCAGCAACGGGCTGCACGCGGTCAACGCCGCCGCAATCAACCCCGCCCGCCGCGAGATCAATTTCGACCCCGCGCCGTAAGCAACCGGAACGACGAGCACGCCACACATGGCCGACAGCGATCGCAGGCCGGTCTCGCCGTAGCCGAACAGACGCGCCCACACCCACGCCACGCAGTAGTAGAGCGGGGGAGTGGACTCGGTCTGCGGGATCAGCCCGAGCATCTTGCCCGGCGAGAAATGGACGAGAAGCGCGGTGTTGCCCTCGTCGAACCAGAAGCCCTGATGGCCGATCCGGTAGAAGCGAAGGAGCGCCGCGAGCAGCGTGATCGCGCCGACCGCGAGCACCGTCCGGTCCGACAGCACAGTGCGCGCCCGCGAGGCGTGCGCGCCCGCCGCGGGACGGCGAAGACCGGGTTCCGCCGTGCCGACGCTCACGACGAGGATGTTAAGGTCAGTGGCGGCCGAGGCCCCGTACGGTGAGCGCTTAACACGATTTCAACCCGCTCACAGGTCGCCCAGGCCCGCCCACCGGGCAACATTCCCTAAATCCATGCGTCAGGAATCCGGTCACATTGACGGCCAGCCGGTGCTCGCGTCGAGCACCGGCGCCCAGCCTGCGCTCGCGCCGAGCGCCGCCGGAGCGGGAGCCGGGACCGCGGACGGCGCGGTAACGCTCCCGGGCATCAGCCGGCTGCCGAAGCCGCGAGCGCTACGAGTGCCGCGCGCGCTGTACGAGGCCACCGCCGGAAAGATCGCGCTGGCGACGATCGTCGCTGGCGCCCTCGCCATGGTGCTGTGGTCGACCCACGCCCCGACGAACCTCGTCCCGCGCTCGAGCGAGATCTTCGCCCCTTGGGAGGCGGGTCCGCTGTACGGACTGCTCGGAGGGCTGAAGGCTGGAGTGACCGCGACGAACTACGCGCTCAGCGCGCTGATCCTGATCATGCTGGGCGCTTACGGCGTCGCGCTGCTCGCGTTGCGGACGCTGTCGACGCGGATGATCGTGGTGACGATCGTCGCGGCCAACGTGATCCTGATGCTGGGGCCGCCGTTCCAGCTCACGGACATGGGCAACTACCTCGGGTACGCGCGGCTTGGGGGCCTCCACGGGATGAACCCGTACACGCACGTGATCGGGCAGGAGATGCACGATCCGATCTACCACTTCGCGACGTGGGACAACCTGCACAGCCCGTACGGTGAGTTGTTCACCGCGCTGAGCTATCCGCTGGCGTTCGTACCGATCCCCGTCGCGTACTGGATCGTCAAGGTCGTCACGGTCCTGCTGAGCCTCACGCTCATCGGGATCGTGTGCTGGTGCGCCAAGCGCCTCGGCCGCGATCCGCGCTACGCGGCGGTGCTCGTCGGGCTCAACCCCATCTACCTCGTCTATGCGGTCGGCGGGTTCCACAACGACTTCTTCATGCTGGTGCCACTGACCGCGTCGATCGCGTTCCTACTGGCGCGCCGCGACAAGTCCGCCGGCGCGATGCTCGTGATCGCGGTCGCGGTCAAATTCAGCGCGGTGCTGCTGCTGCCGTTCCTGCTGGTGGCGGCGCGTCCCGCGCGCCGGCGGCTCCAGGTGCTCTACGGGTGCGTGCTCGCCGGGATTCCGCTGCTCGTGATGAGCCTGATCCTGTTCGGGTTCTCGATCCCCAACCTGTCCCAGCAGGGTTCGCTGCTGACCCCGTTCAGCTTCCCGAATCTGTTCGGCAACTTCATCGGAGTCGGCGGCGGAACCTCGGGCGTGCTGCGACTCGCGGACGTCGCGCTCGTGGTGGCGGTCGTGCTGCTGCTCCGCCGCGACGGGGACTGGCTCACCCGCGCAGGCTGGGCGACATTCGCGCTGATAGCCAGCCTCGCGTGGGTGATGCCGTGGTACGTGATCTGGCTGCTGCCGTTGGCCGCGCTCGCGTCGAGCGAGCAGCTGCGGCGGACGGCGCTCGCACTCACGGTGTTCCTCGTGCTCGTGTTCCTCCCGTCCTCGAACAAGTTCTTCAACCTCGTCAACATCAACCCGCTGAGCGGGTCGGCCGGCCAGACGTCGGGGTCGCTGCAGTCGAAGCTGGCGAACTACAACCCCGCCGCGACGGCGTCGGCCCAGGCAAACCGGTAGGCCCTGAGACCGGTCCGCATCGGCGTGGCGAGGGTCAATCCCGCAGCCGCGTGAGGCCGACTTGCTGACGGCGACGATAAAGTAAGCGCCTTCATACCGCGGGTCGGCAGAGCCCGCGGGTCCCGTGTCGGCAGGAAGCCGGGGCGCCCATCCACCGCGTCCCGCTCAGCCGAAGCCCCAAGAAAGCCTTTGCCGGGTTTATGCCGTGATTATTAGCATCGTGTTAGCGTCGCGCGCCTATGCGTCTTGAAATAGAGCTCGTCGACGGCGGCGGGGGCCAGCCGGCGCCCGATCTACCCCCGACCCGTATAACGCCACGCCGCCGCCGCCTCGATCGGTTCGAGATGTGGGTGCTGTTCGCGTTTGCGGCCATTTCGATGTGGGTCGTCGCCCTCGACGTGTGGCGGGTCGTGTTCGACGGCGGCGTCTGGACGGGCACCGACGGCGTCTACATCGTCGACCAGATGCAGTACCTGGCATGGATCAAGGACGCCTCCAAGCACGTGCTGGCCTCGAATCTGTTCGTGCTCCGCGACACGCCGGCGGATTACTTCAATCCGGCCGTGATCGTCTCCGGTGGGCTGACCGCGCTCGGGATGGCGCCATGGCTGTCGCTGCTGTTGTGGAAGCCCGTCGCGGTGATCGGCTTCTTCTTCGCCGTGCGGGCGTTCGCATGGCGCCTGCTGACCGGGCTGTGGCCCCGCCGCGCGGCGCTGGTGCTCACGCTGTTCTTCGGGTCGTTCACGAACGTGTACGGGAGCTTCAGCGTCCTCGGGGACCTGTTCCCCGGCTTCCTGACCTGGGGCTACGTGTTCAGCGTGCTGGGGCTTGCCGCCATGGTGTGGGCGCTGGTCGCGCACCACGACTCCCGGTTGAACGACCGCCGACTGTGGCTGGCGGGGCTGCTCGGTGGTCTGGCGAGCCTGCTCCATCCCTGGAACGGTGAGCTGTTGGTCGCGGTGGTGGTCGCCGCCGAGATCGTGATGGCGCTCAGCCGCCGCTACGAGCGTGCCCATCTCAAGCTGACGATCGCCACGATCGTGGGCACCGGGATCCCGCTCGTCTATTACGCGATCCTGGGCAAGACCGACCTGAGCTGGAAGCTGGCCCAGGTCGCGAGCAAGCACGCGTTCTCGTTCTGGGCCATCACGATCGCGATCGTCCCGTTGCTGGTGCCCGCGGCGGTCGCCTACACGAGGCGCCCGACGACGTTCCTGGCCGCGGCCACGCGAACCTGGCCGCTGGCGGCGTTCGCGATCTTCGTGCTATCGGGGACCAGCGTCGGCGCGACGCCGCTGCACTCGTTCCAGGGAATCACGATCCCGCTGGCGGTCCTCGCCGTCGAGGGCCTCCAGATCATCGGCTGGGGACGGATTCAGCGGCCCGTGCTCGCCGGCGCGGTACTGGTAGCGCTGTTCACGATCCCGACCACGTTCGAAGAGCTGAAGATCGCCCAGGGCCTCGCGGCGCCCACCACGAACAACGCGAACTTCATCCAGCCGAACGAGCGCGACGCGCTCAACTACCTCGAAAACCTCAAGGAGCCGGGAAGCGTCTTGACCCGGAGCTATCTTGGCGCCTATGTACCGGGTAAAACGGGCCGGCGTTCATACGTCGGAGATTGCCTGTGGTCAGAGCCCGGCTGTCTCACCTTGACCAACAACGCCAACACCCTGTTCCACGGCTCGCTGACCCCGGCCGACGCCCAGAAGCTCGTGTTGAACAGCGGTGCGCGGTTCGTGCTTGCCGACTGCCAGACCACCGCCGACCTGCCGAAGTTGCTCGGCCCGATCATCCGCTCGGCGCACGGATTTGGATGCGCGGCGGTGTATGAGGTCGAATAGCGGCCTCTCGACCAGGCACGGATGCCGGCAGGTGGGGGTGACGGAGCGGCAGCGCCGGTCGGCCGGGGGTGCCGTCATTGCCGTCGCAGCGGTCCTGATCGGACTGTCGCTCGCGGGTTGCGGCGGATCCGTGTCGGCGGCGACGCCATCGGTCGCCGTGTTCCCGATCCCAGGCGCGCGGGTCGCGTCTCCCCAAACGCAGATCGCATTTCGCGGCATCCCGATCGGCGAGGTGGGCAAGATCGTCGTGACCGGCTCCCGGAGCGGCGTCCACGCCGGCCGCTTCGAATCGGACTCCGACCGGGATGGCGGGAGCTTCCTGCCGACCAAGCCGTTCGTGTCGGGCGAGGTGGTCACGGTCAGGACCAGCCTGCACATCCTCGGCGCCGGCACTTTCGGAACGTTCCACTTCACGGTCGCCACGCCGTCGGGATCGGTTCCGGCGACCCCGCTGGAGCCGGCAGCCCGGGTGCCCGGAGACGTGCTCACGTTCCACTCGCGGCCTGACCTGACGCCCGCGTCGGTCGAGATAACCAAGGAGGACCCCGATCCCGGCCCCGACGGCGACGACATCTTCCTCACCCCGCAGCAGGGGCCGACCCAGAACGGCGCGATGATCCTCAACAAGCAGGGCGCCCTGGTGTGGTTCCAGCCGGCGCCGCAGGGAGATATGGCGGCGGACCTCCAGGTTCAGCGCTACGACGGCCAGCGCGTGCTGACGTGGTGGCAGGGCTACTCGGGGGCGGGGTTCGGCGCCGGCGAGGATGTGATCGAGAGCTCCTCGTACCGCCAGATCGCCGTGGTGCACGCCGCCAATGGGCTCAGCGCCGACCTGCACGAATTCCGGCTGACGCCGCAGGGCACCGCGCTGATCACCGCGTATTACCCGGTGTACTGGAATGGGACCGACGTCCACCTGTCCTCGCGCCAGGTCGTACTCGATTCGGTGGTCCAGGAGATCGATGTCAAGACGGGCCTGCTGCTGTTCCAGTGGGACAGCCTCGACCACGTTCCGTTGACCGACGCGTACGAGCCGGCCGTGCAGTCGGCGGGCGCGCCTTACGACTACTTCCACATCAACTCGGTCCAGCTGCAACAGAACGGCAATATGCTGATCTCGGCCCGCAACACGTGGGCCGCCTACGAGGTCGACCATCAGACCGGTGCGATCACGTGGACGCTGGGCGGCAAGAACTCGAGCTACAAGCTCGGGTCGGGAGTCCAGTTCGCGTTCCAGCACGACGTGAGGCTGCACACCGACACCGACCCGACCGTGACCCTCTTCGACGACGGCGGAGGGCCGCCGCGGGCCCACACCGAGTCGCGCGGAATGACCGTCCACCTCGACGGCAAGAGCATGACCGCGACGCTCGTGACCGAGGACGTGCACTCGCCGGCGCTCGCGGCGGCCTTCGAGGGGAATTTGCAGGAGCTGCCGGGGGGCGACGACTTCGTCGGCTGGGGCCAGCAGCCGTACTTCACCGAGTTCGACTCGAAGGGTCAGGTCGTCTTCGACGGCCGGTTCGTCGGCAACAACTCGAGCTACCGCGCTTACCGCTTCCCGTGGATCGGGACGCCGACCACGCCGCCGTCGGTGACCGCGTCGACCGCCGGCGCCAGCACGAACGTGTACGTGAGCTGGAACGGCGCCACCCAGGTGACCTCGTGGCGCGTGCTCGCCGGCGCCAGCCAAGACGCCCTGCAAGCGGTGACGACCGCGGCCAAGCAGGGTTTCGAGACGCAGGTGACGATACCGGCGGCGCCGTACGTTCAGGTTCAGGCGCTCGACAGTGCGGGCCGTACGCTCGCCACCTCGAGCGTCGTCCAGGCCTCGTAACTGGCAGACTCCGGCGTTCATGCGGCTCTTTGCGCTTCGGGGCGCCAACACCGCCGTCGCCAACGAGCCCGATGCGATCCTCGGCGCGACCGACGAGTTGATGCGCGAGTTGATGGCGCGAAACGAGCTCGCCCCGGACGCCATGGTCAGCTGCATTTTCACGCTGACCGACGACCTCGACGCCGAGTTCCCGGCGGTCGCCGCGCGCGCGCTCGGCCTGAACCGCGTGCCGCTGCTGTGCGCTCGCGAGGTGCCGGTGCCGGGTTCGCTGCCGCGCGTGATCCGCGTGATGGTCCACTACTACGCGGCCGACGACCACGAGCCGCGTCACGTGTACCTGGGAGAGACGCGCGTGCTGCGGGCCGATCTCGAGTCCGCGCAGTAGCTCGATTACCCTAAGCGGCTCAATGCCGATCGAATTCGCAGAACGGGTTCGCCGGATGCCGGTGTACCCGCTGGCATCGGGATACGACCTCGGCGCGGATGTAGCGATGCTCGCCTCGAACGAGTCGTGCTTCCCGCCGCACCCCGCGGTGGTCGAGGCTGCGACTCGCGTGCTCGGCGGCGTCAACCGGTACCCGGACCCGTCCTACGTGCCACTGCGGCGAGCGCTCTCCGACCGATACGGGATCCCGCCCCAGCGGATCGCTCTGGGCAACGGGTCGTGCGACATCCTGCTCGCCGCCGGCGAGGCGCTGCTCGAGCCGGGCGCCGAGGTCGTGTACGCATGGCCGGCATTCAGCGTGTATCCGCACCTCGCGGCTGCTTCTGGCGCGCGCGCGATCGAGGTGCCGCTCGACGACGAGGATCGCCACGACCTCGACGCGATCGCCACCGAGGTCACGGTGGCGACGAGGCTCGTGCTGGTCTGCAACCCGAACAACCCCACCTCCACGGCGCTCGGGCTCGACGAGATCGACGCGTTCATGAAGCGGATCCCCGGGCACGTGGCCGTGATCCTCGACGAGGCGTATTGCGAGTACTCGCTGACGCTCGGCGACACCTACGCCTCGGTCGAGATGCTGCGCAAGTACCCGAACCTGGTTCTGCTGCGGACGTTCTCGAAGGTCTATGGGCTGGCGGCGCTGCGGGCCGGATACGCGCTTTGCGGCGCGGAGGACTTTCGCGTCGCGGTCGATCAGGTCCGCCAGCCGTTCTACCTGAACGCCGCCGCGCAGGCGGCCGCCGTCGAGGCTTTGAAACATCAGGACGAGGTCGAGCGGCGCGTGGCCGAGACGATCGCAGCCCGTCTGGAGCTCGTTGACCGGGTGCGGAGCCTCGGCCTGTGGGTTGCCGAATCGGACGCGAACTTCATCTGGCTGCACCTGCCAGAGACGGTCGAGGAGGCCGACGTCGTCTCGGGGTTGCGCGACCGCGGGGTGCTCGTCCGTGCCGGCGCCGCGCTCGGGCGCGACCGGTCGCTCCGGGTCACGCTGGGGACCGACGCCGAGAACGAGCGGTTCGCCGACGCGCTCGCGCAGGTGCTGTAGCGCGCCTTGGCAAACGACGACTCGTCTGGTAGAACCACGCCACGATGAGTGCCCGCAGCCGCACGTCTTACGTCATCCGCGGCTACGCGTACGCATACGCCTGGCGATTTAGCTAGGCGCTCGGCAACGCCCTCGTCGACGTCCGCCCGCGGAGCGGACCCCCTCAGAGGCCGAGCGCCGGAAAACCCCCCGGTCGGGTGAAACCCGGCCCGCCCGCTTTCGTAAAGTTCCCCAGGCACCAGAGAGGACCGAAGAGATGATGATCGTGATGAAACCGACGGCCACTGAACAGGAGGTGCAGGCCGTCCTCGAGCGAGTCCAGAGCGTCGGCGCCCGCGCCCACCTGAGCCGCGGCGATGAGCTGACGGTGATCGGCGCGATCGGCGATCGCGAGCACGTGGCCCGGCTTGAGCTCGAGGGGTCCCCCGGCGTCGACCGCGTCGTCCCGATCTCCAAGCCGTACAAGCTGTCCTCGACTCAGTTCAAGCACGGCGAGCGAACCGTGCTCGACATCGCCGGCCGCAAGGTTGGGGGCAACAGCTTCGCGATGATCGCGGGTCCGTGCACAGTCGAGTCGCGCGAGCAGACGCTCGAGACCGCGCGGGCGGTCAGGGATGCCGGCGCCACGCTGTTCCGCGGGGGGGCGTACAAGCCGCGCACGTCGCCGTACGCGTTCCAGGGCCTCGGCCAGGAGGGACTCCGGCTGCTCGCCGAGGCCAAGGCCGAGACCGGCCTTCCGATCGTCACCGAGCTGATGGACCAGCGCGACCTCGACCAAGTGCTCGAGGTGGCCGACGTGATCCAGATCGGCGCGCGCAACATGCAGAACTACACGCTCCTGGCCGAAGTCGGGCGGTCCGGCTGTCCGGTCCTGCTCAAGCGCGGACTGTCCGCGACGCTCGAGGAACTCCTGATGGCGGCGGAGTACGTCCTCAAAGAGGGCAACGAGGCGGTGATGCTGTGCGAGCGCGGCATCCGCACGTTCGAGACCGCCTACCGCTTCACGCTCGACCTGATGGCCGTCCCGGTGCTCAAGGAGCTCAGCCACCTGCCGGTGATCGTCGATCCGAGCCACGCTGCCGGGCGCAGGGATCTCGTTCTGCCGCTGTCGCTCGCGGCCGCCGCAGTCGGCGCCGATGGGATCATCGTCGAGGTTCACCCGCACCCGGAGACCGCGATCTGCGACGGCCCGCAGCAACTGTACGCGGATGACTTCGCTGAGTACGTGGAGCGCGTCCAGGCCGCCGCGGCGGTAGCGGGCAAGGCGCTCGCCGTCGTTTGAACATCGCGCTCGTCGGCGTCGGGCTGATCGGTGGCTCGATCGGGCTGGCCGCGCGCGAGCGGCTCCGCGCTTCGGTCGCGGGGTACGACACGAGTCCCGGGGCGCTACAGATGGCCGCCGAGCGGGGCGCGATCGACCGCGCTTACGACGACATCGCCGCCGCGGTCAGCAACGCCGAAGCTGTGTTCGTCGCCGCCCCGGTGGGAGTCCTGCCCGAGGTGGCCGGAGCGGCGCTCGCGAACGCCCCCGAGGACTGCGTGGTCACCGACGTTGGCTCGACCAAGCGCGCGATCGTCGCGGCGCTCGACGACTCGCGGTTTGTCGGCGGCCATCCGCTCGCCGGCGCCGAGACATCGGGGGTCAACCACGCGCGTGCGGACCTGTTCGAAGGCGCTACCTGGTACCTGACGCCCACCTCGAGCACGTCCGGGATCCTCTACGAGCGCCTTCACCGTCTCCTGCACGGGCTCGGGGCCCGCCCGACCGCCATCGACCCCGAGACGCATGACACGCTTCTGGCGACGGTCTCGCATCTGCCGCATGTGCTCGCCAACGTGCTCGTCGCCCAGGCCGCCCGGACGCTTGAATTTGGTCCCCACCCACCCCACCACCCACCCACGCGGCTGCCCGCGACCGGCCCGAGCTTTCGTGACGCCACCCGTGTCGCCGGCGCGCCGAGCGCGATCTGGACCGACATCTATGTCTCGAACCGCGACGCGATCGCGGCGCGGATCGACGACACGATCGCTCGGCTAACCGAGGTTCGCGAGGCGCTCACCGCCGCCGACGCGACGAGGATCGCCGCCTGGAACGACGGGGCCGCGGACGACCGCCGCCGGCTGCTCGAGGCGCAACTCGCGGGCGGTCCGCTGTTCGAGCTCCGCGCGTCGGTGCCGAACCGTCCGGGCGTCGTGGCGCAGCTTGCGCTCGAGCTCGGCCGGGCGGGAGTAAACATCACGGACATGGCGCTGTACCCGGCCGCGGACATGAGCGAGGGCGTGGTCGCGCTGTGGATCGCCGGCGAGCAGGAGGCGCGCCGCACCGAGGAGCTCGTCGGCAAGCTTGGATTCCCGGTGGCGCGCGCATGAACATGCGCTTTGAGCCATCCGGACCCTTGCGGGGCCGCGTAACGGTGCCCGCGGACAAGTCGATCTCCCACCGCGCCGCGATCATCGGCGCCATGGCGTCCGAGCCAGTACGGGTCCGCAACTACCTCGACGCGGCCGACACCAACTCGACGCTTGCCGCGGTCCAGCAGCTCGGCGCAATCGTCGAGCAGCGGAACGGCGAGCTCGTGATCCGAGGATGCGGGCTTCGCAACGCGATGGCGCCCGGCGAGCCGATCGATGTCGGGAACGCCGGGACGCTGATGCGGCTGCTGCCGGGCTGGCTGTGCTTCCAACAGGGATCGAGCTTCGAGCTCGACGGCGATGACTCGATTCGCCGCCGGCCGGTCGACCGGATCGCCGAGCCGCTGTCGCAGATGGGGGCGCGGATCGAGGCACGCGAGGGCCGGTTCCCGCCGTTCACCGTCCACGGCGCGCCGCTCACCGGCATCGACTACGAGCTGCCGGTCGCGAGCGGCCAGGTCAAGTCGTGCGTGCTGCTTGCTGGGCTCGTCACCGATGCGACCACAGTGGTCGAGCCCGTCCCGACCCGCGACCACACGGAGCGCATGCTCGCCGCCGCCGGCGCACCGGTCGCACGCGAGCAAGACCGGTCCGGCGACGGGTTCCGCACCACGGTCGGCAACACCGACGAGCTCGAGCTCGGCGACGTCGACGTGCCCGGCGACCAGTCTTCGGCGGCGTTCCTGCTCGCCGCCGGCGTGCTCGTGCGGGACTCGCGGCTCGTGCTCGAGCATGTCGGGGTCAACTGGACCCGCGCGGGCTTCCTGCGGATCCTCGAGCGGATGGGCGCGATCGTGCTCGCGGATATGGAACCGCCGGGTTCGTTCGAGCCGGTCGAGCCGGTGGCGGACATCGACGTCCGGAACGCCCCGATCGAGGCGACCACGGTCGAGGCCGAGGAGGTGCCGCTCGCAATCGACGAGCTGCCGCTGGTGGCGCTGCTCGGCTGCTTCGCCGACGGGGACACGGTCGTGCGCGGCGCCGACGAGCTGCGGGTCAAGGAATCGGACCGGATCGCGACCGTCGTCGAAGGCCTGCGCGGCCTCGGCGCCGAGATCGAGGCGCTCCCCGACGGGTTCGTCGTGACCGGAACGGGCCGGCTCCGCGGCGGACGGTTGCACAGCCACGGCGATCACCGACTGGCGCTGCTCGGCGCCGTCGCGGGCCTGGCCTCCGAGGAGGGCGTCGAGGTGGTGGGGATGGACGCGGCCGCCGTGTCCTACCCGCGATTCGCGGAGGACGTCGCGGGGCTGATCGCGTGACCGTGGTCGCGATCGACGGGCCGGCCGGCGCCGGCAAGTCGACGGTCGCGCGCGCTGTCGCCGATGAGCTCGAGTTCACCTACCTCGACACGGGCGCGATGTACCGCGCGGTGGCGCTGGCCGCGATGGAGCGGGGAGCACCGGCCGCATCGCTCGCGTCCGCGCTCAAGATCGAGCCCGGCGAGCGAATCCTGCTCGACCGGCGGGACGTGACCGACGAGATCCGCACGCCCGAGGTGTCCGAGGCCGCCTCGCGCGCGGCGGCGGATCCGGCAGTGCGCGCGGCGGTGGCGTCTGAGCAACGACGGCTACTGAAGCAAGGCGACTGGGTGGCCGAGGGACGCGACATCGGCACGGTGATCGCGCCGGACGCGGAGGTCAAGGTGTTCCTGACCGCCGATCCCGCGGAGCGGGCTCGCCGGCGGGCCGCGGAGCTCGGCGTCGACGCGGCGACGGTGCTGGCCGAGCAGACGATTCGCGACGAGCGCGACCGCACTCGCGAGTATTCACCGCTCGCGCCGGCGGACGGCGCGATCGTCCTCGACACGACCAACATGACGCTGCCGCAGGTGGTTCAGCGGATCGTCGCGCTGGTCCGCGACGCCGGCACGTCGACGGCCGCCCGCTAGATTCATCGTCCGCCATGAAGGTCGCAATCGTCGGATACCCGAACGTCGGAAAGTCATCGCTGGTCAACCGTCTCACGGAGTCGCGTGAAGCGGTCGTGCACGAACGTCCCGGCGTCACCCGCGATCGGAAGGAGCTCCACACCGACTGGAACGGTCGGTCGCTGACGCTGGTCGACACGGGCGGGGTCGACCTGGACGACCGCGCCGAGCTCGCGGCCTCCGTTCAGGACCAGGTACGGGCGGCGCTCGCCGACGCCGACGCGGCGGTGCTCGTCGTCGACGCGCGCGCCGGCCTACGCCCGGGCGACCACGAGGTGGCGGATCTGCTCAGACGGGGGTCGCTGCCCGTGCTCGTCGCCGCGAACAAGATCGACTCGGCGCGGGACATCCCGCTCGCGGCCGAGTTCCACCGCCTCGGCCTTGGGGACCCGATCGCGGTGTCCGCGGCGCAGGGTCTCGGGACCGGTGACCTGCTCGACCGAATCGTCGAGCTGGCTCCGTCGTCGGAGGAGTCGGACGACGGTGAGGGCGAGGACGGGGTCGTGCGGCTGGCGGTGATCGGGCGTCCGAACGTCGGAAAGTCCTCACTGGTGAACCGGTTCGCCGGCACCGAGCGCGTGATCGTCTCCCCGGTCGCCGGGACGACCCGGGACGCGATCGACCTGCCGATCGAATTCGAGGGTCGCCGCATCGTGCTGGTCGACACCGCCGGGCTGCGCCGCCAGGCGAAGGTGGGAGAGTCGATCGAGTACTACACGTCGTTGCGCTCGCGACGCGCCGCAGAGCGGGCCGACGTGGCGCTGGTCGTGTGCGACGCGACCGAGGGGATCACCGCCCAGGACCTGCGGGTCGCCGAGCTCGCCATGCGCAGCGGGTGCGCGACCGCGCTCGTCCTCAACAAGTGGGACATCGCCGATGACGTCGACCTCGAGCACGAGCGCGCCCGCGCACACCAGAAGCTGCGGCTGCGCCCGCGGGTCTTTACCGCGAGCGCGACGACCGGCCGAAACATCGAGCGCCTGCTGGTCGAGGCCGTCGCGCTCGCCGACCGGCGCGGCGAACGGATCCCCACGCCGCAGCTCAACCGCTTCCTGTCCGACGTCGTCGCCGCCCGCCAACCACCCGCCGGCGGCCCGCAGCACGCCGGGCATCGACTCAAGCTGCTGTTCATGACCCAGACCGACGAGCGGCCGCCGCGGTTCTCGATCCAGGTCAACTCGAGAGCCCGGGTCACGCGTGACTACGCCTACTACATCGAGAACCGCCTGCGTGAGCGCTACCGGCTCGAGGGCGTCCCGGTGATCATCGACTTCGTCGAGCGCAACGAGCGGCGCGGTCGCGGTCGGCGCGCGGCCGCCTAAAAGCGCGCAGCCTGAACCGGCGCATCGGGCGCCGGAAAATGCTTCATTGAGCGTGCCGATGTCGATCGTCACGCGGCCACGTACGTCCGTACCGACCGCTCTCGAGCGGCGCCTGATCCTGCCGCCGCGCGAGCCGCGCGAGCCGCGCGAGCCGCGTGGACCGGACCGGCGACGCCAGTTTCTGCGACGGCGCCTCGGCCTGGCCGCCGGGTTGCTCTTGACCGTGCTGATCCTGGCGGTGGCGGCACTGGTGATGTTCGGCTCCGGCGAGGCGCCGCCGGCGACCGGGGCCGCCGAGGTCGTTCCCGCCGACGTGCTCGCGTACGCGCACCTCTCGACCGATTCGGGCCGCCCGGCGGTACGGCGCGCGCAGGCGCTGGCTCGGCGTTTCCCTGACTATCCACTCGCGTACGCCGCAGCGATCAATCGGCTGACCGCGATCGTCGGCGGTGGCTCGACCGACTCCGACTTCGCGACCGGCATCCGCCCGTGGCTTGGCCGGGAGGCCGCGTTCGCGGTGCTCGACACGCCGGGTGGGTCCGCCCCATCGCTGATCGTGCTCGACGTCGCAAATCGGGCGCGGGCGCTCCGGTTCGTGACCGGTGCCGGCGCCGCGCCGGTCGCCGGCTACGACGGGGTCCGGATCCTCGCCTACCACTCGGGCACCGAGCTGGCCTTCGTCCGTCACTACCTTGTGGTCGGCGCGGACGCCGGCGTCCGCGCCGCCATCGCCGCCGGCACGGGCCACGCGCGGTCGCTGGCGGCCGATTCCGCGTATCGGAGCGCCACGGCCGGCGAGCCGGCGGGCCGGGTCCTCGACGCCTACCTACCGGTGGCCGGACTGCGGCGCTTGGTAGAGCCGCTCGGAGGCGTGATCGGAGCGATCGCGGCGATGGTCGATCGGCCGTCGCTCGAGGGCACGGCGATCTCGTTGTCCGCGGACTCGAGCGGGGCGGACGTGCGGATTCATTCTGCGCTCGCCGCCGGCGCGGCGGGGGGAAAGCGGGCGAGCCGGCCCCGCCCGCTCTCGTTCACGCCGACGCTCCAGTCGGTGCTGCCGGCGGGCTCGACGCTGATGCTCGACGTCGACGGCCTCGACCGGGCGGCGCCGGAACTGCTGCGCGCGGCCGCGACGGCCGGCGTTGCCACCAACGTCGCGCCGCTACTGGCCCGCCTCGGAGCCGCGCTCGCGGCCCAGGGGGTCAGCGTGCAAAAGATCACCTCGATCTTCCGCGGGGAGACGGCGGTGGGGATCTCGCCCGGTCCGACGCCGGCGCTCCTGATCGTCTCCCGCACTGCCAACCAGGCGGCCACGCAGAGCGAGCTCGCGCAGATCGAGGCCCCGCTGACCGCGCTGTTCCCCGCGCCCAGTTCGGGTCCGGGGCAGATCCCGGGGCTGGCGGACCGGCAGGTTGGAGGGGTGACCGTGCACGAGCTCGGACTCGACGCCGGATTGCAGATCGACTACGCCGTGTTCGACGGGCTCGTGGTCGTATCCACGAGCGTCGCCGCGATCGACCAGGTCGTGACCCGCGGCCATTCGCTCGCCGACGAGCAGGCCTACAAGACGGCGCTCTCGGGCCGGCCGGACGAGCTGTCCTCGGTACTCTTTACCGACTTCAGCCAGCTCCTCAGCCTCGGCGGGCAAACCGGACTGACGAGCGGCGCGCGCGTACGCGAGCTGCTCCCCGACCTCGAGAAGGTCCGCGCGATCGGTTTGAGCTCCACGAGCGGGGAGAGCGACACCACCACGGAGCTACGCCTCGAGATCCCATGAAGATGCTTCCAGACAACGAGTACCTGTTCACGTCCGAGTCGGTGACCGAGGGTCACCCGGACAAGGTCGCCGATCAGATCTCCGACGGCGTGCTCGATGCGGTCCTGCGCGACGACCCGGTCGGCCGGGTGGCGTGCGAGACGCTCGTGAACACGGGGTTGGTGGTGGTCTCGGGCGAGATCACGACGACTACCTACGTGGACATTCCGGAGGTGGCGCGGGAGACGATCAGGCGGATCGGTTACACGAACGCGGAGTTCGGGTTCGACTACCACACGTGCGCGGTGATCAACGCGATCGACAAGCAATCGCCGGACATCGCCCAGGGAGTCGACCGAGCTTGGGAATCACGGACCGATCCCGGCGACGACGACGAGCTCGACATCGTCGGCGCCGGCGATCAGGGGATGATGTTCGGGTACGCGTCAAACGAGACCGAGGAGCTGATGCCGCTGCCGATCTCGCTGGCGCACAAGCTGGCCAAGCGCCTGGCGGACGTACGCCGCGCCGAGATCCTGCCGTACCTCCGGCCGGATGGGAAGACGCAGGTGACGGTCCGCTATGTCGACGGTCGCCCGGTCGAGGTCGAGAAGCTGCTGATTTCCACCCAGCACCGCGACGGCGCCGAGTCGCTGCTCAAGGACGACCTGTGGGAGCACGTGATCGAGCCGGTGGTGCCCGAGGAGCTATACGACGCGCGCAAGCTCCACAAGGCGCTGCTGGTGAACCCGACCGGCCGGTTCGTGATCGGCGGTCCGATGGGTGACTGCGGCCTGACCGGGCGCAAGATCATCGTCGACACCTACGGCGGGATGGCCCGCCACGGTGGTGGCGCGTTCAGCGGCAAGGATCCGTCGAAGGTCGACCGCAGCGCGGCCTATGCGGCCCGGTACGTCGCCAAGAACGTGGTCGCCGCCGGCCTCGCGGATCGCGCGGAGCTTCAGGTGGCCTACGCGATCGGGGTGGCGCATCCGGTATCGGTGATGATCGAGACGTTTGGCACCGAGAAGGTCTCGCGGTCGAAGATCCTCGAGTTGATCGGCGAGCATTTCGATCTACGGCCGGGGGCGTTTCGTCAGTACCTCAGACTGCACCGCCCGATCTACCAGAAGACCGCGGCGTACGGTCACTTCGGGCGCGAGGATCACGACTTCACGTGGGAGCGGACCGACAAGGCGGCCGCTCTGCGGGCCGCCGCCGGGCTCGACGCCACCGCCGTCAGGGCGTAGACGTCGCGCCACCGGCGGGCGTCGGGTCGGACGCGCCACCGGCGGCGTCGGGTCGGACGCGCCGGCGCCGGCGTCGGGTCGGACGCGCCACCGGGGGCGTCGGGTCGGACGCGCCAGCGGCGGCGTCGGGTCGGACGCGCCACCGGGGGTGCAAAACGTGACGCGGTGGCGCTTCCACGTCCCGCGTGGCTAGATAAGCATCTCCAGCGTGCTTATCCAGCCACGGAGGCTCCGCGCGCGCTCGTCGTGACGCGTTGTGCACCCGCTCTCAGACCTGCGGGTGGGTCAGCCGCAGTTCGTGCAGCGCCTTATCGACGGTGCGCACGATCTGCGCCGGGTCGTCGACGCCGCGGAACTTGAAGTCGTAGGAGGCGCCGCCGGCGGTGTCGAAGTCGACGGTGCCGACACGCAGCACCCGCTCGAGCAGCCGTTGGCGGGAGTTGACGTTCTGGACGCGCTCTAGCCGCGTCTCGTGCATCTCTCGCGACATCAGGCCGGACCGGATCGTCAGGCGCCGGTTGGTGATCGTGTAGGTCGTGCTGATCCGCCTGATCAGGCCCCACAGCAAGACGATCACGAAGATGACGAGGACGGCCGTGCCCACCCAGCCCGCCTGCACGCCGCCGTTGGCGATTCGGGTGACGACACCCGCGATTACGCCCGCAACGATCGCCGCCAGGAGCCCCCTGAGGTAGAACGCGAGCATCGAGCGCCACGAAGGATGGCCGTGGAAAAAGACCTGCTCACCAGGCTCGGGATCCACCAGCGCCAGCGTAGCGGCCTGGGCTCAGGTTCCGGTAAGGAGCCCAACGAGCGCGACCACGCCGGCGAGCACCGCGAGCAGGCCGGCGAGCGGGGCGGGCTCGGTCGTGATCCGGCCCGATCGTGGGACCAGCGCGACCCACGCCACGATCGGCGCCCCGACGATCGCGCACGCGAACGCCCAGCCGCGTTGACCGGCGCGCTCGGCGGCGACGGTGCCGCCGACACGCGACAGCGCCTCGATCAAAATCGCGAGTCCGAGCACGAGCTTGCCGGCATGGAACGCGACCACGATCACCGCGAGATAGATCTCGGCGATCAGCAGCGCCGCGAACGCCAGCCCCGCGAGCACCCCGAGGGCCTGGACGAGTCCTCGCGGAACCGGGGTGTGCTCAACCTTGACCGGCGTCCACTCGGGCGTCGGCGGCTCGGGTTTATCCGCCGCTGGGCGACCCGTGCCGCGCGCGGGCGGAGGCGGCGCCGGACGATCGGGAGCCGCCGCCGGACGATCGGGACTCCCCGCCGCCGGAGGGTCGGCGGCCTTCGCCGTCCGGGCCTCGGGACCCCGCGGCAGGCGCTCGCGGTCGAACAACTTCGCCGCGAGCGTCGCGCGCACCGCTTCCCGGTCGTTTCCGAGCGCGGGCGGATCGAGCGTCAGCAGTCCGAGCCCGTGGGCTGGCACGAGCTCCCGGTACAGCGCGTCGTGCGGGCCGGGGCTCGAGCGGCACATCACCACGAGCCGAGCCCGCGGGTAGTACGCGTCTACCGCGAGCCACTCGCCGGCGCCGGCGCCGGGGGCGCGCAGCCACGCGAACATGTGGTGCCGGCGCCCCACCTCACCCAGCAGGTGATCGCACATCGACAGGATCGTGGGGGCGGGAAGGCCCAGCTCGGCGCGATCGCTGCGGCCGGGAACGGGCTCCCGCGTGCTCTGGGCGGGACTATCGGCCGTCATCCTCGACTGACTTTACCCTCCGGTCCTTCTATGCAAGCTGACTTGCCGAACACGCCGGGCCTCATCGCCCGGGTTGAGCCGCTCACGCTCACCAGGGCGGTACGCGGCCCGTTCGACTACCGATTGCGCCCCGAGCAGGCCGGCGTGGGGGTCGGCGCGCTCTTGCGGGTGCCTTTCGGCGGGCGAAAGACACTCGGGGTCGTGCTCGGGCTGGCCACCGAATCCGAGCTGGCGCCGGAACGCCTCGCCGAGCCAGACGCCGTGCTGCCCCCGGGCGTGCCGGCGGACCTGGTCGAGCTCGCAGGATGGATCGCCGCGGAGTACTGCTCGACGCCCGCGCGGGCGCTCACGCTCGTGCTGCCGCCCGGAACCGCAGCCGGCGTGAGGCGCAAGCAGGTGCTGGTGGCCGAGCTGACCGACGCCGGCGCCGACGCGGTCGAGGGAGGCGTTCCCCTGACGGATCGCCAGCGGGTCGCGCTCGAGGCGCTCCGGCGCGACGGGCCAACGACGGCGGCCGCGCTCGGAACCCCTACGCTCCGGCGGCTCGAGGGCCGTGGTCTCGTGGAGGTGCGCTCACGCGCTCAGGCGAGGCGCCCGGCCTCGGTGGCGATCGGACGCCGGCTCGATGCCCCCCCGGAACTGACGGGCGAACAGCGCGCCGCGCTCGACGCCGTCCTTGGCGCGCTCGACGCCGGCGCCGGCGCCGCGGGCGAGGCCGCGGTGGCGGGGGGGCGGTTCCTCCTGCACGGCGTGACCGGCTCGGGCAAGACCGAGGTGTACCTGCGGGCGGTCGAGGCGGCGCTCACGGCCGGCCGCGGCGCGATCGTGCTCGTCCCCGAGATCGCACTCACGCCCCAGACCGTCGGACGCTTCCAGGCAAGGTTCGGCGATGTGGTCGCGGTGCTCCATTCCGGGCTCGGTCAGGGCGAGCGGCACGACGAATGGCTCCGGCTGCGCTCGGGCGAGGCGCGCGTGTGCGTTGGGCCTCGCTCGGCGGTTTTCGCACCGCTTGCGGACATAGGCCTGATCGTCGTCGACGAGGAGCACGACGCGTCCTACAAGCACGAGGGGGACCCCCGCTACGACGCCCGGACGGTCGCGCTGCACCGGGCGCACCAGCACGGCGCCGTGGTGCTCGCGGGGAGCGCGACCCCGCGCCCGGAGAGCGCGGTCGCGCTCACCCGCCTGCGGCTGCCAAGCCGGATCGACGGCCGCTCGCTGCCTGGGGTCGAGGTGCTCGACATGCGCGGCGTCCACCATCCGCTCCACCCCAGGACGCGGATGGCCCTGGCCGACGTGCGGAGCGCCGGCGGCAAGGCGATCGTCCTCCTCAACCGGCGGGGTTGGTCGAACTTCCTGTCTTGCCGCGGCTGCGGACACGTGTGGATGTGCCCGAACTGCGAGGTCGCGCTCGTGCTGCACCGAGCCTCCGGCCATTTGTCCTGCCATCACTGCGGCCACCGCCAGCGGGCGCCGAGCCGGTGCGACGCGTGCGGCTCGGTCGCGGTAGCGCGCCACGGCGCGGGGACGGAGAGCGTCGAGCAGGAGCTGCGAGAGGCGTTCGGCGCCGAGCTTCCGGTGTTCCGGCTCGACGCCGATGCCGCCGCCGGCAAGGACCGCCTGACTCGGACGCTCGCGGCGTTCGAGGCGGCTCGCGCCGGCGTCCTGGTCGGGACGCAGATGGTCGCGAAAGGGCACGATTTCGCCGAGGTCTCGCTCGGCGTCGTCCTCGACGCCGACCAGACGCTGCGGTTCCCGGATTTCCGGGCCGAGGAGCGGACGTTCGCGCTGGTTACACAGCTCGCCGGCCGCGTCGGCCGCGGAGAGAATTCAGGCCCGCCCCCCCGGGTGCTGGTCCAGACCCTGGCGCCGTCCGCCGAATCGATCGCGTTCGCGGCTCGCCACGACTCCGACGGCTTTCTCGAGCAGGAGCTCGGGCGGCGCAAGACGCTCGGATATCCGCCATACGGGTCGCTGATCCGGATCGTCTGCTCGGCCCCGGACGCGGCGGAGGCTATCGCGGTGGCTACGCGCCTGCATGGTCTGATCGCGCCATCGGGGCAGACGGTGCTCGGACCGGCGCCGCTGTTCAGGCTGCGCGGTCGATCACGGAGCCAGCTCGTGATCAAGTGCACCGAACGGGAGGCCGCGGTGCACGCCGTCGGGATGGCGGTCGACGAGTGCGCGGCCGACGCGGCGCGCCGTGGCGTGAGCGTGAGCGTCGACGTGGACCCGCAATGAGTGCACTGGAGGGACGTCTTGCATACACCTGAAGTGCACCCGATCGCCCCGACGCACTAAGCTCATTCCGTGTCCGATTCGACCACTGAGACGACCGCCGAGGCGGCCCTTGAGGAGGACCTCGAGGCCGGCGCCGGCGCCGAGCCCAGGGAGGCCGAGCTCGATCCTGAGACCGCGGCTCGCCGCAAGGCCGCGCTCGCGCAGATACGCCAGTTCGGCGATCCGGTGCTGCGCACGAAGGCGCGCCCGATCGAGCGCTTCGACGACGCGCTGCGCGAAGAGGTCCAGCGCATGGGTGACCTTATGGACGACGCGATCGGTGTGGGGCTGGCGGCCACGCAGGTCGGCGTCGTGCACCGCCTGCTCGTCTACCGGATCGCGCAAGACGCCCAGGTCGCAGCGCTCGTCAATCCGGAGATCGAGTGGTCAGGTCGCGAGACCGAGTCGATGGAGGAGGGATGCCTCAGCCTTCCGCGCGTGCTCGTCGACGTGGACCGTCCGATCCACGTCCGCGTCCGCGCGCTCGACGAGTACGGCGAGCCGATCCTGATCGAAGCCTCCGGACTCGAGGCCCGCGTGATCCAGCACGAGATCGACCACCTCGACGGCGTGCTTATCCTCGACCGGACCTCACGCGAGCAGCGCAAGGAGGCGATGCGCAACATGCGCGAGGCCGAGCAGGCTGCGTAGCGGCTCGCTTCGCCGCCGGGACCGCTGAGCCGGCGGGTGCGCACGGTCTATCTCGGAACCTCAGAGTTCGCCGCGGTCGTGCTGCGGCGGCTGGCGGAATCCGCCCACCGGCCGGAGCTGGTCGTGACCCGTCCCGATCGCCCGCGGGGTCGCGGCCGCAAGCTGTCGCCGCCGCCGGTCGCCGATGCCGCCCGCGAGCTCGGCATCGCGCTTGACCAGCCGGCGTCGGTCAACGCTCCGGAGGCGATCGCCACGATCTCCCGGGCGCGTCCTGACGTGGTCGTGGTCTGCGCGTTCGGCGCGCTGATCACCGAGCCGCTGCTGTCCCGCTGGGAGATGCTGAACGTCCATCCGTCGCTGCTCCCCCGCTGGCGAGGCGCCGCTCCAATCGAGCGGGCGATCATGAGCGGCGACGAGGTCACCGGCGTATCGATCATGCGCGTCGGCGCGGGATTCGACGACGGGCCGGTGTGCGCGGAGGCGACCGAGCCGATTCGGCCCGACGACACCTACGGCACGCTGGCGGCTCGTCTCGAAGAGCTGGGAGCCGAGCTGCTCGTGCAGACGCTCGACGATCGGCCGCCGTGCGTCGAGCAGGACGAGGCCCTCGTCACCTACGCCGCCAAGATCACGCCCGCGGAGCGCGAGCTCGATTCCTCGCGGCCGGCGGTGGAGCTCGAGCGCCTGGTGCGGGCGCTGACCCCGCACATCGGCGCGTATGTGGTGCTCGGGGATGGCACGCGGCTCGGGGTGAGCGCGTCCCGGGTGGCGGCCGGCGAGGGCCGGCCCACCGGCACACCACCACCTCAGGGGACGGTTTCCTTCGACGCGTCGGTCCCGGTGCTTGGCACCGCCGACGGGGCGCTCGAGCTCATCGAGGTGCAGCCGCCGGGAGGCCGCTGGATGAGCGGCGAGGACTACCTGCGCGGCCGCCGGAGGTAAGGGGTTTGCCGGCGGTCGGGAGCCAGAGCCGGGTGTCGCCGGCGCGAGCGTGCGCGCTCCGCGTCGTCCGCCGGGTGTTCGAGCAGGGCGCCTACGCCGACCGTGCGTTCGCCGCTGAGGCGGCCGCGCTGGACCCACGCGACCGGGCGCTGGGGATGGCGCTCGCCTACGGCACCGTCCAGCGACGCGCGACGCTCGATCACGTGGCTGCGCAGCTGACCGATCGCCCACTGAACCGGCTCGACGCGCCCGTACTCGCGGCGCTCAGGCTGGGGCTGTTCGAGCTGCTGTACCTCGGAGGAACGGCGGAGCACGCCGCCGTCAACGAGAACGTCGAGCTGGTCAAGCGTGAGCGACCACACGCCGCGGGTTTCGTCAATGCGGTCCTCCGGCGGGCGGCCCGAGAGGGTCCGGGCATCCTCGCGGGATTGGACGACCGGACTCCCGAGGCCGCAGGTCTGCTGTATTCCGTGCCCGGCTGGCTAGCCGGTCAATGGTGGAACGAGCTAGGGCCCGAGGAGGCGAGGGCTCTACTGGGGGTCATCAACGAGCCGGCCGAATCCGCGTTGCGGGTCAATCCGCTCGTGGCCACCGTCGAGGAGGTGTTGGCCGGACTGCCGGTGCCGAGCCGCCCGGCCCCGGGCCTACCCGAGGGGCTGGTGCTCGAGGGCCCGCTCGACGTTCAGGGCTCGGAGCTGTGGCAGGCCGGCGCGGTGCAGCCGCAGTCGCGCGCGTCGATGCTCGCGTCGCGCATGCTCGGGCCGCGAGCGGGGGAGCGGGTACTCGATCTGTGCGCGGCCCCCGGCGGCAAGACCACGCATCTGGCGGCGCTTATGGGGGATGCCGGCGAGGTCGTCGCGGTTGAGCGCCACCCTGGCCGGGCCTCGGCGCTCGAGCGGACGGTGGCGCGGATGCGCACCACGTGCGTGCGCGTGGAGGTCGAGGACGCAGCGGTTCCGAGGACCGACGGCCCGTTCGACCGAATTCTGGTCGACCCTCCATGCAGCGGGCTCGGGACGCTCCAATCGAGGCCTGACCTGCGGTGGCGGGCGCGCCCGGAAGCGATCGGCGAGCTCGCGGCGCTCCAGGCCCGGATCCTCGCCGCGGGCGCGCACGCGCTTGCCCCGGGCGGATCGCTTGTGTACTCGGTCTGCACGATCTCGCGCGCCGAGGGCGAGAATGTGGTCGACGCTTTCCTCGACGAACACCGCGACTTTGGACTCGACGAGCGCGTCCAGTTGCTGCCGCACCGCGACGGAACCGACGGGTTCTTCATCGCCCGCCTTCGCCGTGCGCCATAAGCGTGAGATGCTCACAAACGTTGAGCCGCTCGACGGCCCGTTAACCTGTGTGATTACCGTGACCGATCCGATGCCAAAGCTCGGTCCGGAGTGCCCGGGGTGCGGCGAGCCCTGGCTTCGCCCGACCGCGGCACCCGGGCGCTATCGATGCGTCTATTGCCTCCAGCGCTATGAGCTCGTCTCGGTGTGCCCGAACTGCGGGGAGCACTCGACGATCGTGCGCATGTCGAGCACGGCCGTGGTCGCCTGCAACCACTGTCACGGCAGCATGCTCCGGGCGGTCTAGGCTCGATGACGACGCAAGCGGACGAGCGCTCGACCGCGACCCTGCGCCTGCTTCGCGAACGCCGGATCGCTCCGTCAATCCTTTCGGCGGACTTCGCGCGGCTGGGTGAGCAGGTGCAGGACGTGCTCGACGTCGGAGCGCGGGTGATCCACGTCGACGTCATGGACGGTCACTTCGTGCCACCGATCACGTTCGGCGCGATCATCGTCGACGCGATCGCCGAGCGGGTCCACCGTGCCGGGGGGATCCTCGACGTTCACCTGATGATCGAGCGCCCCGAGCGGTACGTCGGCGATATCGCCAAGGCCGGGGCCGACAGCATTACGGTCCACGTCGAGGCCACGCCGCACGTGCACTACACGCTGAATGCGATTCGCGACGCAGGGTGCGCGGCCAGCGCGGCGATTAACCCCGGCACTCCGGCGGAGAGCCTCGGCGAGATCTCGCACGAGCTGCTCGATATGGCCCTGTGCATGAGCGTCAACCCTGGATGGGGCAACCAGCAGTTCATCCCGTGGTCGCTCGACAAGCTTTCGCGGATGCGCGGCGCGCTCCCGGATCACGTGGCGCTCGAGGTCGACGGCGGCGTCCACGAGGGCACCGCAGGGCCGTGCGTGGAGGCCGGAGCGAACCTGCTCGTGACCGGCTCGGCGGTGTTCGGCTCGTCCGATCCCGCCGCCGCCTACACCGCGATCGCCAGCGCGGCCGGCGTCATCTGACGGCACCGGCCCGCTCGCATCGAGTCCGATCCGCCGCTAGCCTGACGACGATGCGGTTTGGGAGTCTTCGGTTAGCTCTTACCGTGCTGTTCGCGGTCGCTCTGTGCGCCGGGTGCGGCTCGAGTGACTCTTCGAAGGTCAGCGCGAGCCACTACGTGAACACGGTGTGCTCGGCGATTTCGCCGCTCGAAAAGGACGTCGTGACCAGGAGCAGCGCGCTCAACAACACAACCGCGGCGAACGCCACCGAGGCCAAGAAGACGCTCCAGGGCTTCCTGACCGCGATCGAACAGGACTCCACCCAGGCTCTGTCCAAGATCCAGGCCGCCGGCACCCCGGACATCTCGAACGGCAAGGCGGTGGCGGGAACGATCGTCAAGGCGTTCACCGAGCTGCGCGACGCGATGAAGGTCGCACTGACCAAGTCGAACTCGCTTCCGACCGGCTCACCCGCCGCGTTCAAGACCGCGGCGCAGGCGCTTGGCACGAGCGTCCGCGGATCGCTCAACAACATCGACTCGAGCGGGCTCAGCAACCCAGACCTCGAGAAGGCCGCGGCGAGCCAGGCCGCCTGTAAGAACCTCAGCAACAGCTGAGGCGCGGATGCGCCCCGGATGGGGCCTCGGAGACGCGGGGCCGCCGCCGAGGCCCCGGTCGCCAACGTCGGGCGCGTCAGTGCAGGGACGCGCTCGCGGGCGCGCTTGCCGGCGCCGGCGCGGGCGCGGACCCGCGCCGGTAGACCGCCCACAGCAGGCCGCACAGGATCAGCGCGGCCGTGAAGTAGGAGACCTCGACCCGGGTCACCTCGTTGCTGATCGCCTCCGACAGCATGAACGCGACGAACAGCGCCGCCGAGGACAGCCACGCGACGGCGGCGAGCGGCGCGCGGCCGCGGGCCAGCGCGGCCTGGTTGAGCGTGCCCGCGGTGAGGTGGAGCCCCATCCCGAGCCCGACGAGCGCGAGGCCGACACGCCCGTAGTGGAAGCCCTTGTCTCCGAGCAGCGCGGTCATCACGAACGGCCCGATCGCCAGCAGCCCGATCGCCACCACGCCGGCGAACGCCGCGATCACCTTGATCGTGGTCTTGATCGCCTTGTGGAACTCGGCCGAGGACTCACGCGCCTCGAGGCTTGCGAGGTGAGGGAGGATCGACGTCTGGATCGCCTGGAACAGCTGGAGCGGCGCCCGCACGATCAGCATCACGTTGAACACGAACCCCGTGATGCCCACGGTCAGCCCCGCCTTGCTCCCGGCGTTGGCCGCGACAATCAGCACGCCGGCGTTCATCAGCGTCTGCTCGGCGAGCATGATCCCGACGACCGAGACCGCGAATCCGCTGCCCCGCTTGAAGTTGAGGTCGGTGGCGGCTTCCTCGATCTCGGCGTGCGCTGGGCCCTCGCGCGCCGCGTCGGCGACCGGCACGCCGGCCGGGGCCTCGACCCGCAGCCGTGAGAACGCGAACGGGATCACGCACAGGGACGCGAACGGCGCCACCGCCATGCCGAGCCCGACCGCCGCCTGACCCGACGCGATCCCGACCGCGACCGCGAGCGCGAACATGAACCGCGAGGTCGACTCGAGGAACACGAGGCCGCCGTACAGCGCGAACCGCTGATGGCCGGCGAGCCAACCCCGGGCGAAGTAGCTCGCCGCGTACGCGAGCACACCGATCACGAGGATCCAATAGAGCGCGCTCGAGCCGTCGAAGATCCCCTGCTCGATCTCCGGTCGCAGCGCCAGCGCCACGATCAGGAACAGCGTCGCGAAGCTGGCCTGGATCAGCGCGGGGATCCGAAGCGGATGGCCGTGGAGCCCCCGCGCCCGGCGGTCGGCGATCGTGCGCGAGAGCAGCTGCTCGATCGGCCGGTAGATCACCGACAGGATCACGAACATGATCGCCCAGCACAGCGAGATCCGGCTGTAGGAGGCCGGATCGAGCTCGTGGCTCGCGACGGCGAGGTAGAGAAACGTGAAGATGCCGGTCGAGGCGATCCCGATCGACAGGATGCGCGCGCCCGAGGCGTACGAGGGCTGGCCTGAGTCTTCCGGCGCGCCCGCCGGCGCCGGTGTGCCCGCGCCGTTCGTGGCCGGAGGGGCGGAAGTTGTCGTCGCGTCGCGCGGCGGCGTCACCGGACACGCACCAGCAGCATCGTCCACGGGAACGGCGAGCGCGCCTCAACTACGTCGCCGTGGCGGCCCGCCATCTGCACGAAGCTCCGCATCGACCAGTGGTTGACGTGGCCGGGGGTGTTGCCGAGCGCATGGACGTAGGCGCCCCGGGCGACGTTGAGCCCTCGCCACAGCGGCTCGCGCGGAACCGACACCAGCAGGTGTCGTGCGGCCACTCGCGCCATCTCGGCGAGCGTGCACTCGGGGTCGGGGACGTGCTCGAGCACCTCGATCGCGGCGGCGAGATCGAACGACGAGTCCGGAAACGGCAGATCCTGCAGCTCCTCGGCGGTCATCGCCCGGAACTCGAGGTTCGAACGCGCGCGCGTGCTCCACTCGGCCTCGAGCTTCGGGTCGGCCAGGTCGATTCCGAGCACCGGCCTGTTGCCAAGCGCCTGCGCCCACTTGTAGGTCAGCACTCCCTCGCCGCACCCCAGATCGAGCACCGACTCTGGGCCGGCGCGGGAGAACAGCTGCTGGAGCGTGCCCTCGAACCCCGACATCAGGCGACGCACGACTGGGTTCGTCGAGCCGTACTTGTCGAACGTGTTGCCGGTCGGGACGTCGATGCGATTGCCGCCGGCAGGGGCGACCTCCGGAATACGACTCATACCTCGAGTGGCTTCCGGTTCGGGGCCTCAGTGCCGGTCTGGCCGTTGCTCGCCGGAGGCGTCTTCGCGGCCGCGTCATCGCCGGATTCCTTCTTCTCGGCCGCCGGCGCGCCGCGCTCGTAGTGCGACGGCTCGACTCCGAGCTGCAGCTCGATCCGCCGGACCCTCTCGAACGTGCGCTGCGACAGCGTCCGCTGCGCGTCGAGCAGATCCCCGATCACCCCGAGCGCGCCGAGCAGCATCGCGGCGTTGAACAGCACGCCGCCGGCGATCAGCTCCTGGATGTGCCGGGCCCCGGCGTCGGGATGCTGGACGAAAAAGATCAGGAAATGGATGAAGATCGCGACCGCGGCGACACCGAGGATCAGCGCACCGGTCCAGAACACCCTGAGCGGCTGGTACTGGGAGTAGACGCGGAAGATCGACAACGCGTTCCGCCGCACGTACGCCGCCGTCGACGGAAACAGGCGCGACTCACGGGTCTTCGGGTTGGTCCGGATCGGGACGTGGTCGACCGCGACCTGGAGCCGCCCGGCCTGGATGATCGTCTCGAGCGTATAGGTGAACTTCGACACCGCCTGGACCTGGAGAGCCGCTTCGCGGTTATAGGCGCGGAAGCCCGACGTGGTATCGGGGATCTCGGTCGCGGACGCGTGACGCACGACCCACGAGCCAAGCCGCTGGAGCAGCTTCTTGGGCGCCGAGAAGTGCTGGATCGTCTCGACTTGCCGGTCGCCGATGACCATGTCGGCCTCGCCTCGAAGGATCGGTGCGACCAGCTTGGGGATGTCCGATCCCTCGTACTGGTTGTCGGCGTCGGTGTTGACGATCACGTCGGCGCCGAGTTTCAGGCCCGCGTCGAGCCCGGCCTGGAAGGCCGCCGCCAGGCCTTTGTTGTTCGTCAGCCGGACGATGTGGTCGACGCCGTTTTCCCGGGCGACCTCGATCGTGCGATCGGTCGACCCGTCGTCGATGATCAGCCATTCGACTGAGTCGAACCCGGCTATCTGCCGGGGTAGACGGCCGAGCGTGAGCGGAAGCTGGTCCTCCTCGTTGAAACAGGGAACTTGGATGATGAGCTTCATGGGAAAGAGCCGGCTCTGAGGTCTAAAACGAGCGGTCCGGCTGAATGGAGCGCGGTACGCCCCGGGGGCTGGTGAGACAACGGTAGCGAGAGGGGGCTCGAGAACCGCCGCCGCATGGGAGTCAACTGCCCTTATTCTCCAGGGTTCCCCCATGTCCTCGCCCACCGACATCGATCGTCGCCACCTCGCCCGCGCGATCGAACTGGCGGAGGGCGGTCGCGGACGGGTGAGTCCGAATCCGCTCGTTGGCGCGGTCATCGGCCGCCATGACGAGGTTCTCGGGGAGGGCTTTCACCAGGCGATCGGGTCGCCGCACGCCGAGATCGAGGCGATCCGCGCCGCGGGGGCCCAGGATCTGGGCGGCGCCACGTTGTACGTGTCGCTCGAGCCCTGCTGCCACCAGGGCCGGACGCCGCCGTGCACCGACGCAATCCGGGATGCCGGCATCGCCCGGCTGGTCGTCGCCTCGGACGACCCAAGCGAGCACGCCTCAGGCCGCGGCCTCGGCATCCTGCGCGACGAGGGCGTCGAGGTCGTGATTGCGGACGGCGAGCTCGCGATCCGGGCGCGCCTGCTCAACCAGTCGTTTCGCAAACATGCCCGGACCGGCCGGCCGTGGGTGCTGTTCAAGTCCGCGATGACACTCGACGGCAAGGTCGCCACACACGGCGGCGACTCCAAGTGGATCTCCGGCGAGGAGAGTCGCCGGTTGGCCCACCGGTGGCGGTCTCAGTGTGACGCCGTGGCCGTAGGGATCGGCACCGCGCTCGCCGACGATCCCCAGCTGACCGCACGGATAGAAGGAGTGATCCGTCAGCCGCGCCGGGTCGTGTTCGATTCGCTGGCCCGCCTTCCGCTGGGGTCCAAGCTGGTCCACGGCGCCCGCGAGGTCCCGCTCGCAGTGGTCGTCTCGCGCGCCGCTCCTCGGGCGGCCACCGACGCGCTCGCCACCCACGGCGCCGAGGTGATCGTGGCGACGGGTCAGAACGAGCCGGCGCGGGTGCGCTCGGCGCTTGACCAGCTCGGCACCGACGGTGTCGGCTCGATCCTGCTCGAGGGCGGCCCCCACCTGGCCGGTGCATTCATGGACGCCGGCGAGGTCGACGAGATGCGCCTGTTCCTGGCGCCGATGGTGCTTGGCGGGCGCACGGCGCGCGACCCGCTCGAGGGCGAGGGCGTCGACGCGATCGCGGACGCGGCGCGCGCGCTCACGCTTGACTGCGACCGGGTCGGCGAGGACCTGCTCGTGTCCGCGCGCATCAAGGAGTGGTAGCGCCGCCGATGTTCACGGGGCTCGTTCAGGGGATTGGCTCGGTCGCGGTCGTCGAGCGCTCAGAGGACGGTGCGCGGATCACGATCGCGACGCCGCTCGCCTCGGAGCTGAGCGCCGGTGATTCGATCGCGATCAACGGCGTGTGCCTGACTGCCGTAAGGCTCGGCGACGGCTCGTTCGTGGTCGACGCGATGAACGAGACGCTTGCCCGCACGTCGCTGGCCGGGCTGGAGCTCGGCTCGGAGGTGAATCTCGAGCTCCCCGTGCGGGCGACCGATCGTCTCGGCGGCCACGTCGTGCAGGGCCACGTCGACGGCCTGGGCGAGGTGGTCGAGCAGTACGACGACGGGTTCGCGCGGCGGGTCCGCATCGGGGCCTCGCCGGACGTGCTGCGCTACGTGGTCGAGAAGGGTTCGATCGCCGTCGACGGAGTTTCGCTGACCGTCACGGCAGTGGATGATCGATCGTTTACCGTGTCTCTCATCCCCGAGACGCTGCAACGCACGAACCTCGGCGGAATCGATGCGGGCAGGCGCGTGAACTTAGAGGTCGACGTGCTCGCGAAATACGTTGAGAAGTTGATGGTGAAGGCCTGATGAGCTCGGTCCAGACGCCGTTCGCGACGATCGATGAGGCGATCGAGGACGTCCGCCAGGGGAAGATGGTGGTCGTCGTCGACGACGCGAACCGCGAGAACGAGGGCGACCTGACGATGGCGGCCCAGTTCGTGACGCCGGAAGCGATCAACTTCATGGCGAAGGAGGGCCGGGGGCTGATCTGCCTGTCGCTCACTCCCGAGCGCTGCGACGAGCTCGGGCTCGACCTGATGGCGGCCAAGAACGAGTCGGCGTTCGAGACGGCGTTCACGATCTCGATCGAGGCTCGCTCGGGCGTCAGCACGGGCATCTCGGCGGCCGACCGGGCGCGCACGATCCAGGTCGCGATCGATCCCAAGACCAGCCCGCGCGAGCTCGTCCAACCGGGCCACGTCTTCCCCTTGAAGGCCAAGCCGGGCGGCGTGCTCGAGCGCGTCGGACAGACCGAGGCGGCCGTTGACCTCGCGCGGCTCGCCGGCCTGATCCCGGCCGGCGTGATCTGCGAGATCATGAACGACGACGGCACGATGGCACGGGTGCGCGACCTCGAGCCGTACTGCGAACGCCACGGCCTCAAGATGGTCACGGTCGCGGATCTCGTCGCCTACCGGCGGCGCCACGAGAAGCTGGTCGAACGTGTCGTCTCGACGAAGCTGCCAACCGGGTTCGGCGAGTTCATTGCGGTCGGCTACCGCTCGCTTGTCGACAACAAGCACCACGTCGCGCTCGTCAAAGGCGACGTCGACGGACGGGACGACGTGCTCGTCCGCGTTCACTCGGAGTGCCTGACCGGCGACGTGTTCCACTCGCTGCGCTGCGACTGCGGTGAACAGCTCGAGTCAGCGCTCTCGATGATCGAGCAGGAGGGGCTCGGCGTTCTGCTGTACCTGAGCCAGGAGGGGCGGGGAATCGGATTGCTGAACAAGCTGCGCGCCTACAAGCTGCAGGAGGAGGGCCTCGACACCGTCGACGCCAACCTCAAGCTCGGCCTCCCGGCAGACCTGCGCGACTACGGGATCGGCGCCCAGATCCTCGTCGACCTCGGGCTGACGAGCATCCGGATCCTCACGAACAATCCCAAGAAAATATCCGGGCTTGCCGGTTACGGGCTGTCCGTCACCGACCAGATCCCTATCCAGCACCTCCCGAACCCCCACAACGAGGCCTACCTCCGCGCCAAGCGCGACAGGCTCGGCCACACCCTGCATCACCAGGGGCTCGCGCTCGACGAGGAGATGCTGCACGACGAAGCCGAGCACGACCGTCTCCGCGGGCGGTCGGACCGGTCCGGGGAATGAGCGAGCGCGGCGGCGGGCGAGTAGCACTGTGCGTCGCGCGCTTCTACTCGGAGCTGGCCGACAAACTCGAGTCCGGGGCGCGTCAGGCGCTGGAGGAGGCCGGCGTGGTCGACGTGGACCGGTTCGAGGTCCCCGGCGCGTTCGAGCTGCCGGTGATCGCCAAGTACGCGGCGCAGTCGGGCCGTTATCGCGCGATCGTGTGTCTCGGAGCGGTGATCCGAGGCGAGACCGACCATTACGACTACGTTTGCGGTGAGGCGGCGCGCGGGATTCAGGCGGTGCAGCTTGAGACCGGCGTGCCCTGCGGATTCGGGGTGCTGACGGTCGACACGATGGCTCAGGCTCTCGATCGAGTCGCCGGCGGCTCCAAGCGCGATACCGGCCGCCAAGCCGCGGAGGCGGCACTCGCGTCGCTGGCGGTCAAAGACGACCTCGCTCGGGAAGGAACTCGGACTATGTCCGAGAAATCTCCCAACGCCGTATCCGGGCTGAACTAGTCGCCCTGCGAGTCGCCGGCCTGACCGGGTGGCTGAGGCCCGGCTCCGGGGCCCGGGCCCGGGCCTCCGCCGGGCGGTCCAACGCCAGGCCCTCCGTGATCCTTTCGGTGCCCCGGTGGCGTGGCGCCGGCGCCACCGCTTTGGACGTTCTGCCCGAGCGCGACCAACGCGAGCTGGAGCTCCTGCCTGACCGCCCCGGTCTGATTGGGGATCTGCAGGCGCTGGTAGAGCACCTTGACCGCATCCTTCGGGTCGCCGGCGAGCAGTAGCGTCCGGCCGTAGTCATACAGCGCGTACGCATACGTGAGGCTGTTCGGACTGGCGGAGTTGACCGCCTGGCGGAGCACCGGGAGGGCAGCGCTGTAGTTGCCGTCGAGCATCAACTGATGCCCGCGCGCCTCGAGCGTGTCGGCCGTCGGTGGAGTCGTGGTCACGGCGGCGGGCGTGGCGGTGACGGTCTGCGTCGAGGTCGTGTGGGGCTTCGGCGCAGCCGGCTTCGTGATCGCCGCCGCGTGCTTATGCGTGGCCGCGGACGCCTGTCGCTGGACGCTCGCAGATCGCTGGGGGGAGCGTCCGCCGCTGCCAAGCGTGCCGGCGATCGCGACCGCGGCGACGGCTCCGAGCACGAGCGCGGCGAGCGCCAGGACCCGCCCGCGACGGCGCCCCGGCGCGCGGCGCGCGGCCGTCGGCGGGTGGGCGCCGGTCCGTGGCGCGGCGCGCCTCGTCGCGGTCGGCTGGCGCGAACCCGTTGGTTGCCGCGAGGTGGCCGGTTGCCGCGAAGCCGTCGGATGCGACCCCCGGGCGGGGCGCGCGACCGCTGCGGCGGCGATCCGACGGTGGGTCTTGGTCGTCGCGTCCGTGAGCGCGGTCTCCAGCGCCTGGGCGAAATCCCGCGCGGACGGCCACCGCTGCTCGGGGCGTTTGGCCATGCCTCGAGCCAGCACCGCGTCGACTGACTCGGGCAGCGTCCGGTTCAGCATGCTCGCCGCGGGAGGTTCTTCCTCGATGTGCTGGCGCGCCTGTGCGGCGAAGTGCCGGGCGGTGAACGGCCGCTCCCCGACGAGCAGCTCGAACGCCGCCACGGCCAGCGAGTACCGGTCACTGGCGGACGTCGCGGGCTGCCCGAGCGCCCGCTCGGGGGCGAGATACGAGGCGGTTCCGAGCACCTCGCCGGTGCCGGTGATCGTGTCCTCTGCGCCGAGCCGGGCGATTCCGAAGTCGGCCACGTGCAGCGTGCGCGCCCGGGACAACAGCAGGTTGGCGGGCTTGATGTCGCGATGTAGAACGCCGCGGCTGTGGGCGAAGTCGAGCGCGGATGCGGCCTCCCCGATCCATCTGACGGCGTGCACCCGCCGAACCGAGTCGACTCGGAGCGCGTCGGCGACCGTGCCGCCGGCGAGGAACTCCATGACGATGAACGCGCGTCCGTCGGCGTCGGTCTCGCCGACGTCGTAGATCATCACCACGTTGGGGTGGCCGGATAGCCGGGCAGCCGCGCGCGCCTCGCGAAGGAACCGCGCGTTTGCGTCCTCGTCGTCGGCGAACCGCTCCGCGAGCAGCTTGATCGCTACGTTGCGGCCGAGCGCGCGGTCGCGGGCGCACCACACCGACGCCATTCCGCCGCTGGCGATGTGGCGGACCGCGGCGTATCGCTCCGGAAGCCCCAAGTCCTTCCGAACGCGCGCGTCCGGCTGGGATTGATTACCCATCGAAACGCCTCATTACCCGACACCAAAGAATACGAACCTTCCCGGAGTCCGTCTGTTAGGGGTCATGCAAGGCCGAAATCGCCGGCGCTCTTGGGGAACGCCAAGCACTCGCGACGGACCACCCGCACGCTGTCGAGCCAGGCCCTGAAGCTATACTCGGCCGCGATGGCCAAGGTATGCCACGTATGTAGGAAGGGCCCCGCTTTCGGGAACTCCCGTAGCCACTCGATGGTCGCCACCAGGCGGCGCTTTGATCCAAACCTCCAGCGGGTGCGGATCGACGACAACGGGACGCCGCGGCGGGTCTACGTGTGCACCCGGTGTCTGAAGGCCGGCAAGGTCGCCAAAGCTAAGTAATTGACGCGGCTGCGGCTCGGGCGAACCGCAGTCTTGCCCGCGCCCAATTGAAGCCCGAATTACATCTAGGAGAGTCGCCTGAGCCCGGCACCGACCCGGGATCGGATGCGAGCCTCCTTCGCTTCCGGGCCGTCCTGGAGGCGGGGCTGGCGGCGCTCGAGGCACGTCGAGAAGAGATCAACGAGATCAACGTGTTCCCGGTCGCCGACGGCGACACCGGCGACAACATGGTGCTGACGCTGCGCGCGGTCCTCGATGAGCTCGACCGCCTCGCGAAGGCCCCGCCGGAAGGGACGATCGAGCGCGTCGGGCGCGACGAGATCGTCGCCTCGGTCGCACGCGCTGCGCTGTTGGGCGCCCGGGGGAGCTCGGGGGTGATCCTCTCCCAGCTGATCCGCGGCGCGGCCGAGGAGCTCGCGAGCCGGCCCGGTGAGCTCGTCGACCCGGTCCTGATCAGTGCGGCGCTCGCGCGCGCCGCCGACCAGGCGTACGGGTCTGTTCGCGAGCCGGTCGAGGGCACGATCCTGACCGTGATGCGAGAGATGGCGGTGCAGGTCGCCTCCGAGACGGCGCGGATGCCCGACGCTCGTCTGCCTCCGGATGCGAGCGCCGAGGAGCAGAACATAGCGATCGCGAGGGTGATCGTGCGTGCGCTCGAGGCGGGCGAGAGCTCCGTGCAGCGGGGGCCGGAGTTGTTGCCGACGCTGCGCGAAGCCGGCGTCGTCGACGCCGGCGGCTACGCCGTGACGGTCTTCGTCGCCGGCATCATCGGCGCGCTCGCGGGAGCGGAACCGCCGACGCGCGAGTACCGTGCCGACGCGCGAGTCACCCATCCGCAGCATTCGTCGTCGACCTACCGTTACTGCGCGAGCTTCGCGGTTACCGGCACGGACCTCGAGCAGCGACGGTTCCTCCCAGCGCTCGACGAGCTCGGCGACTCGCTGCTGATCGTCGGCGACCAGACGACGCTCAAGGTGCACATCCACACCGACGATCCCGACGCGGTCACCGCGGTGTTCGCCTCCCACGGAGCCGTCTCGCATCTCGACGTCGCCGACATGCGCGCGCAGCTCTCGGGGCGGGGCGAGCGCCTTCCGCCGGCCGAGCCCGTCCTGTGCGGTGCGGTCGCGGTCGCCAGCGGAGCGGGGATGCAGTCGCTGTTCGAGAGCCTCGGCGTGCGCGCGCTCGAGGGCGGGCCCGCGCTCGCCCCCTCGAGCTACGACCTATTGGCGGCGATTCACGCGATCGGGGCCGAGCAGGTCGTGGTGCTGCCCAACAGCCCGCGCGCGTTGGAGGCGGCGCGTCGTGCCGCCCAGCTGTCGGACAAGTCGGTCTCCGTCATCCCGTCGCTGTCGCCCCAGGCCGGCCTCGCGGCTGCGGTGGCGCTCGACCCTGCCCGCAACTCGGGGCACAACGCGGCGGCGATGACCAGGGCGCTCGCGCACGTTCGTACGGGCGCGGTCGCGCCCGCGATGTTGGACGACGCTCAGGGCCGGTTCCGCGCCGGTGACGCGGTCGGGTTCGTCGAGGAGGAGATCGTCGCCTGGGGCCGGCCCCGGGAGGCGCTCAGAGAGGTACTCGAGCAGCTCGCCCACAACGCCGAGCTGATCACCTGCTTGCGGGGAGCCGAAGCACCGTTGGACGATGGAACTGTCCAGGCGCTGGCTCACGGTGATGTTGAGTTCGAGCTGTCTGATGGGGGTCAGCAGGGCCACTGGTGGCTGCTGGCGGCTGAATAGCCACGACGTTGTCGCCCGCGAGCAACGCCTCGAGTTGTGCCGCGGGCATCGGACGGGCCAGGAGGAAGCCCTGCACTCGCTCGCAGTCGAGCGCACGAAGAGCCGCTAGCTGCTGAACGGTCTCGACGCCCTCCGCGGTGACCGTGCAGCCGAGGGCCTTTGACATCGCGACCAGCGAGGACACGATCGCCTGATCGCGGAAGTCGTCGGCGAGGCCGCCGACAAAGCTCGGGTCGATCTTGATCGCGCTGACCGGGTGATCCTTCAGCCACGACAGCGATGACACGCCGGCGCCGAAGTCGTCGAGCACGATCCGGATCCCGTCGGACTCGAGCTCGTGCAGCGTGCGAGCAGTGACCGCATCGGCGCGGACCAGCGCCGCCTCGGAGAGCTCGAGCGTGAGCTGGGCGGCGGGGAACTCGGCGTGAGACAGGATCAGCCCGACCGACCGTGCGAAGCCCGGATGGGCGAGCTGGCGCGCGGACACGTTCACCGACAGCTCTACCGGCCGCCCGGCCTGCTCGGCGATCCGGCGGACGGTCTCGCAGCTCTCGCGCAGGACCCAGCCCCCGATCGGCACGATCGACCCGGTGTCCTCGGCCACCGGGATGAACTCGGCCGGCGGCACGGAGCCGAGCGTGGGGCTGTCCCAGCGAAGCAGCGCCTCGACGCCGGCGATCTCGTTCGTCGCGAGCTCGAACACCGGCTGGAACACGATCCCGAGCTCGCCGCGGGTCTCGGCGTCGCGGAGCTCGCGCGCGACCGGGAGGCGACGACCCTCGTGCGTGCGCCGGCTCCCGCTGAAGAACGCCATGCGGTCGCCGCCGGCGCGCTTGGCCTCGTACATCGCGCTGTCCGCGCGGCGGATCGCCTCGCGTGCGTCGGCGCCACCGCCGCCCATGATCGCGATCCCGATGCTGGCGGTCACGACGGTCTTCTCGACCCCCGGCAGAGGCTCCGAGATCGCATCGAGCAGCCGGAACCCGAGCTTTGACGCCTCGTCCTCGGTGGCGATCTCCTCCGCGACCACGATGAACTCGTCGCCGCCAAAGCGTCCGACGAAGTCGGTGCTCCGGACCGCGTTTGAGAGGCGGCTGCCGACCTCGCGGATCATCTCGTCGGCGCGGTCGTGGCCGAGCGTGTCGTTGAGCGTCTTCAGACCGTCGAGGTCGACAAACAGGACGGCGACCGACGACCCCGGCTCGATCCGGACGACCGCCTGATCCAGCGATTCGAAGATCGCGGTGCGGTTTGGGAGGCCGCTCAGCCCGTCGTGGCGGGCGTCGTGGATGAGCCTCTCGAGCGCGCGGTGACGCTCGATCGCGATCCCCGCCAGCCTCGCGCCGTCCTCGATCAACGTCAAGTGCTCGGCAAGCGGTCGGCGCGGACGCGGCCCGTACAGCGCCAGCGTGCCGAGCACTTCGCCTGTCGTCGACTTGATCGGCATCGACCAGCAGTGGCGGAGTCCGGCGCCGACCGCGAACTCACGGATCGGAGCCCATTTCGGGTCCTCGGCGATGTCCTCGGTGATCGTCAGCTGGCCCGACCATGCCGCCGAGCCGCAGGTGCCGACATTCGGCCCGATCACGACGCCGTCGATCGCGGCGAAGTAGTGCGGCGGGAGCGACGGCGCGGCGCCCGGACGGAGCGCGCCGGCCTCCCGGTCGAGCAGCACGACGCAGGGGATCACGGACGGGTCGTGGCGCTCGATGCCCTCGGCGAGTTCGACGAGCACCTCGCGCAGCGGGGCGCCGACCGCGATCAGCTCGTGGACGCGGTTGTGGGAGGCGACCAGCTCGTGGAAGCGGGCCGCGTCGTGGTTGGCGAGGCGAAGCCGGATCTGCACGGCGACGGCCGCGGTGGCGTTCTCGAGCATCTGGAGGTCGCGTTCGGTCCATTCGCGCGGCGCCGCGTCCGCCAGGCCGATCTTGCAGAGCACGCGTCCGTCGACGATCACCGGTCGCTCGAGATATGAGCGGGGGTGGTCGGCGGGGGCCGGCACCGTGGCGGTCAGGAAGCTTTCGACGGTCTCACCCGCGGCGAGCTCGGTCGTCCGTGCTTCGGCTGCGTCCAACGCCCACAGCCCTTTGACGCGTGTGCCCGCCTGACCTTGCACGGCCACGGCCACGACCGCGGCGCCGGTGGCCCTGCGCAGGACGGATGTCCAGTGCTCGAGTTCGGCGTCGGGACCCGGATCGAGCAGCCCGCCGCGCTCGAGTAGAACCTCGCGGGCGGCCTCGTCGTCGCTCGACGCGGCGGTGGGTGCATCGGGAAGCATCATGTTCGTTTCTACCTCGTCCGTTTGTATGAGAGGTTTGATCGCGCTCGAGGCTCGCTCGACGCATGAGCAGGTCCGGCGCGGCGGTCATCATCTGAGGCGACATGGCGGTCACCGCGTTCGGTACGTCGGATCCGCTCGAGCCGTCAGAGCTCGAGTCGGCCTCGATCCGATATCCCCGGCCGTCGAAGCTGCGAGAAGCTCTGTCGTTTCAGGGGGCGAAGATGCAGCGAGCGGCCGAGACGCTCGGGCTGGCGACCGTCGAGGACCTGCTGCTGCACCTGCCGCGCGACCGGCGCGAGGCCCGCGCGGTCGCCGAGCTCGTACCGGGTGACAGCGCCACCGTGGTCGTCCAGGTCAGGAGCATCTCCTCGCGGTCGGTCCGCCGACGCGGGATGCGGCCGCTGGTCGAGGCGACGGTCGCCGACGACAGCGGCGCGATGAAGGCGACGTTCTTCAACCAGCCGTGGCTTGAGCAGCGCTATCCGGTCGGGACCCGGCTGGCGCTGCACGGCAAGTTCGAGGGTCGTCGGGGGAGAGGGGCGGGCGGGGCGGGCGGGGGCCAATTCCGGGTGCAGGCCCACGCGCGGACCGGCGACGCGGTCGGGGGCGACGGGACCGTGGCGCACTACCCCGCCACCGAGGGCCTGACCTCGACCCAGATCATGGCGCTCGTGCGCGAGCACCGGGGGGCGTTTGACCAGGTCGTCGAGCCACTGCCGGCTCTGGTGCGAGTTCGGGAACGCTTGCCCGAGCGGTCGGCCGCGCTGACCGAAGCGCACTTCGGCGAATCTGCCGCCGGCATCGAGGTGGCGCGGAGTCGTTTGGCGTTCGACGAGCTGCTGCTGGCGCAACTTGTGCTCCGGCGCCGGCGGCTGCGCCGACGCGCGCTGAGCGCCGCGCCGTTGCTCGACGGCGATCGTGAACTGACCGCCAGGTGGCTGTCCGACATGTTGCCGTTCACGTTGACCGGCGACCAGGGCCGTGCGATCGACGCGATCGATCAGGACCTGGCGCGTCCGCAGCCGATGCAGCGTCTGTTGATGGGCGAGGTCGGCTCCGGAAAGACCGTGGTGGCGCTGTACGCGCTGCTGCGGGCGGTTGAGCACGGCTATCAGGGCGCGCTGATGGCCCCGACCGAGACCCTGGCCGATCAGCACTTCGCGACGATCCAATCGTTGATGCCCGGTTCCGTGGTGGCGCAGGGGTTGTTGACCGGCTCGACGCCGGCGCGGCGACGCACCGACCTGCTCGGGAAACTCGCGTCCGGCGAGCTGTCGTTGATCGTCGGGACACATGCGTTGATCGAGGAGTCGGTCCGGTTCGCACGACTCGGCGTCGCCGTGGTCGACGAACAGCACCGGTTTGGCGTCAGGCAGCGGGCCGCGCTCGACGAGAAGAATTCGGACCCCGCCCACCCGGAGCGGCCGCACGTGCTGCACATGACCGCAACGCCGATCCCGCGGACGCTCGCGTTGGCCGCCTACGGCGACCTCGACTTCACGCTGCTGCTCGAGCTTCCGGCGGGGCGTCGGCCGATCCGAACGTTCGTGTGCTCGACCGTCGGTGAACGGGAGCGCGCCTACGACCGGATCCGCGCCGAGTTGCTGGCCGGGCGACAGGCGTTCGTGGTTTGCCCGCTGGTCTCAGAATCCGAGGTGCTCCAGGCTCGCGCGGCCACGGCGGAGTTCGAGCGACTGCGTGACGGCGAGCTGCGGGAGTTCCGCGTCGAACTGCTCCACGGGCAGATGGCCGCCGGGGCCAAACAGGCCGCGATGAACGCGTTCGCGACGCGCGCGGCGGACGTGCTGGTGGCCACCTCGGTGATCGAAGTGGGGATTGATGTCCCCAACGCCACCGTGATGCTGGTCGAGGACGCGGATCGATACGGAATCTCGCAACTGCACCAGCTGCGCGGCCGGATCGGCCGGGGTGAGCACGACTCGATCTGCCTGCTGTTCGGGTCCAAGGACTCTCTGCGGCTGCGAGCGCTGGCGGGACACACGGACGGGTTCAAGCTGGCGGAGATCGACCTCGAGCTTCGCGGCGAGGGTGAGCTGGTCGGTACGCGGCAGCACGGGGAGGCGCAGTTCCGGGTGGCCGAGCTACCGCGCGACGCTCCGCTGCTCGAGCAGGCCCGACAGTACGCCGAGGAGGTCGTGGCGGACGACCCCGAGCTCGAGGCGCCCGACCACGCGCTACTCGCGCACGACCTGGTGGCGGCGTTCGGGGCAGAGGCACTCGCGCCGATCCGGGCGTGAGGGTCGTCGCCGGCGCGTTCGGTGGGCGGGGGTTGGTGGCGCCCCGAGGCCGATCGACACGCCCGACCTCGGACCGGGTCCGCGAGGCTCTGTTCTCGATCCTCGCCGGCTCGGGCTCGATCGAGGGTGCAGAGGTGCTCGATCTGTTCGCGGGGTCGGGCGCTTTGGCGATCGAGGCGCTGTCTCGTGGGGCTTCGAGCGCCGTTCTGGTTGATTCCTCGGTGGCCGCGGTGGCCGCGATCCGGCGGAACTTGTCGGCGGTTGGGGTTGACGCGGAGGTGCGGCGTCAGGATGTGCTGAGGTACCTCGAGGGGGCACGCAGGGACGCTCGTCTTTACGATCTGGTGTTCCTCGACCCTCCATATCGGCACGCGAGCACGCTTGGGCAGGAGCTTTCGACCGCGCTGGGACCGGTTCTGGCGCCCGGTGCCCGGGTAGTGACCGAGAGCGACCGGCGAGCGCCGCTCGGACTCGACCTTCGCCTCCTCGATGAGCGCCGCTACGGCGACACCTTGATCCGAATTCATGGCTCCTGACAACCGCATCGCTATCTGCCCGGGTACGTTCGACCCCGTAACAAACGGCCATCTCGACGTGATCGCCCGGTCATCGAAGATGTACGACCGGCTGGTCGTGGCCGTCGTGAACCTTCCGTGGCGCAAGGGCTCGACCGTGTTCAGCACCGAGGAGCGAGTGGGGTTCCTTGAGAGCGCGACGCGGGGTTTCCCGAACGTCGACGTCGAGCCGTTCAGCACGCTGCTCGTCGATTTCGCGCGCCAGCGAGGCGCGATGGCGATCGTGAAGGGCCTGCGCGCGATCTCCGACTTTGAATACGAGCTCGAGATGAACCAGCTGAACCGCCGGCAGGACCCCGAGATCGAATCCGTTTACCTGATGGCCTCCGCCAAGTACAGTTTCTTGAGCTCGAGCGGCATCAAGGAACTTGCCACGTTCGGCGGGGACATCGATGATCTGGTTCCCTCAGAGGTGGCGAACGCCTTGAAGGAACGGCTAGGCCGCTAACGAAACAGAGGTTCTTGAGATGGATGTCCTGGTACTCATCGACAAGCTGGACGACCTGGTGCACAACGCACGGGCGGTCCCCCTGACCGATCAGGTCCGGGTCGACAAGGAGGAGATCTACGACATCCTCGATCAAATGCGCGCCACGATCCCCGAGGAGATCAAGCAGGCGCGGTGGATCGTCAAGGAGCGCCAGGAGATGCTCGCCGAGGCCAAGCGCGAGGCCGAACGGATCGTCAAGGAGGCCCGCGAGCGCCAGGAGCGGATGGTCTCCGAGGAGGAGATCACCAAGCAGGCCGAGCGCGGCGCCGAGGACATCATCGAGGACGCCCGCGCTCGCGAGCGCGAGATCCGGCTCGGGGCAGAGGACTACGCCGACGAGATCCTCAACACGCTCGAGGTGAACTTGTCCAAGTTCATCGCGGCGGTCCGGCGTGGCCGGGAGCGGCTCGCCGGCAAGGAAGAGCCCGCCGAAGTCTCGTAAGGGGGCGCGCCGGATGCGCGCCCGTGGTGATCGCCGGCGCGCGCGGAGCGGTCTCCCGGAAACTTGGAGCGGAGCGCGCGCAGGCCCAGAGCCGGATGCGGTTACGTGGTTATCGAGGTTCTCGACACCGACATCACCGCGTTGGAAGTCGATGCGATCGCCAACGCGGCGAACACCGAGCTTCGTCACGGGGGCGGAGTGGCGGCCGCGATCTCGCGCGCCGGCGGGCCGGTGATTCAGGCTGAGAGCTCTCGCGTCGCTCCCATCGGGCTGGGCGAAGTCGTCGAGACTTCGGGTGGCGACATGCCGTGCCGCTGGGTGATCCACGCGGCCACGATGAAATTGGACCCACCCACCCGGACCTCGGCTGAGGTGGTGCGCGACGCGACCGCTTCGACACTGCGCAAGGCCGACGAGTTGGGCGCTACGTCACTGGCGCTGGTGGCCTTCGGGACCGGTGTCGGGGGCTTTCCGCTGGACGAGGCGGCCAGGATTGAGATTGATGAGGTTTCTAGGTATCTGGAGGCCGGCGGGTCCGCCATCGAGCGGGTGGTGTTCGCGGTGCACGGCGACGCGGCCCGCGACGCGTTCGAGGCGGCACTGGCCGACTGAGGACTTTGGCGCTGAAGTTGACAAATATGCGGCTTGAACGCCAAAGTCCGCGCGCATGCGCGCCCTGGTGATCGAGCACGAGCCCGACGTGTCCGCCGGGCTCGTCGACGAGTGGCTGTTGGCCCGCGGCGCCGCCGCGGACCTGCATCGGATCGCCACCGACGATCGTGACCCCGACCCCGGCGCGTACGACCTGATCGTCGCGCTCGGCTCCGAGGCGGCGGCGTTTGACGACGCGGTTCCGTGGATCGCACGGGAACAGCGGCTCCTCCGCGAGGCGTTCGATACCGACGTGCCCGTGCTCGGGATCTGCTTCGGCAGCCAGTCGTTGGCCCGTGCGCTCGGCGGCCGGGCCCTGCGTGCTGAGCGCTCGGAGATCGGCTGGATCGAGATCGAATCCAGCGATCCCTCGCTCGTGCCCGCCGGCCCGTGGCTCCAGTGGCACCACGACACGTTCACGCCGCCCGCCGGCGCGACGGTGCTCGCACGCAGCCCGGCCGGGCCGCAGGCGTACACGATCGGCCGGAGCCTCGGCGTCCAGTTCCACCCGGAGGTGACGCCCGAGATCGTGGCGGACTGGATCGCGGGGTCCCGCGACGAGCTCGATCGCGAGCACGTCGACGCGGACCGCATGCTCGCGGACGCCCGCGCGCTTGACGCTGAGAACCGAGCGCGCGCGATCGGGCTGTTCGATGCGTTCCTCGATCGGGTCGCCCGGATCGGCACCGCCGCATGAGCGTCGCGTCGCGGCCCGTGATCGGCATCTGCGCGGTGCGCGAGCGCGCCCGCTGGGCCTTCTGGAGCCAGGATGCGCATCTGGTCGCCGACACCTACGTGGCGCCGGTCCAGCGCGCCGGCGGCGTCGCGGTGCTGCTGCCGGTCGACGCCCGGGCGCCGGTCGAGCTGCTCGACCGGATCGACGGGCTGATGCTGATCGGCGGCGCCGACCTCGACCCCGCCTCGTACGGCGCGCCCCGCGACCCCGCGACCGAATCCACCTATCCCGAGCGCGACGAGTTCGAGCTCGCAATGGTCCGGGCCGCGATCGAGCGCGACATGCCGGTGCTCGCGATCTGCCGCGGCATGCAGATCCTCAACGTCGCGTTCGGCGGCACGCTCGAGCAGAACCTGGTGGCGGACGACGGCAGCACCTCGCACCGCAAGGTCGTCGGCACGTTCGACGGCAACGAGCACACCGTCACACTGGCTCCGGGTTCCCTCGCGGCGGACGCGGTCGGCGAGCGGCTCCACATCGCCCGCTGCCACCACCACCAGGCGGTCCTCGATCTCGGCGACGGCCTCGTCGTCACCGGCCGGGCGGAGTCCGACGGCGTCACCGAGGCGATCGAGCTCGCCAACGGGAGCTGGGTGCTCGGGGTGCAGTGGCATCCGGAGGCCGACGACCGCAGCCGGCTGTTCGGCGCATTGGTCGAGGCGGCTCGCGACTACGCCTCATCGCCCGCGGTCGACGCCTGACCGCCGGCCGGGCGGCTTGCCGGGCGGCTTGCCGGCACCGCCGGACCCGTCAGCGGGCTAACGGTCCCATCACGACCTGCAAGATCTGCCAGTCGACGCGTTCCGGCCGGACCGTGTCAAACGGTGCATGTGGGGCATGCGCCCTCTGACACGGTCCCGGCTGGGCCTGTCCGTTGTCAGGTTATGCAGGTCGCCGACGCCGGCCCCGCGCCACCCCCTCGCGAGCCGCGGGACCGCCCGCCCCCCATCGGGTGCCCGCCGTTCAGCCCGACCGGCCCGCGAGAACCGAAGGGCCGAGGACTACCGAATCTCGAACCCGCTGAGACCCTCGGGCGCTTCCTCGCTCACGTCGACCTTCTCGACCGAGGCCTGGCGCGGCCCGGTCTTGCAAAACCTGACCACCCGCTCCACGTGGTCCGGCCGGCCTTCGAGCACCGCCTCGACCGCGCCGTCGGATCGGTTGCAGATCCAGCCGGAAACGCCGTGCGCCCGGGCGCGCTCGCGGACCGAGTCGCGGAAGAACACGCCCTGCACGCGCCCGCGCACGATCACCCGACGGCGTATCCGATCGGCTGGCACGGAGAGCGATTCTCGCAACCCGCCCAGGATGTCGCGTTTTGCGGGGATTTCGGTCCGTCCGGGCGCCGCGCCATGCTGCATGGTCCCATGAACGCCCTTTGGTTACTGGTCGGATTGATCGCCGGCGCCGCCGCGGTGCTGGTGGCCCTTCGTCCCCGGATGCGCTCGCTGTCTCGCGAGGCCGCGCACGCCGGCGAGCTCGAGCGCGAGCTCGTCCGCGCTCGGTCGGACCTCGAGCATGAGCGGGTGCTCGCGCAGGAGCGCCTCGCCACGCTCACCGACGCCCAGGAGCGACTGTCCGCCTCGTTCAAGGCATTGAGCGCGGACGCGCTCAAGTCGAGCATCGACCAGCTGACCGAGCTCAACCGCGCGCAGCTGAGCGCCGCCCGGGCGGAGGCCAGGGGGGACCTGGACACGCGCCGGCAGGCGGTCGAGCAGCTCGTCGGCCCGCTAAAGGACCAGCTCGGCCGCGTCGACGCCCAACTGCTGGCGCTCGACCAGGAGCGCCGCGAGTCGCGGGGACGCCTCGAGGCGCAGCTGAGGACCCTTGCGGAGACAGGCGAGCGGCTCCGGACCGAGACGGGCGCGCTCGTGACCGCCCTGCGCAAGCCGAACGCCCGCGGGCAGTGGGGTCAGATGCAGCTACGCAACGTGGTCGAGCTCGCCGGAATGGTCCGATACTGCGACTTCGCCGAGCAGACCCCGGTCGCCGGCGACGAGACGACGCTGCGCCCGGACCTGGTCGTCACCCTCCCGGGCGGCAAGCACGTCGTCGTCGATGCCAAGGCGCCGCTCCAGGGCGTGCTCGACGCCTACCAGGCGCGCGATGAAGAGGAGCGCCAGCAGCACCTCCGCGATCACGCGCGGCTGCTGCGCCGGCACGTGAAGGCGCTCGCCGACAAGGCCTACTGGGCGAGCCTCGACTCTGCGCCCGACCTGGTTGTGATGTTCCTGCCGGGCGAGCATCTCTACGGCGCCGCGCTCGAGGCCGATCCCGCATTGATCGAGGATGCGATGGCACGGCGGGTGCTGATCGCCACCCCGACGACGCTGCTCGCGATGCTGCGGGCGATCGCTTACGGCTGGCAGCAGGAGCGCGTGGCCGAGTCCGCGCAGGCGATCTCGGAGCTCGGGCGAGAGTTGCATGGCCGTCTCGTCAAGTTGTCGACGCTGCTGGCGACCCTCGGCACGCGTCTGAACAGCACCGTCCGCGCCTACAACGACGCCGTCGGCTCATACGAGGCGCGCGTGCTGCCGGCGGCGCGGCGGTTCGAGGATCACGGCTCGGTGGCGGCCGGTCGGGATCTGCCTGAGCTCGAGCCGGTCACGGTCAGCGCGCGGAGCGTCCACGCCGCTGAGCTGGATGCCGGCGCCGGCGACCGCCCACCGCGGGAGCCCGTGCCCGAGCAGCTGACGATGCGCCGGCTCCGCGCGGCCGACTAGCCGGGGTCACGCTCCGGCTCGGCGGGTTCGCGCTCGGCCTTGCCCCCCGCTCGCTCGGGCTCGCGCTCGGCCTCGTCCGCCGCACGCCCCGACCCGCGCTCGCCGGCCGCCGGCCCCGGCTCAGGCTCATCCGCCGCCGGCCCCGACCCGCGCTCGTCCGTCGCCGACCGCGCCTCCCACCAGCGCCTCAGGTCCGCTCGCTGGTGCGGCAGCGGATCGGCAGACGGCTTGCGCCGGCGGACGTAGTCGACGGCATCGTCGATGTCCATTCCGGTCCGCATCGCGACGACCCCGGCGGCCACCGCGGCGGACCGCTGCCATCCCGCGCGACAGTGGACGTACGTGCGCTCGCCCTCGTCCAGCCAGGTGCAGACGGCGCGTACCGCGGCTTCGAGCTCGCGGGCAGGGAGGCCGCCATAGTCGGTCAGCGGCAGCCGGGACTCGGCGATGCCGGCGGCCGCGAGCGAGATCGCGACGTCGTCGCGATCTCCCGGCGGGTATTCCTCGTCCTCGGTCAGATTCAGCACGCGCTCTATCCCCATGTGCGACAGCGTGTCGACGTCGTCTTGATCGAGCGGGTAAGCGCCGACGATCAGGTCGTCGAACACGTCGGCGAAGCCGTAGGACCGAAACCAGCGGGACACACGCTGGATGATCGCGACTCGGGTTCCGGCGCGCCGCCAGCACCCCCGAGCTCGGCGGTAAGCTCGTATGTTGGGATGTCGTCGCTGCGCACCGACACGTTCGACCTCGGTGGGTTGCGCCTCACGTCTGGCGAGGGGCGCCGGCTCGACCTGTCCGTCGCAATCGAGCCGTTCTCGTTCGGCGGAGAGCGCTACCCGGTAGAGCCGGCGCTGGTGCCGGTGCGGCTGGACGTCTCGCGAACGACCGGCGACGGGTACGCGTTGCGGCTGCGATTCGAGGCCTCGATCGTCGGCCCCTGTATGCGCTGCCTGGAGCCGGCGGCCCCGACCTTCGCCGTCGATACCCGCGAGGTCTGGCAGCCGAACGAGGCACGAGCACAGCGCGGCGAGCCCGCCGGACGGGGCCGCCAGAAGAGCGAGCCTGACAGCGAGGACCTGGTCTCGCCGTATGTCGAGGAGGGCGTTCTGGACTTGCACGGCTGGGCCCGCGATGCCCTGGCTCTGACCGTGCCCGCCAACCTCCTGTGCCGGGAAGATTGCGCGGGGCTGTGCCCGGTCTGCGGCATCAACCTGAACGAGGCGGGACCCGATCACCATCACGAGCGCGAGCCCGATCCGCGCTGGGCGGCGCTGTCCGAGCTCCGCTTCGAGTAGCGCGCTTAGCGTTTGGAGCACGGCGCGCCGGCGTTTCTTGCGCGGCACGGCGTCGTTTCGCGGGTGCTCGGTGGCGTTTCGCCGGGGCCCCGACGGCTACACTGCCCGCCATGGCCGTCCCCAAGCAGAAGCAGTCCCATGCGCGGACCACACAGCGCCGCTCGCAGCACAAGATCAGCACGCCTTCATACAACGCGTGCCCGCAGTGCCACAGCCCTCGCCTTCCCCATCGGGTGTGCCCCGTGTGCGGCAACTACAAGGGTCGCGAGGTCATCGTTCCGGATCGGGACGAGCGGATCGCCTGAGAGCCACCGACGTGGTCACGGTCGCCGTGGATGCGGGCGGAGCCGACCTCGGCCCGCGCGAGGTCGCGGCGGGCGCTGCTCGCGCGGCCGCTGACGGCATCCAGGTCCTGCTGTTCGGCCCCGCTCGGGAGATCGGAAAGGTGCCATCCGGCGTCGAGGTCGTCGACGCGCCCGTATCGATCGCCAAGAACGCCGATCCCGCGAACGCGGTACGCACGACGCCGGAGGCGTCGATCGTCCAGGCGACCCGAGCCGTCGCCGACGGCCGGGCGCAGGCGTTCGTCTCGGGCGGATCGACCGGGCCGGCGCTGGCGGCCGCGCTGTTCAACCTCCGGCGCGACCGTGGCGTGTACCGCCCGGCGCTCGCGCTGCCGCTGCCAAACCCCGGCCGCTCGCCGATCCTGCTGCTGGACGTCGGGGCCAACGTGACCTGCCGCCCCGAACACCTCGTCCAGTTCGCGCACATGGGATCAGCGTTCGCCCAGGCGGTGCTCAGCATCGACGCCCCGCGGGTGGCGCTTCTCTCGAACGGCGAGGAGCCCGGCAAGGGCACCCCGGAGCTTGTCGCGGTGCACCAGCAGCTCGCGGGTTCGCGCGGCGCCGGTCTCAATTTCGTGGGCAACGTGGAGGGCACGCAGATCGTCGAAAACGTCGCCGACGTCGTCGTGATGGACGGCTTCACCGGCAATATCACGCTGAAGCTGATCGAGGGGATCTCAAGCCGCGCGCTCCGGCTCGTCACCGAGACGGCGGGCACGACCGTCCGGGGACGCCTCGGAAGCCAGTTGATCGCGCCGTCGATGCAGCGGCTGCGCGAGTCGATCGATCCCGAGGGCCCCGGTGGCGCGTACATGCTGGGGCTGAGGCAGCTTGGCGTCGTCGCCCACGGGCGCTTCAGCGCCCACGGCTTTGCCCGCGCGATCGGCGTGGCGGCCCTGGGCGTCCAGCACGACGTGATCGGACGCACCCGCGCCGCGCTCCAGGAAGCCGGAGCGCTACGACCCGCGCCGGGGAGCGAGAGTCGGGAGCAGGAGCTAGCCGGTGGCCCGTCCGAAGCGACGGCTACGGTTTCGACCTCATGACCCGCGAAGAGATCTTCCAGGCGATCCGCCGCCATCTCGCTGACGAGCTCGAGGTGGATCCCGAGACGATTTCCGAATCGACCCGGTTCCGAGAGGACCTCGATGCCGACTCGCTCGACCTCTACACGCTCGTGCAGGAGATGGAGGATTCCTACGGCGTGCGTATCCCCGACGAGCAGGCGATGAAGATCAAGACCGTCGGCCAGGCCGTCGAGTTCGTGCTGGGCCTAAGCGGCGGAGAGGCGCATGCATCGGCGTCGGCGAGCGCAGGCCCCGATGCTGAGTGAGCGCGAAGCCCGTTCCACGCGAGAGTGACTCCCCGGCGCTCCTTCGGGAGTTGCTCGACGGGCTGCCCGACGAGCTCTCCACCTCCGTGTTCACCCATTCCTCGTGGACCGCGCGACGGTCCGATTCCTACGAGCGGCTGGCGTTCCTCGGTGACAGCGTGCTCTCTCTGGCCGTGACCTCGCATCTCTACCCCCGGCTTGAGGCCGAGCGGTTCGGCCCCGGGCGGCTGACCAAGATCCGGGCCCAGGCGGTCTCGGGGCGGTCGTGCCGCGAGGTCGCCGAGCGACTCGGCGTGCCCGAGCGCCTGACCGCAGCCGCGCCGCCGGGCGTGGCGTCGACGGTGTCGGCCCTGATCAGCACCGAACGCGTGCTGGCGTCCGTGATCGAGGCGGTGATCGGCGCCTGCTTCTTGACCTACGGCTATGAGCGCACCACTGAGGCGGTCGTCGCGGCGTTCGAGCCCGAGATCGAGCAGGCGCTTGAGCATCCCGTCGATTTCAAGTCGGCGCTCCAGGAGCGCCTCGCGCGCAAGGGTGCTCTTGTGACCTACGACGTCGTCGACGAGCAGGGACCGCCGCACGACCGCGTGTTCTCGGTCAGCGCGACGATCGCGGGCGTCGAGGTCGGGCGCGGGCGGGGCCGGAGCAAGAAGGACGCCGAGCAGGAGGCAGCGCAGGTGGCGCTGGAGGCGCTGGAGTGAACAGTCCCGCCCACCCACCCCCAATCCGCCACCTATGTACCTGAAGGCGATCGTCCTCAAGGGCTTCAAGTCCTTCCCGGACCGGACCAAGCTCGAGTTCGGCCCCGGTGTCAGCGTGATCGTGGGGCCGAATGGATCGGGCAAGTCGAACATCACCGACGCGGTGTTGTGGGCGCTCGGTGAGCAATCGCCACTCGCGGTCCGCGGGCAGTCGATGCAGGACGTGATCTTCGGCGGGGCTCCGGGCCGCCAGGGCGCGAGGGCCGCCGAGGTAGAGCTCGTGCTCGACGACAGCGAGGGGACGCTGGCGCTGGGCGTACCCGAGGTCTCGCTCGCGCGCAGGCTCGACCGGACCGGCGAGGGGGAGTACCGGCTCGCCGGCGCACGCTGCCGGCTCGTCGACGTGATCGAGGTGCTGTCCGATACCGGCCTCGGCAAGGAGATGCACACGGTCATCTCCCAGGGCAGGGTCGAGTCGATCGTGACCTCGAAGCCACGCGACCGGCGGATGCTGATCGAGGAGGCCGCCGGGCTCGGCAAGCACCGCAAGCGCCGCCGCCGCGCACAGCTGAAACTCGCCCGCACCCAGGACAACCTCGACCGAGCGCTCGACGTCGAGCGCGAGGCCCGATCGCGACTGCGACCGCTCAAGCGTCAGGCGGAGGCCGCCGAGCTGCACGCGCGCCTCGAACGCCAGACGCTCGAGGCGCGATGGGAGCTCGGTCGCGATGATCTGCGTCGCCACCAGGCGGAGCTCGCCACCGCCGAGCAAGCCGCCGCGCAGGCGCGCGCCCACCGCGAGCAGGTCGAGAGCGAGCTCACCGCGGTTGCCGGTCGTCGTGAGGCGGCCGAGGAGGCATTGGCGCAGCGGAGCGCCCACCGCGAGGAGCTCTCCAGACGCTGCTTCCTCGCGCAGTCGGCCGGCGAGCGCGTGTCTTACAGGGCCGACGCGGTCCGCGCGGCGGAGCGGAGCGTCGAGAACCGCCTTCGAGGCGAGCGGGAGCTGTTGCAGCGGTTGCGAGCGGTCGCCGAGGCCGACACGCCGGACGCGGAGGCCGACGCGCGGATCGCCAAACTCGAGCAGGAGCTCGCTCGACTCGAACGCGACCGCGAGGCCGAGCTCGCGCGCCAGCTGGCCGAGCTCGAGGACGAGCTGCGGGTCGCGGGCGTCGCCGTCGGCGAGCGGGCCGCGGCCGTCGAAGAGACCCGGGTTGCGCGCGAGCAGGTACGCGAGCGGCTCGAGCAGGCGCGCGCCGCGCTGCGCGAGGCCGAGCGGGCGGTTGAGGCGGCGCGCCGCGAGGCCGCGCGGGTGGGCGGCGAGCTCGCCGCTTGCAACCAGTTTCTCCGCAGCCAGACCGCCGCCCCCGGCGGGGCCGCGGTACTCGCCGACCAGCTTCAGGTCGATCCCGGCTACGAGCTCGCAGTCGCGGCCGCGCTCGACGGCCGACTACGCGCCGCCGTGCTGCGCGATCTGCCGGCCGCCTCCGCGCTGCTCGACCGCGCCGGCGCGGATGGCGGGCGCGCGCTGATCGCGCCGTCCGACGGACCCGCGCAGCCGCAGGCAAGCACCGAGCCGCCGCCCCAAGACGGCGCCGAGCCGCTCGCCGGACACGTCCACGGGCCTGCCGATGCCGCGGCGCTCGCGCGGGCGCTGCTGCGCGACGTGTGGGTGGTGGAGAGCCTCGAGCGGTTGCACGACGGGTTCGGCGGGGTTGCCGTGACGCTCTCCGGACGGGTCTGGTCGTCTCGTACCCGCGAGCTCCGCCAGGCGCCGGCGGTGGGCGAGGAGCGCGTCCTGGCCGAGCGCAACCGCCGCGACGCTCTGGTCCGGGCGAGCGAGGCCGCGGCACAGGCCGAGCTCGCGGCCGGCGCGGCGCTCGAGCGTCACGGCGAGGCGGTGGCACGGGCCGACGCCGAGTCCGAGAACGCGATCGCCGCGCACCGCGCCGCGGTCACTCGCCGCGACGAGGCGAGCGAAGAACAGCGGAGGATCGCGGCGACGATCGAGCGCCGGCGCGCGGCGCCCGACGATGGCCCCGACGCAAGTCGCCGCATGCAGGTGAGCGCCGAGCTCGCCGCAGCCCGTGGCGCGCGTGAGCGCGAGCAGCGCGAACGCTCCGAGCGACAGGCACGGATCGAGCGGGTCGGTGCCGCGACGACACGCGACGAGGCGCTGCTGCCGAGCATCCGCGGCGTGATCGCCGCCCTCGAGGGCGTCGCGAGTGCGATCGCCGGGCGACGGGAGCAGTTCGAGCGCACGCTCAGCTCCGATCGCGAGGCCGGAGAGCACGTGGCGGCGGAGCTCAAGGAGTGCGCCCAGCGGGAAGCCGCGCTGCACGCGCAGCTGCGGCAGGGCAACGAGCGCCTGACCGAGTGCCAGGTCCAGCTCCAGCGAGTCCGGGACCGGCTCGAGGAGTCCACCGAGGAGCTGCAGGTGCTCGCGCGCCGGCTGGAGCTCGAAGCCGAGCCGGCCGCCACCGAGCTCGGCGCCGACGAGCGAGAGGCGCTGACGGCCAGGCTCGAGCGGCTGGCCCGCCGGCGCGAACAGCTCGGGCCCGTCAACCCGCTCGCGCAGTCCGAATACGAGGAAGCCGTCGCCCACGTCGAGGAGCTCGAGCGCCAGCGCGACGATCTCGAGACCGCGCTGCGCGAGCTGAACAAGCTGATCGCCGACACCGATCGCCAGATCCGCGAGAGCTTCGAGCAGACGTTCGAGGCGGCCGCACGCCATTTCGAGCAGGTCGCCGCCCGGCTGTTCCCCGGCGGTCACGGGCGGCTGCGGCTCGTCACCGAGCGAGAGGGGCCCGCGCGCGTGCTCGGCGGCGCGTCCGCGCCGGCGGACGAAAAGCCCGAGCCGGACGACGGCGACGACGGCGACGAGACCGGGGAATCGCCCAACGAGCAGGAGGAGGATCTGCTCGGCGTCGAAATCGAGATCACTCCCGCCGGCAAGGACATGAAGCGACTCTCGCTGCTGTCCGGCGGGGAGAAGTCGATGACCGCGCTGGCGTTCCTGTTCGCGGTGTTCCTGGCGCGGCCGTGCCCGTTTTACATCCTCGACGAGGTCGAGGCGGCGCTCGACGACCTCAACATCGATCGGTTCCTTGAGCTGCTCCGCACTTACTCTGGGCACGCACAATTCATCGTCGTCACCCACCAGAAGCGGACGATGGAGGCCGCCGACTCGCTATATGGGGTGTCGATGGGGGCCGATGGGATCTCGAAGGTGATCTCGCGCCGGCTGCCCCCGCAGGAAGAAGCAGCGTAATCTCGCCGCCCTGTGGCACGAGACTGGCGAGATCTATTCATCGTTGACGGCGCGCAGGGTGGGCGGGAGGGTGGGCGGGACCCCGAGGACGCGCCCGAGACCCAGGAGCGGCGGCGTGGAATGTTCCGACGGCTGCGCGAGAACCTCCGAAAGACCCGCCAGGCGCTCAGCTCAGAGATCCAGGCGACGCTGTTCGAGGATCTCAGCGACGAGACTTGGGAGCGACTCGAGGAGGCGCTGATCTACGCCGACGTCGGCGCCAAGACGACCGCTCAGGTCGTCGGGCAGCTCGAGCAGGAGGCGACCTCGGGTGGGATCTCCGGTGGTCAGGCGCTGACCGAGCGTCTAACCGAGCTGCTCGCCGAGATCGCGCGCACGGGCGAGGACCGGATTGACCTGACGCCGGAGCCGACGGTGATCCTCGTGGCCGGCGTCAACGGCACCGGCAAGACCACCACGGTCGGCAAGCTCGCGTGGCATCTCGCTAAGGAGCTCGGTCAAACCGTCGTGGTCGGCGCCGCCGACACGTTCCGGGCCGCGGGCGTCGAACAGCTCGAGGTGTGGGCCCAGCGCGCCGGCGCCGGCTTCGTCAAGGGCCCGCCGAACGCGGACCCCGGTTCGGTTGCGTACGACGCGGTCGAGGTCGGGCGCCGCGACGGAGCCGACGTCGTGATCATCGACACTGCCGGTCGGTTGCACACCCAGGACGACTTGATGGCCGAGCTCGCGAAGGTCAAGCGGGTGATCGCCAAGCAGATCCCGGAGGCGCCGCACGAGACCCTTCTGACGGTCGACGCCACCACGGGGCAGAACGGCCTTCGCCAGGCGCGCCTGTTCTCCGAGGCGGTGCCGGTCAGCGGTCTCGTGCTGACCAAGCTCGACGGCACCGCGAAGGGAGGCATCGCGCTCGCGATCGCGAACGAGCTCGGCATCCCGGTCAAGCTGATCGGGATCGGCGAGCAGCTCGAGGACCTGCGGCCGTTCGACTCGGACGACTTCGCCCGGGCCCTCGTCACGCAGTAGCCCGGCCGGATGCCGGGCTGTGGAAGCTGCCGAGCGCGCGGAGCGGTCTCCGCGGAACCTCAGAAGCGAAGCGAGCGAGGCCAACCGGATGGCCGCGCGCGCCGCGCATAAGGCGAGGCTGGATGCCGAGTGCGCGGCGAGCGCGCGCGGATGCGGTTACTCGTCCACGCAGTACGCTGAGGACCTCGAATGTTCGATTCGCTCGCAGAAAAACTCCAGGCGACGCTGTCCGACGTGCGCGGCCGCGGCACGCTGACCGAGGCCGACATCAACGCCGCGATGCGCGAGATCAGGCTCGCCCTGCTCGAGGCCGACGTCAACTTCAAGGTCGTCAAGACGTTCACGAACGCGGTCAAGGAGCGCGCCCTCGGCGCCGACGTGATCGGCAAGCTCAACCCCGGCCAGCAGGTGGTCAAGATCGTCTCGGACGAGCTGACCGAGCTGATGGGCGGCGCGGCGCGCGAGCTGTCGTTCTCGCCGAGGCCGCCGACGATCGTCGTGATGGCCGGGCTGCAGGGATCGGGCAAGACCACCGCGACGGCCAAGCTGGCTCGGTACCTCAAAGAGCAGCACGGCTCCTCCGTGGCGGTCGCGGCGTGCGACGTGTATCGCCCGGCGGCGGTCGAGCAGCTGATCAAGGTCGGGACCCAGGCCGGCGCCGCCGTGTACGAACAGGGCACCGACCGCGATCCCGTCAAGATCGCCGCCTGGGCCCGCGATCGGGCTCAGTCGGAGGGCAAGGACGTGCTGATCATCGACACCAGTGGTCGCCTCCACGTCGATCAGGAGCTGATGGCCGAGCTCGCGAACATCAAGAAGGCGGTCAAGCCTCACGACGTGCTGCTCGTCGTCGACGCGATGACCGGCCAGGACGCCGTCAACGTTGCCGACCAGTTCGCCGAAATCGTTCAGTTCGACGGCGTCGTGATGACCAAGCTCGACGGCGACGCCCGCGGTGGCGCGGCGTTGTCGGTCAAGGCGATCACCGGCAAGCCGATCCTGTTCGCCTCGACCGGCGAGAAGCTAGACCAGTTCGAGCGCTTCCACCCCGACCGGATGGCCCAGCGGATCCTCGGGATGGGCGACGTGATGACGCTGATCGAAAAGGCCGAGACTGCGTATGACCAGGATCAGGCGGCCGAGCTCGAGCGCAAGCTGCGCAAGCAGGAGTTCGGACTCGACGACTTCCTCGAGCAGATGCGCCAGATTCGCCGCCTCGGCCCGCTCCAGTCGCTGATGGGGATGATTCCGGGGATGGGCAAGGAGCTGCGCGGAGCCAAGATCGACGAGCGCGAGTTCGACCGGATCCAGGCGATCATCCTTTCGATGACCCCCCAGGAGCGCCGCCACCCGGAGCTGATCAAGGGCTCTCGCCGGCTCCGGATCGCGAAGGGATCGGGCACCAACGTGCAGGCGGTAAAAGCGCTGATCAAGCAGTTCGAGCAGATGCGCAAGGTCATGCGGCAGGTCGCCCAGGGACGGATGCCCGATCTCGGCGCGTTGATGCGCCAGGCGCGCTGAGCCCTCGCGCGCGACCCGGCCGTCGAACAAGGCGCCGCCGTCAGGCGCCGCCGACCATTCGACTAAGGCGCCGCCGTCAGGCGCCGCCGACCATTCGACTAAGGCGCCGCCGTCAGGCGCCGCCGACCATTCGACTAAGAATCCCCGCTCGCCGCTACCCGCTACCCTCATCGCTCGAATGTCTGTACGACTTAGACTGACTCGCATCGGTGGACGCAAGAACCCCGTCTGGCGCGTGGTGGTCGCGGATCAACGCTCCAAGCGCGACGGGCGCGTGATCGAGATCGTCGGGCACTACAACGCCCAGACCGATCCCTCGACGATCACTCTGAACGAGGAGCGAGTCCGGGATTGGCTCGCCCGCGGCGCGCAACCGACGGACACCGTCCGCAAGCTGCTGCGCATCCAGGGCATCCAGTAGCTGACGCTGGGATGAGGGAGCTGCTCGAGTACCTGGCGCGCGGTCTGGTCGAGCATCCCGACGAAGTCCGCGTCAACCAGGTCGAAGAGGACGACGGTGCGATCGTGCTCGAGCTGTCGGTCGCCGACGACGATTACGGCAACGTGATCGGCCGGGGCGGCCGGACCGCCGCTGCCCTGCGCACGGTCGTCAAGACGGCCGCGGTCAGGAGCAAGCGCCGCGTGTTCGTCGACATCGTGGACTCGTAAAGCTCTGCCGGGTGAGCGCGCAGCCTGAGTGGCTTCTCGCCGGCCGTGTGGGGCGGCCGCACGGACTCGACGGCAGCTTTCACGTCACGCGCCCGAACGCCCAGCTGCTCGCGGCCGCGGCGACCGTGGTCGTCGACGACCGCGAGTTCGACATCACCCGCCGCGCCGGAACCGATCGGAGGGTGATCCTCCGCCTGCAGGATCACGACGACCGCGAGGCCGCCGAGGCGCTGCGCGGCAAGGACCTGTTGGTGGCGCGCACCGTGGCGCCCGAGCTCGGCCCCGACGAGTGGTGGCCCGAGGACCTCGCCGGGTGCGCCGTGCGCGACGGCGACCGCGTCGTCGGGACCGTGAGGCGGCTGGTGGAGCTTCCCTCGTGCGAGGTGCTCGAAGTCGAGCGGTCAGGCGGTGGCGATCTGCTCGTGCCGCTCGTCACCGATGCGGTGCGCGACGTCGACCTCGACCGGCGCACCATCGACATCGACCTCGAGTTCCTCGGCGAGTCCTAGAGGGCCGTGCAGATCGACATCTTCACGCTGTTCCCCGAGGCGTTCGCGTGGTTCGAGCGCCAACGGCACGTGGCCAATGCGCTCGCAGGCGGCCATCGCCTCGAGTACGTCAACTACCGCGATCACACCCCGCTGAACGCCGGGCAGGTCGACGACACGCCGTTCGGCGGCGGCGCCGGGATGGTGTTGCGGGTGGACGTCGTCGAGGCGGCGCTGCGAGCTCGATACGGCCGCGATCCGGTCGAGTTGCGCCGCGAGCGGCGCGTGATCTTGCTGTCCCCAGGCGGGAAGCTGCTCGACGACGCGCTCGTCGAGGAGCTCGCGCGCGAGGACGCCTTGACGCTCCTGTCTGGACGCTACGAGGGGTTCGACCAGCGCATCGTCGATCACTTCGCCAGCGACGAGGTGTCGATCGGCCGCTACGTGCTCGCCGGCGGCGAGCTCCCGGCGATGGTGTTGTCCGATGCGGTGCTGCGCAAGCTCCCGGGCGCGCTCGGTCATCCCGAATCGGCGCTTGAGGAGTCCTTCAGCGAGGCGCTAGCCGGCGGCCCGGAGTATCCGCACTACACGCGTCCGGCCGAGTACCGTGGCTGGCGGGTCCCGGATGTGCTGCTGTCAGGCCACCACGCCCGGATCAAGGAATGGCGTCTTGCACAGAGCGCTGCGAGGGGAGCGGGCTCCGGAGATGGTCCGCTACCATAGGCCACCCAGCGCAGGCTTACGCCTGTGAATGACGCCCCGCCGCGGAAAACACACTCGGTGCGGCTGGGACCTGCACCGCCATGAGCACCGTGATCGACAGCCTGGAGCGCGCACAGCTCCGACGTGTACCGAGTTTCGACGCCGGCGACCGCCTGCGCGTCCACTTCCAGGTGATCGAGGGCACGAGGCGCAGGACGCAGGTGTTCGAGGGCGTTGTGATTAAGCGCCAAGGTCACGGCGCGCGCGAGACGTTCACGGTACGCAAGCAGTCGTTCGGCGTCGGTGTCGAGCGGACGTTCCCATTGCACTCGCCGAAGATCGAGCGCATCGAGGTCGCCGCCCGCGGCGACGTCCGGCGCGCCAAGCTCTACTACCTGCGCGGCCGGGTCGGCAAGCGCGCGCGTGTGCGCGAGCGTCGGAGCGCGGCGCCCGAGGTGGCGGTCGAGCGCGAGTTGCTGCACGCGCCACTCCCCGAGGAGCCCGCGGTCGAGGAGCTCGTTGCGGAGGATCTCGAGGGGACGCAGGCCGAGGCGGAGGTCCTACCCGAGGCGGGCGCGGAGGTACAGGCTGAGTCGGGCGCGGAGGGTTCCAGCGCTGAGGAGTCCGAGGATTCCGTCCCCCCGACGGCGCCGCAGGACGCCAGTCCGGCGGCCTCGGAGGCATCCGCCGGCGAACCGCAGGAGTGACGAAGGCCAAGAAGTCGCCGGCGAGCACGCTGTTGGAGCTCGCGGTGATCGTCGTGGCCGCGCTCGCACTGGCGCTCGGGATCCAGGCGTTCCTGGTGAAGCCTTACCGGATTCCTAGCGGGTCGATGCTTCCCACCGTCCGCGTCAATCAGCGCGTGCTCGTTGACCGGATCGGCATGGACTTCTCCTCGCCGCACGTCGGCGACATCATCGTGTTCCATCCTCCCAAGAACTACGACGACGGTTGCGCGGACCCGAACGAGGGACAGAACGGCGGCGGTCAGGATGCGCCGGCGGCGTGCGCGGTGCCGTGGAAGCAGCGGTCCTCGCAGACGTTCATCAAGCGCGTCGTCGGGCTTCCCGGCGACCACATCTCGATCGTCAACGGCCACGTGATCCGTAACGGCAAGCGGGAGTCCGACAGCTACATCGTCCAGTGCGACGGCGACTCGGCCTGCAACTTCCCGCAGACGATCACGATCCCGCGTGGCTACTACTACATGATGGGCGACAACCGGCCCGATTCGGAGGACAGCCGCTTCTGGGGACCGGTGCCGAGAGCCTGGATCATCGGCAAGGCATTCCTGACCTACTGGCCGCCTGATCGGATCGGCTTCCTCTAGTGTCGATCGCGTGGGCAGACCAGGGCTGATGGCTGGAACGCTCCGATGAAGGGGCTGATCGAGCTGGTGGTGACGGTGGCGATCGCAGTGGCGCTCGCCCTGCTGATCCAGGCGTTCATCGTCAAGCCCTATCGAATCCCAAGCCCCTCGATGGTCCCGACCCTCGACGTCGGCCAGCGGGTACTCACGAATCGACTCGCCGGCAACCCCAGTGTCGGCGACATCGAGGTCTTCCATCCGCCCCACGGCGCCGATTTCGACAATCCGGTGTGTGGCGACCCCAATCAGGGAGGCCAGGGGGGGCCCAACGCGGAGGCATGCGACAAGCCGACTCCGCAGGAATCGAGCCAGACGTTCATCAAGCGCGTGGTCGGCGTCCCCGGCGACACGATCAAGATCGTCAACGGCATGGTCTACCGCAACGGCGTCCTGGAGAAGGAGCCCTTCCAGATCCAGTGCGGCGACACTCCTTCGTGCAATTTCGGCAAACCGATCAAGATTCCGCCCGGCCACTACTTCATGATGGGCGACAACCGTGGCGAGTCGGACGACAGTCGTTTCTGGGGGCCGGTCCCGAGCAAATGGCTCATCGGGACCGCGTTCTTCACGTACTGGCCCCCTGACCGGATCGGCTTCCTCTAACGGGGCGCGCACTGCCCGACGGAAGAGCACGCATCGCGTGGCCCGCAAGCTGTTCAAGTTCGACCGGTCGCTCGGCGCGCGGTTCGTCGCGGGCGCCGATGAGGCAGGTCGCGGGTGCCTCGCCGGTCCGCTCGTGGCCGCCGCCGTCCTATTCGACCTCGACGCGATTGGCCCCGGCGAGGTCCGTGCGCTCGGAGCGCTCAACGACTCCAAGCAGCAGACCCACGAGGCGCGCGCCGACCTGTTCCCTCTGATCCTCCGCCTCGCCTCGAAGGTTGCGATCGTGTCGCGCTGCGCTCCCGGGATCGACGCCCGCGGCCTGCACGTCACGAACCTCGCCGCACTCCGTGACGCGCTCAGGAAGGTCGCCTGCGAGGGCTGTATCTGCCTGAGCGACGGGTTCCCGGTCGCCGCTCTCGGCCACGATCAGCGCGCCGTGGTCGACGGAGACGCCAAGAGCGCCGCGATCGCGGCCGCGTCGGTGATCGCCAAGGAGACCCGCGACCGTTACATGCGCCGGGCCGACGCCGCTCACCCCGGGTGGGAGTTTGCTCAGCACGTGGGCTACTCCACTCCGGAGCATCGCGAGGCGATCGAGCGACTAGGCGTCTCCCCGCTGCACCGACGCTCGTTTCAGTCAATGGCCTATCAGCAGCTGATGCTGGCGGAGTCCGTCTGCGTCGGCGGTTTAGCGGCCACGGCCCCGCTAGAACGCCCCCTCGAGGTGCTCGAGACTGAGTAGGCGCCCGGCGCGGTCGACCGTGACGCCGATCGCGTCGAACCGCAGCGTGTCGGCGCGCGGACGGTCGGTCCGTTCGATCAGCCAGCGTCCGGCCATCTTGCGCACCTGCGCCCGCTTGAGGCTTCGCACCCCGTCGAGCGGACTGACGCCGGCCGGGCTCGCCTTGCGCGTCTTCACCTCGCAGAACGCCAACGTCCGGCCGTCGAATGCGATGATGTCGAGCTCGCCCCAGCGCGTGCGGAAGTTGCGCTCGACGATCTCGAATCCCCGCCGCACGAGGTGCTCGGCGGCGAGTTGCTCGCCGAGCGCGCCGAGCCGGGGACGCGGATCGCTTGTCATGCCGGCGACGCTACGCCCGCGCGCGTGAGGAGTGGTTCACGCGCTGTTCCAATCCTGCGCAAGGAGCGCGGCCGGCCCTCAGCAGAATTGGAAGGACACGACGACCGGCGTGACCATCGTCGGCGGCGCCAGCGGCAGCAGCTCGGTGACGCTGAGCGGCACGGCGGCGCAGATTACCGCGGCGCTGGCAAGCACGAGCACGAACTACACCGGCACCCTCAACTATTACGGCCCCGACAGCCTGTCGGTGACCACGACCGACACAGTCAACAACGCCACTTCGGCAACGAAGACGGTGGCGATCCAGGTCGCCGATACGACGACGGTGTCGGAGACGGTGCCTACCTCGACGCTGGCCGTCAACGAGAACGCCGCGCTCTCGCTGAGCGGGATTTCGGTGTCGGATGGACCGAACACCGCCGACCTGCTGCACACGGTGCTGACGGTGTCGCACGGCAATATCAACGTGGACACGACGACCGGCGTGACCATCGTCGGCGGCGCCAGCGGCAGCAGCTCGGTGACGCTGAGCGGCACGGCGGCGCAGATTACCGCGGCGCTGGCAAGCACGAGCACGAACTACACCGGCACCCTCAACTATTACGGCCCCGACAGCCTGTCGGTGACCACGACCGACACAGTCAACAACGCCACTTCGGCAACGAAGACGGTGGCGATCCAGGTCGCCGATACGACGACGGTGTCGGAGACGGTGCCTACCTCGACGCTGGCCGTCAACGAGAACGCCGCGCTCTCGCTGAGCGGGATTTCGGTGTCGGATGGACCGAACACCGCCGACCTGCTGCACACGGTGCTGACGGTGTCGCACGGCAATATCAACGTGGACACGACGACCGGCGTGACCATCGTCGGCGGCGCCAGCGGCAGCAGCTCGGTGACGCTGAGCGGCACGGCGGCGCAGATTACCGCGGCGCTGGCAAGCACGAGCACGAACTACACCGGCACCCTCAACTATTACGGCCCCGACAGCCTGTCGGTGACCACGACCGACACAGTCAACAACGCCACTTCGGCAACGAAGACGGTGGCGATCCAGGTCGCCGATACGACGACGGTGTCGGAGACGGTGCCTACCTCGACGCTGGCCGTCAACGAGAACGCCGCGCTCTCGCTGAGCGGGATTTCGGTGTCGGATGGACCGAACACCGCCGACCTGCTGCACACGGTGCTGACGGTGTCGCACGGCAATATCAACGTGGACACGACGACCGGCGTGACCATCGTCGGCGGCGCCAGCGGCAGCAGCTCGGTGACGCTGAGCGGCACGGCGGCGCAGATTACCGCGGCGCTGGCAAGCACGAGCACGAACTACACCGGCACCCTCAACTATTACGGCCCCGACAGCCTGTCGGTGACCACGACCGACACAGTCAACAACGCCACTTCGGCAACGAAGACGGTGGCGATCCAGGTCGCCGATACGACGACGGTGTCGGAGACGGTGCCTACCTCGACGCTGGCCGTCAACGAGAACGCCGCGCTCTCGCTGAGCGGGATTTCGGTGTCGGATGGACCGAACACCGCCGACCTGCTGCACACGGTGCTGACGGTGTCGCACGGCAATATCAACGTGGACACGACGACCGGCGTGACCATCGTCGGCGGCGCCAGCGGCAGCAGCTCGGTGACGCTGAGCGGCACGGCGGCGCGATTACCGCGGCGCTGGCAAGCACGAGCACGAACTACACCGGCACCCTCAACTATTACGGCCCCGACAGCCTGTCGGTGACCACGACCGACACAGTCAACAACGCCACTTCGGCAACGAAGACGGTGGCGATCCAGGTCGCCGATACGACGACGGTGTCGGAGACGGTGCCTACCTCGACGCTGGCCGTCAACGAGAACGCCGCGCTCTCGCTGAGCGGGATTTCGGTGTCGGATGGACCGAACACCGCCGACCTGCTGCACACGGTGCTGACGGTGTCGCACGGCAATATCAACGTGGACACGACGACCGGCGTGACCATCTCGGCGGCGCCAGCGGCAGCAGCTCGGTGACGCTGAGCGGCACGGCGGCGCAGATTACCGCGGCGCTGGCAAGCACGAGCACGAACTACACCGGCACCCTCAACTATTACGGCCCCGACAGCCTGTCGGTGACCACGACCGACACAGTCAACAACGCCACTTCGGCAACGAAGACGGTGGCGATCCAGGTCGCCGATACGACGACGGTGTCGGAGACGGTGCCTACCTCGACGCTGGCCGTCAACGAGAACGCGCGCGCTCTCGCTGAGCGGGATTTCGGTGTCGGATGGTCCGAACACCGCCGACCTGCTGCACACGGTGCTGACGGTGTCGCACGGCAATATCAACGTGGACACGACGACCGGCGTGACCATCGTCGGCGGCGCCAGCGGCAGCAGCTCGGTGACGCTGAGCGGCACGGCGGCGCAGATTACCGCGGCGCTGGCAAGCACGAGCACGAACTACACCGGCACCCTCAACTATTACGGCCCCGACAGCCTGTCGGTGACCACGACCGACACAGTCAACAACGCCACTTCGGCAACGAAGACGGTGGCGATCCAGGTCGCCGATACGACGACGGTGTCGGAGACGGTGCCTACCTCGACGCTGGCCGTCAACGAGAACGCCGCGCTCTCGCTGAGCGGGATTTCGGTGTCGGATGGACCGAACACCGCCGACCTGCTGCACACGGTGCTGACGGTGTCGCACGGCAATATCAACGTGGACACGACGACCGGCGTGACCATCGTCGGCGGCGCCAGCGGCAGCAGCTCGGTGACGCTGAGCGGCACGGCGGCGCAGATTACCGCGGCGCTGGCAGAGCACGAGCACGAACTACACCGGCACCCTCAACTATTACGGCCCCGACAGCCTGTCGGTGACCACGACCGACACAGTCAACAACGCCACTTCGGCAACGAAGACGGTGGCGATCCAGGTCGCCGATACGACGACGGTGTCGGAGACGGTGCCTACCTCGACGCTGGCCGTCAACGAGAACGCCGCGCTCTCGCTGAGCGGGATTTCGGTGTCGGATGGACCGAACACCGCCGACACTGCTGCACACGGCGCTGGCGGTGTCGCACGGCAATATCAACGTGGACACGACGACCGGCGTGACCATCGTCGGCGGCGCCAGCGGCAGCAGCTCGGTGACGCTGAGCGGCACGGCGGCGCAGATTACCGCGGCGCTGGCAGAGCACGAGCACGAACTACACCGGCACCCTCAACTATTACGGCCCCGACAGCCTGTCGGTGACCACGACCGACACAGTCAACAACGCCACTTCGGCAACGAAGACGGTGGCGATCCAGGTCGCCGATACGACGACGGTGTCGGAGACGGTGCCTACCTCGACGCTGGCCGTCAACGAGAACGCCGCGCTCTCGCTGAGCGGGATTTCGGTGTCGGATGGACCGAACACCGCCGACCTGCTGCACACGGTGCTGGCGGTGTCGCACGGCAATATCAACGTGGACACGACGACCGGCGTGACCATCGTCGGCGGCGCCAGCGGCAGCAGCTCGGTGACGCTGAGCGGCACGGCGGCGCAGATGACCGCGGCGCTGGCAGAGCACGAGCACGAACTACACCGGCACCCTCAACTATTACGGCCCCGACAGCCTGTCGGTGACCACGACCGACACAGTCAACAACGCCACTTCGGCAACGAAGACGGTGGCGATCCAGGTCGCCGATACGACGACGGTGTCGGAGACGGTGCCTACCTCGACGCTGGCCGTCAACGAGAACGCCGCGCTCTCGCTGAGCGGGATTTCGGTGTCGGATGGACCGAACACCGCCGACCTGCTGCACACGGTGCTGACGGTGTCGCACGGCAATATCAACGTGGACACGACGACCGGCGTGACCATCGTCGGCGGCGCCAGCGGCAGCAGCTCGGTGACGCTGAGCGGCACGGCGGCGCAGATCACCGCGGCGCTGGCAAGCACGAGCACGAACTACACCGGCACCCTCAACTATTACGGCCCCGACAGCCTGTCGGTGACCACGACCGACACAGTCAACAACGCCACTTCGGCAACGAAGACGGTGGCGATCCAGGTCGCCGATACGACGACGGTGTCGGAGACGGTGCCTACCTCGACGCTGGCCGTCAACGAGAACGCCGCGCTCTCGCTGAGCGGGATTTCGGTGTCGGATGGACCGAACACCGCCGACCTGCTGCACACGGTGCTGACGGTGTCGCACGGCAATATCAACGTGGACACGACGACCGGCGTGACCATCGTCGGCGGCGCCAGCGGCAGCAGCTCGGTGACGCTGAGCGGCACGGCGGCGCAGATTACCGCGGCGCTGGCAAGCACGAGCACGAACTACACCGGCACCCTCAACTATTACGGCCCCGACAGCCTGTCGGTGACCACGACCGACACAGTCAACAACGCCACTTCGGCAACGAAGACGGTG
>CAWANN010000014.1:0-146101 GCA_963783415.1 uncultured Solirubrobacterales bacterium
GCGGCCAACGGAGCGCGCCGTTGCGGCCCTGGCTGTTCCGGATCGCCCACAACGAGGCGATCTCGGTGCTGCGCCGGCGCGGGCGCGGGGAGGAGTCGCTGGCCGAGGTGTCGCTCCCGCCGGCGGCCTCGGCGGAAGATCAGGCGGGCGAACGCGCCCGGATGGCGGTCCTGCTCTCCGATCTCGCGGCGCTGCCCGAGCGCGCGCGGAGTGCACTCGTGATGAGGGAGCTCAGCGGGCTCTCCCACGAGGAGATCGCGCTCGCGCTCGAGACCACGCCGGGTGCCGCCAAGCAGGCGATCTTCGAGGCCCGGCGCGCGCTCCAGGAATGCGCCGACGGACGTGCGATGGCCTGCGCTGAGATCTGTCAGTCGATCTCTGAGGGCGACCGTCGCCTTCTTCGCGGCCGGCGGGTACGAGCGCACCTGCGCGATTGCGCATCGTGCGCGGCGTTCGCGTCTGCGATCGGCGCCCGCGAGTCGGATCTGCGCGCGCTCGTTCCGGTTCTCCCGGCTGCCGCCTCGGCCGCGGTCCTCGCGCGCACGATGTCAGGCGTCGTGGGCGGCGCCGGCGGGAGTGCCGGCGCGGCGGGTGCTGCGGGTGGGACCGGTGCTGCCGGTCCTGCAGCTGCTGCCGGCAAGACGATCGGGGTCGCGTTCACCTCCAAGGGGTTCGCGACTGCGTCAGTGCTCGCGACTGCGGCGGTCAGCGTGGGCGGGGTCGCAGCGGTTGTGAAGCTCGCTCCAGACACGAGCCGGCTGTTCAGGGCGCCGGGCGGGCACTCGGTCCACGTCCGGTCCGTCCCGCAGACCCGCTCCGCCGGGCACGTTGCCGCGCACGCGAGGCCAGCGTCGTCCGTGAAGGCATCCAGCGTGGGCGCGGTTCGAAGCGCCACGCACACGGGAGCCGCCGGCCGGCACGTTCGCTTTGCGCCGCGGCACGGCCACGGTCGGGCGACGGGATGGCATCGGACGAACTTCACCGCGCACCAGCAGTTCCCCCACGCATGGCACGATCCCAGTGGCAATGGTTGGCACCGGGGCCGGGCGGTCGAGCATCAAAGCGCCGGCGCGGAGGCGAGCATTCGCCACGGCACGGTTGAGCGCTATGCCGGTGGGCGAGGCAACCACGGCGCGGTCGAGCGCTACGCGCGCGGATCCGGACAGCACAACGTGGGCGGCGGTGGCGGCGAGCGAGCCCATCGAGCCGAACCGGCCTCGCGACCCCAGTCCGCCGGCAATCATGGCGGCCGCAACAAGTAACTCCTGACCTTCGGCGATCCCGCGCGTGGTCGCGTTGTGAAAGCCGAAACAAGCCAGGAGGCAAGATGAGGCTCAAAGCCAAAGTGGGAATCGTCACCGCGACCTGTGCGCTTGCAGTGGCGGGCCCGGCGGTCGCGCAAGCATGCAACGGCAGCGGCCAGCAGGGTCAATCGAAGGACCAGCACGCCGGCCAGGCCCGCGGCAACGGCGGAAACCACGACCAGTTCGTCGGGTTCGGGCGCCGCGGCCGCAGCTTCGGACGTTCCGTGTTCGGAGTGCTGGTCAGCTGGAGCGCCACCGAGACTGGGACGAACACGTACAGCGGGACGATCACCGTCACGAAGCCGGACTTCAAGGCGCATCACACCGGCACGGGCTCGACCACCCAGCCGACCCAGGTGACGTACACGTTCACCAACGCCAAGGTGTTGTTCGGTCAGGGCGCGAACCCGCCCGCGGCCGGCGATCTGGTCAAGATCCTCGGCGCGCGCCTGAACCACTGCAAGTCGGGCACGTCGACCAGCTCCGGAACGGGCACGTCGACCAGCTCCGGAACGAGCACGTCGACCAGCTCCGGGACGACGACGTCGACCGGAAACGTCCGAGCGATCTTCATCGCGGTGCCGCACTCCGCGCCGAGCTCGTCGTCGCAGCAGTCGTAGTCGAACCCGCTCGTCTGCCGGGGGCAGGGTGCGGCTCCTGCCCCCGAGCGGTCGGGTTCAGCCACCCCGGCGACCGGGTTCAAGCGGCGCGGCGACCGGGTTCAAGCGGCGCGGCGACCGGGTTCAAGCGGCGCGGCGAGCGAGCGTGGCCGACGCCTGAAGGGGTACGAAGCGCCGCAGCTTGGCCGGACCGCCTACTCGCTCGAGCCGCTCGACGCGAATCAGCGTGACCCTCGGGCGTTCGAGCCCCAGCTGCGTCAGCCCCCGTTCGATCTCGCGCCCGAGATCCTCGAAGTCGACCGGTCCCTCGCACCGCACCGCGATGGCGGCTCCCGACGCGGTCTGGCGGACCTGGTACTCGACGATCGCCGCGCGCCGGCCAAGGGCGGTCCGGAACACGTGAGGATGGATCACTCGGTCGCCGTACACGAACGTGTCGTCGAGCCGGCCCTGGATGTCCGCCAGGCACGGCATCGACGACCCGCACTCGCAGGCCTCGGTCAGAACCGTCAGTTCGTCGGTGATCTCGTAACGGATCAGAGGTAGCACACGGTTGTAGAGGTTGGTCAGGTAAAGCTTCGCCGACCGCTCGCCCGGCGCCACCGGCCGGCCGTCGGCGTCGACTGGCTCGACGATCACGGTGTCCTCGCTCAGGTGCGTGCGCTGCCGATCGCACGGCGTCGCGGTGCCGCCGCCCTCCGAGGTCCCGTACAGGTTTCCGACGCGCACGCCCCAGGCATGCTCCGCGGCGGCGCGGATCTCGGGAAACAGCGGCTCGGCGGCACTCTGGACCCGCCGCGGCTTGATTCGTAGCCGGCCCGCCTGCGCTTCGAAGCTGAGCAGGTGCAGCGCCGACGGGTACGCGTTCAGGCAGTCCGGTTGTGCCTGGTTGAGGCCGGCCACGATCTCCTCGACCCGGAGCGTGACCGGGAACCGGAACGTGGTCACGCCCGGGCCGGCGAACGTGCGGCCGAGGGCTGCGGTGGCGTGGCTGAAGTGACCCGCCATGACCCAAGCGACCTTCAGCGGACGCTCGGAGTCCGCCGGATCCGACGTCCTCTCGTGCAGGAGATGGCGGAAGCACGTCAGCCAGAAGATGGCCCAGCCCGGCCAGTCGTACAGAAACACGCCGCGCTCGCCGCTCGACCCGCCGGATGTGAGCGCCGTGTAGCGGTCCAGCAGGTAGCCGTTGGAGGCGACCGTTTCGAGGTGCGCGTTCACGCCGCGTAAGGTGACGCGCGCATCGGTGACGATCTCGTCGAAATTAGCCATCAGGTCGGTCTTGGTCATGACCGGCAGCTCGCGCAGGCATTCCGGGTAGAGCCGGTCGAGGTCGATTCCCGTCAACCGCGCGCGATGCCAAGAGGAGCGACCCATGGCATGCCGGACCAGTCCGCGAAGCTGCTCGGTGCGATGAGCGACAAGCCGATCGGCGGTCCAGTCGAGTCGCTCGATAAGCCGCGGGGCAAGCGCCATCGCGTCGGCGGCATGTCGTTGCCTGAGTTGTTCGTAGTCGGTCATCCTCGTGCCCCTTGGTTCGTTCGCGCGCCACAACGCCGCGTATCTCCGAGCAACGTAGGCCGCCCCGCTGGATCCGTCTTCCGTACTGCCCCGGATCGCTGTACTGAACCGTTCACGTGAGCCCAAGTTCGATCGCGCGCCTGACCAGTTCCAGCTTCGAGCTAACGCCGAGCTTCGCGTACGTACTCGCAAGATGGCTCTCGACCGTGCGCTCGCCAACGAATAGCGCCGCCGCGATCTCCTTGGCGCTCATCCCGCCGGCGGCGAGGCGCGCAACCTCGCGCTCGCGGCGCGTCAGCGAGCCGGGGCCGAGCGCGGCCGCGGCGGCCCGGCGCCCGACGCTCCCGAGCCGGCGCAGCGCATCGAGTGCCCTGTCGCGGCGCCAGACGCTGCCGCACTGTTCGAGCAGCGCCGCGGCCCGCTCGAACGCTGTCACCGCTTCGGCGCGGTCACTGGCCGGCAATGCACGCCCCAGCACATAGTGAGCGCGGGCGGCGTGAGCCCGCCATCCGGATCCGTCCAGCAGGCCGATCGCAGATCGCGCGGACTCTGCGGCTCGCTCCGGCTCGCCTCCGGAGAGGCGCGCCCAGGCGGTGGCGGTTGCGGACACGCCCCGGTGCACCGGCAAGCCTACGAACTCGGCTACGCCATGCAGGTGGTGCGCGGTTGCGGCGGCCGCGTCCGCATCGCCCGCGTCGGCGGCGGCCTCGGCCAGGTCAGCCAGCACGAACGTCGTCCACATCCGGGACTCGCCGCCCAGCAGCGCGGCGGCGGCGGGCCGCAGCGTCGCCACGCAGTCGCCGGCCCGGCCGGCATGCCAGGCCAGGACCCCCTGCGCCCACTGAACCATCGCTGGGAAGAACTGCCACTGCCGTTCGCCGACCACCGCGTGCGCGTCTCGGACGAGCCGTTCGGCCTCGACGAGGTCACCCGCCTCGAGTGCCGACATCCCGCCGAACACCAGTCCGAATGCCCGCCGCCGTGTCGCGGTGCCGACCCATGCGGCGGCGTCCGCCGCCACCCTCTCCGAAATCGGGAAGTCCCCGGCGATCCACCGCACGACCGCCTCGAGTTCGAGCAGGATACTGTCGCGGTACTCGGGGTTGGAGGACCTCGCCTCGTCCAGCAGGGTCGCCGCCTCGCCGATTCGGCCCTGGCCCGCGATGCCGGCCGCCAGCACACCCAGCACGACCGTCAAGCGATAAGCCTTGTCGTCCGCGCGCGCAATCGTCGCGGCTCGCCGCAGCGCGGTCTCCCCGTCGGCGAATGCGCCGCGGAAGTTCGCGGCGTAGCCGACCGCAGCCAGGCCCTGCATCTCCACGAATCGGTCCCCGCGCGCCTGTGCGTCGGCGACCACGCGCTCGCAGTCGCCCGCCATCGCAGCGAGATCGCCCCGCAGGCCCTTGATCCAGCCCACCTCGCGCGCGGCCAACAGTGCCTGGCGGTCCTCGCCGGCGCGCGCGTACAGGTCGCGCGCCTGCTCGCACTCGCGCTGCGCGGCCTCGAGATCGCCCGTCCCCCAGGCGAGGAAGTTGGCCAGGCGAAACTTGACCGTGGCGCGCCGGGCGTGATCCGCGGACTCCTCGAGCAGACCATCGATCGCCTGGAGCGCCCTGACCACGACCGGCGCATGTGTCTCGGCGCGGTGATCGATCAGCCACTCGGCGCGCCAGTACATCGCCTCGAGTACCTCGAGCCAGCGCTCGTCTGAGGGAGGGAGTAGCTCCACCAACTCGCTCTGGAGGTCGAGCGCCTCGGGGAACGCCTCGCGCTGCTCGGCCTGGCGCATCGCGTCGAGCAGCACTTCGACCGCCTCGTCGTCGCCACGCTCGGCCGAGCGGGCGAAGTGGAGGGCGGCCTCGGCGAGCTGCCCTCGGGAGCGCAGCCATCGAGCCACCTGGCGGTGCAGCGCCCGGCGGCGGGCGCCGCCTGTCTGTTGGTAGATCACGTCCCGGAGCATCGGGTGCTGGATCTCGTAGGCGAGCTCCCGACCGCGCTCTTGCTCGAGCACGATGCCCGAGTCCACCAATCCGGCCAGGATCGGCTCGAGCCCGGTGAGCGAGGCGCCGGTGAGCTCGGTCACCTCGGTGAGCGAGATCGGCCGTCCCACCACCGCGATCAACTCGACCAAGTCGCGCCCCGGGGCGTCCAGCCTCCTGACGCGCGCCGCCACCCGCTCGGTCAACCGTCCCGGCAGGCGGGCAAGGTGAGGTGCCGACAAATCGGCGCGCTCATCCAACAGTGCCCGCAACAAGCCGATGGCATACAGCGGATTTCCCTGCGAGCGATCGGCCAGCCAGTCGACGAGCGCGGGTGGGGCGGGCCCGGCGGCCACCGCATCGGCCAGCTCTCTGAGCCCGGCTCGGTCGAGCGGCGCGAGCGGTAGGCGAGACATCAGGCCGTCCTCGTCGAGCTCGAACAGCACCTGTCCCGCGATCTCGTGTGCCGCCAGCTCCTCGGGCCGGCTGGTCGCGACCACGAGCATGCGAGCCTCGTCGAGGTGCCGCGCCAAGTACCGCAGCGCCTCCCACGAGGAGGCGTCGGCGAAGTGCACGTCGTCGAGGACGGCGATCAGCGCCGCGTCCTGCGAGAGGTTGTCGATCAGCCGCGCGAGCCCCTGGAGCAGACGCGGCACCGGTGGATCACGCTCGGGCATCGACCCACGGACCGTTGCGACACGAAGGAACAAGCTGGACAGGTCGTCGAGCGGCCCGCCGCAGGCGTCGGCGACCTGCTCGTCGGAGAGGGCGTCGAGCGCGGGCGCGAGCGCCTCGATCCACAGCCCGAACGCGGCGCTTGCGCCGAGCGGATGACCGCGGGCGTACAACCCCGTGGCCCGGCCGCGCCGGGATAGCAGCTCGCGCGCGAGCCGACTCTTGCCGACGCCCGTCTCGCCTACGAGCAGGACGACCCGCAACTCGCCGGCAGCCGCCCGGCTCAGCTCGTCTTCGAGCCGCGCGAGCTCGTCGCGCCGCCCAATGAGCTGGGGTCCCGCGCGTGTCGCCGGCAAGGCCCGAGCATTGTCGTCCGCGGAGCGGGGCGATTCAAGCGGCGCGCGGTCTCAGGCGGAAGGTGGCGATCTCGCCCGGACCCAGCTCGAGGCCTCGCGCGGTTGCGGTCTCGTCGAGGCGCGCCCGTGAGATCGTGAAGTCGCCGGCGATGTCCGCATGCGCCGGCACGGCCTTCGGGTTGTAGCAGCGGAGGATCAGCCCGTCGCCGTCCTCGGCGCCCTTCAGGCACGAGAACAGGACGTCGCCCTCGATCGACAGCGGCGGATCGAGGTGGACGGGTTGCGGGGTGACGAGGAACCCGTAGCGATAGTCCTGCGATGCGCGGAGCAACGCGGCGTCGTCGAGCGCATCCGCGTCCGGGAGCAGCGCGTACTCGAAGCGGTGGCGCCCGAGGCACTGGCCATCCGGCGTCTGGGTCGGGGGGCCGGCGCAGACCGGGCGGGTGGCGATCTCGCCGCCGCGGCGCGAGATCACGCCAACGCAGCGGAGCAGCGTGAGGGCGAGGTCGCCGCCGGGGTTCGTCGGCCGGGCCTCATACTCGGGGAGACCCTTGGTGAGGAGGGCGAGCTCGCCGACTGCGACCGCCCCGAGCGTGTGCTGCGTCGGGTCGGGCGGTTCGCACCACTCGGTCCTCGGCGCCTCCGGTAAGAGTGGACGGTGGACGAGCGCGAACTGCCCCTCGGCCCGGACATCGGTCGCCTCCGCGACGGGGAACACGACTCGGAGCCGGTGATCCTCGGCGTCGTTGTCGATCGTCGTGACGAACTCGACGCGTCTGGTGCCGTCGATCAGCCGCACCACGGTCGTCACGGTCACCGCCACCGTTTCGCCGGCGGTGACGCGGACCTCGAGCTCGTGTAGGAGCGGCCCATCGCGGAGGATGCGAGCGGTGGCGGATTCGCTTCGCCACGTGACGGCGCCGTCGACCGGGCAGAAGTTGTAGAGATCGCCGACGTCGGGCTCATCCTCGAGAGCGTGCAGGCGCTCGAACCGCCGGCCCGTCGTCTTGTCGAGCACGCTCAGCGTCCCGTCCGGCGCCGCCTCCACCCGGATCAGGTCGCTCTCAACCGCGGCGCCGTGGTGCGGGTGAAGTTCGGCGTCGGGCGCCTTCGGGGTCAGCTCGACCGAGCGAGCGCTGAAGCCGTCGAGCTCGACCGCCACCGGCTCCATCCCGGGGAGCTCGACGATGCCGCGCCGGGGGTACGGAAGGAGGTTGACGACCCCCGCACTCGCGTCCGCGTCGACCGCGAACGCGCCGAGCGCTCTTCGTTGCAGCTGCTGGACCGTCCGCTCGAGCAGCTCGTAGCGGACGAGCATGTCGCGGTGGACCTCGTCGCACGAGCACCCGCAGATCGAGTCGTGCGGATGGCACTTGAGCAGCTGGCGCCACGCGAGCCTGAAGTCGGCGGCGGGAAACTGCTCGCCCGTTTTCAGCGTGCGCAGGGCCCCGAGCGTCTCGACCTCGAGCAGCCGCCGCTCGGCGCGCTCGTTGGCCCGCTTGAGGTACAGCCGGGCGGAATTGACGCCGCGGAGCACGTTCTGTAGTCGGCTCCCGAGCAGCTCGCCCGTGTACGCCGGCAGGTCGTCCGGGTCCACGGCGGCCACGTAGTCCGAGTAGCGAGCGATCCTGAAGCTCGTGCCCGGCAGCCGGCGCTCGAGCTCTGAGCACAGCGCGGGCAGGTCGCGCCGGATGCGCCGGTGGTCCTCACCGTCGCACAGGAGCACCTCGTCCACCCGTGCGTGTTGCAATGCCGGGCCGAAGCGCTCGGCGATGTATTCGATCCGCGCCTGCGCGTCGGCACCGGGAACGTTGAAGTTGCTGTACGAGGGCAGCTGCTGGAAGGCACGGACCTCGCTGCCGTCGGGCGAGCACCACCGGAACACCACCCCGACCTCGTCGATCTGGTCGCCGAGGCCCCGCGAGAAGATGAAGCTGTCGAGCCCGAAGCCGGCCAAGATCTGGGGCAGCTGGAGCGGATGGCCGAAGCTGTCCGGCATGTAACCGATCGGCGCGGACTCCGCGCCGAACCGCCTGCACACGGCGCGGCCCATGAGCAGGTTGCGGACCAGCGGCTCGGCCCCGACGAGCAACTCGTCAGGCAGCACATAACTCGGCCCGACCTCGAGCCGTCCGTCTTCTAGGAGCGCCCGGAGCCGGCCCTCGTTGTCGGGTCGCACGTCGAGGTAGTCCTCGAGCAGGATCGCCTGGCCGTCGAGCGTGAAGCACGGGAAGCTCGGGTCGGACTCGAGCACGTCGATCACCTCGTCGACGACCGCTGCGAGCCGGAGCTGGAAGTCCTCGAACGGCACGTACCACTCGCGGTCCCAGTGGGTGTGGGGGACGACGAAGAACCGCGTCGCCGCTTCGATTGTCACGGCGCGAGCCTACCGGCGTTCGGCGAGGCGGACCGCGGCCTCGATCCCGTCGCTTCCGATCAGGTTGCCGAAGGTGCCCACGAGCGGCCGGACCGCAGCCAGCCCGATCCTGCCCTGGACGCCGATCGCCTCGACGCGCACCTCGGACTGGAGCGCGGCGCGTCCGGACGGCGTCTGCTCGATCCAGTTCGCGAACAGCACCTTCGCGGTACCCCCGGTCGACCACTCGCGAAATTCCTCCGGGTCGGTCAGGCGCGGGTAGTCCCGTCGCAACGTCCAGATCCGCCCGACCAGTCCGGAGACGAGCTCACGCTCGTCCTCCTCGGCCAGCACGAGGAACGGTGGGGCGCGGAACATCTGATCGAACGACAGGTCGGCGTCGAGTCCAGGGATCCGCCACCGTACGAGGCGGCCGAGCCTCCGGGCATCGGCAAGGCGGACGCTGCGTGCCGCCTCCCACAGCCGCTCGGGCGGCGCGTCGCTCTCGCGACGGTGGGCGACGCGCATCGAAGGCTTCGCGAGCCAGTGGTCGAGGTCGGGCATGCGGCGCGTCAACACGTTACGAGAGACTCCCGGCGACCGCTCACGCTTCCCGGGCGTATGGGAAGAAACTGGGTCTATAGGGGGAGAAACTTCCCAAACAGTCCGCTCGATGGGGACCACGGTGGCCGGCGACCACTAGAAAATCATCAACGTGATCCGACATCTCGTAGCTCCACATGTTCCGCAGGCCGCCGCCGCGCTCGACGTGCCGCGCAGACTCGCCGATACCGACGGGGTGGCGATCACGTTCGACGACGGTCCCCACCCAGAGGGGACTCCGGCCGTATTGGAGGTGCTGGCGGCGTCGGACATCAAGGCCACGTTCTTCCTCGTCGGCGAGCAGGTCGAGCGGCGGCCGGGGCTCGCGGCCGAGATCGCCCGCCAGGGCCACGTGGTCGCCCTGCACGGCTACACGCATCGGCCCCAGCCTGCGATGTCACAAAAAGCGGTGCAAAAGGATGTGGAGCGCGGTGCAGCGGTCGTGGAGAGCGCGGCGGGCACGGTGGTGGCCTGGCACCGACCGCCGTACGGTCTTTACAGCGCCGCAGGTCTGTCCGCGGTTCGCGCACGGGCTCTGCGCCCGCTCCTGTGGTCACGTTGGGGCAAGGATTGGCGGCGCTTCACGACGCCGGCGAGGATCGCGCGCCGCGCGACCACCAACGTGCACGCCGGCGACGTGATCCTCCTGCATGATGCGGATTTCTACTCGTCCACCGGCTCTCACGAGCGCACCGTGGAAGCGCTCGCGCTGATCGTGAGAGAACTCAAACGCCAGAAAATCGGTACCGTCCTGCCTGTCTGACAGGCTTGCCCGCGCGCACGAGGACCTGAGAGGATGGCCAGCCAAGCGCAGGGATTTGCAGCTTCGGCCGGCGGAGCAGCGAGCGATCCCGACGCCCTAGGCGCGCGACACGACGATGACAACCGTTTCCTCGCAAGAAAGCGTTCCCGACTTCATGCGGTTCGCGATCGGTTTCGATCCGCGCGATCGCGCCCGGTTCCACGCCTTGATCGACGAGGTGCTCGACTCGGGCCAGTGGACCGAAGGGGACATGGTGGCGCGTCTCGAGGCGGCCTGGGAGCTCTACAACGGGCTCGGAGCGGTGGCGATGTCGAGCTGGGCCGGCGGCGCGCTGGCGGCGCTCCAGTTTGCCGGCGTCAGGGGGGAGACCGTGCTGTGTCCCTCGAATACGTTCATGGCGACGCCGCTCGCGGCGCTCGGTGCCGGCGCGAGCGTCGAGTTCGTCGACTGCAACCGCGAGGACCTTTGCATGTCGTTCAGAGACTTCGAGGCGAAGGCGGAGAAGTACAAGCCGCGCGCGGCGTTCCTCGTGCACATCGGCGGCCATCTCGCGTTCGAGGTCGAGGAGATCGCCCACTATTGCTCGGAAAACGGCATCTTCCTGATCGAGGACTGCGCCCACGCCCACGGCGCGGAGTGGAACGGGCGCAAGCCGGGCACCTACGGAGACGCCGGCGTCTACTCGCTGTTCGCGACCAAGACGATCACGACCGGCGAGGGCGGCGTGCTCGTCTCGGGTAGCCCCGAGGTCCTCGACCATGCCCGTGCCTTCCGCAACTACGGCAAGCCCAGCTACGAGGTGCGGGGCCTCAATTTCCGGATGAACGAGTTCACCGCCGCGATGGGGCTCACCGAGATCGAGCGATTGCCTGAGATCGTTGCCTGGAAGAACGAGATCGCCAAGAAACATCTCGACCCGGTCAATCCAAGCCGGCTCGAGCTCCCGGTGGGAATGGTTTCCGGGCTCTACAAGTACATCGTGTTCGAATGGCTCGAGCGCTCGACCGGGCGCGTGTACGACGAGCCCTGCCACCGGATCATGGGCCACCACGTGGATCTCCCGAACAGCGACTGGGTGGCGCGCAACCATTCCTGCGTTCCGCTGTATTACCGGCCGGAGAGCGAATGAGAGTCCTGGTCACAGGCGGCTCCGGGTTCATCGGCTCGCACGTAGTCGACAAGCTCCGCGCCCAGGGCCACGAGCCCGTCATCTATGACCTGCGGCCGTCGCCCTGGCATAACTTGGATCCCGCCCAACCCAGCGTCGACACCGTGCTCGGATCGATCACCGATCGCGAGGCGCTCGAGCGGGCTTTGCATTCGTGCGATGCCGTGGCCCACCTCGCGGCGGTGGCGGACGTCAACGACGTCCACGCCGAGCCCGAGGACGCCGAGCGCGTCAACGCCCGGGGGACCGTGGCTGTTTTGGAGGCAGCCCGCCGCGCCGGCGTCAAGCGGATCGTGTACGCGTCGACGATCTGGGTCTACTCGGATTGCGAGCAGGAGGTCGTGGACGAGGACACACTGTTGCCCGCGCCGTCGCATCTGTACACGAGCACGAAGCTCGCGGGCGAGCTCTACTGCAAGGCCTACCAGGAGCTGTACGGGATCGACTACACGATCCTGCGGTTCGGCATCCCGTATGGACCTCGTGCGCGCGAGGCCGCGGTGATCCCGGCGTTCGTGAACAAGGCGCTCAAGGGCGAGCCGCTGACGCTCGCCGGCGACGGCGGTCAGTCGCGCCGGTTCGTGTACGTAGAGGACCTCGCCGAGGGGGTCGCGCTCGGCCTCTCGGACGTCGCCAAGAACCGCGTCTACAACCTCGCCAGCGATGAGAACGTGACGATCAAGCAGATCGCGGTGCGCGTTCAGGAGTTGCTCGGCGACGTCGAGATCGTGTACACGCCCGCGCGTCCGGGCGATTTCAACGGAAAGGTCGTGCTGTCGGACCGGGCATCGCGCGAGTTGGGGTGGACGGCGCGGACGCCGTTTGCCGAGGGCGTCAGGCGCTACGTGGAATGGCGCCGTGATCAGGCCGCGCGCGCCGCCGAGTGTGAAGCCGCGTCGGCGATCCCGGCCGGCGAACCGGACGCGGAGTCCCGGCCGCGGCAGATCCTGATCATCTCGGCCGACATCGGCGAGGGTCACGACCTGCCGGCGCGCGCGGTGGCGCGCGAGTTCCGCGACGAGGACCCCGACGCCAACATTTCGATCGTCAACGGCCTGCCGGCGATGGGCTGGTTCTTGACCAAGCTGCTGCGCGAGAACTCGGCCTTCATGTTCCGGTGGGTGCCTTGGTGGTTCGACTTCCAGTACCGGCTGTTCATGAGCTTCGCGCCGACCCGTTGGTTGGCGCTGAGACTGCTCACGGGGCTCGGTCGCCGCGGGCTGATGCGGCTGATCCGCTCCCACAACCCGGACGTGATCGTGTCCACGTACCCGGGTGTGACCGCGGTCTTGGCCGAGCTCCGAAGAACCGGGCGGTTGAAGGTGCCGGTCTACTCCTCGATCACCGATCTCGCGGGCATGCACTTCTGGGCGCATCCGGGCGTCGACTTGCACTTCGTCACCCACCCGGAGACGATCGAGGAGGTCGAGAGCATCGCCGGCCCGGGCAGCGTCCGCTGGGCCAAGCCGCCGACCTCGCCGTCGTTTCTGGCCGCCCGCTCTCGCGACGACGCGCGGCGCGCGCTCGGCCTGCCGACCGACGACACGAAGGTGATCGCCGTCTCCGGCGGCGGCTGGGGCGTCGGCGACCTGCTCGGCGCGACGCGCGCCGCCTTGCAGGTCCCGGACGCGCTCGTGCTGTGCCTGTGCGGGCGCAACGACAAGCTGCGCGCGCGGGTGTCGCGCGAACTGGGTGCCGAGCCCCGTCTGCGAGTGATGGGCTTCACCGACCGGATGGGCGACGTGCTGGCCGCGAGCGACGCGCTCGTGCACTCGAGCGCCGGACTGACGGTGCTCGAGGCGATCATCCGCGGCTGCCCGGTGATCTCGTACGGGTTCGGCTATGGCCACGTCCGTGTCTCGAACCAGGCATTGGTGCGCTTCGGTCTGGCCCAGGTGGCGGGGCATGTCTCCGACATCGGGCCTGCGCTCGACCGCGCGCTCGAGCACCGCCCGGAGCCGGACGGCTCGTTCGCGCGCCGGCCGTCAACCGCGTCGCTGATCCTTTCCAACGAGCGGCGTGTGGTGCCGCTGCCGGCCTGGCGCGTTCGGACCGCCCGGTGGGCGCTGACGGGCGCGGCGGCGATCGCGATCGTCAGCTGGACGCTGACGACCGGCGCCTCCTACAGCCTGGTCTCGCACTTCGTGCATATGCGCCCGGTGACCGACGTCGCGACCACGCGCCCGGAGGTCGGCGTGCTCGTCGACGCGCCGGCGAGCGAGATCCCGACGATCGCGAACTACCTGTCCGAGCATGGAATCCGAGCCTCGTTCACGATGAGTCAGGCGGCCGATCCGCAGGAGCCGATCGTCGTCGCCTACGGTGACCAGGCGGTCCCGCGCCTGCCGCACGGTGGCCTCGTGCGGTGGCTCGGGGCTCGCGACCAGCTCCACGATCTGATGGCCGAGCTCGGTTACGGCCACCACTTCCTGTACGCATCAAGCGGGCCCAGCGTCGGGCAGTGGTGGATGGCACACGGAGCCGGCGGCCGGCTCGTGGCCGGCGCGGTCCGGCTCCAGGACAGCGACGACAGTGTGGGGCATCTGCGCGCGGGCGAGGTCGTCGAGCTCGAGTGCAGAAGCGCGACGCAGCTCACGATGCTCGTCGGAAAGCTCGACCGCGGCTTGGTCACGTTCCACCTGCGGGCCGTACCGGTCGGTCAGCTGATCCGAGACGCCGGCTCGTCGGTCTAGGACCTCGCGGGCGCGGCGCTCCGAACGCCGCGCCCGGTCCGTCCTTCCGGTTAGGCGAACGCGATCCCGGTGGGATCGTCGCCGAGCCCGATGTCGGTCGAGTCGACCACGCTGTTGCTCGAGGTGCTGATGACAACGAGCGAGCTCGACGTGTTGCAGGCAACCCAGATGTTCTTATCGTCGGGGCTGAGCTCGATCGCGGTCGGCTGATGGTTGAGCTGGGTGAACGTCGTCCCCTTGGTCGTGCCGCTTGTGTCGGTCGTGGTGCCCGACCCAAGCGGGATCGTGCTCTTGACCGTCTGTGACACGGTGTCGATCACCGACACGGTGTCGTCGTTCGCGTTGGTGACATATGCGGTCGAGCCGTCGGCGCTGAATGCCGTGTTCCACGGCGTCCGACCGACCCGGATCTGGCCCACCGCGCGCAGGTTCGAAACCTCTAGTACAACGACCTGATCCCGCTCGGAGTCGGTCACCCACGCCTGGCTGCCGTCGGGCGTGACCGTCACGCCATGCGGTTGGTGCAGAGGCGCGGGCACCTTCCTCACCTTGCCGTTCGACGTGGTGATGGCGTACACGCCGTCGGCGCAGGTAACGAACGCAAGCGACCCGTCGGGTGAGACATCGACGGCCTGCGGCGCCTCGCCGACATCGATCGTACCTGTCACGGTCTGACTCGCAACGTCGATCACTGACACTACGTACGAGCCGCCGGGACCGGTGTTCGGCCCCGTGTTCGCCACGTAAGCGGTCTTGCCGTCGGGGGTGATCGCGATGCCGTGCGGATAGATCCCGACCACGACCGTGCCGGTGATCTTGTTCGAGGAGGTGGTGATCACCGAGACGGTGTTCGTCCCCGACTCGGTCACCCACACCTCGCTGCCGTCCGGCGTCGCGGCGACGCCGTACGGGTTGGTCGTGCCGCCGCTGATCGCCGAGATCAACTGGAACGTCGAGGTGTCGACCATCGCGACGTTCCCGCCGACGATTCCGGGAACGTACGCCACCGTGGCGCTCGGGTCTACCGCGTGGCCCTCGACCGCCGCGATCCTCGCCAGGTACACCTTGTCGCTGTTTCCAGCCGCGAAGTCGGCGGCATGGGTTGTCCGGTTCTCCTCGTAGCGGCTCTTGGTGCCCATCAGCGCCTTGCGGATCCGCTCCTCATGCCGCTGTCGCGGCTGCGGCGTCCACGGGAGCCGGGGGCGTCGCTTCTCCTGAACGGGAGGCGTCTGGTTGGTGGTCGGGACGGTCGGCGCCGGCAGCGTCGCGACCTCCTGCTCCGCCTCCCAGAACTCGCCGATCGTGTTCGGCAGCGTCCGCGGGAAGGTCGTGGCCTTGCCGTTCGAGAAGCCAAGCGCCGAGGTGAGGTCGCCGAACGTCTGGCGCCGCCACGCGGTGATGTTCGTCTCGGTCACTCCGGTCAGCCGCTCGAGGAACTGGAGCACCGAGGTGTGGTCGAACTGCTCGGTGGCGACGAAGCCACCGACGCTCCACGGCGAGATCACGAAGGCCGGGACGCGGATGCCTCCGCCGATCGGCCAGTTCGGGCTCGTTCCGACCTGGACGAACTCGCCTGCGGTCCCGGCGGGCGGCAGCGGCGGGGCGACGTGGTCGAACAGCCCATCGTTCTCGTCGTAGTTGACGATGAATACGGTCTTGGACCACAGATCGCGGTTTTCGGCGACCGCGTTCAGCTTCGACGCCAGATAGTTTGCGCCCGACGCTGGAAGGTAGGCCGGATGCTCGCTCTGGCCCGAGGTCGGAACGATCCACGAGACGGTCGGAAGCCGGTCGTGCTTGGCGTCCCACTCGAAGCGGTCGGGCGGGTAGATCGTCAGGGCGCCCTCGTACAGCGGCGAACCGGGCTTCGCGGCCTGGTAGGCGGCGAAGAACTCCAACATGTTCGTGCCGTAGTCGTCCTCCTCCTGGTAGATGCGCCAGCTGATACCGGCTTCGGTCAGGCGTTCCGGATAGGTCGTCCACGTATACGGCTTGCCGGTGACCGGGCTTGGCACCACGTTGCTGGTGATGGGGCCGCCGCCGGTGCCGTCGGGGTCGATCGTCCCCGTCCAGAGGTACATGCGGTTGGGCCACGTCGGTCCGAGCAGCGAGCAGTGGTAGGCGTCGCACAGAGTGAACGTCTCGGCCAGCGCGAAGTGAAACGGGATGTCCTGGCGCTCGTAGTAGCTCATCGTGTACAGCCCGTGGCTGGGGCCGTCCGCGGCAAGGTGAGCGGGGAGCCACATGTCGTTGCCGGCGGTGGTCGGGTTGCCGACCGTGATGTTGATCGCCTGGTGCTGGACGGTCCACGCGTGCGACGTCGAGGGGATCGCCTGCGCGCTGGTGGTGTGCGTGTCGAGGTGCCACGGCAGCAGGTAGTCATCGGGCGGGTTCGGGTCCTGCGGGTCGTACTGGTAGAAGACCGACTTGCCGTTTGTGGGGAGGCTGTTGTGCTGGACCTGGACGTTCGGGTCGCCGAAGCCGCGGACGCCACCGAGCGTGCCGAAGTAGTGGTCGAACGACCGGTTCTCCTGCATGTGGATGACCACGTGCTTGACGTCGTTGAGCGACCCGCGTCGCGGTCCCTCGGCCGCGGCACGGGCGAGTGCCGGTGGCAGTAACGAGGAGGCGAGCACTCCTCCCGCCCCGGCGGCGGCGGAGCTCAACAGACGACGGCGGGTAACCTCGGGCATGCTAAAGCCCCCCTTTGGGCTGGACGTGTAGACATGGGTTCGTGTACCCACGCGCGCGCGATGCGATGCGGCGGATTCACTGGCAGACGGCCGCCGGATCCTAGGTTGGCCTCCAGGGCGGTGTGTTACCGCGATGCGACGCTCGTGTTACCGGCGTGTATCTAAATTCGCATCGCCGCGGCGCTACCAGTGCACGCCGCGGGTGGCCCGCACGAACGCCCGCTCTTCGGGCGTCGGTACATGGTCGGGTTCCTTCTTGTCACCCTCGGGGATCAGGTGATAGGCGCGGTTGACGATCAGGTCCTGGGCGCCGGGGGCGAGCGCGTACGTGAGCTGGCCGATCGTGCCGAGCGTCGTCGCGATCCGCTTGGGGCGCTTGCGGATCGCCTCGGCGATGATGTGGCCCGCCTCCTCGGGGCTGAGGGTGGGGAATCGATCGTAGATCTTGGTGGGGGCGATCATCGGGGTGCGCACCAGCGGCATGTACACGGTGGTGATGTGCACCCCGTCGTTGATGATCTCGGGGCCGATCGAGCGGCTGAACGCGTCGAGCGCTGCCTTCGATGCGACATACGCGCTGAAGCGCGGCGTGTTCATCTGCAGGCCGATCGTCGAGATGTTGATGATGTGGCCAGATCCCCGCTCGCGCATCTTCGGGAGCAGATTCAGGATCAACTTGACCGCCGCGAAGTAGTTCAGCTGCATCGTCCGCTGGTAATCGTGGAACCGGTCATACGCCCGGTCGACCGAGCGGCGGATCGACTTGCCCGCGTTGTTGACGAGGATGTCCACCGCCTCGTGCTCCTCGAGCACCTCCCCGCACATCCGGTCGATGTCGTCGGTGTCGGAGAGGTCGCAGGTGTGCACATAGGCGACGCCGCCGAGCTCCTCGATCTCGTCCGCGACCTCCTGGAGCTGGTCGTGCCTGCGCGCGACGAGCAGCATCGTCCCGCCGGCCTCTCCGATCTCGAGCGCCGCCGCCTTGCCGATCCCCGACGACGCTCCCGTGATCATCACCGTGCGGCCGCTGACCGCGTCCTCGAGCGAGCGGGCGAGCACGTCGCCCGCTCCGGGGATGCGCTGACCGAACGCCCGCAGCGTGCGGATCCCGTCGGCGGCGATGTCCAGCGGATTGGGGGGAGCCATCTGCGGATGTGACCGTACCATCACGCGTGCGAGCGGGCGATATCTGCCCTACCCGAGCGTGAGGAGCACCTGCCGGGCCATGTTCGCCTCGCCGGCCTGGTTTGGGTGCAGCGGAAACGCCGCCGACGTCGGGACGATTCCGTTGACCCACGCGACGCCGGGTGCCTTGCACGCGTCGTGCCCGATGCTCGAATCCCAGGTGTCGACGAAGGTCGCGCCGTTTGCCGTGGCGACGTTCGCCTCGACCTGGTTGAGACCCTGTTCGAGTGAGTTGAAGTACTTGATGTCGCCGGCGGAAATCGGGACGAGCGGCCAGCAGCTCGTGCCGTTGGTGGGCAGGCCGTCGGGATAGCCGACGATCAGGACCTTGGCCTGCGGGGCTCGCTGGTGGATGCCGTTTATGACGTCAGCTACCTTGGGACCGGTTGCGTCGACCGCCGCGAAGTTCGGGTCGCTTCCGTTCGCGTCGTAGTGGTTCTTGCACGCGGTCCCAGTTGGATGGGTGGCATCGAGCTCGGCACACTCCTCGGCCACGCCGATCAGCCCGGCATCGTTGCCGCCGATGCCAACGGTCACGAGCGCATCGTTCACATTCAGTGCGTCGAACTGGGGCGGGTTGGTCTGAACGCCGTAGAGGTTCTGCGACTGCGTCATGTCAGCAGTGGTGGCGCTCGAGCAGCTCGCGTCGGTGAAGCTCGAGGGGGCGATGGTGCGGGCGACGTCTGAGGGGTAGTTGTTCGTCGAGCGCCCGCACAGGATCGGATTGCCGGTTGGAGAGGGGACGAGGGGAGCGGCGGTGTAGGAATCGCCCAGCGATACGTACGCGCCGGTGGCGGCGGCGGCCGGCGCAGCGGTCGCGAGTCCCGCGACCGTGACGAGTCCGGCGGTCGCGAGTCCGGCGGTCGCGAGTCCGGTCGTGGCGAGCAGCGTCGTGGTGGCGAGCAACGCGCGCTGCCGGGTGCGCGAAATCGACATCGAGTCCTCCCTCTTGGTCGCCGGCTCTGATCCCTGCCCCTGTCGAAGCGCCGGCGAGCCTATCTCAACCCGAGTCCATCCGAGCCACATGCGAACATGCGTTCGCCTATGATCGCCTGCGTCCTCCTCCCCCGTTTCGAGCTGACCGTCGCTTCCGAGGGCCGAACGGAGCTGTTGCAGGCGCCCACGGCGCTCGCGCCCGAGCCGGGTGGAACGCAGCAGATCGGCGAGGTCTCGCTGTCGGCAGAAGCGTTCGGCGTCCATCCCGGAATGCGCCTGGGGGAGGCGCTGGCGCGCTGTCCCCGTCTCACGCTCGTCGCTCCCGATCCCGCCGGTGTCGCGGACTCCTGGGAGCGGCTGCTCGTACGCCTGGAATCGATGGGGGCGGCCGTCGAGCCCGAGCGACCGGGGCTCGTCTGCTTCGACGCGCGCGGGCTGTTGCGATTGCACGGCGGTCTCGAGGGCGTGCTTACCGCGGCACGCCGGAGCCTGCGGACGCCGGCTCGCTATGGGGTCGCGCCGTCGCGGTTCGCCGCGCTGGCGGCGGCGACCCGCGCCCGGGTCCGCCGACCGGTGGTCGTCTCCGGCGGGCGCAAGCAAGCGGGTGCGTTCCTGGCGCCGCTGCCGGTTGCGCTGCTGCGCGCCCGGCCGGCGCTGGCAGATCTGCCCGAGGCGCTCGAGCGTCTCGGGATCGGCACGCTCGGCGAGCTTGCGTCGCTGACACCGGCGGCGCTGGCCGACCGGTTCGGCACCGCGGGGCTCCATGCCCACGAGCTGGCGAACGGCGGCGACGGTGCGCTGCGGCCACGGCCGGCGAGCGAGTTCCTGCGCGAGGCGCTCGAGCTGCCGGAGGCCGCATCGGGCATCCAACTGGAGCGCGCACTCGGGCTCCTGATCGATCGTCTGCTGGCGCGGAGGGAACGGCGCGGCCGGACGCTGCGGGGGGTCGTGCTGTCCGCGGTGCTCGTGGAGCAGGGCGGGACCTGGCGCGAGCAGGTCGTATTCCGCGAGGCGCTGGCCGACCCGGCGAGGATGCGGCTCGCGCTCGCCCCGCGGCTGGCGCTGATGCCGGCGCCGGCGCAGGAGCTCCGCCTGGCGGTGGAGCGGTTCGGACCGCACGCCAGCGAACAGCGGGGACTGCTGGACGATCCGGTGGCAGCGCGCAAGGCACGCCTTCGCGAGGCCATTCGCCAGACACGAGCGGCCGCTGGTCCCGATGCCGCCCTGCGCGTGCTCGAGGTCGACCCGGAATCGCGTTTTCCCGAGCGACGCGCGGTGCTGACGCCGTTCGAGGGCTAGCTCATGCGCCGGTCCGCGAACCCGAGAACCGGCCGCCGTGGTCGTCGGTGTATGGCGCCCGGGAAGCATTACACATATATCGTGTATGAATTACACAGATCCTGTTATTAGCGTTTCCGCGGGAGCTTTTTTTGGCGCCTATCCGTCACCCGAGCGGATCCAGGTCCCGAAGGTAGGCATGAAACAGGGGGTCGACGATCCGCCAGTCTGCCCTCGCCACGTGCTCAACGATGCCCGCGCGCAACAGCAGCTTGAGCACGCGGTCCCGAATCGCAGGGGCGAGTCGCCTCGGAACGGGCTCGCCTCTCGCCAGCGCCCGGGCGACCTGGAGCGCGTTCTTGTGAAGCCTCCTGATGTGCTCGACGGTCTGCTCCATCGTCGGAAGGTCGCTGTCGAGCGCGGCGTTGTAGCCGAGCTGGACCAGGTCGAGATCGATGTCGCGGCGATCGAGTTGGACGGAGACGAGATGCGTCTGCTGGGCAATCCGCATCGTCGCGCGCGGATGCTGTGCTCCCAGCTCCACGATGCGCGCGAGCGCCGGCGGGTCGATCGTGCAGTCGTCCGCCGAGAAGCGCTCGAGCAGTCCTTGGGCCCAGTCCTCGGCGGCGATCGGATGAAGCCTGTGGAAGCTTCCGAAGCCGCTGAACGCCCGGTTTCCGGGCGCGAACAGATCGCGCATGACGTGTTCAATGCTGCCGGCGAACAGGAAGCTGACGCTCGGGCTGCGCTGGAACGCGGCTCGCATCCGCTTGGTGACCAGATCGGGATCGCCGTAGGGGCGGCGTTCGCTCGCGAGCTCCTGGAACTCGTCGAAGAACAGGACGAGCCGCCGTCCGTCCGCGCGGGCGGCTCGCTCGGGGAGGTCGAGCGCCAGGTCGAGGGCGCGAACCGGATCCTGGGCGGCCCATCCCGGTGTGATCGCGAGCTCGACACCGTCGCCGAGCTCGCCCTTGAGCTTGAGCACGGCGGCCGCCTGGGTCGCGTTCAGGGCGGCGCGTCCGAGTTCCCTCGCCCGGCGGACGATGCGCCGAATCGGGGATCGATTGGCGATCACCGCCACCGCCAGCGCCTCCGCCAACTCGGCCGCGTCGGAGATCCTGAACAGGTCCAGCCGCGCCGTGTAGCAGCCGCTGCGCTCGACGCGTCCGAGCGCCGCGTCGCACACGCTCGTCTTGCCGGTCCGTCGCGGTCCGGCGAGGATCAGGTTCGTCCCGTTCTCGAGCGCCGTTGCGACCTCGCGGACGTCGTCGCTGCGGCCGATCAGCTGACTCGCCGGAATCGGAACGTCGGTGGGGAACAGGTCGCCGCTGGCTTGTCGCATGGGCAGATCGTATCAATCTTACACGATTTCTGTGTAATTATTACACAACTGCCGTGAGTGGGCCGCGTCGGCTGTCCGTTCCACGCCGGGTCGCGGTCGGTGCCGGCGAGGACGGCTGCCCGGTGGAGGTCGACGGTCGGATCGTCGATTCCGTGCGCGAGTCCTGGCTTGTGGAAGACCGCTGGTGGACGGACCGACCCCTTCGCCGGCGGTACTGGGAGGTCGTTACGACGTGCGGCCGTGACGAGATCGTGTTCTGTGACCTCGAGAGCGGGAGGTGGTGGAGGCAGCGCTAACCCCTCATGTTCTGTGACCTCGAGAGCGGGAGGTGGTGGAGGCAGCGCCGACCCCTCATGTTCTGTGACCACGAGAGCGGAAGGTGGTGGAGGCAGCGCTGGCCCGTCATAAACTCAAGCGTCCATGGCGGACCTTCCCGAAACGCTCGATCCCGGACCCGTCGCCGTCGGCACCTGGAGCGGCGGGCGGTTCATGCACTTCGGCGAGCCGCTCGACGACGAGCGGTTCACGGCGCTGATCGCGCCCGATGACTCGATCCGGACCGTGATGACCGCCGACGTCTACGGCGCCGGCGAGGCGGACCGGATGCTCGGGCGCGCGATCGAGGGACGCCGTCGCGGCGAGATGTGCGTCGTCGGGGCGGTTGGCCACGACTTCTACACGGGTGAGCGCGACGGGCCCAAGGGATTCCCGCGGTTCACCGACCCGCGACTGCGGGGCGCTTCCGAGTACGCCGACTACCTGCGCATGGCGACCGAGCGCAGCCTCGAGCGGTGCGGAATCGACAGCTTCGATCTGTTGCTCCTGCACAACCCCGACCGGACCGGTTACACGAGCGAGGTGGTATGGGAGGGCATGGCCGCGCTGCGTGAGGCCGGGCTGACGCACCTGATTGGGGTCGCGCCCGGTCCCGCCAACGGCTTCACGCTCGACCTGATCGACTGCCTGGAGCGGTTCAGCGCGCTGCTCGACTGGGCGATGATCATCCTCAACCCGCTCGAGCCGTGGCCTGGGGAGCTGTGCCTCGATGCCGCCGCGTCCGCGCAGGTGAAGGTGATCACGCGCGTCGTCGACTACGGCGGGCTGTTCTTCGACGACCTGGTGCCAGGTCAGGAGCTGGCGCGCCAGGACCACCGGAGCTTCCGCCCGGCCGGCTGGATCGAGCAGGGCCGCGAGCGGCTCGAGCTGATGCGGCCGGTGGCCGAGCGCGCCGGGCTGACGATGATCCAGCTCGCCTGCCAGTGGAACCTGGCCCACGGACCGGTGGCGTGCGTCGTGCCGACGCTGATTCAGGAGGTCGGCGCGGGCGCCCGCCCGGTCGAGAGCAAGCGCGCCGAACTCGCGGCGCTCCCGGACGAGTTACAGCTCATTCCCGACGACGTTGACGCGATCCGGTCGATCGGCGACAACACCGGCTGCATGGCGCTGAAGGGCGCGAGCCCCGAGCACTCCGGCGAGGAGCGCCCCGACCGCTGGGACCTCGACGACCACCTCGCCGAGGTCGCGGACCGGTGGGGAATCGCTCCCGAGCGCCAGCTCGTCAAAGCGCCGGCAGCGGTCTAGCGTCGCGGGTTCTGACCCGGGGCACTGGCTCGCTGCGCCGCTCCGGGTTCTAGTCTGACGTTTATGGCGACGGCCTTCCGACTGACAGGCGGGTGTGGCTGCGGCGCTGTCCGATTTGAGGTGACAGCGCCGCCGGTCTCGGCCCAGTACTGCCACTGCACCCGCTGTCAGCGGCGCACGGGGACGGGCGCCTCGGCGAGCGCGCGGGTCGAGCCCGGCTCTTTTGCGGTGATCGCCGGCGAGGACCGGCTGCGGGCCTGGAAGCCCGACGGCGGCGCCGAGAAGTGGTTCTGCGGGGACTGCGGCTCGGCTCTGTTCAGCCGCGATCCCCTGGACGCTTCCCGCGTCGGCGTGCGCCTCGGGGCGTTCGACGATGATCCGGGTATCCGTCCCGCCGCGCACCAGTTCGTCGCCTACGCGGCGCCCTGGGAGCCGATTCCCGAAGACGGCCTGCCGCGGTATCCCGAGCGGCGCGTCGCGGACTGATCGCGGTTAGTCGCCCGGTCGGCTACTCGGCGGTCTGACGCTCGCCGGTCTCCTGCTCGGCCCGGACCCACTCGCAGCCGACCGAGAGGTCCTCGACGCCCATCGCCGCGGCAACGTTCAGCCACATGCCGTAGCGGAAGAACTCATCGATCCGCTCGGATTCGGCGTCCGGCGCCAGGCCCTCGACGTGAACGACGAGTCGTGCGTAGCAGGCGCGGACGTGCTCGCGGATCACCTCGTCGTCGCACGCCGCGTAAGCCTGGTGCTGGAGCATCAGATACGCGCGGTCGGATGCCAGCAGCTCGACGTACGCGTTGCCCATCGCCGCGAACACATCGATCTCCGGCGGGGCGGCGGCCGGATCGAACTCAGCCGCCGCCCGGGTGAACAGCTCGGCCACCCGGTCGAAGCACCGCTCGACCGCGGCGATGAACAACTCGCGCTTGCTGCCGAACAGGCTGAACACGTACGGCTGAGCGACCCCTACCTGGCGAGCGATCCGATCGACCGGGGTGCCGTGGAGGCCGCCATGCGCGAACTCGTGCACGGCCGCATCGATGAGCGCGTCCCGGCGCTCGGCGGCCGGGACGCGCTGACGAGGTGACTTCTGCTCGGTTGCCGGTGTAGTGGCCATGGTGCAGTTCTCGATCCTAGGGCACGATCAGACGGTCTGGCCGGCGAGCTCGCCGTGATAGGCCTGGCCGCCCGAGATCGCCGCTTCCTCGGCCGCGTGGGCCGAGGCCGAGGCGCGAGTGCTGAACGGGAACACGGCCGCGATCAGGGCGCCGGCGGCCAGGACGGCCGCACCCACCCACAGCGCCGGGGTCAGGCCGGCGACGTAGTTCGCGGGTGAGGTGTAGCTGCCGTGGCTCGTGAACACGGTCGCGAGGATCGCGATGCCGAGCACGCCGCCGAGCTCGCGAATCGCGTTGGTGGCGCCCGACGCCTGCCCGGTCTCCGAGGTCCGCACCGACGCCAGCACCGCGTTGGCCGAGGGCGCGAACACGAGCGCCATGCCGCTGCCGGCCAGCGCGAACGGGATCACCAGGCTGGCGTAGCTCGTGTCGACGCTCGCCACGCTGGCCATCCAGCCGAGTGCGATCGCCTGGAGTCCGAGCCCGGCGATCATGAACAGACGGCTGCCATAACGCTCGGACAGGAATCCCGCCACCGGCGCCACCACCATCACCGCGCCGGTCCACACCAGCAGCTTCACGCCCGCCTGCAGCGGCGTGTTGTGCATGACGTTCTGGAGGAACTGGCTCAGGAAGAAGATCGAGCCGAACATCCCGAAGTACATCGCGAGCGACACCGAGTTCGTGACCGCGAACCCGCGGTTCGCGAAGAACTTCATCGGCAGCATCGGCTCGTCGGTCCGCAGCTCCTGCGCGATGAACGCGAGCACCAGCGCGGCGCCGGCGGCCAGCGAGATCACGACCTCCGTGCTCCCCCAGCCCAGCGACTGCGAGCGGACCAGGCCGAAGACCAGACCGAACAACCCGGTCGACGCGAGCGCGAGCCCGGGGAGGTCAAGGTGCTTGACCGATCCGTAGCTCTCCGTGAGCCGGGCGCCGGCGAGCGGGACCAGAGCCAGACCGATCGGCACGTTGACCCAGAAGATCAGGTGCCACGAGGCGGCCTGCGTGAGCGCGCCACCGACGAGCGGCCCGGCTGCGACGCCGATGCCGCTGATCGCGGACCAAACGCCCAGCGCGAGCCCGCGCTGCTCGGGCGGGAAAGCCTCCGCCAGCAGCGTCAGGGTCAACGGGGTGACGATCGCCGCGCCGACGCCCTGGAGGGCCCGGGCTGCGATCAGGAAGTCGATCGTGGGGGACAGTGCCGCGGCCGCGGATCCTGCCGTGAAGACGGAGATCCCGACCATGAACATCCGCTTGCGTCCAAACCGGTCGCCCAGCGCCGCCCCGGTCAGCAGCAGCACCGCGTACGAGAGCACGTACGCGTTGACCGTCCACTCGAGAGTCTGGATCGAGGCCCCGAGGTCCCGGTGGATGCTCGGCAGCGCGACGTTGACGACCAGGTTGTCGAGCACCGTCATGAACAGCCCGAGGGAGACGATCACGAGGGTCCAGATCCGGCGGGTTTGGCTTGTTATCTGGTTCATGTGGACTCCTCCAGACTTCTTAGTGAGTGCTAACTAGTCGCGAAGATTAGCAGCCACTAATAAGTTGTCAAGAGCTTGGCCGCGAATTCGATCCGGGGCGCGTCGCGGGGGCTCGTGGCCCTGCGTGACAGCGGCCACGCCCGCCGTCCCCGGGGCGCCGGCGGGCCCAGGAATTACCTGCAAAGCAGGACAGTCGGGGCCGCGAGGCCGGACCGTGCCGCGTGGCGCACGTCCCACATGCTCGACGCGGCACGGTCCGGCGCGGGTGGCTCCGTTGACGCTTCATGCATGGGCGCGGGCGGCGTTTCTGCCAGAGTGCGAGACCCAGGAGCGAGCCGATCCTCCGGGGCCGACGCTCGGGACACGGATCGTCCCGGCGCGGAGCTCCACTGACCCGGCCTCCGGGCGCGGAGCTCGTTTGACGGCGCCACCGGACCCGCTCCGAGCGGGCTGACTCGCCGCTTTATGCTCGCTCTACGCCCATCGGGGTAACACCTGTTTGGTGAGCAGGGAGCTAACCGGACGCCCGTCGCCCCGCGGGTGGCCAACTTCGAACGTTCTCCGCCGGCTGGACCCGAGCCGGTGGCGTCGAGCCGAGCCGGGCCGGTGGGGTCGGGTCGAGCTGGCCCATTGGGGCGGACTCGACGGCCTGCGCGGGATCGCCGTGGCGGCAGTGCTCCTCTACCACGGCGGCGTCACGTGGGCGAAGGGCGGGTTTCTCGGGGTCGAGGTGTTCTTCGTCCTGTCGGGCTTCCTGATCACCTCGCTGCTACTGGCCGAGTGGGGCAGGTCTGCGGCGATCTCCCTGGGCGCGTTCTGGGCCCGGCGCGCGCGGCGGCTATTGCCGGCGCTGTTCTGCCTGGTCGCCGTGATCGGGCTCTACTACGCCGCCGCCGGCTCCTCGAAGGCGATCCCCGGCCTCAAGGGCGACGGCCTCTCGGCCCTGATCTACTACAGCAACTGGCATCAGATCGCCGCGGGGTCGAGCTACTTCGCCACCACCGGGCCGGTGTCGCCGCTCGAGCACACCTGGTCGCTCGCGATCGAGGAGCAGTTCTACCTCGTGTGGCCGATCGTCCTCGGCGGGGTGCTGTGGCTCGCCTCGCGCGGCGTGCCCCGCCCGGAACGGGGCCGGCGTCCGCTCGTGGTGCTTTTCGGCGTGACCGTCGTGGGCGTGGTCGCCTCGGCAGTCGACACCGCGCTGCTGTTCAACGGGGGCCGGAACCTCGACCGGGTCTACTACGGGACCGACACGAGGGCGGCGAGCCTGTTGATCGGGGCGTCGCTCGCGATCGGAATGGCGATCTGGCGCGCACGCTCGGTGGGTACGGAACCGGGGCGCGACCGATTGCCGGCGCCGGAAGTGGCGCGCGAGCGGTTGCCGGGGCTCGAAGTGGGGGCCGAGCGGTTGCCGGCGCCGAGCTCGTCCAGGGGGCGCGTGGTCGGCGCCGGCGCGTTGTTCGCGCTCGCCGGCGTCCTCGCCGGAATCGCGCTCATTGGCGGCTCGGACGCGTGGCTCTACCCGTACGGCCTCCTCGTCCTCGACGGAGCGGTCATTTTGCTGATCGTGGCCGCGGTCGCGTTCCCGGCGTCACTCGCGGCGCGAGCGCTCGCGGTCCGGCCGCTACGTGCCGTCGGAAAGATCTCGTACGGGCTCTACCTCTGGCACTTCCCGCTGTTCCTGTGGCTGAGCGCCGACGCGATCGGCGTCAGCGGCACCGAGCTGCTGCTCGTGCGCCTCGCGGTCACGCTGGCGGTCAGCACCGCCTCCTACTTCCTGATCGAGCAGCCGATCCGGCAGCGCCGGCGGCCGACCTGGGTCGTGCGCGCGCTTGCTCCGCTCGCGGCCGGTGGCGCGGTGGCGGCGCTGTTGCTCGCCTCTGCGGCGGACCAGCTCCCGGTGGGCATTCCCGCCGCAGCGACCCTGCCGCAGCCGCCGGCACAGCTCCGCGGTCACGATCCGTCGTGCACGGTGACGCTCAAGGACACCCCGACTGTCGGTGTGGCGCCGGTGCCCGCTGGCAAGGAGACCAAGTTCGTCTACAACGCGCTCGGTTACCACCAGTTGACCTGGAGCGGCACGGCCACGAAGACGTTCAACACTTGCCCCCCCAAGCGAGCGCTGATGGTTGGCGACTCCCTGGCGTTCACGCTCGGGGTTCCCTGGCTGACCAACGAGGAGCGTTACGGCGTGCAGCTCGAGAACGCGGCCGTGCTGGGGTGCGCGTTCACGACGCAGGGCGAGCTCGACGTCGACGGCACCTGGGAGGCCCAGTCGACCGGATGTGCGACCGCGCCCGAGGACTGGGCCAAGGAAGCGAGCGCGATGAACGCGCAGATGGTCGTCGTCGAGCTCGGGTATCGGGATCAGCTCAATTGGAAGATCAACGGGCACGTCGTCCACCTGGGCCAGCCCGCGTTCGACGCGTACGTTCAGAACCAGATCAACCGGTTCGTGACGCTGATGGCGGCCGACGGCCGGAAGGTCCTGTTCCTCTCGATTCCGTACACGAGCCCTCCCAATGAGCCCGACGGTTCGCCGGCGCCGGCCGCCGATCCGGCGCGGCACACGCTGATCAACTCGATGCTCGAGACGGCCGCTCGCCGCCATCCGTCGAAGGTGTCGGTGCTCAACATCGACCAGACGGTCTCACCCGGCAACCATTTCAACGCCAAGGTCAACGGGCAGCTGTGCCGGTTCGACGGCGTTCACTTCAGCGCCTACTGCAGCGAGCTGCTCGAGCCGCGAGTGCTCGGCGAGGTCCGCAAGCTGCTCGGCTGACCGCCGCGAGCTCCGCGAGCCACCCGCCCGACCCGAGCTCGAAGTCAGCAATCTGACGTCCACAAAACTGGTCGGCTGACCGCACCGTTACTTTCCCCCAGAGTGCGTCGATACCTCTGGGGAGCCGTGGCGCTGGTGGTGCTGTTCAAGATCGGCGGTGCCGTGCTCGACTCCGATGCGCCGGCCGCGGCGACGCCGGACCCGGTTCCGGCGGGGAGCCACTGGCTCGCGACTTGGGGCGCGAGTCCCCAGGCCTCGACCGCGGGCAACCTGTCGCGAGCCGGCTTTCGCAACGCCACGATCCGCGAAATCGTGCTCACCAGCGCCGGCGGAGTCAGGATCAGAGTGCGGCTGACGAACGCGTTCGGCAGCGCACCGCTCCGGATCGGACTGGCCGCCGTGGCGATTGACGGCAGCGGTCCGAACACCGTCCCGGGCACGTCGCACGCGTTGTACTTCGGTGGTCAGCGCGCGGTGGTGATCCCACCCGGCGACGACGCAACGAGCGATTCGGTGGCGCTCGCGGTCCCGCCTGCGACCCGACTTGCCGTCAGCATCTTCCTCCCGCGGCCGACCGGTCCCGCCACCCAACACGCCGATGCGGAGCAGCTCAACTACGTGGCGTCTGGAGCGCACGTCCTCGGCGGAGGTGGCCCGTTCAAGGTCCGCACGCGCTCCTGGTACTTCCTGGACGGGGTCGACGTGCTCGGCGCGCGCCGCGCGCTCGGATCGGTGATCGCGCTGGGTGATTCGATCACCGACGGCGTCGGTTCTCCGTTCGACAAGAACGAGCGCTGGCCGAACGACCTCGCGCGCCGGCTAAACGATTTGAAAGGGTTCACGCTCGCCATCGTCGACGAGGGGATCGGCGGCAACCGGGTCCTCAACAACGCGCTGTGCTGCGGCGTCAACGCGGTCGCCCGGTTCGAGCGGGACGTGCGCGACGAGTCCGGCGCCCGCGACGTGATCCTCCTGGAGGGGATCAACGATATCGGCGACAGCCAGCACCGCGGTCCGCTGACTGCGCCGGACACCGACGTGTCCGCGCTGCAGATCGTCGAGGGATACGAGCGGATCATCACGCTCGCCCACACGGCCGGACTGAAGATCTTCGGCGCGACCCTGACGCCGTTCGAGGGCGCCCGCTACTGGACGCCGGCGGGCGAGGCCAAGCGCGAGGCGATCAACAACTGGATCCGGACCAGCGGTGCGTTCGACGGCGTGATCGATTTCGCCGCCGCGTTGGCCGATCCGCGCGATCCCGACCGGCTGAACCCTGTCTACGACAGCGGCGACCATCTGCACCCGAACGGGGCCGGTTATCGAGCGATGGCGGCCGCGATCAATCTCAGCGCGCTACTCGACGCCGGCTAGGGCAGCTGGACTGCCGTGCCGCCGGGATCAGGCCGCGGTCCCACGCTCGGCGCCTGCCTCCAGCGCCGAACCTGCCTCCGGCGATGCGTCGGGCTCAGACCCGCGGTATTTCGGGTCGGCGTCGAGCGTCTCGTCCAGGCACCGCAGGACGTACCCGTACCGAAGCATCTTCTCGACCCGCGCCCGGCCCAGCTCTTCCCACGTGAGTGTCTTGTCCTTGGATGTGAAATGGTGCTGCAGCTTCTGGGTCGTCTTCGCGACCAACGCGGACCACACCTCGGGCGGCAGAGTCATGACCGAGTCGAATTTGTCCGACGCGATGCTGCGAACAGGATCGAGCAGCCGCTTGGGCGTCGCCGGGTCGTCTGCGAGGTGTTCGACGTCGGACTGGGCTCTCAGCTGGAACGCGGACGGCCTGAGCGAGGGCTGGTCGGTCGGATCAACCACGACCATGCGCACGGCGTAGCCGTACACGATCGCGCCGCGCAGTGCGTTCTGGATCTCCTCGCCGTCGGCCTCCTCCCGCGCCACGAAGTTCTCGACGAGCCTGCGACCTAGCAAGGTGGTGAGCGGACTCAGGGCCTCGAACTCTGACGCGGTGGTTGCGGTCGTGTTCCACACCTTGTTCAGCCACTTCCGCCCCCGACGCGACATCGAGATGTGAAGCTCGCGGCGAGTCCTACGCCATGACTGACGTTTCTCCTTATCCCGCTTCGCCATCCGGGCCACCCTACCAACCGTCCTTCAGCCGGCGGCGGAGGTAGTCCCACAACGTGGCCAACTGCTGCTCGGACCACACGGTCTCGCGCTTTCGAAGCGCCTCTTCGTCTCCTGACCAGCGCTCCGGTCCGCCGAAGACGTGCGTGAGCATCTGCTGGTGCGCCGCCTTCTCGAGCAGCACTGCGCGGATTACTGCATCGCGCACGTCCTTCCCCGCGGTCACGATCCCGTGGTTGACGAGGAACAGCGCGTGCTGGTCGCCGAGCGTGGCCGCGACATCGCCGCCCATCTCGGGCGTGACTATCAGCTCGGCGGTCCTGGAGTAGCGCGGCACGTCGGGTGGGACGAACAGCGTGCCCGCGTGCGAGACCGGTCGCACGGGCTGTCCGCTCGCGCCGATCGCGATCGAGTGCGGAGGATGGGAGTGGACGACGCCGCCGACGTCCGGGCGGGCTCTGATCAACTCGGTATGAATCGGCCACTCGACGTGGCGCGGGCAATCGCCGTCGAGCACCTCGCCGTCGAAGCCCACGAGGATGATCCGCTCAGCGGTGATCTCCTCGAACCCGAACGTCGACGCTTTCATCCACACGCCCCGCCCGTCCGGATCGCGAGCGGAGGCATGTCCCCAGACGAAGTCGTCGTGGCCGTTGGCCCCGAGGATCCGGCAACCGAGCGCGACCTGCTCGCGGAGCTCGTCGATATCGGGGGATCCCATCCGCGGAGCATCGCACCGTCCGCGGCGGATGCGAACATGCGTTCGTGTCATACGTCGAGCTCCACTGTCATTCGGCCTTCTCGTTCCTCGACGGCGCCTCGCTGCCTGACGAGATCGTCCCCGCGGCGCTCGAGCTGGGCTACGAAGCAGTTGCGCTGACCGACCACAACTCGGTCTCCGGCTCGATGGAGTTCGCAGTCTCCGCACGGGCGCTCGGGTTGCGCCCGATCCACGGCGCCGAGATCGATCTCTCCGACGGCAGGCATCTGACGTTGCTCGTGGAGGATGCCGGCGGCTGGTCCAGCCTCTGCCGCATCCTGACGCTCGCGCATGCGCACACGCGTGGAAATGGAATCCCGCCCACCCGCCCCCGCCACCAAAACCCGCCCACCCGCCCCCGCCACCAAAACCCGCCCACCCGCCCCCGCCACCAATCCACCCGCCCCCGGACCACCCCTCCCTCGCAGGCGTTCGTCGAGCTGGCGGACGTCCTGGAGCACGCCCATGGGCTGATCTGTCTGAGCGGGTGCGCGCTGCGCGGGGTGCACGACGAGTTCACGCTCAGGCGCCTGCTCGATGCGTTCGGTCCCGATCACCTCCGGGTCGAGCTCCAGCGCCCGTTCCTGCGGGACGATCGCGCCCGCAACCGGCGCCTTGAGCGAATCGCGGCTCGGCTCGGCGTGCCGTGCGTGGCCACCGGGAACGTGCACGCGCACGCGCGCTGGCGGGCTCCGCTCCAGGACGCGCTGGTGGCTGTGCGCCTGCACACGACGCTCGATGCCTCGGAGCCCGAGCGGCGGGGCAACTTCAGCCACGTGCTCGCCTCGCCGGCGGCGATGGCGAGTCGCTTTCCCGACCATCCCGAGGCGGTCGCGGAGACGGCGGCCATGGCCGAGCGGCTCAAATTCGACCTGACCAGCGACCTCGGATACCGCTATCCGGGGTCGGAGGACTCGGCGGCGATGCGCAAGCTCTCAGAGCTGTGCCAGGAGCGTCTGCACGAGCGGTACAAAGGCGCCGGGGAGGTGCGCGCCGGCGCCACCGCCCGCTTGGAGCAGGAGCTACGGATCATCGAGAGGCTCGGTCTGCCCGGGTTCTTCCTGCTCCATCACGACATGCTGGAGCTGGCCCGTGAGGTGGCGCTCGAGGTCCGCGGACCCGACAGCGTCCGCGGCCTGCTGCCGCCCGGTCGTGGCCGCGGCTCGAGCGTCTCCTCGATCGTCTGCTTCCTGACCGGCCTGTCGCACGTCGACCCGATCGCCAACGATCTGCTGATTGGCCGGTTCCTCAACGAGGAGCTGACGTCGCTGCCCGACATCGACCTCGACTTCCCGCGCGACATCAGGGAGAAGCTGATCCCGCGAGTCCACGAGCGTTACGGACACGACCGCTCCGCGCTGGTGGCCGCGTTCCCGACCTACCGCGCCCGCGGGGCGATACGTGAGCTCGGCAAGGCGTTGGGGCTGCCACCGGGAGAGATCGAGCGAGTGGCCAAGGGCAGCGAGGGATGGGACGCGCGCGAAGTGGACAAGGACATCGCATCCGCGTTCGGCCTCGAGCCCCGCAGAACCGCCGAGAACGAGGGTCGCCGCGGCTCGACGGGGCGCTGGGCGTGGCTCGCGCGGCTGGCCGCCGAGGCTCACGGACTTCCGCGCCACCTGAGCCAGCACTCGGGCGGGATGATCGTCGCCACCCGTCCGCTGCTCGACTGCTGCCCGATCGTGCCGGCGGCGATGGAGGGCCGGCAGATCGTTCAGTGGGACAAGGACTCCTGCTCGGATGCGGGGTTCCTGAAGATCGACCTGCTCGGACTCGGGATGCTCTCTGCGGTCGAGCGCGCGGTCGAGATGATCGCGCGCACCCGCGGCGAGCAGATCGACCTGAGCCGCATCCCCTATGACGATCCAGCCACCTACGAGTGCATCCAGAGCGCCGACACGACGGGGGTCTTCCAGATCGAGAGCCGGGCGCAGATGCAGTCGCTTTACCGCACCCGGCCGGAGAACCTGAAGGACCTGACGATCCAGGTCGCGATCGTGCGGCCGGGACCGATCCAGGGAGGCGCGGTCAACCCGTACATCGAGCGTCGCCAGCGCCTGCGCGTCGATCCCGACTACGAGATCCCCTACGACCATCCGTCGCTCGAGCCGGCGCTGCGGGAGACGCTCGGGTCGATCATCTTCCAGGACCAGGTGATCGAGGTCGCAATCGCCTTCGCCGGGTTCTCGCCGGGCGAGGCGGAGGGGCTGCGGCGGGCGATGAGCCGCAAGCGCTCGGACGCGGCGATCGAGGCCTACCACAAGCACTTCGTCGCGGGCGCGCAAAGCCGGCACGGAGTCGACGAGGAGACCGCGGAGCGGGTGTTCACGATGGTCCGGGGCTTCTCGGGGTTCGGCTTCCCGAAGGCCCACGGCGCTGCGTTCGGCCTTCTCGCCTACCAATCGACGTGGCTGCGCGTCCATTTCGGGCCGGAGTTCCTGTGCTCGCTGCTGAACGAGCAGCCGATGGGCTTCTACCCGCCCGACGCGCTCGTCCACGAGGCCCAGCGACGGGGTATCGAGGTGGTGCCTCCCGACGTGAATAGCAGTGCCGCTGCGTGCGAAATGGAAGGGAGCCGCGTCCGCATCGGCCTCGGCTACGTCCGGGGCGTCGCCGAGCAGGAGGTGACCGAGCTGGTCGCGGTGCGGGAGGCCGGCGGCCCGTTTCGAACGCTGTCCGATCTCGCCTCGCGGGCGAGCTCGAGCGCCGCTTCGCTGGAGATGCTCGCCTGGTCGGGGGCGTGCGACTCGCTCGTCGAGGGTGCGCCCGCGGGATCCGAACGCCGCCTCGCGCTGTGGCAGCTTGGCGTGGCGACGCCGGGAACGAGGGTGCCGGGCGGGGTTCAGCTGGCGCTTCCGCTGGACCTGCCGGCGCCGCCGGAGCTGCGAGCGCTCACGGCGTGGGAGTCGATGCTCGCCGATTACGGCACGATCGGGCTGACCGCCCACTCGCATCCGATCGCGCTGCTCAGAGACCGGTTGCCCGAAGGCGTGGCCACGAGCCGCGAACTCGAGGAGCTGCGCCACGGCACCCGGCTCAAGGTGGGCGGCCTGGTGGTGGCGCGCCAACGTCCGGGCACGGCCAACGGGATCGTGTTCGTGCTGCTCGAGGATGAGTTCGGGACGATCAACCTGATCGTTCCCGCTCCGGTCTATGAGCGCCATCGGCTGACCGTGAGAACCGAGCCGCTGATGATCGCCGAGGGCAAGTTGGAGCGTCACCCGGCGGCGGGCGGCGCGATCAACATCCTGGTCGACCGGGTCCAGGCGATCTCGGCCCCCGACCATCTGGTCGCCGAGATCAAGGACTTTTCGATGCTCGACGAACAGGTGCGCCGGGGGCTGGCTGAGCAGCGAACGTCTCGGGAGAGCGAGGCCGAGGAGTTCGATGCCGAGGACTTCAGAGCGGTCGCCCCTCCGGTCATGAGCTTCGCCTCGGGACGGCGGCGGTAGCGCATGTACGGCTCATCAGTGATCCGTTCGCCGGGTCGGCGCGGTAAGGTGCCGCTCCGTGCTCGCCGTCCTGTTGTTCGCCGCATTCTGGGTCGTGCTCGGCCTCGGCGTGTTCTACGTGGGCGCCCGGCGGACCGGCGCGGGGAGGGAGCCGGGATACCGGGGGCGGCGGGCGCTGGCCTGGACGCTGGCGGTCGTCTACGTCGCCTTCGGGGTCGCGATCCCGGTGTTGATCCAGCTCGGGAACCGCAACAACGCCAACGCCCAGGTCGGGGGGAGCGAGCTGACACAGGCCGAGAAGCGCGGGCGAGAGCTGTTCGGCCAGCACTGCGGGCTTTGCCACACGCTGGCCGGGGCCAACGCCGTCGGCAAGGTGGGACCGAACCTCGACGTGATCCAGCCCACCGAGCAGCTCGTCCTGCACACGATCCAGAACGGATGTCTGCAGAGCCCGCCGAAGGGCAGTCAGGAGGCATGCCTGGGTGAGGGGACGATGCCGGCTGACGTCCTGCAGGGGGTCGACGCCGCCGAAGTGGCGCAGTTCGTGGCCAAGGTCGCCGGCAACGAGTGATGCCGGCGCCGGCGGGCGCCCAAAATGCTGCGGGCGTCCCACGCCACGGAGCTGGGCTGCCTGGCTGCACAACCAGCCCGCATCTTGCGTGGAAATGGGGATAGACGAGACAGCAGTCCGTCCGTCCTCACTGTTAGGATCGCGCCTCGAAATCTGAATCCCGTGTTGCTCGACGTCGGAGCGCAGGGAGCGGGGGACCCAAGTTGTTGGGGCGAATCGTGCTCGTCCGTCAGCTAACCCCGTGAGTACGAGAAAGAGGTCGTCGATTTGCCCCAAGCTGGCGCTTCCGCGCGCCGTCGGCGTGGGAATGTTGTTCCGTGGTGGGAGGAGCTCGATAGCGAGGCCTTCCGCGAATTCCGGGCTTCCACGATCACCGAGGCCGCCCCACCGGCCGTTCCGTTCGCGTCCGAGCACGAATCCGAGCTGAACCTTGAGCGCCCCGTGACCTGGGCGCCGCGGGCGTCCAACGGCCGCCGTACGGTGCAGATCACCGGCCGCGGGGCCGAGCGGAACCTGCCGGTCGCCCGCCCCACCCTTCGGCGCCACGAGCGCGAAGGCTTCAAACCCGACCGCACCGCGATGTGGGCCGTCGTGCTCGGTCTGCTGCTGATTCTCGTCGCCGCCACCAGCGCCCACGCGGCCGTGTTGGCGCACCTCGCGCGCTGACGGCCGCTGAGCACGCCGGCCCCTTACGGATCTCCCAGGCCGGGCTGATCCAGTCTTTATGGGCCGACGTATATAAGGAGTAGAGGCGGCGGCCGTCCGGGGCGGCGCACGCTTGTTGGGCCGACGCTAAGTCGCTCAAAAGTAGTGCGTCCCCCACTTGTGCGCCCCGTCAGGCACATCTAAACTTATCTAGCGTAAGCAAGTCTCGAAAGTGAAGGGCACTGACGCGCCCTCCCAGCCCCCACAGACCCACTGGTGGTCAACTATGAAAGCTTCGATGAGCAGATTCCAGATCCATGACGACCTGACCGCCCCCGAGGGTTCGGTTCCCGTGTTGCGAGGCGCGCTCGCGACCGGGGGTCAGCTGCCGAACTTCCTTGGCGTGCTCGCGGGTTCGCCCGCGGCGCTGCGGGCCTACGCCCGCTTCCGCTCGGAGTTGCGCCACGGCAAGCTCACGCTGCCGACGCTCGAGCGGATTGCGCTCGCGGTCGCCGAGTACTACCAGTCCGAGCCCGGGATCGCGATGCACTCGCGCACCGCGCGGGCGGCCGGGCTGGCGCTCGACGAGGTCGCGCTTGCGCGGCAGTTCAACTCAAAGGATCAGCGCGAGGCGGCATTGCTTCGCTACCTGCAGGCGCTGCTCGAAGAGCGCGGCCGAGCACCGATGCACCTCCACGAGGAGGCGCGTGAGGCCGGCTGGGACGACGAGCAGATCCTGGAGGCGATCGCGACGGTCTCCCTCGAGGGGTTCACCGCGATGGTGAACGTCGCGGGGGAGGTGCCCGTCGACGGCTCGAGTGAGGCATCGCGCGCGTTGCAAGCAGCGTAAGTCACTAAGCTCTACCAAGACGCACGATGGGAGCGCCCGACGACACGGCCGAGTCTGATCGCGCCGAAATTCGCTCGACAAGTTGCTGCCCCCTTTACCACGAGGCGGTGGAGCTGGTCGGGCGACGGTGGACCGGCGCGATCCTTGCGGTCCTGATGGAGGGTGCGCTGCGTTTCTCCGAGATCGCCTCAGCGGTGCCCGAGCTGTCCGACCGCCTCCTGTCCGAGCGGATGAAGGAGCTCGAGCGGCGCGGCATGGTCGAGCGAACCGTGATCAGCGGTCCACCACTGAGGGTCGAGTACGAGCTGTCCCAGATGGGCCGCGAGCTCGAGCCGGCGCTGGCCGAGATAGAGCGCTGGGCCAACCGGTGGCTGGGCAAACGGCAGCTGTCCGGCCGTCTCTGACGCTTGGGTACTCAGTAACGTTCGTCGCTCGATGGCGACCACGGCTTCTCCGCTGACCCCAGACGACGTGCGCGCGCTCGTCCAGGAGCGCAACATCAGATTCATCCGCCTCTGGTTCACCGACATCCTCGGGCAGCTCAAGGCGTTCTCGATCAACGCCACCGAGCTGACCGACGCGTTCGAGGGCGGAATGGGGTTCGACGGCTCGTCGATCACCGGGTTCAACCCGATCGAGGAGTCGGACATGATCGCGATGCCCGACCCGTCCACTTTCAGGATCCTGCCCTGGCGTCCGGAGGAGCAGGGGGTGGCACGGATGTTCTGCGACATCCTCACGCCCGAGCGCACGCCGTACGAGGGGGATCCGCGCCACGTGCTGCGGCGCGCGGTCGAGCGGGCCAAGGCGATGGGCTTCGACCACTACTACGTCGGCCCCGAGCTCGAATACTTCTACTTCAAGAGCCCGAACTCGACGGAGGTGCTCGACGAGGGGGGCTACTTCGACCTGACCACGCTCGACGCCGGCTCGGATCTGCGCCGCGAGACCGTGCTCGCGCTCGAGCAGCTGGGCATCCCGACCGAGTACGCCCACCACGAGGTCGGGCCCAGCCAGCACGAGATCGACATGCGCTACTCGGACGCGCTGAAGATGGCCGACGACTGCATGACCTACCGGATCACGGTCAAGGAATACGCGATGAAGTACGGCCTCCACGCGACGTTCATGCCGAAGCCGCTGTTCGGCAAGAACGGCTCGGGGATGCACACGCACCAGTCTCTGTTCCGGGGCGAGCATAATGCGTTCTTCGACCCCGACGACCAGTACTACCTGTCCGATGTCGGCAAGGCGTTCATCGCAGGGCAGCTGACCCACGCCCGGGAGATCTGCTCGATCTTCGCCCAGTGGGTCAACTCCTACAAGCGCCTGGTCCCCGGTTACGAGGCGCCCGTATATCTCGCGTGGTCGCGGCGGAACCGCTCGGCGCTCGTCCGGATCCCGATGTACCACCCGGGCAACGAACGCGCCACCCGGATGGAGCTGCGATGCCCCGACCCGGCGTGCAACCCGTACCTCACGTTCGCGGTTCTTCTGCAGGCCGGCCTCGAGGGGATCGAGCACCGCTATGAGCTGCCCGACCCGATGGAGACGAACCTGTACCACCTGTCCTCCGAGGAGCGCCAGCGGCTCGGGATCGAGCAGCTGCCCGCCACGCTCGGCGAGGCGATCGAGCTCACCGCCCAGTCGGAGTTGGTCCTGCGCTCGCTCGGGGAGCACATGTTCAACCGCTACATCGAGATCAAGCGCCAGGAGTGGGAGGACTACCGGGTCCAGGTGACCCCCTGGGAGCTCGAGCGCTACCTCCCGGTGCTGTAAGCGAGGCCGTTCCCGCTACAGCCGGCGGTAGCGCGCCTCGAACAGCGAGTAGCAGGCAAAGAGGAGCAGCCCGGCGGCGACCAGCGCGAGCAGGACCGGCCCGAACGGCTCCCGCTGAACCCGCGCGAGCACCCCGTCGACCCCGACCGCATCGTGCGGGTCATACGAGATCGCCGCTCGCAGCAGGAAATATCCGACGATCCCGAACACGAGCGAGCGCGCGCTCAGCCCGATCCGGCCGGCGGCCATGAACGCGCGACGCTCCTCCGCGCTCATCTCGCCGAGCTTCACGTCCTCGGCGAATCCGCCGCGGAGCGCGTCGTAAGCCTGATAGAGGCAGATCGCGATGCATACGCCGCCGGCGACCCCGACGATGATCGTTCCGCCGGGCCAGCCGAGTACCCCGGCGGTGGTGTGCGAGGGGTTGCCCGACGCGCCGCCGCCCGACCCGCCCAGAAGGATGCGCACTGCGACCGCGAACAAGCCGATGTAGACGACGCCGCCGGCGGCGTTCGAGATGCGGTCCTTCAGCGCTGGGCTGCCAGCCCCCTCGGGTCCCCGCCCGAACATGGCCTGCCCGAGCTTCCACAGCGCGTAGGCGAGCAGCCCGACGCAGACCACGACGAGCGCGACCCGGCCGAGAGGCGCGCCCGCGATCAGCGCGAGTGCGCCCTGCTGGTTCGGTTTGGCGGGCGCGACGCCTGCGCCCAACGCGAGCGCCAGCGCGATCCCGCCGATCACCCCATACGTGACCGCGCGCGCGACGAATCCCGTGCGCACGAGCACTCGAAACGGCCGTGACCGCTGTGCCTCGAGGGTCTCGTGCTCGACGCTGCGGGCCTCGCGTTCGACGGTCGCCTGAGCGGAAGGCATAGCTCCCAGCTACCCGCTGCCGCGGGACTAACTCAACGCGGCGGCGAGGTCGTCGGGGCTCGTGACCGGCGCCTGGCACACGAACCGCTCGCACACGTACGCCGCGGCGCGGCCGTCGACCGGACCTCGGCCCTCGAGCAGCGGCACGCCGTCGGTCTCGCCGGCGGCGAGCACCAGGTGCGGGCGAAACGCCCCGCGGACGACCCGCAACAGTTCGCCGGCCCCGGGCGAGGGACCCACGATCGCCACCTCCTTGACCGGCGCCAGGTAGAAATCCGCGGCCCCGAGCAGGTGGCCAAACGCCCCCGGATGGCGGGTGGCGAGCGGAACCAGCAGTCGCAGCACGCCGAGCGCGTGTCGCTCGTAGCGGCCGTCTCCCGACAGCGCCCCGAGCCGCAGCAGCCCAAACGCCGCCGCGGAGTTGCCCGACGGGATCGGGGAGTCCTCGAGGTCCTTGCGACGCGCGGCGAGCTGCTCGTGATCGGAGGCGGTGGTGAAGAATCCGCCGCGCTCGGGGTCCTCGAAGCGTTCGATCATTGCGTCGGCGAGCGCGGTCGCCTCGCCGTACCAGCGCGGATCGCCGGTCGCCTCGTACAGGCCTACGAGCGCCTCGAGCAGGAACGCGTGGTCCTCGAGGAAGCCGCGGACGCGGGCGGTTCGCAATAGCGACCCGTCCGGAGCACGTCGCTCGGCCTCGAGGAACTCGGCGCACCGCACGGCCGCGTCGACGTAGTCCTCGCGCCCGAGCGTTGCGCCGACCTCGGCCAGAGACGAGATCATCAGCGCGTTCCAGGACGTCAGGCGCTTGTCGTCGAGTCCAGGCCGGACGCGCTGCGATCGCACCGCGAGCAGCCGGCGCCGGATCTCGGGGAGGCTTTCCGGTTCGGGGCCGTGGGCTTCGAGGATCACACCGTGTTCGAATCGCTTCGGCTCGAAGTACTCGATCGCGGCGTCGTAAAGCTCGCCGAGGGCCGCGCGGAGCTCCTCGACCGTCCACATGTAGAACTTGCCCTCGACGCCCTCCGAGTCGGCGTCCAGCGCCGAGCAGAAGCCTCCCTCGGCACCGCGCATCTCGCGCAGCACCCAATCGAGCGTCTCGCAGCACACCTGCCGGAACCGCTCGTTCCCTGAGACCTGCCAGCCGTGCAGGTAGGCGCGCGCCAACAGCGCGTTGTCGTACAGCATCTTCTCGAAGTGGGGAACGGTCCAGGTGGCGTCGACCGAGTACCGCGCGAAGCCGCCCCCGACCTGGTCATAGATGCCGCCGCGGGCCATCGCCTCGAGCGTCCCGAGGGACATCTCGCGCTCGCCGCGCGCCAGCAGCAGCTCGATCACGGACGCCTGCGGGAATTTCGGGGCGCGACCGAAGCCACCGTTTGCGCGGTCGTACGTGCCCCACAGCGCGACGAGCGCGTCGCGGATGAGCTCCTGGGTAAACGGCTCCATCGACGGCTCGAGCCTGGCGCTCGCGCTGAGCGCCTCGACCAGCCGCCCGCCCTGGCGAGTGATCTGGTCGCGCCGCGTCGACCAGGCGTCGGCGACGCCGTCGAGCACCATCCGCCAGCTCGGCAGCCCGTGGCGGGGTTCGGGCGGGAAGTAGGTACCCGCGTAGAACGGCACACCCGCGGGGGTGAGGAAGGCGTTCAGCGGCCATCCCCCTTGGCCGGTGAGTGCCTGGCAGGCGTCCATGCAGATCGCGTCGATGTCCGGACGCTCCTCGCGGTCGACCTTGACACACACGAACCGCTCGTTCATGAGCGCGGCGATCGATTCGTCTTCGAACGATTCGTGCGCCATCACGTGGCACCAGTGACACGCCGAGTAGCCGATCGAGACGAGCAGCGGACGGTCCTCCTCTCGGGCCCGCGCCAGCGCCCGATCGCCCCATGGCTCCCAGTCCACGGGGTTGGCCTTGTGCTGCAGCAGGTACGGCGAGCTCTCGCCCCCGAGGCGGTTCGGCACGCTGTCAGGCTACCCCAGCCCGGACTCGCGCAATACGCTACGTGCACCGTGTCACCGAGGAGGAAGCGAGTTGCCAGCACACCGCGAGTCGATAAGGGCGCCCGGCGCACCTGAGGCAGTAGGTCCATACGTCCACGCCGTGCGGGCCGGGGGAGACTTGCTGTTCTGCTCCGGCCAGATCCCGCTCGACCCGAAGACCGGAGACCTCGTCGGCGCGACCGCGGCAGATCAGGCGGGGCGGTGCCTGGAGAACCTGGCCGCGGTATGCGACGCGGCCGGCGCCACGCTTGGCGACGCCGTGCGGCTCACGGTCTACCTGACCGACATGGCGTCGTTCGCGTCGGTCAACGACGTGTACGAGTCGTTCTTCGAATCCGATCCGCCGGCGCGGGTGGCGATCGCGGTGGCCGGGCTGCCGCGCGGCGCGCTGGTGGAGATCGACGCGGTGGTGGCGATCCCCTGACTGACACGGCTCGACCCCTTGATGCGAGCGCGCCGGTCTCGGCCGACGACATCCGCCGCGCCGCCCGAGTCATCGCCGGGGTCGTCCGCGAAACCCCCGTCCTGAGCTCTCGCACGCTGAGCGAGCGCACCGGCGGGACCGTCGAACTCAAGGCCGAGAACCTCCAGCGAACCGGCTCGTTCAAGATCCGCGGCGCGTTCTCGAAGCTCACCGCGCTGGGCGAGTCGTGCGCCGCCGGCGTCGTCTGCGGCAGCGCCGGCAACCATGCCCAGGCGGTCGCGTACGCGGCCCGCGCACGCGGCGTGCCGTGCTTCGTGTTCATGCCGGAGGGCGCGCCGATCGCGAAGGTCGAGGCCGCCAGCTCGCTCGGCGCGAACATCGAGATGATCGGCTCGACTGTCGACGAGGCGCTCGAGGCCGCCTACGAGATGGTCGCCGAGCACGAGCAGATGGCGTTCGTCCACCCGTTTGAGGATCCGGACGTGATCGCCGGCCAGGGGACCGTCGGGCTCGAGTTGCTCGAGCAGGCGCCCGGACTGTCGCGCGCGATCGTGCCCATCGGCGGCGGCGGGCTGGTCAGCGGGGTGGCGATCGCGCTCAAGTCGGAGCGCCCCTCGATCGAGATTGTCGGCGTTCAGGTGGCGAGTTGCGCTCCGGTGCGGGGATCGCTCGCGGCCGGCAAGCCGGTTCCGGTCCGCTCGGCGCTGACGATCGCCGACGGGATCGCGGTGAAGCGGCCGGGGGAGCTCACGCTGTCACTGATCGACCGGTGGGTCGACGACGTCGTGACGGTCGAAGAGGACGAGGTCGCCGAGGCGATGGTGTTCCTGATCGAGCGCGCGAAGCTCGTGGTCGAAGGCGCGGGCGCGGTTGGGGCCGCGGCGCTGCTCGCCGGTCGGGTGCCCGGCCCCCCGCCGCCGGGGACGACCGTGGTCATTCTGTCCGGAGGCAACGTCGACGCCGGGCTCCTCGCCGAGGTGGCGCGCCGGCACGAGAGCCAGGCGGGCCGGCGGCTGGTGCTGCTCGCGTCGTTGCCCGACCGCCCGGGCTCACTCGCGCGGCTGCTCGCGCTCGTCGGCGAGCTCCGAGCGAACCTGCTCGACGTCGAGCACATCCGCGAGGGGTTCGACCTGCACGTGCGCGAGACCGCGGTCCAGCTAGTGCTCGAGACGCGCGGTCAGGTTCATGCCGACCGCGTGACCGAGGCGGTCCGCGCGGCCGGGTACGAAGAGCCGCGCCCGCTACGGCGGTCGCGCGCGGACCGGTAGCCGCGGGCCTGCTCGACGATCGCGCCGACGACGCGGCTCTCCTCATCGGCCTCGGGATGCCACTGGACGCCCAGCACGAAGCGGTGCCCGGGCGCCTCGATCGCCTCGGGGAGATCGTCGATCGTCGACCGGCCGGTGACGACGAGGCCGTCGCCAATGGTGGCCACGCCCTGATGATGATGGGACTTCGTGCCGTGCAGCTCCTCGCCAGCAGCGCGCGCTGCGAGTGAGCCAGAGGTCAGACGAACGTCGTGGTCGGACCCGTCGAAGCTCCCCGGTGTGCGGCGGTGCTCCTCGTGGCCGAGCTCGTCGGGGAGGTGCTGGGTGAGCGTTCCGCCGAACGCGACGTTGAGCAGCTGCATCCCGCGGCAGATGCCTAGCACGGGGATGTCGCGCTCGACCGCGCGAATGGCGAGCGCGAGCTCTGAGCGGTCGCGCTCGGGAACCAGATGGTGGGTCTGCGGATCGGGGTCGGCGCCGTAGCGGGCAGGGTCGATGTCGTTGCCACCGGCGAGGATCAGCCCGTCGAGCAGATCGAGGATCTCGTCAGGGTCGTGCTCGAAGCGGCCGTCCGGCGGGATCATCACCGCCATCCCGCCGGCGCGCTGGATCGCCTCGATGTAGGAAAACGCCAGCAGCGCAGCCTCGCGCCGGTCCCACACGCCCCAGTTCGCGCGGGCCAGCGCCGTGCAGATCCCGATCACCGGTCGCCGAGAATCGCTCATGCGGTCCTCAGGCTAGCCCGCTGGATCTTTCCCGACGCCGTCTTCGGCAGCTCGTCGGCGAAGTCCACGATCCGCGGGTATTTGTACGGGGCGGTCTGGTGCTTGACGTGCTCCTGCAGCTCGGTGGCGAGGGCCTCACCGGGGGCGAACCCGTCCCGCAATACGACCACGGCACGCACGACCGCGCCGCGCTCCTCGTCGGGGGCGGCGACGACCGCCGCCTCGGCGACGGCGTCGTGGGAGACGAGCGCCGACTCGACCTCGAACGGCCCGATCCGGTAGCCGGCCGAGATGATCAGGTCGTCGGAGCGGCCCTCGAAGTACAGGTAGCCGTCGTCGTCGAGTCTGACCCGGTCCCCGGTCTTCCAGGGCCGGTTGGCCGGCGAGGGGGTGCCGTCGAGATAGCCGACGAAGAACGTTGGATCGGTGGCCGGACTGGCCAGGACGAGCTCACCATCCTCGACTCGGAGGTCAACGCCCGGCAAGGCCCGCCCCATCGAGCCCGGACGGGCGTGCTCGCCGGGCGCGTTGGCGGTCAGCTGCCCGGTCTCGGTCTGGCCGTAGCCGTCGCGGATCGCGAGCCCGACCTCCTCGGTGAAGGTCCGGATCACCTCGGGGTTGAGGGCCTCCCCTGCGGCCACCAGGGAGCGCAACGCCGGCAGCGGCTTGAGCTTGACGCGCTTGGCGATCACCCGGTACTCGGTCGGTGCCATGCACAGGACGTTGACCTCCTCGGAGGCGAGCACCTCGAGTCGCTGGGCCGGATCGAATCGCTCGTCGTGGAGCAGCGCCGCCGCGCCCCGCAGCCACGGCGCGATGAACGTGTTCCGCGCGGACTTCGACCAGCCGGTGGCGGCGGTGCACCACACGAGATCGCCGGCCCGGGCGTCCAGCCAGTGCTCGGCCTGGAGTCGCTGGCCGGGGAGGTAGCGCTGCCCGTGGAGGACGCCGGTCGGCTCGCCGGTGGTGCCGCTCGTGAACGTGATCAGGCACGGGTCGGTGGGGTCGAGCTCGACGGCCGCCGCCGGCTCGACCCCTTCGAACAGCCGATCGTCGGGGACGGTCAGGACCGTGCAGTCGGGGCGCGCGCTCGACAACTCGGCCAGGTTGCGCTCATCGGCCACGATCAGCTTCGGCGCCGCCGCTCCGATCCGTTGCTCGAGGTCGTTCGCCCGGAGCTGCTCGTTGCAGGAGAGCGCGACCGCGCCAAGGCGGAAGCAGGCGACCATCGTGAGCACCCACTCGGGCCGGTTACCGATGACGGTCATCACCACGTCGCCGCGGGCGACTCCTCTCTGGATCAGAGTGCCGGCCAGACGCGCGCTGCGGTCGGCGACCTCGGCGAATGTCCACTCTCGCCGGCGCCCGTCTCGGGCGAGCTCGACGAGCGCCGTGCGGTCCGGCGCGGCACGGTCGACGACGTCCCGAGCGAAATTCATCCCTGCGGCCAGTGTGCCAGGATCGGGTGCAGTGACGTTCTGGAACGGAGTCCGCGTTCGGGGTGTTGATCGTCACCGGCGTCGCGATGGCGAGCCACGAGCACCTGTGGGGGGACTCGACGCTGCAGGTGAAGATCGGGCTGGCGGCGCTGGTGGCGGTGCTGATCGGCGCTCACCTGCGCCGGCCTGAGTGGCACGCGCTCGACGCAGCGATCTTCATCGTGTCCGTGGCGATCGTGTGGCTCGGGATCGTGGTCGCGGGCTAGAACGGTGTTTCGGGGCAGCCTCAAACATTTGTCCACGTTTGTGAAGTTTGATGAAGATTCCGTCACAATTCCGGCTCGGCCGCCGGCGCAAGGGGGCCTAGACCGACAACATGCGGGTTCGGCTCCAGTGGAGCTCGTCAGCGGAGCTGGCGATCGGTCTGGTTGCGGCCGGCGGCAGACTTTTAAGGGTCCGTTTCTCGACCAGGGCACCCGCCTTGGGGTAAGCTCGCCGACACATGGGGCTGATGACGGGAACCGGGCCGTTGGGGCGCAATCCCGCGGGGACGCACAACTTCGAGCCGCCGCCTCCGGGCCGGGCGATGTACATCGAGCCGTGCGAGAAGTGGATCCGGGTCATCGTCGGAGGCGAGACGATCGCCGACAGCCGCCGGACGCTGATGATCTCGGAATCCGGGCACCAGCCGGTCTACTACTTCCCGCCCGAGGACGTCCGCGCCGACGTGCTCGAGGCGTCTGACCGCCACACCCGGTGCCCGAAGAAGGGCGAGGCGTCCTACCGCACGATCCGCGCGGGCGACAAGGTCGTCGAGGCCGGCGCCTGGTACTACCCCGAGCCGCTCGAGGGAGCCGAGCCGATCAAGGACATGATCGCGTTCTACTTCGACCGCATGGACCAGTGGTTCGAGGAAGACGAGGAGATCTTCGTCCATCCGCGCGACCCCTACCACCGGGTCGACGTGATCCCGACCTCGCGCCACATCAAGATCTCGCTCGACGGCGAGGTGCTGGCCGAGAGCGACAAGGCGATGGCGCTGTTCGAATCGAACCTGCCGATTCGCTGGTACCTGCCGCGCGAGGACGTGTCAGTCGAGCTCGAGCCCACCGACACCGCGACGCGCTGCCCCTACAAGGGGATCGCCAGCTACTACGCGGTCCGCCGTCAGGACGGCGAAGCGGTCAAGGATCTGATCTGGTACTACGACGATCCGCTCCCAGCGGTCGACCGGATCGCCGGGCGCCTGTGCTTCTTCAACGAGCGCGTCGACGTCGAAATCGACGGCGAGCCCGAGGGCCGGCCCGAGACCACGTGGAAACACGGGGTCAAGTCCGAGGCCGCCGCGGTCAGCGCCCGAAGCGGCAGCTGAGCTGACTCATCTCACGTATTCTCGGCTGCTCCGCAGAGACTGAGGAGCAACCACGACCATGGCTATCGCAACCACCGACAGGACCGACGAGCAGAAGGCGATCTGCGAGATGGTGCGCCAGTTCGCCGACGAGCAGATCATCCCCAACGCCGAGCACTACGACCACGAGGACGAGTTCCCCGCGCCGATCGTCGAGCAGATGAAGGAGCTCGGCCTGTTCGGGGTGACGATCCCCGAGGAGTTCGACGGGATGGGGCTCGACCTCACCACCTACGCGATGATCGTCGAAGAGCTCTCGCGCGGTTGGATCAGCATCAGCGGGATCGTCAACACGCACTTCATCGGGTCCTACCTGCTGATGAAGTTCGGGACCGACGAGCAGAAGCAGAAGTACCTGCCGAAGATGGCGGTAGGCGAGATGCGAGCCGCATTCAGCCTGTCCGAGCCCGAGCTCGGGTCGGACGTGGCCGCGATCAAGACCTCGGCCAAGAAGGCCGGGGATCACTACGAGATCAACGGCACCAAGATGTGGGTCACCAACGGGCTGCTCTCGAGTCTCGTGTTCGTACTGGTCCGGACCGACCCATCCGCTGAGCCAAAGCACCGCGGCCTGACCTGCTTCATCGCCGAGAAGGAGCCTGGAGTAGGCGAGAACACCGGTGACTACAAGGGCTTCAACGTCCCGCCCAAGATCAAGAAGATGGGCTACAAGGGCGTCGAGTCCACCGAGCTCGTATTCGACGGCTACCGGTGCCCGGCCGAGAACATCCTCGGCGGCGAGGCCGCCGGCCTGAACAGGGGCTTCGCGCAGATGATGGACGCGCTCGAGCTGGGTCGTGTCAACGTCGCCGCGCGCGGCGTCGGGCTCGCCCAGAGAGCGTTGGAGCTGGCGCTGAAGTACAGCCAGGAGCGGCGGGCATTCGGCAAACCGATCGCCCAGCACCAGGCGATCCAGTTCAAGCTCGCGGACATGGCAACCCAGGTCGAGGCAGCTCGGCTGTTGACCCACCGGGCGGCGCGCATGAAGGACGCCGGCGAGCGCTCGGACATCGAGGCGGGGATGGCCAAGCTGTTCGCCTCCGAGGCGGGTCGCTTCTGCGCCGAGGAATGTCTGCGGATCCACGGCGGCTACGGTTACTCCAAGGAGTACGAGATCGAACGCATCTACCGCGACGCGCCGCTGCTTTTGATCGGCGAGGGGACGTCCGAGATCCAGCGCATGGTGATCGGCCGCAAACTGCTCGAGCGAAACAAGATCTGATGGCTGCCGATACCAAATCCCTGATCGAGACCGCGGTCACGCGGTTCCTCGACGAAGTCCCGGCGCTGGCCAACCTCAAGCTCGTGGCGGGCCTCGAGTTTCGGGCCCGCGGCGAGCCCCAGCTATATCGGGTCGAGCTGCCCGGCCCGAAGGTGACCAAGGGCTTCGCGGCCGATGCCAAGGTCAACATTTCCGTGTCGCGCTCGCAGTTCAACGAGCTCGCCACCAAGGGTCACATTCGCGACTGGCGGGAGGCGTTTGAGCACGGCGACGCGCAGGCGACCGGGATCGAGCAGGTGATGAAGCTGATCGTCAACGTGGTCGAGCGCCAGGAGGAGCGCTCGCGCACGCGCAAGGCCTCACACCACTAGCGCTAGCGCTCGCGCTCGCGCTTCGCCGCGAGCTCCTCGGCGTCTGAGAGCTGCCCCTCGACGAGCGCGAGACCGGAATCCCAGAACCCGGGGTCGGTGAGGTCGATGCCGACGATCTCGGCGAGATGCTCGGGGCTGCGCGACCCGCCCGCCGACAGCAGCTCGATGTAGCGCGGCACGAACGGATCGCCCTCGTGCAGGTAGCGGCTGTACACCGACAGCGCCAGCAGCAGCCCGTACGCGTACGCGTACACGTAGCCGGGCGTGGTGATGAAGTGCGGCACGTAGGACCACCACATCCGGTAGCCCTCGGTGATCTGCACCGAGTCGCCGAACAGCTCGGCCTGCGTCTCCACCCAGGCTTCGTTGATCCGGTCGGTAGAAAGCTCGCCCTCGGCGCGGCGGCGCGTGTGGACAAGATGCTCGAACCGGTTCATCGCCATCTGGCGGAACACGGTCGCGATCGCGCCGTCGACCCGCTCGGCGAGCAGGCCGAGCCGGCGCTCGTCGTTCTCGACATCCGCGATCATCCGCCCGAACACGAGCTCCTCGCCGAACACCGACGCGGTCTCGGCGAGCGTCAGCGGCGTGGAGTGGTGGAAGATGCCCTGGGGCTGGGCGAGCGCGGCGTGCAGGCCGTGCCCGAGCTCATGCGCCATCGTCAGCACGTCGCGGCGGGTGGCGGTGAAGTTGAGCATCACGTACGGGTGCACGCTCGGGACCGCGTAGGAGCAGAACGCCCCGCCCCGCTTGTGGGGACGCGTGGGCGCGTCGATCCAGCGCTCGTCAAAGAACCGCCTGGTGACCGTGCCGGCCACGGGCGAGAACGACTGGTAGGTGTCGAGCACCAGGTCTCGGGCCTCGCCGAACGAGTACGCGACGTCCTCGGCGAGCACCGGCGCGGAGCGGTCGTAGTCGGCCAGCCGCTCGACACCGAGCAGCTTCGCCTTGAGCCTGTACCAGCGCTGAGGAATGTCGAACCGGTTCCGAACCGCCTCGATCAGCGCCATCACGGACTCATCGGACGCCTCGTTGGACAGGTTGCGGCTCGCCAGCCAGTGCGGATAGTGACGGAGCCGGTCCTCGACCGACTTGTCGTAGACGAGCGTGTTGTAGATGAACCCGCGGGTGCGGAGGCCCGGCTCGAGCGTGGCCGAGACTGCCTCGGCGGCGGTCCGGCGGACCTCCCGGTCGGGTGACTGCAGCCGGCTCAGCGCGATCTCGAGCGATAGCTCCGTGTCGTCGAGGTCGACCCGGAGCCCGGCGACCAGTTCCCCGAACAGGCGACCCCACGCCGCCTGGCTCGAGATCGACTTCTCGGCCAGGATCTTCTCTTCGCTCTCGGACAGCAGGTGGGGGCGGTAGCGGCGGATGCTCCGCAGGTGATGCCGGTGGCGGTCCAGATCGGCCGAGACGAGCAGCTCATCGGCGCGGTCCTCGTCGAGCGCGGCCCACTCGAGATCGAAGAACAGGAGCAGCGTCTCGATTTCGGTGGCGCGCTCCTGCACGAGCTGGAGCAGCGCTCCGCGCTCCGGGTCGGCGGTGTCAGTGGCAAATCGCAGGCTCGCGTACGTCCCGGCGCGCCCGATCCGGTCGTTGATCGCCTCGAGCTCGCGCATCGCGAACTCGAGTCCGGCTGGGTCGAGCCCGGTCACCTTCCCCGCGTAGTCCGACGCGAAGTTCGCGGCGCGGTCCCTGGCCTCCACGAGCATCCGCTCGGCGCCGGCGCGTTCCTCGCCGTCGACGAGCGGACCGAGGTCCCACTCGGTCTCGAGCAGCTCCGGGTCGGTGAGTGGATCGGCAGCAGTAGTCATGTAAATGGAGCTTACCTTCACCTTTGTGGGCACCTTGCAACGTCCAGCGGTCCGTTGAGGCGGAATACGACGATCGGCTGACCCAGCGCCCGTTCGCTGAACACCGGCGTCGCCGCCGGATCGGTGGCGGTCCAGCGGGTCTCCGGGGAGGCGCTGAGCACGTTCGGGTTCCAGGGGTCGCGAGCGGGTGTGGTGAGGAGATATTTCAGGTGGTCGGCGTTCACCTGTGACCGCCATCGAGCGCAGGTGGAGATCGGCGTGAACGACCCGTGCGGGCCGCGCTGGGCGACGTACAGGATGCGGTTCGAGACCTCGAGGCCGTAGAGCGGATACGAGAAGAAGCCGCCGAACGTTCCGACGACCCCGACGCGAGCGTCGTGGACTGTCCGAAACAGCGCCCACACCTTCGCCAGATACGAGACGTTCGGCTGGTAGGCGTAGCGGCCGCGCAGGTAGTGGTCCTGGAGGCGGTAGCCGGCGGCCGCGCCGGCGAGGACCAGGAGGGCTGCTATCCCGGTCGTTACCGATCTGCGTGCGCGCGACCCGAGCCCGAGCAGCGCGACGGCCGCGAGCGCCGCGGCGCCTATTGCGATCGCGCCCCAGGCGTGCGCGTTCGGCCACAGCGCCGGCTGCGCCACCGTGCCGGCGAGCAGGATCGCGAGCACGACCACGACCGGCGTCCGAGCTCGTCCCCCGAGCGCGGGCGCGAGCGGCGCCACCGCGAGAGCGAGCGCCAGCGCCGGCGCGAGGTAGCGGAGGTTGAACGCAAACCCGAGCGGATCGCCATTCGGTCCCGCGGCGGTCTCGGGCGTGATCAGGTAAGCCGCGAGCGAGAACAGCGCCACGAACCCGAGCATCCGCACGACCGCTTGGGAAGAAACTTCCGTATAGACGGGGTTTCTTCCCAACCGCTCGCGGGAGGCGGGGGTGGCGCGGGGCAGCAGGCACAGAATCGGCCCGACGATCGCGACCGCGAGCACCGCCCACCACCACCGGCCGAGCCCGGCCGCGAGCGCCGGCTGGGCGAACGTGCCCCAGAAGTGCGTGCTCGTCACGTAGTGCGCCACCGAAAAACCGGTGTGCTGCTGGAGCGGCGGCGCCGGCGTCGGGAGGATGCCGGCGAAGCTGGTCCACGGGAGCGGGTTGCCGACCGCGATCAGGTTGCGCAGGTACCAGAAACCGCCGGCGACGATCAGCGGCCCGAGCCACAGTCCCGTTGTCGCGAGCCGCCGGCCGCGCGGCGCGATCACGACCACGCCGACCGTAAGCGCGAAGACCGGCGCGAGCAGGGTCAGCTTCGTGCCGACCGCGAGGCCCGCCGCGATGGCGGCGAGCACGCGGGCGGCGGGACGCTCGGACTCTGTCGCGAGCAGCGCCACCGCCGCCAGCAGGAAGAACACCGCGACGACATCGTTGGCGGCGGAGCCTGCCTGCGAGTAGTCCATCATCGTCGTCCCCATCGCCAGAGCCGCGCCGATCGTGGTGGCGGCGCCGACCTCGCGCGGGCGGCCGATGCAGTACGCGGCGAGCAGCGTGAGCCCAAGCCATGCGAGGTTGATGCCGGGGGACAGCGTGTCGCGCCCGAGGAGCACGATCCCGAGGCCGTGGAGCATCTCCGCGGTGGCGGGATAGAACGGGGTGAGGTACTCGACGTCGGTGAATCGAAGCCCGGCGATGCTCCCGGTCTGCGCGAAGCTCGCCGCCCACGGCAGGTGGTACCAGAGCGAGTCGAACCCACGGATGCCGACGTTGTAGGACTGGATCGTGAGCCCGCCCCACTCGGCGATCACGGTGGCGCCGGCCAGGAGCGCGACCCCGGTCAGCAGCGACGCGCCGCGGTCCGCGTGCCGGTGGCGGGCGACCTGCGTCTCCGCGAGCGAGCGCAACCCGGCGACGCCGGCGAGCGCGCATGCGATCACGACCGGCCCGAGTTCGAACAGCCCCACGGCTCCGAGCAACTCGAGGATCCCGATCAGCAGCGCCAGCCCGGTCACGGCCTCCGCCAGCCGCGCCGGCGCCCCGGTCCAGTCGCCGAGCCAGCTCCGGCGGATCGCCACCGCCGCGGCCCCGACCCCGCCCACCACGACGAACAGCGCCACTGCGCCGAGCGCGTAGCGAGCGACGCTCGTGTTTACGCTCGCCACCACAGGACGCGGTCGGGCGCCAGCGACAAGACCGGGCCGCCCGGTGCCTGGTTGCGGTACGACGCGTAGCGCTCGGTCAGCGCGGCGATCGCCTCGGGCGCGTCGCCGGCCTCGAGGATCGTGATCGGGCCGAGCGCCTGCACCCACTGCAGCTGCGACCAGTCGTCGTCGTAGCGGTCGACGGTCAGCGCCACGCGTGGGCGGGCGCGGATCCAGCGCACCCGCGCGAGCCGGTCCGCCGGGACCTCCTTTCGCTTGTGATCGATCGCGGTCACGATCGTTCCCTCGAGGACCGCATAGGTGACGGGCAACACGCGGGGGTCGCCCGAGGCGTCGGCGATTCCGAGCCGGGCGACCGGCGAGCCCTCGAGCAGCGACCGGGCCCAAGCGGGGAGCTCGGCTACGCTAGCGCTGCTTCCCATGACCGCCCGAAGACTAGGCGCCGCAGCCGCGCTAGCACTGGCCGCAGCGTTGACAGGTTGCGGAACGAGCACGGCTCAGCGCACTCCCACGGTGAGTTCGATCCCACTCCTGCCCGGCGCGCGGGTCGCCACGCAGGTTCGTGCGTGCGACTCGGGCTCCAGGGTGTTCTGCTCGATCGAGCTGGTCGTCACCGACCCTCGCTACAAGTCGTCTGACAACCTCGCGCACGACGAGAGCAAGCACCTGCGCAAGGCCGGGTGGTCGCTGGCCGACGGCGACACGTCGACCGAGTCGTCGGCCAACTCGCCCGGGCACAAACTGCGCCTGACCTACTCGACTGCGGCAGACGACCTGCAGCAGATCGACCTCGGGCAGATCACCCGGTCTCGCAATGTCGTTCTCGCGCTGTCGAACTCGATGTTCGACCGCGCCGCGGCGATGTCGATGATGCTCGAGGTCGGGGCGACTTAGGCGTCGCCGAGAATGAGGCGGCGGTCCGGGCCTACCGAGATCGCCTTGCGACCGGCCAGCAGATCGCGCAGGTCGGCGCCGACGAGCTCCTCCCGCCAGCCCTCGAGCGTGCGTACGTCGGGCTCGGGCTCGCGCCGGCGCGCGGCGGCGATGATCAGCTCGAGCTCGTTGCGGGACGCGATCAGCTCGTACGCGAGCCCGGCCTGCAGCGAGCGCGCGCGCAGGAGCGCCTCGGCCAGCACGATCAGCGGTGCGTCTTCTGGCTCGGAACGGCCGCGCGGCTCGTCCCGCGGAATCGGCGGTGCCTTCATGCCGGCGGCGATCGCCACGAGCATCGCAGCGCCGCGGCGGCGGATCCCCGACGGGTGTATCCCGCGGATCTGCTCGAGCGCGCCGATGTTCGACGGGTGGCGCTTGGCGAGCTCGACCAGCGCCGGGTCGCCGAGCACCGAGCCGACCGGGCGGTCCTCCTCGGACGCCGTGCGCTCCCGCCAGGCCGCCAGCTCGTGCGCCACCGCTCGGGCACGCGGATCGAGCTGCCCGACGCGCGGCAACCGCTCCCAGGCGGTGTCGGGATCGCGCTCGTCGCTGGCGGACTCGAGCCGCCGGCACTCCTCGCGGGCCCAATTGAGCCGTCCGGTCTCCTTGAGGCGGCGCTGAACCTCGTCGGCGAGCTCGAGCAGGTGGGCGACGTCCTCGGCGGCGTAGCTCAGCTGCTCGGCGGTCAGCGGCCGCGCGTCCCATCGCGTGTAGCTCGCGGTCTTCCCGACCCGGATGCCGAGCATCGTCCCGAGCAGGTTGCCGTACCCGGTCTGCGCGCTCGCGCCGACGAACCCGGCCGCGAGCTGGGTGTCGAAGATGTTCGTGATCTCGGTGCCCCACGCTCGGCGGAGGATCGCGACGTCCTGGCGACCGGCGTGGAGGACGACCTCGATCGCCGGGTCGGCCAGCAGCTCCGCCACCGGCGTTGCGTCGACCCCGCCCTCGAGCGGGTCGATCAGCGAGATATGCGGTCCGCCGCCGTCGGAGTTGTCCTCGTCGACAGCGATCTGGACCAGGCACAGCAGCGCCCGGTAACGGCCCTCGGACATGAACTCGGTGTCGATCCCGATCCGTCCGTGCGCGCGCGCCACACTCGCCGCCGCCGCGACCTCCTCGGAGCTCGCGAGCGGCTCGGAGGTAACAGCGTCGGCGGCCTCGGTGCGCATCCAGGCTGAGACTACCGAGGGTAACGACCGCCAGGCACGGATGCCTGGCGGAACGGCCCCAGGGACGCCGAGCGCAGCGAGGCCCACGAAAAGCCGACCCCCCTGGTAGGATATGAACTCGATGATCTTCTCCTCGAAGGCCGAGTACGGCGTGCGTTTGATGGTCGAGCTGGGGCGCCAGTCGCCCGAGCAGCCCACCTCCTTGAAGGCGATCGCCGACGCGGAGGGTTTGCCGCTCGCCTATCTCGAGCAGGTGGTAGCGAAGCTTCGCAAGGCGGGGCTCGTGATGAGCGCCCGGGGCGCCCACGGCGGCTACTGGCTCTCGCGGCCGGCGGAGGAGATCGCGATGGTGGACGTGGTTCAGGCGCTCGAGGGCGCGATCGCCCCGATGGAGTGCTTCGTCCACGACCACACCGAACGCGTGCTGTGCTCACACGAGCCCGACGCCGGGCGGGGATGCGCGACGAAGCTGCTTTGGACGCGCGTGCAGGGCGGGATCATCCGCTCGCTGCAGACGACCACGCTCGCCGAGCTCGTCGAGTTCTCGCGTCGCACCGAACGCGAACGCGAGCCCGCGCACGCCTGAAGACTTCGACAGAAAGTGGAAATGGCTGATCTAGAGATTCGAAACCTTCATGTCCGCGCCGGTGAGAAGCAGATCCTCCGTGGCGTGGATCTGGCCGTCGACAAGGGCGAGATTCACGCCCTGATGGGCCCGAACGGCTCGGGCAAGTCGACGCTCGCCAACGCGGTCATGGGTCATCCGGGGTTCGAGGTGACCGAGGGCCAGATCCTGTTTGGCGGGGAGGACGTGACCGAAGCCGCGCCCGATGAGCGCGCGCGGATGGGTCTGTTCATGGCCTTCCAGTACCCGGTCGCCGTCCCCGGGGTGACCGTGACCAAGTATTTGAGGACCGTCCTGAACGCACACCGCGAGGCTCGGGGCGAGGACGCGATTCCTTTGAAGGAGTTCCGTCAGACGGTTGAGGCCGCGATGAAGCTCACGAACGTCCCGCGCGACTTCTCCGCGCGGTACCTGAACGAGGGCTTCTCGGGCGGCGAGAAGAAGCGGATGGAGATCCTCCAGCTGGCGCTGCAGAAGCCTTTGATGGCGATCTTGGACGAGACGGACTCCGGGCTCGACATCGACGCCCTGCGCGTGGTCGCCAACGGCGTGAACGCGGTCGCCGGCCCAGACATGGGCGTGCTGATCATCACCCACTACCAGCGGATCCTCCACCTCGTGCAGCCTTCGCATGTGCACGTGATGTACCAGGGGCGGATCGTCCGTGAGGGCGGCCCTGAGCTCGTCGATGCGCTCGAGGCCAAGGGTTACGGGTGGATCACCGACGAGGTCGAGGCGGCTGCGTGATGACAGCCGTCTCGGGTCGAGTTTCGTCGCTCGCCGAGGTCGCCTCGCAGTTCCCGGTTTTGCGGAACCGGTCGTTCGACGGGCGGCCGGTCGCATACCTCGACTCGGCCGCGACCTCGCAGACGCCGGACGTAGTGATCGACGCGATGACGTCGTACTACACCGAGCACCGCGCGTCGGTCCACCGCGGGGTTTATCCGTTGGCCGCCGAGGCGACCGACCTGTACGAGGGCGCACGCGCTCGGATCGCCTCCTGGCTCGGGTCGACCGTCGAGGAGACGATCTTCACGGCCAACGCCACCGCGGCTATCAACATGGTCGCGTACAGCTGGGGCCGGCAGAACGTGCAGCGGGGCGACCTCGTGGTGCTGACCGAGATGGAGCACCACTCGAACATCGTCCCCTGGCAACTGTTGTGTCAGGACCGCGAGGCCGAGCTCGCGTATGTGCCGGTCTCCTCCGAGGGGTTCCTGGATCTGGACGCTCTAGATTCGCTGCTGGCTCGGGGTCCGCGGTTGGTGGGCGTCGTCCACGTGTCGAACGTGTTGGGGACCGTCAATCCGATCGCTGACATCGCGCGGCGGGCGCACGCCGCCGGGGCAGTCGTCGTAGTCGACGGGACGCAGGCGGTGCCGCAGATGCCCGTCTGGCTGCCCGACCTCGACGTCGACTTCTATGCATGGACCGGACACAAGGCGTACGGGCCGACCGGGATCGGCGTGTTGCATGGCCGGCGCGCGCTGCTCGAGGAGATGCCGCCGTTCATCGGCGGCGGCCACATGATCCGGACGGTCGCGGCGAACGAGTCGACCTGGACGGACCTGCCCGGGAAGTTCGAGGCGGGCACCTCGCAGATCGCCGAGGCGATCGGGCTGGGCGCGGCGGTCGATTGGATCCGCGCGATCGGGATGGATGCGATTCGCGCCCACGAGCAGGGACTGGTGGCGGACGCATTGGATCGGCTCTCGTCGGTGTCAGGCTTGACCGTGCAGGGGCCGGCTTCGGCCGCCGACCGCGGCGCGCTCGTGTCGTTCACCTTGGACGGGGGCCACCCGCACGACATCGCGGACATCCTTGGCGGCCTGGGCGTGTGCGTGCGCGCGGGTCACCACTGCGCCCAGCCGCTGATGCGGTCGCTGGGCGTGCACGCCACCACGCGCGCGTCGTTCGCGGTCCACAACTCGAGCGATGACGTGCAGCGGCTGGTCGACGGCCTCGGGGTCGTGCGCAGCACGCTGCAGTTGGGCTGAGGCGCCGCGGCTCGCTGTGGCGCCGATCAACCTCTACAGCGACACGCAGACCCGGCCCACCGAGGAGATGCGGGCGGCGATCGCCACCGCTGAGGTGGCCGACGAGCAACGCGGGCTGGATCCGACGACGAATGAACTCCAGGACCGGGTCGCCACGTTGCTCGGGCACGAGGCGGCGGTATTCCTGCCCAGCGGGACGATGTGCAACGAGATCGCATTTCGCGTGCACGCGCGGCCGAGCGGCGACGAGGTCGTCCTCGATCGCACCTCGCACCCGATCAACTCCGAGGCCGGGGGGCCGGCGGTGCTGTCTGGGCTGATGATCCGGTCGTTGGAGGGCCCCGGAGGCATCTTCACGCCAGAGCAGCTCGAGGCCGCGGTACGTCAGGCGGCCACGCGCTACATGCCGCGATCGAGACTCGTTTCGGTCGAGCAGACGACGAATCTCGCCGGCGGCCACGTGTGGCCGCTCGAGACGATCCGGGGCGTGCTCGCGGTCGCCCGCCGGCACGGGTTGCGGGCGCATATGGACGGCGCGCGATTGATGAACGCCGTGGTCGCGTCGGGCGTGTCGGCGGCGGATTACGCGGGCCGGTTCGACACGGCGTGGATCGACTTCACCAAGGGCCTGGGGGCGCCGATCGGGGCCGTACTCGCGGGTTCACGCGAGCTGATCGACGAAGCGTGGCGCTGGAAGCAGATGCTCGGCGGGTCGTTCCGGCAATCCGGAATCGTGGCCGCGGGTTGCCTTTACGCGCTCGACCACCACGTCGAGCGGCTTGCCGAGGATCACGAGCACGCCCGGGTGCTGGCCCGCGGACTGGCGTCGATGGCCGGCGTACGGCTCGATCCGGACACCGTCGAGACCAACATCGTGATCTTCGAGGTCGACGACGCGCGGTCGCTGGTTCAGCGGATCGCCGATCGGGTCGAGTTGCAGGTCGTCGACGCGAACCACGTGCGCGCGGTCACGCACCTCGACATCTCGCGGGCGGATATCGACCGCGCGCTCGAAGCGTTCGCGGAGGAGCTGCGGTGACGCCCTGAGGCGCTCGCTACGCTAGTCAGCGATGGACGACCTGTACCGCGAGAACATCCTCGATCACTACAAGCATCCGCACAACTGGAGTCCTCCGGATGATGCGATCGAGAGCCCGGATCTGGAGTTTCACGATCTGAATCCGTTGTGCGGGGACGAGCTGACCGTGCAGCTGGCGCTCGACGGCGAGGGGCGGATCGAGGACGTGCGGTTCTCCGGGCACGGCTGCGCGATCTCGCAGGCGGCGGCGTCGATGGCCTCGGACGAGGTCAAGGGGATGCCCGTGGAGCAGCTGCTGTCGCTCGATCGGTCGTTCGTGCTCGACCTGCTCGGGATCGACATCTCGGCGACGCGGCTGAAGTGCGCCCTACTGTCGCTGAAGGTACTGAAAGGCGCCTCGCTTGGGCACGCGGCCGATTGGGAATCGGCGGCGTAGCAAATCCTAGTTTCGCGCTAGGATTTGTAATGTGCCGCAAGTGATCGAAGTTTGCCCCGTGGACCAGCTCGAGCCGGGCGAGATGCGCCTGGTCGAGTGGGAGGACCAGGAAATTGGCGTGTTCAACTGCGGCGGCAACTTGTACGCGATCGAGGATCGGTGCTCGCACGACAACGGCCCGCTCGCGGAGGGCGAGTTCGACGCGGAGCACTGCACCGTCGAATGCCCGCGACACGGGTCGCTGTTCGATCTGAAGACCGGCAAGCCCTTGACATTGCCCGCGTACGTCCCGGTGGAGACGTACCCGGTGATCATTGAAGACAAGACGATCAAGCTGGAGGTGGAGTAGTGGCCGTAGAGCTCACGGAGAACCAGCAACTGGCCGCAATCAACGCTGACTACGAGGAGCGATACGGGTTCCACGACGCGGAGAACTACCTGTATAAGGCGCCCAAGGGACTCAATCGCGAGATCGTCGAGAAGATCTCGGAGTTCAAGTCCGAGCCGCAGTGGATGCGCGAGTTCCGGCTGAAGGCGCTCGATCACTTCCTGTCGCGGCCGCAGCCGACCTGGGGCTCGCCGCTCATGGCCGACGTCGACTACGACGACATCCATTACTTCGTCCGCGCCTCCGAGAAGCCAGGCCGCTCCTGGGACGACGTGCCCGAAGACGTCAAGCGGACGTTCGATCGGCTCGGGATCCCCGAGGCTGAGCGCAAGTTCCTCTCAGGCGTCGGGGCCCAGTACGAGTCCGAGGTCGTCTACCACCAGGTCCGCGAGGACCTCGAGAAGCAGGGCGTGATCTTCAAGGACATGGACTCCGGGCTGCGCGAGCACGAGGACATCGTCCGCGAGTACTTCGCGAGCGTGATCCCGCCCAACGACAACAAACTGGCGGCACTGAACTCGGCCGTGTGGTCGGGCGGCTCGTTCGTATACGTGCCCGAGGGCGTCCACGTCGAGATGCCGCTCCAGGCCTACTTCCGGATCAACACCGAGAACATGGGCCAGTTCGAGCGGACGCTGATCATCGCCGAGCCCGGCTCGTACGTGCACTACGTCGAAGGCTGCACCGCGCCGACCTACTCGAGCTCGAGCCTGCACTCCGCGGTGGTCGAGCTGATCGCCAAGCCGGGCGCGCGGATCCGCTACACCACTGTGCAGAACTGGTCGACGAACGTGTTCAACCTGGTGACCAAGCGCGCGGTGGCGCACGAGGACGCGACGGTCGAGTGGGTCGATTGCAACCTCGGCTCGCGGCTGACGATGAAGTACCCGAGCGTTTATCTGATGGGTGAGCGGGCCCACGGCGAGATCCTGTCGATCGCGTTCGCCGGCAAGGGCCAGCACCAGGACGCCGGCGGGAAGATCATCCACGCGGCGCCGAACACGACCTCGAACATCTTCGCCAAGTCGATCTCCAAGGATGGCGGGCGCGGCTCCTACCGCGGCCTCCTCGAGATCGCCAAGGGCGCTCACGGTGCCCGCTCCAAGGTGGTGTGCGACGCGCTGCTGCTCGACGAGCACTCGCGCTCGGACACCTACCCGACGATCAGGATCGGCGAGGACGACGTCAACGTCGGCCACGAGGCGACCGTCTCGAAGGTCGGCGACGACCAGCTGTTCTACCTGATGTCGCACGGCATCCCGGAGGACGAGGCGTCGAAGCTGATCGTCAACGGGTTCATCGAGCCGATCACCAAGGAGCTCCCGATGGAATACGCGGTCGAGATGAACCGCCTGATCGAGCTCCAGATGGAGGGCTCGATTGGCTAGCGCATCGGCTCCCGCGATTTTGGAGTTGCCCACGTTCAAGGGCCGCCCCGGCTGGGAGTTCACGGACATCACCGGGCTCGACCTCGCCGCGTACGAGCGCGTGGGGGCAGAGGGCAGCGCCGGCGCCGATGGGGCTGCCGGCGCGGAGGCGCTGTGGGAGCTGGCTGAGCCTGAGCTCCCCGACGGGGTGATCGTCGGAACGCTCGACGACGCCGAGCACCGTGAGCTGATCGACAGCCACCTGGGGTCGCTGGTCTCCGGCGGCGCCGACGTGTTCGTGACACTCAACGAGGCGGGCGTCCGCGCGAGCGCGTTCGTGTACGTGCCGCGCGGCGTAACGGTCACCGAGCCGATCTCGCTGAGGAGCGTCCAGGCTCGCACCGGCACGCTGCTCAACCAGCGGACGCTCGTGGTCCTCGAGGAGGGCGCGCAGGCGGAGGTGTGGGAACAGTTCCTGTCCGGGTCGGACGACATCGACGGCGTGTTCAACACGGTCACCGAGCTGATCGTCGGTCAGGGCGCGCGGCTTCGGTACGTGTGCGCCCAGGGACTGTCCGAGAGCAGCTGGATCTTCGGGGCCCAGCGCGCGGAGATTGGCCGGGACGCGTCGCTCGACTGGGTGGCGCTCGGGTTCGGCTCGGCGCGCGGCCACGTGCGCATGGAGACGCGGCTCGCCGGCGAGGGCGCCGAGGCGCGCGTGACCGGCGCATACGCCAGCCACGGCCGCCAGCACATCGACTTCGACACCACACAGGAGCACGCGGCGCCGAACACGACCTCGGACCTCGCCTTCCGGGGCGTGCTCACCGGGCGCTCGACCGCGGTCTGGAAGGGCAACATCATCGTCGACCCGGGCGCACAGAAGACCGACGCGTTCCAGGAATCGCGCAATCTGCTGCTGTCAAAGCGCGCGCACGCCGACGCGATCCCGGGCCTGGAGATTCAGGCCAACGACGTGCGCTGCACGCACGCCGCGGCGGTCGCGCAGGTCGACCCCGAGCAGCTGTTCTACCTGCGCTCGCGCGGTTTGCGCGAGGAGGTGGCGAAGCGGCTCGTGATCGAGGGCTTCCTGGCGGCGCTCGTGGAGCGCTTCGAAGAGGGCCCGGTGCGGGACGTGCTCAGCGACGTGCTCGAGCGACGGCTCGCGGCGATCTTGGGCGACTAGGCGGGCGCAAGCTCGTCGAGCGCCTCGAGCTCGTCGTCTTCGAGCTCGAGCTGCCCGGCCTCGAAGTTCTCCTCGAAGTGCGCCACCGAGTTCGTGCCGGGGATCGGCAGCATCACGGGCGAATGGGCGAGCAGCCACGCCAGCGCGACCTGGCGGGTCGTGGCGCCGTGTGAGCGGGCGATCTCCTCGAGCGTCGAGCCACGATTGGTGAGGTCGCCGGTGGCTAGGGGGAACCACGGCAGGAACGCAAGCTGGTCGCGCTCGCACACGGCCAGCACCTCCTCCGACGCTCGGTCGGCGATGTTGTAGCGGTTCTGGACCGAGACGATGGGGACGATCTGCCGGGCGCGGCCGAGCTCTTCAACGGTGACGTTGCACACCCCCACGTGGCGGATCTTGCCCTCCTCCTGGAGCTCTGCGAGCGCGCCGATCGAGTCCTCGATCGGGACCTTCGGATCGACCGCGTGGAGCTGATAGAGGTCGATTCGCTCGAGCCGGAGCCGCTTGAGCGATGCCTCGCAGCAGCGCCGCAGGCGGTCGGGGCGGCAGTTGCGCTCCCACACGCCCGGCCCGGGCCGCTCGAGACCGCCCTTGGTCGCGATCACGAGATTCTCGGGATACGGCAGGAGCGCTTCGGCGATCAGGTTCTCGGACACCTCGGGGCCGTAGGAGTCCGCGGTGTCGATGAGCTCGACGCCGGCCTGGACGACCCTCCGCAGCAACGCGCGGGTGGCGGGCGGATCGGGCGGCTCGCCCCAGATGCCCTCGCCGGTGATGCGCATCGCGCCGAATCCGAGGCGCTTGACCTCGAGGTCGCCGCCGAGGAGGAACGTTTCGCCGGTGGAGTTCACGCGCCGCAGCGTATCCGACCGGCTGCGGCGTACGATCCGGGACGAACATGGCCAGGCAACCTCCGATGCTGGTCCCACTCGGCTACGGCAAGTTCGTGCGCGCCGATCGCGTGTTCGCGCTGGTCCCGCTCGAGGGCCCGGACCGGGGAGACGGACGCCGGACGCTCGTATACGTCGAAGGGATCGAGGAGCCGATCGTCGCCTCTCGCTCGGAGGGCGCGATCGCGCGGGAAGTCGCCGGCGCGCTGGGACGAGGCCGGATCCGAGACGGATTCGAGCTACCCGGCCAAGAAGCCCTGTTCTGAGCTTGAGCGTTCGAAAGCTCTCTGGACGAATGTTCTATTAGGGCCTCGCGAGCCCCTGCCGATACGCAGGCGAACGAGTGCGCAGGTCAGTGTCGCCAGGGGCGTACGCCGACACAAAAAGCGAGGTAGAAATGCGTGGGAACGTCTACCGTTTTGGGAGGCGGCGGACAGGTTCGAGTCTTTTGACCGTGGCCGCTGGGATCGCAGTCGCGCTGGCGCTGATCCTGACATCGGTCTCATCGGCGTATGCGAAGGCAGCGGCCCCGCACACGCCGAGCGCGCCGGCGCGGGCACCCGCGGTGGTCGTGATCACGGTCTCGCACCAGCAGGCGGTGAGGCTCGCGCCCGTGGCGCACGCCGCCGGACACAAGATCGCGTGAGCACGTAGATGGCAACGATCTCGCGCCGGTCCGGGGTGGACGGTTTTGCGCTTTGGGTGGTGGCTGTGGTGGCGCTCGCGGTCGCATCGCTGCTGGCGCTGCCGTGGGTCACCGAATGGCAGGTGGACGATCCGGTGTTGTTCGTGGTGCTGTCGGCGTTCGTGCTCGCGGGCGAGCTCCTGCCGATCCCGGTGCCACGGCGCCGAGGGCTCGCGAATGTCACGATCTCGGCCGCGTTCGCGTTCGCGATCTTGCTGCGGTTCGGGGCCGGGCCGGCCGCGCTGATCTACGTCTCGAGCTCGGTGATCGCCGACGCGACACAGCGCGTGTCCCCGGTCAAGATCCTGTTCAACGCGGCGCAGTACCTGCTCGCGATCGTCGCCGCCGCCGCCGTGCTGACGCTGGCGCACTCGGTGCCGATGGGACCGATCACCGGCTCCGAGCTGCCGATCGTGCTCGCCGCCGCGACCGCGTTCTTCGCCACCAACCATGTGCTCGCGTGCGTCGCGGGGGCGCTGCTGACGCGCGTGCCGGTCGGTGACTATCTGCGTGACGACCTCGAGTTCCAGGCCTGGACGGCAGGATGCGTGCTCGCGTTCGCCCCGGCGCTGCTCGCCTCTGCCGACGTGAGCGTCGCGCTCGTGCCGGTGTGCTTCGTCCCGATGCTGGCGGTGTACTTCGGCGGCCGTCAGGCGGCGCTGTCGAGCCACCGCGCCCACCACGATGCGCTCACCGGCCTACCGAACCGCGCGGCCCTGACCGAGACCCTCCAGGAGAACCTGGACGCCGCCGCGCGCGAGCACCGCGCACTCGCGGTGATGCTGCTCGACCTGGACGACTTCAAGTCGATCAACGACACGCTCGGGCACGAGCTGGGAGACCTCACGCTGAAACGGGTCGCGCTCCGGTTACGCCAGGCGGTGGGCGACGGCACCGTGCTTGCGAGGATTGGAGGCGACGAGTTCGCGTTGCTGATCGACGGCACGCAGGCCGACGCGGAGGCCGTTGGCGAACGGCTGCTCGAGGCGCTCGACGATCCGCTCGAGGTCGACTCGGTGGCCCTGCACATTCGCGCGAGCATCGGAATCGCGTGCTTCCCCCAGCACGGCCGTACCTCGCCCGAGCTGATCCGCCACGCCGACGTCGCAATGTATTGCGCCAAGGACTCCGACGCCGCCTTCCACACGTACGCGGAGGCGGACGACGAGTACAGCATCGACCGGCTGGCTCTGGCGGCGCAGCTCCGCCGCGGGATCGAGCGCGGCGAACTGGTCGTCCACTACCAGCCGAAAGTGCCGCTCCAGGGTGGGGCGACGCTGGCGCTGGAGGCGCTCGTGCGCTGGAACCACCCGCAGCTCGGGTGCATCGGTCCGGACGGGTTCATCCCGCTTGCCGAGCAGACCGGCATCATCAAGCCCCTCACCGAAAAGGTGCTGGAGGCCTCACTCGAGCAATGCAAGCGCTGGCGGCAGGAAGGCCTCGAGGTGACCGTCTCGGTCAACGTGTCGACGCGCAGTCTGCTCGACCACGACCTGCTGACGATCATCGGAACGCTGCTCAGGCGGCTCGACCTGGACGCCTCGGCGCTCCAGCTCGAGATCACCGAGAGCCGCATCGTGGCCGACCTGCCGCGCGCGCGGGCCGCGCTCGAGGAGCTGCGGGCGATGGGTGTGATGATCGCGATCGACGACTTCGGGACCGGCTACTCCTCGCTCAAGCAGTTGCAGCAGCTCCCGGTCGACGAGATCAAGATCGATCGCTCGTTCGTGACTCGCATGGAGACCGATCGCCAGGACGCGGTGCTCGTGCACTCGATCATCGACCTCGGCCGAAATCTCGGTCTGCGGGTCACGGCCGAGGGAGTCGAGACCGAGAACGTCAAGGCCGTCCTCGCCGAGCTCGGCTGCGATTACGCCCAGGGGTTCCACGTGGGCCGGCCGGTGATCGCGCACGAGTGCACGCGCTACTTGACGCCGAACGCGCAGGCTCAGCCGAGCGCGCCGGTGATCGCGCTGTTCAGCTGAAGCGCCGCGACGGTGCGGTCGCGCGGCTAGCCGGCGACCTGCTGGTACAGCGACGGCAGGCCCGGATAGCCGCTGGAGGCCCAGCCCGAGTTCTGGAGCGCGGCGATCTGCGTCGCGGCCGGCTGACCGGCGGCGCTGAGGATCGCCTGGATGCCCGAGCTGGCCGTGCCGTATCCGGGAATCGTGTTCTGGCCCTTGAGCCAGCCGGCGGTGGCGTCGGCGGCCGTGGTCGGATCGCTCCAAATCGAATCGCTCGCGCCGTAGGTGGCGCTGTCGGTGTAGCCGATGTTGAGCCAGTCGTTGTTGTTCTGGCTTTGGCGGGACTGGGCCGCGCCGCCCGACTCCTCGGCGAGCAGCCACGCCGAGACCACACTCGGATCCAGGCCGGTGTCCGCGGCGAGGCGAGAGGCGAACTGCTGCTGGTCGGAGGTCAGGACGGACTGCGCGCTCGACGGCAGCGCTCCGCCGGTGCTCGGGATCTGCGTCGAGCCGGCATCCTGGGCCTGGGCCAGCGCGCTGGCGAAGCTGGAAGACGAGCCGGTGTCCGCGGACGAGGTCCCAGTCACGCTCGAGGACGAGGTGGCTGCGGCGACCGAGGGGTCAAAGGCGGTCTGGAGAGACTGGATCTGCGCCTGGATCTGCGCGACCCGGCTTACGGCATCGGTGTAGCTCATTGACTACCTGTTAGATCGGCGGCAAATCAGGGCTCTTGAACCGGCCGTGATCGGTTGTAGCCAGTCCGCGGTTACGAGTGCCTGACCAGGAAGGTCTGTCCCGAGGTCATGTGGACTGGCGTGAACCCAGCGCCGAGATCCGAGTCCAGGAACTGCTCCAAGGCCAGGGCTGCCCCGACGAGCGTCGGCGTATGCCCCGCGTCCTCACAGATCATGATGCCTCCGGTCTGCATCAGCGGAGCGATCCTGGTCAACCCAGCCAACACCGCCTCGTAGAGGTCAACGTCTATGTTCGCGACTGCAATCGGCCCCAGATCATCAGGGAGCTGGTCGGTGATGATGTTGAGCTTCTTGACCGTGACCTGGTTGGCGCCGGCCTTGCGCTCAAGACGTTGGCGGACGATCGCGTCACCCTCAGTGGCGTGGGTGTTCGCCCAGGTCGCATCAGAACTCGCGAGCGCTTCGTGGTAGTCGAACCCTTGAAATACGTCAAAGAACCAGAAGCGCCTGGGAGGGAGGTTCTTATTCGCCGCGTAGTCGAGCATCACCGACCCGCTGCTCCCGCGGAAGCAACCCACCTCCACGACATCTCCGGACAACCGACGAGTTCGATATAGGGCCTGGGTCAGGTTGACGAAGTCCTGGTGTGACCCGGGGTCACAGAACTTCTCGTACCCGTTGAAGGTCTGTTCGAGGAGCGCGTGTTCGATCGTTTCCCGCGCGACCCGGTCGTCATATACGTAACCACCGACGTCGTACCCGCCGACGCCTCGATATTTGAACCCCAGGTCGGTGAGCCACTCGATGAGGGCAAGTCCGTCCTGTGCATGCTCGACCGCATACAGGACGAACGGCTGTTTTCCGTCGGCAACCATTGCCTCAAGAACACCGATGGCCTCACCTACGACGATCGTCTGAGCGCTGGTGATCGTCACGCCGGCTCCCAGCTTCGTGAAGAAGTCGGCGTCGACCACAAGACACGGAGCTTCTCCCCGAGCCAGCGCCTCGTTGGCGTCTCTGTCGGCCTCCGTGAGGGCAAGCAGATGGTTGATCTTGCTAGAGAAAAGGGCCATGGACTGCTCCAGAGGTGACGCTGCCGGACGCGGATGCGATCGCACCGGCGCTCATCGAGGTTCACTTCGGTTCATCGGCAGCCTCGTACGGCTCTTGACCCCGTAGCAGCGCCTCAACTGTCGCGCGCCGGTGCCGATCATCTCGCGTGATGTCCCTCGACACGACGATCGCCCGCATCGCGCAGATCGAAAGCACGCCCGCCCCGGCGCCCGTGGACTACATCGTCGTACAGGCCGGCGGCAAGGGTACGCGCCTGGAGCATCTGACCACGAACAAGCCGAAGGCGCTCGTGCCGGTCGAGAACCTGCCGATGATCTTCCATCTATTCCGCAAGTTCCCGGACAAGCGGTTCGTCGTCATCGCGGACTATCACCGGGACGTCTTGCGCGAGTACCTCGCTGCGTTCGCCGACGTCGATTACCAAGTCGTCGACGCTGCCGGGTCGGGGACGTGTGGCGGTGTCGATCAGGCGTTGGCCCTGGTGCCTGAGGGCGAGCCGTTCATGCTCGTGTGGTCGGACCTGATCTTGCCGGCAGTCTTCGAGCTACCGGCAGGGGACCGTGACTGGGTGGGAATCTCTCAGACCTTTGACTGTCGGTGGAGCCACACGGACGGCCGCTTTGTCGAAGAACGCTCACTTGAGCATGGCGTCGCGGGGCTGTTTGTGTTCCGGGACAAGTCGGCCCTGTCGGACATCCCCGCGAGCGGAGAGCTGGTCCGGTGGTTCCAGCAGAAGGGACACGCCTTCGACGAGCTGGGGCTCGCCGGCACCCGTGAGTTCGGTTTGCTGCCGGAGTACCAATTGCTCGCTCTCGAGAAGACGCGCCCGTTCAACCGCGCCACCGTGGTTGGCGAGAGGTTCATCAAGGAGCCGGTCGATGAGCAGGGCCGGTCACTCGCGCGTCGTGAAGTGGGCTGGTACAGGCACGCGGTCAAGCTCGGCCTGAACAGCATCCCCGAGCTCTACGAGCTCGAGCCGCTGACGCTCGAGAGGATCGACGGCAAGAACATCTACGAGTATGCCGACCTGGCCTTCGACAGTAAGCGGGCCATCTTGGGTGACCTCACCGCGGCTCTTTCAGACCTCCACTCGCTGGAGTCGGCCCCCGCCGACTCGTTCAGCATCAGGGAGGCGTACTACGGGAAGACCGTTGCGCGTCTTAGGGCGGTACGTGACCTCATCCCGTTCACGGATCGCAAGACGATCACCGTGAACGGACGGGAGTGCCGCAACGTCTACCTCTACAAGCGTGATCTGGAGCGCGCACTGGACGCGCTGACCGTCGGACGGTTCGCCTTCATCCACGGGGATCCGACCTTCTCGAACCTGATGCTGCGCGGCGGCACAGAACCTGTGTTCATCGACCCGCGCGGCTACTTCGGATACACGGCGCTGCACGGAGACCCGAACTATGACTGGGCGAAGCTCTACTACTCGGTCGTCGGGAACTACGACCAGTTCAACCTCAAGAACTTTCGTTTGAGCCTCAACCCGGAGAGCGTTGATCTGACGGTCGATTCCAACGGATGGGAGAGTCTCGAGGAGGACCTATTCGCGATGAGCGAAGCCGACCCCCCGACGATCAAGCTTCTGCACGCTGTGATCTGGCTGTCGCTCACGACGTATGCGTGGCATGACTACGACTCCATTTGCGGGGCGTTCTACAACGGCATCTATTACCTGGAGGAGGCATTGTGAGCCACGATTTTGCTGAGACGCTCCGCATCGTCACCAGCGCGGTTCGCTCCCTCGATCCGCGCGAGTTCGACGCCCTTGAGGAAGACGCGGTCGCCACGCTCAGCCGCGGTAACAAGCTCGTCTTCTCCGGCCTGGGCAAGAACGTGCCGATCTGCGACAAGGTCGTCGGCACGCTCAACTCGGTGGGGTTGGCGGCGGCGTTCATGCACACGAACTCGGCAGTCCACGGCGATCTCGGCGTGGTGCGTGACGGGGATCTCGTTGTCATCATCACCAAAAGCGGCGAGACAGCCGAGTCGGTGCATGTTTCGCGCCTGCTGAAGAAGCGTGATTGCACGCAATGGCTTCTCACGTTCAATCGCGACAGCATCCTTCACAGGGAGATTCCCAAGCGCGTCGTGCTCGACCTGGAGCACGAAGGAGACGGCTGGAACATCTTGCCAAACAACTCCACGGTGTTGAACCTCATCGTCCTGCAAGGGCTGGCCATGGCCCTCATCGAGCACTTCGGCGTGCCGGTTGACGTGCTGCACGCCAACCATCCAGGTGGTGCGATCGGCGCGAAGCTCGATGCAGCGGAGCTCGATGCAGAGCTGGATGCAGCGGAGTTGGATGTCCTGGCGGGCGAGCTGCAGTCGACGCTGGGAGTGGAGTCTCGGCGATGAGGGAACTCGTCCTCTCCCCGCTCGGACATACGTGGTTCCTCGATCTTGACGGCACCCTCGTCAAGCACAACGGGCACCTGACCGACGGACAGGACAGTCTGCTGCCGGGAGCCGACGTTCTCCTTGCGCAGATCCCTGCCGATGACCTGGTGGTGATCGTGACCAGCCGGGCAGAGGCATACCGTGAGACGACGGAGCAGTTCCTCGCCGACCGCCGGATCCGGTACGACCACATCATCTTTGATGCCCCCTTCGGGGAACGGATCGTTGTCAACGACGCGAAGCCGTCCGGACTCGTGACTGCCGTAGCCCTCAACGGAACCCGGGATGAGGCGCCGAGCCTGCGGGTCCGCGTCGACGAGAGCTTGTGATGGCTAAACGACTCGTCGCGGCCTGGCGTGGGCGTACTCTCTGGATGCGTCTACGCAAGCGCTATGACATCGAGAATGGTTCATATGTGGTCGCGTTTATCGAGGACGACCATGCGCTCAACGAGGCCGCGCTTGCGCACGTCCAGGATCTGATCGCTGACCGGCGAGCGCGCGGCGTTGTGGTCGTCACGGACCAGGAGTGGGTGGCCGAACAGGCCGGCGAGCAAGCGGATGGGGTCCTGGCGGTCGAGGTTCTAGGGAGCCGCGAAATCGAGCACCTGGTCAGCTTCTACGAGCTGTACCAGTTCACGCCGAGACTCTTCTTTGTGTCGCTCACGCGCCCGTACGGAAACCGCCTCAGGCAGATGGAGGGCGTGAACGGGCTCACCCTAGATGATCTGGTGTGCCTGTCGATGTACCGGATCCGCGGGTGGGTCGGCCCGGGAGTGACCTGTGCCTAGCGCCGGAGACGCCCTGCGGCGTCAGGCGCGCCGCGTTGGCCGCCGCCGGGCCCTGCGCGGGAGGAAGGCAGTGCTGTTCGGCGCGTCCGTGCTTGCGGCCCAAGTGAAGGACGAGCTCGAAAGGCACGGCGTTCCCATTCACGCCGTGGTCGACAACGACCCGGACAAGATCGGCCGGAACTATCAAGGTCTGCTCGTGCAGAGCCCAGAGGAGGTGCTGGTCCCGTTCAGCGACGAGTATGTCGTCATCGTGGTGGCTTTTGCCGCGGCGCGGGAGATGCTCCATCAGCTGGAGACGCTCGGCTATCGCAAGCGACGGCAGGCGTTTGTCCTCACGCCGCTGCACCTGGATGAGTCGCTCAAGTCTTTCGTGCGGTTTGCCCCGCATCTCCTGCGCGGCCGCCTTACCTACAGGAAGTTGACCCGTGGTAACCGTGAGTCGACCCTCTTCATCGCTCCCTACGCCGGCACCGGAGACATGTATCTCATCGAGCTGTTCCTGCAGAGCTTCGTGGAGCGAGAGGCGATACGTGACTACACCCTCGCGGTGGCAAGCAATGCGTGCGCCCAAGTGGCGCGGATGATGGGAGAGAGTCGTGTAGCCGTTGCCGATCAGCAAGCACTCAACAGCGTGATCTCCTACGGCAGGCTCATTCGTGCACGTCCGAACTCGATCGTTGTGCTGAACGATGGATGGATGGGAGCACCTACCGAGTGGTTGCGCGGATACAAGGGCCTCAACTTCGAGAAGATGTTCCGGCACACCGTGTTCGGGCTGGGAGACGAGATCGCGCCTCAGATCCCGCAGGCTTGCGCGACCAACGAAGAGGTGCTCAAGCTCTTCGACCAGCAGGGATTGGTACCCGGCCGTACGGTTGTGCTGTCGCCATACGCGAACACGCTCTTTCATGTCCCGGATCAGTCCTTCTGGACAAGGGTGGCTGCCCGTTGTGCCGAGCGCGGGCTGACGGTGTGCACAAACTGCGGTCCCAGGGAGCAGCCGCTTGCGGGAACCAAGGCCGCCCGCTTCCCTCTGTCTCTGGCCCCGGATCTCGTCGAGACAGCGGGCTATTTTGTCGGCGTGCGCAGCGGGTTCTGCGACGTTGTGAGTGGTACCGAGAGCCGGAAGGTCGTTCTGTATGACCGGGAAGGCCGCTTCTACAAGGGCTCGTTTCACGAGTACTTCAGCCTCAGCGCGATGGGGCTGGGGCGGAATCTGCGTGAGGTCGAGTACGGAGACGGCGATAAAGAGGACATCGTCACCGAGGTATTGGAGTACCTGACGTGAGCGCGGTCACGGCCCTCATCTTCGCCGGAGGCACCGGCCAGCGCATGAGCACCAGGGCGACCCCCAAGCAGTTCCTGGAACTGCATGGCAAGCCGGTGATCATGTACACGATCGAGCACTTCGAACACCACCCGGAGGTCGACAGGATCGTGGTGGTGTGCCTGGAGTCGTGGATCGGAGAGCTGAAGCGCTTGCTCCGTCGCTATGAGATCCATAAGGTGACGACGATCGTCGCCGGCGGCGCGACCGGTCACGCGTCGATCTACAACGGGCTCCTTGCGATGCGAGACTCAACAGCCGACGAGGACATCGTCCTGATCCACGACGGCGTACGCCCCCTGATCGACGAGCGGCTAGTCACCGAGAACATCGCCGTCGCCCGCGAGCACGGTGCGGCCATCACCGTCGAGCGCGCGGTCGAGAGCGTCGTGCGGGTGGGCGCTGACGGTGAAATTCTGGATGTTCCGCCCCGGGATGAGATGCACGTCGCCAAAGCACCGCAGAGCTTCGGGTACGGGCTGATCTTCGAGCTCTATGCGTGGGCGGAGGCGGCGGAAGTCGCGACGATCGACTCTGCCCACCTCTGTCACATGCGCGGGATCCGTCCGCGCGTGGTCGCCAGTACGCCCAACAACATGAAGATCACCAAGCCTACGGACTACTACGTCTTCCGTGCGCTGTACGAGGTCATGGAAAATCAGCAGATCCTGGCAGCGTGACCCGAGCATGGCCCGCTCCATTCCCCGCGTGGTGAGTCTGCGTTGTGGCCACGCCTGATGTGCTCAGAAACGATGTTGAGACCGCGCTGAAAGATCGGGCGATCCTCTGGGACCGGTTCCGCGGCGCCACCGTGCTCGTGACGGGCGCAACGGGGACAATCGGGAACGGAATCGCTCGAGTTCTCTGCGCTGCCAACGCTTCCAGAGGGCTGGGTCTCACGGTGGTGGCGCAGGGACGCGACGTCGTCAAAGGACGAAGACTCGAAGCTGAGCTCGACGTGCGGTTTCTCGCGGCGGACGTACGCGAGCTTTCGCCGGCCATGAGCGGGTTGGACAGGGCCGACTTTGTGTTTCATGCCGCCGGGGTGACCTCATCGGCGCGCATGGTCGCCTGTCCCGAAGAGGTCCTCGGGACCGCGGTTGAGGGCACCCGCAACGTTCTCGACCTAGCTGTGGCGCTCGGAGCCAGCAGCATCGTCTGCGTGTCGTCGATGGAGGTGTACGGCCAGGGCTTGTCCGGGGTGGTTGCGGAGAGCGACCGGGGGTTCCTCGATCGGGGCGATCCTCGCAGCAGCTACCCGGAGGGAAAGCGGCGGGCCGAGGCGCTGAGCGCCGCCTACGCCACGAAATATGGCCTCCGCACGACAAATGCCCGCCTCGGTCTCGCCTTCGGCGCCGGGGTTCCGAACGATCCGGCCAACACCCGTGTCCCCGTGCAGTTCGCGCGTTCGGTGCTGGCCGGGCGTGACATCGAGCTGCACACCGACGGGGCCGGCTTGACCAACGTCTGCTATCTCGCAGATGCTCTACGGGCGCTCTTGCTGCTCGCCACCAAAGGTGCGGCCGGGGAGGCGTACAACGTGGCCAACTCGCAGGCAAGCATGACCATTCGGCAGATGGCGGAGGTGGTCGCACGCGAGGTCGCCGGCGGGACGATCAACGTCGTCGTCAAGCCGCCCGGGGACATTGAAAGCCGGGGGTACGCGCCGCCCTCCTCATATCGTCTGGCGACAGGCAAGATCCGCGCGCTCGGCTGGGAGCCGCGCTACGGGATGGCGGAGATGTATCAGCGGATGATCGCCTCCTGGCGCTCATGAAACCCGGAGAACGACCGACTCCCAACCTGGGAGGGCGAAGAAATCAGCGACCTTGTGGGGAGTGGTGCTGTAGTAAGCGTCCGGGAAAACGTGGACCTTCCGGGCGCGAGCGGTATGAACGACGTCGCAGAGCCCGCTGCGCAGGCTGATGAAGGTGCCCGCGTGCTCGACGGCATCGAGCAGCTCCGGTATCGGAATCTCAAGCGCGAGCGTCCCGGGTACCGGATCCTCGTCACCATGCACGACCGTTGCGACCAATTCTCCCTGCGACACATGGCGCTCGGCGGTGTGCTCCCAGAACGACCACGGAACGGGCACGACACTCTTGGCGTAGGGGGTCATCAGCACAGACCGGCCTCGCGGAATCTCGCTTGCCCATGACGCGTCAGCCTGGCCGGCCTGCGCCAGCACGTCCCGCCTTGGGGCCTGCGGTCGAGACTGGGCCGACAACTTGTAGACGAGGTCCCGGTACATGTCGGTAAACGCCACGAACCGGTCATCCAGCGCCCGGACGGGGGCACCGTCGCCATAGGGCCGGTCGTGGTGAGCGATCGTCGCGTCCGGCGGCCCCGCAGCCACAACCGCAGCCACAAGATCGTCCATCTCGACCTGCGTGAGGCTGTAAAGGTCCTCGTGCCCGAATAGCCGGGCGACCTGCCGACACCCCTCACCGACGACGACCACAACCGCGGGCGCCAGCCGACGGGCGGCGGCAAAGGCCGGGAGGTATGCGAGGCCCCAGTACACGTCGCCCAGTGCGCCGAACGGGCACACGACCAGATGGCGGCCCGGGTGAGTCGCGCGGAGCTGATCGAGCAGCTGCGCGCCACGACCACTGTCCCTCCCGGATGCGGTGTCAGGTTCGATGGAGGCGGTGCCAACGCGGATGATTTCCCCCGCGTATCTCAGGTTCAGCAACTGCTCGCGCATCTCGCTGTGGAACCGCGAGGCGATCAGAACGACCGACGGTACGTCGACGTCGATGATCGCGCTCGGGGCAACGACGGGGACCCCTTGCAGCGAGCTGCCGCGCTTTGCGGGGTTATTGTCGAGGATCCCGGTGAGCGCAATGTCGTATCGGCCCAGCCGTCGGCGCATCTGCTCGGTCGCGGCGGTGTGGCCGAACGCGTAGAGCTGGGCGTCCTGGAGCCGGCCGGAGCGCTGCAGTTCGTCGATCGCACTGTCAACGTCGGATGTCATGGGCGGGGGTCACGCATCCGTCAGACAGCTGATCACGTAATCGTGGATGTGCTGGCCCGCGGTGCCGTCCGAGTGCGCGGCGAGTGACGCGAAGTACTCATGCTGGCCGGGTACCAGACCGTCGGCTTGGCTCAGCATCCGGCGCAGGTACTCGATCGCACCCTCATAGACAAACCATTCAGGCCGAGCGTATGCCGTCAGGGCAGCGTTCGGGCCATCGTCCTGAGGTCCCTCGGGCCGGGGCACGTTCGTTTCCACGTTGGCGTCATGAATCACCATCGGCTTGCCGGTGAACCCAAAGAGCTCGACGATCGAACTCCACTGGCCGTAGTAGGCGTGCGTGTTGTGGATCGCCCGTTGCAGGTCCATAGAGGTGTCGACGATGACGCGGTCCGAAAGCTTGGCCCGCTCCTCATACGCCGTGTAGAGAGGCTCGATGTCAGGCACCATGCTGGTGATGGTCGCCCGCTCCAGCGGGTGGGGTCGCCACCACAGCAGCAGGTCCTCGCTCGCTTCCACCATGTCGAGGACCTCGTGCAGCTTCCGCATGAGGGCTTGACGGTCCCCGCCCAACAAGGTCGAGAGCGAAGTCACCTGCAGAAGTGCGGTTCTCCCGCTCATGCTTTCCGCCCAGTCCGGTGGAGGAGGCGACCCCGGCGTACGGACATAGTCGAACTTCGGTGAACCAAGCGGCACCACCTTGTTGCTCGTCCACTTCTCGATGACCCCCTGGTCGATCTCTTCCGACTGCACGATCACCTTGTCGAACAGGTCGAAGCTTGGCGATTGGTATAGATGCTCTCCTGTCGGTATCGCCGATACGTAGTACGGGACGTACACCAGCAGGTCCGTATGCGGGCGCAGCTCCGCGCTATAGAACTGCGAAGCGACACTCGTGACGCGGTTATTGCCGTCGTAGGGGTTGTGGAGGTAGATCGCGTCAGGATGCGTACCTTGGAGGTCGAACTCGGTATGCGGCGTGACCGGGACTTCGGGGGGCAGGTCGTTCGTGTGAACGTGCCAGGCACCAGCGCTGCCGTCCGGGAGTCGGTCCGCGTACGGGATCGGAACCACGATCGCCTCGACCCGAGGATCAGCTTGGGCGGCGGCCCAGATGGTGTGCAGGCTGTCCCACATGGACGCGTTGTAAGGCATGAACACGACCGTGTAGGTGAGGTTTGTGTCGGCGAGAAGCCGTTGCCTGAGCGCGCGGAGTTGACCAATCAGTTCGTGCACCGTCGAGCTCGTGTCGGCGCCCGGTGCGGTCAGCAAGCTTTCAGCTGTCCGCGCGATCAGGTCCCGCGCACCCTCGTAGGCCGGCGCGTCGAGGAGAGGGATCGCCTCGAGAAGGTCGCCGGCCATCCTGCGCACAGACGCCGACTCGAGGTAGGGGAGCTGCCGCGCGCCGTCGAGCATGGCGTCCGCGACGGCGAGCAGACGGTCGCGCTCACGCTTGCGCAACGCGTGACCCCCCGAGCGGGTCGAAGTTCCGTGAAGCGGGGCTGAAATCAGGACGGGCACAGGCAGATCCTGGGCATCGAGATGGCCCGGTATCCCTGTAATCGGGCGTGCCGCCGCGAACTGAAGTCCACGCCCGTGCGCCGATTCTTAAACCACGCGGAGGCGAGCTGCGAGCAGCCCGCCTCCGCTTTCCGGTTCCCTCGATGAATCGGACGTGGTTATGTGGCTCGCGCGGTATGAGGAGAGGCGCGAGCGGATTGTGCCCTCGGCATTGCCGAGCTTGGCTCGCCGGGCGCGGGCGACGCCTGAGCGCCGTCCGGCCCTGCGAAAACTTTCTCGCCGGGCGCGGGCGACGCCGAAGCGCCGCCCGGCCCTGCGAAAGGGGGACTAGCCCGTGATCAGCTTCAGCACCAGCTGAGGCTGCGAGTTGGCCTGCGCGAGCATCGCCGTGCCGGCCTGCTGCAGCACCTGCTGCTGGGTCAACGTCGTCATCTCAGACGCCATGTTGACGTCCTGGATGCTGCTCAGCGACGAGGACATGTTCTCCTGCGTCGTCGAGATCGACGTAGCGGTGTACTGGAGACGGTTCTGGACCGCGCCCAGGGTCGCCGCGAGCGACGAGACGTTGTTGATCGCCGCGGTGATGTTGCTGACCGCGCCACTCTGGCTCAGGTCGAACACCGTGCCGCCGCTGGCCGCGTTAGCCCAGGTAAACCCGGTGATGCCCAGGTTCGACGAGCTCTCGATGTTCTGGAAGGACACCGTGAGCGTGTCGTTGGAGGCGGGGCCGACCTGGAAGGTGACCGCGCCGCCCGAGCCGGCCGAGCCGTCGAGCAGGTTGATGCCGTTGAACTGCACCGAGCCCTTCTGGCGGTCGATCTCCTGCGTGAGCTGGTTGACCTCGTCCTGGATGTCCGTCTTGTCCGTCGAGGACAGGTCGCCGTTGCCGTACTGCACGGCCAGCTCGCTGACACGCTGAAGCATGCTCTGGACGTTGTTCAGCGCGCTATCGGCGGTCTGGACCATCGAGGTCGCGTCGCTGACGTTCTGGCTCGCCTGCTGAAGGCCGTTGACCTGGGAGGTCAGGCCCTGGGCGATCGCGTAACCGGCGGCGTCATCGGCAGCCGAGTTGATCCGCAGACCCGAGGACAGACGCTGCATCGCGGTTGAGACAGCATTGCTCGAGTTATTGAGGCTGATCTGCGTCTGCATCGCAGACGTGTTGGTGAGAATCGAAAGGGACATGTTTTACACCTCCGTGGTGTGGTCGTTTTGGGTTTGTCCCCCGGCTGCTCCTTGCTGCCGGTCTCTCCGGTTATCGCCCTCGATGTCCTGCACTTGAGGGGCGTCCAGATCGGTCTGGACACACCCGTGAAAAGCCCGTCAGATCAGGCGGTCACGTTGATGTGCAGGCCCGGTTCGTCGTCGTCCCCGGGGTCATCGACGTAGTAGTCGGCTCCGTCGACTGAGGCATGCGCGGCCGCGTCGGACTCGGGACGCCTGCGCCGGCGCCGGTCCCGGTCCGCGTTCGTCCGGGCGCCGTCCCGGTTGACCCCACCGGCCATCGGTGCCGGGGTAACCGGCGGGATGTTCGGCGGGACCGGGACGATCGGATGGAGCGGGTCCATGTCGGTGGTTTAAGCGTCTGCTAGGAGCCGGCCGTTGCCTGCGCGGGCGAGGCGTCGTTGCCGGGCGCGGGCTTCTGCGCGCGTGCCGGGATCAGGTCCGGGTCCGGGGCCTGGGTGCGCTCGACCGCGGCGCGCAGTTCGGCGAGGACGAGCTGGCGCCAGACCGTGACCGCACACATCCACGCGAGCATGTAGCCGACGATCCCGAACACGAGCGCACGCAACCCGACGTCGAAGGTCGGAACGCCGGCCTTGTAGCTCAGGTAGCCCGCGACCAAGAACCCGGCGATTCCGCCCCAGCCCTTCGCGCGGCGGACCTGATAACGGGCGCGAGGGTGGTTGAAGACGCTCGGGCCTCCGGCGGCGCCGGAGGCGTCGTCGCCCTTTTTCTTCTTCTTGTCTTTCTTCTCGTCCTTCGAGCTCTTGCTCATCCGGCGCTCCTGTGATCGATCAGGCGTCCCACCTTGGCCAGCGCCGCGCGCTGTCGCTCGAACACGAAGTGGATCAGCCGCTGGCGGTCGGACCTCGAGATCTCGTCGAACACGAGCGCACGCTTGCCCTCGTCACCGGCGCGGACGACCTGGGCGTGGCCTTCGATCGGCGCGGAGCCCGCGCCGAGGTTGAGGCTGAAACGGACGTGTGCGCCGAGCGGGAGCGCGTCGGCTCCACTAACGAGCATGCCGCCGCCGCTGATGTCGATCGCGTGGGCGCCAATCGGATCGCCGCCGTGAGCCTTGGCGACCTCCACCTGCTGAGCGGACGGCACGCGTACGAACTCGCGTCGCTGCGTCACCTCCGGTGCGGCGGACACGTCGAAGCGCACCAGATCCCGTTCTTGGATCACGCCCTCCCCGTGGAAGCGGACCAGGCCGCGCGGCGAGACGTACTCGAGCATCAGCGGCTCGACCACGTCGCGAGACAGCTCGTCGCCGGCGTCGAGCATCAGCACGAGCATCAGGTAGTCGCCGCCCCGCTCGTACACGCGCACCGGAATGTGGCTGCCGACAGGAGTCGTCAGCTTGCCCTCCTTGCCGCCCACGTTGAGGCGAACGACGTTGTCGGTGGGCTCGGGCTGGGGTGTCATGGGAGCAGGCGGGCCGCCAGCGATGAGGGGTCCGCCGCCGACAGCGCGCCGTCGAGCTCGAGACCCTCGTGGATGTAGGCGACAGGCATGCCGCTGATGTGCGCAAGCTCCGCGGCGATCCCGAGCTGATCGGCCTCATCGCCGTGGGTGACCGCAATCCCGTCCGCGCCGAGTGCCGCGAAGCCCTCGACGAGCTTCCGGGCCGCGTGGACGCTGAACGTCGCGGGAACCGCGATATAGACCGCATCGAGCGATAGCGAGCGGAGGTCGTTCGCGAGCGTCTCGACGCCGGCCGGGTCGCGCGGCGTCACGCCGGCGGTATCGACCACGACGAGGCCGCCATCGCGGCCATGCTGGACGGCCGGCATTGCCTCGACGCCCTGAGCCGCGCCCATCACCCAGACGTTCTGTCCCTTGAGCAGCTCCTTGAGGTCGCCGCCCCAGTCGTCGCTGCCGAGCGATACCACGCTCGCCGCGAGCGTCGAGCCCTTGGCGTACGCCGAGGCCAGCGCCGCCGCGCAGCGGGTCTTGCCGGCGCCGCCGGCGCCGACAAACGCGATTGCGGCTCCGTGGGCGGGGAGGGGAGCCGGTGCGGGGATGGTGGCCGCGAGCGTGGCGCGCACCGCGTCGCGCAGGCTGCCACCCGCGAGCGGCGAGCGGTGCGCAGCGGCGGCGACGATCAGCTCGTTGGCCCAGGCCTCGCTGATGCCCTGTGCGGTCAGTTCCTGGGCGACGGCGGTCGCGTCGTTCGGGTCGAGGTCTCCGGCCTGCTTGGCGACCCACGGGTTGGCGGCCGGCGGCAGCGTCACCGGCGGCAGCGTCACCGGCGCGGAAGTCGGCTCGGGGGTCGGCGCGGGAGCGATCGAGACGGGTGCGGGCGTCGCCGGCGCGGGGACCTCCATGACGGGTGCGGGAACGGGGGTCTGGGTGACCGGCTCGGGTGCGGGCGGCGCGATCGGCTCGGAGGCCGGGATCGCGACGGGCTCCTCGGCCACCGGAGCCGGGATAGGCTCGGCGGCGATCGGATCAGGTGTGTCATCGATCTGGTCGGAGGTGGGCAGCCCGCCCGTAGTCACGAGCTTGACCAGCTCGTCGATGTCCACGTGCGCCGCGGCCTGCTCGAGGCGGCTCACGAACGACTCCGCGGCGCCCTCGGGAGCGGGGACGGCCGTCTCGGGCTCGTCGGCGAACGCGTCGTGCGCAGCCGGCGCGGAAGCTTCGAAGACGGGCTCGGGCGCTTCGAACGCGGGCTCGGGCGCCGGGAGCGCGACCGGATCGGCGGCGACCGGCGGCGGCGTCACGGGCTCTTCGGCGGGCGGCAGGGCGGGAAGTGAATAGACCTCGTCCTCGGGCAGCTCCCAGCCGTTGACCGGCTCGTCCTCGTCGTAGAAGTCGACGCTCGGAGGATGAGATCCCCGCCCACCCGGCGCGGCCTGGGCGTCGACCTCGACGCACTTCTGGGCGAAGAATCCGCCGACCCCGCCCATCAGGCCCTCGCGCTGGCGAAGGATGATCGCGTCGGGGCCAAGCTCGGATCGAATCTGGGGGATCAGATCCTCGAGCTTCCGTCCGCGGTAGGTGCGCACGCCGCCCAGCTCTCGGTCATGGCCGTTGGTGTGGGGCTCGGTCAGGGTGCTCATGCGCTAACTACTCCTATGGTTTCGACGCTGATGCCTGGGGCGACTTCGTTGTAAGAACAGATCGGGAGGTGGGGGATAGATGACTCGACGAGACGGCGGACGTGGCGACGCACGCGCGCCGAGCAGAGCAGCACCGGGCGGATCCCGCCACGCGCGGAAGCCTGGTCGGACTGGCTCTTGACGGCGGTGAGCACAGCCTGGGCCCGGATGGGCTCCATCGCCAGGTACTCCCCGTCGCTCGTCTGGGTGATTGATGTCGCCAGCTCCTGCTCGACCGTCGGGTCGAGCGTGATCACGCGCAGCTTCTGCATCGGGTCCAGATGTGGCGCGGTGATCGCCCGGCCGAGCGCCTGGCGCGCGTATTCGGCCAGCAGGTTGGGGTCGCGCGTGATCCGGGCCTTGTCGCCTACGGACTCGACGATTGCGCCGAGGTCGCGGATCGACACGCCCTCGGAGAGGAGGGACTGCAAGACACGCTGGATCTCGCCAAGCGAGAGAACATCGGGCACAACCTCCGTAACGACAGCTTCGTTGATTTCCTTTAGCTGATCCAGAAGCTGGCGTACGTCTTGCCGCGTGAGCAGCTGGGCCGCGTGGTTGCGGATCGTCTCGGTGAGGTGGGTGACGATCACCGATTCGCCGTCGACGACCGTATATCCGAGAGCCTCGCCCTCGGCATGCTGGGACTCCGGAATCCAGATCGCCGGCAGTCCGAAGGCCGGCTCCGTGGTCGGGATCCCGGGCAGCGTCCCGACCGCGTCGCCTGGATCCATCGCCAGGTGATGGCCGGCCATGATCGAGCCGCGGGCCACGACCGTGCCGCGAACCTTGACCACGTACTCGTGCGAATCGAGGTCGACCTCATCGTGGATCCGGACCGGCGGGATCACCATGCCGAGCTCGCTCGCGATCTGGCGCCGGATCATCGACACGCGCCGGACCAGCGATCCGCCGGTGCGGCGATCGACGAGCGGCACCAGCCCAAAGCCGATGCCGAGCTCGAGCGGATCGATGGGGAGTTCCTTGAGCACCTCCTCGCGCGGCGCCGAGGGCTTGTCCGCCTCAGTGGGGGCGGGAAGCGCTGCGGCGGCCGCGGCGGCGGCGATCTCGTCAGGCATTCCGTTGCGCACCGACCAGCCGATCGCGGCCATGATCCCGCCGATGAACAGGAACGGCAGTTTGGGCAGGCCCGGGATCAGCGCGAACGCGCAGACCACGCAGCCCGCCACCAGCGGAGCCTTGCGCTGGCGGAGGATCTGGTTGGCGAGGTCCGAGCCGAGGTCCTTCTCGGACGCCGAGCGGGTCACCAGGATGCCGGTTGCGACCGAGATCAGGAGCGCGGGGATCTGAGCGGCGAGGCCGTCGCCGACGGTCAGCAGCGAGTAGGTGTGCGTCGCCTGCGAGAAGGGGACGTGGTGCTGGACGACGCCGACCACGATCCCGCCGATCAGGTTGATCCCGGTGATGATGAGGGCCGCCATCGCGTCGCCCTTGACGAACTTCGAAGCACCGTCCATCGCGCCGTAGAAGTCCGCCTCGCGGGCGATCTCCTGGCGGCGGTGGCGCGCCTCCTGGTCGGTGATCAGCCCTGCGTTCAGGTCGGCGTCGATCGCCATCTGCTTCCCGGGCATGGCGTCGAGGGTGAACCGGGCGGCGACCTCGGCGACGCGGCCGGCGCCGTTCGTCACGACCACGAACTGGATTACGACCAGGATCAGGAAGATCACGAGGCCGATCACGACGTCGCCGCCGACGACGAACTGGCCGAAGTCGCGGACGACGCTGCCGGCGTCGCCCTTGGTCAGGATCAGGCGGGTGACCGACACGTTGATGGCCAGCCGGAACATCGTGGTCAGCAGCAGGAGGCTCGGGAACGCCGCGAACTCGAGCGGTTTGTTCAGGTACATCGTCGCCACCACGACCGCCAGCGCCGCCGAGATGTTGATCGTGATGAAGAGGTCGAGCAGCATCGACGGCAGCGGGACGATCAACATCGTCACCACCACGACGACCGACACCGCGGCGACCAGGTCGGTGTGCTTCAGGAGTCTGGTGAGCATGTTCTCGCTCATGCCGCGGCCTTCCTACGCCCGGCCATCCGGTAGACGAACGCCAGCACCTGCGCCACTGCGGCGTAAAGCTCGGCGGGGATCATCTGGCCAATCTCGACTGAGGAGTGCAGCGAGCGCGCCAGCGGCGGGTCGGGCACGATCGGCACCATGTTCTCTTCCGCGATCCGGCGGATCTGCTTGGCCACGAGGTCCTGGCCCTTGGCGACCACGACCGGCGCCGGGTGGCTGCCGTCGTAGCTGAGCGCAACCGCGAAGTGCGTCGGGTTGGTGACGACGACGTCGGCCTTGGGGATCGCGGCCATCATTCGGGCACGCGCGGCCTGCATCTGGCGCCGGCGGATCGCAGCGCGTACCTCGGGGGGCGCATTCTGCTGCCGGCCCTCCTCCTTGACCTCGTGCTTGCTCATCTTCAGCTGCTTGTTGTGGCGGTAGCGCTGATAGATGAAGTCGAGGATCCCGATCAGCAGGTAGGCGATCGCAGCGCGCTCGGCGATGCCCATAATGCTCGAGTTGATCAGCACCCCGAGCGCGGCCGGCGGCGTATCGACACTCGCGCCGATATTTGTGAGCTGGGGCAGCAGCGCCATCGCGACGACCACGCCGACCGCCGTCACCTTCGCGATCGCCTTGATCCCCTCGGTGGCGAGCCTGATCCCGACCAGGTTCCGGAAGCCCGCGACCGGGTTGATCTTCTTGAAGTTGGGCTTGATCGCGGTCATCGAGGGTTTGAACGAGACTTGGGCGATGTTCACGATCAGGGCTGCGGCGAGGCACAGGCCGGCGATCGGGGCGACCGTGCCGAGGATCGTGTGCATTGCTGCCGAGAACAGCGCGTGGAGCCCGGCCGCGCTGGTGGCATCGCCGGGATTGGAGATCTGCCCGAAGGTCGAGCGCATCGAGTTGGCCACGCCCGAGACGACCGCGGGGCCGACGGCGAGGAGCCCGATCAGCCCGGCCGCGAGGACGACCGCGCCGTTGAGGTCGGTGCTCTTGGCGACCTGTCCCTGCTTCCGGGATTCGCGCTTTTTCTTGGGTGTCGGTTTTTCTGTCTTGTCGTGATCGGCCATGGCTGGTCCTAGAAGGCGTGGAGCGCGGTGGCGACCGAGGTGTAAATCTGGTTCTGCATCCAGCCGCCCAGGAACGGGAGCGTCGCGGCGACTACCAGCAGCGAGACGCCGACCTTCAGCGGGAAGGCGACCGAGAAGACGTTCATCTGCGGGACGACCCGCGAGACCATGCCGAACGCGACGTCGGTGATCAGCAGCGTGAGCATCACCGGGGCGGCGACCTCTAGCGCGGAGGTGAAGATCGAGGTGAACGACAGCTCGGCGGCGTGCGCGAGCGAGCCGAGCTGGGGCGCCTTGGTCAGCGGGACCAGCGTGAACGTCCGGGCCATGCCGCGGAGCATCCAAGCGTCCCCGCCGATCGCGATGAACAGCATCACCCCGATCAGGGCGTAGAGCTCGGAGAAAACGCCGCCCGGGTTTCCGTTGATCGGGTCGACGGTGGCGCCGAACGAGAAACCGGAGAGGATGTCGGCGAACCCGCCGGCGGTCTGCACGGCCGCCAGCAGCGCAGCAATCGCGAACGCGAACAGCAGGCCGACGAGCAGCTGCACGACCATGAGCCCCGCGACCTGCAGCGGCTCGGTCGGGATCGTCTGACCGTGCATGGCCAAGCCGGTCAGCCCGACCGCCAACGCGACCGCGACGACGCCGCGCACCTGGTTGGGAATCTGCTTGGCCGAGAACAGCGGCGCGAGCACGAACAGCGGGCTGACCCGCCCGAGCACGAGAAAGAACGCGGTGATCGACTGGCCACCGCCCAGCGCCGTGAGGACGTGATTGAGCGTCAGCTGGTTCATCCGACCAATGACGGGATCGACATCCAGAGGTTCTGGGCGTAGCTGACCAGCTGGTCGAGCATCCATGGCCCGAGCACGACGATCAGCACCGCCACCCCGACGACCTTCGGGATGAACGACAGGCTCTGCTCCTGGATCGACGTGACCGCCTGGAAGATGCTCACGAGCAGGCCGATGATCAGCCCGAGCAGCAGGATCGGGCCGGCGATCTTCAGCGAGAGCATCATCGCCTGGGTTGCGAGATTGACGACTGTGTCCTGATCCATGTCAGTGGAAGCTCTTGACGAGCGAGGCGGTGATCAGGTCCCAGCCGTCGACCAGGACGAACAGCAGGATCTTGAACGGCAGCGATATGAACGAAGGAGGCAACATGATCATCCCCATGGACATCAGCGTCGAGGAGACGATCAGGTCGATCAGCAGGAACGGCAGGAAGATCAGGAACCCGATCTCGAACGCAGTCTTCAGCTCGCTCATGATGAACGCGGGGATCAGGACGTAGGTCGGGACCTGAGCGCGCGTCTGGGGCTGTTGGATGTGCGCCAGGTTCACGAACAGCGACAGGTCCTGACTCCGCGTCTGCTTGAACATGAACTCGCGTAGGGGCTGTTCCGCGCGCGAGATCGCCTGCGAGGTCGAGATGGCGTGCTGCGAGTACGGGTCCCAGGCGTCCTTCTTGATCGCGCTGATCGTCGGCGCCATCACGAACAGGGTCAGGAACAGCGCGATCCCGATCAGCGCCTGGTTCGGAGGCGTGTTCTGGGTCCCGAGCGCGCTGCGGACGAAGCTGAGGACGATCAGGATCCGCGTGAACCCGGTGACCGTGAACAGGATCGCCGGCAGGATCGAGATCCCACCGATCAGCAGCAGGATCTGGAGTGCGTTGCCCGAGTCGACCTTCACGAGCGAGCCGTGATCCGCCGCAGGACGTCGAGCACGCGGTCGGAAGGCTTCTCTGCCCGGTCGGCCACTTCGGGCTTCTCCGGCGGAACCTCGATACCGACCGCGATCGCCTCTGCCTCGGAGTAGCTGCGGATGGGGGTGACGCCGTTCTCGGCGACTCCGACCACCAGCACCTCACGGCCGGCACGCACGACCGCGACCGAACGGCCGCTGCCCAGCGGCAGGCTCGCGACCTGCGTGAGGCCTTGGCCCGTCGGGCGGGTCTTGCTCTTCTTGGCCAGCTTCATGATCCACGCGATTCCGTAGATCACGGCGATCACGATGAACAGGCCCACGATCGTGCGGACGATGCTCGCCCCGCCGCCGCTGCTCGAGGAGGTGTGCGTGGTCCCCGAGCTCCCGCTCAGGTGTACCGGTGTGTCCTCGCCCGTGGACTGGGCGAGCGCCTGGGCGCTCTGGACGTGCGCCACCGTGCCGTTCTTGGTGTGCACGACCGTGGCGCTCTTGGCGGGCGCGGTCGTGCCGCCTTGGGCATCGGTGGTCGCAGCCAGCGCAGGCGTGGCAGCGATCAGCATCAGGGCGCCGGCAAGTACGACGCCACGTATGAACGTGAGCGACTTCATCGAGGGAAACGACTCCGAGGGAGAGTCCTTCCGGTAATCGGCTGCTACCCCCGGCGCCTTGAGCCGGCATCTGCAGATGGGTCACGGGGCGGTGGCGCCCAGTCCGGGCGGCCGTGGCCGGAGCCGTAGCGGCGGATACCCCAATACCTGCGCACTCGGCACTTCTCGCGGCTCGAATGCGTCGAAAGCGGTGCCAGAGCCGACCGAATGCGCATTCGGCGGGCGGGCGGGGTCGAGTGCGACGTTTTTGGGGCTAGTTTCCGGTGTGTCGGGGGTGGGGGTTCGGTGTGTCGGGGGTGGGGGTTCGGTGTGTCGGGGGTGGGGGTTCGGTGTGTCGGGGGTGGGGGTTCGGTGTGTCGGGGGTGGGGGTTGCCGGCGGTTGGGTCGGGCTCGCCGGCGCGTGTCAGCGCGCCCGTGCCGGGTAGAACCCCCCTATGCCCGAGGTTTCGCTCGACTGGTCGGCCGCGGAGGTCGATGACGCCAAGCTCACCGTGCCGCTCGACGGCGACGTCCCCAAGGGCTGGAAGCGGAGCTTCGAGACGACGGTGGCGCTGCTCGGTAGTGGGGACTGGGGCGACATCGAGGTCAAGAAGAACACGGTCCGGGTGGCCGACGTCGAGCCGGGCAGCGAGGAGAAGCTTCGCCATCACCTCGAGGCCGTGGTCCAGCAGGCCAACGCCGACCACGAGCCGGACGACGCCGAGGACGAAGACGACTCGGCCCCAGACGCGAACGAATCCGAGCCCGGGGCCGACGACGAAGCTGATGGTCCCGACGCCGAGATGACTCGGCGGTTCCGTTCGTTCTAGGTTCGTTTCGGCGCTATGCGAGCGCCTTGCCGACGGCCTCGAGCAGCTGCGCAGGCTGGAACGGCTTGACGACGAAGTCCTTGGCGCCCTTCTGGATCGATTCGATCACCTTGCTCTCCTGGCCGAGCGCCGAGCACATCAGCACCCGGGCGCCGGGGTCGATCGCGATGATCTCGGCAAGCGCCTGGAGGCCGTCCTTCTCCGGCATGGTGATGTCGAGGGTAGTCAGCTCGGGGGAGAGCACCTGGAACTGCTGAACGGCTTCCACGCCGTTGCCCGCCTCGCCGACCACCTCGTGGCCGCCGGAAGCGAGTGCATCGCTCACCACCTTGCGCATGAACGCGGCATCGTCGACTACGAGTACACGGGCCATCAGGTCACGGCTCCTTCCACTTCTGTTTGCGCCACTTCAGGGATTTCTCGGTCGGGGGTTGTAGATGGGTCCCGGTCCTCTATCGGACGATCTGCTTCGTTTTGCAGGGATTCGGTGTTCGGCTCGACGTCTTCGCGAGGCTCGGTGCGCGCCGCCTGGGCCAGGTCGAGCACGCGGAGCCCCTCGCTGTCGAGCCCGTCGATCGACACGGCCCATTCGCCGTCATCGGTGACGATCAGCTGGCCCCGCGCAAATCGCGTCCCGTTCACGTACAGGTCGACTGGCGCGTCGGCGGCACGGTCGAGGTCGACGACCGCGCCGACCGGCAACCCGAGGGCGGCGCCCAGGGGCATGTGGGTGCGTCCGAGCTCGGCCCACACTCGGAGGCTGATCCCACCAAGTGCCTCCTCGAGCGCGAGGCTGTGTGGGCTCGCGTCGACGGCCGACCGCGTGCCGCCGACCGCCGATCCGCCGCCCACGGCCCGGCCGGCGCGCTCGGCGCTCTCCTCGTCGATCGCCCGCACCATGCGGACGACAAACGCCCGCGGCACGAGCTGGATGAGACGGCACGCCTCGCCGGCGATCAGGAAAGTCGTCGAGGTGGCGTGCGGCGCGGTGCCGTAGACGTCGGCGGCCGAGCTCGGATCGTCGAGCACGCGCGTGTCAGGCGACGAGATCTCGATCTCTTGGCCGAGCACGACGCCGATCGCGGCGGCCGCGGCGGCCATCATCTGGTTGGCCGCCTCGGCGATCGCCGACATCTGGAGCTCCGACACCGCCGGGGCGTCCGCGCCCTCCTCGGCCTCCTCCGCCGGCGCGCCCATCGCGGTGGCGAGACCGCCCGCGCCGGCCGGCGTCAGCACGAAGATATTGGCGCCGGTGACGCCGTCAACGTAGGACACGCTCGAGGCGATCGAGCCGCGGGCGACGTTCGCGAACGGGGACGCGCCGTCCTCGAGCACGGTGACCTCGCCGCGCTCCACGGCCCCGGGTACGAACATCTCGAGCACCTTGGCTATTGCCTCCGCGGACGAGGCGCCGAGGCGCATCAGCGCCTCGCGCGGGGTGATGTCGGGCTGCTGGCTCATCCGAACTTCCTTTCGGTGCCGGACACCTGGATCGCCCGCCGGGCGCCGTTACATCCGGGCTGGGCGCGGGCGAGCTTGACGTTCTCAGCGAACACCGTCACGCCCTGGTCGGCCTGGGCGCCCAGCCGAATCACGGTGCCGGGCCCGAGCGAGAGGATCTGGTCGATCGGCAGTTCGATTGCGGCGACCTCGGCGCGGAGGGTGACCGGGACCCCGGCCATGGCCCGCCCGATCTCGGCCGCGCCGGCCGATTCGGCCTCCGGCTCGCGCGCCTCCTTGCCGGACAGGCGCTCGGCTACGGAATCGATCGCGAGCCACGGGATCAGCAGCGCCATCGAGGCGGAGTGCTTGTTGATCCGGCTCTCGATTACGACCACGAACGTCGGCTCCGAAACTGCGGCGATCTGGCTGGTGTCGTTGTGCGTATCGATGTCGATGATCGAGAGGCTGATTCCAGCCAGGTCCTGCCACACGAGCGTGAGCTGATGGACGAGCGATTCGAACAGGCGCTGGGTCAGCACCGTGTCGATCTCGCTGAACCGCCGCTCGCGCGGAGGCTTGTCGGGCGAGCCGCCGAGCAGGAGGTCAAGGCACATCAGCACGAACGACTGCTCGACCGTCAACAGCATCCTGGTGCCGAGGGGTTGCACGTCGAGGGTCACGAACAGCGAGCCACTCGGCAGCTGGGACTGGGCGCCCGACCAGGTGGCCTGAGCGCTGTTGATCGCCTCGAGCTCGACCGGGGTGCGGAGCTCGGTCGAGAGCCGCGTGACCGACGTCTGGCAGAACGTGTCGATTGCGCGCGAGATCCGGCGCTGGTGGTCGCTGGTGAACTTTGTCGGTCGCGAGAAGTCGACCGTCCGCAGACGCTGGCCCCGACGATGGGTGCTCGACGGTCCCTGGTCGGGGAGCTGCCCCTGCTTGGCCGCCTCGACGAGCGCGGCGACCTTGTCTCGATCGAGCATCTCGCTCATCGTCCGGCTCCTTCCATGGCGCGTTCCGCCTGCCGGCGCCTGGCGGAGCCGTCGAGCAGCGTGGTTGGGTCGCCGCCGGCCTTTTTCACGGTCACCGTGCAGCTGCCGGCCTCGACCCGCATCGTGCGGCCGCGGCTGCCGCCGGTCTCGGCGGCGTGTATCGACACTCCCGAGGCGGCGAGGCCGGCGCGGACCGCCTCCTCGTTGCGGGCACCGATGTCGAGCTCTCCTAGCTCGAACATCCGCGCGCCGCCCGCGAGCACCGCCTGGAGGCGGCGGCGTGTGGCTCCGGCGCGGATCACGCGATCGATCAGCGCGGGAACCGCCAGGTCGGCGAACTTGCCCGTCTGCCGATCGGTCTCGGTGGACTCGGGCAGCACGATGTGGGCGAGTCCCGCGACGCCCGCGAACCGGTCGACCAGCGCCAGACCGATGCACGAGCCCAGACCGCGCGCGACGAGTTCGTCACCATCTCGTTTGGACACTGCAATTTCTCCCATTGGTATCGATCCCATCGCTAAGCGGCGAGACCCAGCGGCGTAAGCAGGTCCGTGACGGCGCCGTCGGTCGGCAGCACCACGAACGAGATCGAGCAGGGCTCGTCGGCGACCTCGAGCTCGGAATCGAGGACCAACACGAGGTCGGTCGACGCGGCCTGGGAAAGCGCCAGCGACGAGACGATCGCGCCCAGCATGTCGGTGGTCAGGTGTGGGGGACAGGGGCCGAGATCCAGCCCGGTCATCGACGCGAGCGCGTTCAGGCACGCGGTTCCGAGGATGTTGCCGATCTCGCGCAGGGCCGAGTCGCCGATCTCGCTGCCGGCTTGCACGCCGAGCAGCCGGCATAGCGCATTCGCCCCCTCGGTCGAGATCAGCAGGAGCACGAGCCCGTCGACGTCGCCCTCGAGCGGGATCACGACGCTCGTGATCGACTCATCGGGGCTGCCGCACGCCTCCACGACGTCGGCCAGCGGCAGCGCGAGCACTCGCGGCACGCTCAGCCCGACCTCTCGGCCCAGCATCTGCGAGAGCGCGGTCGCGGCGTTTCCAGAGGCGATGTTCGCCAACTCCCGCAATGCATCCAGCTGCACTTCGGTGTAGCGGGGGGTCACTGATCGGGTCTCCTGTGTGTTCGGTTTCGGTGGTCTAAGCAGCAAGACTTATCGTGGCCGCGGCGCTGTTCTCGGCGGCGAGCGCGTCGCAGTCGACGATCAACGCGATCCGGCCGTCCGCCAGCGCGGCGCCTCCGGATACGGGCTCGCCGTCGGAGACGATGTCCGGGAGCGGCCGGGTAACCAGCTCGCGCTGGCCGACCAGATCGTCGACCGCCAGCGCGAGGCGGCGGTCCTGGGTACGGATGATCACGACGAATTCGTGGTTGGAGACGACGTTTCGGCGGAACACCTGGGCGCCGTCCAGCAGCGGCAGCACGCCGTCGTCGAGCACCAGCATCGGCTTGCCCGCCACCGACCGGACCGTCTGCTCGCTGAGCCGGAGCGTCCGCTCGATCCGGTCGAGCGGGATCGCGAATGGCTCGCCCGAGACGTCGACTTGGAGCGCCGAGACGATCGCGAGCGTCAGCGGGAGCCGGATCTGGGCGAGCGTCCCGGCGCCGTGCGTCGAGTCGATCACGACCTCGCCGCCGAGCTGACGGATCTTCTCGCGGACCGCGTCCATCCCGACGCCGCGGCCGGAGATGTCACTGGTGGTCTGAGCGGTCGAGAAGCCCGAGGTGAACAGCAGCTCGACAGCGCCGCGCATATCGATCGTCGCGGCGGCCTCCTCGTCGATCATCCCCAGCGACATGGCCTTGCGCGCGATTGCGTGCGGATCGATCCCGTTCCCGTCGTCACGGACCTCGATCACGACGCTGCCGCCGGCGTGGCGCGCTGCGATCTGAATCGTGCCCTGGCGCGGCTTGCCCGCGGCGAGGCGCTCATCGGGCCGCTCCAGACCGTGATCGACGGCGTTGCGGACGAGGTGGACGAGCGGATCGCCGAGTGCGTCGACGACCGTCCGGTCGAGCTCGGTCTCGCTCCCGACGAGCTCGAGCTTGACCTCTTTAGCGAGCTTGGTCGAGAGGTCGCGGATCAGGCGGGGGAAGCGCAGGAAGACGACGTCGACCGGGATCATGCGGACCTGCATGACCATCGCCTGGAGCGCCTGCGAGCTGCGGGTCAGCTCCTGAACGGCATGCTGGAGGCCCTCCACCTCGAGGTTCGCGGTCAACGCCTCGACGGCGGTGCGATGGATCACGAGCTCGCCCATCGAGTGCATCAGGGCGTCGAGGCGCTCGGCGTCGACGCGGACGGTCCGCGTTTGGGCGGTCTTGATCGGCGCTGCGGCCGGCTTTTCGGCGGCAGGCTTCGGCGCCGGCGGCGCGACCTCGGCGACGGCCGGCTTTTCGGCAGCGGCGCCGGGCGTCGCAGTGGGCGAGGGCGCGGGTGCCGGGACGGCGATCTCGGGAACCGGCGGCGCGACCGCAGCGTGCTTGACGCCAGGCGCCGGCGCCTCATCGACCTCGACCGTGAAGACCTCGGAGACCCCCCGGACGTCGGCCGCGATCGCTTCGTCCTCGTGATCACTGGCGATCCACGCGTCGATCTCGCGGCCCTCGAACTGCTCGACGCCGTCCGGCGGGGGCGAGCTCGCGAGGATCTCGCCGTGGTCGGTGAGCGCCGCCAGAACCATGTGGGCCCGCACGGCCGGCATCAGCACCGTTTCGCCCAACGTGACGTGCACGCGGAGCACACGCGCGCCCGCTTCCTGGGCCGCGAGCACTGCGGCGTGGTCGAGCGGGTCCGCGATCCCGACACGAGCCATCTCCTGCTCGGGAGTACGGGGCCGCACGAGCGAGCGCAGCCGGGTGACCAGGGGAGCCGGGTCGAGCGTCTCCTGACCGTCGGTCTCGATCGCCTCGACCGCCACCGACAGGGCGTCCAGGCACGCGAACACGGTGTCGATCGCCTCCACCGGGAGGCCGTTGGTGCGTTGGCGCAGCAGCTCGAACACGTCCTCCATCTCGTGGGTCAGCTCGGCGACGCGGCTGAAACCCATGGTGGCGGCCATGCCCTTCAGCGAGTGCGCGATACGGAAGATTTCCTCGACCGTCGGGCGATCCCTGGGGTTCTCCTCGAGTCGGACGATCGCGAGGTTCAGATGCTCCAGGTGCTCGCGCGTTTCCGCGACGAACATCGGCATGTACTCGGAGGTATCCATCACGACTTTCGGTAGATGAAGGGGTGGATCGTCGCCAGCCCGAGCGACGCCGCATCGGATACCCGCTCGGTTCCACCGATCACGAGCACGCCCCCCGGTCGCAGCGCGTGGGCGAGCCGGGAATGCAGCTCGTCCCTGATCTGATCGGCGAAGTAGATGACCGTGTTGCGGCACATGATCAGTTCATAGCTCGACGCGGGCGGCTGGAGCTTGAGCAGGTCGCCCACCTCGAAATGGGTCAGCGACCGCAGCGCCGACTTGGCCCGCCACCCCGTGGCGGTCTTCTGGAACCACCGCGCCATCGCGGCTGCGGGGGCGCTCCGGGCGTCCTCGGCGCTGAACTCACCGGCCTTGGCGCGCGCCACCATCCGTTGATCGATGTCGGTCCCGAGGATCCGGACGGGCACGCCGGGGATCGCCTGGCTACAGACGGCGGCGAGCGTGTAAGCCTCGGCGCCGTACGAGCAACCGGCGCTCCATGCCCGCACGCGGCCTTCCGCGGCGAGGTCCTTGAGCAGCCCTTCCTCGAGTCGCGTCCACTGGTCGGGATGGCGCCACAGCTGGGAGACGTTGATCGTGACGCGATCGAGCAGGTCGTCGAGCAGCTGCCTGTCGGTCCGGAGCCGGTCGAGTGAGTCGGTCAGCCTGGAGATGCCCTGGCGGGCGAAGAACGAGCGGAGCCGCCGCTCCATCTGCGGGCGCTTGTACTGCGTCAGGTCGATCCCGCAGAGCCGGCGCAGCCCGTCGCAGAAGGAGATGTAGTCGTCGGCCGCGACCAGGTCGCTCTTCGGCACCGACAGCGCCGCGTCGTGCCCCCGGTGCCGGGTGATCGCAGTCCGCCCGAACGTGCGGGTCTCGCGCTCGCTCATGCGCGCACCTCGGTTGCGATCGCCTGTGCCAGCTCGCTCAGGTCGAGCACGTCGTCGGCAAGACCGCTGTCCACGATCGCGCGGGGCATCCCGAACACCGTGCAGCTGTCCTCGGACTCGACGATGATGCGCCCGCCGTGGCGGCGCACCTCGCGCGCGCCGCGAAGGCCGTCGCTGCCCATGCCGGTGAGCACGACCAGCAGCATGCGCTCGCCGTAAACGCGCGCGGCGTCCTCGATCAGAAGATCGGCGCGGGGTCGCAGACCGCCGACCGCGGGCTCATCGGTCAGCATCGTACGGCCGTCGTGGGTGAGGCGGAGATGCCGGCCCCCCGGCGCCAGCAGCGCCGTGCGATCGTCGAGCTTCTCCCCACCGGTGGCCTCGAGCACGTTCAGCTCGCTGGTCGCGTTCAGCCGCGCCGCGAGCGATCCCGTGAATCCGGCGGGCATGTGCTGGACGATCACGGTTCCGACCCCGAGCGGTGCGGGAAGCTTGGGCACGAGCGTGGCGAGCGCCCGCGGGCCACCTGTCGAGGTGGCGATCACGACCAGCTTGGCGCCCTTGACGGTCCGGGCGGGCCGCCGCGGGATAAGCGGCGCTCCGTCGCGGGTGGGCAGCGGGGGGCGGCTCGACGCGGGCGCCGCACCGTGGCGGACGTGCGCGCCGTTTCGGCGCGAGGCGACCGCGAGCTTGACCTTGGCGCCGAGGTTCTCGATGAACGCGTCGAGGCTCTCGTTCGCCGTCGGCTTGGGCACGAGGTCGAACGCGCCTTCGGCGAGCGCGTCGACCGCACGCGCGCCGTGGGCGGCCGAGAACGCGGACACCACGACGACTGGGATGTTGCTGGCCGCACGGGCCCGCAACGCTCGGAGCACGCCGAGCCCGTCGAGCCCCGGCATCGTCAGATCGAGCGTCATCGCGTCGGGACGCTCCCGCTGGCACAGCGCCAGCGCCTCGTCGCCGTCGCGAGCGCTGCCCACCACCTCGACCCCGGCCCGTGTCAGCGATCTGGTCACGATGTTTCGCATCAGAGCGCTGTCGTCGACGACGACGACCCGCGGCGGGGTGGTGCTGGACATGTTGGCTTTCGTGGTGTGTGTGGGGGGCTCAGGCGGCGAGCGCGACGTCCGGGCCGGAGAAGATCGCGCTGGGCTTGAGCAGCACGACGAGGCGGTCGCCGATCTTGGCGATCGAGTCGATCAGCGTTGTGTCCGCGCCGGGAGCGTCCTGGATCTGGTCGTCTTGAACCGTCAGGACCTCCTCGACGCCGTCGACGATCACGCCGGCGGTTTCAGCTCCCGCCTCGACGATTACGATCTTGCTGTCCTCGGTCAGTCGCGAGGGAACCCCCAGCCGGGTGGCGAGGTCATACACGGGAACGATTCGGCCACGAAGGCTGATCACGCCACGAACCCAATCTGCGCGCGATGCGACGGAACGCGGCTCGGAATAACGGATGATCTCGTGCACCTGCTGGATCGGGAGCGCGTAATGCTCGGTGCCGAGCGTGAACACGACGAGCTGACGGGGGTTGCTTGCATCTGTCATGACGGTTTGCTCCTTGCAGGATCAGACGAGCCGGGGTGGCGACGCCGTTCCCATCAATGGGTTCGGTACCCGGGTAGTCGTCAGTTGCGTGGCCTAGCTTTAGGCGGCGCTAAGCGTCGGCGGCCGCCGCGGGATCCCCAGCGGCGGGCTCCTGTGCGCCGACCGGCAACTGGCCCAGTACCTCGGTGACGCGGAGCCCGAATTGCTCGTCGATCACGACGACTTCGCCCCGCGCGATTGCGGTTCCGTTGACGAGCAGATCGACGGGCTCGCCCGCCATCCGGTTCAGCGTGATGATCGAGCCCTGACGGAGCTCGAGCGTCTCGCCGACGGTCATCCGGGTACGGCCCATCTCGACGCTGAGGTCGACCGGCACCGCGCTGAGGCGCCGCAGGTCACCGACGGCGCCCAAGCCCACGGGCGCCGACTCACCGCCACCGGCTGGAAGCTGCTCGAGTTCGAGTTTCTCGCTCATTGCTGTTGCCTCACTGGACCGCCACGTCCGTGAAGAAGACCTGGTCCACCTTCACGTCGGTCTCGGACTTGATATCGGACAGGATCTGCCGCTCGAGCTGCGTGCGTCCGGAGTCGTCGATCAGCGCGTTCGAGGTCTCGTTCGTGACCTCGTTGGTGATGATCGACCGGATCACCGCCTCTTCGGGAAGGGTGCCGACCACGGCGCCGGCCGCTGGGGTGTTGTCGGCGCTGGCGCCGTCGCTCTGCCCGGGCGCCAGTTCGAGCGCGACGGTCAGGGTGGCGTAGTGCCCATCCTTGAGATTGAGCGTGAACTGGTGGGGGAGGATGTAGATCTGCCCGGCGATCTTGGGCTTGACGACCTTGGCCGGCATCAGCTTGCCCTTAGCGACGTAGGCGCCGCCGAGCAGCACGACCAGGGCGATGATCAGGATCTTCTTCTTCATGGGCTCGGTTTCAGGGTCGGGGGCGGGGTTCAGGATGGGGGTACGGGGTTCAGGCGCATCAGCACGATCTCGACGCGGCGGTTCTGCTCGCGCCCGGCGGCCGTCGCGTTGCTCGCGATCGGGTGCAGGTCGGCGTATCCGACCGCCCCGAGGCGGTCAGCGCCGACGTCCCTGGTGATCAGGTATCGCACGACCTTCGTCGCTCTCGCCGTCGACAGCTCCCAGTTGCTCGGGAACTGAGCGTTGTGGATCGGTTGATTGTCAGTGTGTCCTTCCACGGTGATCGGATGACTCTTGTCAAGGTTGAGCAGCTGCGCCACCTGATCGAGCAGCGAGTCCGCTTCGGGCTGGAGCGTGGCCGAGCCAGAGTCGAACAGGAGGTTGTCGGTGAGCACGCGGACGACGAGGCCGCGGCGCTCGATGATCGTCTGAACCTTGTTCCCGAACCCGTGCGCCTTCGCGTACGCGTCCATCTGCTCCTTGAGCTTCTCGAACGTGTCCTGCTCGGAGATCGACGCGCTCATGCTGTTCAGAGCCGCCTGCAGCTCGGCCGAGGTCATCGGCTTGGCGGCGGCGTTGGCCGAGCCGGTGCTGCTGCTCGACCGCGAGGTCGGCGTCGGCTCGAGCGGGACGATCGAGGGGACCTCGGCGGTCGCCGGCGTGTGGGCGCTCGTCGACTCCGAACCCGACTGCAGGATCGCCCGCCCGCCCGGAAGGACCGAGCCCGAGAATGCGGCCTTCAGCGACTGCTGGAGGACCTGGTACTTGGAGATGTTGACCGACGAGATCGAGAACAGCACCATGAACAGCGCGAACAGCAGCGTGAGCATGTCCGCGTAGGTCAGGAGCCAGCGCTCCTCGTTCTCGTGCTCGACCGCTCCGCCTCGGCGCCCGCGCTTGCCGTGGGCGGCCATGGCTACGCGGCCTCTGCCTCGCGCTCGGGCATCGGCGTGACGTTGTCGCCGTCGCCTTCACCGCCGCGCTCGGCCGGGGGCACGAACGACGTGAGCTTGTCGGCCACCACGCGCGGGTTGTCGCCGGCCTGGACCGAGAGGATGCCCTCGACGGTCAGCGTACGGAGCTCAACCTCTTCGGCCGAGAGCGCCTTGAGGCGGTTGGCCACAGGTAGATAGATCACGTTGGCCGAGCCGACGCCCATCAGCGTGGCGATGAAGGCCGAGGAGATCGACGGGCCGAGCGTCGCCGGCGCCGAGAGGTTCTGGAGCACGTGGACGAGCCCCATGACCGTGCCGATGATCCCGATCGTCGGGGCGAACCCGCCGGCCTTCTCGAACGGCGCCACGCCGGCGTGGTGGCGGGCGCTCATCGCGTCGATCTCGGCGTCCAGGATGTCGCGCACCAGCTCGGGGTCGGTGCCGTCCACGACCAGCTGCAGGCCCTTCTTGGTGAACGGGTCGTCGATCTCGTTGATCTGGGCGTCGAGCGCCAGCAGTCCCTCGCGGCGCGCCTGCTCGGCAAGCGACACGAGGAGGTTGACGCGGCCCTGGACATCCTGCGGCTCGGCGCTGATCACGCGCTTGTACAGCGCGGGGATCTTCTTCATTCCGTCCATGCCGACGCTCGCCATCGTCGCGCCGGCGGTGCCGGCGATGATGAGCACGAGCGCGGTCGGATTCATGAACGCGGCCGGGCTGGTCCCGTCCATCATCGCGCCCATGAGGATGCCGACGATCGCGACAGCGATTCCTATGCCGGTTGCGGCCTTCATGACCTCTTGATCGGCCGAGCTATGGAAACCTTCACCCAACTTGACGCGAGTCCGGCCAGGGTGCGTGCGGGTACGGCGACGCGAGCGAGTCCGGGCATGGCGGCGCGCTCACGCATGCGTGAGGAGAGAGAGCTGCGCACGAGGCTCAGGCCAGCTCGGACTGGTCGATCAGCGGCGCGGGCCGGAGCGGCGAGACGGTGCCGCCGGCGTCCTCGCGCTGGTCCTGGCGGCGCTTCATGGCGCCGGCAAGGATCTCGACGCGGTAGGCCCGCACCGTCTGGCAGACGCGCTGGGGCGTCTCGGCGACGACGATCTTGGCGCCGGTGGCGAGTGTGATCACCGTGTCGGGGTGACCCTCGACCGTAACGATCAAGTCGGGATTCAAATGAAAGAGCTCGAGCTTGTGCCCGAGGCGATGCAAGGTGATCATCTGTCAATTCCTCCGGTCTCTGAAAAGTGGCTTGGAGCGGGGCCTCGTCACCGGGGACCGGAGGGGCGGCATCCCTCGATTGCCGCCCCTCCGGGGTGGGTGGGTCCCTGTCCAGTGGGTCCCTGTCCAATTACTGCTTCATCTGCACGACCGTCTGCATCATCTGGTCGGCCGTTGTGATCGTGCTCGCGTTCGCCTGGTAGCCACGCTCGGCCTCGATCATGTTCGTGAACTCCGTTCCCATATCGACGTTCGACTGCTCGAGCTCGCCGCTGATCGTCTGACCAAAGCCGGCGGTGCCAGGCTGACCCGTGGTCTCCGCTCCGGACGCCACGGTGGCGCTCCACAGCGACCCGCCGTCACGCTGAAGCCCGGCCTGGTTCGGGAAAGTCGACAGCGAGATGTAACCCGCCGTCACGGTGGCGCCCGCGGGCGTCTGGTAGTTGACGCTGCCGTCCGCGCCGATCGTAACGTTCGTCGATCCCGGCGGGACCACGATCGGATTGTTTGCGCCGCCGGCGGTGTTGGCCGAGTAGGTGCCGGTGGTCGCGTTCTGGGTCGCGCCGTAGCCGAGCACGTACTGGCCGGTCTGGCTGCACAGGTAACCGGACGAGTTGAACGTCAGATCACCGGCACGCGTGTATTGCGTGGCGTCGAGCGTCGGCGGAGTGGTACTGACGTTGCCGTTGGCGACGCGCAGCCAGCCGTTGCCCTGGATCGCGACGTCGGTGGCGTTGCCGGTCGACTCGACGCCGCCGGCGGTCATCACGTTGTCGATTGAACCGATCTGCGTGCCGAGACCGACCTGCAGCGGGTTGGTGCCGGCGCTGAACCCGTTGGCGGCGGTGCCGGGCTGAATCAGCTGCGAGAGCTCGTCGGAGAACTGGGCGCTCTGAGCCTTGTAACCGATCGTGTCGACGTTGGCCAGGTTGTTGGCGGTCACGTCGAGCATCGTCTGGTGTGCATCGAGGCCGCTGATCGCGGCGTACATTCCTGACATCATTGGAACATCCCTGCCTTTCGCGGCCTCCTCGAAGAGGTCCAGCCACTGTTGATTTTCACCGTGTCACTCATGCGATCACGGCACTGTCGATGTTGGTGAACACCTGCTGACGCATGTGCTCGGATCCCACCGCCGTGATGACGGTGTTGTTCTTGACCGACACCACGTACGCGGTGCCGTCGACGAAGACCACAGAATCCCGCGAGCCCTTCCCCGCCGCGCGCTGTACTCCGTCGGTGAGCCGCCCTAGAGTCGGCTGGTCAAGTGTGATCCCGCGCTGCTGGAGGCGCTCGAGCGCGTGCCGCGTGAAGTGCGGCGCGCTCGTCTGCGCAGAAAGCAGCTCCGCGAACGACGGACCGGCAGGCGCCTGTGCGCCCGTGGTCTGCGACGCCGCTGTGGCAGGCGTCTGGACCGGAGCGGTAGGCCCCGGCGCGACGATCGCGGGGTTGGGAAGGACTGAGCTCACGAGACCTCGGTGACGCTCGTGGGACTGATCCCGGACGTTCCGTTGATCGTCAGAGTCGGCCCCGAAGAGGTGATGTCGACGCTTTGCACCGTGCCGGTGTCGGTGGCGCCGGTGGTCGGGTCGGTGTAGTTGACGTTGTGACCGAGCAGTGAGACCGCCGATGCGGTGGTCTGGCCGGACGCGAGCGTCGCGGTCGACTCGGCCGTGTCGGTCTCCTGCTCGACCTGGGTGAACTGTGCGAGCTCGGTCACGAATGACATCGGGTCGCTCGAGTTCGGGTTCATCGGGTTCTGGTTCTGGAGCTCGGTCATCAGCATCTGCAAGAACTGGTTCTGCGTGATCGGCAGGCTGCTCGAGCTCGAGTTCGTCGCGGTGGTGTTGGTGGTGGCCGTGGTATTGGCGGTGCCTGTGGCAGGAACGCTGGTGCTCATCTCTCGTGGTCCTTGTGTTGAGAAGTGGGTTGCGGTTCAGGCGAGAACATTCACTAGGGCGCTAGCGGCCGGCAACGAGGTCGCCGGCTGGGTCGCGCCGGCCTCGCCGGCGGTGTCGGCGTCGTCGCCGCCCGCGGTGTACGTCGGTCGCGAGCTCTGACCCGGGTCTTGTGTCTGGGCGTGAGTTTGGGGCGAGTCGCCGCGAGTCCCGATGTCGAGGCTCAGCAGGTTCACGCCGGCCGACTGGAGCGCACGGCGAAGGTCATCGCCGCCCTGAGAGAGGGTGTCGGCGGTCGCCGCGTGGTCGGCCAGGACCTTGGCGGTGACGCCGTCGTCGGTGTGCTGAAGCTGGATGGTGATCGTGCCGAGCGATGGCGGCGAGAGCTCGATCTTCGCGATAGTGGCGCCCTGGGCCGCGCCCATCTGCACGGTCGCGCGCACGGTCTCGACCGCGTCGCTGAGCGTGACGCCGTAGCGGGGCGGCAGGGCGGTGGCGGGCGTTGACGCGGCAGCCTGCGTGGGCTGGGCCGGCGCGGTGGTGGGCGCGACCGTGATGGTCGGGTTGGTCTGGGCGGCGGTCGGGGTTGCCGGCGCGGGGGCGGCGGCCGTCGACGTGTCGCGGCTGGACGCCGGCGCCTGCGGCTGCTGCGGCTCCTGTGAGGATTGCTGATCGCCGCTGTTGCCCTGGGAGGCGCTTGAGCTTCCGGCCGGCTGAGCGGCGGCGGTGCTGGCGGATGTGACGGTGGCGGCGTTCGTGTCGGCCTGCGACTGGGCGGCCGGCGCCGGCTTGTCGGCAGGCGCTGTCTGGACCGCGGGGGCCGGCGTCGTCGCGCTCGGCGCCGACGTCGGCGTCGGCGTCGGGGTCGGGGTCGGGGTCGGGGCGGGCGTCGCCGCGGTGGTCGTCTCCGCTTGCGTGGCGGTCGTGCTGGTCGCCTCCGTCTGCGTCGCCGTCGTCGCGGGCGTGGCGGGCGCCGGTGTGGTCGCCTGCGGTGTGGGATTCTGCGCAGCCTCATTCGCCTGCGCGGTCGCGTCGGGTTCGGGTTCGGGTTCGGTCGAGGTTGCGGGCGTTGCGGCGGTGGCGAGTGTCGCGGCGGCAGCGGTTGCGCTCGCCGCCGAGGCCGACGCGGCGGTGGATGCGGTGCTCGCCGCGGCTGCCGGCGCGCCGGCGGGTGCGGGAGTCGCGGCCGCGATCAGTTGATCGATGGCCGAGGTCTGGGAGGTCTGGGAGGTCTGCGAGGCGGCCTCGGTCTGGGCCGGCGTGGCAGCGTCGGCGGCCGGCTGGCCCTGCGAGTCGCTCGCGGCCTGCGCGGCGGCTGCCGCGACGGCGTCGGTGGCGTTCTGCGTGGCCGCGCCGGCCGGAGTGGTCACGCCGGCGGCCGCGGTTGCGCTGGCGGCGGCGGACGCCTTGTGGGCGTGCCGCCCACGGCCGCTCTGAGAGCCGGATCCTCCGGCGCTCCCTTTCTGGCCTTCCGCAACGGCGGTCCGGGCCACGTGGTTGTCGAGGACGCTGGTGAAGGGCGGTCCGGAGGATTTATCGGGATTCCCACCCGCCCCCGCGCTCGCCGCCTGCGAGTCGGTACTCGGCGGCGGGTGCGCCGCGCTGACGGGTGCGGTCATGCCGCTCTCCTCCGGAAGCCGTTGATCGCGATCTCGTCGAGCATCAGGCCTTCCTGGCGGGCGGCCTCGCGCTCGTGATCGGCGCGGCGATGCTCCTTGAGACGTTCGAGCGCCTGGCGCTCGCGGGCCGCCTGCGTCAAGGCCTCGCGCCGCTGGGTCAGCTCAAGCTCGTGCCGCTGGAGGTCCTGCCGGGTGGCCTGGTGGGCACGCTCGGCGCGCTCCAGGTAGGCCTGACGCGCGAGCATGTCGGTGGCGCTGCTCATCACGCGGCTGGCGTCGACCTGAGCCGCGCGTGCGCCGGCGAGCCGGGCGGTGGCGGCCTGAACCTCGTCCTCGCACCGACGGTGGCGCATCATGGCGCCGGCGAGCTCCTGCTTGGCGGCGTCTTCGCGACGCTCGCGCAGGGCGCGAACCCGCTCGAGGCGAAAGCGGAACGAGGATCCGTTCATGGCCCTTTACTCGACCGGGCCGCTCGGGGCCTGAGCGCCGCTGGACGCTTGTCCGATTCCTGGCCCTTGGGAAGAAACCCCGCCTATGTTGGGGGTTTCTTCCCGAGGGGTCGCTCAGGCGCGCAGCTGGAGGCCCGGGATTACCGGCGCGGCCGGCTGGACGCCGCCCGCCGGCACCTGCCGTGCGGGCATCACCTGCGCCGGCGCCGGCGGCCCGTCGAGCACCTCGCCCGGGACCGGCATCCGTCGCGCGAGCTCGCCGGCGAGGCCGAGTAGCTGGGCGTCGGCTTCGTCGACGATGCTCGGCTCGTCCACGCGCTGTTTGAGGAAAGCGTCGATCGCGGGGCGAAGCCCGATCGCGGCGTCGAGGATCGGGTCGGTGCCGGGCTGGTAGGCGCCGATCGAGATCAGGTCCTCCTTCTCCTTGTAGGCAGCGAGCGCCGCGCGCAGCCGCGTCCCCGCCTCCCGGACCTCCGGGGTGACGATCTCGCCGATCAGTCGCGAGACGCTTTGCAAAACATCGATCGCGGGGTAGTGGCCGGCGTGGGCGAGCGAACGCGTCAGCACCACGTGACCATCCAGGATCGACCGCACCGCGTCGGCGATCGGCTCGTTCATGTCGTCGCCGTCGACGAGCACGGTGTAAAGCCCGGTGATCGATCCGCGATCGCTTGTCCCCGCGCGTTCCAAAAGGCGCGGCAGCAACGCGAACACCGAGGGCGTGTAGCCGCGCGTGGCGGGAGGCTCGCCGATCGCCAGGCCGACCTCGCGCTGGGCCATCGCGAACCGCGTCACGGAATCCATCATCAACATCACATCCCGTCCGGCGTCGCGGAAGTGCTCGGCGATCGCGGTGGCGGTGAACGCGGCGCGGATCCGCACCAGCGCGGGCTGATCCGACGTCGCCACGACCACGACCGAATGCGACAGCGCGTCGCCGAGGTCGCGCTCGATGAACTCGCGGACCTCGCGGCCCCGTTCTCCCACCAGCGCGATCACGTTGACCTGGGCCGAGGTCGACCGCGCGATCATCCCCATCAAAGACGACTTGCCGACTCCTGAGCCCGCGAAGATGCCGAGACGCTGCCCCCGGCCGCACGGGACGAGGGTGTCCAGAGCGCGCACGCCCAGCGAAACCCGGTCGGCGATACGCGGCCGCGTCAACGGATCGGGCGGCGCGCCGGTCGTGTCGCGCCACGAGATACCCGAGGGCGGCTCGAACCCGTCGAGCGGCACACCCAGGCCGTCGATAACGCGCCCGAGCAGCGGCTCGCCCACCGCAACGCGGAACGGCCGCCCGGTCGGGTGCACGCTCGTGCCGGGGCCGATCCCGTGGAGCTCGCCGAGCGGCATCAACAGCGTGCGCCCGCCGCGGAAGCCGACGACCTCGGTCGGAACAGGATCCCGCCCACCCGCGTCGCGCCCCCCGCCGACCATACACACCTCGCCGATCTCGACCTGGACCCCGGTGGCCTCGATGATCAGCCCGATCAGGTCGCTGACGCGGCCGACGCGGCGGGACAGGTCGGAATCCAACAGCGCCCGCGCCGCGCGGGTCATCCCGTCCGAGCGCGTCAAGGTCTCAGTCATCGGACGCCTCGCCCTCGAGCGCGGACGGATCCCGCGCGAGGGCGGCGGCGACGATCTCGCGGGCGCGGGCGAGTTGCGTGTCGATGCCCGCGTCGATGTCGCCCGAGTCGGTCCGCGCGATCGCGCCGCCGCGTGCGATCCGCCGGTCGGACTGGACGCCGAGGTGCTCGATCCCGCCGAGCTCGGACTGGAGTTGCTCGACGCACTCGCTGACCAGTTCCAAATCGCCAGGGTTCACCACGAGCGTCACGCGCCGGCGGTCGCTGAGGTGGCGAAGGGCATTGCGGCCGACGTCGATGACCCGCTCTGGCTGGACGTCGATGACGCCGGCGAGGATCTGCTCGGCGAGGCGGAGCGCCATCTCGACGGCGTCCTGCTCGAGCTCGGCGAGGACCTGAGACTTCAGCTGCTCGATCGACTCGAGCGCGGCCGCCATCGCGGCGAGCGACGGCTCCGCGTCCTGGCGGGCCGCGGCCAGCCCGGCGGCTCGACCCTCCGCCTCGCCCGCGGCCCATGCCTGGGCGCGGATCTGCTCGGCCTCGGCCCGGACCGCCGACAGGACGTCGGCGATCCCGTTGCTCGTGCCGGGAGGCGGCGCGTCGAGCTGCCGGAACGCGTAGCTAGACGACTGCATCTTCCTCGCCGCGCGAGAGCACCAGGGCGCCGGCCTCCTCGAGCTTGCGCACGATCGCGACAATTCGGCCCTGGGCCTCCTCGACGACGCGCTTGCGCTGCGGTGGCTGGTAGGCCATCTCCTCGACCAGCATCGTCGCGCCGCGCTCCGACATGTTCGACAGGATCCGCTCCTTGACGTCGTCGTTGACGCCGCGCAGCGCGAGCGCCAGGTCCTTCTGGTCGGCCTCGCGGAGCACAAGCTGGATCGAGCGGTCGTCGAGCTTGACGATGTCCTCGAACACGAACAGCAGGCGGCGCACCTCGGCGGCCAGCTCCTCGTCGGCTTCGGTGAGCGAATCGAGCACGTTGCGCTCGGTCGAGCGGTCGGTGTGGTTGAGAATCTCGGCCAGCGACTTGATCCCGCCGGCGGCGCGGACGTACTCCTGCTGCACGACGCTATCGAGCTTCTTCTTCATCACGCTCTCGACCTGCTTGACCACGTCCGGGCTGGTCTCGCCCATGCGGGCGATGCGGACCGCGATCTCCGCCTGCTCGACCGTGGGGAGATTCGCCAGAACCTGAGAGGCGAGCGTGGTGTGCAAGTTGGCGACGACCAGCGCCACCGTCTGCGGCGACTCGTTGCGCAGGAACGTCACGAGCTGCTCGGCCGGCGTCCGGCGCAGGAACTCGAACGGCCGCATCTCGATCACGCTCGAGAGCCGCCCGATGATCTCGAGCGCCCGCTCCGGACCGAGCGCCCGCTCGAGCACCTCTCGGGCGTAGTCGACACCGCCTGACAACAGCGAGTCGTACGCCTCGACGGTGGCCGCGATCTCTTCGAACACGGCTTCCGTGGTCCGAGGGTCGACCCGATGGAGGCCGGCCATCTCGAGCGAGAGCGACTCGATCTCCTCGTCGCGGAGGTGCTTGAACACCGCCGCGGCGCGCTCGGGACCGAGCGCCACAAGCAGCACGGCCGCCTTCCGACGGCCCTTCATCTCGAGCTTGCGCCGCGCCGGCGCCGGCGCGGCCGCGGCGGCGGCGGCGGCGGGAGCGTTGGCAGGTGCCTTTTCGAGTTCGGCGGCCATCGGCGTGAGCGGCTAGTCCTCGCTCATCCAGGATCGCACCTGCTGGGCCACGCGATCGGGATCGCGCTCGACCAGCTCCTCGACCTGGCGCTTGGGCACATTGACCGGTGACCGCAGGCGCTTGACCTCGGTCGGCGGCTCGTCGCCGGAGACGAGCGCGGCGAGCGGACGCGGGGTCTCGAGCTCGCGCAGCCACGTGGGCTGGCCCGTGAACGTCTCCTTCTCGCGCCGGCGGATGCTGCGCCGCATGAAGAACAGGAACATGAGCGCGCCGACGCCGATCAGCGCGTACTTGGCATAGCCGATCATCTTCGTGGTCGAGGCCGGGGCCGGCGTGGCGGCAGGCTTGGCGAACGCGATCTGCTGGATCGACAGGGTGTCGCCACGCTTGGGGTTCAGGCCGACGGCGCCGGCGACCGCGCTCTTGATCGCCGGGATCGACGACGCGGGCACCGACTTGTCGACGAGCACCGACACGGTCTGGTTGTTGACCGCTCCGGGAGCGATCACCGAGTGGGTGACGGTCTTGTCGACGCCGTAGCTCGTGTTGGCGGTCTTGTTCGAGTAGTTGGAGTTGCTGGTACCGGTGGTAGCGGCGCTGGTCGGGATCGTGCCGGTCACGCCCGAGGCGCTGGGGTTGCCGCCCTTGAGCGTCTCGGTCTGCGTCTGCTGGGTCAGCGGGACGCCCTTCTTGCCGTAGGTGAGCGTGTCCGAGGTCGCCTGGTTGGCGTTCACGTTGCCGTTGACGACGACCTGGGCCTTTCCCGGGCCGAGCGTCTGCGCGAGCAGGGCGGTGGCCGCCGCGGCCGTGGTCGCGTCGTACTGCTGGTCGGCGGCCTGCTGCGAGGTCGGGGCGCCGCCGGCGACGTTCGAGCCCGAGGCCGGCCACAGCAGCGCGCCGGTCGAGTCGGTGATCGTGACCTTCTGGTCGGACAGGCCCTGCACGCTCGAGGCGACCAGCTCCGCGATGCCCTTGACCGCGTTCGAGTCGAGATTGCCCGAGTCGGAGAGCAGCACCGAGGCGCTTGAGCTCTGGCTGTTGTCGCCGAACAGCTGGTCCTGCTGATTCGGGAGGACGAGGTTCACGGTGGCGGAATCGATGCCCTGGATCTGCTCGATCGTCTGGTCGAGCTGGCCCTCGAGCGCGCGCTGGTAGGTGACCTGCTGCTGGAAGTTCGAGGCGCCCAGCTGGGAGCTGTTGAGCAGCTCGAAGCCGGGCTGGGTGCTGCCGACGCCGAGCAGGCCGGCCGAGGCCAGCGCGATTCGCGCCTGGCTCGTCTGGCCCGAGTCGACGGCGAGCGCGGTGCCGCCGTTCTGGATCTGGTAGCCGATGCCCTTCGCGGAAAGCGTGCTCTCGATCTTGCCGGTCTGCGCCGGGTCGAGCCCGGTGAGCAGCGTCGAGTAGCTCGGCGCCGAGGCGAAGTGCATGATCACCACGAGGAACAAGATCGCGGCGGCGGCAGCGCCGCCGATCATGGCCCAGCCCTTGGGCGACAGCTTGGTGATGAATTGACGGAAGTCCATTTACATCTGGGTCTGGAAGACCGTGTTGACGGCGTCCACGAGCTTGGTGCGGACCTGGGAGGCGAGGTCCATCGCCAGCGACGCGTTCTCGACTGAGGTGATCGCCTGCGTCGGATCGGTCAGCTGCCCGGTGGCGAGCTGCTGCGACGCTGTGGTGGCATCGGCCTGGCTCGTCTCGAGCGAGTTGATCGCCCCCGTCAGTGCGCTGCCGAAACTGCCGTCCGAGCCGCCGGTCGCGTTCGTACCGGACGTGGGGCTCTGGCCGGACGAGCCGACTCCGCCCACGCTCCACTCGCTCGGGCCGAGCGGCCCGACTGCTCCTGAGATCGCCGGGATCATTTCAGGAGATCCAGGGTCTTCTCGTACATCTCTTTGGCGGTGCTCATCGCGGTCACGTCGGACTCGTAGGACCGCGACTCGTCGATCATGTCGACCATCTCGTTGACCGAATTGACGTTGGGCATCTTCACGTAGCCCTGGGCGTTGGCCGACGGGTTACCGGGGTCGTAGACCTCCTGGTCGGGCGTGGGATCGTTGACGATCCCCGCGACCTCGACGCCGCCGGCTGCCGTGCCGTTGACCTGAGTGGTGCCGGAAGGGGTGCCCATCGCGCCCGACAGGGCCGCGCTGAAGCCGCCGCCGATCTGCTGGAGGACCACCTCCTGGCGCTGGTACGGCTGTCCGTTCGCGCCCTGGGTGGTATCGGCGTTGGCGAGGTTCTCGGACGTCACGTCCATGCGGGTCCGCTCGGCGGTGAGGCCGCTGGCGGCGATGCTGATCGCGTCGAAGAAGCTCATCAGGACTGTCCGAGCCCCATCGCGCTCTCGAGGATCGACTCGCGCTGAGCGGCGACCTGGGTGAGCGTCTCGTACAGCAGGCCGTTCTGCGAGAGCGCGGCCTCTTGCTGCTCGGGGCTGACCCCGTTGCCGTCAGGACCGACGGACTGCGCGACCGAGTAAGGCTGGAAGGTGACCGACGTGGGGGATTGGCCGGATTGGATGGCCTGCGCGAGCGTGTTCTGGAAGTTGACGTCCTCGGGCTGGTAGCCCGGCGTGTCGGCGTTCGCGACGTTGTTCGTCAGCAGCGTCTGGCGGAGCATCGAGCCGCTCATCGCGGACTCGAGGGCTTGCTGAGTGGTGTCAAGGAGGGACATAAAGGGGTCCTGGATAGGTCCGCCCTCCTTGGGCTGAGATGCGACTCGATCCATCGAGTCATTCCATGAATCGGCGCGGGGGTCGGATCCTTTAGCGGGTCTCGGCGCGTGTTTATTCCGGCCGTCAAACGAGTCGCGCCGGGCACGGACCCTGCGGTCCGCACCCGGCGCGGGATGCCTGGATCGGAAGGCCGGTTAGGCGAGGGTGAACTGCCCGACGAGCCGCTCGAGCTCCTCGGCGGTGCGAGCGAGCTCGGTCGCGGACGCGGCGATCTCCTCGGTCGAGGCGCTCGTCTGCTGGGTCGAGGCGCTGACCTGCTCGGACGAAGCGCTCGACTGCTCGGCGACGGCGGCCACGGAAGTCATGCTGTCCTGCACGCGGCTGCCGGCGGTGGCGATCTCCTGGATCGAGCCGGCGATCTGCTCGACGCGATTGCCGACGTCCTGGACGGCGCCGGCGATGCGCGCGAACGCCTCGCGGGCCTGCTCGACGGTGGCGGCGCTGTCCTCGGTCTGTCTGGCGCCGTCCTCGACGACCTCGACGACGTGGCGCGTTTCGTGCTGGATCTCCTGGATCAGGGTCGCGATCGAGGAGGCAGCGGACTGGGACTCCTCGGCAAGCTTCCGGACCTCCTCGGCGACGACCGCGAAGCCGCGGCCCTGCTCGCCGACGCGGGCGGCCTCGATCGCGGCGTTCAGCGCGAGCAGGTTGGTCTGCTCGGCGATCCCGGTGATCGTGTCGACGATGTCGCCGATCTGCTCGCTCTTGGCGTCGAGCGAGCGGATCGCGGTGCTCGCCTCGGCGCTCGAGTCGCGGACCGCCTGCATCGCCTCGGTCGCCTGCGAGACGGCCTGGGCGCCCTGCTCGGCGAGGTTGCGTGCCTCGGCGGCCGCCTCGGCGGTCTGCTGGGCGCCGTCGGCCGACGCGTGCGAGGCCATCGCCACCTCGTCGGTGAGGATCTTCGCCTCGGCGATTGAGCGCACCTGATCCTCCGCGCCGGCTGCCACCGAGCTGACCGCCTGCGCGATCTCGCCGACGGCGCGTCCGGCCTCCTCCGAGGTGTTCGCCATTTGCTGCGAGGACAGCGATAGCTGCTCGGAGGTGCTCGAGATCTCGCGCAGCATTTCGGCCACCCTCGCGCGAGTGGTGTTGTAGGCGGCGACGCTCGACTGGGTCTTCTCGACCATCGCGTTGAAGGTGCGGGTCAGCTCGCCGACCTCGTCCTCGCGGCGCGTGTGTATCTCCTCGGTCTGCGAGCCCACCTCGTGGGTGAGGTCTCCGCGGGAGATCGCCTCGAGTCCGGTCTCGAGCTCGGCGAGGGCCTCGGCGTCGAGGCGCTTGATCCCGTCGAGCAGAAGCTTGATCCGTCGGCTGAGGTCACGTGAGAAGCTGACGCTTATCGCGGCGGCGATCAGCAGCGCGATCAAAGCGATCACGATCATCATCGTCTTCGAGCTGCTCGCCTTGGTGTTGGCAGCACTTGTGTTCGCGTCCGAGATCTGTGCGCTGACGTTCTCTACCGCGGTCGTGAGGTTGTCGGCGGCGTTGTTGGCCGGTCCCTCGACGAGCCGCGCCGCATTCGCGGTGCGATGCCCGCGGGCCAGCGAAACGACCTGGTTATCGAGCTTCACCCACGTCGCGAGCGAGCCGTTCAGTGACTTCACCGCGGCCTGTGCCTCCGGGGTCGTCGCGTATCCGTTGAGCTTCTGGACCGTCTGGCGGAAGGTCTGAACATCGCCGAGGTGATCCTGGATGTCGCTCGCGTCGAGCACCGAGTCGGCCTCCGAGGCGACCATGTCGCGGGCCTGGCCGGTCGCCTGCTCGAGGACCGGGAGCTGCTTGCCGCCCGACTGGACCTTCGAGTCGACCGACCCGATGCTCGTCCAGCCCAGCACGAGCGCGACCAGAAACAAGAGCGAGACGGCTGCGAACGCGCCGAGCAGCTGGCGGCGGACGGATGACATCAGGAATGACACGGGGGAGGTCCTTTCGGGGGTCGAACGCTCTGGTTGATCGGCTGCGGCCCTGTAAAGCTTGAGCCGAACACCGCACGGGTGGGCGGGAGCAAATCCGAGCGGTCGGGAGCCCTACGCGGCCCGGGCCGATTGAGGTGCCTGCGCGGGGTTCCATCCGGCGATCTGGATGCTCGGATCCGCCGTGAGCGAGATATCGACCGGCGCCCCCGAGCCGGTGATCACGCGGACGACGGGGCGATCGAGCGCCAGCTCGGAGACGCTCACGACGACCGCGCGGCGGCCGTCGCTGAGCTCGACTTCGACTCCCGGCGGGAACGGTGCAACACGACGCGAGAACACGTCGACGATCGCGGGATCGAACTGTGTCCCGGCGCCCGCCAGGATCGCCTGGACGCCCAAATGGGCCGGCTTTGCCGGCGCGAACACGCGCTCGGAGGTGATCGCGTCGTAGACGTCGGCCACCGCTGCGATCCGGGCCATCTCGTGGACCTCGGTCGAGCTCTTGCCCTCGGGGTATCCGCTGCCGTCCCAGCGCTCGTGGTGGCGGAGCACGCAGGCCTGGACCAACGGGCACCAGGCGCCGGTGTCGCGGACGAGCTTGACGCCGGCCTTCGGGTGGGTCTTGACGATCTCCCACTCCTCCTCGGACAGCTTGCCCGGCTTGTTCAGGATCGCCTCGGGGATCGCGAGCTTGCCGATGTCCGACAGGAGCAGCCCCATCCCAAGCCGGAACAGGCGCTCCTCGTGACGGTCGTCCTGGCGCTCGCCCTTGTAGTCGAGCCACCCGTGTTCGATGATCAGACGGCGGCCGATCAGGAGGCCGAGCGCGGTGACGTCGATCGGATGCTGAAGGTTGTAGGCGTCGGCGGCGCACAGGTCGGCGAGCACGACAGGCTTCCCGTCGAGCTCCTCGATCTCCAGCAGGATCTGATCGACGACGTCGGACAGCTCATCCGTCGCCTCCGGGTCGAGCGTGCGGCCGGAGGCCACGCTCCGCCTGGTCTCGTCATACAGGGCGGCGATCGCGCGCGTCGCAAGCCCGCGGGTCTGAGCGCTGATCACCGGCTGGGAGTCGATGCCGTGGCTGTAGTCATCCTCGACGTAGACGCCCAGGATTCCGGCCCGGTGGAGGTGCTCGATATAGCGGCCGGTGAGCTTCGCGCCTGCGCGGAGCAGGGGAGCGGCGTCGCGCCCGGTGAGGATGTCGCGCGCGAGCGTCGTGTCTTCTTGAAGGTCCGATGTGGCTACGAGCCTCATGGCCCCGCAAATCGGCAGGACATTCCGAAGCTTTAATGCAGCTGCGTGAACCGTGTATGACTGCTGACTAGGCGGTCGCCTCGACGTGCCGGCGGTCCTGCCTCGGGGGCGAGTAGCCGCGGGCGGTGCGGTCGACGAGCTCGACGTTCGCGAATTGGATCAGCAGCGCCTCTCGGCGGCGCACGATCTCGATCTCCACGCGCTTGTTCATCAGCGCCGCTCGCTGCAGCGCAGGGCGCGCGGTGGCGGGCGGAGTCTCCGGAAGGGTCGCGATCAGCGCGTCGCGCTCGGACTTCAGTTCCGCCAGCGCGTCGTAGTCGCCGTCCCCGACGAGCTCAAGCTCGCGCTCGATCATCCGAGCGAGCACCTCGTACGGCGCTGTCTCGGCGGAGCTCATTGGCCCGCGATGGTCGCCCACGCCTCGCGAAGCTCGCCGAGCAGGTTGCCGACCTGGTCGAGCTTGTTCGCATCGCGGTCGAAACGGGCCTGCTGGAGGTAGCGCAGGCAGAAGAGATAGATCGACTCGAGGCGCTCCGAGATCTCGCCCTGGTCCATGTCCAGCGCGTCGAGCAGGTGGCGGATGATGTCCTCGGCGCGCCGGAGCTTGCGATGCGAGAGCTCGATCTGCCCGTCGCGCATCGCCACGCCGGCCTGGAACAGGAACCTGCGGGCCCCGTCGTAGAGCATCACGACGAGCACCTCCGGTGGGGCGCTCAGCACCGCGCTCTCGCGGTAGGCGGCGTTGGGCGTGGCGGTGGGTGGCGTCATCGTGAGGGGGTCTCCTCTGGCAGGGTGGAAACTGCGAGTCCGTTCTCCCAGATGCTCGGCAGCGAACGCGCGCTCTTGAGCCGCTCTGGCCTCCCGTCCGAGAGCCTGTTATGCCGTCGGCAGGGCGTTGATCTGGCTGGTCAGCCAGCTGCTCGTCGACTGGCTGGACGAGAGCGCGGCCTCCATCTCCGCGAACTCGTTGACCAGCTGCTGCTGTTTGGCTGTGTTGGCCGCGTTCAGGTTCGAGATCTGGGTCGTCAGGTAGTTGATCTGAGTGTCGTCGCCCTGGATCCGCGAGTCGATCGTGCCCCCGGGGGCCGCCTCGTTGTCGACCATGAACGAAAAGTGGATCGACCAGCTCTGGAGCATCGACTTGACCGCGCTCGCGTTGCTCGTGAGCGCTTGGGTCAGGGCACCTGAGTCGAGCGTCAGCTGGCCGCTGATCGAGCTCTGGGACGGCGCGCCGGTTCCCGATGCGGCGCCCGTGCTGACGCCGATGTTGAGCATGCTCGTGATGCTGCCGGTCAGGCCGCCGAGTGTCGCGTCCATCTGCTCGCGCATGTTCGAGAGCAGCTGCTGGAGGTCCGAGTCGCCGAACAGGGTCCCCTGCGTAGGGTCGGAGCTCGATGGCGCCTGGGCGAGCTGCGTTTGGATCATGCTGACCGCGGAGTTGTAGTCGGTGACGAACTGCTGCACCGCGGTCTGAATGTTCTGCGTGCTCGGGCCCGGCGCGCCGACGGTCACCGTCACGGGCGTCGACCCGGTGATGCCGTTGAGGCTCAGCGTGACGCCCGGAATCGTCTGCGTGGCGCCCTGGCCCTGGGTCGGCGGGGTGCTCCCGCCAAGCGAAGCGCCGCTGATCGTGTTCGAGGACGAGTACTGGGTCGCCCCGCCGTTGATCGTGTACGCGGCGTCGGTTCCCGGCACGTCCTGACCGGCGTCGGTGAGCGCGTTGGACGTATCGGAGACCTGGATGTAGCTGCCGGCGGGGACCCCGGTCTGTCGGTCGGAGAGGACGACCGCGGCCGGGCCGCCGTTCGAGGACTCCTGGGTGACGGTAGCCCATACGCTCAGGTTCGAGTTGGAGTTGATTGCGTTGACGAGGTCGTCGGCCGAGGCGCCGGCGGCCAGCGAGATCTGCTGGCCGTCGATCGTGACCGTGTCCGCCGCGGTCGGGCTCGTGAACGAGAAGGTCTTTTGGGAGGCGCTCGCCAGCCCGGTCACCGAGATCTGGTAGCCGCCGACGACCGCGCCGTTGCTGGAGGTCGCGGTGGCGCCGACCAGCGTCGAGTTGGTCGAGGTGATCGTCTGGGCGTTCGCGAACAGCGAGGGGTTCCCCAGGGCCTGAGCGTCGTTGGCGACTGTGGTCAGCGCGGTCTGGATGGCCTGGAGCTGGGTGTTCATCGCGGTCAGGCCGGACTGCTGGTTGGTGAGGTTCGTCACCTGCTGCTGCTGAGAGGCCATCAGCGCGTTCACGATCGCGTTCGTGTCCAAGCCGGAGGCCAGGCCGGTGACCTGGAGCGCCGAGCCGGACCCGAGCGACGTGAGCTGGTCGCCGGTCGCGTACTGATTGGAGCTGGTGGCCGAGCTGGTGCTCGAGCCGACGGATTGCGTTGACATTTCCTGTGAACCTCTCTGGCGCTGTTGCCTGTCTGTGGCGCTGTGGCTTGTCCTCTAGCTCAGCGGGAGCGAGCCGCCCGAGGCGACGTCGAGCACCGTGCTCGCCGGGACCGTGAACAACAGGTTCCCGTGAACGTCGTGGACCTCGACGGACAGCTTGCCGGTCGCCTCGTTGACCTTGAAGCGCAGCTCGCTGCCGGTCGCCTGCAGGTTGTGGTACGCCTGGTTGGCGACGCCGATCGCGTCGTGCACCTCGTCGGGTGGGCTGGCCGGGATCGTGTCGACCGTCACGGTGTCCGTGGGCCCCACGGGTGACGACGGCACGGCACTCGGGCGCTGGCTCTTGCCCGCGGCCGCTGCGGCGGGCGTCCCGCCCACCGAACCGATATCGAAGCTCATTGCATTCCTCCTTGGATGCGTCGGTTCCTACCTTTGCGCGGGAATCCGTCCCGCTCAGGTGGGGTAATCGAGCGCACCGCTGAGAACTTGAGCGCCTCCTTCGTCTTTCCGTTTAGTTATCCGGGTTAGGCGTGAGCGAGGATCTGCCGCGCTCCTGCACTCGTCGGATCGGCCTTGAGGACCTCGCCGGCGAACACCGCGGCGTCCTCGAGCTGCCCATTCGCCTGGGCGACGCGCGCCAGACCCAAGAGCGCGCGTACGTCCGGGCTGGTCTCGCAGACGGCCATCCACTCCATGGCGGCCGACTGGAGGAATCCATGCTTCAGGTACATCGAGGCCAGCAGCTCTCGCCGCTCGCGCTGGGCCAGCGCGGAGCGGTTGAGGAGGTGGGCCAGCTGTTCGAACGTCTCGAAATCGTGGGCGCTGAGCAGCGTCTCGAGGATCACGCCGAGCAGCGGTGTGGCCGTGACCGGGAGGCTGCGGAGCTCGTTCTCAGGCGTGCCGTTCGCGACTTCGACCCAGCCGGCGAACGTCTCGAGATCGGCCTTCGGCACGCCGGCGCGGACGGCGCGTTCTCTGGCGGCTTCTGCGGCGGCGACGTCTCCGGACGCGATCAGGCCCCACAGCTCGATCCGGCAGGCGAGCCCGGCAAACGGGTCGTCCTCGTCAATCGGGGCTGCCTCGGTGGCGGCCTCCACGTACAGGCGCTGATTGAGAAGTGTCTCGGCGAGCTGGACGCGGGCCTGGGAGCTGTTTGGACGGGCGTCCAGGGTTTCGCGGTACTGGTGTTCGGCCGCGGCCATCGCGCCGTGGCTGAAGAACACCGTCGCGAGCGCGAACCGGGCCGCCGGCGTGAGGTTGTCGACACGAGCCTCGAGCTCAGCTGCCACGTTCTCCGCGGTGGCGCCGCTGCGCAGCATCACCGTTGCGTACGGAGCGATCACGCCGATCACGTCAGGGTGCTCGGCGATGCAACAGTCGAGGAGGTCCTTGGCCGCCTCGAGCTTGCCGCGGCGCGCGTGGAGCTCGGCCAGTGAGAGACGGGGAAGGTAGGTGCCGCTGCCGACCGCGGCTCCGAACCGAGACGGCGCGTCGCCCATCTCGATGCAGCGCTCCCAGTAGCCGATCGCGTCGGCCTCGCGACCGGAGGCGAGCGCGGCCAGTCCTTGCGCGAACACCATGTCGGTGAAGCCGGGGAACCGCTCGAGCGCCTCGTCAGCGCGGTCGATCGCGTCGGCCGGCCGGCCGCAGTGGCGCAGCGCGGTGACCAGTCGCTGCAGGAGCGCCGGCACGTAGTCGCGGTCTTCCTGGCCCTGGCTCTTGACCAGGTCCCACGCCTGCGTGAGCTCGGTCAGCGCCGAGCTGTAGTCGCCGATCACCGAGTACTCGGTGCCGAGGTTGAAGTGCAGGAACGCGTCCGAGGGGCTCTCGGCCTGCTGGGCCGTCAGCAGCTCGAGGTTGCGGCGCGACTTCTCCTTGGCGTCGCGGACCGCACCCAGGTAGCCGTAGTGCTCGATCCGCACCGAGCTCTGCTCGATCCGGCCGGCGGCGTAGAGGGGCAGGTTCTGGGCGATCTGCTCGTGCAGGCGGCCCTCGAAACGGTAGTGCGGACGGTTGCGGAACACGCGTAGCGCGTTGGTGGTGAGTGCGGCGCCGTCGCCAAGCTCACCCGTGTAGCTGGTCTCGACGAGGTAGAAGGCCTCGCGCCAGGTCCGGCCGGTCAGGGCTTTCAGGCGCTGCACGTCGTCCGCGACGAGGACCTCGTCGGCGTCGAGGTAGATGATCCAGTCGCCGGTGGCGGCCTCGAAGGACACGTTGCGGGCGTCGGAGAACGAGCCGGTCCACTTCTTCTCGATGACGTTCGCGTTGTATTCGCGGGCGATCTCGATCGTGCGGTCACTCGATCCGGTGTCGACGATCACGATCTCGTCCACGGCCGGCGCCACCGCGGCCAGGCAGCGGGGGAGCATTGCCTCCTCGTCCTTGACGATCATGCACAGGCTCAGCTTGAGACCGGTGGCGGGACGGGCGCGCTTGGCGATGTTGCGTGCCTTCGCGGCGAGGCCCGGCACCGAGGCGTGAAGGGGCTTCAACGAGCGTCCACTCTGGCTCGCCTCGCGCCGGCGACGAACGAGCTCGTCGAGGTTGCGCTTGAGGTGGGGCAGCGCCGGATCGAGGCCGTGCGCTGCCTTGAAGATCGCGTGTGCGGCGTCGAGGCTCCACAGCTCGTACAGCGCGACGCCGGCGTAGTTGAGTAGAACCGGCTCGCAGGGCTCGGATTCGAGCGCCTCGATCGCCCCGGCGGCGACGGCCACGAAGCGCTGCGTCGCCTCGGTGTTCGAGGCGGCCTGCCCGGCCGCGCTCAGCCCTTCCTCGACCAGTCGCACACGGGCGTGGTAGCGCGCGTGGGGATCGTCATGCTCGGCGGCGTGAGCGAACAGCGCCGTGTAGCCGGGGAGGTCGTTCGCGGTGAGCTGCATGCGGGCCTGCATGCCGAGGCGCGAGCCGAACGCGCCACCCGACTCGGTGACGGGCAGCGTGAGGACGGCCGGGACGTCGGCAGCGTCAGCAGGCGTGGATATGCCAGTGAGGCGTAGTGCCATTCGAGGGAACCGCCTTCCGAGGGGGAGGCTCCCGGGTTCATCGGCACGGTGCGCGAAAGGTTGAGCAGTGGCGGGGTCGGGGGTGTTTCGCCGGCCCGCGCGCGAGCCCGGGCGCGAGCCCCGACAACCGTGTACTCGACGATCCGCCCGGCTCGAGTGCGCGGCTTTCGTTGCCATACCGGGACGAATGTGTATTCGGCGCGCGGGGGGCGGCGAGTGTGGGGTTCTTGGGGTTAACTCGCCGCCTTGGCGTCAAGCAAATACGCCCAGGCGAGCGTCTCGGCGACCGCGGTCCACAGAGCCTCGGGGATGTCGTCGCCGAGGTCGAGCCTGGCGAGCGCCTCGGCGAGGGCGGGATCGTGGCGGACGGGGACGCCGGCCTCGCGCGCGGCCGCGATGATCCGGTCGGCGACAAGCCCCGCGCCGGTAGCGGTCACCTTCGGGGCGTGCGCCCCCTGCTCGTAGCGGAGCGCGGTGGCGCGCCGGCGCTCGGGCTTGTCGGGCTCAGGCATACACGTCGAGCGGCTCGCGCCGGGGCGACACGTCGACCGTGACCGGCCGACTGATCGCCTCGGTGAGGGCGTCGCCGAGCCTGCCGGCGCCGTCGAGTGCGAGGTCGTACGGCTGGCCGGCGCCGACCGTCGCGGTCACCCGTAGCGACGATGGATCGAGCTCGAACCGCAGGTCGACCGCGCCGAGCGCGGGCGCGTCGTACCGGAGGCTGAGCGTGTGCCGTTCCGCGCCCTCTCCGGACCCGGATCCGCCGTCGCCGTCGCTGGTGTCACGCTCGGTCACCCGCAACGCGCCCCCGCCTGGGAGGGGGGCGGCGTCGACCCCGGGCGGTGGCGACTGGTCGGACATGCTCAGCTCGACCCGGTCCGCGCTCACGTGTCGGACGGTCAGCCGCAGCTCCTGGCCGGCCAGGACGTCCTTGGGCAGCGACGCGTCGATGACGGCGCCGGCAATGTTGAGCGACCCGCGGCCGAGACCGTCGGCCGTCACCACGCGGGCCATCAGGGCCCGGCCCGGTGCGATCTGTAGCTCGCCGCCGAGCACGGCCTTGATCAGACGAATGTCCACGTTGATCGGGTCCATGCCTCAAGGATGATGAAGGACGGGCGACTAACCGGGACGATGGATACCGGCCTCTACATTGCAGCGTCGGGGATGCTGGCTCAGCAGGTCAGGCAAGATCAGCTGGCCAACGATCTTTCGAACGCCTCCACACCGGGGTACAAGACGGACGCCTCGGTTCAGTCGGACTTCGGGTCGATGCTGCTCTCCAACACGGCGACCGGCCAGCAGATCGGCTCGATCGACACGGGCGTGCAGCTCGGCACCCCGGTCACCGACCTGACGCCGCAGGCGCTCCATTCGACCGGTCAGCCGCTCGACTTCGGGATCGCGGGCACCGGCTTCTTCGCGGTGCGCACGCCGCAGGGCGTGGAGTACACCCGCGACGGGCAGTTTGCCGAGAACGCCCAGGGGCTGCTCGTCGACGGCCAGGGCAACGAGGTGCTCTCGCAGAACGGCGCCCCGATCCAGGTCAGCGGACAGGGAACCGTTCCCGCCTCCTCGGTCGGGGCGTTCAACGTGACCAACCCGACCAAGCAGGGCTACAACTACTTCACGGGCGCAGCCGCCGGCCGCGCGAGCGGGATCGTCAAGCAGGGCGAGCTCGAGAACTCCGAGGTCGACCCGGTCAACACGATGGTCAACATGATCAGCGCGACCCAGACCTACCAGGCCGGCGAGAACGCGATCCAGACGATCGACTCAACGATGCAGGAGAGCTCGCAGTCGGTGGGCTCGCTGGGAGGCTGATAGATGCTCGAAGGTCTTTACTCCGCCGCTTCGGGAATGGAGGCCCAGCAGCAGCAGTTCGACGCCATCTCGAACGACATGGCGAACGTCGACACGCCCGGCTACCAGTCGACGATCATCGGCTTCCACGACCTGCTGTACTCGAGCGGAGACTATGGGTCGAACGTCGCGACCGGCGCCGGCGCCCAAGCCGAGCAGATGGGCTATGACCAGACCCAAGGAGCGATCCAGCAGACCGGCCAGCCGCTCGACGTCGCAATCGACGGCCAGGGCTACCTCGAGGTCCGCCGGTCGGACGGAACGATCGGCCTGACCCGCAACGGCGCGCTCCAGCTCAACGACAAGCGCCAGCTGACGACCCAGACCGGACTGCTCGTGCAGCCGCCGATTACGGTGCCGGCCGGCGTCGACCCGAGCCAGGTGTCGATCAGCTCCGACGGGACCGTTCAGGCCGGCAGCCAGAAGCTCGGCAAGCTCTCGCTCGTCGATGTTCCCGCACCCGACGGCCTGCAGGCCGACGGCGACAGCGTCTTCAGCGCGACCGCCGCGAGCGGCCCGCTCCGGGCCGCCAAGGGCGCCTCGCTCCAGCAGGGCGCGCTCGAGGGCTCGAACGTCAACCTGGGGGAGGAGATGAGCAAGATGATGGCCGCCCAGCAGCAGTACTCGATGGGCAGCCAGGCGATCCAGTACCAGGCTCAGATGCTCCAGATCGCGAACGAGATCAAGCCGTGAGCATTCTGTCCGCATCGGGGCTCAGCTCCTACGACCCGTCGCTCACCTCGTCGAACCTTCCGCCGGTCGACGCGGCGAACGAGCCTGCGGACATCCGCAACGGCAATACCGCCGCCAAGAACGCATACCAGGAGGCGCTCGGCTTCGAGGACATCCTCGTTCAGCAGCTCACGCAGGAGCTTGCCTCGACGGTGACCAGCCCGGGTGACGACAGCTCGAGCGACGACGGCTCCGGTGGCGACTCGAGTGACTCGAGCGGGGGCATCCTAGGCTCGGACCCGAGCACATCCGGATTTGCCAGCCTGATCCCGACGGCTCTGACCGACAGCATCATGTCGAGCGGGGGCCTGGGCATCGCACAGCAGCTCGCCCAGGCGATCGATCCTGCGATCGGCACGCCCCAGGGTGAGGCGACGACTTCCACTTCGAACACGACTGCGGGCGCGCGGTGATGGCGACGACCGAGCTCCAGGCCCGGGCCGACGCCGCCCTGACCACAGAGGTGATCGCCCACCTCGAGGCCCAGCTGGTTGCCGCCCGGCGGCTACTCCAGGTAGTGCTCGAGCAGGGGGTTGCGATCCGCAACCGCGACGTCAAGGGCGTCGTGGCGCTGACCGGCGTGCTCGGTGCCGAGCTCCATCACCGACGCCAGCTCGAGACCGAGCGCATCGCGCTGCTCGAGCGGGCCGGCGCGAGGCTTGGCGTCGCCGGCGCGTCGGTGACGATGGCGATGCTCGAGCCGCTGATGGACCCCGAGTCGGCGCTTCTCGCCGGCGCCCGGAGCGCTGAGCTTCGCGGCCTGCTCGAGGTCGTCCAGCGCGAACACCACGTCAACCGGGCGCTGATGAGCCAGGAGCTGGCCTTCCTCGATCACCTGCTGAAGCTCGCCGGCATCGCCGGCGACGAGAGCTACAACGCGGGCGGCGACAGGCTCGCCACGACCGCGGCACAGACCACCGGCCACCGCGTCTTCGATCTCGAGGTCTGAGCGATGACGATCCCGACATACATGGGCCTGCAGACCGCCCTCAGCGGCCTGGAGGCCGCGCAGGCGGCGATCGACACGACCGGCCAGAACATCGCCAACGCGAGCACGCCGGGCTACTCGCGCCAGACCGTGAATCTGACCGAGCGCAGCGCGCTGACGATCCCGGCGCTCTCGAGCGTGACCGGCGATGGCGCGCAGTTCGGGACCGGCGTCGACATCACCTCGATCACGCGCATCCGCGACCAGTTCCTTGACAGCCAGTACCGCGCCCAGAACAGCACCGAGAACGGCCAGAACACCACGCAAACGATCCTGAGCCAGGTCCAGGCGGGGCTGAATGAGCCGAGCTCGGACGGCCTGTCGACCGCGCTGAACCAGTTCTTCCAGGACTGGAACACGCTCGCGTCGACCCCGGGCAACCAGGGCGCCCAGCAGGCCGTGATGGGCGACGGCGCCGCGGTCGCTGACCAGCTCAACACGATGTCCGGCCAGCTCTCGACGCTCGAGTCGCAGGTCACCCAGCAGTACGACACGCTGACCGACCCCACGAACGGCGCGGTCGCCAACGACGCCAACCAGATCGCCCAGCTGAACGGCCAGATCGCTCAGGCGCAGGCCGCCGGCATCGACGCCAACGATCTGATGGACCAGCGCGACAACGTGATCGACGACCTGTCCCAGTACTCGAACGTGAACGTCACCACGGAGTCGAACGGGATGGTCAACGTCAGCTTCGGCAACGCGGCCCTCGCCGCCCAGAACGGGACGACCGACGCCACGCCGCTCGTCAACGGAACGAGCGTCGACCTCACCGACAACCTGACCGACTCGAACCTGACCGGCGCGGGCGGCACGCTCGGCTCGTTGCTCGGGCTGTACGACTCGACCACCGGCACAGGCAAGATCGCGGACTACTCGACCACGCTCGACGGCATCGCCAACGACCTTGTGACGACCGTCAACGGCGCGATCTCCGGCGCCGACTCGAGCGGTCCTAGCGCCACCCCGTTCTTCGATCCGACCGGCACGACCGCAGCCACGATCGCAGTGAACCCGAGCCTGACCGCGAGCAGCTCGACCCCGCCCTACACCGAGGACGAGGCCAACGCGGTCGCCGCGCTGAGCACGGGTACCGCCAGCCAGGCGTACAACGCGTTCATCACCCAGGTCGGCTCGGACGTCCAGTCGGCGCAGAACGCTCAGCAGACCTCGCAGTCGCTGCTGACGGCCATCTCGAACCAGCGCCAGAGCGTCTCGGGCGTCTCGCTCGACGAGGAGATGACAAACCTGATCCAGTTCCAGCAGGCCTATCAGGCTTCTGCGCGCGTGATGAGCACGATCAACGACACGTTCACCTCGCTGCTGAACATGGTCTCCGGGTGATCTAGATGATCGGGCGCATCACCAACCAGATGACCTCGCAGATGACGCTGGCCGGCATCGAGTCGGCGCTGGATCGGCTCGACACCACGCAGCAGGAACTGTCGACGGGCAAGTCGATCAACCAGCCGTCCGATAACCCGTCCGGGACCGCGCTCGCGCTCCAGCTCAACACCGACCTGTCGAACCTCACGAGCTACTCGAACAACGTCACGGACGGCACTGGCTGGACCACGGCGCAGAGCTCGGCGCTGACCGACATCACGAACTCGGTCCAGCGGATCCAGGAGCTCACCACCGAGGCAGCCAACGGCACCCAGACCGCGGCCGACATGCAGGCCTCGGCTCAGGAGGTCAACCAGTTGATCGACCAGATCAAGCAGGACGCGAACACCCAGTACAACGGCCAGTACGTGTTCTCGGGCTCCGAGACCTCGACCGCTCCCTACCAGTCTGGATCGAACGACACCTACGGCGGCAACAGCGCGACGGTCACGCGGACAATCGGTCCAAACACCAGTCTGACTATCAGCGCGAACCTAGAGGGCGTCCTCGGCAATGGCCAATCGGCCGGCGACGGCGACCTGCTGGACACGCTGCGCACGATCGCGTCCGACATGAATTCCGGCAACAGCTCCGGGCTCAACAGCGACCTCACGTCGCTCAGCACCAACCTCAACTCGCTGAGCGGCCTGTCGGCCAACGTCGGGGCGGTCCAGGACCGGCTCCAGATGGCTTCTTCCCGGATCCAGACGCTTCAGACCAGCGACACGCAGGTCCTGTCGAATACGCAGGACGCCGACATGGCGACGACCGAGATCAACTTCTCGACCGAGCAGGCGGCACTGCAGGCGGCGCTCCAGGGGGGCGCGAACATCGTGCAGCAGTCGCTGATGAACTTCCTCGGCAACGGCTAGAGTAAGCCGCGCTTTGTCGCTCACAATCGAGAGCTCGCGTTTCGGGCGCGTGCAGATCGATCCGGAAACGGTCATCGAGTTCCCCGAGGGCCTGATCGGCCTCGGCGGGTCTCGCTACGCGTTGCTGGGCAACGACCCGGACGCGCCTTTTCTGTGGCTTCAGTCGCTCGAAGATCCCACGCTGGCGCTGCCGGTGACCAATCCGCACCGGTTCTTCCAGGGGTTTGAGGTCGAGGTGATCGACGAGGACGCCGAGCGTCTCGGCTTCGACGGGTCGAGCGTGATGGACGTCTACGTGACTGTGCGCGCCGCATCGGCGCTCGAGGACTTCACGGCCAACCTCAAGGCGCCGATCCTGGTGAGCTCAGGCAAGGCCTACCAGGTGATCAACCAGGCGCCCGGCTGTGATCTCCGTGCGCCCTTATTCGTGGCCCCCGATGGGGACAGCGCGCCGGACGCCAACGGGCATGCTGAGAATTAGCCGACGCGCCGGCGAGCGCATCATGCTCGGCGACGACACGATCATCGAGGTCCTCGAGGTGCGAGGCCAGACGGTCCGGATCGGGATCGACGCCCCGCGGGCGGTGCCGGTCTACCGCGAGGAGATCTGGCTCGAGGTCAAGCGTGAGAATCAGGCCGCGGCCGAGGCGGCGGCAAGCGCCGAGCTACCCGACGTGAGCGGGCGGCTCGGCTCGTAAACACGCGTCGGCCGGCCGCCTACGCCACTTCGCTGAAGAGAGCCTCGTCGGCCTCGAGCTCGACGCGCAGCTTCTTCGTGATCTGCCCGTGGATCTGGCAGACGCGACTCTCGGTGACGCCGAGAATCTCGCCGATCTCGCGAAGGGTGAGGTTGTAGACGTAGAGCAGGACGGCGACCTTGCGCTCGCGCTCGGGCAGGCGCTCGAACGCCTGGCGGAACCGGGCCTTGGCCTCGTCGACCATCGCCGCATGTTCGGGATCGCAGTCGCGGTCGTCCGAGTGGAGCGTGTCGATCCGCTCGATCGTCGTGTCGTCCTCGGCGAGGACAACGGTGTTGAGCGAGCCGACGTGGGACCGGGAAATATCGTCCTGGCGCGTCATCAGCTCCTTCGCCGTGATCCCCAACGACTCGCTGAGCTCCTCGCGGGAGGGCTTGCGGCCGTACAGGCCGACGAACTGCTCGGAAGCCTTGTTGATGTCTCGGTCCCAACGGCGCAGCGAGCGCGGGGCCCAGTCGTTCCGGCGGAGCTCGTCGAGCACAGCGCCGTGGATCCGAGTCCAAGCGAACTGCTCGAGCGTCGCACCCTTGGCCGGGTCATAGCGGTCGATCGACCGAATCAGCGCCTCCAGGCCACACGAGATGAAGTCCTCCACCTCGCAGCGGGCTGGGATCTCGCGCGCCTTCTTGTACACGATGTACTTGACCATCGGCGCGAACGTCAGGACCAGGCGGTCACGAATCCGCGCGTCGCCGCTCTGCTTGTACGCATGCCACAGTTCGAGCGTCTCCTGCGCCGACATCCGGCCGCTCTTGTCCTTCGCGTTCCGCATTTACAGGACTCCGTATTCTCGAGGGAAACTGGGGGCCGGGCTCAAGTTCCGGCTTGCGTGAATGACATCGGCTAAACCGCGTCTGTATACATCCGCGCCGGCCCGCAACCCCAGTCCGTAGTAACCCGCAACATGGCGCGAAATCGCTCCCAAATCCTCCTCTTACGTGGCATCAACCTAGGCGCGCGCAAGCGCGTGCCGATGCCCGAGCTGCGCGCGTTGCTGACCGAAGCCGGGTTCGAGGACGTGCGGACGTATGTGGCGAGTGGCAACGTCGTCCTGAAGGGGAGTGTGGGTGAGAGGAAGCTCCGCGCTGAATGCGAGAAGCTGATCTCGGGGCGATTCGGCTTCGACGTCGACGTGATCGTCCGCAGCCGCGACGAGCTCGCCGAGGTCGTGCGACTCAATCCGCTTGAGGATGTAGCCGACAACCCCAAGCGCTACCAGGTCAGCTTCTGCGATGGCGAGCCCGATCCGGAGGCGGTCGAGAAGATCGCCTCCGCGGCGGCGCCGTCGGAGAAGCTCGTGGCGATCGGGCGCGAGCTGTACGCGTGGCATCCCGAGGGCGTCGGTCGCTCGAAGATGTGGACCAAGCTCGCGGGTACGGGACTGGGCGTTTGTGCGACCGCGCGCAACTGGACGACGGTGACGACGCTGCTCGAGATGGCCTCCGAGTCATGAGCATGTCATGAGCATGCGCCGCTATACGATCGCGGACGTGTTCACCGACGTCCCCCTGCAGGGCAACCAGGTGGCGGTGTTCACCGACGCTTCGGGCCTCAGCGACGAGACCATGCAGCGAGCCGCGCGCGAGATGAACCTGTCCGAGACCGTGTTCGTGTTCCGCGCGGAGGATCCGAACGCGCACCTGCGCGTGCGGATCTTCACCCCGTCGACCGAGCTGCCGTTCGCCGGTCATCCGGTGCTCGGGACGGCGTTCGTCGTCGGCCGCGCGATGGGGTCGAGCGTGGTGCGGCTCGAGACCGGCCTCGGGATCGTGCCGGTCACGCTCTCGCGCGCGAACGGCGGAGCGCCGTACTACGGCGAGATGGAGCAGTTCGTGCCGCCCGTCGAGTCGTTCGAGGCGGTGGACGAGCTGGTGGCCGCGCTCGGAGCCGCACCCGACCACCGCGGGCTCCCGATCGAGGCGTACCGGAACGGCCCCTTGCACGTGTACGTGGAGTTCCCGAGCGAGGCCGCGGTCGCCGCGCTGAAGCCGGACCTGGGCGCGATCGAGCGGCTGGGCGTCTATGGGATCAACTGCTTCGCCGGTTCCGGCACGCGATGGAAGACGCGGATGTTCGGGCCGGCGCTCGGCGTCGCCGAGGATCCGGCCACCGGCTCGGCGGCGGGGCCGCTCGCGGTGCACCTCGTGCGCCACGGACGGGTCGAGTTCGGGACCGACATCGAGATCGTGCAGGGCGTCGAGATCGGGCGCCGGTCGATGCTTCGGGCGCGCGCTGAGGGCAGCGGACAGGAGATCGAGCGGGTGTTCGTCGGCGGGTCGGCGGTGATCGTCGCGCGCGGCGAGTATCGGTTGGACTAGCGACCGCTGGGCAAGGATGCCCAGCGGAACGGCGGTCGCGGCGACGGCCCCGCTCGGCGTCCATGCCTCACAGACGGGGCCTGCCGCGCCATATCCAACGGACGCCGAGCGCAGCGAGGCCCTTGTGAGCATGGGGGCGCGGTGGAATACTCGGACGACCGGTCCTTCTCCTCTGGAGGTGACGTATGTCAGAGCCGGCCAACGTCCTCGTCGTTGCACACCAGACGGCGGCGACTCCCGGATTGCTCGACGCGGTCCGAAAGCGGGCGCAGAGCGGTCCGGCCCGGTTCCACTTGGTTGTCCCGCGCCAGGCCCACGGGATGCACAAGGTGGTCGATCCGCAGGATGCCAGTGCGGGCGAGGCCAACGATGTGCTCGCGGTGGCGCTGCCGAAGCTGTCCGAGGCCGCGGGCCACGAGGTCACCGGCAGCATCGGCGATGCCGAGCCGTTGATGGCGATCCACGACGCGATCAACCTCGGCAACTACGACGAGATCATCATCTCGACGTTGCCGCTGGGGATCTCGCGGTGGTTGAAGCTAGATCTCGTGAGCAAGGCGAAAGGGCTGGGCCTTCCGGTCACACATGTGGCGGCGCCGAGCAAGGTAGAGGCCGGCGCGACCGCGTAGCGCATGCCGCCGCGGGCGGCAATAAAAATCTGAGTGTCAGCCGCGCTCGGGCCGGGTAGGGCCGTTAACGGAGAGGCCATGCTGCGATTGCATCCCGGCACAGTTGACTACGTGATCATCGCGATCTACTTCGCGATGGTGCTCGGTATCGGGTTCGTCGCCCGGCTGTCGATCAAGACCGATCTCGACTTCTTCCTCTCGGGGCGTTCGATGCCGGCGTGGATCACGGGCCTCGCGTTCATCTCGGCGAACCTGGGTGCGCTCGAGATCCTCGGCCAGTCCGCCAACGGCGCCCAGTACGGCGTCTCTGCCGTGCACTACTACTGGATCGGCGCAGTGCCCGCGATGGTCTTCCTGGGGCTGATACTGATGCCCTTCTACTACGGGTCCAAGGTCCGCTCGGTGCCCGAGTATCTGCGGCTCCGTTTCGGCAATGCCGCGCACATCTTCAACGCGCTGACGTTCGCCGTCGCCACCGTGCTGATCGGCGGCGTCAACCTGTTCGCGCTGGCCCTGATCATCCACCTGCTGCTCGGTTGGCCGGTCGGCGGCTCGATCCTCGCCGCCGCGGCGATCGTGCTCATCTACATCACGCTTGGCGGCCTGACCTCGGCGATCTACAACGAGGTGCTCCAGTTCTTCGTGATCTGCGCCGCGCTGATACCGCTCACGCTGGTGGCGCTGCACTCGGTGGGCGGCTGGTCCGGGCTCGAGCACCGGATCAAGGCGCTTCCCGCGCTCGGGAACGCCGGCCTCCACGCCTGGAAGGGCCTCGGCGTCCACCATGAGACCAACCCACTGAAGGCGAACTGGATCGGGGTGGTGTTCGGCCTCGGCTTCGTGGTCAGCTTCGGCTACTGGACGACGAACTTCGCCGAGGTGCAGCGCGCCCTGTCGGCCAGGAACCTATCGGCCGCGCGGCGGACGCCGCTAATCGCTGCCTACCCGAAGATCTTCCTGCCGGCCATCATCATCCTGCCCGGTCTGATCGCGGTCGCCACCGTCCACGGCCTGGGGGTCGGCAAGAACCTTTCCGTCCAGTACAACACCGCGATCCCGCACCTGATCGCCCAGTACTTCCCCGAGGGGATGCTCGGGATCGCGATCGTCGCGCTGATGGCGGCATTCATGGCCGGCGTGGCCGCGAACGTCACCGCGTTCAACACGGTGGTCACGTACGACCTGCTCCAGGACTACATCTGGAAGGACCGCGACCCGGCGTTCTACGTGCGCTGGGGCCGTTTGATGACGATCGGCGGGATTCTCATCTCGATCGCCACGGCGTTCATCGCCAAGGGCTACTCGAACATGATGAATTACATCCAGACGCTGTTCTCGATCTTCAACGTGCCGCTGTTCACGACGTTCATCGTCGCGCTGTTCTGGAAGCGGGCGACCGCGTGGGGCGGGTTCTGGAGCCTCGTCGCCGGCACGGCGACCGCGTACGGGGTCAACCGCTTGGCGGCCTACCACGTGATCTTCCACTTCGGGTCGGCGCTGAGCGCGAGTTTCTGGCAGTCGATATGGGCCTTCATCGTCGGCAGCGTGGTGCTGGTCGCGGTCTCGCTCGTGACCAAACCCAAGTCCACGGAGGAGTTGCGGGGGTTGGTCTGGGGACTCACACGCAAAGAGGAGCGCGAGGTCAACGCCGACCCGCGCGACCGCCTGTGGTGGCGCTCGCCGGCCCTCCTCGGCGGCGTCGCGATCGCGATCGTGATCGCGCTGAACATCATCTTCATCTAGGAGTCGCTCGTGTCGCCAACTTCCAAGCGCCCCCGTCCCTCGTCGCGTAAGGAGCCGATGATGCCGACCGGAGAGAGCGAACCGGACGAGGCCGAGGCGGCGCGGGCGGCGAATAAGTTCGACATCCGACGTCTGATCGGCGGACTGTTCTGCCTCTACGCGCTGATCCTGATCGCGCTCGGCATCTTCGGCTCGCACACGGTCAAGAACAAGGCGGCCGGGATCAACATCGACCTGTGGACGGGGATCGGGATGCTCGTGTTCGGCGCGCTGATGATCTTCTGGGCGCTGAGCCGGCCGGTCATGCCCGAGCCGTCTGACACGCGCGGCCAGGGGTCGGGCCGGATCCGGCGAGCGCCGGCGACGTAGCGCGCGTCAGGTTCCGCGGGGCCTCACTCCAGGGTCGCGTTCACGCTGATCTCGACGCCCGCGAGCGCGCGCGAGATCGGGCATCCCTTGCCGGCGTCGGCGGCAGCCTGCTCGAACGCCGCCTGATCGATTCCAGGAACGCGGCCTTTCACTGTCAGCTCCGAGGTGGTGACAGTCGGCGCGCCGTCGCGCTCGTCGAGCGTCACCTTCGCGGTGACGTCGAGGTGCTCGGGTGCGTGGCCCGCTTCGGTTAGGCCGTGCGCGAGCGCCATCGAGAAGCAACTCGAGTGTGCGGCAGCGATCAACTCCTCTGGGCTCGTCTTGCCGTCCGAGCGCTGGGTTCGGGAGGCCCAGGTGACTTGAAGTTGGTCTAGTGCGCCGCTCGCGCCGTCCACGACTCCGTTGCCGTGAGCCAGATCGCCGTCCCAACCGGTCGTCGCCGTCCGCTCAGCCATCGGCATGTCTGTTACCTCCTAATCGATTGGTCGGCGGCGCCTGACGGCGGCGCCTTAGTGGTGGTCGATCACGCGGTCGATCAGCCCGTACTTCACAGCCTCGTCGGCCTTGAAGAACCGATCGCGTTCCATGTCGGCGTGCACCTGATCGACCGACTGGCCGGTGTGGTGCGCGTAGATCTCATCGATTCGCGAACGGATGTTCAGGATCTCGCGGGCGTGGATCTCGATATCGGTCGACTGGCCCTCGAAGCCGGCCGACGGCTGGTGGATCAGGATGCGGCTGTTGGGCAGCGAGAACCGCTTGCCCTTCGCCCCGCCCGTGAGGAGCAGCGAGCCCATCGACATCGCGATCCCGACGCAGATCGTCTGGATGTCGGGCTTGATGAACTGCATCGTGTCGTAGATCGCGAGGCCCGAGTAGATAGAGCCGCCGGGACAGTTGATGTAGATCGAGATGTCCTTGTCGGGGTCCTGGGACTCGAGATGCAGTAGCTGCGCGACGGTCAGGTTCGCGATCGTGTCGTCGATCGGCGTGCCGAGGAACACGATCCGCTCGTTCAGCAGGCGGCTGTAAATGTCGAACTCGCGCTCGCCACGCGCGGTCCGTTCAATCACCATCGGGATCAGGGGCATGACTGCAGCGTACTCACCCGCCCACGCGTGGGGCTGCTCGTCAGGGCACTATGACGGCAGTGCCCTCGAACCGGCCGGCTCTCAGGTCGGCGAGCGCCTGCTCGGCCTCTTCCAATGGGTAATTGGTGATGCTCGTTCTGATCGGGACCTCGCGCGCGAGCGCCAGCCACTCGTAGCCGTCTTGGCGGGTGAGGTTGGCGACCGAGCGGATCTTGTGTTCCCAGTACAGATCGTCGTACGGGAACGATGGGATGTCTGTCATGTGGATCCCGGCGCACACGACTGTCCCGTCGCGGTCAAGCGTCTTCAGTGCCTGCGGCACGAGCTCGCCCGCGGAGGCGAAGATGATCGCCGCGTCGAGCAGCTCCGGTGGCGACTCGTCGCTGCCGCCTGCCCATATGGCGCCCTGCTCTATTGCGAACGCCTGAGTGCGCTCGTCGTTCGGGCGCGTGAACGCATAGACCTCGCGACCCTGGTGGACCGCCGCCTGGCAGATCATGTGCGCGGCCGACCCGAACCCGTACAGCCCGAGCCGGTGGCCGTCGCCGGCCAGCTTGAGCGAGCGGTACCCGATCAGCCCGCCGCACAGGAGCGGCGCCGCCTGCTCGTCGGTCAACTCGTCGGGTAGCGGCAGGCAGTAACGCTCGTCGGCGACCGTGAGTTCGGCGTACCCGCCGTCGATGTCGCGGCCTGTGAAGCGCGCGTTGAGGCACAGGTTCTCGCGGTGCGAAGTGCAGTACTTGCAGGTGCCGTCGGTCCAGCCGAGCCACGGGACGCCGACCCGTCGGCCGTCGTCCGTTGTGCCGACGATCTGATGACCGAGCACGACGGGGAGCTTGGTCGCTTCGATTTCGCTGTCGCGCAGATGGAGATCGGTGCGGCACACCGCGCACGCGCCGATCTTGAGGCGAAGTTGCCCCAGGCCCGGCTCGGGGTCGGGGAGCGTCGTGACCTTGAGCGGCTCGCCCTGGTTTTCGAGGATGGCGGCGCGCATCGTCGTCCGGGCGGTCGGGGGCTCAGGTTACGACGGCGTCGAGCCACGCCTGGCGCGTGGTGTGCTGCGCCGGCGCGATGCCGTCCTGGAGCTCGCGCCGAACCTCTCCGAGCGTCCCGTAGCGCTCGGCCACCACATTGTGCTGGTGGATCGTCTCGAGGTTCACCTGGCGGGCCGAGACGAACGCCGCGTCGTTGAGGTCAGGGAACGCGTCGACCACACCCCGGATCATCTCGCGCACGACGTCCTCCACGAAGCGCGGGCGACGGTGCGCCTTCTCGACGACATGCGCCTCGTCCGAGCGCTTCATCAGCTCATAGATCTCGGACGACATCGCCTGCTCGACGATCTGCAGCAGCGTGGTCGCCTCGATCTCGTCGTCGCAGAACTCGGTGCAACCGATGTGGAGCGTTCCCAGGCCGCGCTGATTGTGGGTCGCGACGGGCACCGCGTCGAGGATCTTCTCGATCTCGTCCTCGCTGAATCCCTGCGTTTCGAGGCGGGCCCGTGCGTTGCCCGCCACGAGCTCCTGGGCGCACGGGCACGCGGTGATGCCCTGCGCGGTCACGCCGATCAACCGGCGAGTGCCGAGCTCAGTCGTCACGGCCGAGCCGTGCAGCGTGTACAGCTCCTGGGTGTTGATGCCCGACAGCGGGGCGGGCTTGTGCTCGGGGAAGCGGGCCTCGATGCTGACCTCGGCGCGCCGCGCCTGTTGTCGCGTGCGGACGAGCTGGGCGATGTGCTCGGCCAGCGTCTCGGCCTTGAACGTCGACTCGCCGAGGACGACCTCGCCGATCGCGTCGTTCACGACCTCCTCGAACCGCGACATGTGCGCGCCCTTCTGGTCGGGACCGAGCTCCACCACGCACTCGAAGCGCGCCGAGAACAACTGCTCGGATCCATTCTGCTGGATCCGGATCACCTTCTCGACGCCGGTCACGCCGACGCGCGAGAGACTCAGCTGGACCGACGGCCGGCGGGCCTGTACGTCGGTTATGGAAACAGTGGGGGTGGGATTCGGGGTCATGGCGTTAGTTACAGGGTAGTGAGCGTGGCGCCTCGGCCGGTTGATCGCGTGTTCGTCGGCGGCGGGTTGGGTGGTGGTCGCCGGCGTGTCACGGGTTCGTCGGCGGCGGTCTGGGTGGCGGCTCGGCGGCGCGTCCGGCGCACATTTGCGTGCTCCTCGTGCGGACATCCGCGGCGCGCGCGTCCGTTGATTCCCTGGACATCGTCGGGGATTGTGGTATCACTCCAACCCGGCGCATTTGGGAGACATCGAGAGAGAGGGCTAACAGAGGCCCCGTGGCCGGGGGTTTTCTCGAGGCGTGTTATGGGAGGAGCTCAGGGGCGAGTGAGCGATAAGTCGATCCTTCTCAGCGATGACGCTCCGATCACGGAGTTGGAGGAGCTGCGACCGCTGATCGCCGAGGGTCAGGAGCGCGGCTTCCTGACGATCGACGAGATCCAGACGTGGCTAGAGGAGTCCGAGGTCAGCAAGGAGCAGGTGCAAGAGCTCCATGCATACCTCGATGACCAGGGCATCGACGTCGTCGACGGCGACGGTCGCCCGGCCAAGTCCGAGGGGTCAAGCGTCGAGGCGAGCGCCGCGTCCGCGGCCGAATCGCGGGCGGAGCAGACCTCGAAGAAAGTCGAGATCGATCTCACGGTCGAGCCGAGCCTCGACTCGCTGCGGCTCTACCTGCGCTCGATCGGTCGCGTGCAGCTGCTGACCGCCGAGCAGGAGGTGACGCTCGCGCGTCGGATCGAGCGCGGCGACATGGTCGCCAAGCAGCGGATGATCGAGGCCAACCTGCGGTTGGTCGTATCGATCGCCAAGTCGTATCTGGGCCGCGGGCTCACGTTCCTGGACCTGATCCAGGAGGGGTCGATGGGACTGATTCGCGCGGTCGAGAAGTTCGACTACCGGCGCGGGTACAAGTTCTCGACGTACGCGACCTGGTGGATCCGTCAGGCGGTGACGCGCGCGATCGCCGACAAGGGCCGCACGATCCGGATCCCGGTCCACATGGTCGAGAAGCTCAACAAGGTCGTTCACGTCGAGCGCCAACTGGTCCAGCAACTCGGGCGGGAGCCCACCTCCGAGGAGATCGCTGCCGAGCTCGAGACCAACGTGCGCGAGGTTCGCGACGTTTTGCGGATGGCTCAGCAGCCGGTGTCGCTCGAGAAGCCGATCGGCGAGGAGGAGGAGTCCGAGCTCGGTGACTTCGTCGAGGACCAGACCGCGGAGTCGCCGTTCGAGCTGGCTTCCGAGAGGCTGCGCCGTGAGAACCTTCGGCGTGCTTTGGCCGCGTTGCCCGAACGCGAGCGCGAGGTGATCGAGATGCGCTTCGGGCTGACCGGCGAGCGTCCGTACACGCTCGAGGAGGTCGGGCGGGCGTTCAACGTCACTCGCGAGCGGATCCGCCAGATCGAGAACCACACGCTGAAGAAGCTCGAGGCGCTGCCCGAGGCGCAGCGCCTGCGCGACGCTTCCTAGCCGGCGCCTTCTCGGAGTCGCTAACTGAGCTGTCGGTCGCAAGCCTGGGCGCGGTGACCTTGCCCTCGTCGGTCGGGCCGTCGCGTCGACGCGTCGCGGGCGTGGCGCGCCAGCGCAGTCCGTCGCTCCGCCTCCGTGGTCGCCACCGCGCCCCCGTTCTCCGTCACGCGCCGCCGGCCCCGGGGGTCCTCAGATTGTTGCAGTTTTTTGTCAATTTGCAGGGCTTTTCTGTCCGATCGAAGTCGTAAGATGCTCGCATGGAATCGGTGTGGACACCGAGGCGGCAGGGAGATCTTGGCGAGGTTTCGGCGATGCAGTGGCTAGTCGCCGCCGGCGCGTTCGTCTGGGTGCCCCTGGTGTCTGCTCCTGACTACGACCTGATAGCCCAGTTCGGGGATCGCCTCGCCAGGGTGCAGGTCAAGACGTCGACGTGCTGGACGAACGAGCGGTTCATCGTGGCGCTCTGCACACGCGGTGGGAACCAAAGTTGGAACGGCATCGTCAAACGACTCGACGCCAAGCGCTGCGACGCGGTCTTCGTTCATGTCGGCGACGGCCGACGCTGGTACATCCCGTCTGAGGCTCTCGGCGGCAGCAGCGGGATCGTGCTCGGCGGACCGAAGTATTCGGAGTACAAAGTCGAGCCAGGCCAGCCCCTCCAAGCACGGCCGCCCCCTGCGGTGGAGACCGCCGAATCCCAACTCCGACGTTAGACTGAGGCCCCTCGGCGGGATTCCCGAGCGGTCAAAGGGACGACGCTGTAAACGTCGCGGCTCTGCCTTCCCAGGTTCGAATCCTGGTCCCGCCATCGGCCTACGTCGCGCGCCGGATCTGCCGGCGTGGCGACCACGAGTACACCCCCGATCGCACCGGAACCGGCGCGAAGCGACGCGGGTGTAGGTATAAGTTGGCGGACCGACGTTCCAACTCGCGGGAGGAAAGTCCGTCATGTGTCACCGTGCCGCCGCGGCCGTTGTGGCCGCGTTGATCTTCGCCTTGTCGGCCTCGACCGCGGCTGCCGCGCAGCTACCGGTCGTCTACAACGGGACCCTCGGGTACGCGCACGTGAGCGCGACGGCGAGCCCGCCCGGCTCCAACAACTGGTCATGCAAGCCCTCCGCGGCCCATCCGACGCCGGTGATCCTCGTGCACGGCACGTTCGCCGACATGTCCGACAGCTGGCAGGCGCTGTCGCCGCTGCTCTACGACAACGGATATTGCGTGTTCGCCCTCAACTACGGCTCCTACACCGGAAGCGGATCGCTCGGCGTATACGCCACCGGCGACATCGCGCAGTCGGCCGAGCAGCTATCGACGTTTGTTGACAAGGTTCTCGCCGCGACCGGCGCAAAGAAGGTCGACCTGGTCGGTCACTCGCAGGGCGGCATGATGCCGCGGTACTACATCAAGTTCCTCGGCGGGGCATCAAAGGTGAACACGCTCGTGGGCCTCGCGCCGTCGAACCATGGAACGACGCTCAACGGCCTGTTCACGCTCGCGAGCTACTTCCCGGGGGGCAGCTCGGTCGCGGGCGCCGACTGTCCGGCATGCCAGGAGCAGGAGGCGGGATCGCCGTTCATCACAAACCTCAACGCTGGAGGCGAAACCGCGTCGGGAGTGAACTACACCGTGATCGAGTCGGACAATGACGAGGTCGTGACTCCCTACACCTCGGCGTTCCTCGCGCCGGCGTCGAACGTCACGAACATCCTCCTGCAGAGCCAGTGCTCACTCGATCAGGGCGAGCACCTGTCGATGCCCTACGACCACATCGCGGACGCCGACGTCCTGACCGCGCTCGATCCCGCCGATCCGCAGCATCCGGCATGCACGCCGGTGCTCCCGGTGTCTGGCGGCTGAGCGCCGGCCGCTCAGCGGTCGTAGTTGGCGATCACGCGGAGCGACAACCCGGTGAGAATCGCGCCGAGCCCAATGATCACGAGCACGGCCACCGCGATCTGACCGAGGTTCCACCCGTCGATCACGAGCCCGCGCATCCCCACGATCACGTAGCTGACCGGGTTGATCCGCGCGAGCGTCTCCATCAGCGGCGACAGGCGGTCGAACGGGACGAAGTTCGGCGTCAGGAACAGCAGCGGAAAGAACAGCAGGAAGCTCGATTGCGTCGCCTGGACATTTCGCGTCTTCAGCGCGACGAGCAGCCCGAAGCCGGCGTAGGCGACGCCGAAGCCGGCTGCGAGCATCACGATCACGATCGCGCCGGCAACTCCCGCCTCGATGCGCGCACCGAGCGCGATGCCGACGAGCAGGACCAGCGTCGACGCGGCGATCCCGCGAACGAGGTCGGCGGTGAGACGGCCGAAGATGATCGATGAGCGCCGGATCGGCGCCACTAGCAGCTTGTCGAAGTAGCCGAGGTCGATTTCGGTCACGAGCGCGAGGCCGGAGGTGGCGGTCGCGACCGCGAACATCAGCGACACCGGCAGCTGGAAGGCGACGTAGCCCTGACCGTTCAGGAACGGGGTGCTGCTCGGGAACGTCTTCGAAACCTGCCCGATGTTCACGACGAGGAAGAACAGCGGGATGAACAGCGTCGGAATTGTCGCCTCCGGATACCGGACGATCTCGCGCGTGGCGCGGCGGCCCAGCAGGAAGACTTCAGCCATCGGTCACCTCCGCGGCCCGGCCGGACGACTCCTGTCCTTCGAGCCGGCGGCCCGTGGCCTTCAGGAATACGTCGTCGAGCGACGGCCGAGCCACGGAGATCGCGCCGGCCCGGATTGCGTCGCGCTCTAGCCGGCGCACGATCTCGGCGATCGAGCCGGCGCCGTCCTCGACGTACAGCGCGAGTCCGCCGGGCTCCGCCACCACGCGCTCGAGGCCGGGCAGCCCCGACAGCGCGTCCTCGGTGGCGGCCACATCCGCGCCCTCGACCGAGACCGAAACGACGTCGTGCCCCATCTCGGCCTTCAGCTGCTCCGGCGTACCCTCGGCGACGATCCGGCCGTTGTCGATGATCGCCAGGCGATCGCACAGCTGGTCAGCCTCCTCGAGGTACTGGGTGGTGAGGAACACGGTCGCGCCACCGGCGTTGATCCGGCGCACCTCGTCCCAGATAGTCAGCCGCGAGGCCGGATCCAGGCCGGTCGTGGGCTCGTCGAGGAACAGCACATCGGGCGAGTGGACGAGCGCGCTCGCGAGATCGAGCCTGCGCTTCATCCCGCCGGAATACGTCTTCGTTCGCCGGTCGGCCGCCTCGGACAGGCCGACGAGCTCGAGCAGTTCCGCGGCGCGAGACCGCGCCGCCCGCCCCGCAATCCCGTACAGCCCGCATTGGAGCTCGAGCAGCTCGCGTCCTGTCTGGACCGGGTCCAGTCCGATCTCCTGGAGCGCCACGCCGATCCGCCGTCGCACATCGGCGGCGTTCTCGACCACATCGAGGCCCGCAACGGTGGCGCGTCCGGCCGTCGGCGGGAGCAGCGTGCACAGCATCCGAACGGTGGTCGTCTTGCCCGCTCCGTTGGGTCCGAGGAAGCCGAACACTTCGCCCGCCGACACGGTCAGATCGATGTCGCGAACGGCCTCGATCCCGTCCTTGAACGTGCGCCGGAGCGAGCGCGCCGCGATCGCGGCATCGGTGGTCGGAGGCGCCGCGGTGAACCCGTCGTGCGAGTCGTAGGTCGTCGTGTCAGGGAGCATCGTCATCGGAAGCTAGAAACCAATCAGGTCAGACTTTGTCCTCGGTCCGCGGTTAAGACCGAACCGCCCGGCGGAACTCATCGAACCGGGCGATCCGGCTTGCCGGTCGCCATCCTCAGCCTCCGATGGATTCGGACGAGGTCGCGGGTAGACGCGGCGCCTCGAAATCCTGCTCGTTGCAGGTTTTCTTGCACTGAGCGTCCCGCGCGGCCCGGAAGCTGAGCGGGCTGTTAGCGTGGCCGCCGCCTGATCCAGCACGCGCAAGCCGACCACGCAGCTCTACGCGAACGCGAGAGCGCCGCAACCAAGATGCACATTCGACGGACGCCACTAACCGACGCCATCGGCGCCATGTTGGCTTTGCTGGGGGTTTGTGCTGTGGCTGTCGGGCTGAGCTCGGGCGCGCCCGCCGCGAGGGCGGCGACCGTTGGCCAGCTCAAGCAACGGATCACCGCCGGCCAGGGGCGCGTGTCGTCGCTGTCGGGCACCGTGCGCGGCGCGTCAGGCCGGATCGGGCAGCTCGATGCGAACATCGCCGCGCTCGCGAGCCGGCTGAGCCGAATCCAGGCCGACATCGATGCGAAGAGCGCCCAGCTTGACAGGCTTCGCGTGGAGCTCGCCGCCGCCCAGACGCGCCTCGGGCAACTCGAAACGTCTGCGGCTCACTCTCAGCGAGTACTCGCGCAACAACTCGTGGCCTCATATGAGACCGATGCCCCGAACATCGTGAGCGTGGTGATCGAGGCGACGGGCTTCCAGGATCTGCTGAACCGGCTGGCGTTCATGCAGCGGGTCAGAAAGCAAGACGTCAACGTCGTCGGCCAGGTCCGTGCCGCCCGCCGTGCGGTGGCGGCACAGGCCACACACCTCGGGACGCTCGAGGTTCGTCAGCGGACCCTCACCGAGGAGGTCGTCGCTCAGCGAAATCAGCTGGCGCAGACGAGCGTAAGCCTGGGCCGCCAGCGCTCAGCCGTGGCGCGGTTCCGAAACGCCAAGGCAGGCGAGCTCGCCGGCGCGCGCGCCGAGGTCGGCCACCTGCAGAACGAGCTCTCCCAACTCCAGGCGGCTCAGGCTGCGCTGGCGAGGCGACAGTCCGCGCCGTCGTCGTCGGGCTCCGCCCCCGCGCCGGCGCCGAGCGCGGGCTCCGGGCCGGTCTCCGCCGGCGGCTTCACGTTCCCGCTGCCCAAGAGCGCCGCCGCGCCGCCCAGCGAATGGTCGCCCGACCAGGGCGTCGACATCTCCGCGCCCGGCAACACGCCCGAGTACGCCGTGTGCTCAGGGACGATCGTCCTGCACGGAATCGGCGGCTTCGGGCCGTGGGCGCCGGTGATCCATTGCGACGGCTCGCTCGACGGCTACAGCTACGTCTACTACGGTCACGCCGGACCGCTGTACCAGCTGCCGATCGGCACCCACGTCGGCGCCGGCCAGGCCATGAGCTCGATCGGGCCGGGCATCGTCGGGCTCTCGAGCGGACCGCACCTCGAGATCGGGTTCGCAGACGCGAGCGGCTCGCCGATCGGCGACCAGACCGCCGGCACGATGCTCTCGCTCCTGCACGCCGCGTACGGAGGCTAGCCCTCGCCGGTGCCGACGCGGTACGCTGGCAGCCTCGCCCTCTTAGCTCAGCTGGTAGAGCACTTCCATGGTAAGGAAGGGGTCGTCGGTTCGAGTCCGACAGAGGGCTCTGCGTTTTCGGCTGCTCAGAGCCATTTATTGGTTTCTGGAGTTGACGTTCGTGACGTGTTTGCTCCGTCCATATCTCGTCCACGGGCGCAAGAAGAGGTCATGGTTCGGGGCGGGTTGCCTGCAATAGACGGGGTTTGCTTCCTGGTCGACCCCTTCCCGTTTCCGTCCACCAGATCTGCGACCCCTTCCGAACGAAGCAGGCCCCGTCGCGCGGGCCCGTCCCGTTATGTCGTGGCTGATCGGACACCCCAGGCGGTGTAGTCGATCCAGGCACCTTGTTCGGCTCGAGTTGAGAGAGCGTGATCGACCACGCGCAGGATGAGCCCGAACTCGGCGTGGTCGATCCCGACGATGAGTAGGCAGCCGGCGTGCGATTTTCCGGCTGCTGCCCATTCGGTGGTGATGCGGGCGAAGTCCTTGACGTTGAAGGTGACCATGATGCGTCCCTGCTCGGTGGCGAGAGCGAGGAGGCGTTCGTCCTCCCAGCCGTCGAGCTCGCGCTCTTCGTTGGCGGCGCGGACGTCGTGTTGCGCTCGCAGGGCGGTGGCGATCCGGCGCGCGGAGACGTGCGCGTCGAGGAACAACTTCACGGTGGGCTACTCGCCGGCGGCGATCGTCTTGATCGTCGGGTATTGCCGCTGGAGCTCCGCGAGTGGACGCTCGTTATCCGCGATTGCTGCGTCGATCTCGCTGGGGAATTCGGCGTAGTAGGCGAGCGCCAGCCGGATCTGAGGTTCAGTCAAGTCGGTCGCGGCGGCCATCTCGCTGGCCGTGTCGTACGAGCGTGACGCGGCCGTGATTCCCAGACGTCGAGCGCTGTGCCGATCACCCACGGGCGCCGGTCCCAATCGCTGCCGCGGAACGCGATCCCGGGAAAACGGCGGGTGCGGAGCGCCTCCTCGGCCAGCGCTTCGACGACGGCGCCTTTCGTCCGCCGCGTGCGCCTCGCCTCCTCGCTCACGAGCTGATCGGTGACATCCGAGAGGCGCATGCTGAACGGAGCTGCCTTGGGCATAACTCAAGGCTATCACGGCAATTACGTCGTAATTATTGTCAGCCAGCTAGATCACCGATCTCCCGACGTGCAGGCAGACCGCAGACTGCTTGGCCGGCTCGGACCGGAAGCGGCGGGGAGTCGCCGTGGCAGTGCTTCCATTTGCGTCCGCTGCCGCAGGTGCAGGTGTCGTTGCGGCCGCGTCGCGCGTCTTGCGTCCGATACACAGTCATGATCTCGGCTGGCGCTCGATCGGCCGCGAGCAGTTCGGTCATCGTCCGCATTGGCTCTTGTATGTGATGGAAGAAGAGCTTGAAGGATGGGCAGAGGTAGTTCAGGCCCGGCTCGCCGTTGGGGGTTCGGGTGAAGCGGTCCTTCGGGCAGCCTCCGTGGCAGGCGAAGCGAACGTCGCACTCGCGGCAGTAGCGCGGGAGCGTGTCGCGCTTGTCCAGTCCGAATTGCTGCTGCTGCTCGGAGGCGACCAAATCGACGAGGTGGCGTTCGGTGATGTTGCCGAGTAGGTAGCGCGGTTCGACGAAGTGATCGCATGAGTAGACGTCGCCGGTGTGCTCGAGCGCGAGCGCGAGTCCGCAGGTCTCGCAGTGCACGCACAGGCCGGGGGGTTCCCCGACCCAGTTCGCCAGCGCCGTGTCGAACATCTGCACGTACACGCGCGCGACGTCGCGGCGGGCCCATTCCTCGAAGACGTCGATCAGGAACCGTCCGTATCCCTCCGGGGTGACCGAGCGCCGGGTGACGATGTCGCCGTCCTGTAGGTAGAGCGGGCGGTCGCGCCACGAGGACCAGGGCACCGCCCCGTCTTCGGCGGCCTCGGCGACGCGCTCAATGATGGGGATGAATTGCATGAAGCGCGCGCCGCATTCGTCGCGTAGGAAGCGATACACCTCGCGTCCTCGATGCTCGTTCGCGGCGTGGACCGTCGTGAGCATGTTGCAGTCGACGCCACCTGCCCGCAGGTGCTCCAGGCCGCCCATCACCTGGTCAAAGCTGCCGCGCCCGCCCTTTGTCAGACGGAACGTGTCGTGGATCTCCCGGGGCCCGTCGATCGAGATCCCGACGAGGAACTCGTGGTCCTTGAAGAACTCCGCCCACTCCGCGTCGAGCTTGGTGCCGTTGGTCTGGATTGTGTACTCCGCTCGCTGCCCCGGCTTCAGGTAGTGATCGACCAGCTCGACGGAGCGGCGGAAGAACTCGAGCCCCATCAACGTCGGTTCGCCACCCTGCCATGCGACCTGCATGACCGGGACGCGGGCGTGCGCCTCGATCAGCTGACGGACGTACGTCTCCAGCAGTTCCTCGGCCATCCGGAAGCGACTGCCCGGATACAGCATCTCCTTGGAAAGAAAGAAGCAGTAGGAGCAGTCGAGGTTGCAGACGGCGCCGGTGGGCTTCGCGAGCAGGTGAAACGCCGCCGGCGCATCGGACGCATCCCGGCCGTCATCGGATGTCCCTGCGCCGGCAGGCCACCGTTGCGCAATCACGGCGGCCCGCACGTCCTGGCGTGATCGGCTCACGGAGCAGACACGTCATGGTGCTACCGGGGAGCTTTGTGTGACCTCAACGGAAGCCGCGCCGGTCCTCGCGGCGGTCTCCTCGGTCGTCGCGCCGGTCCTCCCGGCGGTCACTTCGCCGGCCGATCCCTCTTCCCACGACGACCGCGGTACCGGCCACCGCGGCGGTTCGCGCGACGGGTCGTCCGCCGAGCACCCCCGGTCTGCCAACACGACCTCTACCCAGCATCTCAGACCCCTTCCTTTGTGTGTTCGTCGGTTTCGAGCGAAGCGGCCAAGGCCTGGATCGGGATCCGGCCTCCGGCTACCAACTGACCACCGGATCGGCGCACAGCCGCGCCGAACGGAGCAGCCCACGTGTTCTCCCAGATCAGCACTGCCGCGGTGGTGCCCGGCTCGATCGCCGCTCCGAGCGATTCCACGTCCTCCTCGGCGAGCAGGAGCGCGAGCTCCGTCTCCAGCTCCCGCAACCGACCGATCTCGGAGTCGTCGAACTCGTGCGACTCGAACGCCTCCACGGACCCATCGAGGTCCTTCTTGATGAACAGCAGGTCGAGCACACGCACTAGGTCGCGCTCGACCAGTGCGGACAACTCATGCGCCATCTCACCAGAGAAATTGGCCTTATCCGCCGGGAACTCAACCACCAGATAGTCCACCGGCCCTAGCTCATCTACATCGCTTTCGCCCACTTCGTCCTCCAGTACTAGTCGTTTACGCGCGTCCCGCGTCGAGACACGCCTTGTAGCGTCGCCGACCCACGGCGGGTCGGCATCGCCGCCAAGGGATGACATGTGGTTCCTCGGCGATGCGTACCGTGTCCGACCGTCTCCTCCATCGGACCGATCGCCTGTTCGCTGAGACGTCCCGGGCTCGCGATTCGGCAGGGCCGATCGTTCGAGTCCCGGACCGCGCTCCAGACCGATGACGACTGGGCGGTTTGCACGGCTCAGCCGACCAGCCCGATGATGCCTTTGATGATCAGTAGCGCGCCGACCGCAGCAAACCCGCGTATTGCGAAAACGTGGGCGTGTCGGCTGACCCACAGCTTGGCGCGGTCGATTGCGCGGGGTGTCCACTTGGGAGCAATCAGGAAGCAGGCGAGGGGAATCTCGAGCAGCCAGAGCATCACGAGGTTGAAGCCGAGGACGATCAGCACGGTCACGGTCGTCGAGTACTTCAGGTTGTGGATCTCATGCAGACCCGCGAGATACGACGCGCCCGGGAGGGAGAGCAATGCGCCGACGACGAAGGTCGTCCGAGCCGATCCTTTGCTGAGTTCCCGCTGCCAGCGCGGTGGACCCTTGTCGGGCTTGGCTGCCTTCCGGGCTCGCCGCCGCTCCGTCAGCCGCTCGTGCCGCCCGGTGTAGAGCACGAACGCGACGGCCAACGCGATCGCGCCGAGCCCGATGTCCACCGCTGGGCTGATCGTGTTCTCGGTCGTGTTGGTCGCTCCCGAGTTCGACAGCGAGAAGACGATTACAAGGCCGAGCGTGATGCTGGTCATGTACGCGCCGAGCAGATAGCCCAGCATCAGCCTCGCCGGCTTATCGAGCAGCAGCATCACGGTGGTCGCGGCGACCAGGGTCGGGTTCAGCGACGCGGTCAGCGACAGGAGGACGACCTGGCTCATCGCCGCCCAGCGGGTGCCACCGGCCAGCGCAGCGAGATAGTCAGCACGGTCCCGCGTCCGGGGCTGGAGGCGACCTTGAAGGTCCCGCCGAGGACCTCGATGCGATCCCGGATGTTCTGCAGGCCAGTCCCTTCCGGGGTGAGAGAAGGATCAAACCCACGACCATCGTCTGCGATGCGCACGGCCAGCGACCCCTGGTCGTACCGCAGTCGGAGCGTAACCTGCGCTGAGCGGCCAGCGTATTTCGCGACGTTCTGGATCGCCTCTGAGCAGGCGAAGTAGACCGCCTCCTCGGCTGCTTTGGTGCTGCGAGGCGCGGTCCCTTCGAGGCTCACGTGGACCGGTGCGCGCGCCGTCTGCGCGCGCAACGCTTTTGCGAGGCCGAAGTCGGCGAGCAGCGGAGGGTAGATCCCGCGGACGATGTTGCGCACCGCGTCGAGCGCCGCCGGTGCACGGGCTTCTAGCCCGGAGAGCATCTCGGCAACCGCGGGTGGAGTCTCGGCATCCTGCTGTGCGAGCGCGAGCTTGACGATCAGCGCCACCAGCTCGTTCTGGACCCCGTCGTGCAGGTCACGCTCCAACCGCCGCCGCTCGTCGGCCAAGCGCTCGGCAGGAGTCGTTCGCGCTGGCCGCCGTGCCTGCATCGATTGAACGTCGCTCATCGACCGCACCAACGGTCGCAGCTCGCGGCGATCGCTTGCCGCGGCATGCTCTTTGCGCCCGTCAGCGATCTTGTGGCTCGGTGTGATCGCCTCGACGCCCTGCTGTCCATCGATTCGCTGGGCAATTTCAGGTGCGGCCACTTTCGCTCCACGTTCCGGGAGCGGGTCGGCGATGCTGGGGACTTCCGCCGTTGACCCGATCCCTCGATCACGAACGATCTTCGCGGCAAGAGGCCCGCGTGTCATCGACCCGCCGTGACGTTCACCCGGGTGATTGATGCTCACCCGGGCTGGTTTGTTGTTCGTCGGCGCAAAGCGATCGCCACGTACGTGTGAGCTCGGGTGCGGTTGAACCTCGCCTTGCCGGGTTGTGCCTTGCGCTGGCCCACGCCGCGTTCGACACACGAAGCGACCGGTCGGGCCGCAGCTCGTGGAAAGCCCGGTCGATCGAGGCCAAGCGTTAGGGAGCCGAATCCGGCGCAGGCACAGGGGTAGATACTGATGTTGGTGCGGACGCCGATGCCGGCGGGCGTGTCATGACGAGCGTCACGACGTATGCGACGACGACGCCGACGATGATCAGCGGCTCGACCTTCGGTCCGGCGTGCGACGTCAGCAGCGTCGCGAGCACCACTGCTGAGAGCGGCAGCCGGAGCACCGCAACGATCGCGACGCCCATGCCTACCGGCACGGCTGCCGATAGCGGGAAGCCCGGGAGATGCGAGCACATGATTCCCGCCGCGGCCCCGAGGAACAGCGCGGGGAACGTCGGGCCTCCGCGATAGCTGCCGAGCGAGAGGCCGTAGGCCAGGCCCTTGAACACGAGCAGCCACGCCAGCGCGGACAGCGACCAGGTTCCGGCCTGACCGATCAGTCCCGGGAGCTGGTCCTGACCGGAGAACAGAACCTCGTCCACGCTGTGGCCCGTGATCTGCGAGAACGCGATCGCGAGCCCGCCGATGATCAGTCCGATCGCCGGCAGGAGCACCAGCATTTGCCGGCGAGACACGAATTGATACGTCAGTAGACCGCCGCGCATCACAACGCTCGTTACGACCGCGACGGCGATCGCCAACGCGATCGTCCACCCAAACTGACTGGCCTGCAGGTGGCCGAGCGTGGGGAGCGCAATTGGCCCGAGCGCGTAATCGTGCGTGCTTAGGCCCGACAGCGACCCGACTCCGAGCGATACGAGTGACCCGATTCCCGCCGCCAGTAGTCCGGGAACCAGCAGGAGGCGGAGCCTGGGGCCGCCGATCGCGGTCGCCTCGATCAGGATCACCGCGGCGATCAGCGGGGAGGCGAAGATGAACGACATCGCGGCGAAGCTCCCGGAGGCCGCGACCAGCATCAGCGGCTGGGGCGGTATGTCGCGCCGAGCCAGGCTGATCATCGCCCCCGCGAGTCCCGCACCCAACACGATCAGCGGGGCCTCCGGCCCGAGCACCAGCCCGAACCCGAGCGTCGCCAGCCCGGCCAGGAGCACTCCCGGCACAACGTCCGGGCCCGAGGGGCCGCCGGCCGACAAGCCCTTCGCGGGGATATGCCCACCGTCTCCCGGGAGGCGCGTAATCGCCAGCGCGACGATCAACGCCCCGACGGCCAGAACCAGCAGCAACCACCATTTCGGCGGACCGTGCTCATAGCCGAGGCCATCCGGGATGCGCACGAACAGCTCCTGCTGGATCTGGAAGATCGCCTCGAGAAAGCACCAAGCCACGATCGAAACGACCACGCCGATGACCGCGACCACGACGAGCAGGCCGACGTAGGCCTTGCTCCGGATCGTCGCGTCGGCCTGCTCGGCGGATAACTCCGGGGGATTAGCCGCGTCTGGCATAACGTTCCGGCTACCCCGACCCTCCGACGTTCATCACGCCGTCAGGATGAACCGAACTCTTCCCTCCACCAGGCGCCCGGCACATCCACGAGCCTGAGATCCTCCGTGTACGGCGTTTGACGGTCTCCTCCGTAGGCTCGGACAACTCACGTTCCAACCGTCGCCGCTCGTCGGCTAGGCCGACGGCGGCAGGCACTCGGGCTGGCCGCGACGCCTGTCCCGGTTGGGAGCCGCCACTCGGTGTGCTCGCACCGACGGGCCGCTGTCCATCGATACGCGCGGGTATTTCGCGTTTGGGCACTTTCGCTCCACGTAGCGGATGCGGATCGGCGACGCTTGGATTCCGTCGATGCCCCGATCCCTCGACCGCGAAAGATCATCACGGCAAACAGGCCGCCTGTCATCGCTCGGGAACGACATTCACCCGGGTGATTGATCCTCGGTCGCGCGGGCAGCCCGATCCGAAGTTCCTGCTTGGTCGAGCGTAAGCGAAGATTTAAATCGGTACCCGGGCCGCGAGGCGCTAGTGTTGGCACACAGCGATTCCCAGCTGGCCGGTCATTGATCGTGCTGGGGATTGCGGCTTAAGAGCGAAACGAGCTCGCGGTCATATGCTGGCCGTAAGCTGGGTTCGTGGGCGCACGCGTCGGTCACTTGGCCGAGAAAGTCTTCCTCTTTGACGGACCTCAGATCGCCCATCTCCGCGCGAGCAATGGTAAAGCGGAAAGAGCGCTCGTTCGCGCTTCCGGCGAGTATTTCGCGGACACTGGGGGGCGTGGGCTGAGTTCACCGACAGCGCAGATCGACCGCCCCGGTTTCTGGCTGATTGAGCCGAAGCTGATGCCGCCGCGGGTTCACCCCGGGATGCTGCGCAGAGCGCGCCTGCTCGAGATGCTCGATGACGAGCGCGGCGCCGGGTTCACGGTGCTGAACGCGGCGGTGGGTTACGGCAAGACGACGCTGGTGCGGTCGTGGTGTATTGACCGCCGCGAGGCCGTCATTTGGCTCACGCTTGACTCGGCCGACGACGACCCGGTGCGGTTGTGGACGCACCTCGCGACGGCGGTAGAGCGGCTCGGTGAGGGGTTCGGGCGTCGCGCGCTTACGTGCCTCGCAGTCCGGGGCGCGGCCATCGAGACGGCAGTCGATGAGCTGATGAACGGCCTCGTCGCCTATGGGCGGCGGGTGACGATCGTGCTCGACGACCTGCACGCGGTCCGCAACGAGCCTTCGGCCCGCTCGATCGCCCAAGCAATCGAGCGGTTGCCCCCGAATGCCCGTCTGATTGCCTCGACGCGCTCGGACCCGCCGATCGGCCTCGGGCGGCTGCGAGCGCGCCGGGTGCTCACGGAGGTCCGCGCCCGAGAGCTGGCTTTCACCGTCGATGAGACGCATGAGCTGGTCGCGCGGGAGGGGATCAGCTTATCCAGCGAAAGCGTCGAGTTGCTCGTCGAGCGAACGGAAGGATGGCCCGCGGGCGTCTATCTAGCCGCGCTGTGGCTACGGGATCTCCAGGACCCCGACGAGGGCGTGCGGGAGTTCGCAGGCAGCGCTCGCCACGTCGGGGACTATCTGGCAGACGAGGTTCTGACGGCGCTCGCGCCGAAGACCAAGGACTTTCTGGTGCGCACGTCGGCGCTGGGGCGCTTCACACCCGAGTTGTGCGACGCGGTTCTCGAACGCGAGGACTCGGCTGCGGTGCTCGCGGACCTCGCGCGCTCGAATATGTTCCTGGTCTCGCTCGACGCCCGTGGGGAGTGGTATCGCTACCACCATCTGTTCGGCGAGGTTCTGCAGCTCGAGCTCGGACGGGACGCCGCGCGCGAG
>CAWANN010000015.1:0-122247 GCA_963783415.1 uncultured Solirubrobacterales bacterium
TCATCGAGCCTCGTACCGGCGATCTGTTCGAGCGCTCGAATGTACGCGTGCTCACGCCCCGCCACGCCGGTGTCGACGAGGATGAAGCTCGACGATTGCCTGATCGCGTAGACATTCACGACCGAAGTTGCCAGGCAGAAGAGCCAGTCCGTAAGCGGCTCGATACTGACATCGGCTAACGGGGTACCAGCTGCAACCACTCGGTTGCACACTAACACGCTGACTCGACGCCAGGATCTCGTTATGGGTCCCCGTGCTCAAGCTGTTCTCGCTCGCCCGGTCAATGACATTTCCTGAGTTCAGGCGAAGGCGCCTGAGAGCTGCGGGCGCGTCAGCGAGGGGCCGAAGGCAGTTCGGTCGGATCAAAAAAGGGCTCCGGCAAGCAGGACCTCGGAGCCGGCGAGCCCCGTTGAGCAATACACGGTGATCTCGGAGTCGGTTTTGCGCTCCGGGGGGCCTCGGCGCAGAGAACCGCGCCAAGGTGCGTCAGCTCACGCGGCGTGAAGAATGACTCGTGGTAGGCACCTGCCTTCACCCGGGCATCGGAGACAAAGACGGCTGCTGATTCGATTATCTCTGGCGGCGTCTCGTGTGCCGAGAGTGTCTTCGGCCCGATCGTGCTCACGTGCGCACCGGCTCCGATCCAGTTGGGGGCGAGCACTGGCTGCGTTGAACCGGTCGCGATAACGACGATGTCGGCACCATCGACAGCTTGCCGCGGCCCGTCGACGGCGGTGGCCTTCAGTCCGAGCTGGTCCTCTGCCCGCCGGCCAAACGGCTGACCTGGACCTGGGTCGTAGCCCTCCTCCGCCGTCGCTTCGCATCCGCCGCCTTTGATGTCAGCAGGGAGGAGCTAATAAAGTCGTGAGCACTAAGGGCGCTCGCTGCGGGGGTCCGATTGCCGCTCGGTGTCTGCGATCCGGTAGCCGATGCCAGGCGTCGTTTGGATAGCCTGGGGCTCTCCGAGCTTGCGGCGCAGCCTGCCGATCGTGACACGGACGATGTTCGTGAACGGGTCGGCGTTCTCGTCCCACGCCTGCTCTAGGAGCTTCTCGGCGCTGAGGCCGGCGGGGCTGGCTCTGAGCAGGGCTTCGAGCACGGTGCGTTCCTTCACCGTCAGGGTGATCGCACGGCCGTTCCGAGTGACGTTTCCCGTCGTCGGATCGAGTTCGACTCCGGCTGCTCGCAGCGTGCGGCGGCCGGCTGTCGGCTTGCGTCGGGCGAGCGCACGCACACGCAGTACCAGCTCAGGGAAATGGAACGGCTTGGGCAGGTAGTCGTCGGCGCCGAGCGCGAGTCCCGTCACCCGCTCGGCGGGCGCAGCGGCGGCGGTCAGCATCAGGATCATCGCTGGCTCGTCGGACTCAGTGATCGTCTTGCACAGGGCGTCGCCGTGGATTCCCGGGAGGTCCCGGTCTAGGACTACGACGTCGTAGGGGTTGACGTGGAGCTTGCGGGCAGCCTCAGCGCCGTCATAGGCGACGTCGACGGCGATTGCCTGGTCGCGGAGCCCCTCGGCGATCCAATTCGCCATGCGCGGCGCGTCTTCGACAACGAGAACCCTCATGCCGAAGCGCTCCTGGCGTCCGCACCGGGAGCGACGGGCAGCGTGATCTCGGCTCCCAATCCGCCTTGCTCGCGGGGGTAGAGCGTGAGCTCGCCGCCGTGCGCGGCCGCGACCGCAGCGACGATGGAGAGCCCCAGGCCGTGCCCGTTCTGCGGCGAGCCGGTGCGCTCGGCTCCCAGTCGCCTAAACGGTTCTGCGAGCTGCCCGACGGCCTCCTGGTCGAGGACCGAACCGCCGCTTTCGACCACCAGCCGTGCCGTCTGCAGATTGGCCTCGCAGGTCACGTTGATGAGACCCTGCGGGAGGTTGTGTCGCACAGCGTTGTCGAGCAGGTTGTCGACCATCCTCGTCAGCAGCGTCTCCGAGCCCGCTACGCAAGCCGGCGCCAGATTGCTTCGAAGCTCGATCTGCTTGGCGGCGATCGCCTCGCGGCGCCCGACCAGTGCATCGCCGACGACGCGCGCCAGCGACACCGACGTCTCCTCTCCCAGCTGTCCGCGCTGCGCGCGCGCCAGCACCAGGAAGCTCTCGAGCAGGCGATCGGCTTCGTCGAGGTCCGCCCGCAGGCTCGCATTCAGCGTCTTCACCTGCGACGCCGACAAGTTCGGTTTGGCGCTCGACACGTCCAGTGCGGCGCGCATCGTGGCTAGCGGGGTGCGCAGCTCGTGCGAAGCGTTGGCGACGAACCGCCGCTGGGACTCGAACGCCGCGTCCAAACGTGCGAGCAGGCTGTCGATCGTGTCCGCCAGCGTCCGCAGCTCGTCTCGCGGGCCGGGGAGATCGAGCCGGCGGTGGAGGTTGGTCTCCGAGATCTGTTGCGCGGTAGTGGTGATCGTACGCAGCGGGCGCAGCACCCGGCCGGCGACGACCCACCCGAGCAGGCCGGAGAGGATCGCCATGATCCCGAGCGCGACCGCGGACTCGATCTCGAGCTGGTGCAGATCGTCGACCCGCTGCTGGATTTCCACCCGCCGCAGGAACTCCTTAAGGGTGGACGAGTTGAGGAAGCGGCGGACAGCAGGAGGCACGGTCGGCCTCTGCAAGTCCGGACGCGGCAACAGGATCGCCCGACGCCCGGAAGGCGGTGTGGTGTGGCCGCCACCGACCCCCGCCGGCACAGAGGGGAGCTCGATGCTCTCGCCTCCCGTGATCTGGTGCGAGACGAGCGCATACGTGACCGCCAGCAGCGCGGCGCCGCAGACGAGGAACATGCCTCCGTAGAGCAGGGTCAGTCGCCAGCGGACCGTGGTCTGGGGGTGGTGCAGCCGCGAACCGAGGCTCGCATGCGTGCGCTGGCGCTCTCTGCGCGCCTCCATACCCGGCCAGCATCGCGGACCCGGCGTAACTACGGCGTAACACGGTTACGGCCATGTCACGGCTGCCGGCCTACAACACGGCGCTATGAAAACGATGGCTTCCACACCCACCACCCATTCCCGACGCGCGCTCGTGCTCGCCGCCGTCGGCTGTGCGCTCGTACTCGCCGCCTGCAGCTCCTCGAGCAAGCCGCACGGGCCCGCAGCCAACGACCGTCCGGCGGGCCTCGAGTTCGCAACTTGCATGCGCACGCACGGCGTTCCCAGCTTCCCCGACCCGCAGACCAGCGGCGCGATCCAGATTCCCGTCGCTCTCGCCAAGAATCCCTCACCGGCGTTCACGTCCGCCATGCAAGCATGCAAGTACCTCGTCCCGGCCGACACAGCGCTGCCGGTCGCGTCCGCCAGCCAAAAGGCCGCCGCGGTCAAGCTCGCGCAGTGCATGCGCGAGCACGGCGTCCCCAACTACCCCGACCCCACCTACCAGGACGGGCACGAGATACCGCCGGGTATCGCGGACCCCGCGCTAAACCCCGCCTCACCGGCGTTCGGGGCCGCCTCCAAAACATGTCAATCGCAATGAAGTACACCGTCAATTCAGTGGCCCGGACGGGACTCGACCCCACCCCTCCATATGCCGGCTCTCCGACCCACGACCCCGGCCCCGTCCGACTCCAGCTACGGCGGCGTGGTCAGCAATTGCGACGCCGTGTTTCTCACGTCCGCGGCCACGATCAACCCGCAGGCGCTGACATACAAACAGCCTCCACCGGCTTGGGGACCGCCACCACCTGGCCTCCCCCTGATGGAAACGGAATCGACCAGAGCTGAGCGGCAGGACCGCCGTGACCGGCGACCGCTGCGGTCGCCGTTAGCCGTTTGCGGCCAGGACCGTATGACGCCCCGGCCAGGATTCCTAACTGCCGTAACAGCGCCGTAACGGTGTTACGGCGCTGTAATGCGGTCGCGGGTACAACCTGCAACAACGTGAGGGAGCCACGCAAACGCAACGTCGGGGGCAGCCTCGCTGCCGTCAGCTGCGTGGTCGCGCTTGCAGCCTGCGGGTCCTCGCACAGGCCGAGCAGCACGACGGGCTCGCGAACTTCCTCGCCTGCGATCGAGTTCGCGGATTGCATGCGCGCACACGGCGTGCCGAGCTTTCCCGACCCGAGCGAAGGAGGCGGCCCGACCAACCTCGCAGGCACGGGGACCCCAGCATTCAAATCCGCGAGCCGGGCATGCGCACGGCTCGCTCCGGGAGGCACCGGTGGCGTCCGCGCGACGGGGAGCCAGTTTCTCGCCGCGCTGAGGTTCGCCAAGTGCATGCGCACGCATGGTGTTCCGGGCATACCCGACCCTACGCGCGGTTCTGGCCCGGACCCGGGCGGACTGAGCCTCGGACACGGCTTGTACTTTCTAGCGAATCCGAGTTTCGACCCGAATGCCCCGGCGGTTCTCCGAGCGGCTGCGGCATGCGGGATCACACGGTGGGAGGGAGGTCCCTGAAACCAAAACCCGTGGTCAGCGCAACCAGAATCGTGCGTTGATCTCTGACCGCCGCGAGTAGCCCGTTGCAGAACTGTCGGTACGTGTCGTCTTGTGGCAAGACCTGCGCCGGTCAGCCTGACTCGCGGTCCTCGCGTGGGCATCACCACGACGACAGCGGCGAGCGCGTCACGGATGCTGGCATCGAGGAACAGCGCCACCAGGTTGATGTCGGAGAGACCGCGCCGCTGGAACGCGTCAAAGCGCTCGCGGAGCTCCTCGCACATCCGCGCGCGGTCGACTTCGACAGCTTCCCCAGCCCGGCCTGATCACACAGCGACTCCACGTCGCGCATCGACAGCCCGCGGACGAACGCGCCGATCACCAACGCCTTGAGCGGCTCGGTCCGCAACAGCTTCGGCGTCCGGGGAAACAGCTTGGACGCGAACGTCTCAGCCGCCTCCCGGACCTGCGGGATCTCGATCTCGAGCTCCCCTCCGCCGTCTGCACCGTCCGCGAGCGAAACCCATTCCGCAACCCCGAGTCGTACTTGCAAAGCCCCCGCTGACAGTCCGGCCGGCGCTTGTAACGAACTCTCCCGAGCCAGGCGTCGAACCCGTCCTCCACCGCCCGCTGAATGATCAACCCGGCGCCCAGCTTGGCGAGCTCCGACAACGACTCCCTCGGGTTCCCGCCGACCCCCACTGCCAACAGCAGCTCGATCCGAGCCTCGATCTCCGCCGACGGCCGGTACGGTACCTCTCTCTGTGCGTAGGCCTCCTTCGATCGTCTGCCAGGACATGCGGGAACCTACGCCGTCGCGTTGACAGCACCGACGCTATTTACAGCACCTCCGGGACGCGACCGCCACGGCGTCCCGACTGCTGCTCCAGGCGGTGGCTGTCGGACAAATCCCGACAGCCGCCGTTCCGTTGTGAGATGGGACCAATCGCTCGATCCCGCGCCGGGACAAATCAGTCGGGTTCGGTCGTGCGAGGCCGCGAGAGAGCCGCACAGAGAGTCGGTCCTTAACGCTGTTGTGAGATGCCCACATGGGCATTTCTTTGTCCGACAGCCACCGCGTGAAGCAGCGACGCGATCCGCGCCGCCGACGTCACTGCTCCTGGTGCAAACGAGCAGTCGACGGCCGGCCGGGCGGCCGGCGCTCGTCGGCTTCCGCTCCGCCTGCGTGAGCAGCCACGGCGGCGATGCTGGACGACGCTGCTGGTCTGGACGAAACGCAGAAGGCTTGGGGGCAGCGCGCCGTGGCTCGCGCGAGACGCCTCCCTTTCGTCCAGACCGGGAGCGCGCCCTCAGGCCGGCCGGGCTTGTGCAACGCCATCGCCGAGCAGCAGTCCGGTTCCGCGGCGCGGTGACCGTCCAGATTTGTGCGTCGTCACAGTCCGGGTCGGGATCCACGACCGCCGGCTGGCTGAGGATGCCCTTCACGTGCCCTGCCATCGTGAGCAAGCAGGTGCGCATGCTCATGCTCCGCTTTTCGGCAGGTGGCGAGTTGCGAGACCGCCATGCCCTCCCGATCGAGACCTGTTTTCGTTGTCGCCTGGGCATCGCGGCCGGGGCGAGCGTCGCTGCGTCAGTTGTGGGCGACGAGCGGTTTCGGCGAGGCGGCGGATGGGAAGCCGAGCTCGATTCTGAGGCCGCCGCCGGTTCGGGCTTCTGCGTTGACGGTGGCGTCGTGGGCGTTGGCGATCGCTTGCACGATCGCGAGGCCGAGCCCGAGCCCGTCGGCAGAGGCGCCTTCGTGAGAGCTGCGTCGCTGGAAGGGTTGGAAGAGGCGGGTGAGCTCGCCGGTTGGGATCACGGGTCCGGTGTTCGCGATCGTGAAGATGGCGTGTCCTGTGGCCGTGTACGTGGCGACGTCGAGCCGGCCGCCGGGATTGTTGTGGCGGACGGCGTTCTGTATCAGGTTCGCGACGAGGCGCTCGATCAGTAGTGGGTCGCCGGTTGTTCGGGCGGGCTCGAGCGCCGTGGTGCTCCTGAGTTCGCGATGATCGTGCGCTCGCAGGACTTCGGCGGCAGTGGCAGCGAGGTCGACGGGCTCCCGTCGCAGATGTCCGTGCTCGCTCCGGGCGGGGGTGAGCAGCGCCTCGAGCAACCGTTCTTGCCGCCAGCAGGCGGCGACGACCCCCTCACCCATCTCCCGCAGGGCGGCCGTGTCTGCGTTGGGGTCAGCGAGCGTGGCCTCCGCAAGCGCGATCTGGAGGGTGAGCTCGCCGCGCAGCTCGTGAGCGGCGTAGGCCACGAAACACCGTTCCGCTTCGGAGAGCTCCCCGTCGGCGGACGTCATCAGCGTCCCACCACCCCGTTCCGCGCGCGGCAGCCCTGAGCCTGCGGGCAGCTGCGGGCAATCGCCGGCGTCGGTCCGGATCTGCGGCGAGGTCTGGTCAATGCCGGATAAATCGAAGATTCGGAGGCTCCCTTTTCGCGTCTTCCGCCTGGACCGAAGCTTTTCGCGGCGGCTCGCCCGGTCGCGGCCATGCGTGCTCAGCCCCCGATCGCGATGTTGCCGCTGCCGCCGGCACCGCACACGCGTGCAGCGGACTGGAACGCGGGCGATTGCGGGTCGATCCCGGCCGCGAGTCCATCCTGGCCGCCGGAGGATGACGGGTCGGGGAAGTTCGGCACCCCGTGCGCGCGCATACAGCGCGCGAACGCGAGCTCTTGGCCTAGTTGTTGAGCGCGGACCTTCGGTGGCGGGCCGGCGGCGGGCGGCAGATATGCCGCGCACGCCCGTTCGGCGGACCGCAGCGCCGGCCCGGCGAAGGTCTTACCTTCGGCCGTCAGGGAGCCGTCCGAGTTGACCATCAGGGGCAGCCCCTCGCCGCCGCCGGGTGCAGCGATCGGGTCGGGGAACCCGGACACGCGGTTGGCGCGCATGCATCGCGACAGCGCGGCCGGAGAGTTCGCCGGCCCGTAGCGACCGGTGGACGCATTCGGCGTTGAGCCCGAGCTGGCGCAGGCGGCGAGCGCGACCGCGCAGATTGTGAGGGCGAGGGCGGTCGGTGAGCGCGTCGGGATTCTGTTGTAGTGCATCTCGAGAGCTCCTTACTTGGTGCTGGTGGCGCGTTGGCTGCGGCGTCGTCGCGGCCACGCGACTAGCGCGAACAGGAGCGCCGGGCCCGCGAACAGGAGTGGGTAGGCGTGGAATCCGTGGTAGCTGAAGGCGACGCGGTGGGTGCCGGCGGGGAGGGCGGTCGCGACGAGCGCTGGGGCGACCATCTCGGTGGGCTGAGGCCGCCCATCGACGGTCGCGGCCCAGCCAGGGTCGAACGAGGCGCTGAGCACGACCACACCGGCCTGGCGGAGGGTGACGGTGGCGGCGACGTGACCCTGGCTGAGGTCGTCGGTCTCCGCGCTCACCCCTCCGGCGGTCGCGCCGCCGGAGGGCGGCAGCGGCTGAGGTCTGACCGCGCCCGCGACCGGATCGAACGCGACGCGCAGGTATCGGTCGTGTTGGGCGAGGTCGGACCGCAGAGCCGCGACGCTGCGTGTGCCGATGTTGGTACGGCTGGCGGCGAGGGCGCCGATGATCGTGCCGGTGTGGATGTATCCGCCGGCGTCCAGTGTCCACAGCGCGTATGGCCCGGCGCGCAGGGCGAGGTGCGCGGGCACCGGCGGTCGGTCGCCAGCGGGGAGGATCAGGTAGCGGATCGCGAACAGGCGGTAGTCGCTGAGGTTGCGCTCATCGAAGTAGACCTCGGGGTCGGTCATCAGCGAGGCGGTACGCAGCGTGTAGCCGACCTCGTCGACATCCTGGCTCTCGAGGTACTTGAACACGGGGACCGCGCCGACTGTGAAAGCCGCGCCCCAGTTCGATGGCATGCCGGCGTAGACGCGCCCACCGCCCTTGCGCTTGATGGCTGCGATCAGCCGGTCCAGTTGGGCGCCCCGGGTCGCGTCGGCCTCCCGCTGGGCGCGGATCGCCTGGGCGTCGCGGTTGTCGTAGGAGCCGAGCTGCAGCCACGCCGGCGCGAGCAGCACGACCGTTGCCGTGAGCGCGACCGCGCCGCGCGCGAGCTCGCCCTTGGCCGGCGTCGTCGGCCACCCGAGCCGCCGGCCGGCGGTCATCCGGCCAAGCGCACTCCAGGCCACGCGAGCCGACCACGCGGCGCCGCCCCCGGCGAACAGCAGCGCCGCGAGTTGGATGCCCATCATGAAGCGGCGGAAGAAGATGTCGGCGCTGCCGGGGATCACGTCGACCAGCGATCCGAACGTGGTCCGACCGAACGACAGCAGCAGGCACGCCGCGAGTGCGACCAGCAGCGCCCGCGCGTTCGCGTCCCGCCGGCGGCAGCGCCAGGCCAGTACGAACCCGATGGCGGCGAACAGCGTCACGACTGGGAGGCGGCCGTGATCGAGCAGCTGGCCTGAGAGGAGCCAGCCGAGCACCCGTCCCGCGCCGTACCCGTTCTCGAGTGGCGTGCCGCGCAGAACCTCGTTCGTCGCCGCCCACTCCCGCTGCGCCAGCAGCGGCACGATCACCCACGCCGTCGCGACCAGCGACCCGGCCACGAGCACCGCCGCCCGGCGGACGTGGGCAGCGAGCGGCCCGCTTGCCACCAACGGCCAAAGCACGAGCGGGATCAGCGCGAGATACCCGGTCTCGAAATGCAGCGCGATCGTCGCCGAAATCAGCGCCACCGCTGCGAACCAGCCGCGACCCTTACGAATCGCGCGCCAGCCCAGCCCCCACGCCAGCGGCAGCGTCATCGACGCCCACAGCTGGGTCCACACCCCGAACCCCGTCCAGACATACGCGTGCTGCTCGTAGCCGATCCCGGTGGCGCTGACCACGAACGGCGACATCGCGGCCGACGCCGCGGCGGCCGGCCGGCCCGCCCCGAACAGCCGCGCGGCCAGATACACGCTGACCGGCCACAGCGATAGCAGCAGATACAGCGACCAGCGAAACGCTACGTCGGGACCCACGACCAGCCCGACGATCCCGGTCAACATCGCCGGAAGGCTCTGGTAATGCAGAAACTGCGGCGAGCCCAACCCCACGAACGGGAACCAACTCCTCAGCGGTAGATGACCCGCCCGGAGCTGCGCGGTCGCGAACCGCACCATCTGCTCGTGCACCGAGCTGTCATCCAGGTAAGGCACCGCGAGCGTCACCGCCCGCAGGCTCACGAGGTTCCGCGCAACCGCCGCGCCGACCAGCAGCCAAGGCCAAGCCGGAGCCCCCGGCCCCGGCCCTTCAGTGGGAGCCGGAAACGCGAACGAGGGTGCGGTTGGCCCGGCGCGAATCAGCTGTTGCCGCTCGCACCGCTGTTGCCGCTGTTGCCCGATTGAGGATTGGGGGGAGGGCTGCCGTTGCCCGGACCTTCCGTTCCGCAGGCCCAGACCTCGCCGCGCGAGGCGTGGTTGCCGCCGGAGCCACTGTTGCCACTGTTGCCGCTGTTTTGCCCGGGCGGGGCAGGGGGCGGCGTGAGCGCGAGCGTCTGGCCTACGGGAACTTGCTTCGGGTCGATCGTCCAGTGGGCACTAGCGATCGGGATGTAACGCAGCTGACGCGACGACTCCGGAGCTCCTTGTCCTTGCTGGACGACCGTGGACGTGCAGCGGTAGCCCGCCGGCACCTGCCGCATCACCTGGGCCCTGACTCCAAGCTGGTGCAGCTTCGCGTTTGCGCCGGCGATGCCGCTGGCGCGTTCGATCGAGATCGTGACCGTGCCGTCATGGTTGCGGGTCACCGCGAACGCCGGCGAGGTGGTCGTCGCGCCGAGCACGAGCGCCACCGCCGCACCAACCCCGGCGAGGCCGAGGCTGGTGCCGGCGACCAGCCGCGGCCCGCGCCAGATGGGGTGCTTAGCCGTCGGGGTACTCATCTGGGCCAGCCCATTCCCGTGCTCGCGCACAAACTCTCGCCAGAGGTGATCCTCGAACTTACTCATCGCTGTGGTGCTCCTTTCTCAGTCGGGCCCGCGCGCGCGATAAGCGCACCCGCAGCACTCCCCGCGCGACGCCGAGCGCCGCCGCCGCCTCCTTCGGTGTCAGACCGTCCAGGTCGACCAGCTCGACCGCCGCCCGCTCGAGCGCCGACAGCTCGGCGCAGCGCTCGAGCAGCGCTCGAGCAGCGCGCTCCGCGTCGATCCTGTCGGACAGCTCATCGATCTCATCAGCCGGAAGCTCGGCCAGCCCAGCCAGCCTCGCGGCCGCGTCCCGGCCATCGGACGTGTGCGCGCAGTACTGGGCGTAGACGTGCCCGGCGATCCCCAATAGCCAGGCCCGTGCCGTGCCTCGGCCCCGATCAAAGCCGCCAAACCCCGCGGCCGCGCGCACGATCGTCTCAGACGTCAGATCGGCGACCGTCTGCGGATCGGTGCAACGGCGAGCGAAGTAGGACGTCACCACGCTGACGTTGGCGCGGTAGATCCGCTCAAACTCGCCGAGCGCCGAGCCACTCGAGCCGTCTCGCATCGTGACCTCCGCGCCGGTTGCTGCACTCATATCTACTAGTTGCTGAGTTTCCCGGCAGGTGTTACATCAGCTGGCCCGCTCGCGCGAGCTGCTCTCCGTCCGCGTGCTCGTCGGCACGGCTCGGATCCCGGCACCCTGAGACCACACACAGGACGACACGCGGAAGCGCGCAGCCCGGCGGTGGACCCGCTGGCGGTCCTGTTCGACGAACCAACCAGTCGCCACATCGGCGCCGCCGCAGGCGTGGAGCCGCTGTCCTCGACACGGCCACCCCCGGCCCTGCGTTCGTTATCGGACGGGCATCTTGGCGCCGGCGCCAACAGTCTCGGTTTGCGTGGCACGGAGGGCAGTCGCCCGCCGCAGGCGTGCTCTGTTCGGGTGGTCGGCCTGATGTGCCATCAGCCCTACCGCTCCTACACCGTCGCGCCCGACGCGGAGCAAGCTGGGGTCGGGCGTAATCGGGACGGTGGGGGATGGTTGTCGGTGAACCAGCGCTCCGGGCGCGACGTCAGCGGGACGCGGCTGGATGGGCCCTTGGCGCCCTCTGTGCTTCGCCTGGCGGGTCTTGTGTAGGCGTGACGCGTTGGCGGTGGTCGCCGGATCGATCAGTCACGGGGTGCCTCGTGTTGAAGTGTCGCCTGCCCGGGACCGGTTGAAGGCCGCGCTGTTCAGGCAGGATGGGGCTGGCGGGGTCGTGTCGCCGAACAGCAGCGTGACTTGACCTGACGCGGTCTGGCTAGCTCCGAGCACTCCGATGTCTCCGCTGGGGATCTGGCGGGGATCGATCGTGACCACGTCAGTGGTCTCTTGACGATCGGCTGAGATGTTGGGCGTGCTCTCGCCGGAGGGATTGTCGATCGCTGCGGTAGCCGAGCAGCTCGTGCTGATGGGGACGGCCGTGACCGGAACCCCGTCTTGGGCGAGCTTCTGGTTGAGCGCGGGAAGATCGGAAAGGTCGCTCAGGGTGATGGCGACCGTCCCGTCGGGGTTCTTTGTGACCGCGAACGCTGGCGAAGCGCTGGTGATTGCGAACACGCCGGCGGTCGCCAGTCCGGCGATCCCAAGCGCGGACCCGGTCAACAGCGCCGGACGGCGCAAGCGGGGAGCGCGTTGAGTCGCGGGCCTGGTGGCCGTCACAGATGACGCGAGTGCGGCCGTGGCTCCCGGGGCGGCGCGCATCTGCTCCCCGCGCTCGCGGAGCAGTTGTGACCAGAGTTGATCTTCAAAGTTGCTCATCGGTTCTCCTTTGTTTGCCAAGTCGCTTTCGTGCCCGGAAGAGCCGGACCCGCAGCGCGCCCGCTGAGATACCCAGCACGCTCGCCGCCTCCCGTGGCTCAAGTCCCGTCAGATCGACCAGCTCCACCGCAGCCCGCTCCAGGTCTGAGAGCCCTTCGCAACCGGCGAGCAGCTCCCGGGCTGTCCGTTGCGCGTCGATCCTTATCGCAATGTCCTCGATCTCATCGTCACCCAGCTGACGGTGGGCCGCCAGCCCAGTGATCGCCTCACGACCCCTGGCCGCTCGCTCGCAGTGCTGCGCCCAGACCCGCCGCACGATCCCGAACAGCCACCCCCGGGCGCTTTGAGCCGGACCGGGTTCCACGGAGACTGTTTTAGGTGGGTTCCTTGGTCGTTTGGTGGTTGATGTTGTTGTCAGCGAGTATGTCTCTGAACCGCCGGTCGGAGAGGCCAGCGATCAGGGTCGGGAGCGCGAGCACGCCTGGCGTGGCCTGAGCGGGAGCGCTCCGGACCTCGGTGCCGTTGATGGCCGGGGTCGGGCTGTTGCCGGCGAGATCGACGCTGAGCGTCGAGGAGCGAGGCGTCGTGAGCCCGTCTGCGGCTCTTGGCGAGGTCACCGCGACCGATCCGTTGCCTGAAATCAAGCCGATCACGGGCTCGGTGAGAGCGTGGCGTTGTTCGAACTCGACCGGCGGGATGTCACGGAGCGCCTCGTGCAGCCGCGCGTGGTTGAACCAGCCGACGTACTCGACGGTCGCGAGCTCGAGCTGGGAGCGGGAGCGCCACACGCGGTCGGCGATCAGCTCCGTTTTGTAGGAGTCCACGAAAGATTCCGCCAGGGCGTTGTCCAGCGCGTCCCCGACGGTCCCGATCGACTGAAGCAACTCGTTGTCGTCGAGCACCTGCGTGTAGTCGGCCGACGTATATTGCGAGCCGGCGTCGGTATGGGCCACCAGCTCGAAGTCCGCGCCGGGCGCTCTGAGCCCGAGCGCCATCCGCAGCGCGTCGAGGACCAGGTCGGTCCGCATGTTGGCGGCGAGCTGCCACCCGACGATCATCCTGGAGAACACGTCGAGGATGAACGCGAAGTACACGACGCCCTCCCAGCAGCGCAGATACGTGAAATCGCCAACCCATAGACGGTTCGGGGCGCTAGCGGTGAAGTCCCGCCTGACCAAATCGGGCCGCCTGGCGGCCTTCGGGTCGGGCCTGGTCGTCCGCCACGGCTTCCCGCGCCGCTTCGCGCCCTCGATCCCGTGAGCGCGCATTAGCCGCTGCACCCGACAGCGCGACACGCGCTCGCCGGCCCTAAGCAGCGCCTTCCACATCCGCCGAGACCCATAAGCGTGATAGTTGGCGGCGTGAACATCACGGATCCGCTCGGTCAGCCGCTCATCCTCGACCACGCGCGCTGACCGCTGGCCGATGGCTCGCTCATAGTAAGCGGACGCCGACACGCCCAGGGTCCGGCAGATCGGCTCGACCCCGTAGCGCTCGCGTCCCTGATCGATGAACGCGCTCACGACGGACGGTCTGGGTCGAGCGCCTTGGCAAAAAACACCGACGCCTCCTTCAGGATCGAGTTCGCCCGGCGCAGCTCGAAGTTCTCCTTCCGCAACCGTCGGATCTCCTCCCGCTCCGCCGTCGTCAACACGTCGCCCCGCTCGCCAGCGTCGGCCTGCGCCCGACGGACACGCTTGCGCAACGCCTCCGGATGAACACCGAGATCGCGGGCGACCTCGGAGATCGGACGACCCGACTCCATCGCCAGCCGAACACCGCGATCCATCAACTCCTTTCACCCAAGGCCTCCTCGTCTACGGCCGCCTCGCCCCCGCCTGGATCACCCTCCGCACCCAACCCACGACCGCCCAAGCAGCGGCCGGACCTAACCGCAGAGCCGATCGCCCACGGCGGACAGGAACCACCAGCGCGACCAAAGAGCGGCGATGACACACGCGCGGCCTCGAGCCCTCGATGCCGCCGACGCTGACCCCGTCGAGCGGGATTTCCCTGACCCGACGGCAGCTCAGGTCCGGCCCGCTGACAGCTGCGGGCACCGAGACGGCTCACTGGATCCCCGTTCGCTCGTTCTGGATCCGGTGGATTGCCTTCGCCCAGTTTCGCCGACCGTCGGCCGGACGGCTTCAAGGTCGACAACCGTCTCCCTTTCCCTCGCCCGCGGTCTCGGTTCCGCGTCCGGCCGCCGGCCGGCAGCTCGGGCTACGTCAACCACCGGATCCCCACAAGGAGGGAACCAAAGATGAGCGCCTCAGCACCCGCAGTCAACTCCGTCACCCTCGTCGGCAACCTCACCGCCGACCCCGTCCTCAAGCAGCTCGACGAGGACCGCAAGGTCTGCCAGCTCCGGCTCGCGGTCAACGACGTCAAAGACCAGCCGATGTTCATCGACGTCGCCACCTTCGGCGCCCAAGCCGACGCCTGCGCCAAGTACCTCACCAAGGGCCGCGCCGTCGCGGTCACCGGCCGCCTCGTCTACCGCGAATGGGACGACAACGGCACCCGCCGCTCACGCCACCACATCGTCGGCCGCGTCCAATTCGGCGGCCGCATCGACAACGGCGACCAGCCCACCGACGACGACCAGCCACAGGAGGACGCCGCCTAACAACAACCGCGCCCCCGGAGCGCCGGCCGCGGCCGGCGCTCCACAACGCGGGCCCGCATAACGACATCCCATCACGCCCATGACAACCAACCAAGCCAATCCACCCGCACGCCCGAACGGCGCTGATCATCGAGCGCTCTACGACGGCCGGCGGCTGGCCCACGACGACGAGATCTGCACATGCGGCCGACCCGCCGTGTTCGTGCTCGGGAACCGCTGGGCCGGATCCGGCTGGTGCGGCACCAACGACCTCGGGCCACTCGACTCCCACGCAGCCCAACAGCAACGCACCGAACTCCAAACAGCGCTCGGCAGACCACTCCGCCGCAGCGACCTAGCAACCACCGAGCCATCCCACCACCGCGCAATGACCATGACCTCACAAACCTTCTCCCAACTCCTCGACCACGCCAACGCTCGACGCGCCGCACGGCTCGAGGCGCTCTGGCGGATGACACCCAAACAGCGCGTCGACGCGATGCGCCGCGGCGACCTCACCCTCGAGCAATGCTGCGCCTGGGCCGCCCGCCACCCAGAGCAAGTGCCACTCCTGCACGGCGAGTTCGAATTCATCGCCGCGTTCACCCCCGAGGCACGCGAATGACCACCCCAGACGTCCGCGCCTTCTACACCACGCTCGGCATCGAACTCCCAGGCTGGCCCAAACTCGAAGCATCCATCCGATGCTTCGCCCAACCCGACGCCCACAACGACAACGACCGATCACCCTCCTGCTCAGTCAACCTCGCCTCAGGCGCCTGGAACTGCCACGGATGCGGCGCCCACGGCGGCGCCTACGACGCCGCCCTAGCCGTAGGGCTCACGCCGCGAGACGCGATCGACCTCCTGATCGCCAACGGCCTCGCGCAACGACGAGGCGACACAGCCAAAGTCTCGCGTCGCACGCCGACAGTCGGAGCGGTGAAGACGGTCCCCGCCACGGCAAACCGTTCCCGGCTCGCTATCGATGCCGCAGGCGTTCAATCATGGGCAGAGAAGCTCGACGCCGACCGCCGGGCGATCCGACGACTGATCCTCGAGCGCGCATGGGCGCCCCGGATCATCCGCGCCCTCCAGATCGGTTTCGACGGCGCGCGCATCACGATCCCCATCCGCAATGCACGAGGACATCTCCGAGGCATCTTGCGCTACGACCCCTTCGGACGACACGAGCCCAAGATGCGCGCAATCCCCGGCACTCGGCTTGGACTCATCCCTCACCCCGCAACCGATCCCTCTAACCACATCATCCTTGTCGAGGGACCGCCAGACATGATCGCCGCCAGGTCGGCCGGGCTTCCGGCCATCGCGATCCCAGGAACGAGCGCCTGGCGTCCGGGTTGGGCCCAGCTGCTCGCCACCAGGCACGTCACCGTGGTGATGGACTGCGATGCACCCGGCCGACGGGCTGCCAACGAGATCGCGGAAAGCTTCGACAAGACCGTCGAAGGGATTGACGTAGTGGATCTGTGGCCCGATCGCGACGACGGCTACGACCTCACCGACCGCATCCTCGAGCGCCGGCGATCCCGAGCGAGCGCGAACGCCCCGCGAACACTCCGATCGTTGCTCCTTCCCAATCCATCCCGCCACACAGGGCCGCCGACACAGAATCGTGCCCGCTCGACCTCAGATCCCAGATGACCACGACTACAGACAAAGACGCGGGCGACTACACGGCGCAGGCGCGCGCCGCAATCCTCGCTGCCGTACGCGCGCAGCACGACTTCGGCGGCTGGCTTGCAGCAGTCCTCTCGAGCGTTGCGGCGGACCTAGGTTCCTCGCATGCCCTGACAGCCGGGCGTCCAGGATCATGGGAGGCCGACCATATTCGCGGACTCGTGAACGGCACCGTCGGTTGGAGCGACGAGTTCCTCAACGATTACGCCACGGAGGATTAGGTCGTGGGCCCGGTGGCACCTCGAACCGTCGCGCGGATTGTGCGCGTCATCGTCGGTGAGATCGAACTGCGCGCTGCGCAGCGAGGACAATCCATCATGCTCCACGCCGAGGACCTCGACGCGATATCCGAACATGTGGCGGAGCTGGCGGCTCTTCCCGACCGAGCGGCACTCGTCGATGCTCGTACATTGGCTGCGGAGCTCGGGGTCGCTCGCGATTGGGTGTACGCCAACGCTGACCGGTTGGGCGCCGTTCGCCTCGGCGACGGACCCCGTGCGCGGCTACGGTTCGATGTGACACGCGCGCGCGAGAGACTTGTGGCGGCGGTCCTCGACGAACACGAGTTGCTCGAGAGTAAGCCGCGTGCGCGCCGACGGGGCCGCCCGCGAGGGAAAACGCCACCGGATGTGCGACTGATCGAGGGAAGAGCGAAACGCAGGTAGAGGACGATGCGATGCTGCGCTTGATGAATTCTGCTGGTCTCCGCTCGATTGCGTCGGCACGGGGATCGATCCTTTATTCCATGTCATTGTCGGCTCGTACGGGACGCTGGCGCTGATGCCGCCGCCACGGCGCGGGACTCTCCGGCGCAATTCGACGGCGCAGGGCATCAGTTATGGCGTGCAGTTTTCGTTGGACAACGTTCTGCATTACGTTCACCTAGGGGGCGAATGGGAAGGCTGGGACGACCAGCGAGCGGCCGAGGAGCAGCAGTTCCTGATAGAGAAGGTCAACCGAGGGGAGTGGCACCCGCCGACTAAGGAAGACAGCCCTCGCATTGAGCCTCCTCCAACCTTTCAGATTGAGGCTTCCGAGTGGCTCTATCGCCAGAAGATGAGGGCCGGAGATCCTGAGAGCGGGTCGAAGACCATCGGCGATCTCGAATGGCGCCTCTCGGTAGTGATGGACAAGTTTGGGCCGGTCCCGATCGACCAGATCGACTTCGCGCTCGCCGACGAGCTGGTCGTGGAACTTTGCGAGGAGCGCGCAGCGATAGAACGAGCCGCCGCCTACGGTCAACCGTTGACGCGGACGGTCAGAACCGCGAGCGGTCGCAGTTACGAGACTCGACAACGTTCGATCTCGAATGGGTCGATACGGAAGGCTCTCGATACTGCTGAACGGGTACTCCGAGACGCGAAGCGTCGAGGGGTCTTGATTGGGGAGGTCCCGGCGCTCAGGTCTGTAGCCCCGAAGACGGATCGTCCGCGGCGGTCGTTCCTCGAAGCTGAGCAGATCGTGGCGGTCCTGCGCGCTGCGGATTTGATCGAAACTGAGCATCGAGGCCTCACCTGGGAACGGGTTGAGTACATCCGCAGCTCCAACCGCTCCGCGGTCTCCCTCGCGCGTGAACTCGGCGTTTCCGACACGTTGATTCGGAAGGTCCGCCGCGGAGAGTTGTGGAACGGGAAGCCCGGTCGCCGCAACCGCAATGACGTCCCGAGGCGGGTCATCGTCGAGACGCTCATCCTCGCGGGACCGCGGGTCTCTGAGCTATGCGGGCTCGATGGTCCTCACATAGACCTACGACGGGGTCGAGTACGCATTCCTAGGTCGGCGACGAAGACCGACGCGGGCGAGCGCAGTATTCCGATCGTTCCGACGCTGATGGAGAGGCTGTCGGAGCACCGGAGAGAACGTCCAAGCAGCCCACGGCGGCCGGCCTTCCCGACACGCAGCGGAACTCGTCAGCGTCCGGACAACATCCGGGCACGGATCCTTGCGCCGATGCTCGATCGAGCGAACGAAGCACTCGAGGCGGAGGGTCGTCTGGCGATCGGCCATATGACGCCACATTCGCTGCGACGGACGTTTGCCTCGATCTTGGCCGTCTGCGATGTGCCGCCGCGGCGAGCCATGTACCTCATGGGGCACACCGATCCGACGCTCACACTCGCCGTCTACCAGCAGGTGCTCGATATGGGAAAGGGCTCGGTCGAGATCCTCGAGGAGGTGCTCGGGTGCTCGCTGGTGGAGGCTCGTGCGATCTACAACGGGGAGTGAACGCGTCGAGCCACTGGAGGCGCTCGGCTTTGTTGTCCGTGCGCGCCAGGGCGTCCGCGGTTCCACGTTGGGAAGCCCTTTCGATTCGCGCCCGCTTCTCGTAGTGATCTCGTAATTGGAGCGGCTAATGATACCGGGCCTACTCCCGGGTCACAGTCCGTGAACGCAAAAACCCCGCCTGAGCGGGGCTTTTCTGAGAGCGGCTGAAGGGACTCGAACCCTCGACCTTCTGCATGGCAAGCAGACGCTCTAGCCAACTGAGCTACAGCCGCGCGAACCCCGAGTATAAAGCCGGCCTGGATCGCCAGGGGAGAGGGCGGGGCGGCCGGGCGGTGGGTTCCCGGCGGCGCGGTCAGCTCGACCTGGAGTGGAAGCTGACGTCGTCGGGATTGATCAGGTCCGGGACCGTCCAGCCGTCGAGGTCGTACTCGCTCATGCACCGCTCGGCGAAGCCCTTGTAGGACTCGGTCTGGCCCGTCCCCATGGCGGCGAACAGGACCTCCATGCGGATGTTCTCGTCGGAACCGCTGTAGTTGCGCTCGTAGAGCTCGTGGCGGCCGCCGAACTCGGAACCGAGCGCGTCCCACAGGAGCTTCATCAGCTTCACGCGCTCGACGGCATCGATGCCGTTCGAACCGCGGACGTACTGGTCGAGGTAACGGGCGATGTCGGGGTTCTTGAAGTCGCGAGCGTTCGAGTTGATGTAGATCAGGCCGCTCGCGATCGTGTGCTCGATGATCTCCTTGACGCGGCCATAGCCGATCGTCGAGAACAGGCGGTAGGCCATCGCGTAGTCCATGTTCGGGAGCAGCGCCGACCCCTTCCAGGCGTCCGGTTCGCGAGCCATCGCGCTCGCCAGTCCCCACAGCATGTTGCGCCAGGCGAGCACCTCGCCGACCTTGGCCTGCACGCCGCGGAAGTCCTTCGTACCCGTGGCCTCCACCGCCTTGAGCAGCAGTCCGCCGATGAAGTCGAGTTTGACCGCGAGACGGATGCAGCCGTGGAAACAGAACCGGGGTATGAAGCCGGTCTGGGGGAAGAACTTGTTGGCCTTCTCGACGTCGCCGTAGACGAACACGTTCTCCCACGGCACCAGCACCTTGTCGAAGATGAAGATCGCGTCGTTTTCGTCGAGCCGGCTCGAGAGCGGGTAGTCGAACGGGCTCCCCATCACGCCCGCGGTCAGCTCGTACGACGGCCGGCAGATCAGCTTCACCCCGGGTGTGTCCATCGAGACCGCGCAGATGATCGCGAACTCCTTCTTCTGCACCGGTACCGGTCCATGGTGGGCGATGAAGTTGTAGTGCGTGAGCGCGGAGCCTGTAGCCACGACCTTTGCGCCGCTCACGACGAGCCCGTCGTCGCGCTCCTCCTCGACGTGCATGAACACGTCGCCGACGTCGTCGACCGGGCGGTTGCGGTCGACGGGTGGGTGGATGATCGCGTGGTTCCAATACAGCACCCGTTCCTGGGCCTCGCGGTACCAGCGCTTGGCGTTCTCCTGGTATGGGTCGTAGAAATCCACGTTGGCGCCGAGCGTGGCCAGGAACGCCGCCTTGTAGTCCGGACTCCGCCCGAGCCAGCCGTAGCTGAGCCTGGCCCACTCGGCGATCGCCTCGAGGTCGCCGACGCAGTCCTCGACCGTGCGCGGGTAGCGGAAGAACTTGTGCGTGAAGCCATTGCTTCCAGTGTCGGTCGGGGTGGTCAGGATCTGGCGCGTACCGTCTTCGTGCAAGGCGTCGTACAGCCGCGCGATCGACCGGGCCGTGTTGCGGAACGCCGGGTGGGTCGTGACGTCATCGACTCGCTCCCCATAGACGTACACCTCGCGACCGTCCCGAATGCTCTCCAGATACTCGTCTCCGGTGAACGGCTCGGTTGTCCTGGCGGTGCTTTCGAGCATCTGATCCCACTACTCCTCGCTCGGCGTTTTTGTCGGACCGATCCTTCCACCGGCGCTCGCCCCGATCAAGCCGTGTTGACGAGCGGGCAGGGCGCGTCGTCAGTGGGGCGGGTCCGCCGGGGATCCGTCCGCACGCGCCAACCCGAACGGGCTTCCCTCGGAGTCCTTGCAGATCGCCCAGCGGTCGCCCGGGTGGATCACCGTCCCGCCGAGCGTCCTGACTCGCTCGAGCGCACCATCGAGGTCGTCGACCGCGAAATAGGGCAGCGAGAAGGAGTCGCCGGGCCCGCGGCCGCGGGCGTGGACCCCGAACACAGGCGCCGGCTCGCGGGTTTGCCAGCCTTCGCCCTCGGCGTCGGCGCGAGCCTCGAACGCCGCGCCGAGCAGTCCCGACCAGAACCGGCGGGCGCGCTCGGGGTCGTCGGCAGGGAACTCGAGCAGCGAGAGAACCGGTCGCATCGAAGACACGATATCTCCGGCGGCTATGCCGCGGAGGCGGCTCTGTTCGGCCGGGGGGCCGCCGGGTGCGGCGTATTGCCGTCGCTCGCAGTCTCGAGTTGACGCCATAGCGTGCGCATGGTGGGAGCGAGGTGGGCGATCTCCTCCATGTGGGCTTCGGCGAGCGCGTCGAGCTTGGCAGCGCCCGTCGGAGTGAGCGTGACGCGCACGACGCTCTTGCTGACCGGGTCCGGGTTGCGCTGCACGAGGCCGTCCTTGACCGCGCGGTCGACCAGGCCCACCGCGCTGTGGTGACGCAGCACGAGGTGGTCGGCGATGTCGCCGATCGTCGGGCCGGCTGGGTTGGGGTCGCCCTTGATCGCCAGCAGCAACTGGTGCTTGGCGGCTGTCAGGCCGGCTGCTTTGGCCTGGTCTTCGCTCCAGCGCAGGAAGCGCCGCAGTCCGGTGCGGAGCTCGAGGAGGTGTTGGAAGTCCGAATGCTCGAGTGTCATATCGTCCTACGATATCGTGTGATGTCGCGAGGGAAGGAACGGAGGATAAATGGAAGCGGAAAGGGACGAGCCTCCGCGATGATGAGGCCGATGACGACGCACGCGCACGTGGTCGAGTGGCTGGCGGAATACGAGCGGGCGTGGCGAACGCCCGGAACCGGCGGGCTCGGTCGGCTGTTCAGCGACGAGGCGAGCTACCAGCTCGATCCGTACGAGCCGCCGATCGAGGGCCTCGAGGAGATCGCGTCGATGTGGGAGCGTGAGCGCGAGGGGCCCGATGAGCAGTTCACGATGGACGGCGCGATCGTCGCGGTCGACGGCGATACGGCGGTGGTCCGGCTCGAGGTCCAGTACGAGGGCCCGCCACTGAGCGAATACCGGGATCTCTGGATCCTCGAGTTCGACCAGGCCGGCCTTTGCCGATCGTTCGAGGAGTGGCCGTTCTGGCCGCGCCGCCCGCGCGAGGCCCCAGAGTCCTTGTAGCGCGCGGTCGACGCCACCTAGAGGCGACGACCGGAATCGAACCGGTGTAGACGGCTTTGCAGGCCGCTGCGTAGCCACTCCGCCACGTCGCCGCGGGAACGTAGGGTAGCGACGCGGCCGCGTTCCGCCAGTTGCTTGGGTGCTAACCGGCGGCGGTTCGCAGAACCAGACCGATGCCGAAGGGGTCGCGCACGAGCACGCCGCCCGGTGCCTCGATGCTGGGGATCGACGCCGCCTCGAGGCGTGCGAGCACGGCCGCCATCTCGCGGTCATCCGTCAGTTCGATCGCGAACGAGCGAAGTCCGACAGAGCCGCTGGGGGCCGGAGCGGCTCCGGCGCTGTGCCAGGTGTTGAGGCCGATGTGGTGGTGGTATCCGCCCGCCGACACGAACAACGCGCCCGGGTAGCCCCGGACCATCACGTCGAATCCGAGCACGCCGTGGTAGAACGCCTCCGCTTGGGCCAGGTCCGACACCTGAAGGTGAACGTGGCCGATCGTGGTGCCCAAAGGGGCGGTGGCCTGAAGCTCGTCCGCGGCCGTCAGCTCGCCGATCAGGCTGTCGAGGTCGAGTGGCAGCGTCGACATCTGGAGCTGGTCGCCTGACCGTGGCCAGTCGGCGCGCGGACGGTCGCGATAGATCTCGATCCCATTGCCGTCCGGGTCAGACAGGTACAGCGCCTCGCTCACCAAATGATCGGACGCGCCGTCGAGCGGCCAGCGCACCTCGGCCAGGCGGGCCAGCGCGAACGCGAGGTCGAGCCGCGTCGGCACGAGGATCGCCAGGTGGTACAGCCCCGGAGCGCGCCGGTTCAGTCGCGGCGCCGAGCTGTCGCCGCGCAGCTCGATCAGCGGGCGCTCGCCGGCGACGCCGAGCGCGAGCGCGCCGTCGTCGAGCTCGCTCACGCGCATCCCGATCGCACGCTCGTAGAACGCGCGTGAGCGATCGAGGTCGTTGACCGTCAGTGACACGGTCCCGAGCGACGTGGCTGCGGCGATCCGACTCGCGGCGCCGCTCTGCACCGGAGCTGACGGGGTCGTCATGAGCTACGCCGCCACGGTGGCGGATGATTCGAACTGAGCGACGAGGCCGTTCATGACCTCGACGAGGTTCTCGCGCGTCTCGGGATCGGCCAGCTCGGTATCCGTTCCGAAGCGATCCGCCGCCTTCGGGACGACGAGCTCGAGATCGAGCACGCGGGCACCGGCCAGGCCGAGCGACTTGCGCAGGTGGTCCTGCGCCCACACGGCGCCGTAGTCGGTGACGCTCGCCCCGATCACCGCGACCGGCTTTCCCCAGAGCGACGATCCCGGGCCGAACGGACGCGACGCCCAATCGACGGCGCCCTTGAGATGCCCGGGCATACTGCCGTTGTACTCGGGGGTGGAGATCAGCACGATGTCGGCGCCTGCGATCTCGTCGCGCAGGCGCTTCACCTCACGATCGGGATCGTCGGTGTCGTGGTCTTGGTTGTAGTGGGGAAGGCGGTCGAGGCCCTCGAACATCTGGACCTCGACCCCGTCAGGCGCAACCTCAGCCGCGGCGCGCAGCAGCGCCGTGTTGTGCGACGCTGCGCGCAGGCTGCCCGAGATTGTCAGGATCCGCATCCGACTATGCGGCCTTGACCGCCGACACGCTCAGAAGCAGCTTGACCTCGTTGGACACGAGCAGGTTGCCGTTCGGAAGCGTCTGATTCCACTTGAGGTCGAACTCGCGGCGGTCGATCGTTCCCTCGAGCTCGAGGCCGATGCGCTCGTTGCCCCACGGGTCGGTTCCGCCCTCGGAGACGACACCGGTGAGCTCGATCGGCTTAGTGATGCCCTTGATCGTGATCTCGCCGTTCAGGCGAACCTTGCCATCGTCGGTCGCGGCGCCGGCCGTGGAGTGAAAGCTGATCTGGGGGTGCTGCTCGGCGTCGAAGAACTCGGCCGATGCAAGGTGGCCGTCGCGGTTCGGTTCATTGGTGTCGACACTTGACACCTCGACGGTGCCCTGGAGTACTGGCGCGTCGCCGGTGGCGTCGACTATGCCCTCGAACTTGCGGAAGGCGCCGCGCACGGTGGCGATTCCCATGTGGCGAATCTCGAAGCCGACGTTCGAGTGTGCGGGATCGACGTTGTAGGTGCCGGCGGGAATGGTCTCGAGAGAAAGGCTTGTGGCAGACAAGGGGGGGCTCCGTTTGATCGTTGGTTGACTCTGCAACTATCCTAGCACAGTTAGTTGCGGCGTCAAGTATCGCGCCGCCTATTCGACTGTGCAGGAGCCGCCGCGCTGGGCGCCCGGGAGCCTCCCGAGCAGCGCGGCGAGTTGGCCGGTCTCGTCAGCATCGAAGTGCTCGAGGAACAGCCGGCGGATGCTGCCTACGTGCGTGCAGCCGGCATCACGAAGCTTCTCCAAGCCCTCGTCGGTCAGCTGCGCGTAAGAAACGCGGGCATCGCTGGGGCAGGAGACGCGCTCGATGAATCCGCCGGCGACGAGACCGTCCACGAGGCGGGTTATCCCGGACCGGGTCAGCATGGTGCTCTCGGCGAGTGCCGACATCGGCAGCTTGCGGTCGGGCGACTGAGCCAGGTACAGGAGCACCTCGTAATCGCGCGTGGTGATGCCATGCTCGGAGATGAGCTCGGCGTCGAGCAGCCGCACGATCGTCGCGTGGCTCTGGAGGTAGCTGCGCCACGCTTCGAGCGCGACCCCCTCCAGACTGGATGCGCCATCCTCGCCGGTCGGTGCGCAGGCTCCAACGGGAACCTCGATCACCGACGTCGCGTCGCGCTCGGTGCCGTCCCGAGTAACGCCGTCCGGGGTGGCGGTCCTTGTATCCATATTGTTGATTGTAGTTGACCGGTCAACGGACGCCCGAGGTTGGGGGCGCACGTTACGGGTGCGGCTACGCTAGCGCGCGATGATCGAGATCGCTCCTGGCCTGTGGCACTGGACGGCGCGGCGCGAATCGATCGGCATGGGCGTGAGCTCCTACTACCTCGAGCCCGAGCGCGTCCTGATCGACCCCATGATTCCGCCCGGGGGCCTCGACTGGCTGGAGCAGCATGGCCCTCCCGAGCACGCGATCCTGACCAACCGCCACCACGACCGGGACTCGTGGCGCCTGCGCGACGCGTTCGGATGCACGGTCCACTGCATCAGCAACGGGGTGTACGAGCTCGACGGGCGGGGTCCGGTGGAGGCGTTCGAGTTCGGCGATCGGCTGCCCGGCGGAATCTCCGTCCACGAAGTCGACTCGATCTGTCCCGACGAGACCGCTCTGCACATACCGCCCCACCGCGCGCTGGCCTGCGCCGACGGCGTCGTTCGCTGGCAAGCCGGTGACGAGCTGGAGTTCGTCCCCGACTTCCTGATGGACGAACCCGAGCAGACCAAGCGGGGACTGCGCGACAGCTATCGCGCCCTGCTCGACCTCGACTTCGATCTGCTGCTGCTCGCGCACGGCGACCCGGTCGTCGGAGGAGCGCGGGACGCGCTCCGGGCGTTCGTCGACGGCGACGGATAGCGCTGGCGCGCTCTCCGACACTCCGGACCGGAACGGACCTCGATGCCCCGTACCGTGTCGGGTCGTCGCCCTACGGGCGCAACACCCAACGAAAGGAGCCGCTCGTGGACTGGAAGATCGAGCTCGTTGCGATCCCGGTGTCCGACGTCGATCGCGCAAAGTCGTTCTACGCCGACAAGGCCGGATTCCACGTCGACCACGACCACACCGTCAGCGACGAGATCCGCTTCGTCCAACTCACGCCGCCGGGCTCGGCGTGCTCGATCACATTCGGCAAGGGGATCACCGAGGCGCCGCCGGGTTCGGCGAAGGGCGTGCAAATGGTCGTCGCCGACATCCAGCAGGCTCACTCCGAGCTGGCCGGGCGCGGGGTGGAGGTCAGCGACGTTCAGGACTTCCCGTGGGGATCGTTCGTGTTCTTCAGCGATCCCGACGGCAACGCCTGGGCCGTCCAGCAGCTCCCACCTCGCTGAGCTTGCGACAGCTCCCTAGTCGGCCATCGCGGCGGCGCGCTCGCGCTCGCGGTCGATCAGCAGCCTCCGCAGGATCTTGCCCGACGGCGACTTCGGGATCTCGTCGACGATCTCGACCGCGCGCAACTTCTTGTACGGCGCCACGCGTTCGGCGACGAACGCGGTCACCTCGTCGGCCGTGATCGAGCCGCCGGCGACGACGAACGCCTTAGGGATCTCGCCCGCCTCCTCGTCAGGGAGCGGGATCACGGCGGCGTCGGCGATCGCCGGATGGGTGAGGAGCAGCGCCTCGAGCTCAGCCGGGGCGATCTGGTAGCCCTTGTACTTGATCAGCTCCTTGATCCGGTCGACGATCCAGACCGAGCCGTCCTCGTCGAGTCGCGCGACGTCGCCGCTGTGGAACCAGCCGTCGGCGTCGATCGAGTGGGCGGTTGCCTCGGGGTTGTTGAGATAGCCCTTCATCACCTGCGGGCCGCGGATGCACAGCTCACCGGGCTCGCCGGCCGGAACGTCCTGCTCGGTCGCGACGTCGACGATCCGGCACTCGGTGTTCGGGATGGCGGGGCCGATCGAGCCCGGCAGCGTGTCCGCGAGCTTGTCGCTGACCCAGTGGGTGACCGGACTGGTCTCGGTAAGCCCGTAGCCCTGCTGCATGTGACAGCCGAGCCGCTCACCGCAGGCCACCTCGAGCTCGGCCGACAGCGGTGCGGCGCCCGAGTTCACGTACTCGAGGCTCGACAGGTCGTACTGGTCGACGAGCGGATGCTTGGCCATCGCGAGCACGATCGGCGGCACGACCCACGCGCGCGTGATGCGGTAGTCCTGAATTACGCGCAGGAACTCGGCCAGGTCGAACCGCGGCATCGTCACGACCGTCGCGCCGCGGTACAGCGGGATGTTCATGATCACGACGAGGCCGTAGATGTGGAAGAACGGCAGCACCGCGATCGCGCGCTCGCGCGCGTAACCGTCGTCGGTCTTGACCCTTGACTCCGGGTAAGTGCTCTGACAGATGTTCGCGACAAGGTTTCGGTGGGTCAGCATCACGCCCTTGGGGAGGCCAGTGGTGCCGCTCGAGTACGGGACCGCGATCAGATCGCTGGCCGGATCGATCTTGACCTGTGGCGGCTCGGCCCCCACCCGCAGGAGCGACTGGAACGGGGTCGCGCCGGCGGCCTCGCCGTACACGAAGATCTCCTCGACCCCCGAACGCTCGGCGGCAGCGGTCGCCTTGTCGAGCAGTTCAGGCACGGTCACCAGCAGGCGCGCGCCCGAGTCCGTGAGCTGACCCGCGAGCTCATCGACCGTCATCATGGGGTTCGCGGTCGTGTTCACGCCGCCGGCCGTCGCGACGCCGTGGAACGCGACCGCATACTCGGGCATGTTCGGGGCGAAGTGGGCGAACACATCGCCCTTGCCGAAGCCGCGCGCGGCCAGCCCGGCGGCCAGCCCCTGTACCGACTCGACCAGCTCCGGGTAGGTGATCGTTCGTCCGCTCGGTCCGTCGATGATCGCGGCCTTGTCGCCGCGCTCGCCGGCGCGCTCGAGGACGAAGTCGGTGAACGGCATGTCCGGAATCTCGATGTCCGGAAACGGGCTGCGGATCACTTTGGGACTCCTTCCTCGGGCTACGTTCGCGCGAGTCTACGCCCGTCCGGGGGACCGCCGCCGGCCCGCCCGGTTGACCGCTGGCGCCCCGCCGGCGCCCCCCGGCCGCTGCAACACGACGCCGTCGATTTGCAGCGGGTGCGAGGAGGTCCTCTCACTCGCCCACGCGCGGGAATCCCTGACGAACAGATAAGAATCATCCCATCTGGGTGATGGGCCCGGGTAAGCCCCCGCCTCGCGTCGCCAAGCACCTAACAGGCGACAGGAGGTGGGTCCGATGGCTCAGCCGTTCGGTGGGAAACTAAGCGTCGACGCGGGCGTAACTGGCCGACCGGCCGCGGGTTCGAGCGGTGGTACGGGTTCCTCGGGGCTGAGACCAACCAGTGGTATCCGGACCTGGTGTACGACAACCACACGATCGATCAGCCGCGTACTCCGGAGAAGGGATACCACCTCACCGAGGACATCACCGATAAGGCGCTCGAGTTCATCCGGGACGCGAAGGCGATCGCTCCCGAGAAGCCGTTCTTCCTGTACTACGCGCCGGGCGCGTGCCACGCGCCGCACCATGCTCCGAAGGAGTGGATCGACAAGTTCAAGGGCCGCTTCGACGTGGGGTACGAGGCGATCCGGGCTCGCCAGAAGGAGCTTGGCCTCGTACCCGACAAAACCGAGTTACCGCCGGTCAACCCGATCGGCGACGGTCAGACGCGCAAGGGCCCCGATGGGCAGCCTTTCCCCGAGGTCGACTACACCAAGCCGTGGGATTCGCTGGGCGATGACGAGAAGCGGCTGTTCGCCCACATGGCCGAGGTGTACGCGGGGTTCCTCGCGCACGCCGATCACCACTTCGGACGGCTGCTCGACTACCTCGAGCGCACGGGTCAGCTCGAGAACACGATGATCATCGTCGTGTCGGATAACGGCGCCAACGGCGAGGGCGGGCCGAGCGGATCGGTCAACCAGATGAAGTTCGGCAACGGGATCCCTGACGACCTTCAGCAGAACCTCGAGCAAATCGACGAGCTCGGAGGCCCGCGGACCTACAACCACTACCCGACCGGCTGGGCGATGGCGTTCAACACGCCGTTCAAGATGTGGAAGCGGTACGAATACAACGGCGGCACGTGCGATCCGTGCATCGTCTCCTGGCCGGCCGGGATAAAGGCGCGCGGGGAGATCCGCGAGCAGTACCGGCGGAGCGAGTAATCGGCAGCTCGAACGCCCTGAGCTATCAGGAGGACGAGACCGGCGGCAGCGTCGTGTACCTCGCGCAGCCTGACGTGTTTGACGACGGCCCGACCAAGCCGGTGAGGATCTGGAGCAGGGTCGGCCGCCGCCCGATCCTGGTTGCCGGTAACTCGAACGGCGACATCCCGATGCTCTATTACGCCGGCGGGCAGCCTCGGCCCGCGCTGCGTCTACTCGTGCTACACGACTACCCCGACCGCGAGTTCGATTACGTGGCGGGCGCCGAGTCCTCGCTGGAACCCGCGGCCAACGACCGATGGACCGTGGTCAGCATCAAGGACGACTGGAGCACGGTCTTCAACGACGGGTGACTCCCGCAGGTTTAGATCGCGGGATCGAGCACGTCACGGGGTACGCCCGACGGCGCGACATCGGCGCCGGAGGTGGGCAGAGGATTGCGCGGCAGGAGGATCGAGGCGCCGAGGCCGACGATCGCGAGAGCGGCCAACAGGATCATCGCGGCGACATACGTGCCGTTGCCGGAGGCGAGGTTCGAGACGAGGATCGTGCCGGCGATCGCGGTACCGAACGACGATCCGAGGTTCGAGATGCTGCGCGAGAGACCGGATATTTCGCCCTGCTTGTTCTCGGGGAAGGCCCCCTGCACCAGGTTGACCGACGGGGTGAGCATCACGCCCAGGCCGAGCCCGATCAGCAGGAGGCCGGGCGCGAACGCCCACGCGCTCGAGGAGGCCGCATGGACAAAGCCGAGCAGTAGCCCGACCCCGGCTGCAGTCATCACGAACCCTGCAGCGATCAGCGTCTTCTGGAAGTACTTCTTGGCCAATCGCGCCGCTGCGAGCGAGGACGCGAGTATGCCGAGTGTCGCCGCGGTGAAGATCACACCGGTCTTGATCGCGCTGTAGTGGCGTTCGGTCTGGAGGAACACGGACACGGTGAACGACACGCCCATCAGCAGCAGCCACTGCAGGTTCTGGGTGATCAGGCCGAGGTTCGACGTCCGGTTTTTGAACAGGTCCGGAGACAGCAGCGGCTCCTTCCCGGCTCGCTCGCGGGACCGGGTGAACACGAAGAAGCCGGCCAGGAACGCGGCGCCGGCCACCAGGAACACGACCAGCAGCGTGTTGTTGACGCCGGCCTGAAGGATCCCGACGACCAGGCAGAACATCCCGACCGCGGACAGGATCGCTCCCACCGTGTCGAACGAGCGCGTGGAGTCGGGTGGCACGGGATCGACGACCCGCCGCGCGAGGACGATGATCGTCGCGACCACCAGGGCCTGGAACACGAACGCGGCCCGCCAGCTGATTGCGGAGGTGATCAGGCCGCCGATCAGGGGTCCGGCCGCGGCGCCGATGCCTCCCAAACCGCTGATCACTCCGAACGCCTTGGCCCGGGACTCGATCGATGTGAAAGCCATGGTCGTGAGGATGTAGACGGGTGGGATCAGGAACGCCGTGCCCACCCCCTGGAACACGGAGTTGCCGAGGATCAGCACCCCAAGGCCGGGAGCGACCGCGCTCAACACGGTGCCGATTCCGTACAGCACGAGACCGCCGATGAAGCATCGCTTGCGGCCGAAGCGGTCGGTGAGCTTGCTGCACGGGATCATCAGCACCGCCATGATCACCAGGAACAGAGTGATCGTGGTCTGCACGCCTTTCACGTCCGTGTGCAGGTCGTGGCTGATGTCGTTGATCATCACGTTCATGTTCGAGCCCGCGAAGCTGCAGATGAACTGGGCAAGCGCCAGCGGGGCGAGGAACGCGCCCGGGGAGCCTACCCAGCTTGCGGTCGAACCGGAGTCGTCGGTCGATGTCGCGCTCACGTACGAGGACGATCCCCGCGGCGCCGAGGAGCCACATCACCCGATTGGGATGACCCGGCCAACCTCATTCGACGAGGTGGATCTCGTAGATCACGCCCGAGGCCTCGCGCGCCGCAACGCCGACGAACACGCCCTTGTTCAACCAGTCGAGCGCGGACTCGGCGGTCTGGATCTGGGTGGCAGTCCGGAACGTGTACTCGCTCGGGTCGACGTCTTCGCCGCGCGCCAGCCGCCCGAGAACCTCGGGGCTGCCGTGGCGCACACTCCGAGACTGGACGTAAATGACGGCGCCGGCGTCGGTCTGGAGTGTGTAGCGGATGTCGCCGAGGGCGGTTCCGTCCGGGAGGATTGTCTGCCAGTCTGCGCTGGCGCCGGGGACCAGATTGCCGTGGCCGAGGAGGGGCCCCGTGAACGTCCCCCCGGTCAACGGCACGATCCGCTTGTGCCCCTGGACGGTGTCGCCGAGTTCGAGCGGATCGCCGAGCGTGGCCTCCAGTCGGTAGACCTGGGTCAGGCGTGGTTCAGGAAGCGTTGTGCTCAAGTCTGTCCTCCAGTCGGGTCGCTCGGGTCGCGCGCAATCTTCGCTCGTCTCGACTCGGAGGGAGAATGGAGAAAGAAGAGGGAGGCTCGAGTTGCTGGTCGCCGGAATCGAACAGTGGGGTGGCGCGGTGCGGATGCTCGAGGTCGCCAACCTGAGGGCACCGCACGCGGGCGAGCTGCTGATTGAGGTCAGGGCTGCCGGCGTCGCCGACTGGGACGACATCGCCCGCGCCGGCAACTGGGATCTGGGGCGGACGGCTCCGTTGGCGCGCGGCCTCCCTGACGGCGGTTCAGGCGCTTGACGAGGGGCCCTTCCAGTCGTGACCGGGTGCTGACCGCGGGCGCCGCCACCGTCGTCGACTACCACGATGCCGACTGGCCCGAGCAGATCATCGAGGGACCGGTGGCCGGGGGGTCGACGCGGCCGTCAACACGGCAAAGGGTGGAGCAGCCATCGCACTGCGGGCGGTCAGAGAAGATGGCCGGCTAGCCACGATCACCTCGGACCCACCCGAGCTCGAACGGGGGATCACGATCAGCTCGGTCTACGTGCGGCCAGATGCCACGCAGCTGGGGCTCGCCGCCGCCGAGCTCGCCTCCGGTCGACTTGAGTTCGCGGTTGGGGCACGGTTCCCGCTCGCGCGGGCCGACGCAGCTCTGGCGCGCGGTAACGGGGGGCGGCGGAGCGGTCGCGCTGGAAATGTGAAACCACCGCGACCGTCACTGCGCCGACGAGCTGGAATAACCTGATCGTCACCCTTACTGCCGGACGCCAGGCGTACCAAGGAGAACGCGATGATCCTGATCTGTTACGACGGCTCTTCCGATTCCCGCGCGGCCGTGGAGCGTGCGGCGGAGTTGTTCGGCGACCAGCCGGCGACGCTGCTGACGGTGTGGGAGCCGTTCGTCGAGATGGCCGCTCGCTCGTCGCTGGGTCTTGGGCTCGCGCCGTTCACTCCGGACCCGGACGAGCTCGACGAAGCCAGCAGCAAGGCAGCCGGCGAGGCCGTCGCCGGCGGCGCGGCGCTCGCGAGCCGGCTGGGCATGATCGTCGAGCAGAAGACCGCGTCTCAAGCGGGCACGACCGGTCAGACGATCCTTGCCGAAGCGGAGACCATCGACGCCACCGCGATCGTTATGGGATCGCGTGGCCTGACCGGCGTGAAGTCGCTGCTGCTCGGAAGCGTTTCCCACGAGGTTCTGCAGCACGCGGACCGCGCAGTGGTCGTCGTTCCATCTCCCGAGGTGGCCGCCTCCCGCGCTCGCGCCCTCCGCGAGCACGGCGCGGGCTAGACGTCTGCAGCGAAGCGTGCGACCACCGGGGCGTCGCCGAACAGCGTGATCCGTCCGATGCCCGCCGCACTGACGGTGAGGACCGGGACCGCGAACGGCACGTACACGCCGTCGCCGTCGAGTTGGTAGGCGACGGCGGCCGGCTGACCGTTCGCGACGGTTGGAGCCATGCGCCAGTCGCCCGGCGTCAGCAGGAACCGCCGGATGTACGGCACGCACGTGCGCTTGCCGGCGAACCATGTGGTCGAGCCGGTCATCTCGAGTGCCGCGTCGTCCCGAAGCGCGCGCTCGAGCAGCGACATGTCCGAGCGCTCGAACGCAGCGATGTACTGCTCGAGCAGCGAACGTGCACGTGGCTCGCCGGGCTCGGTTAGCTCATCGGCGCCGACGTGTTCGAGCCCGGCCCTTGCCCGCGCAAGAGCGCTTTTGACCGCCGCCGTGCTGGTCCCGAGCATCGCCGCGACCTCGTAGGCGCGGAACGACAGCACGTCGCGCAGGATCAGGACCGCGCGCTGGCGAGCCGGAAGTTGCTGCAGGCTCGCGATCAGCGCGAGCCGGAGCCCGGCTCTCGCGACGGTGATCGTCGCCGGGTCGTCCGACTCCGGCGCGATCAGCGCGTCCGGGATCGGTTCGAGCCAGCGGATCCCCTGAGCGGCCGGTGTCGCATCCCCGCTCGGATCGTCGCTCGGCGCGCCGAGCCCGGAGGGGAGGACGCGGCGAGAGCGGTGCTCGAGTGCCGACAGCGTCGCGTTCGTAGCGATCTGGTAGAGCCACGTTCGCACGGACGAACGGCCCTCGAACCGCGAGTACGACCGCCACGCGCGCAAATAAGTCTCCTGGACGACGTCCTCGGCGTCATCCACCGAGCCGAGCATCCGGTAGCAATGGGCGAGCAGCTCGCGCCGATACGGCTCGGTCGCCCGGACAAACTCGGCGTCGGTTGCCACACCCGTGCTCACGACGCGACTCCCGCGGTCGCGAGGTTGGTCAGGCCGAGGTGGAGGCGAGCCCATTCGGCGAGCTTACGGATCGCGTCGTCGGCCTCGGGCGCCTTGCCGGCCGCCATCTGGAACGTGTGCTGCTGCTCTTCGAACACCTCGAAGCGAGTGTCGACGTCGGCTCCGGACAGCCGCTCGGCGAGCTGTCGGCCCTCGTCGAGCAGCGTCTCGTCGCCGCCGACCTGGATGTAAGTGGGGGCAAGCCCCGCGAGGTCGGCGTACAGCGGGTTCGCGATGGGGTCTCGCGGGTCGCCGTCGGGACCGAGGAAGCCGCGCGCCAGCGTGAGCACGAGCTCCCGGTAGAAGAACGCGTCCTTGGCCCAGTTGGAGCTGAAGGAGCCGGCGTTCACCTCCATGTCAACCCATGGCGAAACGAGCAGCGCTGCCGCCGGCAGCGGCAGTCCGTGCTCGCGCGCTCGCAGCTGCGCGGTGATAGCAAGCCCGCCGCCGGAGGAGTCGCCACCGAAGGCTATGCGCGCAGGCTCGAATCCCTGATCGAGCAGCCACCTGTAGGCGGCGACCGAATCGTCGACCGGGGCGGGGTGGACGCCCTCTGGGAGGAGGCGATAATCGAAGCTGAGGACGCGCGCGCCGATCGCCTTCGCGAGGTGGCCGCACAGCTTCCGGTGGGAGTAGATCCCGCCGCTGATGAAGCCGCCGCCGTGGAACCAAAGCAGCACGCGGTCGTCGTCTCGCTGCCCCGGCATAACCCACATCGCGCGCATGCCGCCGATCTCGAACTCGATGTAGTCGACCCCTCCCGGCTCGGCCGTCAGATTGCCCCAGCTCTCGTTGTCGGGCTGCTCGCCCTTGATCCGCGCTGCCGTCCAGCTGAGGTACATGTCGCGGACTGCCTGCGATTCGCTGCTTGCCATCGGTTTGCTCCTTTGCGAGGGGTGTCGTGCAGGTAGACCGCGGGCGCGGCGGAAAGGAGTCGGCCGGGTCGTCAGGTGGCGCTGGTCGCAGGCGCGGCGATCCAGTCCTCGGCGTCGTACCGGAGCAACGCCGGGAAGGCGACCACGATCGCCGCGACACCGATCACGCACAGCACGCCGCCCGAGAAGACCGAGAAACGGGCGCTCGCGGCGCCGGCCACCGCCCCGGACTCGATATCGCCGAGCCGTGGCCCGCCGGTTACGACGAGCGAGAACACCGCCGACATGCGACCGCGCATCCGCTCGGGAGTCACAGTCTGGTTGATCGTCGTGCGACACACGGCGCTGACCGAGTCGGCGGCGCCGGCGAGCGCGAACAGGGTCGCTGCCAGCCACAACGTTCGCGCGAGCCCGGCGAACGCGATCGTCGTGCCCCACACCACCACCGCCCAGATAACAATGCGCCCAAGCCGCCGGGCGTGGGGAAGCCATCCGGTCGTCATCGCCGCGACCGTCGCCCCGGCGGCGGTCGCCGAGTACAGCGCTCCCGTGCCGGCCGCGCCGGCGTGATAGACGCCGACTGACAGCACCGCGAACAAAGCTCGCGGCAGGCCGAACGTCATCGCCACCAAGTCGATCGCGAACGATCCGAGCAGCGCCTGGTTGCTGCGCACATAGCGCAGGCCCTCCACGATCGAGTCCCGGAGCCGCTCGTGCGGCGCCACGGCATATGGCGGCTGCGGAGCCACCGGCAACACGGTGGCGACCATCGCGGCGCAGCTGATCGCGTCGATCGCGTACGCCCAGGTCAACCCGAGCGCACTGATCACCAGTCCGCCGAGGGCGGGCCCGACGACCATCGTCAGTGTGCCGAGCCCGTACTCAAGCGCGAGCGCGCCGCGCAGCTGGCGGCGGTCGACGAGGTTCGGCACGATCGCGGAGATGACGACGTTCTCAAGGGACACGAACGCCGCCAGTAGGGCCGCCAGCGCGTAAAGCACCCCGACCGGGGGATGTCCGATCGCGGCCGCCGTGGCGAGCCCCGCCGCCGTCAGCACGAGCCCCGCTTGGTCGAGCAGCAGAAGCTTTCGACGGTCGACCGGTCGGCGACGGCGCCACCCAGGAGCGCAGCGGCGACGAGCGGCGCCAGTTCCACCGCCCCGAGGAGCCCGACCAGCAGCGGCGACCGCGTCTGGATATACACCTGGTACGGCAGCGCGACAAGCGTCGCCTGCGCGCCGAGGCCCGACAAGAAACTCCCGACTACCACGAGCCGGAAGTCGCGGCTCTCGCGCAGCGGTGCGAGATCGGGTCTCAGCCGCGGGAGGCGCAAACGACGGCTAGGCCAACGCCATCCGGGCGCTCACCAGGTCGTCGGTGGCGATCACGATCTTCACCCCACCGAACGTCGTGTAGAGAAGCTCGATGTTCACCCCGGCCGCGGTCAGCTGGCGCGCGAGTTCCCCAAGCGATCCGGGCTGGTTGGCGACATCGATCACGAGCACATCGCGACGATCGGCGATGCCCATACCGGCCCGCTCGAGCGCGTCGACCGCGCGGTCGACGACGTCGTCGGCGATCAGCACATGGATGATTCCCCGGCCCTCTCCGGTGAACGCGCACAGGCCCTCGATGTTCACCCCGGCCGCACCGGTCGCCTCCCCGAGACTCGCCAGCTGGCCCGCCTCGTCACGGAGAATCACCGTCAGATTGGTCGGCATGTCCGACCCCCTTGTCGGTCAGGAATTGATCGCCGCGATCGTAACCCGCCGGCTGATCGTCCGTCAGTCTCTATAGCACCCCGGCCGCCCCTCCAGGATCACGGTCTTCGTCTCGAGGAACGGGTAGAGGCCCTCGATTCCGCCTTCGCGGCCGATCCCGGATTGCTTGAAGCCGCCGAACGCGATCCCGAAGTCGGTCCGGAAGGCGTTGTGGCCAACCGTGCCCGAGCGCAGCTCGCCCGCGACCGCACGTGCTCGCTCCACGTCGTCGGTGAACACCGAGGCGTTGAGTCCGTAGATCGTGTCGTTGGCGACCCGCACGGCGTCGCGTTCGTCGTCGGCCGGGATCACGCTGAGGACCGGTCCGAAGATTTCCTCGCGCGCGATCGTGGCGCCGTTCTCGACGTTCCCGAACACCGTCGGCTCGACGAACCAGCCACGGTCGAGGTGGGAGGGACGCTCACCGCCGGTCGCGAGGGTCGCGCCTTCCCGGACGCCCTTGTCGATGAAACCAAGCACCCGGTCGCGCTGGCGCTCGGAGGCCAACGGTCCCATCTGGGTCTCGGGGTCGAACGGATCGCCGACCCGTACCTGCGAGAACGTCGCCGAGAGTGCGTCGAGGAGCTCATCGTGGCGGTGACGCGGGACAACGATCCGGGTCAGCGACGAGCAGACCTGGCCGGCGAGGAAGCACTCGGCGCCGGAGATCGTCTTGGCGACGGTCTCCAGATCGATGTCGTCGAGGATGACCGCCGCGGATTTCCCGCCCAGCTCCAGTGTGCAGCGAGCGATTCGCTCGCCGCAGATCGCGGCGATCCGTCGACCGGCCGCGGTTGAGCCGGTGAAAGTGATCTTGTCAACCCGCGGATCGCGCACCAGCATCTCGGACACCTCGCGGTCGGCGGTCACGACGTTGAGCACTCCCGGCGGCAGCCCGACTTCCTCCGCGATCTCGGCGAGGACATAAGCCTCGCCGGGCGCCTCCGGCGAGGATTTCAAGACCTCGGTGCAGCCGGCCAGGAGCGCTGGGGCGACCTTGTTCGAAATCAGGGTCATCGGAACATTCCACGGCACGATCGCGCCGACGACGCCCACGGGCTCGCGCACGATCAGTCCGAACTCGCCACCGGCGGTCGGCTGCGCCTCCTCCTCGAAGGGGAAGGTGTTCGCCAGCGAGGCGTAGTACTCAAACTTACGGGCTGCCCCCTCGGCAGCGTTCTTGGCGATGCGGTGAAGGACGCCGGATTCCCGCGGCCAGATGTCACCCACTTCGTGACCGCGCCGACGCAGCCCGGCTGCTATCGCGCGAAGGTACTCGGCCCGTTCGGCGTGGCTCATCCGCGGCCATGGGCCCGCATCGAACGCTTTGCGCGCGGCCTCGACGGCGCGAGCGATGTCATCCGCCTGGGCCTCGGCAACCGAGAAGAAGTGCTCCTCGGTCGCGGAATCGGTCACCGTGATGGTCGCCTCGCTGGACGGCACGACCCATTCGCCGCCGATGAAGAAACGATCGAGGTGGCGCAGTTGCACCACCGGCTGTTCGGTCAAACTCATCCATCAGCCTCCTGGGATCGCGGGATCGGGCGACAAGTGCCGACCACGAGCCGAAAGTTCATCGCCGCGGTCAGCCCGACATCGCTCACGCTCCAGCAACGCAGTCCAGCCCGTCGTACTTGTGCGCCCCCGCGCGATGCGTGACGTCGGCGTCGAGCGCCGCGGTACACCACCGCGCCTGGATGTATCACCGCCGGCTTTTCCGCCGCTAGTCCTCCGGTACTCGGACCTCGGAATTGGTCGCCGAAAGCCGGTAACGGGGAGGTCGCGATCGGGCGCGCACCGTCACGCGCTCTCGCCGGCGTTCCCACCACGACCATGCGCCCATCACGCTGCCGGCGTATATCCACCCGAGCAGGACGTCGAAGAAGTAGTGCTCGCCCGTGGCCAGGAGCGTCAGGCCCATGGCCAGCGGATAGAGCACAAGTAACGGCCGCAGCGGGCGGCGCACGCGGGGCCAGAGGAACAGCGCCACCAGCATCGTGAACGCCGAGTGAAGCGACGGCACCGCGGCGACCAGGTTCACGGTGGCCTGGCCCTCGTCGAACAGCTCGACCGTCCTCCCGCCGATCACCTGCCAGCCGTCCGAGGTGGTGCGGGCGACGCCGTGCAGGAGACCCATGTCTGCGGCCATCCACGGCGGGGCGGCCGGGAACGCGATGTAGGTGGCCAGGGCGGCGGCGGAGACGGTGACGATCCGCCGCGAGTAGCGCAGGAACTCGAGCCGGTCGCGCGACCACAGGAACCCCGCGACGGTGAACGGGACGATGAAGTAGGACGTGTAGATCAGCGTGAAGGCGACGTCGAGCCAGTTGATGACCTTCGGGTTGTTCACGTGCGCCTGCAGCCACTGGGTTGGCGTCGTGCCGAAGAACACAAAGCGGTCGAAGTCGATCATCGGGTGGACATGGACACCGATTCCGAGGCGGTCGGCCGCGCCGCGCGTGAAGTCGTAGGCGCTCAGCAGGATCATCATCGGTAGCCAGTCGCGCGCGAGCCGCAGTACCTCGCGCCACGGCCGGCCAAGCGACGCGCAGGCGAGCGCCCCGCACACCCAGGCGACGACCAGCTCGCGCTGCACTGGAATCCCGTAGTGGGCGCTCCACACCCCGAGCGAGATGAAGTACAGGACGAGGACGCCGCGGCGCACCGCCACCCAGTGCCCGAACCCCGAGTCGGCCGCCTCCTCGTCCTCGACGGATGCCAAGTCGGTCGCCGTCACGCCCGAGAATCTAATCCCCCCGCAACCTCGGCTCGACCAAGATGACTCTCGCGACCTTGAGTCCCCGCTGTCGCGGTTCTGAGGCGAGTTGCGGGCCTCGTACCGGAGCCGACAGTTGTCTCGGCGTCGCCGGTAGGTTACGACCGTGGCGACTGAGCGAGGGGCCGGAGCCCGGACGGGGCCGAGTCGGAAGCAGCAGGTTGTGAGCGCGAGCGTGCTCGGCGCGGTGGCGGGGGCGGCGCTGACGGGGCAGCGCGGAGCGCGGGCCGCGGTGCGCGGCGCGGCAGCCGGAGCGGCTTTCCTGGGCGCCGCGGAAGCCGTATCGCGGGCACGGCAGCGGCCTGGCCAGATTCCTGAGCTGTGGTCGCGCATTCTCGCCAGCGGCGCGCTGGCCGCCTCAGTGGGCTGGGCCGGGGGACGGCTGAGCGGGGCCGGCCCGCTGACGGTTGGCACCGTGAGCGGCGCGGTGGCCGGGGGGCTCGGGCTGCGGCCGCAGAAGGTGGCGCTCGGTCCGGTGCTCGGGGCCGCGGTGGGCCGCGCGTACGAGCTGCGCGACCGGGCCGCCGAACCGGCGGTGGTGGCGGCGACGAGCGTCGTGGCCTTCCGGGTGCTGTCCGCGCTGCTGTTCCGCGACCCGCAGCTCAGCATGCTCGCGGAACGGGTGCAAGCCGAGGACCTGCCGTTCGTTGTGCCGTTGGAGTCACGCAGTCGGTACGTCGGCACGGGCTACGTCAAACAGCTCGCTGATGTGCTCGGCGGCACCTACACCGCGGACGCGGCCGATGTCGGGATCGTCGCCTCGCTGGACTCGCTGGCCGGCCCGGAGCTCGACCCCGCGCAAGTGGATCCGCTGGTACGCGAGTTCTACGAGCACACGACCCGGTTCACGCTCGACATCGTGCCCGAATGGCGACTGTGGGTACGTCCCGGCTACCTGCTCTACCGCAACCTGCTCGCAAGGCCGCTGGGCCAGGCGAGCGTGCCGATGAATCAGCGCGAGACCCAGCGCGGCATCCGCAGCCGTATCGACACGATCACCGCTCCCGGCGAGGACGTGGTGGCGGTGCGTGGCTGGATCCGGTCGTTCACCGACAATGACGAACCCATCTATATCGGTATCTACACGACATATCGCGATGAGGAACGCGGCTACGTCAGCGTCGGCTTCCCGCTCCCCCAGGCCAGTTTCACCGCGACGCTCGCACCGACGGCGCGGCCGGGCGGCGGGCTGATCCTGACCAGCCGCAGCGAGCTTAAACACCCCGGCCACTACCTCACATACATTGACGCTGAGACGCGGGAGCTGACGACGGCCGCCGTGCTGGGCTTCGCCGAGCAACTAGACGTGTACTTGGAGCACGGCGAACTGCGCGCGGAGCACGCGTTCTGGGTCTTCGGGTTTCCGTTCATGGTGTTGCACTACCGGATGCACCGAAAGATCTGAACCGACTCGAACCGATCCCGCGAGCCGGACATCTCCCGCACCTCGAGCAGCCCCAATACGTCCTGCAGGCGATCCGCCGCCTCGCGCGAAACGAATCGGTCCGCCACCATGGAACTTCGGCACGACAGCGCTGAGCGCCGCGTACCGCCGCCGATAAAGCGCCAGCGCCCAGGCCTGCTACTCGCCGGCCTTGCCGGTACGATCGCTTGTGCGGGCCATGAAATCGGGGTGCGCCGGATGGTCGGCCTAGCGCCTTCGCGTTAGGGATTTGTGGCATGGATCTCGGACTGCATAACAGGGTGTTCCTCGTAACTGGGGGCAGCCGTGGTCTCGGGTTCGCCGCGGCGGAGGCTCTTATCGCGGAAGGGGCTCGGATCGTGCTCAGCTCCCCGCGGGAGACCGCGGCGTCTGCGGCCGCGGGTCATCTTGCCCAGAATGCCGCCGCGAGCGGCGATGTGACCTGGGTTGCCGCGGACAACGGCGATCCCGCCACGCCCGGTCGGCTGATTGAGGCCGCCCGAGAGCGCTTCTCCCGCCTCGACGGCGCGCTGATCAGTGCGGGGGGAACGCCACCGGGGACGATTTCAAGCACTACGGATGAGCAATGGCGGTCGGCGTTCGAGAGCGTCTTTCTAGGTGCGGTCCGGCTGGCTCGGGTTCTCGGGGCGGATCTGGCGGACCGCAGCAAGGACGACGCTGGGCCGGGCGCCGCGACGGGAACGGGTGGTTCGATCGTGCTCGTGCTCGCCGCGTCGGTACGCGTGCCACTCGCTGGGCTTCCGATTTCCAACGGGCTTTTCCCAGGCCTTGCTGGCGTGATCAAGACGCTCGCCGACGATTTCGGCCCCTCCGGGGTCCGGATAAACGGTCTGTTGCCGGTCAGGATCGCCACTGATCGCGTCCGCGAGTTCGACGCGCTGAGTGGTGATCCCGACGACGTGCGTGCCCGTCAGTCCGAGCTCATCCCGCTCCGGAGGTACGGAGAGCCCGAAGAGTTTGCGCGAGCAGCGGCGTTTCTGCTCTCCCCTGCCGCTTCCTACATCACCGGCGCAATGATCCCGATCGACGGTGGTGCGATCCGCTCGATTTGAACCGCCCGCGCTCAGGCTGTGCTGAGCGCGAGCCAGCGGTCGAGGTCGTCGAGGAGCGCTTCGATGGCGGGAACAACTGGTCACCGACCTCGATCGGGAGTTCCTGCCTTCGCGACGCAGCGATCCTCAGCCCGCGTGGGGCGTCAACTGCCAGAGGCCACGGCGGTCCTCGGGGTCTCAGCCGGGGGCCCCGGGCGTTATCGCGAAGCATCGGGCGGGGAACCCCGAGCCGGCCATTGGCTTTGGCCAGGTCGCGACAATCAGCGAGCCGCGCACTGGGACGCGGTCAAGATTCGCCATCAGCTCAATCTGCCACCGGTCACGCCCGAGCACGTACATCTCGGCATCGACGCGGCCATGATCAACCAGCGCCGCCGGATCGGTGCTCGTGACGTCGTGGCCGATCGCGACAGTATCTCGTTGCTCAAACAGCACACGGAGCGCCGAGACGTCCCATCCAGGCGCGCGTGAGTTACCGTGAGCGTCTCGGTTGTCCATCGCCGCCGCGTCGGGCCAGCGGCCGCCCCAGCCCGTCAACAACGCCACGAACGCCCGCTCGGGGATCTGCCCGTACTCGGCCTCGTGCGCGCCAATTGTGGCGTCGGTGGCGGCGAACCCAGCGTCGGAACTGACCTGTTCACGAACGTCGAGCACGACGAGCGGCAACACCATCTCCTCGACGGGCAGCGCGTCCACCGTGCGACCTCCCTCGATGAAGTGCGCGGGCGGATCGACATGCGTGCCCCACTGGCCCACGTGGCGGTACTCGTGGACCAAGAACCCCGACCCCAGAGCCCCTTGGCTCGGCTTGAAGCCGAACACCACCCGGCGCTCCTCATCAGGGAACGGAGCGTAGTGCGGAATCCCCGGCTCAAAGGCGTGAGTAAGGTCGATCCACTCGCAACCACGCAAATGAGCGAGCACATCCTCCAGGTCCATGCAGCGGATTGTGCGCGATCTGCTTACGGAATCACCGCTATGCGGTGATGACGTCTCACCCGGACGTTGGTAAACGTTCGTGTCGTGATTCGACCCCAAGGACAGTGGCCCGGGCTGATCGCCGGGCGAAAGCTCTACCCGGAGGTGGGATATGCCCGAGTCTGTTGATCCCCATCATCTGCTGCTGATCGGGGCCGGACCGGGAGTTGGTGCCGGCGTGGTTCGGCGCTTCGGCCGCGAGGGCTTCCGCAGCACACTCATCTCCCGCGGCGAAACGCTTGACCGGCTTGCCTCCGAACTGCGTGCCGGCGGGCTTGAGATCGAGGCGGTGGTCGCGGATATCGAGGATCTGGACGGCTACCGCGGGGCGCTCGAACGGATCTTCAGTGCCACGGGCGCCCCGGGTGTCGTGGTGTACAACGCCGCGCTGCCAGATCCAGGGAAGATCCTCGATACCACCGTCGAGCGGCTCCACACGGCCCACGACGTCGACGTCATCGGCGCCGTCGTCGCGGCACAGGTAGCCGCGCCCGTCCTGCGGGCAGCCGGCGGCGGCACCCTGTTGGTCACCAGCGGCGGCTTCGCCGACAATCCAGTGCCCGCACTGGCGAGCCTATCCATGGGGAAGGCCGCTCTGCGCTCGGCGCAGACGCTGATTGCTGCCGGCGTTCGGGAGGACGGCATCCACGCCGCGACCGTCACGATCGTCGGTGCCGTCAAGCCGGGGACGAACTTCGATCCGGACAACATCGCGGAGCTTTTCTGGACCGCCCACACAGACTCCGAGGACGCCTGGCAGACTGAGTATCGGTTCACAGGCGCATAGCACGGCGCCACCGCCAAGGCGTTTTCACCACGAGACCCGGCTCGCCGATCGGCAGATCTCGTAATCCAAGAAAGCCCGCGGCCGAGCTAGTCGACGAGCTGGAGGTAGGCCCCCAAGAACGCGCCGGTACGGGCGAGCGCGGCGTCGGCCTCGTCAAGCTCAGGCGCGGACGCCTGGAAAACGTGCCCCACTTCCGGCGTGACGTCAAGTTGGACGGCGACGTTAGCCGCGGCGACGGCGACGGCGAGGCGCGTCGCATCGTCCAGCAACACTCGGAGCCGGTCGGGTGCTAGGACAACGTCGACCGCGGCCTTCGACTTCATGCTCGCACCGGCGAGCGTCATGTCGAGCCAAGGTGAGTAGAGCACCGTCGCGCGAGCCTGTCGCGCGATCAGGCAGGCAAGGCCGGCGCTCGCGCGGGCCGACCCCAGTGCGAAAACGCCGCCGTGGAAGTACAGGAGCGCGGCGTCCGTAGTGGCCTCGGGCATGGAGATCTCCAGCGCGAGAACACCGCCAAGCTTCGTTTCCGTGAGTGACACGTTAGACGGGAGCGGCGTTTGGAGCATGAACTCCTCAAACAGGGGTCGAAGCACGGAAAGATCGGCGCGATCCTGGGGCGGTATTGCGCTCAACAGCTCTGGGAACGACTTTCTCTCGGGCTGGTTCATGAAGCGCATCATCACGACCATGGCGGTGAGCCCGCATCACCTCATTCCGGTGAGTTGGTGCCGGGCGTGCGACGGGGTCTCGCACTGGTCCTCAGATGCCGGTCCTCGACATGGGCGGCCAGATCGTGCCGACTAAGCTTGATCGGACTGGGCGTTGAGCATGAGGGGCTTGGCAAAAGCGCGGCGTGACGAGGGTCTGGAGCGGCCGATCGCTCCGGAGATTCCAATAGCCCACGGCCGGCTTGACCGGGAGCATCTTCTGCGGAAGCTGGATCGCGCTGTGATGAGGCGGGTGACGGTCATCTCGGCGCCGGCGGGAAGTGGCAAGACGTCTCTGTTGCGTGCGTGGGCCGATCTTTCGACCAATGCTGCTCGCGTCGCGTTTGTGTCCGTCGACCGCGACGAACAGGAGGCGGAGCGGTTCTGGTCCCGTGTTCTGGATGCGCTCCGCGGCTCGGCAGCCTCGACCGATCGTCAGACGGATCGGGCGGCGGTCGGGGTTCCCGGCGACGAGCTGGTCGACGCGGTTGTTCTGGAGTTGGCCGAGCGGGCCGGGCCTTTCGTGTTGATCATCGACGATCTCCACGAGCTGAGGTCCGCTGATGCCGTGGCGCAGCTCGAGCGGTTGCTCGCGGTGCTGCCGAATTCGGCGCGCGTCGTGTTGTCGTCTCGCCGGGATCCGCCGATCAGGCTGCACAAGCTTAGGCTTGCCGACGAGCTCGCTGAGCTGCGCGCCGGCGATCTCCGGTTCACCGAGCGCGAGACGCGCGAGCTGCTTGCTGCATCGGGGATCAGTCTGTCTGACGCCGGGGCGGCCGCGTTGTACCGGCGCACGGAAGGGTGGGCAGCCGGCCTGCGTCTCGCGGCGATCTCGCTCAGCGGTCACCCAGACCCAGAGCGTTTCGTGGCGGAGTTCTCGGGCACGAACAGGGCGATCGGCGAGTATCTGATGGCCGAGATGCTCGAAGGCCAGCCGCGCGAGGTTCAGAGCATGTTGCTGCGAACCTCGCTGGTCGATCGGGTGAACCGCGAACTCGCCGACCTGCTGGCAGGTCGCTCGGGCTCGGAGCAGATACTGCTCGAGCTGGAGGACGCGAACGCGTTCGTGGTATCGCTGGACGCTCAGCGCACCTGGTTTCGCTACCACCACCTGCTGGCGGACTTCCTTCGGCTGGAGCTTCGCCGAACGTCGGCCGATGAGATTCCCGGCCTACACCGCCGGGCCGCCCGCTGGTTCGCCGACCACGGGGACGTCGTCGAGGCTGTGCGGCACACGCAAGCCGCCGGGGATTGGGTCGACGCCGCGCGACTGCTCGCGGACCACCTCTTCAGTTTGACGCTCAATGGGAACGATCGAGCGATCGCCGCGCTGTTGCGGTCATTTCCGGAGGGGCTGTCGGCGGATCATCCTGAGCTGGCGTTGGCTCACGCGGCGGTTCAGTTGGCACACGGCCGGCTGGAGGAAGCGGCTGCTCAGCTCGCGCTGGCCGAGTCCCATGTCGAGAGCGCCCAACCAGGGCGCCGCCGGGGACTCGCGGTTGCCATCGCCTCGCTGCGGTTGGCGCTCGCACGGCGTAGCGGTCAGTTCACGGAGGTGATCGAGCAGGTGAGCCTGCTTGATTCTTCGATCGCAGATGAGTCGAGCGGGGTGATCGCGATGAGCAGCGAGCTGCGCGGAGTCGCGCTGATGAATCTCGGGATCGTCGAGATGTGGTCAGGGCGACTCGCGGACGCTGACCGGCACCTCGCCGACGGAGCCGAGCTTGCCCAGGCGATCGGCAGCCCCTACCTCGAGGTCGCGTGCCTCGCACATCGATGTTTCGCGTCGAAGCTGATCTCGGTCGCGACTGCACGTGAGCGCGGCGAGCGGGCCATCGCGCTGGCTGAGCGCTCTGGCTTCGCCGACCGCCCGATCGTCGTACCCGCGCTCGCGGCGGTCGGCGGCATCGCGGTCTGGAGGGGCGAGTTCGATGCGGGAGAAGGTTGGCTCCGTCGCGGCTGGGAGCTTGCAGAGCCGGGCGCCGACCCGGCCGCAGTCGTGTTCTTGCACGTGACGACAGGCATGCTGCACGCCGGACGCGGGCAACATCGATCGGCGCTGGAAGAGTTCGCAGCGGCAGCCCGGACGCAAGCGCTGCTAACAGGGGTGCACGCACTTACGCCACGGATCACCGGGTGGCTCGCAGCGACGCAAGCTCGCCTCGGGATGCTGGACGAGGCTCGTACAACACTCGGTGACTACTCCGCCGAACCCGGGCGGCTGGGTGCCATCCACGCGATCGACAACGCGCGCGCCGTGGTCTTCATGGCGGAAGGTGATCCTGCGGCGGCCGTGGAGGCACTCGGAGATGTTCAGGACACGACCCAGGGCGTCCATGCGTTCACCCTCGTGGAGACGCATCTTCTAGCTGGCATCGCGCACCTGGAGCTCGGGGATCAAAATGCCGCGGCTGCCGCAGCCGAGGCAGCGCTCGCAGCCGCCGAGCCAGACCGGCTGATGTTTCCGTTCGCGATGACCGGCGCTGCGGAGCTACTCGATGCGCTACCGCGTCACAAGACCGCTCACGGCGCCCTGCTCGCCGACACCGTCAGCCTGCTGCGGGAAGAATGGGTCCCGAGCACCGACCGGGAGCGCCTCACGGAATCGGACGAGCTCAGCCCGAGCGAGCTTCGCGTGCTGCGGTATCTCCCGACGAATCTGACCCGAGCCGAGATCGCGAGCGAGCTTTACGTGTCCACGAACACGGTCGCCACGCACATCCGCAACATCTACTCCAAGCTCGGCGTCCGCGATCGGTCCTCCGCCGTTCGCCATGCACGCGAGTTGCGGCTCCTGTCTACCAGCCGCTCCTAACACTCGCGCAGCCAGCGCGGCCCTTTCTGCCGGCGGGGAACAATCACCTGATCCGGGCGTAGATGGCTCACCGGATCGGGGTACATGATCGCAAGATGACCACGCTGCCGGGCTTGTACTCGATTCGGATAAAGGGACGGCTTGGAGCTACCGCCCTGTCCGCCTTTCCCTCGATGGCGTCCGAGCTGAAGGACGACGAGACGGTACTCACCGGCTCGCTGGAAGACCGATCGGCATTGTTCGGCGCCCTTGCGCAGGTCGAGGCCCTTGGTCTCGACCTGCTCGAACTCAAACAAATACACGCGGGAGCGAAACCGCCTAGCGGTCGCTCTCCACGAGCACCAGAGATGGGTGAATCACCGGAATCTGACGACGACGCGCCACCTGCTCGCCCGTGAGGATCTGACCACGCGTCATCGACTCCTAGGAGAACAGATGAAGATCGACGCCGGATGGTGGCGAGAAGTCGCCACCGTGGCGCGGGCGTGTGTCACGCGAGATTCGCCAAGGACAAGGTGAGGTTCGACTCTGCACCCGGTCGCTGGTTGCTCGCTGTGGCGGTGCTGGGCTCCGGTATCGCGTTCCTGGATGCCACCGTCGTCAATGTTGCATTGCCGGACATCGGCCGTGACCTGCACGCGTCGACCAGCACCCTGCAGTGGATCCTCAACGGCTATACGCTGACGCTTGCCTCGCTGATCCTGCTCGGTGGGTCGCTTGGCGACCGGTATGGCCGGCGTCGCGTCTTCGTGTCCGGAACCGGCCTGTTCACGATCGCCTCGCTGCTGTGTGCGCTTGCGCCGAACGCCGGGCTGTTGGTGCTGGCGAGGCTCGTGCAGGGGGTCGGCGGGGCTCTTCTGACACCCGGCAGCCTGGCGATGGTCGAGTCGGGCTTTCGCCCCGCTGACCGGGCCCGAGCGATCGGCGCCTGGTCGGGGCTCAGCGCGGTGGCGGGCGCTCTGGGCCCGCTGCTCGGCGGCGTCCTGGTGGCGGCGGTGTCCTGGCGGGCGGTGTTCCTGATCAACCTTCCGCTCGGCATCTTCATCGTCGTAATGGCAGGCCGCCACGTGCCCGAGACCCATGACCCAGCGGCCCGCGGGCCGCTCGACTTTCGCGGCGCGATCCTCGCAGCCGTCGGCCTGGCCGGCACCACCTACGCGCTGATCGAGGCCCCGGGCCGCGGCGGCTCGCCACTGGTCCTGGCGGCGGCGATCGGAGGGGGGCTTGCGCTGATCGCCTTCGTGCTCGCCGAGCGGCGTTCCGCCAATCCGATGATGCCGCTCTCGATGTTCGCTTCGCGCCAATTCAGCGCCGCCAACGCGGTGACGTTCGTCGTCTTCGGGGCCCTCAGTGGAGTGTTCTTCCTGCTTGTGGCGTTCTTGCAAATCTCGCTCGGCTACTCGCCGCTCGCGGCCGGTGCCGCCTCGCTGCCGATCACGGCCCTGATGCTGCTCCTCTCCCCGGCTGCGGGAGAACTTGCGCAACGAATCGGGCCGAGGATCCCTTTGACCGTGGGACCGCTGGTCACGGCTATGGGACTGGTGTTGATGTCGCGGATCGATCCAGGTGACAGCTATGTGTCGGGCGTGCTCCCGGCGGTGATCGTCTTTGGTTTGGGCCTGACCTTGGTCGTCGCGCCGGTCACGGCGACGGTGATGGCCGCCGCGGATGAGCGGCACTCGGGCATCGCGTCCGGGATCAACACCGCTGTTTCGCGTCTCTCCGGCCTGATCATCGTCGCCGTCCTGCCCTTGGTCGCGGGGCTGGCCGGGTCGAAGTTCTACGACCCGGCGGCAATGGACCACGGCTTCCACGTCGCGATGCTTACCTGCGCCGGTCTCGCGGTAGCCGGCGGGGTGCTGGCGTGGTTGACGATCAGCTCCGAAGTCCTCGAGTCCGAGCCCGCGCCCGGCGGCGACCTGCCGACCGGGGTACTCCACGACTTCTCGTGCGCCGTCGCGGGTCCGCCACTAAGACCCGGACGCGAAGCGGAATGCCACCCCATCGCCGCCGAATCGCCGGCGGGATGAGCCCAGCGCCATGCAAACCAAGAGCGCGACGCTTCGGAGCGCTAGCTATAAAGGGCGTGATTGCGCCGGCGGTCAGCCCTGGGAGCCGTTGGAGTAGGCGCCGGCCCCGATGTCCTCGATGAGGGTCGGGCCCGTCGGCTCCCACCCGAGCAGCTCGCGCGTGATCGCGCTCGAGGCGGCCATGTCGAGACCGACGAACTGCGCGAGGAAGCCGAAGCGTTCGCCGGCCTCCTCGAGCGAGATCGCGGTCGCCGGGAGCTCAAAGCGCTGGCTGATCGCGTCCGCGATATCGCGCATCGCGACGCCCTCCTCGCCGACGGCGTGCAGCACCGAGCCGCCGGGCGCGTGCTCGATCCCGAGGCGCACGAGCCGAGCGGCGTCCTTCTGGTGGACGGCGGCCCAGCGATTCTCGCCCTCTGCGACGTAGCCGGCGTCGCCGTGGCTGCGGTCGGCGTCGACGATCCGGGCGATGAAACCGTGGTCGCCGGTGCCGTGGACGGTCGGCGCGAACCGCACGCTCATCGACCGGACGCCACGCTCGGGGAGCGCGAGCACGGCGCGCTCGGAGGCGACGCGCGGGCTCGCCTCGTCGCCGGGCAGGTCTCGCTCGGTGGCGATCCCGCCTGGCCTCACCCCGGCGACGCCCGAGGCGACGGCGAGCGGTCCGTCGCTGCCGGACAGCACCTCCCCGAACACCTCGATCGCGCGACGATCCGACGCGGCGGCCTCCTCGAAATGGCCGGTCCACGCGATGTCATGGCGGAAGGCCAGGTGGACGACCCCGTCGGCCTGCTCGGCGCCCGCGCGCAGAACATCGACGTCCTGGACATCGCCGAGCAGGACCTCGGCGCCGGACGCGGCCACCTTCTCGGCTGCCGCGTCAGAGCGAGCCAGCCCGACGACTTGATGGCCGGCAGCGATCAGTTCGGGAACGACAGCCGAGCCGATCCAGCCGCTCGCGCCGGTAACGAATACACGCATGAGAGATCCTCCGTCTTCAGGAATTGGTGTTTCGGCGACGAGAGCCGAATCGGTCCGCGCGGAGAGACCCGATGTCAGTCGCTGTCATCACCATAGCGCCGATGTCAGTGACTGTCAACACCACTATGATTCGCGGATGGCTCGATGGGAACCCGATGCGCGCGGCCGCCTCGTGCAGGCAGCGCTCGCACTGTATGGCGAGAACGGGTATGAAAACACCACGGTGGCCGAGATCGCCCAGCGGGCGGGGCTGACCGAGCGGACTTTTTTCCGTCACTTCGCCGATAAACGCGAGGTTCTGTTCGACGGCGGGGGCGCGCTGCAGGAGCTGATCGTCAGCGTCGTGGCCGACGCGCCCGACTCGCTGGCGCCGATCGACGCGGCAGCGGCCGGGCTTGACGCCGCAGGGGAGCATTTCTTCGTCCCCGAGCGCCGCGATTTCGCGAGACAGCGCCAGGCCGTGATCGCCTCCAACCCAGAGCTCCAAGAACGAGAGCTGACCAAGCTCGCAGCACTATCTACAGCGATCGCAGACGCGTTGCGGCGACGCGGCGTCGAGGACCCGGCGGCGACGCTCACCGCCGAGGTCGCGATCGCGGTCTTCAGGACCGCGTTCGAGCGCTGGATCGACCAAACCAACCGACACGACTTCCGCGAACTCGTCCGCGACTCGCTCGACCAGCTGAAAGCGCTGACCGCAGCGTAGACCGGCTCCGGACGGCACTCTCGCCCGCGCGAGCCTCAGATCTGCGCGAGTCCGGCCTCGCACCGTAGCGACCCGCGGGCGCGCACTCCGCCACAAACGGAGTCACCAGGCCGACGTGACCCATAAGGGCGTGAAGCGGCGCCCGGTCATTCGCGCAAGAGCGGTCAGTCACGTGGGCAAACTCACCCTGGAGGACTACCTCTTTCTCTTCTTCGAGGGCTCCGAAACGAGTCGGGCCGCCGGCCGGGACTTCTGGCTCAGGCGACACCTGCGCACCGTCGACGTCGAGCCTTCGAGTTCGGCGCAAGCGTCCCAAGCTCAGCGATCCGCGCTGGTGGAGTGGAAAACACCTCGCGGCGAGCGGTTCGACGAGATCAAGGAGATCAGACAACCCACGCTGGTGGTCAGCGGCCGGAAAGGCGGACCATGACTTCGACCGACTATCAAGAGACGCATCACCCCGGGGCAATCGATAGGTCGCTCGCGCCGCGCTTTGACGGCACATCAAAACCAATCTCCCGCGGCCGCGCGTAGACGTTCACCCGGATCGGATGATGCGCGGCCGCACCGTGGCGCGATCCTCGATCCGGGATGGCCCCAGACAGTTGGCGACCCTTCGGGAGACCGAGATGACGACGATCGAGCAGACCACGCCCAAGTCGGGCAACCTCGTGAGTCGCCTTTTTCCCGGCTCAGTACTTGGCTGAGATGTATTGGTAGGAGTGGTCGGGCTCGCGGTAGCCGCTTTGCTTCTCGCGAGCTGGTAGCCGCACGCGCTTCCGGGGTGGTGAGTCGTAGGGGAGCTGCTCAAGCAGGTGGCTGATGATGTTCAGTCGGGCGCGCTTCTTATCGTTGGAGTCAGCGACGTGCCAGGGAGCAAAGTCCGTGTTGGTCGCCTCGAACATCTCGTCGCGCGCTCGGGAGTAGTCATACCAGCGGCTGTAGGACTTGAGGTCCATGGGCGACAGTTTCCAGACCTTGCGCGGATCGTTGATCCGCGACTCGATTCTCCGCGTCTGCTCTTCCTGGCCGACCTCGAGCCAGTACTTGAGCAGGATGATCCCCGAGTCGACCATCGCCCTCTCGACCAACGGCGCCAGTCGCAAGAATCGCAATGCTTCGTCCTCGGAGCAGAAGCCCATCACCCGTTCGACCCCGGCGCGGTTGTACCAGCTGCGGTCGAAGATCACGACCTCGCCGGCGGCGGGAAAATGCTCCAGGTAGCGCTGGACGTACATCTGGGACTTCTCACGGTCGGTCGGTGCCGGGAGCGCGACCACCCGGAACACGCGAGGGCTCACTCGCTCGGTGATCCGTTTGATTACCCCGCCCTTCCCGGCCGTGTCACGACCTTCGAACACGATGCAGACCTTGACCCCCTCCCGCACGACCCACTCCTGAAGCCGAACCAGTTCCCCCTGCAGACGAGCGAGCTCCTTCTCGTAGCGTTTGCGGCCAAGCTTTTCGACCGCTCGCGCGTCCTGTTTCGTCTGCTTGTTGTGACTCATGTGCAGCCCTCCACTGAGGCGCGGGAACTGGGCCTCAGGTCGAAAACTGGAGATCCTAAGTGACAGGTCTCTCCGCGCCAGCGATGTGGCCCTCCTCCTCCTCCTCCTCCTCTCGCTACCCCGCGCTAGCTCAGCCTGATACTCGGACAGCGGCTGAACGGCTTCTCCAGCCAGCGCGACGCCCTCTTGTTCCACTTGATGCAGCCTCTGAGGCGAAGGATCGAAGGCCTGGGGAGAGCCTCACGCGCGAGCCCGGCTCCACCTTGAACGGCGGGATGAACTCCGCCAGCCGTCGCTTCTGCTTACGGGTCAATTCCTGATGTTGGCTGGTCATCTCAGCTCCGGACGCGCGGCCACTCACAACGCCTACGACCCTTTCCGGGGGCAGGCAGAATGATCACCCCGATCAGATGAAGCTACGGCGTCGTGCTGGTCGTTGTCCTGGGCGCGGAGGTGTTCGTCGTCACCGCGTCGGCGGTGGTGACAGTGGTCGTCCGCGGCGGCGAGGTGACCGTGGTGCCGGTCGTGGTCGTTCTGGTCGGCTGCACGATGGTCGTGGTCTTGTCGACGCTCACCGATTTCGTTGTCGGCGTCGACGAGGTCTTCGACGAGCTGCTGTTGGCCAGCAGCACGACGACGACCACGACAGCGGCGATGGCCAGTGCGATCCCGCCGGCGATCGCCCAGCCGCGGCCCCCGCCTCCGCGCTCGGGCCCGTATCGACCGCTTCCCGGCCGCTCGCCCGGTGGAACGGGGCGGTCGCCGGGTGCTCCCGGACGGTCGTCGGGGGGAGGATCGAAGCTTTCAGACATGTCAGGAACGCTGTCGCGCGCCGGGGAGAGATGCGTCATCCCGATCGGATGATGGCGCCGTCCGGACCGATCTGTACACCGGTCGTCTGTAGCCATGGCGACCAGGGATCGGAAGCAGGGTGGGCTCGCGCGTTACGTGCCGGCGGTCGGTTGGCTGCGCCGGTACGAGCGGCGGTGGCTGCGAGGTGATCTGGCGGCGGGCGTGGCCGTCACGGCGTTGGTCGTGCCGAAGAACCTCGGATACGCGGGCATCGCCGGTGTGCCGCTCCAGAACGGTCTCTATGCCGCGGCCGCGGGGGCGATCATCTACGCCTTCTTCTGCACGTCTCGTCAGATCTCGACCGGCCCAAGCTCCTCGCTTGCCGCGGTCGCCGGTGGCGCGGTGCTGGCGACCAGCCTTGGCGGGCAGGACGCCGCGCAGCTGGTCGCGGCCATCACGCTGGCCACCGGGCTGCTGTTCCTCCTGCTTGCCGTGTTCCGGCTTGGGTGGATCGCGCAGTTCCTCTCAAAAGCGGTGGTCACGGGTTTCCTGGCCGGCGCCGCGGTGGACGTGGTCATCGGGGAGCTGCCGAAGCTGACCGGTACGTCGTCGAAGGGCGACACCGCCTGGCGCGAGCTGGCGACATGGGTCGGATCGCTCGGCGAGATCCATTGGACGACACTGGTGGTCGGGGTGCTGTCGATCGCGCTCATCCTCGCGCTCCGGTTCCTGGCGCCGGCCGTCCCGGGCGCGCTGGTGCTCGTGGCCGCGGGGCTGCTCGCATCCGCCGTGTTTGACCTCGGTGCCCACGGGGTGGCGCTCGTCGGGCACGTGCCACGAGGGCTCCCTGCCCCCAAGCTGCCCGATTTCACGATCGTGAGGCAGCACTACGCGAGCATCGGCATCGCTGCGGTCGCACTGCTGCTGATCGGGTTCTCGCAGACCGCGGGAGACGCTCGCGCGTTTGCCGCCCGGCACGGGTACCGGATCGACGTGAATCAGGAGTCCGTCGCGCAGGGGATGGCGAACGTGGGTGCCGGCGTGTTCCAGGGGATGCCCGTCTCCACCAGCCTCTCGGCCAGCTCCTTGAACGAGTCCGCGGGCGCGCAGACTCCGGTCGCCTCGCTCACGACCGGGGCGCTCGTGATCGCGACGCTGATCGTGCTCGCGCCGGTGTTCTCGCATCTCCCGAAGGCCGTCCTCGGGGCCGTGATCATCGACGCGGTCGTGTTCGGGATGATCGACATCGCCGAGCTGCGCCGTCTTCACCGCGTCGCGCGGTTCGACTTCTGGGTCGCGGTGATGGCGATCATCGGTGTGCTCTCTGCCGGAGTGCTCGCCGGCGTGGTCATCGGCGTCGTCCTCTCGCTGAGCTGGCTCGTGTATGTCGCCACCCGACCCCCGATGCCGCTGCTGGGCCGCGAGGCCGGAACGCAGGTGTTCCGCGACCTCGACGAGAACCCCGGTGACGAGACGTTCCCGGGGATCGCGGTTGTGCGTCTCGACGGCGGTCTGTTCTTCGCCACCGCCGAAGCGCTCGAGGATCGCGTTCGAGAACTCACCGAAGACGGCGGCCGGTCTCGCGCTCTGGTGCTCGATCTCGAAGGCGTCGATTTCGTCGACTCGCAGGGCGCGGCAAAGCTGAGCGAGATCCACCGGCTCACCCAGGCCGACGGCGTCACGCTTCGCCTGGCGCGGGTGAAGCCACCCGTTCTCAAGGTGCTCCGCGCCGACGGGACCCTCGAGCTGATCGGCTCGGACCACATTCACGGCAACGTCAACCGCGCGATCGAGGCACAGCTCGCCGACGGTGAGACCGGCAGCCCGCCCCCCGAGGGCGACGCCGAGGGAGGAGCATCATGAAGTGGGAGATTCCCATACTCGCTGCGGCCCTGCTGGCCGTCGCGGGCGTGTCGCGCCGGCTGACCGACACGCCGTTCACGCCGGCCATGGCGTTCGTGCTGATCGGACTGGTGGTCGGACCGTTTGTGCTCGACGAGGTGTCGGTGTCCCCCGCGAGCGGGACGGTCCGCACGCTCGCCGAGGCGACGCTCGCTGTCGTGCTGTTCGCCGACGCCTCGCGTATCAAGCTCCGCGTGCTCAGGCGGGAGTACGCGGTGCCGCTGCGACTGCTCGGCATCGGGCTGCCGCTCACGATCGTGATCGGCGCGCTGCTCGCCGCGGCAATGTTCGCGCACCTGAACGCCGGTGAGGCCGTAGTGCTGGCCGTGCTGCTGGCGCCTACGGACGCCGCCCTCGGACAAGCGGTGGTGACCGAGCCGCGACTCCCGTCACGGATTCGACAGGGACTCAACGTCGAGAGCGGACTCAACGACGGGATCTGCGTGCCGCTGCTGTTGATCGCGCTGGCGGCCGCGGACATCGAGGCCAAGGCGACCACGAGCCATCATGCGATCAGCATCGTGGCGGAAGAAATCGGCTACGGGATCCTCGGTGGCATGGTGGCGGGTCTGGCGGCCGGTGCCGTGGTCGCGATCGGCCACCGCCGGGATCTGATCAGCGGACCGTGGCTCCAGGTCATCCCGATCGCCGCCGCGGCCCTCGCCTACGGTTTCGCGGCGGCGCTCGGCGGCTCGGGGTTCATCGCAGCCTTCCTTGCCGGCGCCATCTTCGGTGGTCTCGTCCCGGAGGAGTCCGAGGAGGCCTCACGCCTCAACGAGGAGCTCGGGGCGCTCCTTGGCGGAGTGACGCTCCTGATCTTCGGCGCCGTGCTCCTAGGGCCAACCCTGAACCACGTGAGCTGGCAGATCGCCCTCTACGCGGGACTGAGCCTGACCGTCGTTCGCATGTTGCCCGTCGCGATCGCGATGCTCGGGAGCGCCGCCAAGTGGCAAACGGTCGGGTTCCTCGGCTGGTTCGGCCCGCGAGGGCTGGCATCGATCGTGTTCGCGGTAATCACCGTCCAGCAAGCGCACCTGGCCGGCGTCGACACGATCCTGCGCGCCACCTACCTGACCATCGGCCTGTCCGTATTCGCCCACGGCATCACCGCCGTGCCGCTGGCCAGGCGCTACGCCCGCTGGTACGAGGCTCACCCGCAGCACCGCAGGCCGCCGATGGAAAGCGTTCATGCGCCACACCATCGCGCCCGTTGGAGACCGCGGCCCCCGGGCGAGCCCGAATCATCGATTCCAGCGTGAAGAACCGACCTCGAGCGCCCAAAGGCCCGCCGCCTGCGTGCTACTGACCCAGGTAGCGCTGGACGAGCTCCGAAGGTGCAGGCCGTCGTCGAGCACCGTGGCGCTCTCGGTCACGTTGGGCCTGCAGAGCCATGAGCCGTTGAACTCGTTGCCGTTGCTGTGGACACACGACACGTTCGCGACGACCCAGGGAGACCGGAGAAGTACGCCTGGAGATCCTTCTGCACCCTGGCATCCGACACGGGGCCAGCAGGAGTCTGGCTGCTCGGCACGGTCTTGGTGACGTGCTGGCTGCCGCAGCCGCTGAAAGCGGGGGCGGCAAGCACCGCCCCCGCTGCCAGGTACTTCATCAGCTAGCTGACTCCGTGTAGGTCTGGTTGACCGGCACGTTCAGGTTGGGGACGCACAGCGCCCACACCTTGACCTTCTCGGGAGCCTGGCCGTTCTGGCTGGCGAACTGGACGATCCAACCGTCGAGCCGGCCCGGCTTTGGGGTGTTCGTGGACCAGTCCATGCGGCCCGGGAACGACTGGCCGACGGGCACCGTCTTGGTGTAGTCGTCAGTCGAGACGCCACCGCTGATCGCGGTATCAGTCGGCGCCTTGCAGGCCACCGTGGCGATCGCGCCGCCGTTCGTGTCGCCCACGTCGTAGTAGGCCACGCTGTAGTACGCGCCCTGCAGGTACGAATCGCCGTTCTGACCGTTCTGGCCAGCCGGACCCTGCGCACCGTTCTGACCGTTCTGACCGGGAGCGCCGGCCGGACCGGTGTCGCCCCTCGGACCCTGCGACCGGGCGATGATCCGCCGCGTGGCGCGCTTGGTGATGTGGTGCTTGCCCTTGTGGGGCTTGGAGTGATGGCCCGTGTTCGCCATTGCGGTGGCGGGCATCAGCATGGTTGCGGCGGCTCCTGCGACCAGGATGATTTTGCGCATTCGCGTTCCTTTGGGGGTTTATTTGCCAGCGGATGTCACTCCGCTCGGGGGGAGAGGCGGGCGCTCTTGCTTCACGTATTGCTAGCATTCGCGCTGGCAATTATGCTAGCACTTCCGCTAGCACGATGAGGCCTCTTCTTAGGGACTTCTTCGCCGCGGACCGCTTAGCGTCCGCGCTGACGCTCGTGCTAGCATCGGCGCTAGCGCCGGACACCCTGACGATCTCTTCCCTAACTCTTTGCCATGGCCATGACCCGCACCACGATCAGCTTTACCCGCGAGGGTATGCAGCTGATTCAGGAAGCGGCTAAGCGCCAGGGCTCGAGTGTCTCCCAGTTCGTCCGGGAAGCCGCGCTGATGCGCGCAACGATGGCCGCCGACGACAACCCGTACCCGATGCGCGCCCTCGCCGCCCAACTGCGCGCGATCGGCGACCAGGGATACGCGCTAGCTGAGAAGGCGATGAAGGTCGCCGAGGACGAGGCCGAGCGCAAGTGGTGATGCCGCCAGGGCAACCGCCCGAGCGGCCTATCGCGACCGCCTGACCGGCGCCGGCGAACGACGGCCGTCATCGCCCGGCTTCGGCACTGGGAGCGGCTTCCGCCTACGCCGCAGCCTGGGCCCGGTCCGTGCGTTCGCGCTCGGCGTTAGCTGGCGGGGGGGTGTGCGCCTCTCTAAGAGGGGTGCTCGCGCCCTCCCGCTGCCCGCGGGTACGGGGTATGCTGCCCGCCAATACGGATCGGTCGCCTGCACTGAGACGGGTGGGCCGAGATGGGAGAGGTGGGTGGCCATGTCGGAGCGTGTCAATGGCAGCGCCGGTTGGTCAACTAGCGGTATTGGCAGGTGGCGTGCGGCCCTCGCGCTGCTGATGCCTCGCCGAGCGTGGCGCGTGCCGGTCCTCCTGCTGCTCGCGCTGGGGGCATTCCTGCTGCAGGCCGCTCCTGCCGGCGCAGTCTTTCGCCCCGGGCCACCCCCAGGGGCACCACCGCAGGTACGGGCCAACACCGAGCTGGTGATGTCCGGCACCGGTAACGGCCAGGCGGTCAGCGGGTTCATCGCCACCCCGGCACCACCTTCGACCCAGTCACGGACCGCTATCCCACGAGCAACCCGACCACCGGCTTCACCGCCCTTGAACGAGGGCTTCGCGGGCATCATCCGTCGCCCGTCCGCCCGAGCGGCGGCGCGAACCTGCAGCCTCTACTGCATCGACATCTTAACCGCTACGTACGGCGGAATCGGGTACATAGCTGGGCACCTGGGACGCCGCCAACGTCCCCAACGTGGGCTACGTGGCGCGGCTGCTCAACGAGTACTACCCGAACAAGCCGACGAACCGGCCGCCTGACCGACCTCAACCAGACGGCCGCGGCCGTGCAGGCGGCCATCTGGTACTTCACCGACCGCTACGTGCTGAACACCACTGACCCGCTGCACAGCACCGTGGCCGCCATCGTGGCCCACATCCAAATGGCGGGGCCAGCTGGGCGAGCCGGCGCCGCCCAGCCTCACCATCACCCCGCCGTCATGTGAGCGGCCCCGCCGTAGTGTGCTCGGGACCGTTCACGGTCAACACCAACAGCGGTCGCCACCACCACTTCCGGAGCGCCCGGACGCCACCGTGACCGCCACGGGCGGGGAGATGTTCTCGGACTCGGCAGGCGCACGGTGCCGGATCGGAATCACAGCCACGGTGCCGTCCGGCCACGAAGATCTGGGTGCGCTCCACGGGTCCCACCATCGCGGTGCTCGAGGCCACGGCGGAGGCTACCGTCCCCAGCGGCAACGTCTACCTCTACGACGGCAACAGCGGGGTCAGCGACGCCCAGCACCTGATCCTGGCCAAGACGGGCACCTTGAAAACCACCGTCAAAGCTGAGGCCGAGTTTCTGCCCCCCGGCTCGCTCGTCGTCAAGAAGACGATCACCGGTCCCGCGGCCGGATCGCAGGCGCATGTCGTCATCCACGTGGCCTGCGACGATGGCGTGCGCCAGGGACGACTTCATCATCCCCGCCGGTGCGCCCGCGGGCACCAAATCGAAGACGTACGAACCCATCCCGGCCGGAACGAGGTGTACCGTCACCGAGACTAACAACGGCAGCATCGTTGGCACGGACGTGGTGGTGATCGAGGCCGCGCAGGAGGCAACCATCCCGTCCGGCGGAACGCGAGACGGTGAAAATCAAGGACTTCTATTACCACGTCGGCTCGCTGCTCGTGAGGAAGACGATCGCGGGTCCGGCTGCGGGTCAGCAAGGGCAGATCACGATCCACTCCGAGTGTCATGGCAAGGCCTTGACCCCGGACTTTGTGATCCCCGCCGGGACTCCCGCGGGTGACCAGACCATGCAATACGACAACATCCGTGTCCCAGCCAAATGCACGGTTACCGAGACCGTCGACGGACACACCAGCACCGTGTCGGTCGACGTCGTCGGGAGCGGGCAGACCGTACCCGTCGATCACGGTGACATCGCCGAGGCGGACATCAGCGACGCGTACGGACTCGTCCCCGGCCAGCTCGAGGTGACGAAATCCATTGCCGGCCCGCTTGCCGGGCAACAGGGACAGATCGTTATCCACACGGTCTGCAACGGCACCGCCCTGTCGCCTGACCTCATCATCCCGCCAGGGGCCACAGGCGACCATTCCCAGATGTACTCGAATATCCCCACCCCGGCGAGCTGCGTCTCCACCGAGACCGTGGACGGGGCTACCAGCGCCGTCTCGGTAGTCGTCACCGGCAGCCCCGACAGCGTCACGATCCCCGCGGGCGGCTCAGGGGCCGCTCACATCACCGACACCTACGGATCGGCTCCCGGCTCCCTGCTCGTCACAAAGACCATCGCCGGTCCCGCCGCCGGCCACCAGGGGCCGGTCACGATCAACGTGGTCTGCAACGGCGTCGCCCTGTCGCCGGACGTCGTGGTCGCGGCCGGGACTCACGCGGGCAACGTGTCGCAGGGTTTCGACGACATTCCAGCCGGCTCGGTATGCACCGTCACGGAGACCGCGGACGGCGCCACCGCCACCGTCACGGCGACCGTATCCGGCAATGATCAGACGGTGACCGTACCCGCGGGCAAGGCGGTATCGGTGAACGTGATGGACGTCTACCAGCAGACGCCCGGGCTCGCGCCAGAGGTACCGGGCCCGTCCGGCTCGCTCAGAGTGACCAAGACCATCGCTGGACCGGCCGCCCGCCAGCACGGTCGCATCTCGATCCTCGTGGTCTGTGGCGGCCCGATCCACACGTATGCCTTCCGCATCCCGGCCCACACCGGTCCCGGCTCTGTGTCACGCTATTACCCCGATCTCCCGGTCGGATCCCGCTGCACCGTCACCGAGACCACAGACGGCCACACCAGTACCGTCGCCGTGACAGCGACCAGCAAAGGCAAGAAGGCGACCATACACGCCAATCGCACAGCCACCGTTCATCTCACTGACACGTTCTTCAGTGTCAAGGCGGTCGCGGTCACGGGCTAACGGGAGCGCAGGCGAAGCCGGGCTGCGCGATTCCAACGATGTGACCGCGTCGCGCGCGTTCATCCCATCCGGGTGATGCCGTCGTCGGCCGGGTCGGTGAATCTGGACCCGGAGGGATCCCGCGCAGGGATGTCCGGCAACCCGTATGGAGGACAGACCCATGAACGACGACGCCGCTGTGGATGAGCTCGGGCCGGTTGATTATCTGGTGGTCGAGTTTTCGGCTGACCGGGCGGATTTCTCGGGTGCGATGGCCGCGGAGCTGTCTGCTCTGGTCAGGGGCGGCGTGGTTCGCGTGCTCGACTTGCTGATTCTCAAGAAGGACCTCGACGGGTCGGTGGAGGGCTTTGAGTCCCATGACTTCGGCGATAGCGATCTCGCTGAGCTGCTCGAGCTGGAGACGGAGCTCGCGATGCTGCTCGCGGCGGAGGACGTCGAGGCGATCGGGGCCGCGATGGAGCCTGGGTCTGTCGCGGCTGTGTTGATTTGGGAGAACGTCTGGGCCGCTCCGTTCGGCGCCGCGGTGCGGCGCTCGGGCGGGGAGTTGGTGGCCGGTGGCCGGATCCCGATCCAGGCGATAGCGGCCGCGGTCGAGGCGCATGAGGCCGAGATGACGGAAGGAGTCTGAGATGTTGGGTCGAGGTCGACGGAGTGGAGGCGGACTGTTTGGAGGGCGACCGGTCGCGCGGACTGCCGCGGTGGCCGGCACGGCTGCGGTTGCGGTCCGGGGCGTCCGCCGCCGCGGCGATCGGCGCGAGGATCGGCGCGATGATCGTGGGGACCGGCGGGAGGATCGCCGGGACCGACGGTAGAGACATCCCGCGTTTCACCCGCCGTGGAGGCTCGGACCGGCGCCGGGACTTAGGGACCGCCGGTGAGTGGGCTGCCCACCTGGCCAAGGTCGCTGCGTTTGGATCCGGAACGCTGTCGCCGCGCCTGCGAACCAGCAGTACATCCGCCGTGAGCCGTCGTCTCGATCCGTGGCCCGGCCGACGATGCGGTAGCGATCCCGTTGCCCGACCGGACTGATGAAATGGAACGAACTCGACACGCTCGTTGGCGGCGGCCAAGAGATTGCCTTAGTGATCAGGCAGCGACAGTCTCAACCGGCCGCCAGCGGCTGCGCCCAGGTGGAGTGTCGGATCTCGATCGAAGGGAAGGCGACCTCATCGTCTCCTGCGAGCGTTCAAATGCCGGAGAGGGATGGAGTCCGCCTGCTTGTGGACGACCGGCCAGACCCGCTCCGCCGGTGAATCGCTAACGGTGAGCGACTTGACCGTGTCGCGACGGAGTTTGTACTTCTTCCGGCGGAAGCCGTCGGCGTTTGCGGATGCCAAGCGGCACCGCGTATGCTACGGACCGCCAGGAAGTCGAACGAGCAGCGCGTGATGCCTGACATGCAATCTCCCCCCCGTCGCCAACCCGAGCACCTCAGCAGCGCCAGGCTATTTGTGGGCGACGCGGAAATTGCGTTTCGGCTGCTGAACGAGGCGCGCTACCGCATCATGACCCGGGTGTTCGGAATGCCCAGGGAGCACTCGAACCTCATGACGCTGTTCGTAGTCGCGGCGTCCGTTCGAGCGCTCCGCCGCGCCGCCGCGGCGCCAGGGACCCAGGTGCGCAAAGCCCGATCCAGCCCGACCGCCGTCGGCGACACGATGATCGGAGTCTCCGTGGCGAAGGAGACGGTGAACGGCATCGCGGGACGTCCGGCTCGGGACATGCCGTTCGCCGCCGCGCTGATCGCGCTCGCGATGACGGTCTACGCATTGCGCGCCGGAATTAAGCGGTTGCTCCACGAGGTGAGGCCGTTGTTCCGCCACGTCGTAGCCGTGGAGCACAGAGTGCGGGCCGTGATGCGTCGCTGGGGGATCTCACCGTCAGACAGCGACGCGTCGCCAGGGGCGAACACCCCCGCCGTCGGCGAGGACCGCGCGCACGCAGGCGCTGTCGCTTCGGGCTGAGGCTGTCGCAAAATAATCGGCATGAGCTAGTCACAAACCGACGCCGAGCGGGCTCGGCGTCAGCTAATGAACCGAGAAAGCGGCTCGAGAAAACGTCCCGTCGTCAGGTCGCTTTCTCGAGCCGGTCCCTCCCTAAACCCATCGTTGCTCGTCCAGCTCCTCCGCCCGTTGTGAGCTCGCCACAACAATGCGCTGGCCGAGCCTATTTGTGCGACAGCGTCCCGGGCGGCACGTTGCGCCGCCACCCATGATGGATGAGAATCCTTGGTGCCGCCGGGCCCAGGCCGGCGAGGCTTGGTGCGGTAGTTAGAGCCCGTGCGACAGCGTGGCCCAGGACCCTGTGGAACCGTCGATTGCTGCCATGAGCGCGAAGGCCAGACTCATCTCTGGGAGGCTCCTCTCGGCGGCACACACCGCCCCCTCGACCCGGGAGTCCGCGGACCCAAGCTGACAATCGAGCGCGCTCACCCGGGTCCCGCTGACGCTGGGCTCGTCTTCGCGCGCACCGTCCCGGTTGACTACACGCGGGGATTCACAGTCCAGCCTCGGCTACTTGCGGCAGTCTCGACGCGGGTCACCGGAGCCGGCGAGACTGCTCGTACGGAACGCCAACAGCCACGCTGACCGACACGGCCAGAGCTGCCCCTCCGTCCCGGCGATACCGCACTCCTGCGGCGCCGACATGGGCGACCGGCCGACGAGTTGGGCTGGTGGCGGCAGCGGAACGCGCTCATCGTGTCGATGCTCGCCTACGCGGGGCTGCGACCGGTCGAGGACCGCGGCTCAACCTGGGAGGATCTACACGCCCGCACGCTGCACGTCGTCGCGTCCAAAACGGGCGGCCCCGCGATGTCGACCTGCTCGCCCCGCTCGCAGAAGACCTCGCCGATTGGCGACGCACAGGAGACGCAGGGTCTCGGACCGGTCGATCGGCGAGCGAGCTGAATCCGCTGCACATGCGGCTATGGGCGATGCTGGGCTCGAACCAGCGACCTCCGCCTTGTCGAGACGGCGCTCTCCCAGCTGAGCTAATCGCCCGGGAAGAGCTAAATGTACCTGGGTCCCCCGCGGCTCGTGGCCAAGTTCGCCTTCCGCGTCACTCGTGGCTGACAGGCCCTTCCTCACTAGCATCCCCGTTATGGAGGTCGAGCTTCCCGACGGCAACAGACTGACGCTCCCCGATGGCGCCACCGGGGCCGATGCCGCGGCCGCGATCGGCGCCGGCCTGGCGCGCGCGGCGCTCGCGGTCAAGGTCGACGGCGAGCTCCGCGACCTGTCCCGCCCGCTGCCCGATAACCACGACGGCGGCCCGGCGAGGCTCGAGATTCTCACCGACCGCAGCGGCGACGAGGCGCTCGCCCTGATTCGCCATGACGCCGCGCACGTGCTGGCAGCGGCCGTGCTGGATCTGTATCCCGGCGTCAAGATCTCGATCGGGCCGGCGATCGAGAACGGGTTCTACTACGACTTCGATTTCCCGGAGGGTGTGTCGCTGTCCGAAGCCGACCTCGCGCCGATCGAGGCGAAGATGGGCGAGCACATCGCGGCTGACGAGACATTCGTGCGCGAGGACGTCCCCGCGAGTGAAGCGCTCGACCGATTCTTGCGGGAAGCCCAGGATTACAAGGTCGAGCTGATCGAGGATCTGATCGAGAAGGACGGCGTCCCGACGGTTTCGCTGTACACGAACGGTCCGTTCACCGATCTGTGCCGCGGACCGCACGCACCGTCGACCAAGCGAATCAAGGCGTTCAAGCTCCAGTCGGTCGCCGGCGCGTACTGGCGCGGGGATTCGAACAAGCCGATGCTCACGCGAATCTACGGGACCGCGTTCTTCTCGGACAAGGACCTGCAGGAGTACCTTGAGCGACTCGAACAGGCGCGCGCCCGCGACCACCGCAAACTCGGCCCGCAACTCGGGCTGTTCAACTTCTCCGACGTCGCGCCCGGGATGGCGTTCTGGTTCCCCGCCGGGACGCAGGTGTTCAACTCGCTCGTGAGGCTCAGCCGCGAGATGGGCGACGTCCGCGGCTACACCGAGGTCAAGACCCCGCAGCTGTATGAGAGCTCACTGTGGAAGACCTCGGGGCACTGGGACAAGTTCCGCGAGCACATGTTCCTCACCGAGTCCGCGGATGCGCCGATGGGGCTCAAGCCGATGAACTGCCCGGGCCACTGCCAGCTCTACTCGATGCAGCCTCACTCCTACCGGGACCTGCCGATCCGCTATTCCGAGCCGGGACTGCTGCACCGCAACGAGCTGAGCGGCGCGCTCCACGGGCTGCTGCGGACGCGGAACTTCGCCCAGGACGACGGCCATATCTTCTGCGCCGAGGACCAGGTACAGGACGAGCTCGAGGCGTGTCTCGACTTTGCGTTCGACACCTACGCGATCTTCGGTTTCGACGTTCGGCTCGAGCTCTCGACGCGACCTGACGAGCGGCTCGGATCCGACGAGGTGTGGGACCGCGCCGAGGGGCACCTGATCCAGGTGCTCGACCGCAAGGGCCTCGAGTACGACCTGAACCCTGGGGACGGCTCCTTCTACGGCCCCAAGATCGATCTGCACATGACCGACTCACTGGGACGGTCGTGGCAGATCGGGACCGTGCAGCTCGACTACAACATGCCGGCGCGGTTCGGGCTCACGTACACGGGAGCCGACAACGCCGAGCATCAGCCCGCGCTGATCCATCGGGCTCTGATGGGGTCTTACGAGCGGTTCATCGCGATCCTGCTCGAGCACTACGGCGGCGAGCTGCCGGTGTGGCTCGCCCCCGTTCAGGCGATCGTGCTCCCGATCTCCGACCGGCACCTCGACTACGCCCGGGCCGTCGGCGACCAACTCCGAGCCGGCGGGGTGAGGGCCGAGGTCGACGAGCGCAGCGAATCGGTAGGGCGCAAGATTCGTGATGCCGAGCTACGCAAGATTCCGTACATGCTGGTTGTGGGCGACCGTGAACAGGAAGCTCAGCAGGTCGCGGTCCGCGAGCACCGGCGCGGGGACGAGGGATCGCTACCGGTTGAAGAGTTCATTGAGCGTCTGCGATAAGCGGTCCAAACTCGCTTGACTCCGCGGAACCGCCGCTATACTCGCGCTTGTTGATCCATGCGCAACATTCCATAGGGCCCGTCACCGCTTGACGCACGCCTCTCATCGCAGCTAGTGCCGGTCCCGCGAAAGTTCGACCGGCGCCCGCCCGAGCGGGACCAGACTCGGATCAACGATCGCATTCGTGTGCCCGAGGTACGCCTGATCGGCGCCGACGGCACGCAGATCGGGATCGTGAAGACGCCCGAGGCGCTCGCGTACGCCCAGGACCGCGATCTGGACCTCGTCGAGGTCGCCCCCGAGGCGCGCCCGCCGGTGTGCCGCGTGCTCGACTACTCCAAATACAAGTACGAGCAGGCGCAGAAGCAGAAGGCGGCCCGCCGGCATCAGCAGCAGATCACGGTCCGCGAGATCAAGTTCCGGCCGAAGATCGCCCAGAACGACTACGACACGAAGAAGGGCCACGTGTCACGGTTCCTCAAGCACAAGGACAAGGTCAAGATCACGATCATGTTCCGCGGGCGCGAGGTCACCCACCCCGAGCGCGGTACCGCGCTCCTCGACCGCCTCGCGAGCGAGCTGTCGGAGATCGCGGTCGTCGAGCAGTCGCCGGTTCAGGACGGCCGCAACATGACGATGCTGCTGGCGCCGTCAAAGGCGGTGCTGGCGGGGGAGAAGGACGGCAAGCAGGAGAAGTCCGTCGACGGCCGGCAGCCGAAGGACGAAGCGCAGCCCGAGGCGAATTCTGAGCAGGCCGCATCGAACGGAGAGCAGCCCGCCCCGAGCGGGGAGCAGCCCACTCCAAACGGGGAGCAGCCCGCCCCGAGTGGGGAGCAGCCCGCCCCGAACGGGGAGCAGCCCACCCCGGAGCCAGAGCAGCCCGAGCCCGTCGAGGCCGGACGCTCGAGCGCCGCCTGACGCCGCCTCCTGACGCCCCCGTTGTCACAGACGGCGGCTTTCTCGCAATAAGTAAGCACGGAGCTTTCCGAATCACAGGGGCGCGTTCACGGCGAGGACACGGGCGACGCTGCGGCGTAACGCCGGGGAGGAGACGGTCAGCCTCCCCGGCGCACGCCGCGGCCGCTCTGCTTTACTAGACGCCTCGCGATGCCGAAGATGAAGACGCATTCGGGCGCCAAGAAGCGCTTCAAGGTGACCGCCACCGGCAAGGTGCGCGGACGCCGGGCATTCTCGACCCACATCCTCGAGAAGAAGTCGCCCAAGCGGAAGCGCCGCCAGGCGAAGCCGTCGTGGATCAGCCCCCACGATGAGCCTCGGGTGAAGACGCTGCTCGGCGTCAAGCGGAGGGAGCGCGGATGACGCGCGTCAAGCGTTCAGTACACGCGCGCAAGAAGCGCCGCGCGACGCTCGCGCTCACCAAGGGCTTCCGGGGCGATGCCAGCCGCCATTACCGGGTGGCCAAGGAGGCGCTGCTCAAGGCGGACCAGTACCGCTACCGCGACCGGCGCAACCGCAAGCGCGACTTCCGGCGCCTGTGGATCACCCGGATCAACGCCGCGGCGCGCCAGAACGATATGTCCTATTCGCAGTTCATCCACGGTCTCCAGCTCGCCGGCGTCGAGCTCGACCGCAAGATCCTCGCGGACATCGCAGTCCGCGACGCCGAGACCTTCCGACGCTTTGCCGACCGCGCCCGCGAGGCGCTGGCGGCCGGCTGACGAGAAGCCGACCAAACCAGCACCGCCACCCGGGCGCCGCTCCTCCAGGACGGCGCCTTTTTTGATGATCACTAGCTCCCACAACCAGAAGCTCAAAGAAATACGGAAGCTGCGCCAGCGGCGTCGCTGGCGCGAGCGTGCCGGGCAGTTCGTGGCGGAAGGTGAGGATTTATTGAGTTCAGCGGACGCGAGCGGCTGGGTTGCCATCGAGCGATATGTGGCGGCGGGCAGCGGTCTTGACGGCGTCGAGGTCGAGCCTTCCGTTCTGGCCAGCGCCTCGGGCCTGAGCTCCGGGACGCGGGCACTCGCGGTGTACGAGGAGCGGTGGGCGCCGGCGCCGGTCGGGCCACTGTGCGTGTACCTGCATGGCGTCCACGACCCGGGGAACGTCGGCGCGATCCTGCGCTCGGCGCAGGCGTTCGGGGCGTCTTGCGTCGCGATCGGACCGGGGACTGCGGACCCGTACGGGCCGAAGGCCGTGCGCGCCAGTATGGGCGCGATCTTCGCGCTCCCGGTCTCGCGTGCCGACCCGAGTCAGCTCCCGGGCGCGAAGATCGCTCTCGTCCCCAACGCCGGTCGCCCCTTGGAGGTTCTTTGGCGCTCAAGCTACGTATTTGTTAGTTCCAACGCCATCGGGGCCACGATCCTTGTCGGCTCCGAACGTGACGGGCTGCCGGAGGAGGTCGTTGCGCAAGCCGATCACGTAGCACACATCCCGATCCAAACCGACTCCCTCAACGCGGCGATGGCAGCCACGATCGCCCTGTACGAATTGAGCCGTAGGATGGCGCCGGAATGACCGACCGAATCGCGAACATCCGTGCGGAGGCCGAGGAGGCGATCACCGCCGCCGCCGACAGCAACGCGCTCGAGAACGTGCGCATTCAGTACCTCGGCCGCAAGGCCGAGCTGCCGAACCTGCTGCGCGACGTCGCCTCCCTCCCGGCGCAAGAGCGCGCCGCCACCGGCAAGGCCGCGAACGAGGCACGCAAGGCGCTCGAGGTTGCGATCGAGCAGCGCGCCGAGCAACTTGCCGCGACGGAGCTCGAGTCACGGCTCGAGCGCGACCGCGTCGACATAACGCTCCCGGCGGATCCAGTCCCGGAGCTCGGCCGCCTGCATCTCATCACCCAAACCCGGCGCGAGATCGAGGACGTGTTCATCGGCCTCGGCTTCAACGTCGAAGAGGGGCCCGAAGTCGAGACCGTCTACTACAACTTCGACGCGCTCAACTTCGATTCGACGCACCCCTCGCGGCTCATGTCGGACACGTTCTACGTCGAGCCGGCGCCAGACATCTTCGATCCGCAAGCGGTGCTGCTGCGGGTGCACACCTCACCGATGCAGGTCCGCGCGATGGAGCGCCAGCCGCCGCCGCTCTACATCATCGTCCCGGGCCGCACGTATCGCCCCGACAACGACGCCACCCACACGCCCCAGTTCCACCAGATCGAGGGGCTCGCGGTCGACACCGACATTACGCTCGGCGACCTCCAAGGGACACTGCTGGCGGTCGCACGCGCGATCTTCGGCGAGGAGCGCGAGGTCCGCCTGCGGCCCCACTTCTTCCCGTTCACCGAGCCGAGCGTCGAGGTCGATGTGTCGTGCTTTAACTGCACCGCCGGAGTCACCGCCGACGGTCAGCGGTGCCCGCTGTGCAAGGGCACGGCGTGGATCGAGATCCTAGGGTCCGGGATGGTCGACCCGAACGTGTTCGAGTACGTGCGCGACTACGGTTACGACCCTGAGCGGATCCAGGGGTTCGCTTTCGGCATGGGGATCGAACGGATCGCGATGCTCAAACACGGCGTCCCCGACCTGCGCCTGCTGTATGACAACGACGTCCGCTTCCTGGAGCAGTTCGGCTGATGCGCGTCCCGCTCGAATGGTTGAACGAATACGTCGTGCCCGATCTCGACACGGCCGCGCTCGCCGAGCGCCTCGCGATGACCGGCACCGAGGTCGAGCGCATCGAGCGCCACGGCGTTGCCGCGCTCGAGAACTTTGTGATCGGCCGCGTGCTCGAGGCTGAGCAGCACCCCAACGCCGATCGTCTACGAGTCTGCGTCGTAGACATCGGAGACGGGACCCCGTCGCAGATCGTGTGCGGCGCCCCCAACGTCGCCGCGGGCCAGACGGTGGCGGTCGCCAAGCCCGGCGCGGTGATGCCCGACGGGACCAAGCTCGGCAAGGCAAAGCTTCGCGGCATCGAGTCCAACGGGATGATTCTCGCCGAGGACGAGGTCGCGATCGGCACCGAGCACGACGGCATCATGGTGCTCGCCTACACCAACGGGCTGGAGCCGGGTACGCCGCTCAAGGATGTCCTTCCGATCGCCACCGACGTGCTCGTGCTCGAGATCACGCCGAACCGGCCGGACTGCCTCGCGATCTATGGAGTCGCGCGCGAGGTCCATGCCGCCACCGGAGCGCCACTCGAGCCGCCCCCGTGGCGAGACGACCCCGGCGAGCCGGGCGAGGTCGCCGGCGCGAAGGTCATCGTCGAGTGCCCCGACCTGTGCCCGCGGTTCACCGCGCGTCTATTCGAGGACGTCAAGCTCGGACCGAGCCCGCTGTGGCTGAAGGCGCGGCTGATGGCCGCCGGGCAGCGCCCGATCTCGAACGTGGTCGACATCACCAACTACGTGATGTTGCTGACCGGCCAGCCGCTCCATGCGTTCGACCTCGACCGCGTCGAAGGCGCAACGCTCACAGTCCGCCTCGCGCACGACGGCGAGCAGGTCGAGACGCTCGACGGCCAGACGCGCACGCTCGACTCGGACATGATGCTGATCGAGGACGCGGCCGGACCGACGTCGATCGCCGGCGTGATGGGCGGGGCACGCTCAGAGGTTGGCGACGACACAACGCGCGTGCTGATGGAGGCCGCGAACTGGGACGGGGCAAACATCCATCAGACGTCGCTGAAGCTCGGCCTTCGGAGCGAGGCGTCGAGCCGGTTCGAGAAAGGGATCCAGCCTGAGCAGGCGATCGACGCGCAGGCCGTCTCGACCCGGCTGATGCTCGACCTGGCCGGCGCGAGACTCGTCCCCGGCACGATCGACGTCGGCGGCGAGGGGCCGCCGCCGAAGACGATCCGTCTGCGCGAGGCCCGGGTCGAGAGCGTGCTGGGGGCGCCAATCTCGCGCGCCCGGTGCGCCGAGATCCTGAACGCGCTCGAGTTCACTACCGCCGACGCTGAAGACGGCCTCGACGTGACCGTTCCGGCGTTCCGGCGCACGGATGTCACTCGGGAGGCCGATCTGATCGAGGAGGTCGCGCGGCTCGACGGGCTCGACAAACTCCCGGCGACTCTTCCCTCGCGCCATGGCGCGTCGGGCCTGCTGACGGCGCGGCAGCGGCTCCGCCGGCGCGCCGCGGACGCGCTCGCCGCTCAGGGGCTGAACGAAATAGTCGGCTGGAGCTTCGCCCACCCCGACCTCGCCGACCGGCTCCGCCTCGGCGCCCAGCACCCGCTCCGGCGCGCGGTCACGCTGGCCAACCCGCTCTCGACGGACCTGTCGGAGCTCCGCACGACGCTGCTTGGCTCGCTGCTCGATGTGACCCAGCACAACCGCGCCCGTGGCATCGGCATGGTGCGGTTGTTCGAGGCGGGCGCCGTGTACCTGCCGACCGAGCCGGGGAATGGGGGAGGGTCGGCGGCGCCTGACGGCGGCGCCTCGGGGCTTACGTCGGCGGCGCCTGGCGGCGGCGCCTTGCTCCCGCGCGAGCCCTATCACGTGGGCGCCCTGCTCACCGGGACCGTTCGTCCGCCGAGTTGGCGCGACGGTCACCCGCCGGCGGTCGACTTCTTCGCCGCCAAGGGAGTGCTCGCGGGGCTGCTGGACACTCTCCGCGTGGACTGGCGCGTCGAGCCGGCGCACCAGCCGTTCCTGCACCCGGGACGATCGGCCGGGATCCTCGTCGGCGGAGTCATCGTCGGCTGGCTCGGCGAGATCCATCCGCTGGTGGCGGCCGAGTGGGACCTGCGCGACAGCGTCGCCGGGTTCGAGCTGAACCTCGACGCGGTGCCCGAGCCGGCTACCACGCTGTACCGCGAGGTGAGCGGGTTCCCCGACGTGCGCGAGGACATCGCGGTCGTCGTCCCCGAGCACGTGACGGCGGCTCAGCTGCTCGCGCTCGTCCGTCACGCCGGCGGCCGTCTGCTGGCGGGGGCCGAGGTCTTCGACGTGTATCGCGATCCGGAGCGGATCGGCGAAGGCAACGTGTCGCTGGCGGTGCGGCTCACCTACCGGGCCGCCGACCGGACGCTGACCGATGAGGAAGTCGCCGAGCGCCGCGAGGCGATCTCGGAGGCGGTTACCGACCAGCTCGGCGGGAGGATCCGTGCCGCATAGCGTGTCGGTGTTCGGGAGCGCCGGATTCACGGGCGCGCTGGCCGCGCGGCTGCTGTACCGCCATCCGTCGCTGGAGCTCCGCGCGATCACCGCGCGCAGCGACGTGGGGCGGAGGCTCGACGACCTGTATCCCCACCACCGGGTGCCGCTCGAGCTCGAGGAGCTCGACTTCGACCGCCACGCCGACGTCGACGCCGCGGTCGTCGCCTACCCCCACGGCGCGGCCGCACCGGTGGTGGCCGAGCTGCGCGAGAGGGGCGTTCGGGTTGTCGACCTGAGCGCCGACTTCCGCCTCCATGACCCCGCGGTGTACGGGCGCTGGTACCGCGAGCACCAGGCGCCGAAGCTCCTCGGCGAGGCGGTCTACGGCCTCCCAGAGCTTTACCGCGAGGAGATCCGCGGCGCCTCGCTGGTCGCGAACCCGGGCTGCTACCCGACGGCGTCGCTGCTGGCGCTCGCGCCGCTGGCGCGGGCGGGGGTCATCGCGGACGTGGTCATCGACGCGAAGTCCGGGGTGTCGGGCGCTGGCCGGGCCGCGACCGAGAAGACCCATTTCGTGACCGTCGACGAGAACCTGACCGCGTATGGCGTGCCGCGCCACCGCCACATCCCCGAGATCGAACAGGAGCTTGCGGTATTGGATCCCGCCCACCCCGACGTCCGGGTCACGTTCATTCCGCATCTCGTGCCGCTGGACCAGGGCGAGCTCGTCAGTTGCTACGTGACGCCGTCCGAGGCGATCCGCGACCTCGGAAGCCTCGAAGCGCTGTACGCCGACGCCTACGCGGACGAGCCTTTCGTCGAGCTCGCCACCGGGCCGCCCGGTGTCCGTGATGTCCGCGAGACGAACATCTGCCGCATCTCCGTGCACCGGGACGAGCGAACGGGGCGCGTGATCGTGTTCGGCGCGATCGACAACCTATGGAAGGGCGCGGCGTCCCAAGCAGTCCAGAACCTCAACCTGATGCTCGGCCTCCCCGAGGACGAGGGAATCGGGGTCGGCCGCACGCCCGCTCGCGAGGCGCTCACGTGACGGCTACCGGGTCGTTCTTCGGATCGCGCTGGGTCGAGGTTCCGGGCAACGTCTCCGAGCCCGGCGGTGGGTTGCCGAAGGGGTTCACGGCGGCCGGCGTGGCCTGCGGGATCAAGCCGAGCGGCGGGCTCGACCTCGGCCTGATCGTCTCGAGCGCGCCGGCCACGACGAGCGCGGCTCGCTTCACCAACTCGGGCACGCAGTCGGCGCCGGTGCTGCTGTGCCGGGAGCGGTGCTCGCTCGCCGGCATCCGCGCGATCGTCGTCAATTCCGGGAACGCCAACGCGGCCACCGGGCGCCCGGGGTTCGAGAACGCCGTCAAGATGCAGGGCGCCGCGGCGCTGGCCAGCCGCTGCACGGAGAGCGCGGTGGCGGTCGCCTCGACCGGAGTGATCGGGGTGCCGCTCCCGGTGAGCTCCGCGATCACGGGAATCGTGCAGGCGACGCACGCGCTCCGCCCTGACGGCGAGGTCGACTTCGCGCACGCGATCCGAACCACCGACGCGCTCGACAAGCACGCCTGCCTCGACGTCGAGGTCGGCGCCGGCGCCGTGCGCCTGACCGCGCAGGCCAAGGGCGCCGGGATGATCTCGCCGAACTTCGCGACGCTCTTGTGCTTCGTCCAGACCGACGCGGCGTTGTCGCCGGAAACCTGCGACCTGCTCCTCGGGGTCACGGTTAAGCGTTCGTTCGAGCGGATCAGCGTCGACGGCCAGCTGTCGACCAGCGACACGGTGATCCTCCAGGCCAGCGGTGAGTCGGGCGTGGCGATCGAGCCGGAGACCGAGGACGAGGTACGGTTCGGCGAGGCACTCGACGCGGTGCTCCGGCAACTGGCGCTGAACATCGTGCGCGACGGCGAGGGTGCCCGTCGCGTCGGCCGCGTCGTCGTCCGCGGAGGCACCGACGCGGTGGTGGACCGCGTCGCGCATGCGGTCGCGGACTCGCCGTTGGTCAAGACCGCGCTCTACGGAGGCGACCCGAACTGGGGGCGGATCATCCAGTCGGTCGGGATGGCGATGCCCGGCACCGCGCCGCTTGCGGTCGACATCGCGATCGAGGGGATCCAGGTGTGCGCGCGCGGGCAGTACGTCCCGCACGACGAGGAGGCCCTGAAGGCGGCCGTTCAGGGCGAGGAGGTCGAGTACGAGATCGGCCTCCCCGGCGAGGGAGCCGAGACCGAGCGCTACTTCTCCGATCTCGGACACGAGTACGTGACGCTGAATGCCGAGTACACCACCTAGCACGCACGACTCGCAGAGCCAGCGGGACGTCGGCACGCTGCTCGAAGCGCTGCCGTACATCCGCGAGTTCCACGGCAAGACCGTCGTGATCAAGTACGGCGGGGCGGCGATGATCGATGCCTCGCTCAAGGAAGAGTTCGCGCGCGACGTGGTGCTGCTCAAGTACGTCGGAATGAACCCGGTGATCGTGCACGGCGGCGGCCCGGAGATCACGAGCTACATGCAGCGCCTCGACCTGCCGGTGCAGTTCGTCGAAGGCCTGCGGGTGTCGAGCGCCGAGACCGTCGAGGTCGCAAAGATGGTGCTCGTCGGCAAGGTCAACAAGGACATCGTGCTGCTGATCAACCGCCACGGCCAGCCTGCGATCGGCCTGTGCGGGGACGACGGGCTGCTGTTCCGGGCCAAGCGCAAGACCGCGCCGAGCGGCCAGGACATCGGCTTCGTCGGCTCGATCGAACGCGTCGACGTCGACGTGCTGACCCATGTCGCGCAGGACTACATCCCCGTGGTGGCGAGCGTCGGCGCCGACCGCGACGGCAACTCCTACAACATCAACGCCGACGAGGCCGCCGGCGCCGTCGCCCGCGCGCTGACGGCGTACAAGCTGATGTTCCTCACCGACGTTCCCGGCTGGCTCGCCGACCCCGAGGACCCGGCGAGCGTCGTGTCGGAGGCGGGCGTCGATTCAGTGGTCGACGCGCTCGCGAGCATCGGCGGCGGGATGCGGCCAAAGCTCCAGGCCTGCGTCGACGCGATCCAGGGCGGCGTCTCGTTCGCGCACATCGTCGACGGCCGCGTGCCGCATTCGCTGCTGCTCGAGCTGTTCACGAACGCCGGCCTGGGCACGAAGATCAGGCCCGCCGTATGAGCGTCTCAGAGCTCCAGGACCTCGAGCGCGAGTACGCGGTGCCGACGTACGTGCGGAACCCGGTGCAGTTCGTGCGCGGCTCCGGCGTGCGCCTGTGGGATGCCGACGACAACGAGTACCTCGACTTCCTCGCCGGGATCTCGGTGCTCAACGTCGGGCACTGCCACCCTCGGGTGGTGCAGGCCGTCCGCGAGCAGGCCGGTCGCCTTTCCCACGTCAGCAACCTCTACTACACCGAGCCCGCGCTGAAGCTGTCGGCGGCGCTGTCGCGGAGCTCGCTCGGGGGCAAGGTGTTCCTGTGTAACTCCGGCGCCGAGGCGAACGAGGCGGCGATCAAGCTCGCCCGGCGCGCGCGGCCCGGCGGGAACGTCGTCGTTTTTGAAGGGGCGTTCCACGGACGCACCTATGGCGCGCTTTCGGCCACCCCTCAGGAGACCAAGCAGGCGCCGTTCGCGCCGCTGGTGCCGGGGTTCGTCGTCGTCCCGAAGGATCCGGGCGCGCTTTACGGGGCGGTCGACGACCGCACCGCGGCGGTGCTGCTCGAGCCGATCCAGGGGGAGACCGGGATCCACGTCCTGTCCGACGACCTGCTTCTGGCGGCGCGCGAGGCGTGTGACCGGACCGGTGCCGCGCTGATCTTCGACGAGATCCAGTCAGGGATGGGGAGGACCGGCACCCTGTGGGCCTACGAGCAGACCGACGTCATCCCCGACGCGCTCACGAGCGCCAAGGCGCTCGGCGGTGGGCTGCCGATTGGAGCTTTGATAACCGGGCCACGGCTGGGTGACACGCTCCAGCCCGGCGACCATGGCTCGACGTTCGCCGGCGGTCCCGTGGTGTCGTCCTCGGCACTCGTCGCGCTCGAGATCTGCTCGGATCCGGAGCTGCTCGCGCGCGTGCGTGCCGCCGGGCAGCGACTTGCGGCGGGGCTTGCGACCCTGCCGTATGTTGGGGCGGTGCGTGGGCGGGGACTGATGCTGGCGATCGACGTCGATCCGGAGATCGACGCGGCCGAGCTGGCGCGGCGCGCCTTGCTCGAGCAGCGGCTGGTCGTCAACGCCACCGGCCCGGCGACGATCCGCCTCGAGCCGCCCCTGATCGTCTCCGACGGCGAGCTCGACGAGGCCGTGGCGCGGCTGGAGGCGCTGGCGCCGTGACCGGCACTGAGTTGCTGCTTCCGGACGAGATGACCCTTCGCGGCGCGGGCGAGGCCCTTGCGGCGCGCCTCCAGATCGAGGACGGCGTGAGCTGCGAGCGCGAGCGGATCTACTACGACACGTTTGACGGGTTGCTGCGGGACGCCGGGCTGACGGTGATGCACGTCGACGGGACGTTGTCGGCGACGTCGCACGACTCCGGGATGGTGGTCGCATCGCTCCCGATGCCGGCGCCGACCAAGCCGCTGTTCGCCCGCGAGCTGCCGCCCGGCCCGCTGCGCGACGCGCTGGCTCCGATCACCGACGTTCGCGCGGTGCTCCCGCTCGTGCATCTCCAAAGCGACGAGCGCTTGCTGTCCGTGCTCGACGACGAGCGCAAGACGGTCGTCCGCCTCACGCTCGAGGAGACGAAGCTCGTCGGATCGAACGGCCCGGACGCGGCGCTGCGGCCGCGCCTGCGGATGACCGGCATCCGCGGGTACGACAAGCAGCTGAGCCGCGTGCAGGAGGTGCTCGTCGTCGAGCTCGGCTTCAAGCCCGCCGACCAGCCGCTGGTCGATGAGGCGGTCAGGGCCGCCGGCGGCGTGCCCGGCGGTCTCCCGACGAAGGTTGGGGTTCCGCTCCAGCCCGGTCAGCGCTCGGACGCCGCTGCCGCGGTCGTGTTGCGCGGGATGCTCGAGGTGATCGAGGCGAACCTCGACGGCACGATCGCCGACATCGACACCGAGTTCCTGCACGACCTGAGGGTGTCGGTGCGACGCTCGCGCTCAGTTCAGCGCGAGCTCAAGCGCGTATTCCCGCCCGACGAGCTCGCGCACTACCGGGCGGAGTTCCGCTGGCTGCAACAGGCCACCGGCGACGTCCGCGACCTCGACGTGTACCTGCTCGAGTTCGACTCGACGCGCGTACTCGTTCCCGCAGCGATGCAGGATGACCTCGATCCGCTGCTGCGCGTGCTGCGAGCACGGCGCGCGGCGGCCCGCCGGGCGATGGTCCGGGCGCTCCGCTCCAAACGGACCTCGACGCTGCTCTCGGACTGGGGTTCGTTCCTCGACGGGCTCGAGGCGATGCCGGAGGACGAGCGTCCGGATGCGGCGCGCCCGATCGGCGAGGTCTCCGGCGAGCGGATCCGGAAGGTCTACCGGCGGATGCTGAAGATGGGCGGCGCGATCGACGAGTCGAGCCCCGCCGAGGCCTACCACGAGCTGCGGAAGAAGGGGAAGGAGCTGCGCTACCTGCTCGAGCTGTTCGGCGTCCCGCTGTTCCCCGAGGAGGTGGTCAAGCCGATGATCAAGACGCTCAAGGCCCTCCAGGACGTGCTCGGCCGCCACCAGGATCGCGAGGTGCAGATATCGCTGCTGCGTTCGCTGGGTTCCGAATTGGTGCCCGCCCGCCCGGCGGCGGGCGGCGAGGCCGCGCTGATGGCGATCGGGGCGCTGGTGGCGCGGCTCGGTGAGGACGAGCGCGCTGCCCGAGGAGAATTCGCCGGCCGGTTCGCCGAGTTCGCGTCCAAGGAGCAACGACGGCTGGTCAAGGAGACATTCGCATGAGCGCCTCGGACTTCGGCCACCTGCCGACGACCACCTACGAGGCTGACCCGTCGCATGTCCATCGTGTCTTGCTGCTCTACAGCGGCGGCCTCGACACGAGCGTGATGCTCAAGTGGATCCAGGAGCAGTACCAGGCCGAGGTCGTGGCGCTGACCGTGAACCTGGGCCAGCCCGGCGAGGACTACGAGGTGATTCGGGGAAAGGCGCTCCGGCTCGGCGCGCTCGACTGCCATGTGGTCGACGCGCGCGAGGAGTTCGCACGGGAGTACATCGTTCCCGCGATCAAGGCCAACGGGATCTACGGCCTCGGCTACCCGCTCTTCACCGCGCTCGGCCGTCCGCTGATCGCGAAGCTCGCGGTGCAGTACGCGCGGCAATCCGGATGCGACACGATCGCGCACGGCTGCACCGGTAAGGGCAACGATCAGGTCCGAATCGACGCGACCGTGGCCACTCTCGGGCCCGAGCTGCGCGTGATCGCGCCGGTCCGCGGGTGGCGGATGGGGCGCGAGGAGGAGGTCGCGTACGCGCGCGACCACGGCATCCCGGTCAAGGGCGGGACCGAAGTCGCTCCGTATTCGATCGACGACAACCTGTGGGGGCGATCGAGCGAGGGCCGCTGGATCGAGCAGCTCGACCACGCGCCCGACGACGATGTGTTCCAGCTCGTCACCAGGCCCGAGGAGGCGCCCGATTCTGCCGAGATCGTGACCGTGGAGTTCGAGAGCGGGGTCCCGGTGGCGCTCAACGGGGAGCGGCTCGAATTGGTTTCGCTGCTCGAGCGCGCGGGGGAGATCGGCGCGCGCCACGGCGTCGGGATCGTCGACCACATCGAGGACCGCATCGTCGGCCTGAAGGTTCGCGACATCTACGAGGTGCCGGCGGCTGCGATCCTGCTGCTCGCCCACCAGGAACTCGAGAAGCTCGTCGGCACGATCCACCAGAACCAGCTCAAGCCGATGCTCGACCAGCGGTGGGCGTATCTCGTCTATGCCGGCCTGTGGTGGGATCCGCTCCGGAGCGACCTCGACGCCTACATGGACGCCGCGAATTCACAGGTGACCGGCACGATCGGGATCAAGCTGTACAAGGGCTCGGCGCGGGCGGTCACGCGCTCGTCGCCGCACGCGGTCTACGACGAGCAGCTGGCCTCGTTCGCCCAGTCGGGCGGGCTGTTCGCCCAGGCCGCGTCACCCGGATTCATCGAGCTGTGGTCGCTGCAGTCGCGGATGGCGTGGCGGCTGCGGCATGGACAGCAGGATTGAGCCGCGAACCCGGGGGTAGCTTCAACTCAATGGGTTACAAGGTTCTTGGATACATGGTCTGGCAGGGCAGCAAGTGGTACTTCCGCCAAAAGATGCCCGGCCCGAAGCTCGCGATTGCAGGGATCGCCGGCGCCGCGCTCGCCGGCGGCGCGCTGGTCGTCCAGCGCCGAGTCGCTCACTGACGCTCACGCGGCCTGCCTAACGCGACAATCGGCTCGGCTCGGCCCGAACCGTGCCGTGTCGTGCGTGCCCCACGTGAACGACACGCCACGGTCGCGGCCAAGCGGGTCGCGTGTCGTGTTATTGCGTGTTCGTCCGCTCGCGGCCGTACCTTCCCGGGCGATGAGCGATCTGCCTTCCGCCCTTGGGATCGAGGCGGTGGAGCTCGTGGCTGAAGGCGGGCGCAGCGTGACGGTTCGCGTCACCGGGAGATGGCGGCGCCGGCGCCCCGAGCTCCGCGGTCAGGCGATGCTCGTGGTCGAGACGGGGACGGTACGGCAGCGGTTCGTGGCGATGCCCGAGCCTCCCTCGCTGATCGGCGCGGCCCCGGGGACGTGGCGACTGAGCTTCACCGTGCCGGCCGAGCTCGCGCCGCAGCTGGCTGGCAAGACGTTCCTACAGCTGGGGGCGGTGATGGTGCCCCTCCCGGTCGGCGAGGCGTCGGCCCCCGGCGAGGAGGTCGCCTCGGAGGATCCGGATTCAGCGCTGATCGAGGCCCGCCGGCTCCGCAGCTCAGAGCTCGCGGCCGAGAGCGCCCGCCGGCGCGCCGCCGAAGCGGAGGCGACGGTGGTCGAGCTCGAAGCCCAGGTCGCTGAGGTCGAGGGCGAGCTGGCGCGGGCGCGGGCGGAGTCGGACCGGCTTCGGGACGAGATCGCCGAGCGCGAGTGCCGGCTGCGGAGCTCCGAGCAGCACGTCCACGCCGAGGCCGCCCGGCGCAGCGAGGTCGAGCAGTCGCTGAGCCAGAAGACACGCGCCGCCGGGCACGACCTCCGGGTCCTCCACGAGCACGTCGCCGACCTCGAGCGGGAGCTCGCCCGGACGCGCCGGGCGGTGGACGAGGCGCAGCATCTGGCCGCCGCCGCGCATGCCGGACGTGCTGAAGCCGAACGTCGGCTGGCGGAGCGGCCGCCGCCCGCGCCCGAACCGCCGGCGCCCGAACCGCCCGCGTTGGAGCCACCGGCGCAGGAACCGGCGGCGCCGGCGCCCGACCCGCCCCCCTCGGTCAACGGGGCCCGGGCGGCGCGAATTGCGACAGAGCTCGCGCTGGCCCGAGCAACGGCGGTGCGCCGAGCCGCGCCCCCGATTCGAATCGCGCCGGCACGCGCCGCCGACGGCCAGGCGCTCCGCCTCGAATCGGCGATGGTCGAGCATCGCGCCGCCGGCCTCGAGCGCGAGCTCGCCGTGGCGCGCCACGAGCTTGCCGACGCCCGCCGCGATCTTGCCCACGCCCGCCGTGACCTCGAGCGCCAGCGGCTCCTGAACGAGCGCGCCTACCTCGCGATCGAGCACGTTCGCGGGGAGCTGGCCCGGCTTGGTGACAGTTCCCCGCCGGAGCCAGCCCCACGAGCGCCGGCATCGGCGGACCCGGTCCAGGCGGAGAAGCTCAGCGCTGCCCTCGCCCGGCTACGAGAGACGTCGTCGGCGTCGCCCGAGGAATCCGTGCCCGCGGAACCGGCTGCCGTGATCGAGCCGACCGGACGGCCTGCGAAGCCGTGGCTGGGCAAGGCGTTCCGGACGCTCGTCGCCCGCGACGCATCCGCGGCCGGGCGGCTGTTGCGGGCGCTGCTCGCTGCCCAGCGGGCGGCGGACCCGCGGGCGGTGGCGTACGACCTCATCCTCGGCGACATGGCGGCCGTGCGGGTGACCGTGTCGAGCGCGACGGCGGAGGTCGATCTTGGCGACTCTCCCCGACCGCTGTCCGAGGTCGACTTCCAGCTCGATGGAGACCTCGCGAGCATCGCCCGCCTGCTCGCGGCCGGCCCGTGGCGACGCCGGTTCGCTCGCCTGCCTATCGGCGGCCGGCTGGCACGGGTCCGAGGAGACCGGAACCGGCTCGGAGCGCTCGAGCATCTGCTCGGCGCTCCGCTGACTCTCGGCCAGCTGCGCGCGGCCGGGGTGGGGCTCGACCCGTTGCTGGCGCTGACCGTTGCCGCGGCGATGATCGAGCCCGGATGGACAGCGGGCGAGCGCTTCACGATCGCCCACCGCGAGCCTCCGGCGGCCTCGCCCGACGGCTATCTGCACGTCCGCGATGCGCGGGCCCCGATCGCCACCGAGGAGCCGCCGAACGGGCCGGTCGCGACGACGATCGAGTGTGCCGCGGGCGACCTGTTCGGCCTCCTCGCCGGTGAGCAGGTGGCATCTGTCGCGATCTCCGGCGACCAACGGCCGCTCACGCTGGTTCGCCAGTGGCTGGATCGCGCACAGTGCGGATGATCGGTTCGCCGAGGGCCAAGATCGTCCGGCGCGATGCCTATGCTCGTAGGGCGGGCTGACTTCAGCATCCCGACTCCCTCGTATGACCTCTCCCTGCGCGCATCTGCACGTTCACTCCGAGTATTCGCTGCTCGACGGGGCGTGCAAGATCGAAGCCCTGGTCGAGCGGGCGGCGTCGTTCGATCAGCCGGCGGTCGGCCTGACCGATCACGGGGTGATGAACGGCGCGGTCGAGCTGTTCTCCGCCGCGCGCAAGCACGGCGTAAAGCCGATTCTCGGTTGTGAGGCGTATGTCGTCGACGACCACGAACGGCGCGCGCCGGGCCGGCTCGACCGTTTCCATCTGACGCTGCTCGCGGCTACGCCGACCGGTTATCGGAACCTCGTCAAGCTGTGCTCGGCCGGCTTCCTCGAGGGCTATCAGCGCGGCAAGCCGTCGGTCGATATGCCACAGCTCGCGGCTCACGCCGACGGCGTGATCGTGCTCACCGGCTGCCTGCAGTCGCGCTTCTGTCAGCACCTGCTCGACGGCCGGGTCCCGCAGGCGCGGGCGCACGCCGACGAGCTGATCCAGGCGTTCGGCGCCGACAACGTGTACTTCGAGGTGCAGAAGAACGGCCTCGCCGCCCAGGACCAGGCGAACGAGGGGATCGTGAAGATCGCCCGCGAGCTGGGACGACCGCTGGTCGGCACGGGCGACGTCCACTACCTACGGCGCGAGGATTACTCGAACCACGCGGCGCTGCTCTGCGTCCAGACGAAGTCGACGCTCGATCAACCCAAGATCAGCTTCGACGCCAACGAGTTCTACCTGCGCTCCAACGACGAGATGGCGCAGGCGTTCGCGGAGTGGCCCGAGGCGATCGCGACTACGCTCGAGATCGCGGAGCGCTGCGACGTGGAGCTCGAGCTTGGCCGTCAGCTGATCCCGCGCTATCCGACGCCGAGCGGCGAGAGCGAGGGGACGTACCTGCGCGAGCGCGTCGAGGAGGGGCTGCGCGAGCGCTATGGGGATCCCGTGCCGGCGGAGGCGCTCGAGCGCGCCGACTACGAGCTCGGCGTGATCGAGCGGATGGGCTTCAGCGGCTACTTCCTGATCGTGTGGGACTTCGTGAAGTACGCCAAGGACTCCGGCATCGCGGTTGGGCCGGGCCGTGGCTCGGCCGCCGGGTCGCTGGTCGCCTACTCGCTGCAGATCACCGACGTCGACCCGCTCCGGTATGGGCTCCTGTTCGAGCGCTTCCTCAATCCGGAGCGCGTGTCGATGCCGGACATCGACATCGACTTCTCCGTGCGTGGCCGGGAGCGCGTGATCCGGTACGTGACCGACAAGTACGGCAAGGAGTCGGTGGCGCAGATCGTCACGTTCGGCAAGATGTTCCCGCGCGCGGCGACGCGGGACGCCGCCCGCGTGCTCGGGCACGACTACGGCGCCGGCGACCGCCTCGCGAAACTGATCCCCGACCCGATCATGGGCCGGCCGCCGAGCTTCGAGGACTGCCTGAAGCCGGGACAGCCGCTGCGCGCCGAGGTGGATCGCGACCCGACCGCCAAGCAGATCATCGAGGTCGCGCAGGGGCTCGAGGGGATCGTCCGCAACTCCTCGATCCACGCGGCGGCCGTCGTGATCGCTGATCGCCCGCTGACCGAGATCGTGCCGCTGCAGATCGCCGATGCCGGCGCGGACGAGAACGGCGAGCGCGTATTTCGCACCGTGACCCAGTTCACGATGAAGCCGGTCGAGCAGATCGGGCTGCTCAAGATGGACTTCCTGGGGCTGCGCAACCTCGACGTGATCGAGGACGCACTCGACATCATCGAACGCTCGACCGGCGAGCGCCCGGACATGGCCGCGCTTCCGCTCGACCACGCCCCGACGTACGAGATGATGGCCCGTGGCGACTCGGTCGGGGTGTTCCAGTTCGAGTCCGAGGGGATGCGCGAGGCGCTCAAGAAGGTCAAGCCGGACGAGTTCGACGACCTCGTCGCGCTGAACGCGCTGTATCGGCCGGGCGCAATGGATCAGATCCCCACGTACGCGCGCGGCAAGCACCACCCCGAGTTGATCTCCTATCCGGACGATCGGCTCCGGCCGATCCTCGAGGCCACCAAGGGCGTGATCCTCTACCAGGAGCAGGCGATGCAGATCGCCAAAGACCTGGCGGGGTTCAGCGGCGCCAAGGCGGACGACCTCCGCAAGGCGATCGGGAAGAAGAACCGGGAGGCGATGGCGAAGCTCAAGCCGGAGTTCATGGCCGGCTGCCGGTCGTCGGGCACGAGCGAGCAGGTGATCGAGTTGCTGTGGACGACCAACGAGCGCTCCGCGGACTACAGCTTCAACCGCTCCCACGCCGCCTGCTACACGCTGATCGCGTACCGCACCGCGTGGCTGAAGGCGAACTATCCGGCGGAGTACATGGCGGCGCTGATCTCCTCGGTGATGGACACCAAGGACAAGGTCCCGTTCTTCGTCTCCCAGGCCGAGCAGATGGGGATCTCGATCCTCCCGCCCGACGTCAACCTCTCAGACCACGAATTCGTCGTGGTCGACGGCAACATCCGGTTCGGCCTCGACGCGGTCAAGGGCGTCGGCTACCAGGCGGTTGAGGCGATCAAGCGTGCCCGCGGCGACTACGACGGGATTGATGATCCCACCCACCCGCCCCCCAACCCATCCGTGGCCCGACCGTTCCTGAACCTGTTCGACTTCTGCTCGCGGGTCGACGGCCGGGCGGTCAACAAGAAGGCGATCGAGGCGCTGATCAAGTGCGGCGCCCTAGGGTCGACGGGCGCCACCCGCAAGGGGATGCTGATGATGCTCGAACAGGCTCAGGGCGCCGGTCAGAAGGCGCAGCAGGACGCGCAGATCGGGCAGAGCTCGATCTTCGACCTGGTGGGCCTCGGCGATGCAGATGGGGCCAGCACGGAGGACGGCGGCGCGTTCGTGACGCCCAGCCACGCCCCGATTCCCGCGGTGGAATTCGACCGGGCGGAGCTGCTCGCGGCCGAGAAGGAGTCGATCGGGCTGTTCATCTCGGCCCATCCGCTCAAGGAGGTACGCGCGGCGCTCAGGGCACGCGTCGACTGCCCGCTGGCCGACCTGGCCGACCGGCGCGACGGCGACTGGGTCCTCGTCGGCGGCATGATCACCGAGATCAAGAAGATCAGGACCAAGAAGGGCGACCCGATGATGTTCGCGACGCTCGACGACCTCGAGGGGTCGGTCGAGCTGCTCGTGTTCGGCAACGCGCTAGCCGCCGCCGGCGAGGTGCTCGCGCCGGACTCGATCGTGCTCGTTCGCGGGCGCGTGGACCACAAGGACCGCGACAAGACGTGCATCGTCGCTCAACAGATCGAGCCTTTTCGTCCGTCTGCCGAAGAGGTGAGCGAGGCCGAGGAGCAGGAGGCCAGGCAGGCCGCCGCCACTCCGAGCGCCCTCCGCCTGCGGCTCGATGCGACCGCGCTGGCCGCGTCCGTGCTCGGGGAGCTCAAGGACGTGCTCACCGGTTTCCCGGGCGACTGCGAGGTGGTGATCGAGCTGAGCACATCGATCGGCGACCGGCGGCTGAAGCTTGGCCCCGACTTCCGCGTCGCCCACAGCGCCGGGCTGCACGCCGAACTCGACGCGCTGCTCGGCCACGCGATCCTGTCCGACGGCGACATCGAGGCGGACAACGTGAGCGTCGAGAGCGAGCGCCGCCGCGCCGCCGCCACGGCCCTGAGCTGATCGCAAGTATTCGAACGCCGCTTGCCTCGAATGCGCGGCTTGCGATTAGCTTCCCGGCGTGCCCGGTCTGAGCGATGGCATCACCACCTGCCTGTTTGACCTCGACGGCGTGTTGACGCAGACGGCGAAGGTTCATGCCAAGGCGTGGAAGCAGACGTTCGACGAGTTCCTGCGCGGCTGGTACGAGCGCGCCGGCGAGCCCTATCGCGAGTTCGTGCTTCCCGACGATTACGAGAGGTACGTCGACGGCAAGCCGCGTGAGGACGGTGTGCGCTCGTTTCTGCAGTCGCGGTCCATCGACCTGCCCGAGGGGTCACCGGACGATCCCCCCGAGGCCGACACGATCTACGGCATAGGCCTGCGCAAGAACAACCTGGTGACGGCGCTGATCAAAGATGAGGGCGTTGAGCCGTACCCGGATGCGGTCGCGTTCGTCAAGCACGCGAAACAGCGGGGGCTGCGGCGGGCCGTGGTGTCCTCGAGCGCCAACGCTCAGGAGGTGCTGATCGCGGCCGGCATCGACGATCTGTTCGAGGCGCGGATAGACGGCATCGTCGCCGAGCGCGAGCACCTGGCCGGGAAGCCCGCGCCCGACACGTTCCTGGCCGGGGCCCGGGCGGTCGGCGCCGAGCCGGCCCAGGCTGCGGTGTTCGAGGATGCCGAGGCCGGCGTCGAGGCGGGCCACGCCGGCCACTTCGGCCTGGTCGTGGGGGTCGACCGTACCGGAGGGGTCGACCGCGCCGGAGGGGTCGACCGCGCCGCCGGGGACGATCGCACCCGCCACGGCGAGGCGCTGCGCGAGCATGGGGCCGACATCGTCGTCCGCCAGCTGACCGAGCTACTGGAGCGGTCGTGATCGGCCCGCACACGTTCTCGGTGGAGCCGTGGTGCGTCTGCGAGAGCGAGCTCGACCTCGGGTTGCTGGGCACGACCGAGTCGATCTTCGCGCTCTCCAACGGTCACATCGGCCTGCGGGGAAACCTCGATGAGGGCGAGCCCGCCGGGTCACCGGGCACGTATCTGAACAGCTTCTACGAGGTGCGCCCGCTGCCGTATGCCGAGTCCGCGTATGGCAACCCGGAGGCGGGCCAGACGATGATCAACGTCACCAACGGGAAGGTGTTCCGCCTGCTGGTCGACGACGAGCCGTTCGACGTCCGGTACGGGAAGCTGATCCGCCACGAGCGGACGCTCGACCTCCGCGACGGGGTCCTGCGGCGCGAGGCCGAGTGGGTCTCGCCCGCGGGCCAGGCGATCCACGTGCGGTCGACCCGGATGGTGTCGTTCGTGCAGCGGTCGATCGCCGCGATCCTGTATGAGGTCGAGTCGATCGGTGCCGCGGCTAGGATCGGCGTGCAATCCGAGCTGGTGGCGAACGAGCCGGTCCCGGCCGAGTCGAGCGACCCGCGCACCGCCGCCGCGCTGGCCGCGCCGCTGATCGCCGAGGATCACGTGCACAACGCGCTCCGCGTGAGCCTCGTGCACCGCACCCGCATGAGTGGCCTGCGGATGGCCGCCGGCATGGACCACGTGATCGACGGGCCAGACGGCACGGTGACGGCCGCCGAGAGCCAACCCGATCTCGGCCGGTTGACGGTCAGCACCGAGCTCAAACCGGGCGAGAAGCTGCGGATCGTCAAGTTCCTCGGGTACGGATGGTCGAGCCAGCGATCGCTGCCGTCGCTGCGCGACCAGGTCCACCTGGCGCTGGCTTCGGCCCGGCGCACCGGCTGGGAAGGGCTGCTGAAGACTCAGCGCGAGTACCTCGCCGACTTCTGGGAGCGAGCCGACATCCAGCTCGACGGCGACGCCGCGCTCCAGCAGGCGGTGCGGTTCGCGCTGTTCTCCATCGTACAGGCGGCGGCGCGGGCCGAGCTCCGCGCGATTCCGGCCAAGGGGCTGACCGGCAACGGCTACGACGGACACACGTTCTGGGACATGGACGCGTACACGCTCCCGGTGCTCACCTACACGGTGCCCGACGCGGCGCGCGATGCGCTCGCATGGCGCCACGCGACGATGGACCTCGCCGGAGCTCGCGCTCGGGAGCTGGGGCTGAAGGGCGTGACGTTCCCGTGGCGCACGATCCGCGGTCAGGAGTGCTCGGGCTACTGGCCGGCGGGCACCGCCGCGTTCCACATCAACGCCGACGTCGCCGAGGCGGTCCGCCGGTATCTCGCCGCCACCGGGGACCAGGAGTTCGAGGAGGGGCCGGGACTCGAACTGCTCGTGAACACCGCCCGGCTGTGGCGGTCGCTCGGCCACCACGACGCTCAGGGCGGGTTCCGGATCGACCGGGTCACCGGTCCGGACGAGTACACCGCGCTGACCGACAACAACGTCTATACGAATCTGATGGCCGCTCGGAATCTGTCCGTTGCCGCCGACCTGGTGGTTCACCATCGCAGGCGCGCTGCCGAGCTTGGAATCGATGAGGAAGAGATCGCCAGCTGGCGCGACGCCGCGTCCGCGATCGTGGTCCCGTTCGACCGCGATGCTCGCATCACTCAGCAGTGCAACGGCTTCACGCGATTGCGCAAGTGGGACTTTGAGGACACCCCGCCGGACCAGTACCCGCTCCTGCTCCACTACCACAACTACATGCTGTACTCGAGCCAGGTCATCAAGCAGGCGGACCTGGTGTTCGCGATCTACCTGTGTGGCGACCACTGGCCCAGCGAGGAGCAGAAGGCGCGGGACTTCAACTTCTACGAGCGTGTCACGGTGCGGGACTCATCGCTGTCGGCCTCGATCCAGGCGGTGGTGGCGGCCGAGGTCGGCCACCTCGAGCTCGCCTGGGAGTACCTGAACGAAACCGCGTTCATCGACCTGCGCGACCTGGCGAACAACACGAGCGATGGCGTGCACCTCGCCGCGCTGTCGGGGGTGTGGCACGCGATCGTCGCCGGCTTCGGCGGCATGCGCGACCACGGCGAGACGCTGGCGTTCGCACCGCGGCTCCCGTCGAGGATGACCCGCCTCCAGTTTCGGCTGTCGTATCGCGGGCGGCGGCTTCGCATCGAGGTCAACCCCGATCACGCGATCTACGAGCTGCTCGACGGCGAGGCGCTCGAGATCGTCACCCACGGGGAGCGGGTCACGGTCGAGCCGGGTACGCCGCAGACGTGCCCGGTGCCGCCGGCGCCCCAATACCCCCAGCCCCACGCTCCAGCCGGCCGCCAACCCGGCTTCCTCACCGAATAAGCTCGCTTCCGGGGGCACGCCCCAGTCCTGCGCCCGCGCTCTTCCGCCGCCGCGTCGCGGGCCGACCGTGATCGGGCGCGAGTGGCGCAGATGGGGCGGCGCCCCCTCGCTCGTAGCTGGGAAGCCACCCCGGTCGCCCACCGCTACGAGCGAGGGTGCGATGCCGAATCCGGGCCCCTCGCGCCCGGCCCGGTCGTCGTGCGACCACGCCTCGTCGGCGCACGGGGGCCCCGGATTGGGCAGGCACCCGAAGCGAGTTGCAATCGTGTGCATAATGGCTCTGAATGGCGACGAGCAAAGTGAGCGTCGCGGGGCCGATCACGCTACGGGACGTGGCGCGCGTCGCCGGGGTGCATCCGGGCACCGTCTCGCGCGCGCTCAATCCGGAGACGCGGGGACTCGTCAACGAACTGACCGCGGAGCGGGTGCTCGAGGCGGCCAAGGAGCTCGGCTACCGGCCGAACCCGATCGCCCGGGGTCTCCGAACGAACCGGTCCAACACGATCGGGGTGCTCGTGCCGGACCTGATGAACCCGCTGTTCGCCGCGGTCGTGCGCGGAATCGAGGACGGGTTGCGCGACGGCGGCTACACGCCGCTGATCGCCAACACCGACAACGACTCCGAGCGCGAGCGGGTGGCGTTCGATGCGATGAGCGCACGGCAGGTCGACGGGTTCATCGCAGCCACCGCCCGGCGCGACCATTGGCTGCTCGCGGACGAGGTGATCTCGGGCGCGAAGGTCGTGCTCGTCAACCGGCGCGTCGACAGCGATGCGCTTCCAGCCGTCACCGGCGACGACCACGAGGGGGTTCGTCTGGCCGTCGGGCACCTGGCCGAGCTCGGGCATGAGCGGATCGCTCACCTCGCCGGCGCGCAGGTCCTGTACACCGGCTGGTCGCGCAACCAGGGGTTCGTCGACGCGATGCGAGCGCGCGGTTTTGAGCTCGATCCCGGCCTGATCGTGTTCAGCGAGGCGTTCACCGAACGGGAGGGGGCGCGGTGCTGCGGTGAGCTGCTCGACCGGCGTCGCGACTTCACGGCGATCGTGGCCGGTAACGACCTGCTCGCGCTCGGGTGCTACGACGCGCTCGAACAGCGCGGCCTTCGCTGCCCGGATGACGTCTCGGTCGTCGGTTACAACGACATGCCGTTCGTCGATCGCTTCCGGCCGCCGCTCACGACCATTCGGGTCCCGCATTACGAGCTGGGGTCGACCGCGGCGCACCTGATGCTCGAGCAGCTCCAGGGAATCGACGCGCCGCCGCGCCAGCTGCTGCTCGCACCCGAGCTGGTGATCCGCGGCTCGACCGCCCCGCCGTCGGCGGACACGACCTTCTCCGGCGGCGGCGGAACAAGCTGATTGCAACACGGCTTCCCTTGACACCTCACAGTCACGACGATAACGTCGCACACGATTGCAGCAAACGTTTGCAATCCGGGATGACTGAACTGCCCGAAGGTGGCTGCAGCCGATCCCGAGTGCGTTCGCTGGTCCGCAAGTCGACGTATTGAGCGCCTGGGAGGAGAAGGTCCAGATGACACGGTCTAGCCGAAGTGGTTGGATGTTGTCGACCGCGGCCGTGGTCGCGGTCGCCGCACTCGTCGCGGGGTGTGGGGGCTCCAGTAGCAGCTCCTCGACCGCGAGCGGCGCGAGCTCGGGCTCGGCGACGAGCTCGACGCAGGCGAGCAAGTCGCCGGTCACGGTCGGCGCGTCGCTGTCGCTTTCCGGCGACTTCGCCGCCGACGGCCAGGCGTTCCAAAAGGGCTACGAGCTGTGGGCCGCGGATATCAACAAGGCGGGCGGTCTGCTCGGCCATCCGGTCAAGCTCGACATCGTGTCCGACGCCTCGAGCCCGGCACAGGTCGTGACCAACTATCAGAAGCTGATCTCCTCAGACCACGACCAGCTCGTGTTCGGCCCGTTCTCGACGCTGCTCACCGTGCCGTCCTCGAAGGTCGTCAATCGGTACGGGTACGCGTTCGTCGAGGGTGCCGGCGGCGCGCCGGCGGCATTCGGCAACGGCCTGAAGAACATCTTCGACGTGAGCCTGCCGGTGATCGACAACCTCATCCCGTTCGCGCACTGGCTCGCGACGCTGCCCGCGTCGCAGCGGCCCAAGACCGCCGCGGTCGCCACCAGCGACGACCCGTTCACGCAGCCGCAGTTCCCGGCGGCGGTCAAGATCCTCCAGAACGCCGGGATCAAGATCGTCTACAACAAGGTGTTCCCGGCCGAGGTCACGGACTATGCGCCGATCGCGACGAGTGTCGCGAGCACGAAGGCCGACGCATTTCTGCTGGGCTCGGTCGACGTACCGACGGTGTCGGCGTTCATCCACACGTTCATCCAGCAGCATTACAACCCCAAGGCGTTCATCGCCACCGCCGGTCCGGATCAAGGCGCCGCGTTCCTGAAGGCGATCGGCGGCGCGTCGAACGCGGAGGGCGTGATGGTTCCGAACGGCTGGTATCCGGGGTACGTCAACGCCGCCAGCCAGAAGATGGTCCAGGAGTACGTCGCCAAGTACGGCGGCAGCCCCTCCGACGTGAACGCGGACGTCGCCGAGGCCTACTCGGTGGGTCAGATCGTCGCCCAGGCTGCCGCCGCGACGCACAGCCTCGACAACTCGAAGATCATCGCTTACCTGCACAGCCCCGTCACATTCAACAGCGTCCAGGGGCCGGTCAAGTTCAATTCGCTTGGTGAGAACGGCGCCGCCGCGGCGTTCGCGTTCCAGTGGCAGAAGGGTAATCTCGTGCAGGTGTTGCCGGTCGGGGCGACAAGCTCCAAGCCGGTCGTATACCCGAAGCCAAACTGGGGATCGTGAGCGCTTCCTCAATTGCCAAGGCGGTCGTCGACGGGATCCTGACGGGGGGCGTATACGCCCTGATGGCGGCGGGGCTCACGCTCATCTTCGGGGTGATGGACATCATCAACATCGCCCAGGGCGCCCTGATCGTGCTCGGCGCCTACATGAGCTACGTTCTGTCGGTCCACCTCGGAATCGATCTGTTCGTCGGCTTGATCATCACGATCCCGGCGTTCTTCGTGCTCGGCGTGTTCATCGAGTGGGCGTTCATGCGCCGCCTGCGCGAACAGGAGCGGACCGCGATGTCAATTCTCGTGACCTACGCGGTGGCGATCATCATCGAGGGCATTCTGAGTGTCATCTTCGGGGTCGATTACCTCCAGCTCCAAGCCTCGTATGTGAACAGCTCGTTCCACATACTCGGTTTCTATCTGCCCTACATCTACGTGTTCGGATTTGTGCTCGCGCTCGCGCTGATGGGTGTCCTGTACTGGATCCTGTACCGCACTCATTTCGGCCGCGGGGTGAGAGGGTCACTGCAGAACCGTTCGGCGGCGGAGTTGATCGGGGTGAACGTGAACCGGGTACGCGCGCTGTCGGTCGGGATCGGTGTGTCGGTCACCGCGGCCGGCGGGATGGTGTTCGGTGCGACGAACTCGTTCAATCCAAGCAGCGGGTACGACCTGATATCGCGCCTGCTGTCGATCGTGATCCTGGCCGGGCTGGGCAGCATCGGCGGTGCGCTGATCGCGGCGATATTCATGGTCACGCTGGAGGACGTGGTCGCGGTCGTGTGGTCGCCGGTGTGGGCGACGCTCGTGTATTACGCGTCGCTGATCGTCGTGCTGTCGTTCATGCCGAACGGCCTGTTCGGCAAGGCGGCAGTCCGGGCGCAATGACGCCGCGGGACTGCGTCGCGTGACCACGCGCCGATTGATACGGGTGGTGAAGATCGCGATCGCGATCGCGATCCTGGCCCTGTTTCCACAGGTGTTCAGCAACCCGGCCACGACCTCGATCGCGGTGTTCACGCTGATCTTCATGGTCGCGGCGTCCTCCTGGAACATATTCTCCGGTTACTCCGGCTACATCGCGCTTGGCCACGCGGTCTACTTCGGAGTCGGCGCCTATGCCCTGACGCTGCTTGCCAACCATCTGGGTTTCGCCGCGGGGTGGGGGATATTCGCGTTGGTGCCGGTCGCCGGGATCATCGCCGGCCTGGTGGCCGTCCCCACGGGGTTGATCGCGCTCCGCGCCCGCCGCCACACGTTCGTGGTGATCACGATCGCGTTCATGTTCGTCTTCCAGCTCGCGGCGAGCAACTTCGCCTTCACCGGAGGGACCTCGGGCCTCCAGCCGCCGACGCCGCTGTGGTCGGCCGCCTCCTACAACGACCACTTCTATTACGTGACCGCGATCGTCCTGGTCGCGACGGTCGCGCTGTCGTGGCTGGTTCGCCGATCGCGCTTCGGCCTCCAGCTGTTCGCGATCCGCGATGACGAGGAGCGGGCCCGCGGCCTCGGGGTTCGCGTGGCGCGGGTCAAGCTGACCGCATTCGTCACCTCGGCAATCCCCGTCGGGATGGTCGGCGGGATCTACGCGTACTTCCTCGGCCAGATATTCCCGCAGTTCGCGTTCGACCCGCTGTTCGACCTCTCGATTGCGTTGATGGCGTTCATCGGCGGTCTGGGGACGGTGTGGGGACCACTGCTGGGAGCGTTCGTGCTGGAATCGCTCCAGCAGTACTTCACCGAGCAATCGGGCGCGAGCCAGGTGTACCTGATCATCTACGGCGGGCTCTTCCTCGCGGTCATCCTGCTGCTCCCGCGGGGCATCATTCCGAGCATTCAGGAGCTGCTCGAGCGATGGCGCACGCGGGGCGCGGAGCAGGACCGGGCCCTGGAGGAGGACGCCGGCCGCGCGGGCGACGTCGTCAAGGCGGCGGGGGCGCGATGAGCGCGTTCATCGGGAATTTGTCGGCGGCGCCTGGCGGCGGCGCCTTACTCGAGGCCGAGGGCGTGTGCAAGGCGTTCGGCGGTCTCCAGGCACTCTCGGACTGCTCGCTGTCGGTCCCCAAAGGGTCGATCGCCGGCCTGATCGGACCCAACGGGTCGGGCAAGACGACGCTGTTCAACGTGATGACGGGCTACGAGCGGTGCAATGCCGGCGAGATCCGGTTCGCCGGCGAGTCGATCACCGGCGCCACGCCCGAGCGCGTGTTCGGACTCGGGGTCGGGCGGACGTTCCAGATCACCAGGCTCTTCTTCCGGCTGAGCGTGCTCGAGAACATCCTCGTGGCCACGCAACGGCACGAGGGATGGATGCGCAGCGTGGCCCGCCGGGCGGGCTCGGCGGCAGAGCGCCGGCGGGCGCTGGAGATGCTCGAGTTCGTGGGGCTCGAGCGGTTGGCGAACGGCCCCGCCGGCAATCTGTCGTACGGGCAGCGCAAGCTGCTGGAACTGGCGTCGCTGCTGGTCGCCGACCCCGCCGTGCTGCTCCTCGACGAGCCGACCGCGGGCGTCAACCCGGTCCTGATCGAGCAGCTGTCCGAGCGCATTCGCGAGCTCAATCGCGCCGGCAAGACATTCCTGGTCGTCGAGCACAACATGGAGTTCGTGATGGGGCTGTGTCACGAGGTGACGGTGCTGCACCAGGGGCGGACGCTCGTCAACGGGACGCCCGAGCAAGTCCGCGCGAACCCGGCGGTGCTCGACGCGTACCTGGGCGGAGGCGACGACGATGACTTCTAGCGGGCCGAACGGCTCAGGTCCGGGAGGCAACGCACTTCTCGCCCTCGACGGAGTGACCGCCGGCTACGGCGGCGGCGACATCCTCAAGGGCGTCTCGTTCACGGTCGCCGAACGCGAGATCATGTGCATCGTCGGCCCCAACGGCGCCGGAAAGTCCACGCTGCTGGCCACGATCAGCGGCGTCCTCCGTCCCCGCCGCGGGGCGATTGCGTTCAGGGGCGAGTCGCTGCTCGGCCTCGCGCCGCGCCAGGTGCTGGCCAAGGGGGTGGTCATGGTTCCGCAGGCCCACAGCCTGTTCGGAGAGATGACCGTTCGCGAGAACGTCGAGATGGGCGCGTACACGGTCCGCGACGCCGGACTGGTCCGGCGCCGACTCGGCAAGGTCGAGGAGCTGTTCCCGCTCGTGCGCGAGCGGGCGCACGACAAGGCCGGGGGCCTGTCCGGCGGTCAGCAGCGCCTGGTCGAGCTCGCGCGCAGCCTGATGCTGGATCCGGCGCTGATCGTCCTCGACGAGCCGTCGATCGGGCTCGATCCGCCCACGCGCAAGATCGTCTTTCAGATGATCCGGCTGCTGAACCAGCAGGGTCGAACGATCTTGCTCGTCGAGCAGAACGCGCGCGCGGGTCTGAGGCTCTCAACGCGCGGCCTCGTACTGGAGAACGGGCGCGTGCGGCTCACCGGGACCGGACGCGAGATCCTCGAGCACCCCGAGATCGGGGCGCTGTACCTCGGTGGCGCGGTGTCGAGCACGTCCGCGAGCTGATGCCCGACGCCCGGGTGCAGGCCGCGATTGATCACTGGGCGCCGCGCTTCATCGCGATGGGCGTCGACTACAACGACTTCGTGCGTACCACCCGCCGGATCGAGCGATGGGAGGAGTGGCTCGACGCATGGACCGAGCTCGCCGAGGAGCACCTCGAGCTCGCTGCCGACGCCGAGGCCGGGGGGCGGGGCCGAACCGCCGGGGAGGCGTATCTGCACGGGGCCGTGTGCCTGCACTTCGGCAAGTTCGTGTGGGTGCTCGATGCGGCTGCGCATCGCGCCGCGACCGAGCGGTCGATCGCGGCGATGGCCAAGGCCCACTCGTTTCTCGACCCGACCGCGGAGCGGATCGAGGCGCGGCTCGACAGTGGCATGCTGGCGGCCAACCTCCGGCGGCCCGCCACCGAGCCGCCTCCGCCGCTGGTCATCCTCATCCCCGGCCTTGACTCCACCAAGGAGGAGTTCTTCCACTGGGAGAACTCGTTCCTCGCGCGCGGGATGGCGACGCTGTCGATGGACGGTCCCGGCCAGGGGGAGGCCGGGTTCAAGCTGCCGATCCGGCATGACTACGAGGTCGCGGTGGCGGCGATGCTCGACGCGCTCGGTGGCCGCGACGACATCGACCTCGCACGCGTCGGCGCCGCCGGGGTCAGCCTCGGTGGCTATTACGCGCCCCGCGCGGCCGCCTTCGAGCCGCGTATCCGCGCCGTCGCGGCGATCAGCGGCCCGTACAACTTCGGCGAGGTGTGGGACGACCTGCCGCCGCTGACCCGCGCGGCGTTCACCTTCAAGTCGGGGGCACGCGACGAGCGGGACGGCCGCGAGCGCGCCCACGCCCTCAACCTCGCCGGCGTTCTCGGAACCCTGACGCAGCCGGCCCTGTTCGTCACCGGCGGTCTCGACCGCATCATCCCGTGGCGCCAGACCGAGCGAGCCGCGCGCGAGACTCCCGACGGCTCGTTCGTGCTGTACGAACGCGGCACGCACGTGTGCAGCAACCTGCCCTACCGCTACCGCCCGCTGGTGGGCGATTGGATGGCCGAGCGGCTGGCTCCAGCCGCATGATCGGTCAACCGCTGCGCCGGCGGGAGGATCTGCCACTGGTACGAGGGCAGGGCCGCTACGTCGACGACATCGACATGCCCGGACTCGCGCACGTCGTGTTCGTGCGCAGCCACGACGCGAGGGCGCGGATTCTCGACATGCGCCTACCGGCGTCCGCTCCCGGATTGCTCGGTGTGCTGACGGCTCGGGACCTGCGCGGACGCGCGCGGCCGCTGGCGGTGGCCGAGCTCGAGGGGGCCGAGCTCGCCGATCTGCCGCACCCGATTCTCGCCGCCGATGAGGTCCGGTATTCCGGCCAGCCGGTGGCGGCGGTCGTGGCCGAGACGCGCGCGCAGGCGATGGACGCCGCCGAGCGGGTCGAGGTCGCGTACGAGACCCTTCAGGCGGTCGTCGATCCACGCGACGCGCCGGAGACGCTGATGCGGTGGGAGCGCAGCGCCGGGGACGTCGAGGCGCTGCTCGGCAGCGCTCCGCATCGCGTCGCGGCGCGCTACCGGATCCCGCGGCTCGTGGCGGCGCCGATCGAGCCCCGCGGCGTCGTGGTCGCCTACGACGCGCGCTCGGACATGCTCACGGTGTGGGCGTCCGCGCAGGACCCGCACCGCCCGCTGGACCAGCTCGCGCACGCTTTGGAGCGGCCCGCCGAGCGGATCCGGGTAGTGGTGCAGGACGTCGGCGGCGCGTTCGGGAGCAAGGGGACGATCGCGGTCGAGGCGGTCGTGGTGGCCGTCGCGGCGATGGGGCTGGGCCGTCCCCTGAAGTGGGTGGAGGACCGGGGCGAGAACTTCCTCGGGGCCTACCAGGGCCGCGGCGTCGAGGCGGAGGTCGAGCTCGGGCTGGACGGCCGCGGTCGGATCCTGGCCTTGAAGGCCTCGATTCTGGCCGACCTGGGGGCGTACCTGCTGCCGACGACTGCGATTCCCCCGCGGACCGCCGCGATGTTGATGACCGGCTGCTACGACATCGCGGCGGCGAAGGTGTCGGTGCGCGGCGCGCGCACGGACAAGGTCCCGACCGGGCCGTACCGCGGTGCCGGGCGGCCCGAAGCCGCATACGTGCTCGAACGCACGGTGGATCTCGCGGCCCGCCGGCTCGGCCTCGATCCGGTGGAGCTGCGCCGACGCAACCTGATCCGGTCGTTCCCGCACCGCAGCGCGCTCGGCTTCACGTATGACTCGGGCGACTACGCGCGCTGCCTTGACCTGGCGCTCGAACTGCTGGGGGACGCGCCGCAGGGCGTCGGCGGCGCGGATCGCGCGGTCGGCACCGGCGTGGCGATGTACGTCGAGCGCGCCGGGGGCAACTGGGAGAGCGCACGGATCTCGATCGGCGCCGACGGTCGGGTGATCGCGCGGAGCGGGTCGACGCCCCATGGCCAGGGGCATGACACGACGTTCGCGCAGATCGTCGCCGACCGCCTCGGGATCGAAGTGGGGGAGGTCGAGATGCGATTCGGCGACACGGCCGAGGTACCGCCCGGGGTGGGAACGTTCGGCAGCCGCTCGGTCGCGGTGGGCGGCTCCGCGCTCGTGCAGGCGGTCGAGCAGCTCCTCGAGCGGGCCACCGGCGTAGCCGCCGGGCTGCTCGGTTGCCCCGAGATTCTCGTCGCGCGGTCGGGAACGCGGTGGACGGGCCCGGACGGTCGGTCGGTCACGCTGGCCGAGGTCGCCGCGGCCGGTCACGGCCTCGAGGCGGAGGCGCGGTTCGATTCCGAGATGGTCTTCGGCTCGGGCGCCTACGGCGCCAGCGTCGAGATCGATCGCGCCACCGGCGCCCTCACCGTCCGGCGGCTGGTCGCGGTCGACGATGCCGGCACGATCATCAACCCGCTCCTGGCCGAGGGCCAGGTTCACGGGGGCATCGTCCAGGGCCTCGGCGCGGTTCTGATGGAGGAGGCCGTACACGACGTGGACGGTCAGCTGCTGGGTGCGTCGTTCTCCGAGTACGCCCTTCCCGGCGCCGCCGAGGTGCCGCCGATCGCCAGCGCGTTCGTTGAGTCGCCCTCGCCGAACAACCCCCTGGGCGCCAAGGGGATCGGCGAGGGCGGGGCGATCGGCACTCCGGCCGCGATCGCGAACGCCGTGGCCGACGCACTGGGAGGGGACGCGCCCGACCCGCCGTTCACGGCCGAGAAGCTGTGGCGAGCGCTGCGGACGCTCGCGTGAGAGCGGAGCTTCGCGCCAGGCCGTGAGACGGCCGCGTCAAGCGCTCAGCCCGGCCAGCAGCTGATTCGCCGCGGCGTTGAACCGCGTGAGGTCGCCGTACGGCCGGGCCACGAGCATCGCGCCCTCCAGCGTGCTCAGAATGCCCTGCGCCACGTCCTCCGGGTCGCCGCTGTATTTCAGCGTGTGATCCGTCTTGCCCCCGGTGAGCACCTGCGCGAGCCACTTCTGGTTCTCGTCGAAGAAGCTGATCACCGCAGTGCGCATCGGCTTGGGCAAGGTCTGATACTCGGCGGCGAGGATCCCGCACATGCACATCCGCTTGCCCCGCAGTACCTCGGCGTACAGGTCCGCGTAGGCCTCGAGCTTCGCACGGGCATCGGGCTGGTCGCGATCGATCCGTTCGAGCGCTTCCGAGAACCGGTCGGTGTAACGGGTGATCAGGGCCTGCCCGAGCTCAGCCTTTCCCGGGTAGTGGTAGTGGAGGCTGGCCTTGGTGATGCCGAGCTCGGTCGCGATGTCGGCGTAGCTGAAGTTGTTGAACCCGCGAGAAATGTTATCCCTTTAGGGTTGAGAGCTTACCTACTGGAAGGTAGGTTATCGGACGTCGGGACCTCTACCTACTAGTAGGTAGGTAAACACCAAACAAAGAGGAGGGGGCCATGGGCACCGTCACCACCTTCGACTCGACCGCTTCACCCGGGCGGCCGAGGAGCGCGACGCCGCGACGCAGGTGTCGATGTACGGGCCGGATGCGGTCGTGACGATCACCAACAAGATCTCCCAGCCGGGTGCGCCGCGGGTGCTGCGCAAGCGGGAGGAGATCAAGGGTTGGCTCGAGGACACGTACAGCCGCGAGATGACCCACAAGGTCAGGCACCGCGTCCTCGACGACACCGGCGCGGCCTACACCCAGGCATGCCGGTACCCCGACGGCACCAACGTGTTGTGCTCGACCGTGATCGAGCTCGACGGCGGAGTGATCTCGGCGCAGAGCGTGCTCGAGGTCTGGGACGAGGCATGAGCCATGTCGACCACGATCCAGCCTGTCGATCAGGCAAAGCTCGATGAGTTCATGGGCCGGTTCGTGGGTGATCTGGGCGCCGCGCTAAGCGCGGCGCTCGTGGTCATCGGCGATCGGTTGGGCCTCTACCGGGCGATGGCCGACGGTGAGCCGGTCGGGCCCGATGAGCTGGCGGAGCGGACGGGCACCGATGCACGCTATGTGCGCGAGTGGCTGTCCAACCAGGCCGCGAGCGGCTACGTCAACTACGACTCCGGCCAGGGAACCTTCTCGCTATCGCCCGAGCAGGCCTTCACGCTTGCCCAGGAGGACAGTCCGGCGTTCGTGCCGGGCGCGTTTCAGGTGGCGACGGCGGCGATCAAGGATGAGGAGAAGATCGAGCGTGCGTTCGTCGGCGGGCACGGAGTCGGCTGGCACGAGCATCACGACGATCTGTTCAGCGGCACCGAGCGGTTCTTCCGGCCAGGGTACGCGGCCAATCTCGTGTCGTCGTGGATTCCGGCGCTCGACGGGGTCGAGGGCAGGTTGCAAACCGGGGCGCGCGTGGCCGACGTCGGCTGCGGCCACGGCGCGTCGACGCTCCTGATGGCGCAGGCGTTCCAGCGCTCGGAGTTCGTCGGGTTCGACTACCACGCACCGTCGATCGAGCACGCTCGCGCGGCGGCGGCGAAGGCCGGCCTGGGCGACCGGGCGCGTTTCGAGGTCGCGTCCGCCAAGGACTATCCCGGAGACGCGTACGACCTCATGTGCATGTTCGACTGCCTGCACGACATGGGCGACCCGGTCGGCGCCGCCGCCCACGTGCTGCGGAGCCTCGCGCCGGACGGGACCTGGCTGATCGTCGAGCCCTACGCCGGCGACCGGCTCGAGGACAACCTCAACCCGGTCGGCCGCGTGTACTACGGCGCATCGACGCTCGTGTGCACGCCGGCATCGCGGGCTCAGGAGGTCGGCCTGGCGCTAGGCGCCCAGGCCGGCGAGGCTCGGCTCCGCGAGGTGGTCACCGCCGGCGGCTTCACGCGCTTTCGCCGCGCGACCGAGACGCCGTTCAACCTGGTTCTGGAGGCGCGCCCGTAGGGATTATCCGAGCGCTAGCGATGCCCCGGGGTCGCCCGCGGGCATCGCCTCCTGCGTCTCGTGGTTCAGGACCGTGTTGCGCTCCGAGGTGACCTCGCGCTCGAGCGGCAGCGACCCGCCGACCGTCTGGTACCGCCTGCCGGCGATCACGAGATCCTCGGCGGGGAAGCGGGTGATCACCTCGCAGCCGTCCGCGGTAACGACCAGCTGCTCCTCGATCCGCGCCGCCGACCAGCCGTCGCTGGCCGGCCAGAACGTCTCGAGCGCGAACACCATGCCCTCCCGGATCTCCTCGGGATGGTCGAGCGAGACGAGCCGGCTGAAGATCGGCTTCTCCCAGATCGACAGACCGACACCGTGTCCAAACTGGAGCGCGAACGCCGCCTCCTCGTCGGAGAACCCGAACTCCTGCGCCCGCGGCCAAACGCCGGCCACCTCGCCGGTGGTGGCGCCGGGACGGATCAGTTCGATCGCCGCGTCGAGGTAGTAGCGGCACCGCCTGTAGGCGTCGACCAGCGCTCGCGAGGCACTCGCCACCGCGAACGTGCGGTAGTAGCACGTGCGGTAGCCCATGAAGCTGTGGAGGATGTCGAAGTACGCGGGGTCGCCGGGCCGGAGCGCACGATCGGTGTACACGTGCGGGTGGGGGTTGCAGCGCTCGCCCGAGATCGCGTTGACCCCCTCCACGAACTCCGACCCCATGTCGTAGAGCACCTTGTTGACCAGGCCGACGCACTCGTTCTCGCGCATCCCTGGCTTCATCGCGCGGTACAGCTCCTCGTAGGCGGCGTCGACCATCGCGCACGCGTGGTTGAGCAGCGTGATCTCGTCCTGGGTCTTGATCACGCGGGCCTGCTGCATCAACTGCTGGCCGTCGACGACCTGGATTCCCCGGGCCTGCAGCGCGAACAGCACGGGTGGCTCGACGGCGTCGACGCCGACCGGCTCACCGAGGAGGCCGCGCTGCTCAAGCTCGACCGCGATCTTGTCCGCGACGTCCTCGGCCCGGCCGGACTCGGGGGCCATCGCGCCGCGCAGGGTTGAGATGCCGGCGCGAGAGCGACCCTGCGCCAGCCATGGGTTGTACAGCTGATGGTGGCGCGCGGCCGACCCGAAATCCCACATGATCGGCTCGTCGTGCTGGGGGAGCAGGCAGAAGCGGTTCAGCTTGTCCTGCGCCCAGGTGCCGATGTGGGTCGCCGTGATGTAGCGGATGTTCGTCATGTCGAAGCACAGCAGTGCTCCGAGCGAGGACTCCGCCAGCAGGCCGGCGATCCGCGCGAGCCGCTCCGTGCGCAGGCGATCGAAGCGGACGCGCTCCTCCCAGTCGACGGCCATCGTCCCGTAGGTGCGGAGTCCCACAGCCGAAGCTTACAATCGTTTGCACCCGGCGCGAGACGCGTGCGACTGAGTTTTTCGCTGGATATCAGCGAAAAACACAGTCGCGTCGGCGGGTTGACGCAACAAGCGACAGTCCGGTACGCTTGCAAACGATTGCATCAGGGGACCGGGACGCTAGGAGAATTGACTGCTATGCAGGATCGAAACCTGAACGAGAAGCGCCTCGGCTGGGTGGGTGCGGGCCGCATGGGTCTGGCGCTCGCGACCCGTCTGCTCGACGCCGGGTGCGACGTCGCGGTCTACAACCGCACGCGGTCGAAGGCCGAGCCGCTGGCCGCGCTCGGCGCGACGATCGTCGATGCGCCGGCGGACCTCGGTGACCGTGACATCGTGTTCACGATCGTCGCGGGGCCGGCCGACTTCCAGCAGGTGGTCACCGGACCCGAAGGGGTGTTGTCGGGGTCGGGACAGGCGCCGGCGGTCATCGTCGATTCCACGACCGTGTCGGCGGAGGCGTCCGCCGTCGTGAGGGCCGAGGCCGAGAGGCGCGGGACCGCGCTGCTGGCCGCGCCCGTCAGCGGGAACCCGAAGGTGGTCAAGGCCGGCCGGCTGACGATGGTCACCTCAGGACCCGAGGAGGCGCATCGCGCGGCGCTGCCCTACCTCGAGATCATGGCCGCGGGCGGCGTGACGTATTGCGGCGACGGAGACGGCGCCCGGCTGGTCAAGGTGTGCCACAACCTGATGCTCGGGATCGTCGCGCAGACGCTGGCGGAGATCCTCGTGCTCGCCGAGAAGGGCGGCGTGTCGCGGGCGGACCTGATGGAGTTCCTGAACAACAGCGTGATGGGCTCGACCTTCACCCGCTACAAGACGCCGGCCTACGTCAACCTGGATTTCACGCCGACGTTCACCCCCGAGCTCCTGCTCAAGGACTTCGATCTTGGACACCAGGCGGCGCGCGAGCTCGGCGTGCCGATGCCGGTGGCCTCGGCCGCGCAACAGGTCGTCCAGGCTTTGATCGGCAACGGCTACACCGACGTCGACTTCGCCGCGCTGATCGAGCTCCAGGCCAAGGCGTCGTCGCTCGAGCTCGAGTCCGAGGCCGCGCCCGTGTCCGATGGGCTGGAGCGCGCCGCGTGACGGTCGACGCCGCGGTCGGCACCGAGGCGCCCGCGGCGTACCTCGAGCGCTACGGGCGGATGCTCCTGATTCGCCTGTTCGAGACCGAGATGCAGCGGCTGTTCCTGAAGGGCGAGGTCCACGGCACCACCCACCTGTGCGCGGGCCAGGAGGCCGTGCCGGTGGGGGTCTGCTCGGCGCTCGAGCCCGACGACTACCTCGCCGGGACCTACCGCGGCCACGGCCACGCGCTCGCCAAGGGCACCGACCCCGGCGCGCTGATCGCGGAGATGCTCGGCCGCGCCACCGGCGTCTGCGCCGGGCGGGCCGGATCGATGAACGTGATCGACATCGAACACGGGTTGGTCGGCTGCTTCGGGATCGTCGGCGGCAGCATCGCCGCCGCCACCGGCGCCGCGCTCGCCGCCAAGCGCCAGGGCCGCGTCGCGGTCGCGATGTTCGGCGACGGCGCGACTAACCAGGGGTACTTCCACGAATGCCTGAACTTCGCCAAGGTGTTCTCCCTGCCCGCCGTGTTCGTGTGTGAGAACAACTTCTACGGAGAGTTCACGCCGATGACGGCGGTGACCGCCGGCCACGACATCGCGGCGCGCGCCGGCGCGTACGGGATCCCCGGCGATGTCGTCGACGGCAACGATGTGTGGGCGGTGCGTGAGGCCGCCGTCGAGGCCGTCGCACGCGCTCGAAGCGGCTCTGGGCCGACGCTGCTCGAGTGCCAGACATATCGCCATCACGGCCACTCGAAGGCGGACCCGGCGCGCTACCGCCCTCCGGAGGAGGTCGAGCGGTGGCTGGCGCGCGACCCGCTCGGGATCGCGCGGGCGCGTCTGGTCGAGCTCGGGGTCGCCGAGTCGGAGATCGACGAGGTCGAGGAGGCGACCCGCGCCCGGATGGATCGGGCGGTGGAGGCGGCGCTCGCCGCGCCGTACCCCGACCCGCAGGCCGAGCACGCGACGGAGTTCGCCCCATGACCCTCGAGTTCCGCGCCGCGATCCGCGAGGCGATCATCGAGGAGATGGAGCGCGACCAGTCGGTCGTGTTCTTCGGCGAGGACGTCGCCGCCGAACAGGGCGGCGTGTTCGCGGTCACGCCCGGCATCCAGGAACGATTCGGATCCGAGCGGGTGTTCGACACGCCGATCTCCGAGCTCGCGCTGGCGGGCGCGGCGTTCGGCGCCGCCGTCGCCGGCCTGCGCCCGATCATCGAGATCATGTTCGGCGACTTCATGGGGCTGGCGATGGACTCGCTCGTCAACCAATCCGCCAAGTACTGGTACCTGTCAGCAGAGCAGCGCAGCGTGCCGCTCGTCGTCCGCTCGGCCGTCGGCGGCGGTGGCCGGTTCGGCGCGATCCACTCCCAGACGCACGCGACCTGGTTCCAGGGGATCCCCGGGCTGAAGATCGCGTTCCCGTCCTCGCCGGCGGAGGCGAAGGGGCTTCTCAAGGGCGCGATCCGCGACGATAACCCGGTGATCTTCCTCGAGCACAAGCGCCTCTACTCGGTCAAGGGTCCAGCTCCCGCGGTCGCCGACGAGGTCATCCCGCTGGGCCGCGCGCGCGTGGCGCGCTCCGGCAGCGACGTGACGATCGTCTCCGCCGGCAAGGGCGTGCCCGACGCGCTCGAAGCCGCCGAGCAGCTTGCCCGCGGCGGCGTCGAGGCCGAGGTCATCGACGTGCGCACACTCCGGCCGCTCGATCTCGACACCGTGCTCGAGTCGGTGGCTCGGACCAACCGCCTGCTGGCCGTCGAGGAGGGGCCTCGCACCGGGGGCTGGGGATCGGGTTTGCTCGGCCGGGTCGCCGAGCACGGGCTCCACGATCTCGACGACGCCTGGCTGCTCGCCACCGACGAGCTTCCGATCCCCTACAGCCCGACGCTCGAGGACGCGTTCATCCCAGGCGCCGCCGCGATCGCGGCCGCGGTAGCGGAGCGCGCGGGCATCGCGGTGAGCTGACATGCCCGAGATCGTGATGCCGCGGTTGTCGGACTCGATGGAGGAGGGCACGATCGTCCGCTGGCTGAAGCAGGACGGCGATGAGGTGTCGAAGGGTGAGCCGCTCGCCGAGGTCGAGACCGACAAGGCGACCGTCATGTTCGATGCGGACGCCGACGGGACGCTGCGGATCCTCGCCGGCGAGGGCGAGACCGTGGCGATCGGCGGCGTGATCGGGAGCATCGGCGACGCGCTGCCCCGATCTCCGGCGCCCGCCCAGCCCGGCCCCGCCGCGCCGGCCCCCGCCGCCGCGGGCAAATCATCCGATGCCGGCAACGGGTCCGACCGCGTCAAGGCATCACCGCTCGCCCGGCGGATCGCGCGCGAATCGGAGGTCGACCTACGCGGGCTGAGCGGCTCCGGTCCCGGCGGGCGAATCGTCAAGGCTGACGTGCCCAAGCGCGGCGCCAAGGGCGTCGTCACGACCGAGCAGCCCTCCCGCATCCAGGTCCAGATCGCCCAGCGGATGGCGGAATCCAAGGCGACGATCCCGGACTTCACGCTGCATGCGGAGGTCGCCATGGAGCAGGCGGTCGAGCTTCGCTCGCAGCTGCGCAAGGCGGCGCCTGACGGCGGCGCCTTGGCGGTGCCGTCCTACAACGACATGGTGGTCAAGGCGTGCGGGCTCGCGCTGCGCGAGCATCCGCGCGCGAACGCCGCCTACCGCGACGGCGCGTTCGAGCTGTACGAGCGCGTCAACGTCGGGATCGCGGTCGCGGCGCACGACAGCCTCATCGTCCCGACCGTATTCGACGCCGACCGCAAGTCGTTGCTCGAGATCGCGCGGGAGACGCGGACGCTCGTCGAGCGCGTCCGGTCACACCAGATCACGCCCGCCGAGCTGTCGGGAGGCACGTTCACGGTGTCCAACCTGGGGATGTACGGCGTGGCCGGCTTCGAGGCGATCATCAATCCGCCGCAGGCTGCGATTCTGGCGGTCGGGGAGCTGCAAGAGGTCCCGGTCGTCCGCGAGCGGCAGGTGGTTCCCGGCTCGCGGATGAGCATCGCGCTCACGTGCGACCACCGGATTCTGTATGGCGCCCCGGCCGCGGAGTTCCTCGCGCGCGTCCGGCAACTGCTCGAGCAGCCGCTCTACTTGCTCGTCTGATCGGGCAGCCACGGAGCGCGCCAGCCGCCGTGGCCGGCGACCAGCTTGTCCGCCTCCGCGGGTCCCCACGAGCCCTGCGCGTATGGCTGCACCGGGGGCGGCGAGTCCAGCAGCGGCTCGACGATCCGCCAGCACTCCTCGACGTTGTCCTGCCGGTTGAAATAGGCGGCGTCCCCGCACAGCGCCGCGTGGAGCAGCACCTCGTACGGCGTCGCACCCTCGCCGCCCTCCTCGGCGAACTTCACTTCGAAGTCGATCTCGTTCGCTCCCGGCTTGTCGGCGCGCTCGGCGTCGAGGGTAAGCCGGATCCCGGGCGACGGATCGATCCTGAACACGAGCTGATTCGGCGCCGGCGCGCGGTGATCGTGAGGAAGGAAGTGAAGGCGCGGGGGATGCTTGAACACCAGCCGCAGCTCGGTCTCCCTGACCGCGAGGTGCTTGCCGGTCCGGATGTAGAACGGCACGCCTTGCCACCGCCAGGAGTCGATGTACAGGCGCAGGGCGGCGTATGTCTCGGTGGTCGAATCCGGCGCGACGCCGTCGGTGTCGCGGTAACCGTCGTACTGGCCGCGCACGTAGTGGGACGGGTCGGCGTCCGGCATCGCTCGAAACACGGCTTGTCTGGAATCCTTGATCGTGTCGGGATCGCCGCCGCTCGGCGGGTCCATCGCCGCCGCGGCGACCACCTGCAGGAGATGGTTGACGACCACGTCCCGCAGCGCCCCGACGGGATCGTAAAAGCGCCCCCGGTCCTCTACCCCGAAGTCCTCGGCCATCGTGATCTGCACGCACGAGATGTAGTTGCGGTTCCAGACCGGTTCGAGCATCGTGTTCGCGAACCGCAGGTAGACGACTTCCTCGAGCCCCATCTTCCCGAGGAAGTGGTCGATCCGGTAGATCTGGGACTCGTCGAGGTAGCGATGCAGATCGGCCGCGAGCTCGCGCGCCGACTGGAGGTCGTGCCCGAACGGCTTCTCGACCACGACGCGCTGTCCGTTCGACACGAGGTTCGCCTTGGCCAAGCCCTCGACCACCGTGGCGAACAGCGATGGCGGAACCTCGAGGTAGAAAACGGGGTTGTGGCGGTCTCCGAGCGCCTGCGCCAGCTTCGAATACGTCTGGCCCTGGTCGAAGTCGCCGCCGACGTAGAAGAGCCGCCCCGCGAACCGGTCGAACACGGCTTCGTCGAGGTCCTCGCCGGTCTGCTCGATCGCATCGCGCGCGCGGCGTCGAAGGTCGTCGTCGGTCAAGTCCTGGCGCGCCACTCCGAACACCGGGACGTCGAGCAGCCCGCGCGCCTCGAGCCGGTAAAGCGATTGGAACGTCTGCTTCTTGGCCAGGTCGCCGGTGATGCCGAAGATGACAAGCGCGTCTCCTTCGCGATCGCTCATCTCCGGCACGCTATCGATTACCCGGCGGCGGGCGCGTTCTCAAGATAGGCGGCGGCGCCGCGCAACATGGGGAGTCCTCCCGATGCCCGCCCGGCAGCGCGCTCGTAGGTTCTGAGGCGATACACGAACCGACCGATCAGGAGGACGTACATGCCGAGATACATGAAGCAGATCACCAAGCGCGCGCTTACCGGAGCTGTGATCCTGGCCGCCGCCGCGCCGTCCGGCGCAGCCGCCAGGCCGTTGTTTGACCCGCCGGGTTCGTCGTATTCGGGCGGCGTGCCGGCGGTCGAGACCTCCGCGCCGCTGCCGGTGGCGCAGTCGGGGCAGGGGTTCCGGTGGGACGACGCCGGGCTCGGCGCCGCAGGGATGCTCGTGCTGGTGGGCGTCGGCTCGGGCGCAGCCGTGGCGGTACGTCGCCGGAACGGCCGTGCGGTCATCGGTTGAACTCAACGTGGGGGCGGGCGATGATGCTCGCGTGCAGCTCTCGGGGCATGTCCCAACCGGGGGATCGGCCGAGCTTCTCGAGCGGTCGGAGGACCTTGCCAAGCTCGCCGGCGCGCTGGCCCGGGTAACCGAGAGCTCACGCGGGCAGCTCGTCCTCGTCCGGGGCGAGGCCGGGATCGGAAAGACCGCGCTGCTCAGCCGCTTCTGCCAGGGACTCGGCCGTTCGGTTCGGGTCCTCTGGGCGGCGTGCGATCCGTTGTTCACTCCCCGGCCGCTCGGTCCATTGCTCGACGTCGCCCGCGAGACGAACGGCGAGCTTCGCGCCCGCGTCGAGACAGGCGCGCAGCGTCGCGGCTCGGCCTGACCGAGGTTTCAGCGGGCAGTCCGGGCGGTCTTGCCTGACCGCTTCGCGCGCGCTCGGTTCGACCTGCCGCGGCTCCGCAGCTTCTTCGCCAGCGCCACGTCCTCCGCTGCCGGGCTGCCGTGATCGCGCCCGGTCTCGAGCACCCCGGGGAGCTTCTCGAACCGCGGTTCGGAGATGAACACCGCGCAACCCTTCTCGCCGAGCTCGCCCTCGCCCATGATCGCGTGCCGGTCGCGATTGGACCCGAGCTTGACGACGGAATCGTTGACGTGGAGCGCCCTGAGGCGGTCGAGCCCGACGGCGGCGTCGAACTCGTCGAGCACCTCGCCGAGGCTCTTCGGGGTGCGGACGTCGTAACCCGACGCGAACAGGTGACAGGAGTCGAGGCAGATCCCGAGGCGCTTGCCGCCGCCGGACGCGTCGATCAGCGCTGAAAGCTCCTCGAACGAGCGGCCGAGGGTGCCGCCGGCGCCCGCGGTGTCCTCGAGCAGCAGCGGGCAGCGGTCGGTCTCGGCGAGTGCCTCCCTGATGACCTTGCCGGCGCGCTTGATCGCCTTGGGGACATCGCCCGTCTTCGCCGAGCCCGGATGGAGGACCACGCCGACGGCTCCGATGCCGACCCCGACGCGAAGCGACTGGGTCAGCGAGGCCAGCGATTTCTTGCGCATATCGGCGTCCTCGGTGGCGCAGTTGATCAGGTAGACAGCGTGGATCAGGACGGCCTCGATCGGGCTTTCGTCGAGCGCTTGGCGGAACTCCGCGAAGTCGTCCTCGGTGTAAGCGGTCGGCCGCCACATGCGCGGTGACTGGTTGAAGATCTGGATCGCCTCGCAGCCTCGCTCGACTCCGCGCTCGACCGCGCGGTCGAGACCACCAGCATTCGACACGTGTGCGCCGATTAGCATGAGAATGTGTAGGTCATGCGCGTTCGCTTCGCTCCATCCCCGACCGGGGCATTGCACATCGGTGGTGCCCGGACAGCCTTGTACAACTGGCTGCTGGCCCACGGCCAAGCGTATGGCCCCGAGGGTGAGCCGGGGACGCTCGTGCTGCGGATCGAAGATACCGATCGCGAGCGATCGACTCCCGAGAACGTGGAGCAGATCCTCGACGCGCTGCGCTGGCTGAACCTCGACTGGGACGAGGGCCCTGTGTTCCAGTCAGAACGAGCGCCGCGCCATCGCGAGGTGCTGGAGCAACTGCTCGACTCTGGCCACGCCTACCACTCGAACGCCACCGCCGACGACGTCCAGACGTTCAAGCAGCGCCAGGGCTTCGAGCGCGGGTACCGCGGCCAGGTCGAGGATTCCGGGGCGGTTCGGCTGCGCGTCCCCGACGAGGGGGAGACCGTTTTCGACGATGTGATTCGAGGCCAGATCCGGTTCGCGAACGCGAGCATGGACGACTTCGTGATCGCGCGAGCCGACGGGTCGGTGCTGTACGTGTTCGCGAACCTCATCGACGATCTCGACGCGGGCATCACCGACGTCGTCCGCGGCGAGGACCACATCTCGAATACCCCCAAGCAGCTGCTCGTGCTCGACGCGCTCGGAATCCCGCCGCCGCGCTACGCGCACCTGCCGCTGCTGCACGGGCCGGACGGGCGCAAGCTGTCCAAGCGCCACGGCGCCGCCTCGGTCCAGGAGCTGCGCGCCGCCGGCTACCTGCCCGAGGCGGTCGACAACTACATCGCGCTGCTCGGCGCCGGGTTCGCCGCCGACGAGGAGTTCTTCTCGCTTGACGAGCTCGCCGAGCGCTTCCGTCTCGAGCGCGTGTCGAAGAACCCGGCTGTGTTCGACGAGCGAAAGCTCCGTCACCTGAACGGCCGCTGGATCCGCGAGCTCGGGACCGACGAGCTCACGAAGCGGCTCGAGGAGTACACCGGCCGACCCGGCCTGCGCGAGGCGGTCGAGGTCTCGCAGGAGAAGATCCAGACGCTCGCCGACTTCTGGCCGCTGGTCGGGTTCCTGTTCGACGGTCCGGCCGACGACCCCGCCGCCTTCCGAAAGGTGATCTCCGGTGACGGTGGGGTGGAGTGCCTCAAGGCGGCGCGCGCCGCGTTGGCGAGCGCAGAGCCGTTCACGATCGAGAACGTCGAGAGCGCGCTGCGTGAAGTCGTTGAGCAGCGAGGCGTGAAATCAGGGAGAGTGTTCCAGCCAGTCCGTGTCGCGATCGCTGGGACGACGGTGTCTCCCGGAATCTTCGAGAGCGTGGTGCTGCTCGGCAAGGACGAGACGCTGGCACGAATCGACTCGGCGTTGGAGCATGCGCAAATGAAGACTCGACTAAACGAACGTCCTACCCCTGCCGATAACGCTGGCTGAGGCGGTTATGACGACAGTGGAACCGCCCGTACCCCCTGAGCCCCCTAGTAGGACGGACCCGAACATCGTGGCCACGCTAGCCGCAGTCAAGAATTCAAATGATGCATACGCCTCACGTGAGCGCCATCACAACGAGGGTCACGGACGCCGGCTGACCGCCGCGTTCGAGGCGCTTGAAGCGTTCCCGATGCTCGCCGAGTCGCGCAACCGGGTTCTCCGCCTGTTCGAGGCCGGTGAGCCGTCGACCGCGGACGTTGTCGCCGCTGTCGAAGCCGATGTGGCGCTGGCGGTCACCGTGCTGCGCCTGGCCAACCGCGTCGACGGAAAGATGCGCGGTCGGGTCGAGAGCGCGGTCAAGGGGGTCGAGGTTCTCTCGCCCCGCAACGTCCACTCAATCGCGAGCAAGGCGCGTACGTTCGACTTCTTCGAGCGTACGGCGGTCTGGCAGGGCGTGCCCGAGCGGTTCCGGCTGCACGCCGTCGCGACGCAGCGCGCGGCCGACCGGATCGCTCGAGAGCTTGGCTACGAGTCTCGCGACCGGCTGATGGTCACCTCGCTGCTGCACGACATCGGCAAGCTCGTCCTGGTCCACGCGTATCCCGGTTATCCCCGGCAGATCCACGCCGAGGCGCGGACGCCCGAGGAGCGCATCACCTCCGAGCGCCGCGAGCTCGGCGTCGACCACGCGCTGGTCGGCGGGGTGCTCGCGCGCCGGTGGGGGCTCCCTAAGTCCGTCGCCAGCGTGATCGAGCGCCACCACGCCGAGGATGTCGACGGCGAGGCTGCGGTCGTGCGCCTGGCCGACATGCTCGCGCACTACACGCTCGGCGGGTCCGTGTCGCCGTCCGAGCTGCTGAACGTCTCGCGCCTCGTCGGGATCGCCCCGAGCGAGCTGCGCACCGTGATGTACGACCTGCCGCTGCCAAGCTCCGGCGGGCGCCGTCGCCAGATCGATCCGTGCCCGATGTCGGGCCGCGAGGTCGAGGTGCTGCGCCGCCTGGCGCGCGGGATGGTTTACAAGCAGATCGCCTCCGAGCTGGGCCTGTCGACGAGCACGGTCCGTACGCACCTCCACAACGTGTACGGCAAGCTCGGCGCGATGGATCGGGCCCAGGCGGTTCTGATCGCGACCGAACGCGGCTGGATCTAGGGCGTCAGCTTTCGGACTTACTGAAGGTCCACCGGCGTGCCGGATCCTGAGATGATCGGCGTCGCCGATGATCTCGATCACCACGAAGTCGCCGTACGCGCTCAGCGCGCTGGTTGAGCTCCACCACCAGGGCGACCGCAGTCCGGTGCCGATCGCCGAGCTCGCCCGGCGCCGGCAGATCCCGGTCCAGTTCCTCGAGCAGCTGTTCGCGACGTTGCGGCGATCGGGGGTGTTGCGCTCCCAGCGCGGCGTCAAAGGCGGTTACTCGTTCGCCCGGCCGGCCTCCGAGATCACCGTGCTCGAGCTCGTCGAACTCCTCGACGGACCGGTCGGCGGCGGCGCCAGCGGCGTGTTCGCGGACGCGGCCGAGGCGGCGCGCTCGGTGCTCTCGCAGTCGACCGTCGCGGACATCGCCGAGGCGGAGTCCCGCGCCGCCGGCGCGGCCATGTACCACATCTGACGGCATCGGCCGCCACGCCGTCGTAGGGTGTGGACGCGCCAATGGCCGAAATTCCGACCAACATTGCGGCGACTGTCGGCGGCACGCCGATGGTCGAGTTGACCCGGTTGCTCCCGGATGCGCACGCCCGGGTGTTCGCCAAGCTTGAGGTGTTCAACCCGGGCGGGAGCGTCAAGGACAGGATCGGCGTGTCGATGATCGAGGCGGCCGAGCGCGACGGGATCATCCAGCCCGGGAGGACCACGATCGTCGAGGCGACGAGCGGCAACACGGGGATCGCCCTCGCGTTCGTGTGCGCGGCCAAGGGATACGACCTCGTGCTGACGATGCCGCAGGGGATGAGTCGGGAACGCGAGGGGCTGCTGCGCCTGTACGGCGCGCGCGTGGAGATCACTGAGTCGCTCGGAGGCATGAACGAGGCGGTGGACGCGGCTCGCGCGATGGCTTCTGGGGGCGGCGTGTTCTTGCCCGACCAGTTCTCGAATCCCGCCAATCCGGAGATTCACCGCCTGACCACCGGGCCCGAGATCTGGGATGCACTCGACGGTGTGGTCGACGTGTTCGTCGCCGGCGTTGGGACCGGCGGGACGATCACCGGCGCCGGCGAGCTGCTCAAGTCACGCAATCCTCGCTGTCGCGTGATTGGTGTCGAGCCCAGTGCGTCTGCAGTCCTGTCGGGCCGACCCGCGGGACCGCACAAGATCCAGGGCATCGGCGCCGGGTTCGTCCCGGCCGTCCTGAACCGGGACGTGCTCGACGAGGTGATCCCGGTCGACGACGAGAATGCGATTGAGACCGCTCGCAGGCTGGCCCGGCAGGAAGGCGTGCTGGCCGGGATCTCGGGTGGGGCGGCGGTGTGGGCGGCGCTCGAGGTGGCGCGCCGGCCGGAGGCGCGCGGCGCGCGCATCGTCACGATCCTGCCCGATTCGGGCGAACGCTACGTCTCGACCCCGTTCTTCGCGCCGTAAGGGCGCGCGGCCGGCGAGCGCTCGCAGTCGCGGTGCGCCGGACGAGGGCGCTCGCAGCGACAGGGCGAGCGCCGGGACGAGGGCCACTAGTAGCTAGGCTTTTCTCATGTTCGGCTTCGGGCGGTTCGACCGCATGGTGGGCGAGGTGCGGCGCGACATCGCGGCCGCGCGGAGCCGCGATCCCGCGGCGCGGGACGTGGGTCCACTCGAGATCCTCGCGGCCTGGCCGGGCGTCCATGCGCTCCTGGCCCACCGGTTCGCGCACGCCCTCCACAACGCCGGCGTCCCGCTCCTGCCGCGGATCGTCGCGTATCTGTCCCGGGCGATCACGGGGATCGAGATCCATCCTGCCGCGAAGATCGGCCGAGGCTTCTTCATCGATCACGGCATGGGGGTGGTGATTGGGGAGACCGCCGAACTCGGCGATGACGTCACCCTGTACCAGGGCGTGACGCTCGGCGGGACCGGCTTCGCGACCGGCAAGCGGCATCCCACCGTGCAGGACAACGTCACGATCGGCTCCGGCGCGAAGCTGCTCGGGCCGATCACGGTCGGGCACGGTTCGAAGATCGGTGCGAACAGCGTCGTGATCCACGACGTGCCGCCTAACTCCACGGTCGTCGGCAACCCCGGGCATCCGGTGCGAGTGGAGGGCCGGCGCCCGGAGGGTCCGGACGCCGACTGGGTCCACTTGCCGGACCCGATCGCGGACGCGATCAAGAGCCTGGCGGGCAGGATCTCGGCGCTCGAACAGGCCGATGGCAAGGGCGGGGCCGAGGGCGGGGGGGAGGCCGGCGGCAACGGCGAGGCCGGCGGCGAGGGCGAGGCCGCGGGCAACCGCAGCGAAAACGGCGCCGATCTCGGTACGCAGGTCAACCGCTCGGTCGGGCCGAATCCCGCCGGCGGTTAGAGGTGCCAGGCGACGTCGTTAGAACGAGGTGGGGCGATGCTCGGTCCGCACCGGTTGCGCAGCCGCATCCTCATCGGGGATGTTCACGCGCGAGCGCACCAGGTAGAGCGGTCGTCCCTTGACCTCGTCGTAGATCCGGCCGACGTACTCGCCGATGATCCCGATCGCGATCAGCTGGATCCCTCCGAGCAGCAGCACCGCGATCGTCAACGAGCTGAACCCGGGCAGGTACGAGCCGAGAATCCGCAGGATGATCACGACCGGGATCGCGATGAACGCGAGCGTCGAGATCACGAATCCAAACAGCGTGGCGAGCTGGAGCGGGCGATGCGAGAAAGAGGAGATCGCGTCGAGCGAGAACCTCAGCATCTTCGGGATCGTGTATTTGGTCTTGCCCGCGTAGCGGCGGTCGCGGTGGTACGGAACCGCGGCCTGCCGGTAGCCGACCCAGACGGTCATGCCGCGCAGGAACCGGTTGCGCTCGCGCATCGATAGCAGGGCGTCGAGCGCGCGACGGTCGAGGAGCCTGAAGTCGCCGGAGTTGTGCTGGAGCTCGACCTGGGCGAGCCGGTCGAACAGCGAGTAGAACCACCGCGCGGTCGCGAGCTTGAAGCGCGATTCGCCTTCGCGCTGCTCACGGACCGCGTAGATGACATCGCAGCCGGCTCGCCAGTGGTCGAGCATCAGCGGGATCAGCTCGGGCGGATCCTGGAGGTCGGCATCGAGCATCACGACCGCGTCGCCACGAGCGTGGTCGAGGCCGGCGGTGAGGGCCGTCTGGTGGCCGAAATTGCGCGAGAGCTGGACCAGGTGCACGCGTGGGTCGTTCGAGGCGAGCTTGTGGAGCACCGTCTCGGACCCGTCGGTGGAGCCGTCGTCGACGAGCACGAGCTCGAACCGCAGCCCTCCGAGCGCCGCGCACACGCGCGAGTAGAACTCCTCGATCGTGGCCTCCTCGTTGTACACGGGCGCGACCACGCTGAGCAGCTTGAGCGACCTGCCCTCGTCGGCGGCAGGCGTCGGCTCGGTGACTCCTGGTGGTTGCTCGAGCGAGGTCACGATCGGCTCACAGTCCAGGCAGCGAGCTTGCGTGGGGGATATAGGCGAGGAGCTGGAAGCATCCAATCACGAGCGTTAAGACAATTGAGACCCGCCACAGGCGGCGATCGCGTCCGAGCGCGGCCAACGGCATCAACCACGCGATGTACCAGGGTAGAAGCGACGCGGCCGTGACTAGCAGGGCCACGGCGGCCCAGCCGGCGGCAGCGATCCAATCGAGCTCGCCGCGCCAAACGCGCCACAGCAGCCAGCACACCGCCCCGGCAAATCCCGCGGTGAGCACCAGGGCCGCCGGCTGCCCGACCGAGCGGAAGCCGAGACGGGCCGCGATGAAGCCCGGGATGCTCTGCCAGTTGCCCTTGCTCTGGACATTCTCGATCGTCGCCGGCAGGTGCAGCGGACCCGTCCCGAACAGCGCGAGCGTGAACACCGCCAGGAGCGCGGCGGTCACACCGGCGCCGATCAGCAGATCGCGCCGGCGGGTGCCGGCCATCCGGCCGCGTGCGTCGGCGAGCGCGAAGGGCAACATGAGGCCGGCGGTCACCTTCACCGCCGCGGCGACGACGATCGAGCTCGCGCCCAATCTGCCTCGGCCCTGAAGCAGCAGGACGATGCCCGCCACCATCGGCGCCAGCATCAGCAGATCGTTGTGGCCTCCGCCGATGCCATAGACGATTATCAGCGGGTTGAGTCCGACGAGCGCCACCGCGCGAGCCTGATCGATGCCGCGCAGCCGTGCGCCGTTCCAGACGAGCGCCACGATCGCCAGGCTCGAGACGGTCGCTATCGCCTTGTACGCGAATACGCTGGCGACGACCGTCAGCGGGGCGAGCAGATAGCTAAGCCCGGTGAACACGGGGCCGTAGACGGTGGGGGTGCCGACCCACTTAGACCCGATGAGTGGATAGAGCGAATCGCCGGCGAGCGCCTTCGGGCCTGCCAGATACGGGTTGAAGCCATAAACCCGCCCGATCCGGCCGTAGAACTGGTAGCTGAAGATGTCGGTCGAGGCCAGCGGCGGGGCGAGCAGGATCAGCGCGTAGAGCGCCGCGATCGAGCCGAGCACCAGCACCGGCGGCAGCCGCCGTGCGGCCGCGACGGTCACGACGTAGGAGACGAACATCAACCCGATCGTGATCGTCAATCCGGCGCTGCCCAGGTTGATGCCGGTGGTGCCGAACGAGCCTGCGAGTCCGATCCCCGAGATTCCCGCCGACAGCGTCTGGGGAAGGAGTTTGGTCGTGCTGGCCGCCGAGATCGACACGAGCAGCCCGGTCGCCAACATCCCCGCGAGCCCGACCAGGCCGATGCGCGATATCGATGCCCTGGGGCGGGCCTCGAGCGTCGGCGCTCGCAGCTCAAATCTGCCGCTCTGCGTTACGCCAAGCGGCGGACTGTTAACGCTCATTGCATGTAGGTTGCCTGACGGACGATCGCCAGACGTGTGGTCAATGTTGACATTTCGTTAGGGAACATGCGTTCACAATGTTCAAGTCCCGACTCGTCTCCGCTACCCGCTGAGAGGCGCGCAGATCGCGCTTCCGGGTAAGGGTTTCCTCATCCTCCGCGGCCGCCGCGTCGGCGCAGGAAGGGCACGGCCCACATGGCCTCGGCCGCGATCCGTGCCGACATCTTGCTCGAGCCGACGCTTCGGTCTCGGAAAACGATAGGGATTTCGGTGACGCGGAAGCCCGCAAGCAGCGCGCGGTACGTGACTTCGATCTGGAAAACGTACCCCTCGGCCCGGATCGTCTCGAGCGAGATCGCCTCGAGCACGCGCCGGTGGATGCACTTGAAGCCCCCGGTCAGGTCGTGGACCCCGACCCCGAGGATCGTCCGAGCGTAGAAGCAGCCGCCGCGGCTGATAAGGCGCCGCAGCAGTCCCCAATCCTCGACCCCGCCTCCTTGGACGTATCGAGATCCGAGCACCAGGTCGGCCTCCTTGGCGGCATCGAGCAGCGGTCCGAGGTAGCGGGGATCGTGGGAGAAATCCGCGTCCATCTCGATCACGATCTCCGCATCGCCGCGCAACGCGTGCGAGAAGCCGGCCAGGTAGGCGTGCCCGAGGCCGGTCTTGGTCGTCCGGTGCAGGACCTCAACCCCTGGCAGGGCCGCGGCCAGCCGATCGGCGATCTGCCCGGTCCCGTCCGGAGAGTTGTCGTCGACGATCAGGATGTGATACCCGTCCGGGGCCACGCGATCGAGCTCCGCCGCCGCGGCGCGCACGATCCCGTCGATGTTCTCCGCCTCGTTGTAGGTGGGGATGACAACCCAGACCGGAGCAGGCATCGCCCGGGAGCGTAGTGCGAGCAGCGTAAAACCGGTGTGCCGCGTGCCCTGAGCGGGTTTGCTCGCCCCCTCCGCCCGGGTCGCTCGCCCCCTCCGCCCGGGTCGCTCGCCCCCTCCATCCGGCTCGCTCGCCCCCTCCATCCGGGTTGCTCACCACTCCATCCGGGTTGCTCATCCCCTCCGCCCGGGCCTGCTCGGTGTGTGGAGAAGATCGTGCACACCGTGCACGTCGAGGCGCGACCCGGCATCATGGTCTTGGGGCTCATTCATGGAACGCGGTGCTGGACTAAGCGACCCGCCGGGGCCATCCGGCATCCTCGAACCCGCTCGACGCGGGCGGCGGTGGAGCAATGCGCCCCACCATCGTCGCCGCCGGGCCATTGCGATTGCGGCAGTCCTCGGAATCTCGCTGCTCGTCGTGCTCGGGATCGTTCTGCTCACGGGAGGCGGTGCCGCGGCGCCACGGCCGACCGTTGAGCAGCCTCACGGCGGGTTCTTCGCGACCATTCGGGAGCTTGCCGGTGGCGGTGCAGCGTCGCTGACCGCCCGCGAGGCGCGGGCGGAGAACGCCGCGATCAACCGAACGCTTGCGTACACGCCGTACGTCCGGATCGCGGGGGCGCAACACCGCGAGATCGCGCTCACGTTCGATGATGGCCCCGGGCCGTACACGCCGCAGGTCCTGGCCGTTCTCCAGCGCGAGCATGTGCCCGCGACGTTCTTCGAGGTCGGGATCGAGGAGCGGTACTTCAACGCGTCGACGACCGAGATCGCCGCCGACGGCGACCCGATCGGAGACCACACGGAAATCCACGCCCCGATGTCGAGGTTGTCGCCGGCCAAGCAGCGGGCACAGTTGCTCGAGCAGGCCAGCGCGATCGAGCGCTACGGCGCCAGCTTCCCTCGCCTATTCCGGCCGCCGTACGGGCTCTGGGATTCGGCCACGCTCGCGCTGCTGCACCGGTACCGAATGCTGATGGTGCTGTGGACGGTCGACACGAACGACTACCTCCGGCCCGGCGTGGACACGATCATCGACCGCGCCGTCCATGGGGCGAAGCCAGGCGCGATCATTCTGCTCCACGACGCCGGCGGAGATCGGTCCCAGACCGTCGCGGCGTTGCCGAAGATCATCGCGGCGCTGCGGCGGCGCCACTACCAACTCGTGACCGTTCCGAGGCTGCTGCTGGACAACCCGGCGCCACGCGTCCAGAACATCGCAGCCGTGATCGGGTCTGGGGGATAAGCGGCGCGGGTCCTATGGACGCGGGACTGCTCGGCGGCGTGGGTCCATGGACGCGGGAGGGCTCGGCGGCGTGGGTCCATGGACGCAGGAGGGCTCGGCGGCGCGCTCGTGCGAAGCCGCTCAGCGCCGTACGTAGGCGACGCGGTTCCAGCTCGGCTCTGGCGCGAGCTGGATCGGCTCGCCACCACGATCCGGCTGGATGTAGATGAACGCGTGCGAGTCCGAGTCGAACCGGACGTCGAGTTCGCCCTCCTTGACGCGCTGGTCGAGCCAAGCACCGCGGAAGATCAATCGCCGCAGCCAATGGACGAGCGAGCGATCCGAGGGACCCACGAGGTCCGGCCAGCAGTCGTTGACGTGCTCGCCGAGCGCCGAGGCCGGTTCGGTGACCTCGCCATTCACGACCAGGTTGATCAGGTCCTCGCCCTCGTCCTCGTCGACCGAGCCGCCGATGAAGCCGAGCTTGCGAGCCGCCTGCTCGCAGCGCTCGCGGAAATCGCGTTCGTTGAACGTGAACCGGAGCTCTCCGTACTCGAGCACGAAGTCCTCGCCCGAGCTGTAGTTCCCGCGCTGGTGCATAGGCCGTCGGGATCATATGTTGGATTCCTCCGTGCCTGCAGCGCATGAATGTGTCGTTGCAGGATGTGCGCCGACTGGCTGCAGGACCGCCGGGAAAACCGCTGCAACGCTTCTGTCACTCGGGAAATGAGTGCGTCGTGCGCGGGCGGCGGGCGATACCCTTCCACGCGATGATGCCGGTGTCGCGATGACCGACAGTGGCCCGGTGTCCAGCGCCAAGGCTGAGCAGGCGCGGGGGACAGAGGGCGAGCACGAAACCGCGGGGGCGAGCGCCGCCGCGCAGGGTGGGCGCTGGCCGTTCTGGCTACCGCTTGGCGTGCTTTTGGCCGGGCTGATTCTGACCGGCGTGCTTGTCTGGATCGCGGCGTCAACGTACTCGAACAACGAGAGACGGTTGCTCAACCTGCGGGTCAAGGACGCGGGCGCTCTCATCGCCGGGCAGCTCCCGACTATCCAAACGCCGCTGGCGTCCGCGGCCGCTCTCGCCGACGCGACGGACGGAAACGTTGCCGAATTCGAGCAATTTATCCGTTCGTCCGTGTTGAACAAGCGGTTCCTGTCCGCCTCCCTTTGGCGGCTAGGACGCGAATCAGACGGCACCGCTCGCGGTCGTCGGCAGCGCGCCGCTGCTCGCCGCTTCCCCGACGCGCGCGCAGGCGTTCTTCGCCGACGAGGCGCGCCATTCGCAGCTGGGCGTAATCGGCCTGCTCGGGCCGCCGCGGCAGGCTCGCCTTGGGTACGCATTCACCTCGCCCGGACTGACCGGCCGCTACGTTGCGTACGGCGAGAGCGCGCTGCCTGCCAACCGGCGCTCGAAGTTCCAGAGCACATCGTCGTTCGCTGATCTCAACTACGCGCTGTACCTGGGTCCATTGCAGCGATCCACGGACCTGCTCGTGAGCGATTTGAAGAACCTGCCGTTGAAGGGTCAGACGGCGATGACCACGATCGACTTCGGAAGCAACAGCTTCACGTTCGTCGTGAACGCCCGGCATCCGCTCGTCGGTTCGTTCCCGCAACGCCTGCCATGGCTGATCGCGATCGTCGGCGTGCTGCTCAGCATCGGCGCCGCGCTACTGACGCTGCGACTGGTCCAGCGCCGTACCCATGCCGAGGAGCTCGCCGGCTCGCTCGAGCAGATCGCTGAGGAGAACCGAAAGCTGTACTCCGAGCAGCGGACGATCGCGCAGACGCTCCAGCATGCGTTGCTGCCCGGAGGCGCTGCCGAAGATCCACGGCGTCGAGACAGGCGCGCGCTACGAGGCTGGGGTGGAGGGCGTCGACATCGGCGGGGACTGGTACGACCTGATCGCGCTCGACGATCGCCGCCTGCTGCTGGTGGTCGGCGATGTGTCGGGACGCGGCGTGCGGGCGGCGGCGACGATGGCGTCGCTCCGCTACGCGATTCACGCGTACGCCGCGCAGAACGATCCTCCGGCAACGATCCTGACCAAGCTCTCCAAGCTGGTCAACGTCGGGGCGAGCGGGCAACTCGCCACGATCCTGTGCGCGCTCGTCGACGTCGAAGCCCATGAGCTGACCGTCACGAGCGCCGGACATTTGCCGCCGCTGCTGATCAGCGACGGCAAGGGAACCTTCATCCAGGGTGCGGTAGGCGTGCCGATCGGCGTCAACACCGGTGCCACCTACACCTCGACCGCCGTGTCGACGCCGCGCGCCGCGACTCTGCTTGCATTCACCGACGGTTTGGTTGAGCGACGAGGCGAGAGCATCGACACGGGGCTGGAACGCCTGCAACAGGCTGCAACCGCGAACCATTGTGACCTCGATGCCCTCCTGAGCCGTTTGCTCAAGGAGATGCGGCACGACGGCGACGACGACACCGCGATCGCAGGGCTCAGATGGCTGGACTAGATGCGAACAGCACCGAAGCGATGAGCTTCGACCTCGCCGAGGCCGATGGCGGCTTGAGCGTGACGATCAACGGTGAGCTTGACATCACGAATGTCGACGCGCTGGAGGCGGCTGTCGGGTCGGCACTGCAGCACCATCCCGGGAGGCTGATAATCGAACTGAGCGGGTTACGGTTTGCGGACAGCTCGGCGATCGCGGTGTGGGTGCGGTGGTCGACGGCTGTGCACGAGATCGAGCTCCGAGACGCATCTCCAATCTTGCGAAGGGTCATCGAGTCGATGGGCCTAGCCAACACACTCAACGTGAAGCCGTGACGCACAGGCGTACTTTCCCCCACGAACCCGAATCGGTGCCAGCCGCTCGTCGTTTCGCCACGAGCGCGCTGCGCGGCGTCTCGACGGAGACATTGGAGGCAGTCGAGTTGATGGTGTCCGAGCTCGCCACCAACTGCATCCGGCACACCGACAGCGGATTCGAGCTCACGATCACCCGCACGAGGGGCGACATCCGCGTCGCGGCAACCGACAACGCGGGGGGCAGGCCAGAGATGCGTTCACCCAAGCCGACCGATCCGAGCGGTCGGGGGTTGAAGATCATCGACATGCTGTCGGCGGAGTGGGGCGTGGATCAGCCGGCCGCCAAGGGCAAGACCGTCTGGTTCACGGTGCCGGACACGAGGCAGGCGTCGGCGGCGCAGGCGTCGCGCGCATAGCGCCGCCGGAATCCGCTCGCCGGGCCGCCGCTCTGCGAGTCGCTCCGTGGGCGCGATGGTCCCAATTCGTTTCGAATCGAGGGGTGAACTAGTGGCGGTTCGTGGCTCTTGAGGGCATGAACCACCACGCGGCCACGATCCTGGTCGTCGAAGACGATCGAACCACGCGCACATTCCTGGCTGACAACCTGACTGCGGACGGCTTCGACGTCGTCGAGGCCGAGACCGTCGCCGACGCCGGGCACCTGCTTGAGAGCTCGTACCCCGACCTCGCGATCATCGACCTTGGGCTGCCCGACGGCGACGGACTTGAGCTGCTCGAGCGCGTCCGCGACGCAGACCGCATCGCCGGACGCCTCGACCCGGACCTGCCGCTGCTCGTGCTGTCCGGACGTGCGAGCGAGCTCGACCGTCTTCGCGGCTTCAGCCGAGGTTGCGACGATTACATATCGAAGCCCTTCTCGTATTACGAGCTGAGCGCTCGGGTCCGGGCGCTGCTGCGGCGGACGAGGCGGCGGCCGGGGACCGGCCGGATGAGGATCGGGTCGCTCGAGCTCGACCCGTTGAGCCGGCAGGTGTGGGTTCGGGGTGAACCGGTGGCGCTGTCCAAGAAGGAGTTCGGGCTGCTGCGGGCGCTCGCGGCCGAACCGACCAGGGTCTTCACGCGCGAGGAGCTGTTGCGGGGAGTCTGGGGGTTTCGATCTCTCGGCCAAACCCGGACGCTCGACTCGCACGCGTTCCGCCTGCGCCAGAAGTTGAACCGGGACGGCGACCGGTTCGTGGTCAACGTCTGGGGCGTCGGCTACCGCCTGGTCGACGGGAGCATCGACTCATGATCGCGGCGTTCATGGTCGGCGGCTGGGTGGCGGCGAGTGCGGCTGTGGTGGCTGCCGGTGCGGTGTGGCGAGTGCTGTTCTCGAGGATGGAACACGTGGCCCGGGCGTGCCACGAGGTGCGCGGCCCGCTGAGCGCGTGTGCGGCTGGGACTCCAGCTCGGCGCACGTGCGGGCGAGCTATCGCCGGAGAGGCTGCGCGCAATCGATCTCGAGCTTGCAAGAGCCGCGCTGGCGCTTGACGACCTCGACACCGCGCGGACGGGTCGTGTCATCTCGCGGGCGACCGAACCGGTCGACCTCGAGCAGCTTGTAGTCCGACTCGATCGAGGCGTGGCGTCCGACCGCGGATGCTCGAGGCGTTGAGCTCCGGGCATTCTGGACGGGTCGTTCGCGTTCGGTATGGGGCGATCGCGTTCGTCTAGCCCAGGCCCTGGGCAACCTGATCTCGAATGCGATCGAGCACGGTGGGGGAGTCGTCGAAGTGCGGGGTCGAAGCGATGGGGGAGGGGCCCGCGTCGAGGTGACGGATAACGGGCCGGGGTTGCCGGCGCCGGTCGGGGAGCTTGCGCGGCGGCCTCGTGGTGGGCATGGGCGGCGCGGACGCGGTCTTGCGATCGCTTCGGCGATTGCGTCGAGCCACGGCGGTCGACTGGCGGCCGCTCCTGCCGAATGCGGGGCGTGCCTGGTCCT
>CAWANN010000016.1:0-262058 GCA_963783415.1 uncultured Solirubrobacterales bacterium
GCGGCGGGCGTGGCTGCCAATCTCGGGCTGGTCGGGATCGGTGAGGACGCCAGGAAGTTCGATCCGGATTCCGGCCGCGTACAACAACCTGTTTGGACTCCGTGTCACCACCGGGCTGATCAGCCGCGCCGGATTCTCGCCATTGGTGCATTTCCAGGACACCCCGGCGCCCGTTGCTCGGACGGTCACTGACCTCGCGACGACGCTCGACAGCATCGTCGGCTACGACCCTAAGGACCCATTCGCCAGTGACTTTTTCGGCGGCTTCGCGGCTTGGCGGCTACGCGGAAGCTGTGGCGCTCGACATCCCGCTCAACACGTGGCGGATCGGGGTGTTGGAGACGGGCTTCGAGGCGAACGACGACCCGGACGCGGAGCCGGTCGGCGACGTGGTGCCGCGATCTCCCGGCTCGAGGAACTCGGCGTGGCGACGACCCGCGAGCTCGAGATCGCCGATCTCGCGGAATCGATCGACGGAACGTCGGTGTACGTGAAACAGTCGAAGCCGGACATCAATGAGTTCCTCGCGCAGCGACGGGATGCGCCCGTTTCGAGCTTCATGGAGATCTACGAGGGTGGTCACTTCCACCCGGAGAACGACCTCTTCCACGGCATCGCCGAGGGGCCGAGACGATCGACGGAGATGCGGATTACCTACAGCGCCGACTGAACCAGAGCACTTTCGCAGGTACGTTCTCAACATCTTCGCGGCACACGGGCTCGACTTCCTCGTCTACCCCACCGTGCAGGTCATCCCCCGACGCGCGAGGAGCTCGCCACGGAGAAGTCCCAGTGCCTCACCTTTCCCACCAACACCGTGATCGGCTCACAGGCCGGGCTCCCGGCGCTCACGATTCCCGTCGGCTTCAGCCGCGACGGCCTGCCGGTGGGACTGGAGCTGTTGGGCGCCCCGCTGGCCGAGGCGAACATGCTTCAGTTCGCGCGGTCCTGGGAGAGCGCGGCGGCGCCGAGACGGGCGCCCAACATCTGAGCTGACCGCGGTCGACTGGAGGGCGCCCACCGCCTTCTCGGATCCGAAGGGCGGTCTGCTCTAGACAAGACTGGCCGGTCGCACTGTCCTCTGGCCGATGCGAGGACGTGCCGTCGCGGGTGACACTGCTGGCCGCGATGAACGCAACTTCCAACCCACAAGGAGATCGACGTGACCGATATCAGCAGTGATTCCAGACTGACCGATGTGCCCGCACAGATGTACACCGTTCCCTCCCGACGTGGCGACGCGATCGCGGGTGACCTCGCGCGGACGGTGTTCGGGCAGGTCATGGGGCTGGTCGCGTTGACCGTGGGATGCGCGGCGCTGGCGCTGACCTGGGCGCAACCTCAGCGGCGGCACTGGGATCGTGGCGTTCATCGCCGCGTTTGCCTGCGTCTTTGGGCTCAACGTGGCCTCCGCCCGCGGCACGACCAGCCGGCGACTGGCCTCTTGTTCGGGCTGGGCCTGCTACTCGGACTGGCCGTCGCGCCCGTGCTGGCGGCCTACGCGAAGGCCGACCCATCCGCGCTCTCGCAGGCCGGGCGCGACGGCAGCATTCGTGGCGGCTCGGGGCCTACGGCTACGCCACGCGGCGGGACCTGTCCTCGTGGGCGCGGACGCTGTTCTGGGCGCTGCTGGGTCTGATCGTGCTCGCGCTCGTCCTGATCTTCGTCTCGATTCCGCAGGCGAACATCATTTACGCGGTGGCCGGCCTGGCGATCTTCGGCGCCTTCACGATCTTTGATTTCAATCGCCTGCGCCGATCGAACCCGGCTGGCGCCGTGACCATCGCGGCGAGCATCTTCCTCGGCGTCTTCAACGTCTTTCTTTTCCTCCAGCTGTTTGGTGGAGAGCGCGAAAGTGATCGGCCTCCAGCAGCCGCGTCTTGGCCTGGAGTGTCCGTTCGCGTCGCGCGCGGTCGATGGCGCGGTTGCGCCCGGTGATCACGAGCCAGGACACGGCCCCACTCGCGCCGGAAGACCTGCTCGATCAGTGCGCCGTCTCCACGGGGATCTCGACGAGCGGACGGATCTCGACCGCGCCCGAGCCGCACCGCCGGAATCCGCTGCGCCACCTCAAGCGTCTCGTCCAGGTCGGACGCGTCGAACACGAAGTAGCCGCCGAGCACCTCCTTGTACTCGTCCTCTCCGAGTGCCTCGTGGCTGCCCGGCTTGGGATAGATCAGCAGCGCGCACTTCATACGCGCCTCCTTTGGGGGATGGTTCATCATCCTGGAGACGAAGTGGCGGCACCAGGGGGGACAGCGGTCCCCCGAAATTCTTTCAGCCGACAGCGGCCTCAAGGAACCGGAATGCCAGGCGAGCAGTCGATGATCAGCCCGCTCGAGGACAGGGTAGATCACGTTCGCGGGCCGGCGCGGGCGAGGTTGATCGTTGAGTACGGCGACTATGAATGCCCCTACTCCCGCCAGGCGTTTCGCGCGATCGAGCGCGTCGAGGCCCAGCTGAGCGGCGCCGTCCGGTTTGCGTTTCGGCACTTCCCGCTGACCGAGATCCATCCACACGCTCTTGGGGCGTCGCGGGCGGCGGAGGCAGCGGCGCTCCAGGGTCGGTTTTGGGAGATGCACGAGTTGCTCTTTCACCACCAGAAGGCGCTAGAGGACGAGGATCTGCGGCGCTATGCGCTAGGGCTCGAGCTGGACGTCGGACGCTTTGACGCTGACCGAGGTAGCGAGGCGGTGCTCGCCCGGATCGAGCGGGACTTTCGGAGCGGAATCGAGTCGGGAGAGGTGCGCGGCACGCCGACGCTGTTCATTGACGGCGTCGTACACCTTGGCGACTACGAAGCGGACACGTTGTTACAGGTGCTGACACGATGAGCGAGATCGGCTCGCGCCGTGACAGCACCGGAGCCGGCCAATCGACCACGTTCTGTTTTCGGACGAGAGAAGAGGAGCACAGCTGATGTCCACCTGGATCTTCGAGCCCGGGCACACCGAGGCGGAGTTCCGCGCTCGGCACATGATGGTCACGTGGGTCCGCGGCCTGTTCAAGGACATCCACGGGCGACTCGAGCTCGAGTGGGACCGGTGCCTGGACGCGACCTTCGAGGGAGAGATCGACGCAGCCGGGATCTGGACCGGCGAGCCGCAACGCGACGACCATCTCCGCAGCGCCGACTTCCTCGACGTAGAGAACCACCCCAAGATCGCGTTCGCCGGCCGGTTCACCGAGCGCACCGGCGGCACCACGTTTAAGGGCGAGGTCGAGCTAACCCTTCGCGGCGTGACCAGAAAGGTCCCGCTCGACATCGTTTCGCTCGGGGAGTGGAAGACGCCCTTCTGGGTTGGCGAGGAGAACAAGGGCGCACTGCTTCGGATCGGCTTCGAGGCCACCGCGAAGATGGATCGGCGCGACTTCGGCGTCGCCTGGCAAGACGACATCCCGGGCGGCGGCGTCGTCGTCAGCAACGAGATCGAACTCAACTTCGACGTCGAGGCGATCCTGCTGGACGACCTCGAACGAACCGGCGCGATCGCGTACTACCTACCGCAAGACGCGACCTAAGCCCGGCTCGGGCTCAGCGGGCGGGAACCACCGCGAATCCCGGCCGGACGTGACCGGTTCGAGCGCCGGCCCTCACAGGCAACACCATCTTTCAAGCGTGTCTCGATCGGCTCAGGCACGCTTCGATCCTGGGCCACGATTACGACCCACAGCTGTGGCAACTTCGGCGCGACCGGAGGGTCTACCGCGCGACCTTAGGCTCGAGCGCCGCCAGGACCTTGCGTTTGTCGATGTGTTGCGCCGGCACGGCGGCAACAGGCCATGGTGGGTTGGATATCTCGACACTGGCGCCAGCAACATCGTGTTCTGGGACGCGCCAAAGGTGACGCTCTACGGCTGGCGGTATGTGTTCGTGCTCGCCGGCCCGGACGAAGCTGCAACGTGGCGACCAGCGCCCGGCGGCGAGCCCACTGGAAGGGCACCGAGCTGCGGGAGGTGATGTTCCCTGATGATCGCTCCTGGCTCGTGTCGTTCCGCTGGGATGACGACTGGGCCTGTATCGGGGGTCCGGAAGATCTGATCAGCGATCTCATTAGCGATCCGGTACTCGCACCGAACGCGCGCCGCGTCGACACGCAGCAAGACGGCACACCACCCGGCGACTGGCCGGGCTAAGTCGCGTGGCGGCGGTAAAGCGACGGTCCCGGCGGTCAGTAATCGGTTTTGAAGGCGAAGTAGGAACCGCGAATGGTTCCGGCCAGCTTCGACTTCTGCCTCGCGAACTTGAACCGCGAGGCCAGCTCTGCGGGGACCTCCATCCCTTCGGAGAGCTTGAACCCGACCGCCCGCTTCTCGGCGCCGTCGATGCTGTACATCACGTTGATCGACAGACCGCTCTCGTAGAAGACGTAGGCGATTCGGATGTTCTCGACTCCGAAGGCCGTAGCCTCGAGCGGACGAGAGGAGATGACGATGTCGCGTTCTTCCTTGAGGATCCGGTGCACCCAGTCGACGGTCGTCTTGGCGTTGCTCGCAGGCTCCACCGTGAAGACGTGCGTCGTACTTGTTCTTGAAGTAGCGGGCCTCGTGCGCCCGCAGACCAGCGAGCGCGGCCGCGACGGGCGAGGACTCCAGTCCGACTGTCGAGACATCGTTGAAATCCACGGCGTAAGGCATGACGCACTCTCCTGTGATCGTGGTCGGATGTTGTCGGTCCACGGCCAGGGCCCAAACCCAGGCCATGATCTGGCATCGATCAGCTGATCTGGGGACCAGATTCGATCGCGAGCCGGTCGACGCTGCACCCACTCGCCTCCAGATCTTAGGTTCGTTGACCGAGCCCCACCAGGCGGCGCACCTGCGCCCGGCATTCCTGCGAGACGCCGGCTTCGCCAAGGAGTCTCTCCTCCGCTGTCGGTGAGCTGGCGGGAAACGACGTGAGAAGGCCCCGGTCGACTGGGGTCGGCCGGGGCCTTGGGTGTGGTCGGGAACGTAGAGGGGCTAGGGCAGCGGCGGGATCGTGTTGAACACGCCCCACGGGGTGTGCGCATCGGCGCCGTTGATGCTTTGCGTGCCGGTAACGCCGGCGATATAAGCGTCGCCGTTGAATAGGTACAGCGCGCGGCCGTGGTAGGTAATCTGATGGGTGCCATCGGGCCGCTCGATGGTCCCGAGGGCGTGCTCGTCGATGCCAGGGCCGACTTCGGGCCGCCCCGTGGTGAGGACCGGTGGCCAGTAAACGGCACACTGTCCCTGACAGATGCTCTCGTGGCCCCGGTGGTGGCTTCTCACGTCGTCTCGCTGGTGGCCGCGGTCCCGGCTCAGGGTGTAGACGGGGAAGCTCGCGTCGGGGAACACGCTGAAGTCATTGTTCATCGAGGCGGCCAGCACGGTCTGCTCGGGCCCGGTGTCGGCGACCGGTGCGGTCTCGAGCTGCAATTGAGCCCGACCCGTTGCGGGAGTGCCCCCGCGCGGGTTGACCAGATACCAGATCCCCGGAGGACTAGTCACGGGATCGTCAAGGTTGGCGCCTTGCGTGTCCCCTGCCGCCTGGTCTAGGAAGAACCGATACAGCGGCTGGCCGGCGTAGGTCACCTGCTGGAGCGCCGGCAAGCCCGGCAGGTCGGTGCGGGTTACCGTTCCAAGCAGGTGCGGGTTGACCCCCCGCCCCGCGACGGGAGCGCCGTCAGTGAGGAGCGCCGGCCAGAGGCCCGTGTCGCACGCCTCATTTAGGACGTTCGGGTTGTCGCTACACGCGAACTGTGCGCCAGATAGGGCATGTAGCTGGTCTGAGGTGAGGAGGTACAGAGAACAACCGGCGTACTCGCCGGATCCGACGACCAGCACCCTGCCATAGGAGGGCGTCGATGCCACCGACACGGTCGCAGGGCCGGTCGGGACGCTCGTCACATCCTCCGAACAAGGGCTGGTTTGGGCGCTCGCGGGTGAGGTGAACACAAGGGCCGCGGCAACGAGCCCGAGGGCCAGCGTGACGGCTGCGGCACGGCCCGCAACGGGCCTCCCGAGCTGATGAAACAGTGTTGTCATTACATCCTCCATTCGTATCCCGGGACCGGCTGACCCGACCGCGAGCGATCAGGCGATGCATCGGCACCCGAGCGGAATCACGACGACTACCGCGCCGACGAGCGTCGGCGCGAGACCTTCATGGCATGAGCATCACGCCCCCTCACTTGTGTAGAAGTAGGGATCGAGTACCTGGACCTGGGTGATCTGATCGACAGGCAGGTCGTTGCGAGCGGCCGTCTTCCGGATCGCCTCTGGCGTGGGTGCGTCGTAGACGCAGAAGCTGGTCCGCTTGTCGGCGCTCACATAAGAGTGCAGCCAAGTAACGCCCTCGTCGGCGTTTCGCTCAACGACGGTGCGGCAGATCTCCCCGCCGCCGTCAGCGACCGGGATCTCGAGCCCATGCGGGAAGGTGCGCTGCACCATGTACCGCGGCATGTAGCGCCTCCTGATTGGTTGGCTGGGGCATGCGGCAAACCTACGAGCGCCCGAGCAGCGGCGCATCGGGAGGAGCACCTATGTTCGGAGTCGCCGGTACCTATCTTCGGCCGGCGAGGCCCGGGCGCTCGCCTGATCAGCCCGCGCGCATGCGATGCTCATTCGGATGAGCCATTCGCTGCACCCTCTGTTGGCCGGCCGCTGGAGCCCGACCAGGTTCGACTCGGCGTACGAAATAGCTCAGGACGAGATCGAGGTGCTGCTCCAAGCGGCGCGCTGGGCTCCGTCGGCGGGTAACTCGCAGCCGTGGGCGTTCATCGTCGCCCCGCGCGGGAGCCCGGAGCACACGCGCGTTATTCGTCATCTGACGGGCAGCTCGGCCGCGTGGGCCCCCAGCGCCAGCCTGCTCGTCGCAAATCTCTCCCACCGGTTCGTCGAAGACACCGACTGGGAGTTCTCCGAGTTCTCGGTCTATGACCTTGGTCAGGCTGTGGCGCACATGTCGATCCAGGCGCAGGCCCTCGGCCTGCACGTGCGCCAGTTTCGAGCGTTCGACCGTGACGGCATCGCCGCGGAGTTCGCGGTCCCCGAGTACTGGGAGGTGACCACGCTTGCCGCGATCGGGCGCGCCGCGCCGGGAGCTGGCCGCACCTCCGCACTTGACGACAGCGGCGAGTCGCCGGTCCCTGCGCGTCGAGCGCTCGACGAGATCCTCTGGCCTGTCGCTGGACCATGAGCTTGGCGCGCTGTCAGGACGGTCTGGTGTCAAACACCGTCAGTGCGGAGTGAGACCGCCATAGGGAGGTCGGGGGGAGGCGGCTCGAGAAAGCGTCATATTTGGTCGCTTTCTCGAGCCGCCCTTCCGGAGCCGACCGTCGCTAGCCGAGCTTCGCCCACCTGGTTGTGAGCCCGCCACAGCGATGCGCTCGCCGACCGTATTTGTGCGACAGCGTTCCGGGCGGCTGACAGGGCTGGGTGGAGTGCCCGCCAGCGCCGGCGTGTCGGATTGCGCTGTTGGAGCGGGGGCGGAGCTATGGGATGGGTTGTAGGACGATGCGGCCTCGAAGACCACCAGCAGAGATTCGTTCGTGTGCGGCGGCGACCGTTTCGAGCGGTTGCGCTGTGGCGACGCGGGGGGTAAGCCGGCCTTCGTCGACGAGCCCCGAGAGTTGTGCCAGCCGCGGCGCGTCCGTGCGGATCCAGACGTTGTGTACACGGCTCCCGCGCAGGGGCATTGGCGCCGTTCAGCGCTTCTTACGACAACGTGGTCTCCGGCAACTTCGTCGAGGGCAACGGTCTCGCGGGTATTTCCGTCCACAGTCACGCTCCCAACGCATTCGTTGACGGAAACGTGTTCACCAGGAATATCATCGGCACCAACAACATCACGTTGGAGGACGGCGCTGACGTGTCGCCGAAGGACACCCAGACGACTGGGATCCTGATCTGGTCTGCCGTGACCCTGTATCACCTGAAGGTGACCAACAACATCATCTTCGATAACGCCGGCGGCGTGTGGTTCACGCCGGCAACGATTCAGGCATCCGGGCTCGCCACGAACCGCTTCATCCACGTTGCCACTCCGGTACTGCCGGCTTCGTAGCCGCCAGGCATAGAGTCGATGACGGAGCCGGCGCTCTGTGCCGGCTGCGTTGGTGTCGTCTGAGACAACGCAGCACTTGGCCGCTGTGCTGACGCGCAGCGACGCGCGGTCGAGCTCGGTCAAGGGAGCGCTCGCCTGTCCGCGGATCCGAGCAAGGAACCTCGCTGGTGTGGCATCCCGCGCGCCCAGTCGGTCGGCCTGGGCTCGTCGGTGGCGCCGTAAGACCCGTCCCGCCGATCCTGTCCGGGGCCTGAGCGGTGGCGGACCGAGCAGAGATTGCTCGGCGCGGTGATCCAACGGGGCGTCTGCCGCGTAGTGAGGACGATCAACCACTCGATCTCCCGAAAGGAGATTCGCATGGCCGTAGAGCAACGCCCCTCGGGGACGGACCGTAGACAGTTCCTTCGCAGGTCAGCAGCCACGGGCGCCGGCGTTCTGGCCGGCGCGTCCACGCTGGACCTGCTGATCCCAAAGCTTGCCGCCGCCAACAGCGGTGGTGTGACCAGCGGCGACGTCGCGATCGTCGGCGCAGCCCAGATCGCCGAGGCGCTGGCGGTGACCACGTACACGAACATCATCAACCAGTCGCCCTTCTTCAAGCGGCTGCCGGAGGACGATCAGGGCTACCTGAAAGCGGCGCGTCAGGAGGAGATGTCGCATTACGCGCTCGAGATGAGCGTGACCGGCAAGCCGTCGCCGTTCGCGACGTTCTACTACCCGCCGAAGATGTTCTCCGACGCCCAAACGACCCTCGATGTGCTCGTGACGCTTGAGGATGCGTTCATCGCCGCGTACCTCGTCGGGGTTCGGGACTTCAGCACGCCGGCACTGCGGGTCCTCGCGGCGCGGATCATGGGCATCGAGAGCGACCACCGCACGCTCGCGCGCGTCCTGGCCGGAGACGTGTCGCACAAGGACGGCGGCCCGATCAAGAAGATCACCGGCGTCCAGGGGAAGGCCGAAGAGGCCGATCCGCCCAACAACAACGGATACGAGCGTACGCTCAAATGGACGAAGATCAGCCAGGCGGTCGCGGCGCTCACACCGTTCGCCGACCAAGCGGCCGCCGGTCAGGCCGGGTTCGATACCTCCAAGCCGTATCAGTTCAGGCCGTTCACTCCGGTGCTACCGAACCCCCTGGGCGCATTTCACTCGTTCGCAGGCTGACATCGAGCACTCCGCGGCGCGATGAAAACTGATCGCGCCGGCGGAGCCTCGACCGATGGGCGCCGGGTGGTAGCCGTCGCTGGTACTGCTCGTCAGCCCCTGGCGTAGTGCTCCATGCCCGCGAAGTCGAGTACGACACACGGCTCATTGCCGACCACTTCGCCGTCGTGCCCAGGTGGGATCGCGACCACATCGCCGGGGCCGAACTCGAGCTCGGTCCCATCGTCCATGATCACCTTCTGACGGCCAGAGAGGACATAGCCTAGGTGTGCCGCCTGGCAGCTGTCAGTACCGGCCAGCGGCTTGACGTGCTCTGACCAGCGCCACCCCGGCTCGAATGTCGCCCTGCCAACCACGCCATCGCCGACGTTCAAGATCTCAACCTGGCCCATGCCGCTCATCGGCCGCACCTCGTCAGGCGAGGAGAAACTCTTCTTCTCGAGCCGCATGCGATTCTCCTTTCTTCGCGACGGGCGCCGGATTTGCCCCGTCCGGTCGAGCGCGAGCTTAACCGCCGCAACCGTTGCCCGGGAAGTTCTTAGCGGCTGCGTCGACGAACGCAGCGAGCTCGAGATTGAACCGCTCGGCGTTCTCGATGAACGGCATGTGGCCGGCACCGTCATACCAGGACGCGACCGAGGTTCTACAACGGCCCAGCACATGCTCGGCCATCGAGGGTTGGATGATCATGTCCTCGCGACCGTGGGTCACCAGGATCGGCACGGACACGCCCGAGTAGCTGGCAGTGCCGTCGATTTCGCGCGCGATCAGCGCTCCTCGAATCTCGGCGGGCACCGCCATGTTCCAGCACAGTGCCGCGTTCCACAGGTCGTCTGGCAGCGGCCTGGCGGTGCACGCCCGCAGGAACCGCTGGATCGCGGCGACGTGTGTGCGCAGGTCGGTGGCCGATGCGTCGAGGGCGTTGTCGAGAAAGCCAGGGCCGATGTGATCAAACGACGGCGGCCGTAGGATCACCGCAGCGCCGACCAGGTCGATCCCGGCGATACCGGCGGCTCCGTGGACGCGGATGTAGTCAGCCACGATGAAGCCGCCGTAGGACCACGCCACGAGCACGGGACGCTCGAGGCCGGTCTGTTCGATGACCGCGGCGAGGTCATCTGCCCATAGGCGCTCGTCGGCGTAGCAGCCGGCGTCAAGCGGCTTTCCGGACATGCCGTGCCCCCGGCAGTCGAACGTCACCATCCGAAAGCGCTCGGCCAACGGGCTGCGAACCTGAGCGTCCCAACACATGTCGCACTGTGACCAGCCGTGGACAAACAGGATTGCGGGGCCGTCTCGGTGGCCCCATTCGTGGGCGCGGAGCGTGACCCCTCCGCCGCCCTGGATGTCGTAGTCGCGAACCGGCTCGATCGCGGTCGGGCACAGCTGTGGAGCGGCTAGGTCGTGTGTCATTGTTGACCCCTTCCGGCCGCAATGGCCGCTTGTCGAATGGTGCCGGCGATCCTAGGCGCGCCTCTTCAGGCTGTCATCGGTGCCAGCACGTATCGCCGCAGCCCTTGCGCGCCGGTATGCACGCAAATGCTCAGCGTGCGCGCCGTTCGGACGACGTCCGCTGCTCGGTAAAGGCGACTGCGGCGGCAGCGCGAGCCGCCTTGCCTGACAGGCGCAGCTTCGCGTAGATGCTCGAGAGATGATGCTCGACCGTGCGCACGCTGAGGAATAGCCTCTTGGCGATCCTCTCGTTGGTCAGTCCTTCCGCGACCAGCTCCAGCACCTCGAGCTCGCGCGGACTGAGGTCATCGATCAGCGCGGACGATGCCGGTGCGTTCGCGGTGCCAAGGAACTCGCGGAGCTCGTGCAGGAACTGCTCCCAGGCCGGCTCGTCGGCGAGCAGGATGTGGTTCGCGGAATCGAGCACGATTAGCCGCGCATCCGGAATCAGCGACGCCAGCAACCGCCCCTCCTCAACCGGCACCACGCGGTCGTCCCGCGCGTGGATCACCAGCGTCCGCACCGTCACGCTCCGGGCAATGTCCACCACATCGACCGCCCCGCGGGCTCGGAACAGCTGAACTGCGGCCTCCGCTGATGTGGTCGTCCGCAGCAGCTCGTCATACCAAGCCATCTGCTCGGGCGTGCCCTGCGGGAGGAACAACATGCTGAACAGGTGACGGTAAGCCGGCTCGTCGCTGGTCCATCCGGCGCGGATAGCGGCGACCAGCGCCTCTTCCTCCTCTCCCTGCCCACGACCCCGTCGGCCCCGCGCGTAGCCGCCGTACAGCACAAGATCCGAGATCCGAGTCGGGTGTCGCTCCGCGTACGCCACTGCGATCGCCGCCCCCTGCGAGACCCCCAACAGCGCGAAGTGCTCCAGCCCACTTGCGTCGACGACTGCCTCCAGATCCCGGACCCACGTGTCGACCGACAGTTCCTCGAGTCCCGCTCGCGAGAGCCCGCAGCCGCGCTCGTCATAGCGCAAGACCGTGTGCGACTCGCCAAGACGATCAAGCCAGTGACGCCAGATCGGGCTTCCCCAATCCAGCTCAACATGAGTCAGCCACGTCGCGACCCTCACAAGCGGCGGACCACGGCCGTGCACCGCATAGGCAAGACGCGCACCGTCGGGCGCAATACAAAAACGGATCTCAGCCACGACCCCGACTGGTCTCGATCACGCCAAAACCGCGACGTACGATCAACCTTTGTTAGGTAATAGCCTACCAAGGATCACGGGCGCGATGGCCCCGACTACGCGATCGTGGCGGCTACACCGTCCGGATCCAGTCGCGGCTTTGCTACGAGCTGACCTTGATCGTTAGGTCGGTGTTGTCCCCGACGGGCTTGATGATGACGGTGCCGTGCGCGTGCCGATAGAGCCCCGTACCGCCGGTGATCTTCACCGTCGTGGCGGCGTTTGAGACGAAATTCAATACGAAGTCGTCGCCGAAAATCATCGACCCGCCGATCGCAATCGTGCCGTCGCACAGGGCAGTGCTGGTGATGGTGCTCGTAACCGTGCAAACGACATGGTCGGACGCCGTCGCCTGCTTGGCATGGTGCTTATGGTTGCCGGCATAGTCGTTGCTCGCGAAGCTCAGGCGGTCGCCAACGGTCAGCGGCGGCACCGCGGGGTGGCCGCTCGCGTCGCTGATCCGCGAGTACACCTGCTTCGAGAAGAAATGCAGCGTGCTGGTCTTGGCAGCCGCCGCGGACGCACTGGCGGCAATGATCGCTGTGCACGCCGCAGCCGACACCGCAGCTCGCTTGATCCGACTCATGATCCGTCTCCTCGTTCTGGGTGGTCTCCCCGGGACCGGCCCTCCGGGCTTGCCAGGGTGAGGATACCTGCGAGATCAACAACCGGGCGAAAACCCCTGGATTTGCCGCGGGTTGTCCTGCCAGGACTTCCGCCGCTCGCCTGAACCAATGCGAGATGCCGCCCGAGGAGCTTGCCACTCCACTAGGCGTCGTGCGGGGTGTGTCGCGAACTCGAGATTCGGAGTTTAACGGCGCTTAACAGACGCCAGGCGGTGCGGGATGTAGCGTGCTCTGCTAGCCGGGAATGGGGGTCACGCCGGTTCAGCTCTAAGGGAGGCTGAGATACCAATGACACGGACCAGATGGCGGGCACGTACGTGGATCGCGGCAGCCGGGGTCATCCTGGGCTCCTTGGTCGCGGCCGGACCCGCGGTGGGCGCGAGCCCGATGCGGCCGCATACCGGCGGCGGTCCCGTCGCTGGCACGAGCGACGGGGCGGTCCGCGGGCTGGCCAACGGGGCGGTCGATGAGTTCCTCGGCATCCCGTACGCCGCCCCGCCGGTCGGGGCGCTGCGCTGGCGGCCGCCACAACCCGCCCCACGCTGGTCCGGTGTGCGTGACGCGACGCAGTTCGCGCCTCACTGCCCGCAGCCGGCGTCGCCATTCGGCCAGGCCAGCACGTCGGAGAACTGCCTGTTCCTCAACGTGTTCACGCCGAGCTGGCGGCGGGCTCGCCGGCACAACCCCGTCATGGTGTGGATCCACGGTGGGGCGCTGGTCACCGGCGAGAGCGACGACTACCTCCCCACGACGCTCGTGCAAGACGGCGTCACGGTGGTAACCATCAATTACCGGCTTGGGGCGCTCGGCTTCCTGGCGCATCCGGCACTGGCGGACGCCAAGGGCCAGTCGGGTGACTACGGCCTCATGGACCAGCAGGCGGCGCTGCGCTGGGTGAAGCGCAACATCGCCAGGTTCGGCGGGGATCCGCGTAACGTCACCGTCTTTGGCGAGTCTGCCGGTGGCCTTTCGACGTTGTCACAGGTCGCATCCCCGCAGGCCAGAGGATTGTTCGAAAAGGCGATCGTCGAGAGTGGGTCCTACAACCTCACGCAGACGTCGCTGTCGAGCGCGGAGTCGGCCGGCGAGGCGTTCGCCGCCAATGCAGGATGCGCCAGCCAGACCGCGGCGTGCCTGCGCAGCCTGCCCGTCTCGACCATCCTGGCCAATGAGGACGCGGCTGGTTACACGCCGAACATCAACAGCGAGGTGTTGCCGGAGTCGCTGGGGACGGCCTTCGCCACGGGCAACTTCAACCGCGTCCCCATCATCAACGGCACGAACCGTGATGAGTGGCGGCTGTTCATCGCGCTCAGCGAGCTCGAGGGCAACCCGGTCACGGCGGCGAACTACCCGAGCATGATCTCTTCCACGCTCGGGGTGCCGCCGGCGGCTGCAGCGGTCATCGCTGCCGAGTACCCGCTGAGCGCGCTCCCCAGCCCTTCCGTTGCCCTTGGCGCGGTCGGCACCGACGCCATCTTCGCGTGCCCCGCGCTGAGCATTGACCAGTCCGTCTCGCAGTTTGTGCCGACGTTCGCCTACGAGTTCAACGACGAGAACGCACCGGAGGAGTTCCTTCCGCCGGCCAGCTTCCCCTACGGCGCGGCCCACGCATCCGAGATCCAGTACCTGATGGACCTGCCGGCAGTCGCGTTCCCCGGGACGCTCTCCACAGCGCAGCAGCAGCTGGCCACCACCATGCAGACATACTGGACGAACTTTGCCAAGCGCGGATTCCCCTCTTCGTTCGGGAGTCCTTTCTGGCAGCCCTTCCACGCCCTAAGCGAGCAGATGCAGTCGCTGATACCGCCTGCGCCACAAACCGAGACCGACTTTGCGACCGTACACAACTGCGCGTTCTGGGCCGCTCTGGAAGCGGCGGGCTAACCAGCGCCGTTGCGCAGTTGCGCAGGTGCGGCTGCGCGGTGTAGGTTCGCCCCGGCGTCGGACCTTTGAGGAGGGAACTGCAGATGACGCTTGCAGCGGGCGAGACGATGGGTCGGTTCTATGAAGACTTCGGCGCCGGGAATATCGACGCCGCGCTAGCTGCGTGCGCCGAGGATCTGGAGATCATCGATCCCGGTATGGGCCAGGTCCGTGGCCGCGAGCGTTTCCGCGAATACCTAGTGACCTTCAAGCGTGCTCTGCCGGACGCGCGCGCCGTGATCGAGGAGATCGTGGAGTCGGGGGAGACAGTAGCCGTGGAGGGGCGTTTTACCGGTACCCACACGGGTCCTCTCGCAACCGACGACGGCGATGTGGAACCGACGGGGGCAACGGTGGATCTTCGATTCGCTGATGTTTCGCGGGTTCGCGACGGGGAGATCGTCGCCTACCACACGTACTACGACCAGATCGGACTGCTCACGCAGCTTGGCTTGATGGACCAGGCCTCCTGACGGCCTCGGAAGCACCGGGGGAGGCGGCTCGAGAAAGCGTCACTCCGGGTGTACTCAAGGCGGCGGGCGTCGTCTGCTACGTCGGCGAAGTGGACCATGAACCGGTCACCACCGGCATTGGCGTCACCCTCGGTAACCATGTCGGTGTCTTCAACATCGCGACGCCTCCCGCGCACCGCCAGCGCGGGTACGGCGCGGCCGTGACCGCCCGCGTTGTCCGCGACGGCTTGGCGCATGGAGCCCGACGCGCGTGGCTGCAGTCGAGCACAGGCGAATTCCGCGTCTATCAGCGGCTGGGGTTCAGGACGGTCGAGTCGTGGAGATTCTGGCTGGCTAGCGCCTCAACGTGATCGCGCCCGGGCTCGTCGGAAGGCTCTGCTCGGGCACGCGCACGTTCCGAGTGCGGGCTTCTCGATCCCGCGCTCGTCGGGTCGCGGTCGCCCTATGTCCCGCTTCGCGAGGCCACGAGCGAGCGGGCGGCCTCGACGATGTGGGAGGCGGAGATCCCGGCCGCATCCATCAGCTCCTCCGGCGTCCCGGATCCCGGAAGATCGCGCACCGCCAATGACACGACGGACACCTCGAGGCGTCCAGCTTCAGCGAGCGCGCCCAGAACCGCGGACCCGAGGCCTCCCTCCGGGTGGTGGTCCTCGACCAGCACCAACCCGCTCGTCTCCTGCACCGCGGCCAGGAGCGTCGGCGTATCGGGCGGCTTGACTGAGTAGAGGTCGATCACCCGAGCGTTCAGACCCTCCGTCGCAAGCTCGTCAGCGGCCGCGAGGCACTGGTGCAAGGTCACACCGGCCCCGACCAACGTCACGTGATCCTGGCCGGAGGAGCGCAGCACCTTTGAGCCGCCGATCGGAAACTCCTCCGATGCCTCGTAGAGCACCGGGTATGAGCCACGGGTGGTACGCATGTACACGACCCCGTCGCGCTCGGCCATCGCTCGGACCAGCGCGGCGGCACTCGTCCCGTCAGAGGGATAGAGGACCGTGGAGCCGTGAACCGCGCGAACCATCGCCAGGTCTTCCAACGCCATCTGCGACGGGCCGTCCGCGCCGATCTCCACGCCGGCGTGGGAGCCGGCCAGCCGGATGTTGGCCTGCGAGATCGCCGCCATCCGCAGAAAGTCGTGCGCGCGGGTGAAGAACGCGGCGAACGTCGAGGCAAACGGAACGTAACCCCGGACGCTGAAGCCAACCGCGGCCGCGACGAGCTGCTGCTCGGCGATGAACATCTCGAAGTACCGCTCCGGATAGGCCTTCGCAAAGTCTTCTGCGAAGGTGGAGTTGCTCACCTCGCCGTCCATGGCAACGACGTCCCGGCGGGCGCCGAGCGCCGCCAGCGCCTCGCCGTATGCCTTTCGCGTCGCGACCTTGGCGCCGAGCTCATACCGAGGTAGCACCACCTCGGCATCCCCTCGATCCGGGGCCGCGGGTCGACCCGAGGGCTCGGGCACCGGGCCTCTGACCGTCAGGTGGCGCTCCCCTCCGAGTTCGACGATCGCTCGTTCGGCCATCTCAGGAGGCAGCGGCTTGCCGTGCCAGTTTTCCCGATCCTCCACCTCGGAAAAGCCGTGGCCCTTCTTCGTCCGCGCGAGCAGCACCGTCGGTCGATCTCCGGATCCAGCGCCGGCGTCTGCCAGCGCCACGTCGATCGCGGCGACGTCATGCCCGTCGACCTGCAGCACGCGGGCCCCGAAGGCCTCCGCGCGGCGCGCGTAGGCGTCGAGGTCCCACGACAGCTCGGTCGGTCCCCGCTGTCCGAGCCTGTTGACGTCGACGATCGCCACCAGATTCGAAAGGTGGTAGTAGGAAGCCTTGTCGAGCGCCTCCCACATCGAGCCCTCGGCCATCTCGCTGTCCCCGCACAGCACCCACACGCGGAACGGCAGCTCATCGACGTATTTGCCGGCCAGCGCTACGCCGACACCGTCCGGCAGCCCCTGTCCGAGGGAGCCGGTCGCCACGTCCACCCACGGCAGCACCGGCGTCGGATGACCTTCCAGGCGTGAGCCAAACTGCCGGTAACCGGTCATCAGCTCTTGATCGGAGATCACGCCGACCGCCTTGTAGACCGAATACAGCAGCGGGGAGGCGTGCCCCTTGGAGAAGATCAAATGGTCATTGGCCGGCTCGCTGGGATCGTCCCAGTCATACCGCAGCTGCCTGGCGACGAGCACAGCAAGCAGGTCGGCTGCCGACATGCTCGACGTCGGATGTCCCGAGCCGGCCTCGGTGCTGCACCGAATCGAATCGACGCGTAACTGCTGGCCCAGCTCGCGGACGTCATCCAGGCCGACCAGACGACCGGCGGCGGTAGCGGGATCGACGACCATGAAACCCTCCTCGGTGGCGGACCCTAGGCATGCTACGCGCAGCGCGGCCTGCCGATCCCTTAGCCGGGCAGATCTTGAGGCCGCTTCTTGGCCAGTTTGCCTTCGAGCAGCCCGGTCGACTGGCCGACTTCGATCATGTAGCCGTCGGGGTCCCGCATATAGCAGCGGACCTCGGCGCCGCGATCGATTGGCGGCGTCACGAACTCGGCCCCCTTTGAGCGCCACTGCTCATAGCAAGCGTGGATGTCTGCGACGCGCAGATTCATGAAGGTCGACACCGTGTTCCCGGGCTCGTAGTCGACGACCGAGATGTCGGGCTTGTCGGGAGTGGGGCCACCGCCTGGGTTCATGATCACCCACGAGTTGGAGAGTTTGATCATGCACGGGTTCTCCTCCATCACGACCTGGCCGCCGAGGACCTCGGAATAGAACGCGCGGGACCGCGCGACGCTCCGCACGGTAATGAAGTGTGTGACGAGGAAGCCCTCGCTCGGGGCGGGCAGGTTCTGGAAGTCGATGAATGGCGTGGGTTCGGTCACGGTTCGGCGCTCCTCATACGTGTTCCAGGACTACGGCAATACCCTGATCGGAGCGTACGCGGACCGAGCGGGCCCGGCAATGCTCAGGGCATTCCGAGCCGTGTTTGGAATACGCGGCGATCGACGTGGTGCGTCCAGAGGACCTCGGCGACATCATCGGGCTCGTTGTCGGCTCCGGGCGCGATCCGGCCGGCTATGGCGGTGTGGGCGACGTGAATCCCGTCCTCACGCAACGCGTCGTGAAGCATGCGCGCGTAGGCGACCTCGCCCGCGAAGGAGATCCCGACGCCCGCACGAGCCGGGTTAGGGTTGATCGCGGCGCCACCCGTGGTGAAGAGGATCGTTCCGCGCCCGGCCTCGCGCATCGGCCCGATGACCGCCTGGGAAGCGGCCGCCGCGCCGAGCACGCTGAACTCGAGCGGACCCCGGAGGTCGTCAACCGTCGTCTCCAGCACCGGCTTCATGAATTCGGGCGCGGGTAGCGGCGAATACTCCAGAACCTCAACGGGGCCAAGGTTGGCGGCAAGCTTATGAATAGCGTTCGCCAGCGCGTCGCTGTCGCGGATGTCGGCCGCCGCGCCAGCCGTGGTGATCCCGTCGAGCTGGAGCTGAGCGGCCAGTTCGACGAGCCGAGACTCGGTGCGGGAGATCAGGCCTACGGCAAAGCGCTCGCGCCCGAACCGCCTGGCCACGGCCAGGCCAAGGTTTGGCCCGGCACCGACGATCACAAGGGACATGACCCACAGCCTAGCCGCGGTCGGGTTTCAGGCCGTCACCGCGCCGCTGAGCCGCTCGTAGCCGCCGGTGACCCACTGGACGATCAGGCGGCCGTACTCATCGGACGCTTGCTCCCACGCGAAGTGGCCGGCATCCAGCGGGTGGATCTCGCTGTTGGGCAGTAGGTCGGCGAGGTACTCGTTGTTGGACCAGGGCACCAGGTCGTCCTCGCGTCCGGCGATGATCTGAGCCGGCTTGGTGATCGAAGGCAACAGACCGCGCAGCACCGGATTTTGCTCGGGGTAGTGTCGGACAAAGCGAGCGGACTCGGCAAAGCGCCCGAGGTCGTACGCGCTGACGTAGTCCTCATGGACGTCGGGCTCGCTATCGGCGGCGGCCCCGGACTCGACGGCGAAGCCGATGTTGGTTCGGGCGTCCAGCTGTCGGACGATGTCGAGGCTCGGGGCCTCGATGACATCCTTGAGCGCGCCGCCAGCATCGATTGGAGCCCGCACCGCGCCTCCACCGATGGTCAAGCTCGTGACGCGATCTGGAGCGTTGGCCGCCAGGAACAACGCGGCGGCGGTGCCCACGTCCGGACCGACCACGTGCGGCGCGCCCAGGTCCCATTCCTCGATGAGGCGTGCAAGGAACGTGCCCATCGCATCCGGCGCGATCAGTTCCGGGCGACCGTCTGAGTGGCCAAAGCCAGGCAGGTCGATCGCGACCACGCGCGCCGCCCCCGACACTCGGTCCCAGATCCGTCGGAACGCCCACAGGCTCTCCGGCCACGGGCTCAACAGCAACACGGTCGCGGCGGAGGAATCCGCTTTGTTGTCGGCAAACCGGATCCGAACCCCGTCGCACACTCGAAAGAGCGGAGCGATGGGCGAATACCCCGTTGCGTTCACCGTCGTTGGCTCCACATCGCTCTCCTCGCTCTCTGTGCGCTCACCCGCGTGCTGAATCGATCAGATCGAAGCTCGCGATGACGACTGTCATCGGTAGGCGGCGGACGATAGCAGACCGCGATGACGATCGTCATCGCCCTCAAATACACTCTCCGCATGGACGCCCGGCAAGAGATCGCGCGGACGAGTGGAAACGCCGAGCAGCAGAACGCCCGTGACCGCATCGTGCGCAGCGCAGCCACGCTGGTTCGCGAGCGCGGTGTTCACGGCGTCGGCCTTCGCCAGATCGTTGCCCATGCCAACGGCCCTCGGGGGTCCCTCCAGCGCTACTTCCCCGGGGGGAAGACGCAGCTCATCACCGAGGCCCTGAACCTGGCCGGCGCCGAGGTGCTTGACGACACCGAATCAAGGCTGCTCAATGCCACCACGCTGGCCGGCGCGATCGACGCGATCTTCGCCCCTTGGCGCCAAGTGCTCCTCGAGAGCAACTTCACGATGGGATGCCCCATCGCCGCGACCGTCACAGACGCCGCCGGAGACGACCGGCTACGACAGCACGCTCGCGCTCTCCTCGACCAGTGGCGCGACGCGGTGCGCACCGCCCTGGTCAAGTTCGGCGCCAAGGAGTCAACCGCAGAGAACGACGCCTCAGTGCTACTCGCAGCTCTCGAGGGCGCCCTTATCTTGAGCCGGGCAAACCAAAGCACCGAGCCACTCGACACGGTGCAGCGCTTCTTCACCACGTCGCTGACGCAGTCCGCGTTGGCGACGTTCTAGTCGTGCGATGTCGCCGCGGCGGCGTCCCTCGCCAGCACTCCCTCGATGTAGTCAAGCTCGGATTCGTACACGTGAGCCGACTTGATGATCATCAACAACCGGCCGACGGGCACGCCGAGCGCATCAGCGACGTGGCGCTGCAACGAAGCCAGCTCGACCAGATTGCCGTAACCCTTGGCGCCGAAGTCGATACTGTGCGCGTACACGACTAGCTCGACGGCATCGTCCGGAAGCCAGAAGTCGAGCATGCTGACGCACGGGACGTACGTCGTGTCGGTATGTGGTTGAAACGTCGTGATCGTCGCCGAACGCGACGAAGGGTTCGCGCGGAGCCGGTCGATCACCCACCTCACCTGGTCATGGCCGGAGTGCTCGTAGTCGAACAGCCGAGTCGCGTAGCTGTCCGTGTCACCGAGGCTCGCCACTCGTTCGTGATCAGTGAAGTTGGCGTGCATCCAGGCCAGCCGCTCGGGGTCCGCGTGCGTGGCGATGATCTCGTCGTCGGGATCCGGCCGAGCTACCACTAAAGTGACCAGGGAGAGCTCTCGGATCGGCAGGCCGTCGTAGAGGCTCGATACGCCGCCGGCTACGATCCGACCGGCCACAGCAAGCCACGACTCGCCGATGGTGCGCGAGCGCAGAACCGACGGTTCGTCGAAGGCCAGTCGCATCGCCAGGACCGCATCGTAGCCAAGCCGCCAGCCGTTGATTCTTCACCGCAGAACGGTCGTATTACGCCGCGGCGCCGGGGCCGGGAAGCAGGTCGACGTCGCCGGCGCGCATCGGCTCGCCGCAGTGGGCGCAGCGTAGCTCGACGCTGCTGATCTCCCCGCACGCGTGGTGGCGGTACAGGACCGGCGGGCCGGGCTTGCCGGCGAGCCACTTGTCACCCCAGGCGACCATGACCATGAGCACGTCGATCAGCTCGGTGCCCTTCGCCGTCAGGTGGTATTCGTACCGCGGGCGCCGGTCGTAGGGACGGCGCTCGAGCACGCCGCCTTCGACAAGGTGGTTGAGCCGCTCGGTCAGGACTTTGCGCGAGATCCCGAGGTCGGCCTGGATTGCGTCGAAACGGTTCATCCCGACCCATACGTCGCGCAGGATCAGCGGTGACCACGGTTCGCCGATGACGTCGAGCGTGCGCGCGATCGAGCACGCCATGTCGCCGAAGTTCGTGCGTTGCATCGCTTAAGCGTAACAACTTAGAGTTCCCTTACGAGACTCTATGTGGTAACGGTCTCGGCGTCTCTTGAAGAAACCCCGAAAGGAATCCGTGATGATCAAGGTGTTCGAGGTGGTCCGATGATCCTGGTCACCGGCGGGCTGGGCATGATCGGCGCCCACACCGCCCGAGCGCTCGACGACCTCGGAAGCGAGGTCGTCGTCACCGCGAATCGCAGGACGGAGGTCCCGTCGTTCCTAGCCGGTCGGGTCACCGTCGAATCCCTCGACGTCACCGACCGGGACGGGTTCCTCGCCCTCGGCAATCGCCACGACATCGGTGACATCGTGCACCTCGCGGCAGCATCCCCGACGAGGATCCGGTCCGCTACTTCCGGACGGACACGATCGGTCTGCTCAACGCGCTGGACGCCGCCCGCGCCTGGGGGGTCCGCAGATTCGCCGTCGCCAGCAGCCTCGGCGTATACGTCGGCCGGACCGAGATCCCCTGGCACGAGGAGCTCGCGCTGCCCACCGTGGCGCTGCCGCACCTGATCGTCGCCTTCAAGAAGGCCGTCGAGCCAGTCACCACGCACGGTCTTCGGGGCAGCGGCGTCGAGCCGGTCGTGCTTCGGATCGGGACGATCTGGGGGCCACTGGTCGATCTGGAATCGCCGTTTTTCTACATCCCTCCCTACATCAGCGCCGTGCTCCGCGGTGACGAGCCGCAGTCGCTGTACGCCGACGACCGCGGTGACTGCTGCAACGCGCCCGACGCCGGGCGCGCGATCGCCCTCCTGACGACCGCTCAGACCTTGCGGCACGACACCTACAACGTCTCCAGCGGTCGGCCGTTCACCAACCGCGAGTTCGCGGACGCCCTGGAGGCGGTCATCCCGGGTCTGCGGCTCGACATGTTGCCCGGACGACGGGAGGGCCCCGGCGACGATTCCTACCTCGACACCACCCGGCTCACCCAGGACACCGGTTTCGAGCCGACGTTCGACATCGCCACGGCGGTCCCCGACTACGTCGCGTGGCGCGCGGACAACCCCCGCTGAGGGAGCCTTTGGCGCAGATGCACGACCGCCGGGGTGCCGTAGATCTCGCTCGAGTGATGGTGCGGCCTATGCCGGCGCTCCGAGAGATGCAGGAAATCGACGGCCGCGAGGACGCTCAGCGCGACGGCGGGCCACAGGCCAAGCACGAGCAGCGGATGGGCGAGGTCATGCCCGTTGAAGTAGACGACGTCTCGTACTCCCTGGACGATCGCGTTGTTCGGAAGCCACGGGGCGATTTGACGGAAGCCGTCCGGGAGGAAGCCGATTGGCACTGACTCGCCGGATATGGCCGCGCGGGGGGACGAGGAGGGCTACGGCGGTCGACTGCGAGCGAACGCATGACTACTGCGGCTTCGTCAGGACGGCGGTCCGGGCAGGCCGAGCAATTGGACGACGGAGACCGCGAGCAATCCGGCGGCGACTGCGATCAGGCCGTAGCGCGCCGCGCGAGCGGGAAACCGGCTACCGATCCCGACCAGGAATAGGACTGCCGCGAGAAGGACCGTGAGGCGTACGTACTTATCAGCCGTTCCAGCGGCGGACTGACCCGCGCTGAACAGCGCGTTCCCCTGGGCAATGAGTACCGCCGCCTGCTTCTGTTGGGGGATCACGTACTGCGGCATGTCGGACGGATCCGCCGGCGCGTTCGGGTTCTTGAGAGGATGTGTCGCGAGCCAGGCGTTGAAGGCGGGGCGGTAGCCGGCTCGGAGCCGCTTGACCGTCAGGTTGAACAGCTGGGTGTCGTGCGAGACGTACGCCGCTTCGACCGCGTTGAACGACACCGAGTCCAACGTGCGTATCTGCGTCGCTTGGATCTGGTCGGCGCTGGCGGAGCTTCGGGCGTCGGATGCCTTGGACAACGCGAGCGACGATTCCGTGCTCCATTTGGCGGCCGAGTAGCCCGACCATGCGGCCATCAGGGCCACGATTGAGAGCAGGAGGGCCTCGATGATCGAGATCAGTCGGTCTCGACGGGCGTGGCCATGGGATGGGTGCTCGGCGTGCGCGGCATGCTCGGCGTGCTCGGCGTGCTCGGCGTGTTGCTCAGCGATTTCCTTCCCGACCTCGGAAGCCGAAAGTCCCTCGGGCATCCGTGGACTTTTGCCGCCATCTCACGGCGGTGCATCACCCGGAAGAGATGATCCGTCACTACGCCGTGGGGGATCCGACCTTGATAACCCGGTCGATCTGGACGCTCGACCGATCCTGACCCCGCCCTACGGTGTAAGCACGACCTTTCCGCGGAGCCCGCCGCTCGCCAGACGGCCGTACGCATCGCGGAAACGCTCGAATGACAGAACCTCGGAGACGCGGACGGTGAGCGTGCCGGCGGCAGCAAGATCCGCGAGCTCGGCCAGCGCGCCGGCGTCAGGCTGCACCTGCACGGTCTGGGGAGAGATCCCGCGCGCCCGGTCGGGTAACGCAGTGGGCACGGAGGTGACAAACGCGCCGCTGTCTCGGACGCACGCCATCCCATCAGCGGCGAGGCCGACCGTGTCGATGCATGCATCGACACCCTCGCGCCACTCGCTCCGAATCGCGCTCTCGAGTTCTCCCGCGGCGTCGAACGTCATCTCGGCCCCCAGCCGCCGCGCCTCGTCCATGTCGCGATCCCGCACGCCCGCGAGTACACGGGCTCCGCGGCTCGTGGCGAGCTGGACCGTGAAACCCCCGACCATTCCCGCCGCACCTGTAACAAGCACAACGCTACCGTCGTGGACTGTCGCAGCATCGACGAGAAGCCGGGCTGTCAGCGCGCACACCGGCAGTGCGCTCGCCTCCGGAAACCCGAGCGAATCGGGCACCGCCGTCAGGATCGACACTGGCACCGAGATCTGCTCAGCGAACGCTCCGACCCCCGTCCAGGGCTGCGGCACAAACCCGAGAACTCGACGGCCGTCGTCCGTCTCGCCCGCGAAATCCCAGCCCTGCACCTGAGGGAAGTCGCTCGAGCCGCCCGCAGCCACGAACGCGCCACTCGCGGCGGCGAGATCCCACGGCCCGAGCGAAGCCGCCCTCACGCGTACCAGTTGCTCGCCGTAGCTCGGAGTCGGGGCCGGTACCTCTGAAAGCTCCAGACCGTCAATCCCGGCGAACGAGCTCAGGACGACCGCGCGCACGCAAGAAGTCTGGCAGATCGGGCTGGGCGGCCAATGGTGTTGGTCGGTTACGGAGCTGTTCTCAGCGCTGTTACTGGCGGCCGCTGTGGCGCTGGGCGTCGATCCCCCGCGGCGCGACGCTGGAGCAACCGACGCAAGCCGTCGCTCCCCTGACGCGGTAACTCGGGGAACAGTCGGGCGCTCCCGCTAGGCTGACCGCACCCCGGCTCCCGACGCTGCGCGAGAGGGCGGCAAGGTGGGCTCGTTCATTCTGCTTGCGTTAGCCGCGGCGGTGTATCCGCAATTGCTCGCGGTGGTCGTGATCATCCTCACACGACCCAACCCGCGGAGGCTCCTGTGGGCGTGTTACCTCGCCGGCATGCTCGTGAGCATCGGCAGCAGCGTCTTGATCTCCGCGGTCTTTCACTCCCGGGAAAGCATCGGCGGCCCGAGCTCTCACCGGATCGGGCCGGCGGCCTATCTTGCGATCGGCGCGATCGCGCTGATCCTCGCGGTCGTGATGACGACGCCGCGCGGCCGAGAGCTGTTAGGTCGGCGCAGGTCGCGTTCGGATCGACCAGAAGCGCGCAGACGACCAGGCTCGGCGGCCGCCGCCAGGACGCGTGAGCGAGCGGAGCTGGCTCTGAGCGAGGGCTCCCTCGTCGTCGCCTGACTGGTCGGCGCGCTCCTTGCGATACCGGGTCCTTTCGACCTCCTCGCCTCGGTCGCTTGGCGAGGAACGGCTATTCGGTGGTCGCCGCGGCCGGCGCGATGGCCATCTTCGGGCTGATCAAGTTCACGCTGATCGAGATACCGATCGCGGCCTATGCAATCAACCCTGCGGGTACCGCCAGCAGGGTCAGCGGCTTTTCCCGTTGGATGGAGAGGAACAAGCTCGCAGGCGTCGCGGCGATCGTCGGCCTGGTCGGAATCGTTTTGATCAGCAGGGGAATCTCAGGACTCGGCTGAGCCGTTCGGAGGGGGCGGGGGAGGCTTCCTCCGGATCCGATTGACGTGATCGCGCACCACGTGCCACCGGGAGCGAGCCTCGCGGATGAACGCGTCCCACTCGTGGCGAACCTCGTCATCCGGCGGGCGCTCGCCGACGCGAATGCGCTTGAGCTCGTCGAACACCTCGCGTCCAAGCGCGGCCGAGGCAACGAGGAAGACCATGAAGCCGAACAGCGCGGAGATCATCGCGAACACGGCTCCGATCGGCCCGTAGCGAGTCGCGTAGGAGCTGAACAGGTGGGGCAGGTATACCGCTGCCCCCGCGAAGTAGACCGCGAGCGCCAGGCTCGCGACGATCGCGAACGGGAGGAGATCTCTCACGCCGATGCGTTTCGCGCTGAGCACGCGGCCGCTCCAGACGAGCAAGATCGCGGTCAGAGGGGTGAGGATCAAGTTCGCCCCGACCTGGACGCGACTGTGCCCGATCTCGCGGTGGGCCACGCCACTGATCACGAGATAGCCGACCAGCCCAGCGATCCACAAGATGTCGTTGAGAGTGTTCCGCACGCTAAGAGGCCGCAGCTCCCACGTGCGCTCGAACAACCGCTGCACGCCTCGGGCGAAGCTGAGCACCGCGATCACCAGCAAGATTGCGCCGATCACGCCGATGTCGGTGTTCGTCGCCGTCGAGGGCGCGAGCGTGTCCTTGACCGCCTCGGCCCCCCCGCCGGTCAGGGCGTAGCGATCGATTAGCCATTGCGCGACGCCCTCGGCCCGGACATGCGGCAGCAGCGCTCCCGCCAGGACCGCGAGCGGGATCAGCGCCGTGAGTGCACTTGAAGCGAGCGCCATCGCGCGATCGAAGCCGGCGATGAGCTGGAATCGGTTCAGGACGCGCAACACGAATGCGGGGCGCAGCCAGAACGTGAGCGTCCGCACGATCCGCTCGCGGTCGACGGAGATTCTCGTCGTGAGCTCGCCTTCAGGTGGTGGCTGGGACATTGCGGTCGGTGGTTGCGAACCTACCAGGGGGTCGCGGGAAGGTTTTCGGTCGCGGGGACATCCTTGTTGATCGAGACCGTCGCCAGTCGCTGGTCCAAATCGGAGCCGGGCGGCGGTGACCTTTCGATAATGGTGCGCGACCACGAGGGAGGATGGATGACCGCCGTGCGACGCCCAGGGGCTCGTCAGCGAGGTGGAGGCCCGAGGGTGTCGCATCTCGCGCGGCTGCTGATCTCGGCCTTGGCGTTCACATGCGCGTGGCTTGTGACCGCAGTGCTTGCAGTGATGCGCGCCCCAGGTTGGACGATTTTCGTGGGCGGATCCGTGATCGTGGTGAGCATCGCCGTGATCGTCGTCACCCTCCAAGTCTGGACGCAGGAAGGCGAGGTCGGTGATAGCGGGCCGGGGCACCAAGGCGATTACGGCGGCGGTGGACCGCGACGCCGCCGGCCGGATGCTCCGCAACACGGCGGCGGCGGCGATCCGAGTTGGTGGCCGCAGTTCGAGCGCCAGCTCGCGTTCTACCTCGAGGAGGGTGAGACGAAGCGACAGGTTGCCGTGCGCCCGGCCGAGCCGGTGCGGCACGCCACCACGCGAATTCCGGTTTGAGTTCGGGCTGGTTGTCGTCCGGTACGCGAGCTGCGGCTGCGCTTCTGGTGGTTGCGGGGTGCGCGCTCTCTCTCGGTGTCGTGGGCTGCAGCAGTTCCCCGGGAGACACCGCGGTCGCCGCGCCCGGCTCGGGCTCGACGTACACACTGATGCAAATGAACTTGTGCCTGTCTGGTATAGCCGGCTGTTATTCGAAGGTGCAATACCCGGCAGTGGTCAAGGAGGCGATTGCCCGGATCCGCGAGGTGCATCCGGACGCTGTCACTTTCAATGAGGCTTGCAGCGGCGACGTCGGGCTGATCGCGCGGCGTTTGGGTTACCACGCGCGTTTCTCGATAGTGATCTACGGCGGCAAACGGCTTCCCTGCATTCGTCCGGGTGGACGCGGACTCTTCGGTGACGCGGTGCTCACGAAGGCACCCATCGAAAGCACCGAGAGCCATGCGTTCGAGGCGCAAGCCGGTCCTGAGCAGCGCCGGTGGCTGTGCGTGAGCACCCGCATCGGCTTCGACGTGTGTACCGCCCACCTCGCCTCCCACCAGCCCGTTGAGGCGGTCGCGAACAACCCGCAGTGTGCCGAGCTCGGGGAGCTGCTGGCAAGTCGCGGTGCTGCTCACACCGTCATCTTTGGGGGCGACGTCAACCGTCTACCCTCCTGCGCTCCCAGGGGTTTCTGGACTCGCACCGACAGGCTTGCGAGGCAGGACCCCGGCAGCCAGCAGGTCTACGGAACGGTCTCGCTTCGCTCGCCCGCAGCGCGGGTGGTGCCGGCCAGACACACCGACCACGACGTCCTGATCGTCCGCGCGCGCCGGAGGTCATAAGACCATCGTCCTATTGCGAATTCGACCAGGTAGCAGCCATCGTCCCGGCAATGACGGCTCGCGCTGCCATTTTTCTGGTCGACCGACCCAAGTCGATCTGAGTGGCGACCATGGCCACGGGCCACGTCGAAACGGTGGGCTGGTCCACGCCCTACTCGGCCTCGGCCCGGCACTCGGATACCACCCGACGTCTTGATCCCGCGCGTCTCGGCGATCACGTCGACCAGTTGTATCGCACGGCCAGAGCCATGTGCAGCTCACGCGAAGAGGCCGAGGACCTCGTTCAGGAGACGTTCGCGCGCGTACTCCAGAGACCGCGGTTTCTTCATTCCGAGGACGATGTCGGATACCTGCTCCGGGTGCTCAGGAACACGTTCGTCAGTGGCTGCCGCAAGGCACATCGCCGTCCACAGGCGTCCGACCTGGCCGAGGAGCTCACGTCGATGGAGGACGTGTTCGCGCCTCAACCCGAGGCGAGGCTGGAGTGGGCCGCGCTGTACCAGGCGATTGGGGCCTTGCCGGATTCGTTTCGGGATGCCTTAGTTGCCATCGACGTTCTGGGACTCTCCTATCACGAGGCCTCGCGTGCGTTGCGCGTCAGGGAGGCGACGATCACCTCGCGCCTGCATCGTGCTCGCCAGCGCGTCGCAGCCAAGATCGCCCAGGAGTCGGACATATCTCCCGCCGTGCGACAAACGCGCCTCCAGGTGGGTACCGGCACGGCAGCTTGAGCCGTCTGGTTCGGTCGAAATAGCATCTATCAGCATGTCGAGCTTGCGGACCGACGCGCACGCGTTCTGGCTCCGCGCGCCTGGCTGCGGTGAGATCCGGCCGGTCACGCTCTCGAGGCCGGGGCAGGGTGACGTGATGGTGCGCACGCTGCGGTCGGGCGTCAGCCGAGGCACCGAGACGTTGGTCTTCCGGGGCGGGGTGCCGCCGGCCCAGCACCTCGCCATGCGGGCACCGTTTCAGGAGGGGAACTTTCCTGGGCCGGTCAAGTACGGCTACCTCAACGTAGGCATCGTGGAGGAGGGACCGGCGGAGCTCCGCGGTCGCACGGTCTTCTGCCTCTACCCGCACCAGACCGCCTATGTCGTGCCGGCCGGTGCCGTTACCGCCGTGCCCGAGGACGTTCCACCGGCACGCGCCGTGCTGGCGGGCACGGTCGAGACCGCAGTCAACGCGCTGTGGGACGTCGCCCCTCTGATCGGCGACCGGGTCACGGTCGTCGGCGCCGGCATGGTCGGCTGCTGCGTCGCGCGCCTGCTGAGTCGGTTCCCCGCGACGCGGGTCACGCTCGTAGACGTCGATCCCCGCCGGGCCGATGTCGCGGCGTCGTTCGGCGTCGACTTCGCGCTGCCGGCTGACGCGGCTGACGGTCGGGACCTGGTCGTGCACGCCAGCGCCACGTCCGCCGGCCTTCAACGATCGCTCGACCTCCTTGCGCCTGAGGGCAGCGTCGTCGACCTCAGCTGGTACGGAGACGGCGAGGTCCGGCTTTCGCTCGGCGGCTCGTTCCATTCGCGTCGCCTCGCGATTCGCGCGAGCCAGGTGGGCACCGTGTCTCCGGCCCGCAGCGGACGCCGCACGACAGCGGACCGGTTGGAACTGGCGCTCGAGTTGCTTCGCGACCCGGCGTTCGACGTGCTCATCACCGGGGAGTCGCGCTTCCACGAGCTGCCCGAGGTGATGGCCCGGCTGGCCGCGGGGAGCCTGCCGGCGCTCTGCCACACGATCACTTACGACGGAACGTAGCCGTGTTCAGCGTCACCGTCCGCGATCACATGATGATCGCCCACAGCTTCCGCGGCGACGTGTTCGGGCCGGCGCAGCGCCTCCATGGCGCGACCTACGTCGTCGACGCCACGTTTCGGCGCGCGGATCTCGACGCGGACCACATCGTCGTTGACATCGGTCGGGCGACCGAGATACTGCACGAGGTGCTGGCCGGCCTCAACTACCGCAACCTCGACGACGAGCCGGCGCTCGCGGGCATCAATACGTCCACCGAAGCGCTCGCGCGCGTGATCGCAGATCGGCTCGCCGACCGTGTGCACGCCGGCGATCTCGGCGCGGGGGCGCATCACCTCGAGGGCCTGGTCGTCACGTTGCACGAGTCGCACGTCGCCTGGGCGAGCTACGAGCGACGGCTGTGAGGGCGGTGCACGTCGTCGTGCCTGAGGGCATCGACGACGCGACCCGGCCGAGCGGAGGCAACAACTATGACCGCCAGGTCTGCTGCGGGCTTCGCCTCTTCGGCTGGTCGGTGCACGAGCACGGCGTACCCGGCTTCTGGCGCCGACCCGACGCGGCGTCGTTCGCCGCCCTTGCCGGCGCCATGGACCGGATCCCCGATGGCGCCGTCGTCCTGCTCGACGGGCTGATTGCGTCGACGGCTCCTGAGGTGCTCGCGCCGCGGACGCGGCGTTTGCGGCTGGTCGTGCTCGTCCACATGCCGCTCGGTCACCGACCGGCCGACCGCGGGGTCGACGAGGCCCGGACGCGAGAACGCGCGGTCCTGTCGGCCGCGACTGCGGTCGTCACGACCAGCGCGTGGACGCGGCGCCGCCTGCTCGAGCTGTACTCGTTGCCCGCCGATCGGGTGCACGTCGCCGAGCCGGCGGTCGACGCTGCCGACCTCGCGACGCCAAGCGCGCTGGGCGACGCGCTGCTCTGCGTCGCAGCGGTGACCTTTGACAAGGGCCACGACGTGCTGCTCACGGCGCTGGAGGCGGTCTCGGACCTGTCCTGGCACTGTGTTTGCGTGGGCAGCCTGGACCGCGACCCAACCTTCGTGGAAGGGCTCCGTCGCCGGTTACTGGACGTCGGGCTGGACGACCGCGTGCACCTCACGGGACCGCGCACCGCGGGCGACCTGGACCGCAGCTACGCCGCCGCGGACCTGGTGGTGCTTGCCTCGCGGGCCGAGACGTACGGCATGGTCGTTACGGAGGCGCTGGCCCGTGGGGTGCCGGTGCTGGCGGCCGACGTCGGCGGCGTGAGGGAGGCCCTCGGTCACGGCGCGGACGGGATCCGGCCCGGAGTGCTGGTCCCGCCGGGCGACCCCGCGGCGCTCGCCACCGCGCTTCGGGCGTGGCTCGGCGACGTCGAACTGAGAGGACGGCTGCGCCGGGCTGCCCGCGAGCGGCGCGGATCGCTCCCGGGGTGGTCGACGACCGCTTCCGTGATCGCCCGTGTGCTCGCCGAGGCCTCGCGATGACTGCTGACGCCATCCGGGTCAGCAGAGAATGGCTTGCCCTCCGCGAGCCTGCTGATGCGGTGGCCCGCGCGCGCGACCTCGTCACGCGCGTGGCGCGACGCTTTCCGGAAGCCCGTCGGCACGTGATCCATGACCTCGGCTGCGGCACCGGCGCGATGAGCCGCTGGCTCGCGCCGCTGCTGCCCGGGCCGCAGCACTGGATCATGCACGACCGCGACGCCGACCTGCTCGAGGCTGCCTCGGCAGCGCCCCCCGCGGCGGCCGCCGGCGGCGCGGCCGTCACCGTCGAGACCAGGCAATCTGACGTCACGCGGCTGGAGGTGAGCGATCTCGCCGGCGCGAGCCTCATCACGGCGTCAGCGCTGCTGGACCTGATGACGGGGGACGAGTTGGCCGGGGTCGTGGACATCTGCGGCGGTGCGGGATGCCCACTGCTGCTGACGCTGTCGGTCGTCGGTCACGTCGAGATCACGCCGGCGGATCCACTGGACCGTCGTGTGGCTGAGGCCTTCAATGCCCACCAGCGCCGCGCGACCGAGCGCGGCCGCCTGCTCGGGCCGAATGCCGTCGCGTTCGCCGTCGAGGAGTTCGGCCATCGGGGCGCCGAGGTCCTCGTCCGTGCGAGCCCGTGGCGACTCGGCGCCTCGGACGCCGACCTGGCATCGGAGTGGCTCACCGGATGGGTGGGTGCCGCGCGCGAGCAGCAGCCCCAACTCGCCGCCGATGCCGATGTCTACATACGGCGACGTGTGGCGCAGACCAGAGTCGGACAGCTAGCGGTCGCCGTGGACCACGCCGACCTCCTGATCCTGCCGTGACCCCCGGGACTCAGCCCGCGGACAGCGGGAGATCCAGCGTGTGAGCGCCCCTTCGCGCCTTCGTCGCCAGATAACGGGCGTTCGAGGCGGACAAATGCACACCGGTCGGGACGCGCGCGGTCACGGTCACCCCGTACCGGTGAAGCTGCCGGGCCTTGTCCGGGTTGTTGCTGAGCAGGGCGATCCGCAGCGCCCCAAGCACCTGCAACATCTGCGCGGCGACGAGATAGCTGCGTTCGTCCTCGCGATGGCCGAGCGCGAGGTTCGCCTCATAGGTGTCCAGGCCGGCGTCCTGCAGCGCGTAGGCGTCGAGCTTGGCGTACAGGCCGATCCCGCGCCCCTCCTGGCGCAGATACAGCAGGAAGCCACCGGAGTCCGCGATGCGCTCGACGGCTTCGCGCAGCTGCGCGCCGCAGTCACAGCGCTGGCTGCCGAACACATCCCCGGTCAGGCACTCGCTGTGCGGCCGGACCAGCGGTAGCGGCGCGTCTCCAGCGGAGGTGACCGGGGCGGCCCGGTTGCCGAGCCCGAAGGCGAGGTGCTCCTGGCCGTCGACCAGCCCGTCGAAGCTGAACACCCGGGCGGGCGTGGCATACCCGTCGGCGAACCGCAGGGGCACCGGCACGTGGGTACGGATCGTCGCAGTTGGCACTGGCCGAGGCATCGATCCGCTCGGTCAGTCGGTCTGGAAACGGGACGAGAGCGCGTAGCGCAGCAGCACCACGTCGCCGATCTGGCGGACCGAAGCGAGCGTCGCGCGCCGGTCGGGATTCCAGGGGAACCGGCCGTCGCTGACGAACCGTGTCGCCCGGGAGTCGCCGACGAAGAACGGAGCGACGACCAGTTGCAGCTCATCGGCGAGGTTGTCGGTGAGAAACTGGGTGTGCACCCTGCCACCGCCCTCCACCATCAGCCGCCGCACACCGCGGGTGCCGAGGTCCTCGGTCAGCTTGCGCATCTGGACCCGCTCGCCACCGTCGACGATGGTCGCCACGGTTCCGAGTCGCGAACGGGCGTCAACGACGCGCGGACTCGCGCAGTAGACGAGCTTCTCGGCCGCGCCGGCGGTGAAGAAGTCGGCGCACGGGTCCAGTTCCAGGCGGTCGGTCACGGTCACCTTGATCGGCGACGGAGGCAGTCCCCGAGCCGTGCGCGCCTCGCGACGGTCCTGGGAGCGCACGAGCAGCCGCGGATTGTCCGCGCGCACGGTGTTCGCTCCCACCAGGATCGCATCGCACGAGGCCCGGACCGCGTCGACGCGGTCGAAGTCGGCATGGTTTGACAGCTCGAGTCGCGGCGGTACGGCGTTGCCGAGATAGCCATCGATCGACATTCCACAGCTCAGCAGGGTGTACGGGCGATCAGGCATGGGCGGCTCCTTCCCGGAGCCGGGGCGCGTTCCGCACCGGCAGCCGGGTACGACGGAACCATGCCACGATGAGGACGACGGCGCCCGGGAGGCTGGCGACGAGCACCATCACCCCATAGACGACGGCGGTGGCGACCCCTTGTTGCACGCCCAGGCCGGCCGCGCCGAACGCCCACGCGGTGACGCCTTCGCGCGGACCCCACCCGGCGACGCTGGGCAGCACCATCGCGAGCATCGCGAGCACCGCGATCGGCAGCAATTGGGACAACGGCGCGGTGCTGCCCGCGGTCCGCGCGGCGAGCAGGAACGTGATCGTGTGGCAGGTGATGATCAGCGCAGATGCGAGCGCGATGCCGAGCCACGCCCTGCGGGCGAGCAGTCCGTCCCGGATGTCGCGCGCGGCAGTGCGCCGGAGCCGCGCCCACGCGGACCGGCCGTCGGTTCTCGCTCTGATGACAAGGACAGCACAGCACAGCGCGACGGCGACACCCAGCGCCACCAGCGGCACCGATGACCGCACGGGCGAGGGCAGCGCGAGGAGGATGACCACAGTGAGAACGGCCTGGACGACCTGTCCAGCGGAGCGCTCCCACGCGACAGCCCGTAGCGCGCGGCCGACGTCGCACACGTCGCGACCGTGGCTCACTCCCCGGTGCACGTCGCCGACGACCCCGCCGGGCAGCGTGACGTTCAGGAACAGAGACCGGTAGTAGGCCGCCACCGCGACGGGTAGCGGCATATCGATGCCGAGGCCTCGGGCCACGGTCTTCCACCGCCACGCGGAGCACACCGTGGCCAGGGCCGTGATGGCGGCCGCCGCGGCCAGCGCCCTGCCGTCGATCGTGCGGACGCCGTGGATGAACGCTCCAGTCCCCAGACGCCAGATCAGGACGGCGAGCGTCAGGGCTGGGCCGACCAGGCGGGCCCATCTCAGCAGGCTCCGGCTCATGCCAGCACGCCTCCCGCCCGAGCCGGGGCAGGCCGTCTGGACTCCGACGAGGGCCGCGGCTGCCGAAACGGTGCCTCGAACACCGTGGAGAAGCCCCACGCGAACCCGATCGACACCGGCAGCACCAGGGCCAGCGAGACGAGGAAGAATGGGACGCCCTCCGGGACCCGGCCGGCCACGATCCGCTCACACACGATCGCGACGATCGGGGCGTGGGTGAGGTAGAGGCTGTAAGAGAATGACCCGAGGCTTCGGATCGGGCGCGCGTCGAGCACGCGCAGAAGCGGAGCCGGACGGCTCGTGGCCAGGCCAACCAGCAGGCAGGCGATCGCAGGGCCCAGGGCCAGGTCCACCCAGTACAGATGGTCAAGCGTCCACACCGAGCCCTGCAACCACACCGTCGCCAGCACGGGCGCGGCCGCGCCGAGCGCGAGCCAGGGCCATGGCCAGGACCGGCGAGCGGAGCTCGCGCCCACGATCCCGGCGGCCAGCACGCCGACCGCGAACAGCGCGGCGAGATCGGGCGGCGATTGGATCACGAACGTGTCCAGCCGCGGGACGTGCGGGCCGACGATCCTGACCGCCGCCACCACGAGCACGACGGCCGCGACCATGAATGCGCCGCGCCAGCGGCGCACCATTAGCACCAGCAGCGGGAGCGCGATGTACAGCTGGGCCTCGACGGCCATCGACCAGAACGCCGCATTTGGGCTGTGTGCGCCGACGATGTTCTGGACGAGCAGCCCGTTGACGAAGACGGATTTCGCGTCGGGCACGCCGTTACCGGGCTGAGGGATGATCAGCCACGCCACCGCCAGGCTGAAGGCCAGGGCCGCCCAGTAGGGCGGCAGGATGCGCCGGGCACGCCGCTCCGCGAACCGGCCAATCGCGTCGAGCCGCCATCCGTGGCGGGCGGGCGACAGGGCCAGGGAGAAGCCCGACAGCACGATGAATACGACGACCGCGAATCGACCGTAGATGAACCAGCCGGCCCAGAACGGTGCATGGTCAACCGGAGAGCCGGGGAACGCACGCAGGAACACGTGATTGATGACCACGTACAGGGCGGCCAGGCCGCGGATGCCGTCAAGGCCGGCCAGCCGCGCCCGCCCCGCACCCGTGGCCGCGGCGGACGCTGTTACGGGGCTCGCCTGCTCGTGCACATCCTCTCTGGCACGGAGGGCGACCACGACTACTGGGCTGCCGGGTGCGAGTCGAATGCCGTGAGGAACTTGTTCCGGAAGGCGCTCATCGGCCACACCGGCGCGTTCGGACTGGGCTTCAGGCCCGGGTTCCAGCCCCAGCTCCCGATCTGCTTCAGCACCTTCGGGTCGTGGGCGATGATCGAGATCGGCACGTCGTGGTTGGAGTTGGTCCCGCTGACGATCGGCAACGGCTGGTGGTCGCCCAGGACGATCATCACGAGATTCTTCTTGCCGTAGTGCTGCACGAACGACGTCAGCGTGTTCAACGCGTACACGATCGACGTGCCGTACGCGGCCTGCACGCGCGATGGGGTGCTCCAGAACGCCCCCGTCTCGTGGATCATCGGAGTCTTGTTGTAGATCGAGCCGTTCCCGACCTGGTTCCAGCCGATCGGCTCTGGGATGCGGTTCCACGGCATATGGCTGGAGATGGTGTCCACCTCGGCGAACAGCGGCTGCCGGTGAGGCTTTGAGAGCTCGAGACGCTGGAGCGCCGAGAACATGTACTGGTCGGGCATCGAGGCATAGGTGAATGTGGGGCCGTGATAGCCGACCTGGTAGCGGTTGTAGATCTGGTCGTAGTGGTAGAACGCCTTACCCTGTGGCCAAGGGCGGTCGTTCGATGGATCGTCGGCGACGGTCAGCCACCCGGCCTCCTTGAACGCCTGCGCGAGCGTGAACCGCCTGGCTGTAATGAGCTGGTTGTAGCGGTCCTGGTTGTCGACCCAGAGTCCCGCCTGCAGGCTTGAGTGCGCCAGCCAGCTGATGCCTCCGTACGTCGCCGAGTCCAGGAATCCGCTGCGAGACGAGAAGCCGGCGCCTGTCAGCCGCTTGTCCCCCTCAGCCAGGGCGGCGTCGACCTCAGGGGAGAACGATCGGCCCTCCACGGCCTGTTGGCCGTAGGCTTCGATGAACACCAGCAGGACGTCCTTGCCGCGGAGGCTGGTTAGCAGTTGGTTGGCGGGGATATTGCGTTCCGGGTCGTGGTTGATCTGCTTGGCGAAGACGGCCTGGTCGTGGATGTCCGCTCGAAGCGCATTGACCTCGTTGACGACCAGGCTGGCGGAAAGCGTGGAGGCGATCGGCGTGTGGGAGATCAGCTGCGTGCCGAGCGCCCAGCAGAGTGCCCAGACAGCGCCGACCCCGGTGACGGCCCGCAACGCCCAGCGGCGGTTGTCGGCCGCAACCCGCGTCAGGCGCAGCATCGCCAACACCAGCACGACGGCCACGACGACGGTGCCGGCCACCGCGGCGACCTCGATCAACTTCGCCTCGGTACCACCGACCAACGAGCGCAACGTCTCGATCCCATTCCCGAGCTGACTGGTGTCTCCAAGCGGGTCGTAAGGCCGGTCGTAGAGCGTGAACATCTCGTAGTTGATGACCTTTAGGACGACCACCGCGGTGAGGACCATTCCGCAGCTCACAGCCAGGATGCGTCGAGGGATCCGGGGCAGGACGGAGGCGACCGCGATCAGGACCAGGCCCTCGAGCGGGATCCTGAAGAACGCGTTCAGCGTGAGATCGCCCGGCTCGTAGGGAGCGACGAGGGCGACCCACACGACCAGGGCGGCGAGGATCGTGAGCACCACTTTGACGCCCTTGCCCACCCGTGTGCGCCGCGCGCTCGGACCCCGCTCGGGATCGGGCCCGGGCTCCGGACTGGGTCCGGTCTCCGCGACGGGTCCAACCGGGGCGTCCTCCAAATCGGTGACGGCGGAATCCGCATCCGTCACTGCCGCGGTCAGCGTGCCGCGCCGGTTGCTCCGCAGCCACCACACGTCGCGACCGAACGACTCGGCCAGCAGGGCGAGCGCGACGACCACGAGGGCCTGTGTGGCGGTTCGCGAAAGGAGGTTTAACGCGGCGATGGTCAGAACTATCCCCTCTGTCGCCGCCACCGTCTTTCGCCAGAACCGTGGCGGCAACTCTGCCCGCATCCACGGCAGCGCCCAGCCCGCGGCGAGGAACGCGTAGCGCGCCACCCCGATCGCGAGCACCCACGCGCCCATCGAACCGGCGACGTACACGCTGAGGACGAGGATCAGGAACGCGTCGACCTCGCCGTCGAAGCGCGCACCCAGCGTCGCCGCGGTCCGCGTGCGCCGCGCCACCCATCCGTCGACGGCATCCAGCGCGAGGGCGACCGCCGCGAGTGAGCCGACCAGCACGACCGGGACAGCCTCGGCGAACGAGTCAGCCACCAGCGCCGCGACGACGGCGGCGAGCGTGGCCCGCGCAAGCGTCACCCAGTCGGCCGGCCCCAGCCTGTCTGCGCGGTAGTAGGAGAGCCCGCGCGCGAGTCCCGCGTTCGTGATCAGTCCGCAGGTGACCCCCACGGCCCACGCGGCGGGACTGAGGCCTACGCCGCTGAGGCCAACGACGATCGCGAGTCCAGCGATCAGCAGCATCTGGGCGATCAGCGCGGTAACTGGGGCGGCGTGAACCATTCGCATCGGGCGTCCCTTTCAGGAAGGGTCAGTCGGATTGGCTATGGGCGAGTGCGGACCCGCCGCTCGACTCCCGTGGCAGCGACCAGCGCGCTGTGCTGCCGGGTTCCGGAGCGCAACCGGCCGGTGTTTTGGCTCCATACGACCACGGACGCCGACGCGAGGTAAAGACTTCCCGACCGCGGCATGACATCCTGCGCGCGATGAGGCAGGACGACCGTGCGCCGTTCGTTCGGGCCCTCCAGCGTGCTCGGATGTCGGCATACGCCCCTGGCGAGTACGTCGAACAGGAGGGCTTCATGCGCGCCGGAGAGATTCGAGCCCTGGCAGAACGGGCCGGCGTTGCGCGTGGGGTCTCCGTGCTTGACCTCTGCTGCGGAGTCGCCGGGCCAGGACGGTTCATCACCGAGGAGCTGGAATGCTGCTATCTGGGAATCGACTACAGCTCCAGCGCCGTCGACATCGCACGCGAGCTGGCTCGCGAGCTTCCGTGTCGATTCGAGGTAGCACGGCTCCCGCCGGTTCCTCGCGGCCCGTTCGACGTGGTGCTCCTGTTCGAGACCATGCTGGCGTTCCCCGAAAACAAAACGCTGCTCCAAGGCATAGCCGAGGCCCTGACGACCGGGGGGCGGTTCGCTTTTACCGTGGAGGAGGGACCACCCCTCACCGAGACAGAGCGAGAGAGGATGCCTGACGCCGACACGGTCTGGGTCGTCCCGCTTCCGGAGCTGGTTGCCAGCCTCGACCGCGTCGGGCTCTCCGTCCGCTGGATGGAAGACTGCAGCCGGTCTCACCGAGCCGTCGCGGACTCGTTGATCGATGCATTTGCCGCCGACGCTGTGGACATTGCCGCGCAGATCGGACAGGTGGCGCTCGAGGAGTTGCTAACCGCTCACCGTCTGTGGAGCGATTGGCTGGCGAAAGGACGCGTCCGCAAGCTCGCACTAGTCACGGAGAAGACTTGCTGACCTGAGTCGGGAAGAAAACACGGTCCAGTGAGGTCTATACCGGTGACACACTAAAAACCGTCAACCTCACGGCGACCTGCCAGACGAGGATGTTGTGAACTCTCCACGCGCGCGACCACTGCTAGGCGCCGGTGCGCTCGGGATGCTGACACTCGGGATTGGCGGCTGTGGCTCGAGTCACTCTTCTTCCCGAACGACGGCAGCCAGCGTGACACGCGCCGGACGACACAACCGCCTATGACTTCGGCCGCACCGCAACCGGCGCCCGCACCGACTCCGTCCGCTCCTTCGGCGCCGATGATGTCCACCGGCGGCATTCCCCAGGGACCGAACGCCGGTGATGCCGACGGCGATAACCGCGGTGGTCCCAGCGACGGCGACGGCAACATCTAGATCGTTCGTACTTGAGCACCCAGTCGCGGTCTCGCCCGATCACCGGGGTGCGGCGTTCGCTATTGCATGTCGTGGTCTCGTGCCCACATCGCCGCCTGGACGCGGTCCGTCACGCCGATCCGCTGGAAGATGGTGGTCAGGTGGGCCTTGACCGTCTTCTCGCTAATCCCCAGCTCGCGGGCGATGAGCTTGTTTGAGAGCCCGCGGGTGACCAGCTGTAGTACTTCGCGCTCGCGGTCGCTCAGCTGATGGCTCGGAGGGGCGCTTCGGGACCCGATCAGTGTCCGGGCGGCCCTCGGGGCCAGCGGCGATTCGCCCTGGGCGGCGGCGCGGACGCCACGGATCAGCTCGTCGGGCTCGGCATCCTTCAGGAGGTAGCCGATCGCGCCGGCGTCGAGCGCGGTGAGGATCTCTTCGCGTTCGGAGAAGGACGTGAGGATGACGATCTGTGGCGTGGGATCGTTCTTCAGCACTCTGCGAGTCGCCTCGGATCCATCGATCCCCGGCATCCTTAGGTCCATCAGGATCACGTCGGGCCGATGTTCATACGCGAGACGGACCACTTCGTTGCCGTCGGCGGCGAGGGCGACCACATCGATGTCCGGGACGCCGCCCAGAAGCCGGCTCAGCCCCTCGCGAACGAGGCCGTGATCGTCTGCGAGCAGTACGCGAATCATTCGAGAGGTATCTCCAGACGGACGGCCGTTCCCCGGCCGGGCACCGAGTCTAGTTCGAGCCGTCCGTCACTGTCCCGGGCCAGGTCCTCGAGCATCCGCAAACCGAAATGTTCATCTAGATCCGTGGGCCCGTCGGTCATCCCGCGTCCGTCGTCTTCGACCTCGAGCACGGCAATCCCCGCGGAGGCACGCACCCGTACCGTGACCTTCTTGGCCTGGGCATGGCGCAGGACGTTCCTCAGTGATTCCTGAGCGGCCCTGAACAGGACCGCTTCGTGCTTCGATTGCAGATGCAGCTGCGGGTCGGCATCCAGGCTCGTCTCGAGACCCGCAGCGGAGAGTGCCGACATTAGATCGGAGACGGCGGCAATGAGCCCCTCGCTGTGCAGCCGCGGCGGGTAGATGTCGACGAGCAGCGTCCGAAGCGCGCGGATGCTCTCGCGCGTCTGCCGCGAGGTCTGACCGAGCGCCTCTGCCAGCGCAGGATCCACCTCCTCTGCCTCGGCGATCGCCGAGCTGAGGGTGAACGACACTCCGGCCAGATCTTGCACCGGCCCGTCGTGCAGGTCGCGTGCAATCCGCCGGCGTTCGATCTCGGAGGCTTCGATCGCTCGCTGCAGCAATGCCTCCCGCTCCCGCTGGCCTCTGCGCACCTGTCGCGCGAGTGACACCGCGAGCGGGATCTGGGCGAGCTCGAGGAGCACCATCGTCGCGATCATCGGGAACAAGAAGGTCCTGAACAGGCGGTTGCCGCTGGCGGTAATCGAGCTGAAGCGCTGATAGAGCTCGAACAGGACCGGCGTTCCGTTGGTCGCACGCAGCCCGAGGTACACCTCGAGCAACTTGTGGTACTGACGCTCGAAGCGGTTCTCGGGACGAGACAGATCCGATACCTCCGCATCAACCCCGCCGGTATGCAGCGCGTGCAGCTCGGCTGCCGGGAGCTTGTAGCGGACTCCGATCAGAGCGGGCTCATCGGAATACACGATCCGTCCGCTGCTATCCCAGATCTTTACGCGAACCACCGGGTTAGTGAGCAGACGATTTCGTACTGTGCGATCCATCGCACGTATCGCCGCCGGTTGCTGGGCGAGTAGTTGAGGCGTCAGATACGGCGCGGCGATACCGCGGCCTGCCAGCTCGGTCAGCGCCTGGGCATCGCGAATAGCCTCGGAGGTCCCGCGACTGCTCAGCAGTTGTATGGCCACGAACGTCAGCAGGCCGAGAGCCGCCACTCCGGTGATGGCAAAGCGCGCTACGGCGCCGGCGATCGACGTCTCTCGCCCGTGCCGACTCCGCAAGCGGGCATCCACCCGCCTCGGGCTTAGAGGTCGGCGACGACTCGTATGCTGTCCAGCAGTTCGCTCAGATCCGCCTCCTTCAACAGGGTTGAGGAAGCGCCGGCGGCGATCGCGTCTCGCATCAGCTCCCGAGATCCCGACAATGCTACGACGGCAGGCGGCTCCCGCTCCTCCATCAGGCGGCGGGTTGCTTCCACACCTGACATGCCGGGCATGGCGAGGTCCATCACGACGACGCGGGGACGCAGCTTCACCGTCATCAGCACGGCCTCCTCGCCGTCATGCGCCGAGCCGACCAACCTGAGCCCGGGGGCACGACGCAGCGCCGTCTCAAGCGCGTGTCGGAATCCACGGTGATCATCGGCGATGAGGACGGTGATACCGACAGGCTCCGTACCGACCTGGCGCATGCTGGGGCCACCATAGGCGGCACGCGTTCACACCTCAACTGGACGTTGGTCCTACGACGACGCGGGCGCCGCCGGCTCAGGTCATAGGACCATCGTCCAATTGCGGGTCGGACCGGGTATCGGCGACCGTTCCCATTGATGAGGCGCTGGCCTTAGAAGCAGATGAGCGTCTGGCTCTCCGAACTGCTTCTCCGTTCCCAGTCCGACGAGCGGCTCGCGAGTCTCGCCCGGGCAGGCCACGACCGCGCGTTTGCCACGATCGTCGAGCGTTACCGTCCGGAGCTTTTGGCTTTGGCGCGCCGCCTCAACTCTGACGGGCATGCGGAGGACGTCCTGCAACAGGCCTTCCTGAGTGCGTTCGTGTCCCTTCGCTCGGGAACCGAGGTCAGCCATGTCCGAGGCTGGCTGTACCAGATCGTGCGCAACGGAGCGACAAAGGTGCGGGCGCCACATGATTTACGGCTCGACGATGTGGTGGTGTCGGAGGAGCCGCTGGAGGACGTTGTCCATAGGCGAGCCAAAGCGCGAAGCGCCGTCACTGAGCTAGCTCGGCTTCCCGAGCGTCAGCGAGACGCGCTGGTCGCGATCGCGCTCAACGGTCTTCCCGGCGCGGACGTCGCGGTGACGACGGGGGTGTCAGAAGGAGCGTTACGCCAGCTCGTTCACCGCGCGCGGACGACGCTTCGAGGCGCGGTGCCTGCGGTCACCCCGTGGCCGCTTGTCCGATGGCTGACCGCGACGAGCCCCGCATCCGGGACCGATGTCGCGGCGGCAGCTGGAGTGGCTTCGGCCGGAGGCGTCGGGGCGAAGGTGAGCGCGCTGCTCGCGACCGGGGTGCTTGCCACAACGATTGGCGTGCTCCCGCCGCCGAACTCTGGGCCAACCCCTGCGATGAGACACCATCCGACTGGAGCCGGCCACCAGGGCCCCGACCGGCCCGCTGTCGCCTCCTCATCGGCCGGCGCGGCGAGGACGTCCAGGCTTATCGGGCGGACATCACGGACGGACGGCCTCTCGAATCGCCCGGACTCGGTGCATCAGATCGCTCGCAGACTGAACTCATTAGCCGGTGCGGTGGCACGCCGCCGTCTCGACGCGGGGCGGGCCGGAGCGGCTGGTGTGGGTCCCGCGCGGCGGATCGGCGGAGCGTCAAGCCCGGACGCCTCGAGCTCGGGCGGAAGCGACACACGCGGCGGGTCCGATGGGCCGGCATCCACGAATTCAGATTCAGGTAGGCACGGCGAACGTGGTGGTCCGGGCGCGGGGAGCATCGCGAGCTCCGAACACGACGGGTCGGGATCCAGCGGCGCGTCGACTGACGGCGCGGCGGCGACAAGCCAAGGCGACAGTGGCGGCGGCGACAGCGATAAAGGTCAGTCACACGACGATTCGACGGGCAGTGCGGACACCGCTCTCGACGTTCAGGGTTCTGGCGCCGGTAGCGGCAAGGATGGCGGCAGCGACGGCGGAGCCTCCGGATCCGGATCCAGCGGCGGCGGTCACGATGACTCAAGCTCCAGTGGCGGCTCACCCGACACCGAGACCACCCCGGGTGGTTGATTGGGGCGTGCTCAGCGGTACGGGTTGAGCTGATCTGCCAGGTCCGCAGCCCATTCCTCGAGGATGTTGGTGAGCGTGTGAACGACGGGGGGAACCGCGCCCGGGCGAGTGATGAGCGCAAAGCTGTCGAACAACGGCTCGGCGAAGCCGACCGTCGAAAGATTCTGAGGAAACGCGGGGCTGCGAGTGACGGCTCGGGCGGCGATCGTGTCCCCGAGTCCCTTCGCTGCCAGCTGAAAGGCCGTCTCGGGATGCTCGACCTCGAATCTGGGAATCAGTGACAGGCTGGCCGCTTGCGCGCGCGCGGCGAGCTGGCGACGTGTCGGATCGGCGAACCCGACCGTGGCGTCGTAGAGGATCACGGGCGCCGCGGCGAGGTTCTCAATCCGAGCGCGCCGCCGCGTGCGCCCCGGATCTGCGCTGACGAGCAGGACCTCATCGCTGAACAGGGGACGCACCTCGAGCCCTTCGGGGTCGACCGGCAAGATCACGAGCCCGGCGTCCAAATCGCCGTCGCGGACCGCCGCCGCGACGAGCGCCGAGTTCTGCCCCGGGAGGCGAAGCTGGAGGTCGGGGATTGTCGCCACTGCGCGCGCGACGAAGTCGTCGATCGGGTAGTAGGGCGCGTTTCGCGTGAGCCCGATCCCGACGACACGGGAGCCCCTGTCCATTCCGTGGCCGACGCAGTTCGACGCTTCATCAGCGTCCGCAAGAACACGCTCGGCGCGGACCAAGAACGTCTGTCCATCGGCGGTCAGCTTCACGCCGCGGCCGGTGCTCGAGACGAGCGTGACGCCCAGTTCGGCCTCGAGGCGCCGCACGTGGTCCGACACCGACGGTTGCGACAGCCGCAGGCGGCGGGCGGCGGCGCTGAACGAACCCTCATGCGCCGTGATGCAGAAGCACTGCAGTTGCTGGAGCGTCAAGTCGTCCTCGTTCCCTCTATAGCTTTGGCCTATAGCTGCTAAAGGAAATCTAGCCCTAGTCTTGAGCGCCGTGGGTGACTTATCGTCGCCACACATGGGCGCGACGGTTACCGCCACCGATCATCTGCTGCTCCACTTCGCGCGCAACGGTGGGGCCCGGGACGGAGACGTCGAGCTGCTCGTTCTCGAGCGGGGCGAGGGCGTGTTCGTGGTCGACAGTCTGGGCAGGCGCCACCTCGACGGCCTGTCGAATCTGTTCTGCGCACAGCTCGGGTACGCGTTCGGCCCCGAGATGGCTGAGGTCGCGAGTCGGCAGCTGATCGAGCTGCCGTTCGCGACCAACTGGGGTGTGGCCCACCCGGCGGCGGTGGAGCTGGCCGGCAGGTTGGCGGGGATTGCGCCCGGCGCGCTCGACCACGTGTTCTTTACGAACGGCGGCTCGGAGTCGGTCGAGGCCGCGTGGAAGCTGGTCCGCCAGTACCACATCGCGAACGGCGAGCCGGAACGCACGAAGGCGATCGCGCGCGACCGCGCCTATCACGGGGTCACGCTCGGCGCGTTGGCGTTCACCGGCGTGCCCGGCTTCAAAGAGCCGTTTGGCTCGCCCGCCGTCGAAACATTCCACGTCTCGAACACGAATGAATTCCGACGGCCTGAGTCCGGACCCGAGCTCACGTCGCTGCTTCTCGACGAGGTGTCGGCAGTGATCGACCGCGAGGGCCCCGAAACGATCGCGATGATCATTGCCGAGCCCGTGCAAAACGCCGGAGGCTGCCTGCAACCGCCGGACGGCTACTGGGCCGGACTGCGCGACATATGCGACCGCCACGGCATCCTGCTCGTGGCCGACGAGGTGATCACGGGGTTCGGCCGGCTCGGCGAGTGGTTCGGGATGACCCGCTTCGGACCGGCGCCCGACCTGATCACGACGGCGAAGGGCCTGACGTCGGCGTACGCCCCGATGGGAGCCGTGCTGGCGTCGGAAAGGGTCGCCCGTCCGCTCTATGACTCCGGCCGGACGCTGCTCCACGGAATCACGTTCGGCGGTCATCCACTGTCGGCCGTGATCGCACTGAAGAATCTCGAGCTGTTCGAGCGAGAGCGGGTGCTGGACAACGTCCGCGAGCACGAGTCTTACCTAGCCACCCTGCTCGAGTCGCTACGACGGTTGCCGATCGTCGGCGATATCCGCGGAAGCGGCTATTTCTGGGCTGTCGAGCTCGTGCCAGATGGTCCTGCCAGCCGCTTCGATGCGGACCAGCGAGAGGAGCTGTTGCGAAAGTGCCTTCCGGGCGCGCTGATCCGGGCCCAGCTGATCGCCCGGGGCGACGACCGCGGCGACACCGTGATTCAGATCGCGCCGCCGTTGGTGTGCGACCGACCGCTCTTGGACGATCTGGTCGGACGCCTCGGCGACGTGCTCGTGATGCTCTCGGAACACATGGGGATCCCGACATGACCAATACCACGCTGATTGCCAACGGAACGGTCGTCACGGCCGATGGCGAGTTCGACGGAGACGTGCTGATCGACGGGGAGAAGATCGCCGCCGTCGGTCGCGTCGCTGCGCCCGAGGGAGCCGACGTCGTCGATGCCTCCGGGTGCTTCGTGTTGCCCGGCCTGATCGACAACCACACGCACCTGTCGATGCCGTTCATGGGAACGATGTCGTCCGACGACTACAACACGGGCACGCAGGCGGCCGCCGCCGGCGGTGTGACGTGCCTCGTCGATTTCGCGATCCAGCAGCACCCCGACGACCTCCAGTCCACGCTGGAGGAGTGGCGCGGTCGCGCCGACGGAGCCGCGCACGTGGACTACGGCTTTCACATGGCGATCACCAACGCCGGCGATTCGGTCCTCGAGGACATGGCCGCGATGTCGGAGGCCGGCGTCTGCTCGTTCAAGCTGTTCATGGCCTACAAGGGCGCTCTGATGGTTCGCGACGACGAACTCGCCGCATGCATGGAGCGCGCCCGAGACCTCGATGCGCTGACGATGGTGCACGCCGAGAACGGCGACATCGTCGACCTGCTGGTCAAGCGTGCGCTCGCGCGCGGCGACACCTCCGCGATCAACCATGCGCTGACGCGACCCGAGTACGTCGAGGCGGAGGCCACCGGGCGCGCCGCCACGATCGCCGAGCACGTCGGCGCTCCCTTGTTCGTCGTCCACGTCACGTGCGCCGCGGCGGCCGCGGAGATCGAGGCTGCGCAACAGCGGGGCGCGGCCGTCACCGGCGAGACGTGCTTCCAGTACCTGACCAACGGGATCGACGATCTTCGGCGCCCCGGAGTCGAGGGCTGCCGCTACATCTGCTCGCCGCCGCTCCGCGACGTCTCGAACCACGAGCCGCTGTGGGGCTACCTGCGGCGCGGCGTCCTCGAGAGCGTCTCGACCGACCATTGCCCGTTCAACGACGAGCAGAAGTCCCGCGGACTAGACGACTTCAGTCTCGTGCCGAACGGGCTCGCGCTGATCCAGCACCGGCTCGCGAAGCTATGGGACGAGGGCGTCGTCGCGGGGCGAATCACCCGCTCACAACTGGTCGACCTGACGAGCACGACGATCGCCCGCCGCTTCGGGCTGCAAGAAAAGGGCGCCCTCGCACCGGGGCGGGATGCCGACGTCGTCGTGCTCGATCCAGCGGCGCCTCGCCCCTACGGCAAGGCCACGTCGCTCATGAACGTCAACTACGACCTCTACGAGGGCGAGACCGCGAGCGCGAGCGTGCGGCATACGTTCTCGCGCGGGACGCTCGTGTACGACCGGGGTGAGATCAAGACCGAGCCTGGCCACGGTCGCTTCGTCCCGCGGATGCTCGGGGCCTCCGTCCAGGTCGCCGCGTGACCGAAATACGGCTCGACCCGCGGGCTGTCATCGCCGACCTCGACGAGCTTGCAAGCGGCAGCGGTGGCCGGTTCGCAGGAGCAAAACGGCTTGCATGGACGCCTCAGTGGCTCGAGGCACGGTCGTGGCTCGGCTCGAAGCTCGCCGACATAGGTCTCGAGCCGGACCGCGACGAGGCAGGCAATTTGTGGGCGAGCATCGACGGCGCGGAGGAGCGGTTCATGATCGTCGGATCGCACATCGACGCCGTACCCGACGGCGGCTGGCTCGACGGTGTGCTTGGCCTGATGACCGCGCTCGAGACCGTCCGGCAGCTGGCCCGAGCGGGCACCAAGCCGCCGGTTGGCGTTCGGTTCGTCGACTGGGCGGACGAGGAAGGGGCGCGGTTCGGCCGCAGCCTCCTCGGCTCGTCAGCGTGCGCGGGGACGCTCGAGCCTGACGAGGTCCGCGACCTGCGAGATGCGGAGGACGTCACGCTGGCTGACGCGCTCGCCGGATGCGGAGTCGACCTCGACCACGCGCCCGCCGCGGCGGAGCGGCTCGAAGGAGCCGTCGCGTATCTCGAGCTCCACATTGAGCAGGGCCCCGTACTGCTCGACGGCGGTCGGCTCGCGTGCGCCGTGAGCGGGACGGTCGGAGTCGAGCGGCACCTGATGACGTTCACCGGTCAGGCGGCCCACGCCGGGTCGACGCCGATGCGCCTGCGTCAGGACTCACTCGCCGCCGCAGCTCGCGCGGCGCTCGACGTACGGCAGAGCGCAATCAACCACGGCGGCGTCGGCACGGTCGGGCGGATGCAGTCCGTTCCCGGCGTCATAACCGCGGTCGCCGGCAGCACCGAGATGCAGCTTGACCAGCGGCACCTCGACCCGAACGAGCTCGCGGCGATGTTCGCCGAGGCGCGGGAAGCGTGCCGCAGCGCGGCCGAGGAGTTCAACTGCACCGTCGAAGAGCGCGACGTCTTCCGAGCGGCCCCGACTCCGTTCGACCGATCGTTGGTCGAGCTCGCGGGGAGGTGTGTGCAGGAAGCAGGCGGCGACGCAGGCGAATCGATACCGAGCGGGCCACTGCACGACGCGACCGAGATCGGCCGGGTCGTGCCGACGGCGATGATCTTCGCCCAGTCTGACCCGCCCATCTCGCACGCCTCGATCGAGGACTCGCGTGAGCAGGCCCTGATCGTCGCGATCGATGCGTATGGGAGGACGGTGGACTCGGTGCTTGCCAGAGCGGCGGAAATGAGATCAAAGGGAGCCGTTTAATCATGAACTTCGGAGTTGTCCTCCAAACCAACCCGCCGGCGGCGCGCGTCATCGAGCTCGCTCGGAGGGCCGAGACGTACGGTTTCACGAACATGTGGGCGTTTGACTCCCACCTGCTGTGGGAGGAACCGTTCGTGATCTTCAGTCGGATCCTCGACGCCACGCACAAGTTGACTGTCGGGCCGATGGTGACGAATCCGGCGACCCGGGACTGGACCGTCACGGCCTCGCTATTCGCCACCCTGAATGAGATGTACGGCAACCGCACCGTGTGCGGCATCGGCCGCGGTGACTCTGCGGTACGGACGATCAACGGAAAGCCGGTGAATCTCGCTGACCTACGTGCCTGTGTCGAGGTGGTGCGCGGCCTCGCCAACGGTGGAACGGTGCAGTACAAGGGCAGCACCCTGCGTTTTCCGTGGAACCCAGACAGCAGGTTGCCGATCTGGGTAGCGGCCTACGGGCCCAAGGCGCTGAAGGTCGCAGGCGAGGTGGGCGACGGGTACATACTCCAGCTCGGCGATCCCGACATCGCGGCATGGAGCATCCAAGCGGTGCGGGACGCCGCGGCAGCCGCGGGCCGCGATCCGGACGCTCTGACGATGTGCGTCGCGGCTCCCGCGTACGTGACCGACGGGAGCGACGCGGGACGAGCACATGCACTCGATCAATGCCGCTGGTTCGGCGGGATGGTCGGGAACCATGTCGCGGACCTCGTGGCGCGGTATGGGGGCGAGGGTCGCGCGGTGCCGCGGAGCCTGACCGACTACATCGCGGGACGGCGTGGATACGACTACAACGAGCATGGGCGAGCCGGCAACCCCGACACCGAGTTCGTGCCAGACGAGGTCGTCGAGAGGTTCTGCATCATCGGACCACCCGCGACCCAGATCGCGCGCTTGACCGAGCTTGCGGGCCTCGGCGTCGGCCACTTCGCCCTGTACCTGCAGCACGACGCTCAGGACGCGACCCTAGCTGCGTTCGGCAACGAGGTGATCCCGCTCGTCGGCGAGCATCTGCTCGCACGCAGCTGATCGCCGCCCACGGGGTTCGCTTGCCGATCGATCCGTTCACGCTGCCGAAGGCCGAGTTGCATCTGCATATCGAGGGAACGCTCGAGCCCGAGCTGATGTTCGAACTCGCTCGGCGCAATGGCGTCAGGCTGCCGTACGCCGATGCGGCTGCGGTCACGCGCGCCTATCGGTTCACCGACCTGCAGTCGTTCCTGGACGTGTACTACCGAGCATGCTCCGTGCTCATACACGAACAGGATTTCTACGAGCTGACGATCGCTTACTTGGCCCGTGCGCGAGAGCAGGGTGTTCGTCACGTCGAGATCTTCTTCGACCCGCAGACCCATACCGCGCGGGGTGTCCGACTGGAGACGGTGGTGGGTGGAATTAATCGGGCCTTGACCGAGGGGCGTGAGCTTGGGATCAGCTCGCACCTGATCATGTGTTTCCTGCGCGATCTGTCAGTCGATGACGCGATGGCGACTTTGGAGCAATCGCTCGCGCACCGCGAGGTGATCTTCGGCGTCGGGCTCGATTCAGCGGAGGTCGGTAATCCCCCAAGCAAGTTCCGCGCCGTCTTTGATCGGGCGATCAGCGCCGGGTTCCGTGCCGTCGCCCATGCCGGCGAAGAGGGCCCACCCGATTACATCTGGCAGGCGCTCGATCTGCTCGGAGCGGAGAGGATCGATCACGGTGTCCGGTGCCTGGAGGATCGTCGCCTCGTTCAGCGCCTCGAAGTGGATCAGGTTCCGTTGACCGTGTGCCCATTCTCGAACGTCAAGCTGCGGGTCGTCGACACGCTCGAGCAACACCCGCTGGCGAAGATGCTCGAGCTTGGGCTGCGCGCCACGGTCAACTCGGATGACCCGGCCTACTTCGGCGGCTACGTGGGCGAGAACCTGAGAGGAGTCGCAAAGGCCCTGCAGCTCGACGACCAAGCGGTTGTTCAGCTCGCCCGCAACAGCTTCGAGGCGTCGTTCCTGGACGACGCCGCGCGAGCGCGCTACCTGGCCGAGCTCGACGTTGCTCATTCGCGGGCGAACACGATGTCCTGAGCTCCCTGCCACAGGGTCATCTCGCCGAGTGGCCGGAGATTCTCGTTGCCTTCGAACACGGTCAGGAAGTGGTTCCCCGCAAGCTGGCCGACGATGCTCGAGAACATGCAGCCACCGTACGGCAGGAGGATCTCGGTCTCGCTGAAGCCGCCGGGGTAGAGGAGGATCTCGCCGGGCGCAGGGTGGCTGGTGTGGTTCTCAAAGCCAACGCCGACATCGAAGTCACCGAGTGGGATCCAGGTCGACTCGCCGCTCCAGCGCACGTGGATGACCTTTTGCTCGAACGGAAGCAGCTTCGAGAACACCTCGCACGTCTTCGGTGCGCGCTCCTCCTCGAGGCGCGCCCGGAAGCTGAACGGGCCGGCGGTGATCGACAGTGTCGTCATGGGCTCTCAATTTCGGTTGTTGTTGGCACCAGCAGGCGCCCCGCGGGCGGTCCGACGATCCGGCCGTCGGCGAACACGGTCCGCCCGCGAACGAGCGTGCGCGCGACGCGGGCGCTCAGCCGTCGGCCGAGGAAGGGGCTGTGGCGATGGCGGTAGTGCAGGTCCGCGGCCGACAGCTCTTCCGAAGCGGTCAGGTCGACGAGGACTAGGTCGGCGTCGGCACCCGGTTCAAGCCTCCCCTTGCCAGGGAGGCGGAATCTGCGGGCAACGTAGCCCGACGTGACCCGAGCGATGAGCTCGAGCTCAAGGCCCCGGTCGCGGTGGCCCTCAGTCAGCAACAGGGCCAGCATCGTCTGGCAGCCCGAGATACCGCCCCAGGCGGCGAACGCGTCGTCGGCGCTCTTGAGCGCCCAGGGCGCCGGCGAGTGATCGGATGCAACCATCGGCAGCGTGCCGTCGGCGAGCGCCTGCCATAGTGCCGCACCCTCCTCGTGCGGGCGGAGCGGCGGCGCGCATTTCGCGACGTTGCCGAGTGCCTCGGCGTCCTCGTCGGTGAGCACCAGGTAGTGCGGGCAGGTCTCACAGCTGACGTCGACGCCCCGCGCGCGGGCCGCGGCGACGAGTGCGACGCCGCGGCCGGTCGAAACGTGAACCACGTGCAGCGAACAGCCACTCTCCTCGGCGAGCGAAATCGCGCGCGCGATCGCCTGGAGCTCAGCGACGGCCGGGCGCGACGCCAGGAAGTCGCGCATCCGGGTACGTTCCGCGGCACGCGCGCGCTGCGCCAGGCCGGCCGTGATCGCCTCGCTCTCGGCGTGCACAGCGACCGGGAGCCCGAGCGACGCCGCACGGCACATCCCCTCGAGGAGAGTGAGGTCGTCGACGCCCGGGAAGTCGTCGATCCCGCTCGAGCACATGAACGCCTTGAATCCGACGACGCCGCGCGCGGCGAGCTCGTCCATCGCCTCGATGCCGCCCGGGACGAGGCCGCCCCACAACGCGACGTCGACAAGCGCGCTCCGCTCCAGGCACCGGAGCTTCTCGTCGAAGCCGGCTCCGGTGACCGTCGGCGGGTGGGCGTTCAGCGGCATGTCGATCGCCGCCGTCGCACCGCCGGCAGCGAGTGCCCGCGTCCCCGTCTCAAACCCCTCCCAGTCCGTGCGTCCGGGCTCGTTCATGTGCACGTGGGCATCGACGACTCCGGGCAGGAGATGCAAGCCGGTGGCGTCGATCTCCCGGGTCGCGGGACCGATGAGCTCCGGGCCGAGGGAGGCGATTAGCCCATCGGCGACGCCGACGTCCAGTCGTCGTTGCTCGCCGGCGCCGACCACGGTCGCGCCGCGGATGATGACGTCGAAACTCATCCGAGCAGCTCGAGGAACCGCGTTGTCGCCTCGATCGCCGCCGCGACGTCCTCGACCGTCACGGCCTCGGCCGGGTTGTGGCTGATGCCGCCTGCGCAGCGGACGAACAGCATCGCGGCCGGGGCAATCGCCCCGACGATCGCGGCGTCGTGGCCCGCGCCACTCGGTAACCGCAAGACCGGATGACCCGTTGCCGCGACCGCTTCGGCCAGCGGCTCGGTGAGCTTCGGCGAGAGGGTGACAGCCGAGGTTTCGCGCGAGCGCCATTCGACCGTCAGCCCCCGCGAGGCGGCAATCGCTTCAGCGCGTCGCCGGAGCTCGGCGCCGGCTTGGATCCGCACCGGATCCTCAGCGTGACGCAGATCCAACGCCAAGGTCGCCCGTCCCGCGATGACGTTGCCCACTCCGGGATCGAGCGTCAGCCGGCCAACGGTCGCGACCAGCCCATCCGTCTGGAGCGCGAGCGTCTCAGTGGCCAGGATCCACTCGGCCGCGGCCGTCAGCGCGTCTCGTCGCAGCGGCATCGCCACGGTGCCGGCGTGGCCCGCCACTCCCGAGAACGTGACAGTCGCTCCCGTCTGGCCCGCGATTGCTGTCACCACGCCGAGCGCCAGGCCCTGGGACTCGAGCGTCGGACCCTGTTCGATGTGCACCTCGTAGTAGCCCATCAGGTCGGCCGGATCGCGGCGGCATTCGGAGATTCCGTCGGACGACCCGCCGAACGAACCCAGCGCCTCCCGCATCGTCACGCCGTCGTCGTCACGGCGCTCGAGCCAGCCGTCCTCGAAGCATCCGACGAATGCCCGGCTCCCGAGGTAGCTCGTTCCATAGCGGGCTCCTTCCTCGTCGGCGAAGGCGATGACCTCGATCGCGAACGGGAACGTCGCCCCGCGATCGCGAGCCAGCTCGACGCAGGCGACTCCGATCAGGACCCCGAGAGTCCCGTCGTACCGTCCTGCGTCGCGCACCGTGTCGAGGTGAGAGCCGATCAGCAACGTCCGCCGGTCCCCATCGCCGAGACGGCCGCTGAGGTTGCCGATCGCATCGCGCTCTGTCTCCATCCCGGCGGCTTCCATCCACTCGCGAACCGCCTCGCCGGCCCGCCGGAGCGCGGGGGTCGCGAACCGCCGCGTGAGGCGGCCTTCTTCCTCGCTGAAGGCGGCGAGTTCGTCGCAGCGCCGAAGGACCGCCGCTGCGTAGGTCAAGGAATCGCTCATCGGTGTGCCCGTTTGCCCGCGACGGGGCGGTCAGCGAGACTACCGCCGTGGAAGTGCTGCAGCCCGACAGCTGGCAGGAGGCGCTCGAGCTCAAAGCCGCGCATCCGGACGCGGTTCCGATCGCGGGCGGCACAGACCTGATGGTCGAGCTCAACTTCGACCGCATCCGTCCGCGGTTGATGCTCGACCTCACGCGTATCGCAGAGCTGACCGAATGGGGGCCCGAGAACGGTCGCCTGCGCGTCGGGGCCGGCGTCCCGTATGCGCGGTTGATCGCCGAGCTCGGCGACCGCCTGCCCGGCCTCGCGATCGCATCGCGTACCGTGGGGTCGCCCCAGATCCGGAACCGCGGGACGGTCGGCGGCAACCTCGGCACCTCGTCTCCCGCCGGGGACGCGCTGCCGCCGCTGTTCGCGTCCGATGCCGAGGTGGAGCTGGCCTCGCCGGGCGGAACGCGGCGTATTGGAGTGGGCGAATTCGTTACCGGCCCGAAGCGAAACTGCCTCGCGGACGACGAGCTGATCGCGGCCTTCCGCATCGCCCCCGCCGACGGCCCGCAGCAGTTCGCCAAGATCGGTACTCGCAACGCGATGGTGATCGCGGTCTGCTCGCTTGCGCTGTCCATCTGGCCTGAGCGGCAAGCCGTGACCGCGTGCATCGGGTCCGCGGGACCGACGCCGATCCGGTGCGGCGAGGCGGAGCAGTTCATCGCCGGCGTACTCGGCGAGCACGATCTGTGGTGGACCCGCGCACCGATTCCGGAGTCGGCACTAGCAACCTTCGGCGAGCTCGTCGAGCACGCCGCGCGGCCGATCGACGACGTGCGCGGGACGGCCCGCTACCGGCACCACGCCCTCGGCGTGCTCGCGCGGCGGACGCTCACGTGGACGTGGGAGGCGTATGGATGCGCCTGGCGCTGACGGTCAACGGGGAGCACCGCGAGGCCGACGGGGTGTGGGAGGGACACAGCCTGCTGTACGCCCTTCGGGAGCATCTGGACCTCCCCGGCTCGAAGAACGCGTGCGAGCAGGGCGAGTGCGGATCCTGCTCGGTCTACCTCGATGACGAACTCGTGTGCTCGTGCCTGGTGCTCGCCGCACAGGCGCAGGGGCGCGACGTGGTGACCGTCGAGGGGATCTCGAGCGGCGACGATCTCCACGAGGTGCAGCGTGCGTTCGTCGAGGCGGGTGGTGTGCAGTGCGGTTTCTGCACGCCCGGACTCGTCGTGGCAAGCCACGATCTGCTGCGTCGCAACCCGCGCCCGAGCGACGCCGAGATCCGCGAGGCGCTGGCGGGCAACCTGTGCAGGTGCACGGGCTACGAAAAGATCCTCGATGCTGTCCGGCTGGCCGGCGAGCGTATGGCCGCAGATAGGCCGGAGTGACGATGCGTACGGTCATCGAAGGCTGCGCGGTCGCGACCGTCGACGCGATCGGGACCGAGTACCGCGACGGGCACATCGTGATCGAGGGCGACAGGATCGTCGCCCTCGGCGAGGGGCGCGCGAGGAATGGAATGCCCGCCCACCCAGAGGCTCAGCGGATCGACGGCCGCGGCCACCTGGCGACGCCCGGTCTCGTCAACTGCCATCACCACCTCTACCAGTGGGCGACCCGCGGACTCGCTCAGCAGGCGACGCTGTTCGAGTGGCTGGTCGAGCTCTACCCGGTATGGGCGCTGATCGACGCCGAGACGTGCTGGGCGGCGGCGCGCGCCGGTCTTACGGCGCTCGCGCGCTCGGGCTGCTCGGCGTCCACCGACCACCACTACGTCTTTCCCCGAGACGCCGGGGACCTCCTGGAGGTCGAGATCGGCGCTGCCGCGTCCGTCGGGCTGCGGTTTCACCCGTGCCGGGGTTCGATGGACCTTGGGCGCTCGGATGGTGGTCTCCCACCTGACGAGGTCGTCGAGGATCGCGACGCGATCCTCGCCGCGAGCGAGGCTGCGATCAGCCGCTTCCACGACCCGGCGCCCGGCGGGATGGTGCGGATCGCGCTCGCGCCGTGCTCGCCGTTCTCGGTGACACGCGGCCTCATGACCGACGCCGCCGAGCTTGCGCGCCGTCGCGGCGTGCGTCTGCACACGCATCTGGCCGAGACGCTGGACGAGGAGCGCTTCTGTCAGGAGCGATTCGGCATGCGTCCCGTCGATTACCTCGACGAGCTCGGCTGGCTCGGCGACGACGTGTGGCTCGCGCACTGCGTGCACCTCGACGATGCCGAGATCGCCCGCTTCGGCGTCACCGGAACGGGCGTCGCCCACTGCCCGAACTCGAACGCGCGGCTGGGCGCGGGGATCGCACCGGTCGCCCGCCTCGTGGGCGCCGGCGTCTCGGTCGGTCTCGGCGTCGACGGCGCCGCCTCAAACGAGGACGGCGGGCTGGCATCCGAGATGCGCGCGGCACTGCAGTTCGCGCGGCTCACCGGCGGCCCGCAGGCGCTGAGCGCGCGCCAAGCGCTCGCCCGCGCCACGATCGACGGCGCTCGCTGTCTCGGCCGTGACGATGAGCTCGGCTCGCTCGAGGTCGGCAAGCTCGCCGACATCGCGCTCTGGCGACTCGACGGGCTCGACGGCGCGGGGATCGAGGATCCCGTTGCGGCGCTTGTCTTCGGCGCGACGCAGGCGGTCGAGCTGCTCCTCGTCGGCGGACGCCCGATCGTCGAGGGAGGCGACCTATGCACGATAGATGAGGCACAGGTGGCGCTCGAGATCGCGCGGGAGAGCCGCAGGCTCGCTGCGAAGGCGGAGGCTCGGGTATGACGACCGTCCCGACCGTGCCGACGAGAGAGCGGACGTCGGCTCCGATCCAGCGACCGGGCGTCGTAGGCACGACCACGGTGAGGGTGGACGGCATCCCGAAGGTCAAGGGCGAGTTCGAGTACTCCTCGGATATCCGCATGGACGGGATGCTGTGGGGCGCGACCTTCCGGAGCGCGCATCCCCGTGCGGATATCTGGTCGGTCGACGTCTCGCGCGCGCTCGCGATCCCGGGCGTGCGCGCGGTCCTCACCCACGAGGACGTCCCCGGTCGCAAGTTGTACGGGATGGAGCGCGCCGACCAGCCGGTGCTTGCATGGCAGCACGTCCGCTACCAAGGCGAGCCGATCGCGATCGTCGCCGCCGAGCACCCCGAGACGGCGCGCCGGGCGATCGACGCGATCGAAGTCGACTACGACGTGCTGGAACCGCTGACCGATCCGGAGCGGGCGATGGCCGCAGACGCGCCGCAGCTCCACCTCTCGGGGAACGTTCTGCGCCACGTCCGGATCGTTCACGGCGATCCCGACGCGGTCGCCGACGTCGTCGTCACCGGTGACTACGAGGTCGGGATGCAGGACCAGGCGTTCCTCGGTCCCGAGTCGGGTCTCGCGGTCCCGGACGGCGAGGGCGGCGTCGATCTCTACATCGCCACCCAGTGGCTGCACGAGGACCGCGGCCAGCTCGCCCTCAGCCTGGACCTGCCGCCGGAGAAGGTGCGCCTGATCCTGAGCGGCGTCGGTGGGGCGTTCGGCGGCCGCGAGGACCTGTCAATGCAGATCCACGCGTGCATGCTCGCGCTCCACACCGGGCGCCCGGTCAGGATGGTCTACAACCGTGAGGAGTCGTTCTTCGGCCACGTCCACCGCCACCCGTGCCGGATGCGCTACGAGACCGGCGCGACCGCCGACGGGCGGCTCGCGTTCGTGCGCGCCCGGATCGTGCTCGACGGCGGTGCCTACGCCTCGAGCTCGACGGCCGTCTGCTCGAACGCAGCGTGCTTCGCCGCCGGGCCCTACGACGTCCCCAACGCCCGCATCGACTCATATGTGACCTACACCAACAACCCGCCGTGCGGCGCGATGCGCGGGTTCGGCGCCGTCCAGGTCGCGCTCGCTTACGAGGCCCAGATGGACAAGCTCGCCACGGCACTGGCCGTCGACCCGGTCGAGCTCAGGATCGCCAACGCAATGCGGCCCGGCACGCGAATGCCGACCGGCCAGGTGATCGGCGAGCCGGCGCCGGTCGCCGAGCTGCTCACGCGCGTGCGCGCGATGCCGATGCCGCCGGCACCGGCCGACGGCGGTCGCGATCCGCGCGAGCTCCCCGGCGGCGTCTCCAACACCACCCACGGCGAGGGCGTCCGTCGCGGCGTCGGCTACGCGGTCGGGATTAAGAACGTCGGCTTCTCGGAGGGGTTCGACGACTACTCCACCGCCCGCGTCCGGCTCTCGATCGACGGCGGCGAGCCGTTGGTCGAGGTGCACACCGCGGCGGTCGAGGTCGGCCAGGGCCTCGTCACCGTCCAGGCCCAGATCGCGCGGACCGAGCTGGGCGTTGGGCGCGTCGCTGTGCTCACGGCCGACACGCGGGTGGGCTCGGCGGGGTCGAGCTCGGCGGCGCGCCAGACGTACGTGACGGGCGGCGCGGTCAAGGCCGCATGCGAGGCGATCCGCGAGCGACTCGGCGCCGACCCGCGGACGCTGACGGCCGACGAGCTCGCCGAGCTGCTCGGCGAGGACGCGATCGAGGAGACGGTCGAGTGGCATCATCGCAAGACCCATCCCCTCGACGAGAACGGCCAGGGCGACGCGCACGTCCAGTTTGCGTTCTCCGCCCACAGAGCCGTCGTCGACGTCGACGTCGAGCTTGGTCTGGTCCGGGTCGTCGAGCTAGCGACCTCGCAGGAGGTGGGCAAGGCGATGAACCCGCAGGCGCTCGAGGGCCAGATCGAGGGTGGGACCGCCCAGGGCCTCGGGCTGGCGTTGTTCGAGGAGATTCGGATGAAGGACGGCAGGGTGCTGAACGCGTCGTTCACCGACTACCTGCTGCCGACGATCCTCGACATGCCGCCGATGCGGATCGAGATCCTCGAGCACCCGGACCCGGAGGCACCGTACGGGCTCAAGGGCGTGGGCGAGGCGCCGCACATCTCAACCCCGCCCGCGGTCGTCGCCGCGGTCCGGGCTGCCAGCGGTCGCCCGCTCACGCGGATTCCGGTCCGCCCGGAACACATCGCCGGCCTCGAGCCAGACTGGGTGTCGCTCTCCCTGGCCGACCTCGGGACGTTGTTCGAGCACTCGCCGTGGGTGGCCGAGGCGGCGTGGCGCCGGCGGCCGTTCGACAGCGTCGCCGACCTGCACGCCGCGCTGGAGGCCGCGATGCGCGACGCGCCCCGCGAGCGCCAGCTCGAGCTGATCCGGGCCCACCCCGAGCTCGCCGGCCGTGAGGCCGAGGCGGGCACGCTCACGCGTGAGTCGACGAACGAGCAGGGCTCGGCCGGGCTCGACCGGCTTACCGCCGATGAGCTCGAAGCGCTTCGGCGGCTGAATCGCTCCTATCGCGAGCGTTTCGGGTTCCCGCTGATCGTCTGCGTACGCGAGCACACGAAGGACTCGATCATCGCATGGGGCAACGCCCGGCTCGAGCACTCGCGCGAGCAGGAGATCTGCGTCGCGCTCGGCGAGATCGCGAAGATCTCGCGGTTGCGGCTGGCCGACCTGCTCGAGGAGGCTTCGTGAGCGGAATCACCACGCATGTGCTCGACACCTCGCGGGGGTGTCCGGCGGCGGACGTGCCCGTGGTGCTCGAGCGTGCGGTGGATTCGGCCTGGCAGCCCATGGGTCGCGGCAGCACCGACGCCGACGGGCGTGTGCGCGACCTGCTCACATCGCCCCCGGCCGAAGGGCGCTACCGACTGACCTTTGACACCGGCGCCTATTTCCGTGCGATCGGCGAGACGGGGTTCTACCCGGAAGTGTCGGTGACGTTCGTGGTCTCGCCCGGCGAAGACCACTACCACGTCCCGCTGTTGCTCAGCCCATTTGGATACACCACTTATCGAGGGAGCTGACGGATGTCGATCGTTCTGAGCCAGTCCGGGTACGGAAAGTCCGAGATTCGCCTGGTCAAGGTCTCGCGGCGGGCCCGTGGCCACGACCTACGCGATGTCACGGTCGACGTCGGGCTCGAGGGCGATTTCGACGCCGCTTACATCGCAGGGGATAACACCGGCCTGCTTGCGACCGACACCATGCGCAACACGGTCTATGCGCTCGCGAAGCAATATCCGATCGACCCCATCGAGTCGTTCGGTCGGCGGCTCATCGAGCACTTCCTCGCTGCGGGGCCGGGTGTAACGCGCGCGCGGGTGCACATCGTCGAGCACCCCTGGGCGAGACTCGAGGTCGGGGGGCGTCCCAACGAGCACGCGTTCGAGCGCGGGAGCGGTGGCAACCGCGTCGCGACCGTGGTCGGCGACGGCGGCGAGCCACAGATCGAAGCCGGGATCGAGGACCTGCTCGTACTCAAGACCACCGGGTCGGGCTGGGAGGGGTTCCTGCGCGATCGCTACACGACGCTCCCCGAGACGTCCGACAGGATCCTGGCGACGATCATCACCGCGAGATGGTCATACCGGCGAGGAGACATCGAGTTCGGAGCGGCATGGAGCGGGGTGCGCCGGACGATCCTCGAGGCCTTCTGCGACCACTACAGCCCGTCCGTCCAGTTCACCCTCCATCACATGGGCAAGGCCGTTCTCGGTGCGCACGCCGACGTACGGCGGATCAACTTCTCCCTGCCCAACAAGCACCACCTCCTGTACGACCTGGAGCGTTTCGGGCTCGAGAACGACAACGAGATCTTCCACGCCACCAACGAGCCTTATGGGCTCATCGAAGGGACGGTCGAGCGGTCGCCAGGCGACGCTCAGTCCTAACCCTCCTGGAGCGACGAGGCGGTGGCAACGCTCCGCCCTTGACCGACCCGACGGACGGCCTCGCCTTTCCAGACCTCAACTCGCCGCCGTTTGGAGGGGAGGAGTTCCAGACCAATCTGATCATGCCCGAGCCCCCGTTCTTCCTCAGTCGGAAGTTTCCCGCCCGTTTCGATCATCCGCCCGACCGAGAACGAGCGCGCCGAGCCGGTCGCGGTGGCATTACGCTTCTGCGCGTGCCACCCTTGTCGTTGTCGTGATGCGAACGGACGCGATTGGACGGAGGCGATGAGCCCGTCGGGGTCTCGACCTCGCTCGTTTGAATCGCTGCGGCGGTTGCCGCTCGTCGGTCGCGCCATGGATTGGGGCCTCGGCCCGAGCGCGGCCTCGGAGGAGACGCGCCGGGCGGCGGCGAGGATCGGCGGCCTGAAGGTGACCGAGTCGGTGTGTCCGTTCTGCGCGGTGGGGTGCGGCCAGCTGGTCTACACGCGCGAGGGCGAGCTGATCGACATCGAGGGCAACCCGCGCTCGCCGATCAACCAGGGGACCCTCTGCCCGAAGGGCGCGTCATCGCGCCAGCTCGTGCAGCAGCCCGGGCGGCTGACGAGCGTGAGGTACCGTCGGCCGGGGGGAACCGAGTGGGAGGAACTCGAGCTCGAGCAGGCGATGGACATGATCGCCGAGCGGGTGATCGCGGCGCGCGAGACCGGCTGGCAGGACACAGACCGCCACGACTGGCGGGTCGACCGCACGCTGGGGTTCGCCCACCTTGGCGGGGCGACGCTCGACAACGAGGAGAACTACCTGATCAAGAAGCTGTTTGCCGCGATGGGGGCGATTCAGATCGAGAACCAGGCGCGCATATGACATAGCTCCACGGTCCCCGGTCTGGGGTCCTCGTTCGGACGTGGCGGCGCGACGAACTTCCAGCAGGACCTCCAGAACTCGGACTGCATCGTGATCGAGGGCGGGAACATGGCCGAGGCTCACCCGGTTGGGTTCCGGTGGGTGATGAAGGCCAAGGAGCGGGGCGCGCGGGTGATCCATGTCGATCCCCGCTTCGGTCGGACCAGCCAGCTGTCCGACCTGCACGTCCCGATCCGGGCCGGGACCGATGTGGCGTTCCTCGGCGGAATTATCCACCACGTGATCGAGACCGAGTCGTACTTCAAGGAGTACGTCGTCAACTACACGAACGCCTCGACGCTCGTCTGCGGCGCGTTCCGCGACACGGAAGAGCTTGAGGGGCTGTTCTCAGGCTTCGACGCCGCAAAGAGCAGCTACGACCCGGCCAGCTGGGGCTACGAGGATTGCGCGATCGGTTTTTCGGCCGGCGTCGAGGAGCACGCAACGCAGGCATTCAGCGAGCACACCGGCGCGGGCATGGACCTGGGGGGCGTCAGGCACGACGACACGCTCCAGGATCCGCGCTGTGTTTTTCAGGTCCTGCGCCGTCACTTCAGCCGCTATACGCCGGAGATGGTGGAGCGAATCTGCGGGATCCCGCGTGAGCAGTTCATGGCCGTGGCCGATGCGCTGATCGCCAACTCGGGACGCGAGCGCACAAGCATGTTCTGCTACGCGAACGGGTGGACACAGCATTCCGAGGCCGTGCAGATGATTCGCAGCGCCGCGATTCTCCAGTTACTGCTCGGGAATGTGGGCCGGCCCGGGGGCGGGATCATGGCGATGCGCGGGCACGCGTCGATCCAAGGGTCGACCGACATCCCGACCCTGTATGACCTGCTGCCCGGCTACCTGCACATGCCGCGGACTCGCGAGGGTCATTTGACGCTCAAGGAGTACATCGGCGGGGAGAGGCCGGATCGCGGCTGGTGGTCGCATTTCGACGCCTACATCGTGTCGCTGCTCAAGGCGTGGTTCGGCGAGGCGGCGACCAAGGAGAACGATTACGGATTCGGCTGGCTGCCGAAGCTGACCGGAAACCACTCCCACTTCTCGACGATGCTCCGCGCGCTCGACGGCGGGGTGGAGGGGCTCTTCGTGATGGGGCAGAACCCGGCGGTCGGCTCCCAGCATTCGGGGCTCCAGCGCCGCGCGCTCGCCAAGCTGAAGTGGCTGGTGGTACGCGATCTGGCCGAGATCGAGACCGCGACGTTCTGGCGCGACTCACCGGAGGTGCAGTCGGGCGAACTCCGTCCCGAAGCGATCCAAACCGAGGTGTTCCTGATGCCCGCCGCCTCGCACGTCGAGAAGGAGGGAACGTTTACGAACACTCAGCGGCTCGTGCAGTTCCGCGACAAGGCGCTCAACCCGCCCGGTGACGCGCGCTCGGAGCTGTGGTTCATGCACCACCTGGCAAAACGGGTCAAGGCGCACTATGCCGGGTCCGACCGCGGGCGCGACTGGCCGATCGTGAACCTGAGCTGGGATTACCCCGAGCACGGAGAGATCCGCGAGCCCGATGTGGAGGCCGTGATCAAGGAGATCAACGGCTACGACGTCGCCACGGGCAAGCCCGTCAGCTCGTTCGACGAGTTGCGCAACGACGGCTCTACCGCCTGCGGCTGCTGGATCTACTCCGGGATCTACAAGGACGGCGTCAATCAGGCGCGCCGGCGTAATCCCGGTGACATCAGTGCTCCGGGCGGCATCGTCTCGCCCGAGTGGGCGTGGGCATGGCCCGCGAATCGCCGCATCCTGTACAACCGCGCGAGCGCCGACCTGCAGGGCAAGCCGTGGTCTGAGCGCAAGCGCTACGTGTGGTGGGACGAGCACGAGCAGAAGTGGACGGGCTACGACGTGCCCGACTTCCCCGCGACCAAGCGGCCGGACTACCAGGCGCCGGCGGATGCCAACGGTATGGACGCGATCTCCGGCTCGGACCCGTTCATCATGATGGTGGACGGTCGCGGGTGGCTGTTCGCGCCCAGTGGCCTGCTCGACGGCCCGATGCCGACGCACTACGAGCCGCTCGAGTCGCCGGTGCCCAACCTGCTCTATCCGAAGATCGACGGCAACCCGGCGATGATCCGCTGGCACCGGCCGGACAATCCGTACCACGTGGCCGGCGACCCGAGCTATCCGCTGGTGGCGACGACGTTCCGGCTGACCGAGCATCACACGGCGGGCGGAATGAGCCGCACCGTCCCCTGGCTGGTCGAGCTTCAACCCGAGATGTTTGCCGAGATCGACCCGGTGCTCGCCGCCGACCGGGGAATCGAGGACGGCGGCTGGATGACGATCCTCACAGCGCGCGCCGAGATCGAGGCGCGTGCCAAGGTGACCGACCGCATCCGCCCGATCAGGGTGGACGGGCGGGTGATTCACCAGGTGGCGCTGCCATGGCACTGGGGATACAGCGGACTCTCGCGTGGCGATACGGCCAACGAGCTCGTCTCCCTGTCCGGCGACCCGAACGTCTCGATCCAAGACGACAAAGCGTTCACGTGTGACGTGCGCGCCGGTCGTAGACATGGCGCGAGCACCGCGCGGCTGGCCGGTGTGTCACTCGCCGGGCATCACATTCGGCCGAACGAGGACGACCCGGTCGCCGAGAATCCTAAGGAGGCGAGCCGGTGAGCACCAGCGTCCCGGACACCGAGATCGCGATCCATCGCACGGGCGCGCAGCGGATGGGCTTCTTCACCGACACGTCCGTGTGCATCGGGTGCAAGGCCTGCGAGGTCGCGTGCAAGCAGTGGAACGACCTTCCCGCGGACGGCTCGCGGTCCGGTAAGGGCGTCTCCTACGACCACACCGGAGATCTGTCCGCTTCGACCTGGCGCCACGTCCGGTTCGTCGAGCTGTTCGAGCCCTCTCCGCAGCTGAAGGAAGAGGCGCAGCGCGCGCTCGATGCGGGTGCCGCCGGCAAGTTGCCGTCGATCCCGGCCGCCGGCGCGATCGACCTGGTGGACGCCGCGCAGTCCCGAGTGGACGCCGCGCAGTCCGCAGTGGACGTGGCTGACGCGGTGCACAAGCTCGGCGATTGGGTGTTCATGTCCGACGTCTGCCGGCACTGCACCAACGCGGGCTGCCTCGATGCATGTCCCACCGGCGCGCTGATCCGCACCGAGCATCAGACCGTGGTTCTCCAGGCGGACGTGTGCAACGGCTGTGGCTACTGCGTACCGGCGTGTCCGTTCGGCGTGGTCGATCGCGACCCGGACGACGGGCGCGCCGGCAAGTGCACGCTCTGCTATGACCGCCTCGAGGACGGACTCGAACCCGCCTGCGCGAAGTCGTGCCCGACCGACTCGATCCAGTTCGGCCCCCACGAGGAGCTGGTGGAGATCGCCACCCGGCGGGTCGCCGAGCTGCATCGGCGCGGTATCGAAGGCGCCTACTTGTATGGAGCCGGGGACGAGCCCGACGAACAGCTCGCCGGCGGTCTCGGCTCGTTCTTCCTGTTGACGGAGCCGCCCGAGCGCTACGGGCTCCCCGCACACGCGGACTCCCCGGTGCAGGAGAACCTCGTCCCGGCCACGGCGGCCGCGGTCGCCGCCGGTCTGCTCGCCGGCGCCGGCACGGTCCTCGCGTTTGTCACCGCCGCGCGTCGTCGACGCGCGACATCCGGAGGGGGGACCTGGTGAGCCCCGAGCGCGGCTCGGAGGACAGGCTCGAGCACCCCGGCGAGCCGGCGGAGCTGGCTCCGGAGCACGCGGCTCCGGACACCGCCCGCGCACGGGCGACCGAGTGGGTGGCCGACCACGACACCGGCACCCGCGACATCCGACCGGCGCTCGGTGCGCGAGGCGGACCGGGCCCGTGGACCGCGGCCGAGCCGGAGGCACCGGTCGCGCTCGCGCGCCCCGACTTTGGCGACGCCCAGTGGTCGTATCTGTACAAGGCGCGCGACACCAGCTATGCCGGCGCACGGCCGGCCCCGGGGCAGATCGCGGCGGCGAATCGAAGGATGCGCGGCGCGCCGGTCTCGGAGATCAACGGGCCGTTCATCCACGCACCGGTCTGGAGTTGGACCGTCGCGACCTACTTCTGGCTCGGGGGGATGGCGTCGGGCTCGGCGTTCGTCGCACTCGCCTGCGACGCCGCCGGCGACCACCGCTCCGCCGCGATCGCACGAAAGGTCGCGCTCGGCGTCGTCGCGCCCGGGCCGGTCCTGCTGATCGCCGATCTCGGCCGCCCCGAGCGATTCCTGAACATGACAAGGATCCTCAAGCCACGCTCGCCGATGAACACGGGCTCGTGGTGCCTCGTGGCCTTCAGCGGCTCGGGCGCGCTGGCGGTCGCGGCGGACCTGATCGGTCGCCCGAAGCCCGCCCGCGCGCTTGGTGCGCTGACCGCGCTACTCGGCAGCTACCTCGGCTCCTACACCGGCGTGCTGCTCGCCTGCACCGCGGTCCCGCTGTGGTCGCGCAGCCGCACCGTCCTCGGGCCGGCGTTCGTCGCCACGGCGACCGCGACCGGGGCGGCCGCCACGCGCCTCACGCTCGTGGCGGCAGGACTGCCCCACGAGCACCCGACCCGCAGGGCGCTCGGCACGATCGAGACCGCTTCGATGCTGACCGAGCTGTCGATCTCGGCCCTCGGCGAGCGGCGTCTCGGAGATGCCGCCGAGGCCTTGCGCAGCGGGCGCCCGGGCCTCTACTTTCGTGCCGCCAAGACGCTCGTCGCGCTCGGCATCTCGCTCCGGCTGGTCGCGCGCCGCACCGGTCCGCGTGAGCACGAACTCGCGAGCGTCATGTATCTCGCGGCCGGTTTGCTGTTCCGCTTCGCGTGGGTCTACGCGGGAAGAGCCTCCGCGACCGACGACGCGGTTGTGGCCGCCACGGCCCGCGCCCGAGGCGCACCTGACGACGACCACCAGGCATGGCATGAGCGGGCCCTGTCGTCCCGGCGCTCCCCGCTGCCTTTGCCGGACATCGCGAGAAGGGCATACGGCGAAGCCGTGAGGCGCGCCAGCCTCGCAATCGAGCGTGGGCTACGGCGCTCAAAATCGTGACGCTACGCAGCGTGATCTCCAGGGATGGCGCGAGCTGCGTGTGGTGCGGGCGTGCCTCGTGGCCAGGGGATCTGACGGTCGAGCACCTGCTCCCGAAGACTCGTGGAGGCCGCGGAATCCCGGAGAACCTCGCGGTGGCCTGCCGCCGCTGCAACCGCCGGCGGGGGGCGAAGCCCGTCGTCTCGTACGTCCGGGACCGCTTCGAGTCGGGCGAGCGCCCGGAGATGGCGCGACTGCGCATCTCGCTCGAGCGACTCAGCTGCTCGGAATCGTCCCCGCACGCCGACTACGGTCGCCGCCAGCTCGAGCTGCTGGGGCGGATCGAGGGGCCCGGGTCAGCCGAGCACGGACGGCTCCCGGGGGAGCAGTCCGGGGTCGAACTCGGCTAGGAGCTCGGCGGGCTGCCGCACCCGATCACGGTCGAGCGCGAGCCCGAGCGTATGCGCGAGGAGGGCGAGCGTCGCGGCCGGTGGCTCGTGCCGTTCATTGAGCGCAGGCGGACGGCTGCGCTTCGCCAGTCGCGCGCCATCCGTGCCGAACACGAGCGGGACGTGCGCGTAGTGCGGCACCGGCAGCCCGAGCAGCTGCGCGAGCAGGATCTGGCGCGGCGTCGAGTCGACGAGATCGTCGCCGCGCACGATCTCTCCCACCCCCTGTGCCGCGTCGTCGACCACCACCGCGAGCTGGTATCCGGGCACGCCGTCGGCGCGGCGCACGACGAAATCGTCGACCACCGCACCGCATCGCCCGCGTACCCGGTCGTCGAATTGGACGCGCGCGGCCCCGGCGCGAACGCGGAGCGCGAACTGGCGGCCGGCCGCGCGTCGGCGCTCGCGCTCCCCCTCGCTGAGCGCCCTGCAAGTGCCCGGATAGCTCCCCTCCGGGAGCGCCCCGTGCGGCGCCGAGGCCGCCTCGCGGATCTCTGCCCGCGTGCAAAAGCAGGGATACAGCCGTCCCTGCGCCTCCAGTCGCTCGAGGGCGTTCTCGTACAGCGGCATGCGCTCGGACTGTCGGACCGGCGCCTCGTCCCAGTCCAGACCAAGCGCTCGGAGATCTTCGAGCTGGCGACGCTCGAACTCCGGGCGCGAGCGCTGCGGGTCGAGATCCTCGATCCGCACCAGGAACCGCGCCGACTGCGAGCGCGCGAACAGCCACGCGACGAGGGCGGTCCGCAGGCTGCCGAGATGCAGCGGCCCGGTCGGCGAAGGGGCAAACCGCCCGTCCCGCGCGTCGACGTCGCAGGCTTTTGCGGGGGCGATCATCGGACCTGAGCGTAGAACGCGGCGGTTGGTCCGAACCGGCGCTCGACTAAGCTGCGAACGTGCGCGAGATGCCCGATCCGGCGTTCCTGCTGAGTTTCGAGGGCTTCGATCCCGAGGCGGAGGCCCTGCGCGAGGTGCTGAGCTCGACGGGCAACGGTCGTTTCTGCTCTCGGGGGGCGGCCGAGTGGGAGAACGCCGACGGTGTGCACTATCCCGGGACATATGCACACGGGGTCTACAACCGCGAGACGACGATCCTCGGCGGCGTGCCGGTGCTAAACGAGGACTTGGTCAACCTGCCCAATTGGCTCGTGCTCACGCTCAGGATCGAGGGCGGCGAGGCGATCCGGCTGGAGGAGGCCGAGCTCCTCGACTACCGACACGAGCTCGACCTGCGCGGGGCGGTGATGACGCGATCGGTTCGCTTCCGCGACGCTGCCGGACGCGAGACCACGTTGCGCAGCCGGCGGTTCGTGAGCATGGCGCATCCGAACCGTGCCGGAATCGAATGGACGTTGACCGCGGAGAACTGGTCGGGCCACGTGGAGGTGATCTCAGGGATCGACGGTCGGGTCACCAACCGCGGCGTGGAACGCTATCTGGAGCTTGAGGGGCGGCATCTCGATCCGGTCTCGCCGCGAACGTTCGGCCCCGAGGTGATCGCGCTGAAGGTCCGGACGCGGCAGTCCAACACGTACATCAGCCAGGCCGCGCGGACGAGGGTATTTGCGGCTGAGCAGCCGGTGGCGGTGGAGCGCAGCCTGTTTCAGACCGAGGACTACATCCAGCAGGGGCTCGGATTCGAGCTTGACCGCGGTGCGCCGGTCCGGGTCGAGAAGATCGTCACGTTCGCAACCTCCCGCGACCCTGCGACGAGCGACACGCTGACCAAGGCCGGGGCTGCGGCGCTCAGGCCTCCCGACTTCGAGCAGGCGCTGGCTCGGCACCTCGGCGCGTGGGACGAGCTCTGGCGGGTGTGCGACGTGCGCGCGCGGTGCGAGGAGGAGGTGCAGCATCTCCTACGGCTCCACATCTGCCACATCCTGCAGGTGTGCTCGCGTCACACCGTCGATCTGGATGCCGGCGTACCCGCGCGAGGGCTGAACGGCGAGGCGTACCGGGGCCACGTGTTCTGGGACGAGTTGTACGTGTATCCGTTCCTGACCGTGCGCCTACCCGAGGTCACGCGCGGGCTGCTGATGTACCGCTATCGGCGGCTCGACGAAGCGCGAGCGGCGGCGCGCGGGGCCGGCTTTGTCGGAGCGATGTTCCCATGGCAGAGTGGTAGCGAGGGCACCGAGGAGACGCAGCGACTACATCTCAACCCTCTTTCCGGACGCTGGGAGCCGGATCTCAGCCACATTCAGCGCCACGTCAGCGCGGCGATCTTCTACAACGTGTGGCACTACTTCCAGGCCACTCGGGACCTGCCTTTCCTGCGCGATTCCGGCGCCGAGATGATGCTCGAGATCGCGCGCTTCTGGGGGTCGATCGCTCACTTCAACCCAGACCGTGAACGGTATGAGATCCACGGGGTGATGGGCCCCGACGAGTTCCACGAGAAGTATCCGAATGCGAACGAGGGCGGACTCCGCAACAACGCGTACACGAACGTGATGGTGGCGTGGTTGTGCGGGCTCGCCGGCGAGGTGCTCGAGTTCCTGCCCGACAGCCGCGCGGAGGCGCTGCGCTCGAGACTCGAAATATCAGAACACGAGCTCGCTCTTTGGGAGGACATGAGCCGGCGTATGTTCGTCCCCTTCCACGACGATGGGATCATCAGTCAGTTCGAGGGATATAACGAGCTCATGGAACTCGACTGGGATGCGTACCGCGAGCGGTACGGGAACATTCAGCGTCTCGACCGGATTCTGCATGCCGAGGGCGACGATCCAAACCGCTACAAGGTCTCCAAGCAGGCTGATGTCGTGATGCTGTTCTACCTGTTCTCACCCACCGTTTTGCGGCGGTTGTTCGAGCGGCTCGGGTACGAGTACCGCCCGGATATGCCCGCCCGCAACATCGCCTACTACGACCGGCGCACCTCGCACGGTTCGACGCTCAGCTTTGTCACGTTCGCCGGGGTGCTTGCCCGGCTCGACCCGGAGAGCTCGTGGGAGCGCTTCCTGGTCGCGTTGCGCAGCGATGCCGAAGACATTCAGGGCGGCACGACCCAAGAGGGCATTCACATGGGCGTCATGTCTGGAACCATCGACCTGATGGAGCGCGCCTACTGCGGTGCCGAGATCCGCGACGGGGTCCTGCATTTCGAGCCACGGCTCCCCGCGGCAGTCGACGAGGTGGCCTTCCGCATGCAGTTCCGGCGGACGCCGCTGCAGGTGAGTGTCGACCACGACCGGCTCACGATCAAAGCCGATCGCGAGGGGGGAGGAGGCGCGATCCAGGTCGGTGTCGGTGATGAGTCCCGCGAGCTCTGCCCTGGTGACGTCGCGGCATTCGAGCTCGAGCGCTCCTCCGCGGTCACGGCTGACATATCGAGGAGTGACCCGTGACCGGCTCGGGCACTGTGCCGTTCCAGGGAGCGATCTTCGATGTGGACGGGGTGCTCGTGGACTCGCCGCACGAGAAGGCCTGGCGAGATTCGCTGCGCGAGCTGATGGAGTCCGACTGGAGCGATATCCGAGACCGCACGACGTGGTCCCCGGAGGCATTCACCTCACGCGTCTACGAGGAGCAAATGTCGGGCAAGCCGCGGCTGGCCGGCGCCCGAGCGGCGCTCGAGTATTTCCACGTTCCCGACGACGAGGAGGAGCACCGCCTGCTCGAGTACGCGGAGCGAAAGCAGGAGATGGTCATCCGGCTGATCGAGGCCGGCGATTTCACGGCCTATCCGGACGCGCTCCGGTTCATCATCGCGGTCAAGGACGCCGGGTTGCGCGTGGCCGCCGCCTCATCGTCGAAGAACGCCAACCTGTTCCTGCGCCAGATCCGGCTCGACACCTTCGCCGAGCAGGAGGGCATCTCCTCGCCGACGCTGCGCCCGGACCTGACCCTGCTCGACTACTTCGACGCGGACGTTTCCGGAAGGGACTTCGCGCACGGGAAGCCTGACCCCGAGATGTTTCTCGCTGCTGCACACGAGCTCGGTGTCGCTCCCGAGCGGGCGATCGTGATGGAGGATGCTTCTGCCGGGGTCCAGGCGGCGAAGGCGGGCGGGATGGGGGCGATCGGCATCGCCAGGAGGGACGACGCTCGGCTACTGGCGGCGGCGGGCGCGGACATCGTTGTGACGAGCCTCGACGAGGTGGACCTCACCGAGCTGGCCGGAGGGCGTCTCGCCATCGCTACCGGGTAGCGGCGCGCCGACCGTGTCATAGAGCGCATGCCACGCATGCGTAGCACGACACAGTCGCATCGGAAGGGCTCCCGTGACAGGTTATGCAGGGTGTATTACCGACTCACAGCGTGTTCACGAGATGGTCACGCTTCATGCACTCGTGTGGCCTGAGCCATTCTGCGTCGCAGCCGCTCAAGCTCCGCGTCGCTCAGCCCGTGGGCCGACAGCCAGGATGCGGACCCGCCGAAGCGTTCGTCGAGGATCTCGAACAGACGCTCCATCGTGCCCGGAACCGGGGCATGCGTCCGGGGATCGTGTCCCTCCAGCTCGGAGCGGTAGGTGGGGGAGCTCATCAGGCGCGCCATAATCGCGTCGATTCGCTCGGCCGTGGCCAGGTAGTCGCGGACGATCTCGTCGCGGTCGAATCCTCCCGCGTCCAGGGCCAGCGCCACGACGACGCCGGTGCGATCCTTGCCCGCGGCGCAGTGAACCAGCACCGCTCCGGGCGTGTTCGCGATGTCGCTGATCGCGGCGACGATCGAGTCGGGACGGGCCGCCAGGTAACTCAGATAGGCCTGGACGACGCGCGGCTCCTCCGGCCACTCGCTCGGGGCGGTGGGTGGCCATAGCGCGACGGACGCGGCGTCGAGATCCGTGTTGCCCCCCGATCGCGGGTACAGCGAACGATGCTCGATGCGCACGCGCGGCTCGCGCGTCATCGGCCCAGGGCCCTCGAGCTCGACTTCGGCGTCGGTACGCAGGTCGAGTACGACCCGAAGCGCCTCCCGCTCGACCAGCGAGCGCACGTCGCGCGTGGTGAGCGATTGCAGGTTATCTGAGCGCAGCAGGGCGCCCGGCACGACGACGCGGGCGTTGGCCGCCCCTTCGAGCGCGATCCAGCGCGTGTTCCCGTTGTCGGGCAGGTTCCCGTTCGCGATGTTCATGCTTTGATCGTCGCACGTCGCGCGCTAACTGCTCATCGAAGGTGCTCGTGGACGAGGCGTATTGCGGTCGCCCCTTCGCCGACGGCTGAGGCGACCCGCTTGATCGATGCGTGCCGCACGTCCCCCGCAGCGAATACGCCGGGGATACTCGTCTCAAGCGGCAGCGGTTCGCGGTCACGCTCCCAGTTGATGTCAGGTCGCTCACGGAGGTCACGGCCCGTGATCAGATAGCCCTCCGAGTCGCGCGCGATGTCAACGGGAAGCCATTGGGTGCGGGGTTCGCCCCCGATCATGATGAACAGCGCGGTGGCGGGCACCTCCTCGACGGTGTCGGATGTCCGATCGGCGAGAGTGATCGATTCGAGCGTCCCGTCGCCGCCTCCGTCGATCACCTCGGTGTGATGGCGGACGGAGACGTTGGGCGTCGACTCGATGGCGCGGATGAGGTAGCTCGACATGGAGTTCGCCAGGTCGTTGCCGCGGACGACCAGGGTGACGGCGCGGGCGTACTTGGCGACATGCAGCGCAGCCTGCCCGGCGGAGTTGCCGGCGCCGACGATGAATACGTCCTGGTCTTGCATGGCGCGGCTTTCGCTCACCGAGGCACCGTAGAAGGCGCCGGACCCGACGAGCTTCTCGAGCGGTGGCACGCCCAGTCGGCGCCAGTCGATCCCCGTGGCGATCACCACCGCGCCCGCCGATACCGAGGTGCCGTCTGACATGCGTACGACTCGTGCGTCGCCGTGCCGCTCTAGGGCCACGGCCTGCTGGGTAAAGACAATGTGCGCGCCCATCAGCCACGCTTGTTCGCAGGTCCGCTCCATCAGCAGCGCTCCGTTGATCCCATGCGGAAACCCGGGGTAGTTCCTGATCAGCGGACTTGTCCCAGCCTGTCCGCCCGAGACTTCTCGTTCGAGCATCACCGTGTCGAGCCCTTCGGACGCCGCGTACACGGCTGCAGTCAGGCCGGCCGGCCCGGCGCCGACGATTGCGACGTCGCAGGCATCGAGGTCGTTTGTGATCTTGACGCCGATGGCACGGGCAAGATCGGGCAGGCTCGGGTCAATGCTGACCCGGCCGTCGTAGCGGATCACGGCCGGGAGCCCCGTCGCGTCGAGTCCTGCCTGGCGAAGGAAGCAGCGGCCGACCTCGCTTTCCGCCCCGTAGACGCCGAACGACAGACTGAAACGGGTCATCACGTCACGGAGTCGGAGGACCCGGCTGTCGCCTTCCGATGCCACGATTCGAAACTCCTCGAAGCGCGGCTCGTGCTCCCTCGTCCAGGACGAGAGATACTCGGTCATGATGCCGTACACGCTTTCCTCGTCCGCCCATGGTCGGACCAGGTGATAGTCAGCGCGTCCAAGCGCGATCGCTTGAACCGCCGGACTCGTGGACGTGTAGTCCCGATCGACGAGCAACACCCGCTTGGCGGACGGATGCAATTTCTGGGCATACGCAAGCGTTCCCATCGCGGCATCGTCCACGAGCAGCAAGGCAATCGGGGGCCCCGTGGCCGCGAGTTCCCGCAAGGCCATGACCGCGATCTCTTGGGAGCTCTCGCCTCTGACGGAGAAGTCCTTGCCGAACCGCCGCGACAGACCCGACACCAGCACCTCAAGCGACGCCGGGTCGTGATCGACCACAAATAGAACGGGTGTCACGTCTCGCAGGCGTGGTTCCTCGCGCTGCGGGGAGGCGGCGACTTGCCGCCTCCCCGCCACGTGTTGACGCAGTCCGTCTCGTGGACCCATCAAGAGCCTTCCGGCGCGATGTTCTGGTTCAGGCGGAAGACGTTCGTGGGGTCGTACTCGTTCTTGAGTGCAACGAGGCGGGCGTACGTGTCCTCGCCGTATGCCGTTCGCGCTGCGTCCGGGTCACCGAGGAAGTTGACGTACGCGCGTCCGGTCGATGCTCGGGATGCCGCGGCAATCGCGGCGCGCGCCCACTCCCGATGCGCTGACCCGGCCTCCGGATCGTGCCAGCCCGTCACCGCGTTGATCACGAACGGCATCGAGCGCTCTACGAACGCGGTAGCCCCCTCGTCCACTCGCGCGACGGCGCCGCCCATTTGGTGGACGTGGAGCTCGCACTGCGGGCCGGGCGCGGCCAGGTGGATCGCGCACAGCCGGTCGACTAGGTCGTCGTCGAGCCGTGCGAGGTTCGTCGCCTTGAAGTAGGAGTGGATTCCCTTCGGCCAGAGCGGGTCAAGCAGGGTCTGGATCACCTGGTACGGCATTGGGCCGAGCAGGTCGGCGACCGGCTCCGCCACGCCTCGGATCGCGCTCACCAGTCCCGCACCCTCCTCGACCGATCCGGCTGACGCGGCGACGAACGCCGCGACCTTCTCGCCGTGCCACTCCTCTGGGATCACTGGCAGCGGTGGAGCGCTCGTCAGGTTGACGACAGCGGTCACGTCGTCGGGCGCTTGGGGAGCCCAATCGCGGAATGTGCGAAGGAGATCGCGCGCGGCGGAGGCCGGGTAGAAGATCGGTCCGGCATAGACCATCGGGCCAAGCGGGTGCAGGTCGAATTCGAACTGCGTGACGATGCCGAAGTTGCCACCGCCGCCGCGCAGCCCCCACAGCAGGTCGACGTTCTCGAACTCGCTCGCGTGGACAAGCCGGCCGTCCGCGGTGACGACGTCCGCCGCCGCCAGGTTGTCGGCGGCAAGTCCGAACCTCCGCATCGTCCAGCCGATGCCGCCACCAAGCGTGAATCCGGCGACCCCAGTGCTCGAGACGAGTCCGCCCGTGGTCGCGAGACCGTGCGCTTGCGTCTCGTGATCGACATCGGCCCAGACCGCTCCGCCGCCCACGGTAGCCCGCATGGCGGAGGGATCGACACGCACGCCGTTCATCGGTGAGAGGTCGATGACGATCCCGTCGTCCGTCGTCGAGAAACCGGCGACGCTGTGGCCGCCACCACGTACCGCGATCGTCAGGCCGGTGCTGCGCGCGAACCCGACCGCCGCGATCACATCCGCCGCGCCCGTGCAGCGCACGACGAGGGCCGGCCGACGGCCGTCATGCTCGCCGTTCCAGACCGAACTAGCCTCGCTGTAGCCGTCGTCATCCGGGGTGATGATCTGCCCCTTCACGGCCGCTCGCAGCTCCTGAATTGTTGCTTCCCCGAGAACCGGGGCGATGGTGTGACTCATGTTCCACCTTCCTTCTGATGTCGAGGTGAGGAGAGTTCTAACCGGTGGTTCTTTGCGCCCACTTAGAGCGCGCTTAGCGCGCGTGGGCGGGACTCAGCGCGGGGTCGGCAACTTCGGCGAGGCGCTCATCGACGTCCGCGACGCCAACCGCGTCGTCGCGCGCTGCGTATCGGTCGCGCGCGTCGTGGAGCAGTCTGACCGCCTCCGCGGAGTCCCCGCGGAGGAGGGCCACCTCGGCGAGGCCGGTCAGGGTGTTTGCGATCCATCGATCCCGTTGGGTTGCCTTGAGCACGGATCGAGCCTCCTGTAGCGCCGCGTCGGCGTCGTCGAGGCGTCCGCGGGCTAACGCGAGGTCGGCCGTTCGCCACAGAGTGCTCGCAAGACCCCACCGGTCACCGGCGCGTCGGAAGATTTCGCGAGCCTCCGATAGGTGCTGCTCCGCGCTGCGGTAGTCACCGGCGCTCGTGTCGATCAACCCAAGTCCGGCGAGCACGAGTCCGGCGCCACGGCGGTCGCCGTGCGCGCGTCGCAGTTCGAGCGCGGCGTCGAGGGCCGAACGGGCCGTGGCAAGGGCGCCCTCGGCAAACTCGACGTAGGCGCGACGAACGAGCACGGCCGCGATGCCTTTCTCGTCGCCGGCGGCAGCGAACCGCGCTGCGCTCTCGTCAAGGAGCGCATGCGCCCCGACGAGGTCTCCCCGGACGCGCGCGATGCTCGCTCTGTTCGCGAGCGCATATCCGGCGGCGGCGTCGCAGGTGATTTCGACCAAGGGTTGCAGTGAGTCCTGGAACACGACGCGCAGTCCGGGACGCCGCTGGTTCGGGCGGATCTCGACGATGTTGACCGGAGAAGGGATCTGCTCCGGTGAGCCGCGAAGCGCGTCGAACAGTTCGATGCTGTGCGCGACGTGTTCGTCGGCGAGCGCCAGGTCCCCCAGGATCCACTGAACGATCCCGAGCGAGTGGACGCCGACCGCCTGCGCGGCCGCAAACCGCTCGCGGCGCGCGAGAGCGAGCGCGCGTTCGAGCCAGGGCTTTGCGATGTCAGCTGCGTCGAGCGCCAAGCCAAACTCCCCGAGGAACTGGAGGGCGCGCCACTGGGCGTGTGCATCTCCGATCTCACAGGCCAGGCTGTAGCTGTCCTCCATCTGCGCACGCGAGCGCGCGAGAGCGCCGCTTCGGTAGTCGATTGCCGCGGCGGCGAGGAGCGCCCGCGCTCTGAGCGATGTGCGCGCGGGGGCGGCGGCGAGGGCCTGGTCGAAGCGGGTGTGGGCCTCGTCGAGATCGATCCGGCGCAGCCAGAAGGGTCCGACCGCGACGCAGAAACGCAGCGCGTCGGCCGGCGCCAGGTCGAGCAGTGTGCCGAGGGCGGAGCGGAGGTTCGCGACGTCTTGGTCCAGCCGTGCCGAGCCGTGCTCGGCCTGGGCCAACGCGAGCGCCCAATGAGCATGCCGCCCCGCGACCTCGTTCGTCTCGCCGGCCTCGTCGAGTCGCTCGCGTGCGTACAGGCGGACGGTTTCGAGCAGGCGGTAGCGGCGTTCGCGAGACGACCCCGCGTCCGCGACGACGAGGGATTTCTCAACGAGCCGTCCGAGGAGGTCGGCGATTATCGGGGCGTCGATGTGGCGTCCCGCGCACACGTGCTCGACCGTCTCGAGGTCGAACCCGCCGGCGAATATCGCGAGTCTTCGGAACAGCACCCGCTCGGCCGGTTCGAGCAGGTCGTGGCTCCACCGGAGCGTCGCCGCGAGTGTGTGCTGTCGAGTCGGCGACACGCGGCTGTCGGTTCGAAGGACGCGAAAGCGGTCGCTCAGCCGTTCCGCGATGGTCGCCGGACCAAGCGCAGCCATACGGCCGGCGGCGAGCTCCAGCGCGAGCGGCAGACCGTCGAGTCGAAGACAGATCCTTGCGACGTCCGCAGCGTTGTCCTCGTCGAGCGCGAAGTCCGGGGCGACGGCCGTCGCCCGTTCGACGAACAATCGCACGCCCTCATAGCGCAGAAGCTCGTTCACCTGGATCGCGCGCTCGGGATCGGGGATGCCAAGTGACGGGACTCGGAACACGACCTCGCCGGGCACCCGCAACGGCTCTCGGCTCGTAGCGAGGATCGTGAGCCCCGCCGCCGACCGCAGGAGAGTGTTGGCAAGCGCGGCGGTCGTCGCTAGCACGTGTTCGCAGTTGTCCAGCACGAGCAGCAACGAGCGCGGCGCCAGAAACTTGATCACCGCGTCGACCGGGCTCTGCCCGGACATCGCTCGGATGTCCAGCGCGGCGGCGACAGCGTCCGGGAGACGCGTGGCGTCGCCGAGGTCCGCGAGCGGGGCGAAGGCCGCGCCGTCGGAATACGAGCCCTCGGCGTCGCGGGCCAACTCGAGGGCGAGGCGAGTCTTGCCAGCACCCCCGGTCCCCGAGAGGGTGAGCAAGCGTGTGTGGCGGACCAGAGCCTGCAACTCGCGGAGCTCCCGCCCGCGTCCGATGAACGAGCTTGCTTCGGCGGGCAGCGAGCGCCGCGGGACCAGGCTTTCGGGTCCGAGTGCCGCGAGCTCGTCCTCGAGCCTGGCGACCAGGTTCGCGAGCTCGTCGCGCCGCTTCGCCGCCCAGTCGTCATAGCGGTTCTCGGGCAGCAACTCGCCCCCGTAGAGCGACAACGCGTCACGGTACGCGCGAGGCGTCCGGGCGTCCCGGGCGGTCGCCGCTGCGGACGCCAAACGGTCGATATCGACGTCGGCTACCAGCACCAGCATCTCGTCACGGACCTCGATCGAGCCCGGATCCAGTGCGCGACGCGCCACGTACACGGCCTGGTGGAGATTGTTCGCGGCCGCGTCCGGCTCACGGTCACCCCAGAGAAGATCCATCGCCTGCTCGCGATGGATCCGATGACCGGACGCCAGCGCGAGCAGCTTCACGAGCTCGCGGGCCTTCTTCAGTCGCCATGCGGACTCCGCCACGGGCACGTCGTCTACGGCGGCAGCGAAACCGCCGAGAAGCGACAGGCTGACTCTGGCCACGTCGCGAGCATGCCCGACCCGCGGGCGTTTGTAAAGTGCCTAACTAACGCAGCGTCCAAGCCGCCCCTCCGCGACGCTCGTGTCCGCGCACCCGTCGGCCGGTGTTTCACAAGTCACGAGCCCGCGGGCTTGCGAGGCGAAGCCCCTCGGGTCTACTGTGTGGTCAGCATCTGTCGCGCGACTGAGAAACCGGACGAGAAGGAGTAGAGAGATGGCTGAAACCGAGAAGGCGATTCTTGCTGGTGGGTGCTTCTGGGGCGTGCAGGATCTGATCCGTAAGCTCGATGGCGTCATCAGCACGCGTGTCGGCTACACGGGTGGCGATGTACCGAACGCGACCTATCGCAACCACGGCACCCATGCCGAGGCCATCGAGATCGTGTTCGACCCGGACCGCATCTCCTATCGGGATCTGCTCGAGTTCTTCTTTCAGATCCACGACCCGACGACGAAGAACCGTCAGGGCAACGACATCGGCATGAGCTACCGATCGGCGATCTACTACGTCGACGACGAGCAGCGGCGTATCGCGGAGGACACGATCGCGGATGTCGACGCTTCCGGCCTGTGGCCGGGCAAGGTCGTCACCGAGGTGGAGCCCGCCGGACCGTTCTGGGAGGCAGAGCCCGAGCACCAGGACTACCTGGAGCGCTATCCGAACGGGTACACGTGCCACTTCGTCCGGCCGGGCTGGAAACTGCCGAGACGCGCGGAGCAGGCCGCGCACTGAGCCGGCCTCACAGAATCTGGCGGTCCGGCACGGATCGACCGCCGAGAAGAACCTGCATGACACGTCAATGGACGCGATCGCGGTCGGCCTTGCCGAGTCGGGCATGTGGGGGCCTGCGAGACACGGCAAGGCTTCGCCCGCGGGCGCCGGTTGTCGTGTGACGCATGGGCTGGTCGCGTCCCGTAGAACGTCATGGAGTTAGCAGAGTGATGGGACCTCGTAATGGCCGATGATCCACACGCTACTCGTGAACCACGACGGGGACGTCGCCGTGCGCGATCAGGCCGGGCTCGTGGACGGGGGGTGATCCAGCATCCGGGGTTCGCGGTCGATCCTTGGACCATTCGCGAGACCACGCTTGACCTCGACACGCTTGCGCAGACCGAGTCACTGTTCGCGCTCGCCAACGGACACCTCGGGCTGCGCGCGAATCTCGACGAGGGCGAGCCGTCTGGCCAACCGGGCACGTACCTCGCCGGGTTCTACGAAACCCGGCCGCTGCCGTACGCGGAGCCCGGCTACGGCGATCCCGAAGACGGGCAAACCGTCGTCAACGTCACGAACGGCAAGATCCTCCGACTATCGGTCGAAGACGAGCCCTTCGACATCCGCTACGGGGAGCTGCGCAAGCACGAGCGGATCCTCGATCTCCGCGCGGGCGTGCTCCGTCGCACCGCCGAGTGGGTGTCGCCGACGGGGCGGCTCGTTCGCATCGCATCGATTCGCATCGTCTCGTTCACCCGACGGTCGATAGCCGCGATCCTGTACGAGGTCGAGCCGGTAGACGATGCCGTTCAGGTGGTCGTGCAGTCGGAGCTTGCGACCAATGAGTCGCAGCCGACTACCGAGCACGACCCGCGTGATGCGGCCGCGCTGACTGCGCCGCTGGTCTCGGACCTTTTCTACGCTCAAGACCTTCACGCGATCCTGGTCCATACCACGAAGGTGAGCAAGCTGACAGTTGCTGCGGCGATGGACCACGTGATCGATGCGCCAGAGGGCATGGCGGGGAAGATCGATGCTCATGGGGACATCGCGAGGCTGGTGGTCACAGCGACGCCGGCGCCCGGAAAGCCGCTCCGGATAACGAAGTTCCTGGCCTACAACTGGTCCGGCGAGCGGACAGTCTCGGCGGTGCGCGACCAGGTGACCGCCGCGTTGGTGGGCGCCGTCCGCGCCGGCTGGGACGGGCTGCTGGCAGAGCAGCGCGAGTTCCTCGACGACTTCTGGGGCGCGGCCGATATCGAGATCGAGGGCGACATGGAGCTACAGCAGGCGGTCCGATTCGCGCTCTTTCACACGCTACAAGCCGGTGAACGAGGCGAACAGCGTCCGATTCCCGCGAAGGGACTGACCGGCCCCGGCTACGACGGGCACACTTTTTGGGACACCGAGGCGTTCGTTCTACCCCTGTTGACATATTCGCGTCCCCGCGCGGTCGCCGACGCCTTGCGTTGGCGTCACAGCACGCTCGATCTCGCGCGGGAGCGAGCGCGGTCGCTCGGGCTCCGCGGAGCGGCGTTTCCGTGGCGGACGATCCACGGCGAGGAGTGCTCGGGCTACTGGCCGGCGGGCACGGCCGCCTTCCACATCAACGCGGCGCTGGCCAACGCGGTCGAGCGTTACCAGAGGATCAGCGCGGACGAGGCATTTGAGCGCGAAGCCGGGGTCGAACTACTCGTGGAGACCGCGCGGGTCTGGAGATCGCTGGGTCACCATGACGCAGCCGGTCAGTTCCGAATCGACGGCGTCACCGGGCCCGACGAGTACAGCGCGATTGCCGACAACAACGTCTACACGAACCTCATGGCGGCGCGGAACCTGCGGGCCGGGGCCGATGCGATCGAGCGTCACCCGGACCTGGCGAGGCAACTCGACGTCGACGCCGAAGAGACGGCGAGCTGGCGGGACGCCGCCGACGCGATGCTCATCCCGTACGACGAGTCACTCGGTGTCCATCCGCAGTCAGAGGGATTCACCGAGCATCAGGTGTGGGACTTCGACTCGACTCCGAGCGATCACTACCCGCTGATGCTGCACTACGCGTACTTCGACCTCTACCGCTCGCAGGTCATCAAGCAGGCCGACCTCGTGATGGCCCTTTTCTTTGCCGGCGACGCGTTCACCGCGGACGAGAAGGCTCGCGACTTCGCGTACTACGAGCGTCTCACCGTTCGCGACTCGTCGCTGTCGGCCTGCATCCAGGCCGTCGTAGCCGCCGAAGTAGGTCACGTCGAGCTTGCCTACGACTACTTCGCGGAAGCGGCACTGATCGACCTGCACGATGTCGATCACAACACACGCGACGGTGTCCATGTAGCTTCGCTCGCGGGGTCATGCATAGCGGCCATCGCCGGTTTCGGAGGCCTGCGCGACCGCGGCGGCACGCTCGGCTTCATGCCCCGTCTTCCCCAGGCGCTGAGTCGTCTCGCGTTCACCATCGGCTGCGGCAAGGCCGCGAGACTGAGAATCGAGGTAGAGCCGACGCAGGCCACCTACACCCTAGTGAGCGGCGAGTCGCTCGAGATCGAACACCACGGTGCGCCGATCACGGTCACCGGCGATCATCCCGCCCGGTGCCCAATACCACCAGCGCCGGCGCTCGAGCGGCCGACCCAGCCCCGCGGTCGAGAGCCGGCGCGACGCGCGGATCGGTAGATCGCGGGCTCCCCGCCGCGCTCAGGTGCCGGCCGCTCCGACGATGCCGACCTTGCTGTCTATGCACTCCAGCAGCTGGTGGTAGGAGTCGCAGAACGATCGGACGCCCTCGCGCTCGAAGTCGCTGGAGGTTCGGATTTGGAGCCATGTCAGAGACCTCCTCGATTAGCGTCTCCGACGATCTGATCTCTTACGTCGGGGGTGGGTTTGCAAATGCTTCGATCGCCTAGTAGTTGGTGTGCATCGCCGCGCTCACCCGCTCGAGCGTGTTCTGTGCGATCGCGCGCGCGGCGAGGCTGCCGTCCCGGAGGATCGTTCTGAGATTGCCGCGGTCGCTCATCAGTTCGGCGCGACGGAGTCTGATCGGCCGTAGCTTCTCGTTGACGGCGTCGGTCGCTCGGCGCTTGAGTTCAGCGGCCCCTCGGCTGCCGATCTCGGCCGCGACCGTGGCTGGGGAAAGGTCCTCGCAAAGGGCGACCAGGAGAACTAGATTGGCGACCTCCGGACGAGTCTTCGGCTCGTAGGTGATGTTCGGGTCGGAGTCGGTCTTGGCCTGACGTAGCAGTCGTGCCGTTTCGTCAGCGGAGGCAGCCAGCGTGATCGCGTTGTTTCGGCTCTTGCTCATCTTGCGGCCGTCGAGGCCGAGCAGGACAGGCGCGTCGCTGAGCATCGCCCGTGGTTCGGGAAAGACCGGGTCGTCAGGCGCGTATCGCTTGTTGAAGCGTCGGGCGATCGCCCGGGTCTGCTCGACGTGCGGGAGCTGGTCTGCGCCGACGGGAACGATCGTCGCCTGGCAGAAGAGGATGTCGGCGGCCTGATGGACCGGATACGTCAGCATGAGCCCATTGAGCGTCGGCATCCCCGCGCCGGCCGCCTCGTCCTTGACGGTCGGGTTACGCAGGAGCTCGGGCAACGTGACCAAGCTGAGGAACGGCAACATCAGCTGGTTGAGCTCGGGCACCAGTGAGTGAGCGAATATCGTCGCTCGTGTCGGGTCGATCCCGACAGCCAGATAATCGGCGATGAGCTCCTCGACATCCTGGGGTAGCGACGCCGGGCTGTCACGATCGGTAATCGTCTGGTAGTCGGCCACCAGCACCATCAGATCGACATCGTCCTCTTGGAGGCGAACGCGGTTCTGAAGAGTCCCGAACAGGTGCCCTAGATGCAGCTGTCCGGTTGGCCGGTCACCGGTCAGCACCCTGGGCGCAAAGCCGTTCGAGTTCGAGCGCACGTCGCGATTGTCGCGCGATTCAGTGGTCGAGCGACGCGGCGAGCAGTGAGGCCGCAGCGGCGTGGACCGGACCCGCGATCGAGGGGTCGCGGTCCAGGTTCGCCGCGCTTCCACCGCCGTCGTAGAGGAGTTGCAGTTGGCTGGCCAACAGCGGTGGATCGGGCGCGCCGGCTGCGGTCGCGAGTTCCGTGAACAGGTCGCGGACCTCTCTGCGGTAGTCGCGCGTCGCCTCGTCGATCCGCCCGCCGCGGGGCGCTTCGGCGGCTGCCGCAGTGAATGCGCAGCCGCGGTAGTCCGGAGCGCGGAATATCTCGGCCTGCGCATCGAACACGGCGAGAATTCGCGCCACCGGGTCCGCAGGGTCGACGGCGTCGACCGCGGCCCGCAGCCGTCCGATGATTCGTGCGTGTCGCTCATCGAGGTAGGCCCCGACGAGTTCTTCCTTGCTGCCGAACGTGCTGTAGAGCGAGGCCTTGGCGACTCCGGCCCGCTCGATCACACGGTCGATCCCGACCGACTGGATGCCCTCGGCGTAGAACAACTCGCCCGCGGCTTCCAGCAGGCGCTCGCGCGGGGAGCGGCGCGCGGTGCCGGGATCGGTGCTGGTCGCGGAGGGCATCTCAGGCCGCCTGGATCGTGATCTCGACGCGGTTGGGATAGAAAGCGATGTGGTCGCGGATCGCCTCGACCGCGGGATACGGCTCACGGTAGAACCACACCGCGTCGTCGCCCCGGCCCGGCTCGGTCGTGACCGACCAGTAGGACGCCTCGCCCTTGTACGGGCAGTAGGTCGACGTGTCGCTCGATGCGAGGAGCGCCTGGTCGACGTCGGTGAGCGGGATGTAGCGAACAGGCGGGTAGTCGGCCTCCCGCAGCACGAGCGTAGCCGTGCTGTTGGCGATGGTCTCGCCGCCGGCGCGTACGATCACGCGGTCCGGGCTGGGCTCGACCGTGATCGGATGGTCGGGGCCGGGGATCTTGATCTCACGGGTCATGGTGGGTCTCCTGTCGGGGTTTGGTGGTGCTATTGGGTGGCGAGGCACGGGGCGGTCGCCGTGCCCGCCTCGCGCGGGCGGGTGCGACGGGCGCTCATGACGATGCCGGCGGCGGTACTCGCGGCCAGGGCTATCACCCCGAGGCCGAACACCAGGGCGGTGTGCGCGACCGTGGTGTGGACGACTAGGACGCCGGCGCCGATCGCGGGCAGTCCCAACGCCAGGTAGCTGATTACGTAGATGACGGCGATCACGCCGGCGCGCTCCGTCGGCCCTGCGAGCGGCACGATCGTCCGCAGGCCGCCCTGGAACCCGGCGCCGAAGCCCGCGCCGGCGATCGCGGTGCCGGCGAAGAACAGGACCGGAGAGCGGGTCGGCACCGCGGCGAGAACAAGCGCGACGCCGAGAATGATGAGCCCGGTGCCCGCGAGGGCGAACGTCCTAGCCTCGGTCCGGTGGAAGACCAAGACCGTGAGCGTGCCGCTGCCCGCGAGGACGAACAGCGCGGAGCCGCCAAGGATCGTCGAGTTCGAGCCGTCGACGAGCGCGGCGAGCGATGGGCCCAGTGAGCCGTAAAAACCGCCGAGCGCCCAGACGGCGATGAGCGACGGCGCGGCGACGGCGAGCGCGCCGCGGACCGGGCCAGGGAGGGCGAGCGTCGGGCGCAGCGAGCGGATCGCGCCGGGTACCCGTCGCGAGGTCTCGGGGATCCTGCGGACGCCGGCGGCCTGGAGCAGGAACAGCCCGAGCAGTACGAAGTAGACGAGCTGCGTCGGAGCGGGGAGCAGCTGCACGAGCAGCGCTGACACCAGCGCTCCGCTCGCCGATCCGCCCATGGCCCCGGCGGCGTTGGCGATGGGACCCCGCCCCGGGTGCAGATCGACAAGCGCGGCGCCGATCGCCGCGACTGCGGCGCCGGTGGCGAGACCCTGAAGGACGCGGGCTAGGAGCAGCACGTCGAGGCCGCTGGCCGTAGCGAACAGGAGCATCACGCCCGCCTGTGCCAGGAGCGCGGCGGTCAGTACCGGCCGCCGGCCGATGTGATCAGACAGTGCGCCGAGTACGAGCAGAGACACGAGCACGGCCACCGCGTAGACACCGAAGACAACGGTGATCGACACCGGAGAGAATCCCCAACGGGCCTGGTAAGTGGCGTAGAGCGGGGTGGGCGCGCTCGAGCTGGCGAGCAGCGTCACGAGGATCGAGGTGAGCAGGCCGAACGCCGCGCCGGACGTCAGACCCCCGGTACCTGTAACGAGCGAACGCGCGCCGGTGAGCGGGCCGTCCGAGGCGGATGGGGTCAAGGTCGAGGAGATAGAGGTCACGCTAGGTCCTTTTGCCGTTGAACAGACCGTTCTGTCCACAAACCGTAGCAGACAGACCGGTCTGTTCGCAAGGACGCTGCGCTAGACCACCGATCGCCTGTTGGCGACCGCGAGGCGAGCGGCGCGGTCTCGCCGCTCGCCTACGCCGGAACGTGTGTCACACCGGTTGAGGCGCGGCCGCCCGGGCGATCTGGTCGACGAACTCACCGGTGGGCTGCCTGGTCGTCGCGTTCAGCCGGTTGTACGCGTTGATCGTCGCGATCGCGACGACGAGTGCGGCTAGCTGGGGTTCGGAATAGTGGCGCGCGGCCTCGTCCCAGACCGCGTCCGGCACTGGGTCGGCGCGGTCGGCGAGACGGGTCGCGGCTTCCGTGAGCGCCAGCGCTGCGCGCTCTGCGTCGCTGAAGTAAGGCGCCTCGCGCCAGGTCGCGACGGTGTGGATGCGCTCGCTGCTCTCGCCCGCGTACTCCAGCTCGCGGGAATGGATGTCCACGCACACAGCGCAGCCGTTGATCTGGCTGGCGCGCAGATCCACCATGTAGAGGGTGGTCTCGGGGATCCCGGCGGTGGTCGCCGATTCGCCAAGCTGCCTAAGCGCATCGAGCGCGCCCCGAACGCTTAGAGCGGGATTCTTGATTCTTGCCTTCATTTCATGGTCCTTTCGGGTTGTGGAGCCTCACGCCCGGGGCCGGGGCACGTACACAAAAGCGCTCAGCTGGTGATCAGTGAGCGGTCGCCGGCGCGGCCGTCGCCTCGATCCCGAGCGCCTTCGTGCCGTGCTCGAACAGACCCGCGGCGATCAGGGCGCCGGCCGCGAAGATCGCGGCGGCACACGCGAACGCCGTCGTATCGCCGTGCAGCGCGGCTTGCGCGAGGAGCAGGGGGGTTGGGTGCGCGTGAGCGCTCGCGATGTAGTTGGTAAGCGCGCTCGCGGCGATCGTCGAGAGCAGCGCGGTCCCGAGCGACCCGCCGATCTGCTGGGAAGCCGACACGGTCGCGGACGCCACCCCGGCGTCAGCCGGCTCAACGCCCAGCGTGGCGCTGTTGATCGAGGTGGAGAACACAAGTCCCACCCCGAGGCCGATCATGATCAGCGCCGGCAGGATGCCGGTGAGGTAACTCGATGCCAGCGTCAGCCGGGTCAGGTAGAGCATCCCGCTGCCGCCCAGCAGCATCCCGGCGATCATCAGCGGACGTGGCCCGACGCGCGGTCGGAGCTTGTTGGTGGCGATGATCGCGGCGAGCATGACCGCGGCGGATATCGGCAGGAACGCTATGCCCGTCCTGATCGGCGTGTACCCGCGGATCTGCTGCAGGTAGTAGGTGAGGAACAGGAACACGGCGAACGCGGCCGCGCCGGCAATCCCGATCGAGAGGAAAGACGCGGCGCGGTTGCGGTTGGTCACGATCCTGAGCGGGAGGAGCGGGTTGCGGCTGCGGGACTGGATCACCACGAACACGGCCAGAAGCAGGACGCCGCCGATCAGGAATGCGATCGTGGTGTGGTCCCGCCAGCTGCTCGTCTGCGCGTGCGAGAAGCCGTACACGAGCGAGAACAGCCCCGCCGAGACGGCGAGCGCGCCCGGGATGTCGAGCTTCGGCTTGACCGCGGGCGCCTGGTTATGCAGCAATGCGAGCGCGCCGGCGATGGCGATCGTCGCGAAGACGAGGTTGACGTACATGCTGTAGCGCCAGCTCAGCGTCTGGGTCAGCACGCCGCCGAGGATCAGCCCGATCGCGGCGCCGCTGCCGGCGATCGCGCCCCAGATGCCGAACGCCTTGTTGCGCTCGTCGGGGTCGGTGAAGGTAGTCGTCATCAGCGACAGCGCGGCCGGCGCGAGCAGCGCCCCGAACGCGCCCTGACTTGCGCGGGCGCCGGCGAGCATCCCAAACGACCCCGCTGCGCCGCCGATCGCGGAGGCCGTCGCGAACCCGGCCAGGCCGACGATGAACGTCCACTTGCGGCCGAGCAGGTCCGAGATCCGGCCGCCGAGCAGGAGCAGGCTGCCGAACGCGAGCGCGTACGCGGTCACGATCCACTGCCGCTCCGAGTTAGCGAAATGCAGCGCCCGCTGCGCCGAGGGCAGCGCGATGTTCACGATCGTCGCGTCCAGGACGACCATCAGCTGCGCGGTCGCGAGGACAGCCAGGATGGTCCAACGCCTGGAGTGGTGGGGGGTGTCAGTCGTCATTGTTGGCTCCGGTTTGTCAAGAACGGACCCGAGTCCGTTTTCGGTATCTACTTGGATGACACGACCGAGCACGTCGTTGTGACACCCCAAACCGGGCCCGAATGCAGAACCGCCCCCGCGGGTGCGGGGGCGGCGAGGCGGCCGGAGAGAGCGGCGGTCAGGCGCGATGCGACGGCCGGCGCGAACGAGCGTCGGAGGGGTGTGGACGGTGTCGCTGCGAGATGTCGTGGATGTAGCTGGCCACGACGGCGTCGGAGATCAAGCGTGTACTCGGCCGCCGGCGCGACTCCAGCTCGGCGTGCGGCGAGCGGCGGCTCGCTTGGCTTGACGTGGTTGCGTGGGCGGGAAAGCGACCGGGATGTGTCATGCGGCTTCTCTTTCGATGTCGAAGTTGATCGATGCGGCATCGTCTGCCGCGGGGACGTTGGCGAGTTGGAGCCCCGGCTCCACGCGGCTCGGCCGCAGGAGCGCGAAGGCGAGGACGATGCCGGCGGCGATGGTCGCCGCGCCGACGATGAACGCGATGTGGTAGCCACCGATCAGGGAGCTCGTCAGCCCCTGGTGGGCGGACAGCAATCCCTTCGTCCGGTTGGCGGCGATGGTGCTGAGGACGGCCAGCCCGAGCGCACCGCTGATCTGCTGTGAGACGTTGGTGATGCCGGAGCCGAGCCCCGAGTCAGCGGCAGGAACGTCGGCCATCGCGAGCGTGAGCAGGGGCATGAACGCACTGCCGATGCCCAGGCCGATCGCGAAGCAGGCGAAGAAGACCGTCGGGAAGAACGCGGTGTCTGGCCCGACGGTGCTGAACAGGAGCAGGCCGACAACCGCGCTCGCCATGCCCGCGGTGAGCACGCGCAGCGGCCCAAACCGATTTACCAGGCGCGCGGTGATGCCCTGCGACAGGACGGCGATCGTGATCGTCCAGGGCAGGAAGGCCGCGCCGGTCTGCACGGCGCTGTAGTGGCGGACGTGCTCGAGGTACAGGCTTCCGAGGAAGAACGTCGAGTACATGCCGGTTACGAGGAAGCCCCGTACGAGGCTCGCCCTGATCAGCCCCTGGAGGCGCAGGATGCGCATCGGCATGATCGGGTTCTCGATGCGGGCCTCGAGCGCGACGAACGCGACCATGAGCAGCGCGGCAACGGCGCCGATCCCGAGGACCTGAGTGGAGATCCAGCCGTGGGCGGTGGCCTGCACGATTGCGTAGATGAAGCCCATCAGCGAGGCGGTGACGAGGATCGAGCCGAGCCAGTCGACTCCGTGCTCGAGCCCGAGTCCGCTGTCGGCCCGGATGAACCTTTGACCGAGGAGGAACGTGGCCACGCCGATCGGGAGGTTGACGAAGAACACCCAGTGCCAGCTGAGCGCCTGGGTAAGCACCCCGCCGGCGAGCAGACCGAGCGAGCCTCCAGCGACCGAGACGAAGACGTACGCGCTCATCGCCCGCACGCGCTCGCTCGGCACGGTGAACTCGGTGATGATGATCGCGAGGATCACGGATGCCTGGGCGGCGGCGCCGATGCCCTGCACGAAGCGGGCGGCAATCAGCGCGCCCTGGCTTGGCGCGATGCCGCATAGCAGCGAGGCGACGGTGAAGGTGACGAGGCCGGCGAGGAACACGCGCTTGCGGCCGGCGAGATCGCCGATCCGTCCGGCGAGCAGGAGCAGGCTCCCGAACGTGACCAGGAACGCGTTTACGACCCACGTGAGGTTCGACTGGCTGAAGTGGAGGTCGTGTTGAATCGAGGGCAGCGCGACGTTCACGATCGTGACGTCGAGCACGATCATGAGCTGCGCCAGGCACACGACCATAAGCCCCGTCCAGCGACGGCTATCCGATGAGGAGGCTTGCGAGGAGACTAGGTTCATGCGGATCCCAACTTGTCGGTGATTCAGTGAAGCGCTAAAATGGAGGCCACCTCCGAAATAAGTGGAGGAAGCCTCCGGATACTATATGGAGGCACCCTCCGTTTGTCAAGTGAAATGCCATGAGCACGACCGAAGTCAGTCCTGAGACGCTCATCGCCCGCCCGAAGCGAGCCGACGCTCGGCGCAACTACGAGAAGGTGCTGACGGCTGCTCGGGAGGCGTTCGCGGAGGGGGGCGAGTCGACGGCGCTCGAGGAGATCGCGCGCCGCGCAGGGGTCGGCATCGGCACGCTCTACCGCCACTTCCCCAGTCGGCAGGCGCTGCTCGAGGCTCTGTACGTCAACGAGGTCGAGGAGGTCTGCCGCTCCGCCGGCGAGCTCGACGACGGCGATCCATGGGAGGCGCTCAATTCATGGTTCGAGCGCCTCATGGCATATCTAGCGACCAAGCAGGCGCTTTCGGGCGAACTGCTCAACTACCTGGACCGCGACGCCGCGCTGTTCCAGGTGTGTCGTACGTCGCTGTACGACGCCGGCGGTCCGTTGCTGAAGCGCGCCCAGGAGGCCCGGGCCGTCCGCTCGGACGTCGATTTTCCCGAGGTCATGCAGATGTTGATGGGGATCGCCAAGATTCCGGTCAGCGACCCGAGCCAGACCGCGCACATCCTCCGCATCGCACTCGACGGTCTCCGTTACCAGCCCGAGGGCTCCTAGCCGCGGGAGCGGGGCGGGCCGGCTCGCGCGGTCCGGGTGCTGGGCGGCGCGTGGAGGGTCGGCCCAAAGTGATCAGTTTTTGAGAAGCGCCGGCGGCCGGGCCGCTTTACCGTGACCAGCATGCAGATCACGACCGGACGACGGCTTAGGAGGTATTCGGCAAATGGCTGAGAAGCAAGCTACGAAGAAGGTCACGCGGAAATCCCCGAGGAGCTCGAGAGGCAAGGCGTCCGAGGGCTTTACGGCCGAGGAAAAGGCCGCGATGAGGGAGCGCGTCAAAGAACTGAAGGCGGCGCAGGAGGACGCGGACGGGGAAAGCGACGTGCTCGCGAAGATCGCCGAGATGAACGACCATGACCGCGTCATGGCCGAGCGGGTGCACGCGATCATCAGAGCCGCCGGCCCGGACCTCTCGCCCAGAACCTGGTACGGGATGCCGGCGTACGCCAAGGACGGCAAAGTCATCTGCTTCTTCAGGAACGCGCAGAAGTTCAAGACAAGGTACGCGACGCTCGGCTTCAGCGACAAGGCAAACCTCGACGAGGGCGCGATGTGGCCGACCGATTTCGCGGTGATGGAACTGACCGCCGACGTCGAGGCGCGGATCGGCCAGCTCGTGGAGAGAGCGGTGAGCTGAGGCGGTTGCCGCCTACGGACGGCGGCGAGGGCTCGGCGGCTCCCGCGCTGCCGTGATGAGCGCGTCGACGACTCGGGCCATGAGGCCGTCGAGCGGCCCGGGTCGGCGCGCCAACACGACGCGCCGGGTCTCCTGCGGCTCACCGCGTACAGCGACGACTCGGATGCCTTCGGGCAATGCGTCGAGCATGATCGGGGCGATCGTCGTGATGGCGAGGCCGGCGGCGACGATCCGTAGCTTGCCCAGCCAATCGCGCACGACGTAGCGGACGTCGGGGCGCTCGGCCAGCCCTGGCCAGACTCCGAGCAGGGTGTCACCGGCATCGGACCGGCTGGCGACCCAGACTTGTCCTTCGAGCTCGGAGACCTCGACGGCTTGCGCGCGCGCGAGCGGGTGGTTCGCCGCGACGCCGACGGCCAGCTCGCGCTCGGACAGCGTGGTCAGTTCGAAGGCGGGCGATTCGGCGTCGAGTGGACGGAAGGGCGGTGTGCGAGCGAGGATGGCGAGATCCAGCGTGCCCGCTCGAAGGGCACGGGTGAGCGCGGGCGTGGTTCCCTCGCGCAGCGTGACGTTCAGCTGCTCCGGGAGCGCTGCGAGCGCCTGCGGCACGAGGCCGGCCACGGCGGTGGGGAACGCGCCGAGTCGCACGGGTCGGCCATCGGTCTGCTCGCCGGCGAGTTCACGCCGCGCCGACTCGAGCTCGTCGAGGACCCGGACCGCGCTCGTCAGCAGCCGGGCTCCCGCTGGAGTCAGCGCGACGCCCTGCCGTCCACGTTCGAACAGCCGGCGACCGGCGGCGGACTCGAGCGCCGCGACCTGCCGCGAAACGGCCGATTGCGTGTACCCCAGGGAGGCTGCGGCCGCCGAGAAGGAGCCGATCTGCGCGACCTCGCGCAACACCCGAAGCCCGGTCGGTGAGAAATCGACGGCCATGCGTAGATCGCATACTAACTGTGCGATGTTCTCGTTTACAGCATGGATGTTCGACGCTACGTTGGCCACATGGCTAATTCACGAATCGCACTCATCACAGGGGCGAACCAGGGGCTCGGCCGCGCGCTCGCCGAAGGGCTCGCCGCCGGTATGGCGCCACACGACCTCGTCCTGGTCACGGGACGAGACCCCGAGCGCATCGCGGCCGCCGGGGCTGCCGTCGGGGACGGACCGGCGATCGCCCGCGTCGAGGGTCGCGTGCTCGACGTGCGCGACGGCGACGCGATCGCCGCGCTCGCCGCCGAACTCGGCGAGGTGGACATCGTGTTCTCCAACGCCACCGCGCGCATGAGTCCGCAGGCCGATCCGGTCGACGAGGTCGATGTCGTCGCGGAGACCAGCAACCTCGCGGCGACCAGTATCCTCCGCGCCTTTGCACCTCGTCTGCGCCCGGGCGGCCGGTTGGTAATCGTCGCGAGCGCACTCGGCACTCTCGACAAGCTCGACGCTCGAATAGCGGGCCGGTTTGCGCAGGTCGCCAACGAGGACCTCGATGCCGTCGACGACCTCGTTGCGGATTGGCGCCAGGCAGTTCACGACGGGCGCGCCGAGGACGACGGTTACGGGGCGTGGTTGAACATCCCGTCGAAGGTGGCGCAGGTCGCGGCTGTCCGAGCACTCGCGCGCGAGCGCCGGGCCGATGATCTCGCCGAGAACAAGCTGCTGATGGCGCTGTGTCCGGGCTTGATCGATACCGACGCCTCCCGCCCGTGGTTCGAGGACATGAGCGCCGCCCAAACACCCGCCGAGGCCGCGGCCTGGCCGGTGCAGCTCGTGCTCGGTCAGACCTTCGACCCGGCGTTCTACGGCGAGCTCGTCCAGTTCGGCAAGGTTCTCCCCTGGGAGTCCGGCGTTCCGGTGCCCCACGTCGCAGCAGCCTGACGTCCGCAGATCGCACTTGATAACAGGCACGTAACGCCGTTATCGCGGTGTTAGGTGTCACTCCGTAAACCGTCGGATGACCGTGCCTCCACTCGGAGGCCGGCTCCGGCGGAATGTGGAGCAAACGAGAAAGGTTCGATCGGGTCGAGCTCATCGTGCTGGCGGCGTTCGCCGTGACTTCGGTGTGGGTGCTGCTGCTCGGCCTGTGGTGGACGGTGACACAGGGACGTATCTGGACCGGGGTCGACGGGGTGTACGTTCAAGATGTCACTCAATATCTGGCGTGGATCCGGGATGCATCGCGTCACGTGCTGGTGTCGGATCTGTTCGTGTCAAGGCAGACACCTCACGATTACCTCCAGCCCGCGATAGCAATTTCGGGAGGGCTCGTGGCGATCGGCGTGGCGCCGTGGCTGGCGCTGCTGCTGTGGCAACCGGTCGCCGTCGGGGGCACGTTCCTCGCCGTCCGCTCGCTCGTGCACCGTCAGTTGGCCGCACGGTTCGACCGGCGGGCGGCGTTGGTGCTCGCGCTGTTCGGCGGCTCGATCGGCACCTTCCAGGACCTCTGGCTCCCCTGGTGGACGTGGGGATACGTGTTCGGGGTGCTGTCGCTGGCGGCGATGGTCGCCTCGCTGCTCCTGTACGAGCGGGCCGTCCGGGGCGCTGCGCCAGCGTGGCCGGCGGCGTTGGTCGCCGGGCTGGCGGGCTGGCTGCACCCATGGCAGGGGTCAGTGCTGGCTCTGATCATCGCTGGCGGGGAGATCGTCGTGTCGACCCAACTATCGGGCTCGCCGGGCGGCCCGCGAAGGCGCAGCATTGCGCGGCCGGCGTCGGTACTCGTCTCGGTCTCGCTGCCGCTCGCCTACTACGGGCTGCTCGATCACACCGACGCCGCCTGGCGGCTGGCCGCGGAGTCGCTCAAAGGAGCGGTCGCTCCGTGGCAGGTGGTGGTGATGCTCGCGCCGCTGCTGGCGCCGGCCCTCCTCGCCTACCGGATCAGGCCGAAGTCGTTCACCGCCGCCGCCGTACGAATCTGGCCGCCGGCCGCGTTTGCGGTGTACTTCGCCGCCCAGCACGGGGCCGGAGACGAGCCGATGCACGCCTTCCTCGGAATCAGCGTCCCGCTCGCGATCCTCGCCGCCGAGGGCGTCGGCACGCTCGGCTGGCCGCAGCGCACAGCTCGGCGAACGCTGGCGGTGCTCGCGGTGGTAGGTCTCACCGTGCCCCAGGCGGTGAGCGAGCTCACCGCCAAGTGGCGATTTGTTCGGCCCAGCACCACCCCGTTAACCCGCAGCGACTGGCAGGCGATCGACTATCTGAGCCGGGCCCCGATGCCCGGCAGCGTGCTCGCCGGCTTCCACCTCGGCCGTTACATCCCGTCGGAAACCGGACGCCGCACCTACATCGGAGACGTGTTCTGGTCAGAGCCCGGCGCGAAGTGGCGTGAGGTCGAGGTCGCGCGCTTGCTCGCCGGCCAGCTGGCGTCCTCGCAGGCAGTGACGTTCGTCGCCGGGACCGGCGCCCGGTTCCTCCTCGCAGACTGCACCGCGCGCGCGAATCTCGAACGAGTGCTCGCGCCAATCATCCAATCCGTTCACCGCTTCGGTTGCGCAGCCGTCTACCGGCTCGAGCCGTCGGGGTGGACGTCGAGCGGGCTCGGCGTCACGCTGTAGGCAGCGAAGCCGGCTCGATAAAACGGCCATGTCGGGTCGCTTTCTCGAGCCGGTCCATCCCTAAACCCACGGTTACTGGTCCAGCTCCCCGCCCGTTGTGAGCTCGCCACAACGATGCGCTGGCCGACCCATTTGTGCGACGGCCTGGGGGCATGAGCGACACGCCGCGGTCCCGCCCGTGCGCGTCGAATGCCGCAAGACGCAGGTGAGACCGGCAACCGACCGTGGTTCCCGCGTCAGCGCAACGCCACGAGCACGGCGTCGGTGCCCTTTCGCCACAGCACCCCCACCTCGCTGAAGCCGGCGTCACGGAGCGCCTGCTCGTGGACTGCGAGGCTGGTCTCGGTCTCCTCGGGGTGCTCGAACTGCCGCCGCTCGCGCTCGGATATCGCGCCGCCCAGGTCGGGATCGGCTCGCACAGCGTCCCACCAGCCACGCCAGTCCTCGCCGTCGCCGTCGTGGCGCGCACGCCGGCGCCGGTCGAGCTCGCGCGCGAGCTCGTCGAGCCGGGGGGATTCGAGGACGCGGAGGTGATCTCCGTTGCCCAGCAGCCCGCCCGGACGCAGCAGCCGCCCGCACGCCCCATACACCGCTCGTAGCGCCGGCGGCTGTAGCCAGTGGAGGGCGGTCGTCGAGAGGATGGCGTCATAAGGACCAGAGGGGATCCGCCGCGGCCAGTCGGGATCTCGGAGGTCGGCGTCGACGAGCCGTAGGCCCGGCCGCGCCACCTCGCGGGCGAGCGTGAGCAGCACGGGGTCGGCGTCCACGCCGACGACCGTGGCCTCTGGCAGCCGCGCGAGCACGCGGTCGGACAGGGACGCCGGTCCGCAGGCTAGGTCGAGGACGCGCGGCTGCGGGCCGGCCGTCATCTCGAGTAGATCGACGAGGACCTCGAATCGCTCCTCGCGATCAGGCATATACGTCTCCTGTTGGGCGTCCCAGCGCTCGAGCCAGGTGGTGGTTGCGCTCATGCGACCTTCCCTTCGCGTCACCTGCGTAATACGATTAGGCAGTGATTCTAGATCCAAGTGCCGTACCTGGTCAAGTCGCTTTTGGCAGTGACCTGGTGGCGCGTATCGAGGTCGCGGTCTCGCTCGTCAACGCGCTCGCGACCACCACCGCGGGAGGCCGGCCCGTGCTGGCGCCGGAGAGCGACGAGGAGCTCCGAGATCGCGCCGAGCGCGCGCTTCGCGACGCCGACGCGCTGCGCTCGCCGCTGGACGCCGAGCGGGCGCGGGGCCTCGAGCAGCTGGCCCGGCAGCTTCGCGAGATCTTCGTCGCCGTTCACGAGCGCCGCGACGACGACGCCGGCGCGCTCCTCAACAAGCTGTTCGCTCGTAGCGGAGCGACGCCGCACCTTCACCGCACGGGTGCCGAGCCCCTCCACCTCCATTTCCACCGCCCGGATGCCGGGTTCGTGCAGGGCTGGACGGCGGGCTGTGCGGTCGGGTTGGCCTACGCGCTCGGAAGCGGCCACGGCGACAGGCTTGGGGTGTGCGCGGCTCCGGACTGCGACCGCGTGTTCGTCGACCTCTCACGCAACGGATCGCGCCGCTTCTGCAGCACCGCCTGCCAGAACCGGGTCAAGGCAGCCAATTACCGCGCGCGTCAGCGCGCCGGCGCATAGCGAACCCGACCTGACGGATCGCCGTCGACTCCGGTTTCGGCCCGACAAGGAGGGCCGTCTTTGACCTCGATTAATGCGACAGTCGAGACAACGTTCCGACCGGGAGGTCACCATGATCACCAAGCTCGACTTCGTCGCCGTCCCCTCGCAGGACGGCGAGCGCTCGCGACGGTTTTACGGCCAGACCCTGGGACTGCGTCCGGACGAATACGGACAGTTCGAGTTCTGGGCGGGGGAGACGTGCCTCGGCATCTGGGAGCCGGAGCGGCTCGGCATGCCGTTCGCCCCGCAGAAGAACGGGCACATCGCGCTTCATGTCGATGACATCGATGACGCGCGGACGCAGCTCGAGGCCAAGGGCGTGAGCTTCGCCGGCGACACGCTCGATACCGGCGTGTGCCACATGGCGTTCTTCACCGATCCCGACGGCAATGACCTGATGCTTCACCATCGGTACGCGCCGTACGAGTGACGCTGGGTTAAGACCTCGCCGCGAACGTCAGGATCGCGGACCGCACGCCCGAGCCCAATGAATGCCGCGATGATGCCGGATGACTCCGGCGTCAGCAGTCAAGGGAGGGTTCACATGCCGTTGGTGGAGATCGACGTACTCGAAGGCCGCTCCGAAGCGGAGCTCGATGCGATCTCGGACGCGGTCCACGAAGCGATGGTCGCGGAGCTCGACGTTCCCCAGCGCGACCGGTTTCAGATCGTCAACGAACGAACGCCGAGACACCTGCGCTTCCATCCGGACTACCTCGACATCGACCGTGACGAGCGATTCGTCCTGATCCGGATCACGCTCGCCGTGGGCAGAGCGACCGACGCCAAGCAGGCGTTCTACCGTCGCCTCGCCGGGCTGTTGGCAGAGCGAATCGGGATGCGCACCGAGGACGTCGCGGTGGTCATGGTCGAGAACGCACGCGAGGACTGGTCGTTCGGCCGCGGGCAGGCCAACTACCTCGAGCTTCCCCGCGAGCAGTGGCGATGACGTCGGCGACAGTCGCGCTGGCCACGATGGGCTCGTGGGGGGACATCTTTCCCGTGATCGGACTGGCGAAGGGAATGGCGGAGGCCGGCGTCGACGTGCGCGTCGCGGCGTCGCCGGCGTACGACGAGCTCGTCACGGGGGAGGGACTCAACTTCTCGGGCATCGGGCCGCCGCTGGGTTTTTCCGACTACGCGAGCGATCCAAAGATCCTGAGCGGACGATTGGGAGGGTTCGTGGGGTTCGCCCATCTGTTCCGGCACTTCATCTTCCCCGCGCTCGACCGCTACGTCGATGACCTTGCGGACGCGATCCGCGGAGCCGACCTGGTCCTGGCTCACCCCGCGCTCGTCGCGGCTCCGGTGGCGGCCGAGTGGGTGGGAGTCCCGTGGGCCACGATCAGCGTGTTCCCAGGTCTCATCCCGACTGCGTACGCCCCGCCGGCGCCGACGCGCGTCGAGCTCGGCTCGGGCTCGATTGGGCGGGCCTCGCACCGCGCCGCGTGGTCGGTCGCGCGATTGAACATGTCGCGCCTGTTCGACGGCCCGGTGAACCGGAGCCGCCGGCGGCTCGGGCTGGCGGCGGTGTCGGATTGCTTCTTCGGGCCGGTCGAGTCCGGCCGTCCCTACGTCGTGATGGCCTCGCCGGCCGTCATCGACAGGCCCGCCGATTGGCCGTCGAACGTGACGCTGACCGGTTTCGTCACGTGGGACCGTGTGAGCTCGTTTCCGGACCCGCCCGGCCTCGAGGAGTTCGTCTCCTCCGGCGAACCGCCGGTGCTGGTGACGCTCGGCGCCAGCTCATCGCTCGACCCCCAGCACTTCTACCGCGACGCCGTCGAGGCGGTGACCGGGCTTGGCCACCGCGCGTTGGTGCTGACGGGCCCGACCCCGAGCCCGGTCGAGCTGCCGGACGACCCGCGTGTGTTCAGCGCTCCGTTTGTCCCGCTGTCCAACGTCGCCTCGCGATCTCTGGCCGCGATCCACCACGGGGGCGTCGGGACTACCGTCGAACTACTCAGCGCCGGGCTACCGCAACTCGTGGTTCCTCGCGCCTTCGACCAGCCACAGACCGCGATCCGTGTGCGGGCCCTCGGCGTGGCCCGGACGCTCCCGTGGGCCCGCGCCACCGCCGAACGGCTCGCGCGTGAGCTCGGCGCACTGCTCGGCGACGGCGACTACCGCGACGCGGCCGTCGCCGTCCAGGACCGCCTCGCCGGAGAAGACGGTCTCCGGAACGCGATCGCCGCCGTCGACTCGGCCCTGCGAGCTGAGCCCCCACACGGAGCCGCCTGACCCGCGAGGCGATCGGCGGCGACCGGACCAACCCGATCGCCGCCGAACAAGCGTCCTACCCGACCGTCGCCATCTGCGGTGTCTCGTGCTGGGGACCCTGAATGGTGTCGATCGTCTCCATCGCCTTCGTGAACTCGACCGGCTCGTCGTCCATCAGCGCGCGCGGGTTGAATGACGGGTCGGCCATCACCCCGTGCACGCGGCGACGCTGCATGCCGAAGTTGCCCGCGTCATACAGCGGGAACAGGGCGGCTTCGCGGAGGTACTTCTCGAACATGTGCTGGCGGTCGAGGCTGTTGACGCCAACGACCTGCATGCACTTGTAGACGCAGTCGAGCATCATCTCGGTGCACTGGACCTTGCACATCGCGCCGATCAGCTCGCCGTGGTAGTCGTGCTGATCGAGGTAGTGGGCGGTCTTCCAGCAGAAGTACCGCGCCATCTCGATCTTGGCGGCCACGTCTCCGAGGACGTAGCCCGGGTACTGGTAGTGAATGATCGGTCCGCGGCCAGATCCACACCTACCCACGGGCTGTGCGTCAACTCTCCTCCGGTCCGCCTCGAGCAAGCCTACACCCGTCTCGAGAGCCCGCATAAGGAGGTGTTCGCGCGCGAACACGGCGCGGTCACGTTAGGTAGCGAGCGCGGCTAACGCATCAAAAATGCGATTGCTGGATCTCTTATGCTTAGCCTCTTGGCTATAACCGTGACTCAACTGACCGCGTTTCTCGCGGTCGTGCGCGGAGGGTCGGTCACGGCGGCCGCGGACGCCTTGGTGGTCACGCAGCCATCCGTTTCGTCGGCGATTGCCGCGCTTAGTCGCGAGCTCGGATGCGAGCTGTTCGAGCGGGCGGGACGAGGCATCCAACTGACGAAGGCCGGCGAGGCGTTCAGGGCGTATGCGGAGGACGTCGTGGGGCTGCTGGAGGATGGGCGCCAGGCGGCGCGAGAGGTAGCCGCGGTAGCGGCACGGAGGATGTGCATCGCCGCCGTAACCACGGCCGCCGAGTCGTTCGTGCCGCCGGTGATGCAGGTGTTCGCCTCGCGGCATCCGGACGTCGAGCTGACCCTCGACGTCGGCAATCGCGCGTACGTGTTCGAGCGGGTCTTGAGCCACGCAGCGGATGTCGCGTTCTCGGGCACGCCTCCGGCGGACGAGCGCCTCGTCGCCGAGCCGCTGCTCGAGAACCGCATCGTGTGCATTGCCGGCGCCGATGACCCGCTGGGCGGCGCGGGTCCGGTCGGGGCCGGCGAGCTCGCGCACCGGACCTGGCTGCTGCGAGAGCCGGGTTCGGGCACGCGCGCGCTCGGCGAGCAGTTCCTCGAGGAGCGAGGCCTGAGCCCGATCACGCTCACGCTGGGCTCGAACGGCGCGATCAAGCAAGCGGCCCGGGCGGGACTCGGCGTCGCGCTCTTGTCGCGAGCCGCGGTCGAGCCCGAGCTCGCAGCGGGGTGGCTACGAGAGCTCCCGCTCACCGATGGTCCGTCGCCTCGTCTGTGGTTCGTCGTGCGTTCTGCGGTCGGTCCCGTGCGCGAACTGGCGGCTACGTTTACCGAGTTCGTGCGTACCGAGGCACGACGTCTCGGGTCGTTGTCCTGAGCAACTCATAGATACAGATCTATGTCTATACGGCAAATCAGTGTTTGACATCTATCCACCGGTGCTCGTAGTCTGCCCGCGAGTTCGAACGAAAGGTTCTGGAAGGTGTCGCTCACCGCAGAATCAGTCGACCACAAGAAGGACCGCTGACGGCCGGTGAAGACTCGGATCAGGGAGATCTCGGCGTTGCTCGTGATCGACCGGCTCCGCCGGCACGCCGGCCTGGCCGCTGGGAGGCCGAGCCTACACATGTGCTTCACCGGCAACCCCGGAACGGGGAAGACGACGGTGGCGATGCGGATGGCGGACATCCTGCATCGCCTCGGCTACATCGAGCGCAATCACGTCGTCGCGGTGACTCGCGACGACCTCGTCGGACAGTACGTGGGGCACACCGCGCCCAAGACCAAGGAGGTGCTCAGGCGCGCGTTCGGCGGGCTCCTGTTGATCGACGAGGCGTACTACCTCTACCGGCGGAGAACGACCGCGACTACGGGGTTGAGGCAATCGAGATACTGCTACAGGTGATGGAGAACGAACGAGACCGGCTAGGACGAGCGGCCGGCGCCGGAGCGGCAGGCGGCGTGACGGCGCAGGCGACCGAACGGCGGACGTCCCGGCCCGTCATCCTCGGCGTCGTCGGCGACTCCGCCGCGGGCAAGACGACGATCACGCGCGGCCTCGTGCGCGTCCTCGGCGAGGAGAACGTCGCGCATATCTGCACCGACGACTACCACCGTTACGACCGACGGCAGCGCGCGGAGCTCGGGATCACGCCGTTGCATCCGGACTGCAACTACCTCGACATCATCGCCCAGCACCTCGCGCATCTACGGCGTGGCGACGCGATCCTCAAGCCCGTTTACCGGCACAAGGACGGCACGTTCGGGGCACCCGTGTACGTCGCGCCCGAGCGGTTCACGGTGATCGAGGGTCTGCTCGGCTATCACCTGCCGGAGATGCGCGACGTCTATGACGTGCGCGTATTCCTCAATCCCCCCGAGGAGCTCCGGCGCCGGTGGAAGGTCCAACGGGATTGCTCGCGCCGCGGGTACACGACCGACGAGGTGCTCGCCGAGCTCGACCGGCGCGAGGCCGACTCGGAGGCGTTCATCCGGCCCCAGCGGCGCTTTGCGGACGTCCTCGTGTCGTTCAGGCCGCCGGAGGGCGAGCCGCCGGCGGATCAAACTCATCTCGAGGCTGAGCTGACCCTGTGCGACGGGCTCCGGCACCCTGATCTCTCGCCGTTCATCAACGGCAAATCGGACGGGCTGACTTTGGTCGAGCGGGGAGAGGAGAGGGTGCTGCGGATTCCCGGGCGGATGGACCCGGATCACGCAGCCGCGATCGAGGAGGCGATATGGGAGCGCATGCACTTCGCCACGCACCTGCGCTCCCGTCGTCTCGGCGAGTTCACGATCGCCACCGACCTACATCGCTCGGAATCGCTGGCGCTCGTGCAGCTGCTGATCCTCTACCACCTGGTGACCGCGAGGGCGGCGGTGGCGCTGGGTGGCGAGGGCACGCGGACCCTGTCCGCGGTTGCGATGCCGGCGTAACGCACGCAGACGGGCAGTTGAGGGTGGGATGCGGTGGTCCCCGGGCGCCGACCTGCCCCGATTGCCGTGTCATGCAGGGTCTCTCGGGTCGATTCGGCCTGCAGCTCCGAATCGAACACCTCTAGTGGGCGGCGAGGTGGATGATGCCGACGCTGTCCAGCCCGTCGAGCACGAGTTGAACGGCCAGCGCCGCGAGCAGCATGCCGAAGATCTTCTCGGTCACGAGCATGCGTCCCTCGTCGAGATGACCACTGACGCGGTTGGCCATCCGAAACACGACGACGTCGAGGGCAAGCACCACGATCAGCAGCCCCACCACCATCGCGACGACGCCGATCGAGTCCGCCTCCGCCGAGAGAGTCACCAGGGTCACCACTCCGACCGGGTTGAGCAGGTAGGGCACGGCGAGCGGGAACACGGCGATCCGCATCGGGTCCTGCCCCTTGATGGCCGGGCTGTCCTGTGGCTCGGAGGTTCCGAGCACCATCGTGACCGCGATGATCACGAGGATGATTCCGCCCGCGATCGAAAGCGACCCAGTCGAGAAGTGCAGCAGCCTTGCCAGCAACTCGCCGAGTCCGATCAGGAGGACCGCGACGACGCCGACGGTCGTGAGCATCTTGCGAACGACGAGGCCCTTCGTGGCGTCGTCGATGCCGGCGGTGACCTCCAGGAACGGGACCAGTGCGATCTTCGGTCCGAGGCCGATCAGCAGCAGCAGGAAGGTATCGACGATCAGGTAGAAGTCGATCGAGGTGTAATCCATTGGATCGCCACCATATTCGTCCGGACGTTGTCCGTGCTCCTGATTTTCGACAGCGCGCGCCACGAGGCCGTCGTGGCCAGCGCGGCCTCAGAGTCGATCGGCGTCAGTCTCCGCCTGGGAGGTTGATGCCAACTACGAGGAAGACCGCCATCGCGACGAACGCGATCCCAGTCAACACGTCGGTGCGGATGCGGGGCACGAAGTGGGCCGCTGTACGGCCGATCTGGTGCCCGGCGACCGACATCACAAACGTGATGAATCCGAACACAGGGGGCGCGAGCCAGGGAGAGAACCCAGCGATGCCAAGGGCCGCGCCGGCGGCCACGTTGTCGACGCTCAGCGGTATCGGCAGCCCGCGCGTCGCGAAGCGCAGATCCGGGTCCGCATGCTCGGGTGACACCAACGCTTTGACGAGGACGAACAGGCCGTACGCACCGAGGCCGATCGCCGCGATGATGTCGGCGGTGGAACTGATCTTGTCGCTCAGGAAGTGGCCGACGAGGATCCCGACCAGCGGAGCCACGCCATCCCACAGGCCGAAGATCGCGGATGTCTTGACGGACCGCAGCAGGGTCGGCTTGAGCCCCCCCAACACGACCGACGTACGGAAGTTGTCCAGGCTCAGCGTGAACCCGAGCGAGAGAAGCGCGAACATTGCCTCTTTCGAAAGGTCGCGATCGAGGCCTGCGATCTGTCACGGCGCGCCGTGACAGATCGCATATGGCTTCGTTAGGTGTTCTACTCCGGCAGGGCGAACGCGAACAGCGCGGATCCACCCGCCTGCGCAAGGGCACCGGGGTAGAACCCCTCGGTCCAAGCGCCGTACCCGACCGGCACGGCGATGAACTGCCGCCCATCGACGGTGTAGCTACAGGGGCTCGAGTGGTGGCCGCTCCCGCACGTGAACTGCCACAGCAGTTCGCCACTGCTGTCGTTGAATGCCCGGAATATCCCAGCCGGGTCGCCGGTGAGCACGAGGCCGCCGCCGGTGGTCAGCACTGACGCGGTCATCGGGTGCTCATTGCGGAAGCGCCACTTCTCCTGACCCGTGGCTGGATCGATCGCGGAGAGATAACCGGACACGTCCTCGGTATCCACCGCGACGCCCGCGCCCCAGTACGGGATGCTCTCCTTGAACTCCCGACGCCGTCGCGTGGCCGTCGCACCGACGTCTTGCACGGGCGCATAGAACAGCCCAGTCTTCGGGCTGTAGGCCGCGTGCGTCCATTCCTTGGCGCCGGCCGGGCCGGGCCAGAAGTGGACGGGATCGCCCTCCTTGTCGGGGAACACCCGTGGCGTCACCTTGCCATTCGAGTCGATCTCGCCCCAGGTGATGCGATCGACGAAAGGTACGACCCGGATGAGGCTGCAGTCCGTGCGATCTAGAACGAAGAAGTACCCGTTCTTGTCGAAATGTCCGGAGCACTTCCGCCCGTCCATCTCGAACAGGATGTTCTCCATCGTCGAGTCGTAGTCCCACACGTCGTGCGGGGTGTACTGGTAGTGGTTCTTGATCTGGCCGCTGTCGGGGTCGACCGCAACGACGCAGTTCGTGAACAGGTTGTCGCCCTCGCGCACCCCACCGTCGAAGTCGGGGCACGGGTTGCCGGTGTTGAAGTACAGGAGGTTGAGTTCCTGGTCAAACGTCGGCGTGGTCCAGCAGTTCGCGCCGCCGCGCGCCCAGGGCTCGCCCTCGGTCGGCCACGTGTCCCCGCCCGGTTCATCGGGCTTCGGAATCATGTAGCAGCGCCACACGCGCTCTCCGGTCTCGAGCTTGAAGGCGTCGGCGTGGCCGCGCACCCCGAACTCGCCGCCGGAGCTCCCGACGATCACCATGTCCTTCACGATCAGCGGTGCGACCGTTGCGCTTTCGCCGGCCCGGACGTCGCCGTACGGCTGGTCCCAGATCAGCTTGCCGTTCGTGGCGTCCAGCGCGATCACGTGGGCGTTCAACGTGGTCATGAAGACCTTCCCGTCGGCCACGGCACACCCGCGGTTGACGTTGCCGCAGCACAGGCGCACGTCGTACGGCGACGCGCGGTGATAGCGCCACAGCTCCGCTCCCGTCTTGGCGTCAAGCGCCCACACCCAGCCGTCCCAGCCGGTGACGTACATGATGCCGTCGACGACGAGCGGCGAAGCCTCGAACGAGTAGGTCGAGGCGCCGGAGTGCATGCCTACCGACCCGCACTGGAACACCCACGCGGGGGCTAGGTCCTTGACGTTCGACGTGTTGATCTGGTCGAGGGGGCTATAACGCTGACCGTCGTAGGCGCCGTAGTACGTGATCCAGTTGTGGGGCTCCGCATCGCGCGCCTTGAGGATCCGGTCGTAGTTCACGCCTTTCGCCACCGGCGGCGCAGTGCCGACGTAGCCGGGGCTCAGATTCCGGAAGTCGACAGCCTCGCCTGCGTCGACGTACTCAGTCTCAGTTGCCATCAACTGCTCCTTTCTACGGCCGCGGCTGGGGCGGACGGTCGAGCTTGGCTTCGTCCGGGACTTCTCCCCCGACGACGATCGTCCCGGTCAGGCCGCCGCCCTCGTCGTTTCCGGTTCGGGAGCCGTACCAGTAATAGCCCGGGCCGTCGAGCTCGAGAGTCGCCTTGCCTTTCGAGAAGTTCACCAGCCAGATGAACTTGCTGTCGCCGTTGCACGGCAGGACCGCGCAGTGCGAGTTGTTGTCGTCGTTGATGATCTCGAGCTCGAGCTCGCCCCCGTGAGGGAGGACGAGGACGCCCGGATCGAACACCAGCTCGTCCATCGGGATCCGGATGGTGGCGTGCATCTTGCCGTCGGATCCCTCCTCGGCCATTCCGACATTCCCCCGGCCGAGCACCCGGCCCAGGGTCACCCCATTCTGTTTTCCCAGCCCCTCCATAACACTCTCATCGACAGTCGCGGTCACGACGACTCTCTCCTTCCATCCGGAAAATCGGTCAAAAAAACCTAACAGGGGCGCGGCCACTACACAACCTGACCGTCAGCTACCAGATCTTCTGCCCAAGCGGGTAGGATTGCTGACTGACCGATCGGGCAGGTTGTGACACTGACCGGACAGTCAAGTGTCAGGTGACCAACCGGTCGAGGCGACCTGGGCATTCGGACGAATGGTCACTCTGCGGACACGTTCAGCCTAGCGAGATAGCTTCGGCACCGGCCACGCGCAGATAGTCGAGCACGGTCCCGCTCGACTCCCGGAGCCTCAGCGCGTCCGCGAGGGCGGCGTTCGGACCGCCGACGAGGCCATCCGCCAGCAGCGCGGCGCCGCGTGCGGCGGCGCTCGCCCGGCCCGGAACGAGCGCGACCACCGGGGCGACGGCTCGGAGCGACGAGGCGAATGCCGCGATCAACTCGGGCAGCCGAGCCAGACGGCCGGAAACGACGATCTCGTGTGGGGCCGGCGCGCTGACCACCAGAGTGTGTACTGCCTTGACCGCGGCCTCGAGCAGTGCCGTCCAGCCTTCCGCGTGCGCCGGTGAGGCCCATAAGGCCTGCAGGTCGGTCATGTCGAGCGCGCCGGCCGGGTTCAGGGCGCCGCCGCTGTAAAGGGTGTCCTTCGTAAGTGCCGGCCCGAGCAAGTAGGCGAGCTCCCCGTCAAGGGCGCCGGGGGCACGCACTCCGAGTGGCCCCGACGACCCGCCCATCCCGTCGATGATCTGTCCCCGGTCGATGGCCAGCGCCGCGGTGAACGCACCTCCCAGCTCAAGCAGGATCATCGCGGTGTCGTGAACTGTCGTCCCGCGACGGGTGGCTTGATCGGCGATTGCGCACGCGGCCGCGCACACCTTGTCCGCCGTCCCGAGATCGATGCGGTTGTACTTGCGGTGGCGCGGAACCGTCGGCAGGTGGATTACTCCCGGCCCGAAGACGACTGGTAACCCGCTGCCGGCGAGTGCTCGGAGCAGCGATCGCATCCCCCCGACGCCCGCGTCCGCGCGCGCCTCGTCTGGCCTCACCAGCACCATCTCCGACAGTTCGCGGTCCCCGACACGCGTGGCCGCCACGAGCGGGAGGCCGTAGCCGCTCGGACCGTAGACGAGGTCGTACGGGCCGTGGCGCGCCAGCGCTTCGAATAGTGGCGCGCTGTCCTCGCTCAGTACGCCGGACTCGAACACCTCCTCGACGACCGGCTCGCCGTCCTGCAACACGCAAAGGTCAAACGAGACCGTTCCCGGATCCACGCCGGCTACCCGAGGCATATCATTCGCTCATGAGCTCAACGAAGGACAAGCCACGCACCTACAGCGAGGACGAGATCCCGGGCAAGTTCTCCGAGTACGGACTCGACGAGTGGTACTACGAGGACAAGTGGATCCGGCGTAAGTACAACACCGACGGCTGGCCGACCACGCTGATGGCGGTAAATGCCGTCGGCTACCTCTGCGAGGCCGCCGGCCATCACGCTGACCTGAACGTCACCTGGGGAAAGCTCTGGGTCAAGCTCGCCACGCACTCGGCCGGTGGGATCACCGACAAGGATTTCACGCTGGCGCGCAAGATCGAGGACACGATCCTGTGGCGTCCGGACGCCGACGGGCCGCTCGACGGGCCGATGGGCAAGTTCGTGTTCTCGAAGTCCCGCGGCTGACATAGCGGCCGGATCGCGGCCCTCGAGTCACAGGCTCTCGAGGGCCACGTCGTACACGCCGTCCAGGTCGAGCACCGTGCCCTTGGTCTCGAACATCTTGCGGATGCAGGCCTTTTGCAGCTTCATCTTGGGCCCCCCGACCGCGAGCGCGCCGAGCTTCAGCACGCCGCCTTCATCCTCGAGGCCGTCGCCCCGGTCGACACCCTCGACGCCTACCGGCTCGGCTGCCGAGTAGTCGACGACCACGCGCACGCCCTCTTGCGTCCAGCCGCTCCGCCGCAGGATCTGTGTTCCCGCGGGCCCCGCGGCGAAAATAATCGCGGTGCCGGCGAGCGCCTCGTCGAGCTCGTCACTCGATTCCGGCTCGACGACCTCGAATCCGGCTTCTTGCGCGACCGGGATCCCCGACGCGCGGCGATGACTGCCCTTCATCGCATCGGGCGGGAACGTGAACATCTTCACCTCGGCGTCCTCGCGCCGCAGCAACTCCGCGGTGCGCAATCCGACCGGCCCTACGCCGATCACCGCCGCCCGGCTGCCTTTCAACTCCACCGCGCCGCGGACGCGGGCGACGGCCGCGGCTGCGGTCGTGTTCGAGCCGTCGGAGTCGAGCATGATCGACGGATTGAACGGCTTGAAGAACAGCTTCTGCGCCGCGTCGAACACGGCCTCGCCGTCGCGCACGTTCGATCCGCCGACCCAGAACGCGGTGTTGGCCAGCCCATCGGGACCGCGCGGGAAGATCGCGCCCTGGACGACGTCCTGCAGGTTGTCGGGTGTGATCTCGCCATACCCCGCGACGACGTCGACGTCGGCGTCGTAGGCCGCGATCGCGTCGAACGCGCTCGGGTGCTGATCGGTGTCGAGCTGGATCAGGATCTTCTTCATTCGATGTCCTCCCGTCGTGGTTCGGGAAAGCTCAGGATGCCCCAATCCAGCGGGCCTTCCTGGCGATAGCTCTTGTGTAGGCCGCGCGCGATCGTCGCCTTCATCAGCTCCTTTCCGAGGTAGAAGGCGTGTGAGGCGTCAGTGACGCCGAGCTGATCGAACACCGCATACATGCTGGTCTCGCGGATGAATCGCTCGCCGTTGAACGCGTACAGCCAGTCCGCATCCGCGAACAGGCGCCAGTTGGCGTCGGAGATCTGGGCCTGCATCGCCTGGAGCTCCTCCTCGGTCGGCGCTCGCATCGACTCGTCCTTGCTCGTGACCAGGCCGCCGTCGATGTGCTTGGGCGGTCGCGCCTGGCGCTGGGCGAGGTGCATGATCTTTGCGGCCAGCACCGTCTCGCGGACCGCGCCGCGCGCCCAGCCGATCACCTCGGTGGTGAGCACCGCGCCGATGCCGACCTCCTGGCAGAAGCCGATCAGGAGCGCCGTGACGCCTGTCGTATCCGCTTCGGTGAGCTCGGTCAGATTGCCGATTCCCATGAGCATCTCAGCCTCGGGATGGCGCCGACGAACCTCAACGTAGCGCGCCAGCGACGCCGCGAAGCCCGAGTTGATCGGGGCCAGAATCGAGTCGAGCAGGTACGGGCGGTGCAGCTCCTCCATCCGAGCGGCCAATCGGCCGAGACCGTCGAGGTCGTCGGGGTCCTCGGTGATCAACACCGGGGTCGCGCGCAGCTCGCCGGCCAGGTCGATCGTGGCGGGAGTGAGGCTGAGCACGTAGTCGACGCCGGCGGCGTCCGCCATCCGGATGTGCTCGGGGTCGAGCGTGTCGATGCTGAGCGACAGCCCGCGTTCCCGCAACGCCGCGATCGTCGGCGGCCCCTCGTTCAGCCACGAGCGATCGAGCGACAGGCCGAGATCGACCACGTCGGCGCCCTCCGCCTGGTAGGCCTCGGCCCGGTCGAGCACCTGCTCGAGCGAGAGCGATTGCACGTCGTTGATCTCGGCGAACACGCGGACTTCCCGCGGGCCGAGCTCCGCTCGGATGGCCTCCCGACCGTACCACTCCGGCAGCGCGCGGACGTCCGCCGGGCCCTTGCGCACAGGGAGGCCTGTGGCCTCCTGCAGGGTTTCGACGTCGCCGTCACACAGGCCCGGGATCACGATGTTGTCGATCCCCGGCGGCACGGTAAGCCGCCGCGCGATCCAGCGCGTGGTCATCAGCGCCGCGACGCTGATGTTCATGACGGCGATCTGGTGGTCGATTTGCAGCTCGGACGCGATGTTGCGGACCGCCGGCTCGGCCAGGCGGCCGGTGACGAACAGCGTCTCAGCCAACTGTGCCGCCGTTGACGTTGACCGCCTGACCGGTGACGAACGCGGCGGCCGGCGACGCCAGCCACACCGCGGCGCCGGCAATGTCCTCCGGGCGGCCCCAGCGGCGCAGCGGCGTACCCGCGGCGACCTTGTCGTAGAAGGGCCTATCCACGCCCTCGCCGTAGGCGGTCTCGATCCAGCCGGGACACAAGATGTTCACGCGGATATCGGGCGCCACAGACCGCGCGAACGACTTGGAGAAGCCGAGGACTCCGGCCTTGACCGCCGCGAACAGCTCGGGGTTGTCGCCCTTCATCCCGTCGATCGTGGCGTGATCCCACCCGATGTTCAGGATGGAGCCGCCGGGCTGCATGCGCGCGGCCGCCAGCCGCGAGCACCGGATCGTCGCCTTCAGGTCGACGTCGATCAGCACCTCGAGCTTGCGCTCGTCCGACCAGGATCTCCCCTCGCCGGTGAGCACGTCGGCGCCGGCGTTGTTGACCCAGACGTCGACGTTCTCGAACGCGGCGAACGCGTCCTGCACTATCGAGGTGCAGCCCTCAGATGTGCCGAGGTCGGCCTGAAGGAGCGGGTGTCCCCGACCGCCGAGCTGGTCGGCCAGGGCTTGCGCGGCCCCCGAGGAGTGGCAAAAGCCAATGCCGACGCGCGCGCCGGCAGCGGCGAACGCGACGGCGATTGCTTTCCCGATCCCGGAGCTGGCTCCCGTGACGACGGTGCGCAGACCGGCGAGTGGCGACCCTCCGGTCTGCGCGATCAGTGGCTCGTGGCCGGCCGCCGTTACCCCTCAGCGCCGCCGGCGAACGGGTGACGCGCGGCGGGCGTGTCGGCCAGCACCTTGTCGACGGCCGGCTCGCCGCCCAGGGCGCGGGCGATCGACGTCTTCACGGCCTCGTAGTTCCAGTCGTAGATCTTCTTGTCGTCCTCGGCCTCCCAGTGGATGAACACGCCGACGATCATGACCAGGTCGTCGACCTGATCTTTGGGGATGACGCCCTCGGCGACCGAATCGACCACCGCGCGGGATACCGCGGCCTGGGCGGGACCGAACAGCTGCACGGCCTGCCTCGCGCCCTTGATCGTCACCTTGTTGCTGATCACCGTGTCCGGCTTGGCCGGGAGGTTGGGGGTGACCACGGCGAGCAGGTTGGTGTGACCTTCCGACTCGTTGACGAAGGCATGGGCGAATGCCTCGCCGACCGGACCGCTCTTCGATCCGATCAGGAGGTCGATGTGGGCGACCTCGTTACCTTCGCCTACCAGAGCCTCGCCGGTTGCGAGCGTGATGGCCATGAAGTGAGTCTCCTCTCTCCTATCGTATGGTGACGTTAGTGGACGCAACCCTAGCTCACTCCAGACTGAGCCGGGACTTACTCGCACATCACGTCCAACTAGCGTGCCTGCTGGAGGTGTCAGCTGCCAAGCCGGGCAACATCACGCCGTCGCACGATTTCTCCGATACCACCTACGCCGACATGGTGCGCTCGGCGCTCGCGCTCGGGCCGGTGTTCGCCCGCCGCCGGGCCCGGCGGCGGAGGGTGGGGGAGCTGATCGCGGAGGCGGTTCGCGCGACCGCGCGCGTCACCGCGGCCAACACCAACCTCGGGATCGTGCTCATGTTCGCGCCGCTGGTCCACGCGGAGGCGACGCGTCCGTCAAACGAATCTCTGCGGCCGGCCACCGAGCGAATCCTGGGACGGCTCGACATCGACGACGCCTCCGCGGCCTTTGCCGCGATCGTCCGAGCGCATCCCGGTGGCCTCGGCCAGGCGCCCGAGCACGACGTCAGAGCGCCGGCGCGCGTCGGGTTGCGCGAGGCGATGGCCGCGGCCGCGCACCGCGACAGCATCGCCTCGGAATACGCCACCGGTTATGCGATCGTGTTCGACACCGGCCTGCCGTTGCTGGCGGAGGCGCTCGCCGACGGGGCTCCGACGCTCGATGCGATCGTGTCACTCCACGTAGGGCTGCTCGCCGCCAACCCCGACACGTTGATCGAACGCAAGGCCGGCGCCTCGGCGGCGCGCGCCGTTACCGCGGCGGCGAACGAGGTCCGCGCGGGGACTCTCACGCTCGACGAGTTCGACGCCTCGCTGCGCGGGCCCGACCACCGCCTTAACCCCGGGACGACCGCCGACCTCGTTGCCGGCACGCTGCTAGTCGCGCTACTGACCGGAGTTGAGCTGCCGTGAGAGTGCTGGTGGTCGCCGTCAGCGCCCGGATGCTCGCCGAGCTGGCGGTCGCCGACGGTTATCGGGTCACCGCGCTCGACCGCTTCGGCGACGTCGACCTCCGAGCCGTTGCTTCCAGCGCGACCGCTGACAGCAACCACGCGTTGGTCGAGCTCGCGGTGGGGGCCGATGCCGACGCCGTCGTGTACGGCGCGGGGTTCGAGAATCGCCCCGATCTGGTGAGTCGGCTCGCCCGAGGGCGCGAGCTACTCGGAACGCCGGGCGAGCTGCTGGCGGAGGTGCGCGACCCCTGGGCGGTGGCGGCCGCTGCTCGCGCCGCCGGCGCGCGCGCTCCCGAGACCCGTGCGGTCGCCGACCTCCCAGGCGGAGGGCGCTGGCTTCGCAAACCGCTCCGAAGCGGCGGGGGCCGCGGCGTGCGTCGATGGGCGGGCGGTCGATTGGCGCCGACGGAGATTCTCCAGCGCCGTGTCGATGGGGTGTCGTGCTCGGTGGTCGCGATCGGCGACGGTCGCCGGGCCGCGGTGCTCGGCCTGACCGAGCAGCTACATCGCCGGCCCGGATTCGGCTGGATGGGCAACGTGACGCCTCCGCGTGTTCCCGACGCTGAGCTTGCCGTGCTCGACGGTCAGCTGCGCGCGGTCTGCGACGAGGTCGCCCAGCGTTTCGGCGTCCGCGGAGCCTTCGGCGTCGACGCTGTCTGGGACGGCCATGACGCCTGGGTACTCGAGGTCAACCCGCGGCCGCCCGCCTCGCTCGAGCTGTTCGGTCCCGGGTGCTTCGAGGCGCACGTCCGCGCGGCGCGACACGCAAGTATCCCGAGCCCCGGAACGCCGGGGCCGACGCCGTGTGCGAAGGTGAAGCTTGTGCTGTTCGCAGACCGCGACCTCCGCGCACCGGACCCCGCCTGGTGGCCGGCGGGGCTGGTGCATGACATCCCTCGCGCCGGCGAGACGATCAAGCGCGGTGCGCCGGTGTGCACGCTGGTCGCGACAGGTGCGGGCGTAACCGAGATCGTCGAGCGCGGATCCCGTCTGCTGTCTGAACTCCCAGGCGCGGTGTTGAGCCGTGCCTGAGTTCGGCTCCGTCACGTGCGCGGGTTGTGCTCTGCTGTGCGACGACGTGACCATTGAGATCTCGAGTGACGGCGTGCGAATGCGCCCGGAGTGTCCGCTCGGCGTTCAGTGGTTCTCCGAGCGGGTGCGCCGGCCGGACGACGCTCCGGCGACCGTCGGTGGCGAGCCGACGGACGTCGAAACGGCGCTCCGGAGGGCCGCCGAGTTGCTGCGCGGCGCGCGCCGTCCGCTGCTCCGCGGATTCGACGGGGCCACCGTGGAGGACGCCCGAGCGGCGGTCGCGCTGGCCGACCGACTCGGGGCGCTCGTGAGCACCGGCCCGGTGGGGGGCGCGTGGCCGGGGGCCCCGGCCGTGCCATTGCGCGGCGCGTCGACGGCGACGCTCGGCGAAATTCGCGATCGCTCGCAGGTCGTCGTGGTCTGGCGCGAGGATCCCGAGACGACTCATCCACGGCTGCTCGAGCGGCTCGGGTTCGCTCGCGACTCCGCCTCAGACCGTGCGCTCGTAGTGGTCGACGACCGGGACACGGCGACGGCCGCGCGCGCCGATGTGCGACTGAGCTTGCCGCGCGAGCGTGACCTAGAGGCGCTGACGATCCTGCACGTGTTGCAGCGAGGGCTGGAGGTCCGGCCGGACGATCTGAACGGCCTGATGGAGCAACTGCGCTCCGTCCCACACGCCGCGTTCGTGTACGGGCCAGGCCTGACTGACGGCCCGGGCGGCCAGCGACGCGCGCTCGCGCTCCACGAACTCGTCCGGGCGCTGTGCCACGAGCGCCACGTGGTCACGCTCGAGCTACCGCGCGCCCCCGGAACCCGAAGCGCAGACGACGTTCTGGCCTGGCAGTCCGGATACGGCGGCAACGTGGACTTCGCCAGCGGCCACCCGGAGTTCGTCACGGCCACCCAGCCGCTCGAAGATGTCGACGTCACGCTACTCGTCGAGCCTGCGCCGGCTCGCGCGGCAGAGATCGCGCTCGGCAGCCTACCTCACGGAGCGGAAGTCGAGGTGTGGATCCGCACGGCGGCCGCGGGCGTGTCCGCCGGCGGGACCGTCCACCGGCTGGACGGCGTCCCGCTCACGCTGCAAGCGCCGGAGGCCGAGGAGGCGCCGACGGCGGCGGCGCTGCTCGCGCGCCTGCTCGCGGAGATCGAGGCGTGACCGAGATCCGGATCAGCGGGGGCGCGGTGCACGACCCCGCCAACGACGTCGACGGGGAGATCCGCGACGTGTGCCTGAAGGACGGCAGGGTGGTCGCTGACGTCGGGTCCGAGGCCCGCCGGATCGACGCTCGCGGGATGGTCGTGATGGCCGGCGGCGTCGACATCCACGCTCACATCGCGGGCCCGAAAGTGAACGCCGCGCGGAAGCTGTCGCCCGAGGACCGGCGCGACGAGCCGCTCGAGCGAACCGACGTGTTGCGCTCGGGCACCGGCGGGCTGGTTCCGTCGACGTTCGCGACCGGCTACCGCTATTCGCTGCTCGGCTACACCACGGTCGTCGAGGCCGCCGCCCCGCCGCTGGCGGCCCGCCACGTGCTTTCCGAGCTGCGCGACACGCCGATGATCGACAAGGCGTTCCTGATCCTGATGGGCAACAACCAGGTGCTGTTCGAGCTGATCCGAGGATCAGGTTCCCGCCCGCCCCACGTGTCGCCGCGGCTGCGCGACGCGGTGGCGTGGTGGCTCGAGGCCACCGGCGGCTACGGCGTCAAGCTCGTCAACCCAGGCGGGGTCGAGCTCTGGAAGCAGAACAACGGCGTGGTCGAGTCGCTCGACGACGAGATCGCGGGTTTCGGGGTGACGCCGCGCCAAGTGATCGAGGCGATCGGGGGTGCGGTCGACGAACTTGGCTTGCCGCACCCGGTCCACATCCACGCCAACAACCTCGGCGTGGCCGGCAACGCGGACACGACACTCGACACGATGCGGACGCTGTCGGGGCGTCAGGCGCATTTCGCCCACCTCCAGTTCCACAGCTACGGTGGCAAGCCGGGGGGCCAGCTCCGCTCCCGTGCCCCCGAGCTGATCGAGTACCTCGGCGATCACCCCGAGCTCACCGCCGACGTCGGCCAGGTGATGTTCGGGCCGGCGATGACGATGACGGCCGACGCTCACGTCTCGGCGGTGCTCCGCGACCTCGACGGCGGCAAGTGGATCAACCACGACACCGAGGTCGAGACCGGCTGCGGGATCGTCCCGTACCGGTATCGGGCCGGAAACTACGTCCACGCCCTGCAATGGGCGATCGGGCTGGAGCTGTTCCTACTCGGCCGCAACCCGTGGCAGGTGATGCTGTCCACCGACCACCCCAACGGCGGCTCGTTCCTGTCCTACCCGAAGCTGATCCGTCTGTTGATGGACCGCGCTTTCCGCGAGGACCAGATGGGCCGCGCGAACCAGCGAGCGATCCGCCGCACGGCGCTGCTCGACGGGCTCGACCGCGAGTACACGCTGAACGAGATCGCGATCATCACCCGTGCCGCGCCCGCGCGGCGGCTCGGTCTGCGCGATAAGGGCCACGTCGGGATCGGCGCCGACGCGGACGTCACGATCTACCACGATCGCGCCGACCGCGAGGAGATGTTCGCGACCCCGCGTTACGTGATCAAGGGCGGAGAGGTAGTCGTCGAGGAAGGCGACCTCCGCCGCGTCGATGGCGGCGTCCTGTTGTCGAGCCGCGCGGGGTTCGATCCCGAGGTGCAATCGGTGCTCGAGCCGCTGTTCGGTGACCGCTACACGGTGGCGTTCGAGCACTATCCGGTTCGCGAGCCGGCGCTCCGCGAGCCTGCGCGTGTGGTGGAGGCTCAAGCGCCATGACCTGCTACACGCTCGGCAACGCCGAGGTCGAGGACACGTTCGCCGAGGCGTTCCCGATGCGGTTCGCGCGGGTGGTGATCACCGCCGGCACCGACGCCTGGGCGTTGGAGGCGGCCCGCTCGATGACCGGCTTCGCCACCTCGGTGATCGGCTGCAAGTGCGAGGCGGCGATCGAGCGCCTGGTGGCCGCGGATGAGTCGCCCGACGGCCGCACTGGGATCGCAGTGCTGCTGTTCGCGATGGACCGCGAGGGGGTCGGCAAGCGGGTGCTCGAGCGCGTCGGCCAGAGCGTGATGACGTGCCCGACGACTGCGTGCTTCGACGGACTTCCCGGGGCTGACAGGACGGTGCCGCTGGGCGCGAGCCTCCGCTACTTCGGTGACGGCTTTCAGGCCAGCAAGGTGATCGCGGGCAAGCGCTTCTGGAGAATCCCCGTGATGGAGGGGGAGTTCCTGGTGTCTGAGTCGGTCGGCGTCGGCACGGGAGTGGCGGGAGGCAACGTTGTCGTCGGCGCCGGCGACGACGACGCCGCACTCGCGGCCGCGCAGGCGGCCGCCGAGGCGATGCGTGGCGAGGGGATCGCGCTGCCGTTCCCGGGCGGCATCGTCCGCAGCGGCAGCAAGGTGGGCTCGCTCAAGTCGAAGTCGCTGCCGGCCTCCACCAACCATCAAATGGCGCCGACGCTTCGCGTCCAGGTCGACGACACGCTGGTCCCGGACGGCGTGGGCGCGATGTTCGAGATCGTGATCGATGGCGTGTCCGAAGACGCCGTGCGTGAGGCGATGCGCCGGGGGCTCCACGCCGCCGCCGCCGGCGGCGCGACGCACGTAACCGCCGCCAACTTCGGCGGCAAGCTCGGCCAATTCCACTTCCCGCTCTCGGAGCTGCGCGACCCGCCGTGACGCTCACGCTCACCCTCCGAACGCAGCCAGGGGCCCCGGTGCTCGCCGCCCCGCTGATCCCAGCAGCCCTGCGCGGACTGAACGCCTCCGCGGTCGCGGCCCTCGATCTCCGCTGCGGCGGCCAGACGGTGGCCGTCGGCGATCTGTTCGAGGTGTCAGGGGCAGGCACCGAGGAGGAACAACTCGTGCTCGCCGGCGACCTGCGCCGGTTCGACGGGGTTGGCGCCGGCATGTCGAGCGGCGAGATCGAGGTGCGCGGCGATGTAGGGGCGTGGGCGGGCGCCGACATGGCCGGCGGCGTGTTGCGGATCTTCGGGGATACGGGGGATCGTCTCGCGGGTGCCTATCCGGGAGCGCGCGCGGGCATGACCGGCGGCGAGATCGTCGTGTCGGGGGACGCCGGCGAAGAGGCCGGCGCCGGCATGCGGCGGGGGCTGGTGGCGGTCGGCGGGCGGACGGGGAGCGGTGCCGGGCTGCGGATGCTGGCGGGCACCCTGATTGCGCTCGGCGGTATCGGCGAGGAGGCGGGCTTCGGCAACAAGCGCGGCAGCCTCGTCTCCGGTCGGCCGTTGGAGCCGCTGCCCGCGTATGCCTTCGCAACTCGCTTCCAGCCGCCGGCCCTGCGGCTGCAGCTGCGGCGGGCGCGCGAGCTCGGCCTGACGGTGGGGGACGCGCTTCTGCGCGGAACCTGGGCCCGGTGGTCAGGCGACCGGACCGAGCTCACCCGGGGCGAGATCCTGATCTTCGACGACGAGGGGAGGGGAAGGCAATGAGCCTGTCGATGAACGAACGCGCCGCCACATTGGTGGACTCGATGGTCGACGACGCCGACGCGCTCGGGATCGAGGTCCGGACGCTGGACTCGGGCGCCCGGTTGGTGGACTGCGGCGCGCAGGCGCGCGGCGGTCTTCAGGCCGGCCTGGGCTTCGCGGCCGCGTGCATGGGAGGGCTGGGCCGCATCGACCCGGTGCCGGTGATCGTCGGCGATTGGGCCTGGCCGGGGGTTGGCGTCGCCACCGACGATCCCGCGGCCGCGTGTCTGGCCGCTCAGTACGCGGGCTGGAAGCTCGAGCACGACGACTTCTTCGCGATGGCGAGTGGACCGGGGCGGGCGCTGGCGCGGGCCGAGGATCTGTTCGAAGAGCTGGCCTGGCGCGAGCAGTCCGAGCGAGCGGTGCTTTGTTTGGAGACGCGCCAGGAGCCACCGTCGGCGATCGCCGAGAAGGTCGCGGAGCAGTGCGGGGTCGAGCCGTCCGAGGTGACGTTCCTGATCGCGCCGACCGCCTCGGTGTGCGGCTCGGTCCAGATCAGCGCCCGGGTGGTCGAGACCGCGCTCCACAAGCTCCACGAGCTCGGCGTCGATCCTGGGCGGGTCCGCCAGGGGTGGGGCTGCTGCCCGATCGCTCCGGTGGCCAAGAAGGACCCGGCCGCGATCGGGCGGACCAACGACGCGGTGCTGTACGGCGGCACGGTTCACCTGTGGATCGAGGGCACCGACGACGAGGTCGCCGACCTCGCGCAGCGGCTGCCCTCATCCGCCTCGGACGCTTTCGGCACCCCATTCGGCGAGCTGCTCGAGGCCGCTGACTGGAACTTCTACGACATCGATCCGATGCTGTTCAGCCCCGCAGCTGCCACCCTGACCAGCACCGAGTCTGGGCGGGCGCATCACGGCGGGGAGCTCGCGCCCGAGGTGCTCGAGCGCTCGTTCACGTCGTGAGCAGTCCGCTCCGCGTCGCCGTCCTCGGCGCGTCCGGCTCCTGGCACTCGCGCAGGCTGATCGGAGCGCTCGCCGCTCGCGGTCACGAGGTGCTCGCGATCCCCGCTATGCGCCTTCGTTCGGTCGTCGACTCCGGCGGAGGCGTGCACGTGCTCGGTCCCGACGGCGCTGCGCTCGACGCGCTCGACCTGCTGATCGTCCGTGGGCTCCCTCGCGGCTCGCTCGAGCAGGTGATCTTTAGGATGGACGCGCTGCACGTCCTCGCCGAGCAGGGTGTCCGTTGCGTCAACAGCCCGCGCGCGATCGAGAGGACGATCGACAAGTCGTGGGCGGGCGCGGTGCTGACCCTCGCCGGGGTGGCAACCCCGCCCACGACCGTCTGCGAGCGCTACGACGACGCGATGCAGGCATTCGACGAGCTCGGCGGCGATGTCGTCGTCAAGCCGCTGTTCGGCGCGATGGGCCACGGGATCGTGCGCGTCGAGGACCGCGACCTGGCCCATCGGGTGTTCCGCGCGCTGGAGCTCGAGCGGACCGTCTACTACGTCCAGCGCACCGTGGCGCCGGCCGGCCGTCGCGATCTGCGGCTGCTCGTGGTCGGAGGCGAGATCGCTGGCGCGATGGAGCGCGCAACCGACTCATGGCGGGCCAACATCGCGCGCGGGGCGCGTCCGCGGGCGGTGACGCTCGGCGACGACGAGCGTCGGCTGGCGCTTGCGGCGGCGGTTGCGCTGGAGGCCGACGTCGCGGGCGTGGATCTGCTGATCGGCCCCGACGGCGACGCGGTCGTGGTCGAGGTCAACGGGATCCCAGGCTGGCAAGCGCTCCAGTCGGTGTGCGACCGGGATCTCACGGAGCTTGTGGTCAGCGCCTGCGAGGCGCTGGTCACAGCGTAAGGCGACCCTCGTGCAAGGCGGTGGCCACCAGCGCGCCGGTCGCCCCGGCTGACTCGAGCGCGCGGAGGTCCGCATCGTCGCGGACGCCGCCGCCGGCGTAGATCGCTGTTGTCGGCAGCGCTGACGCGAGCTGAGCCAGCGCGTCCAGCGGCGGGCCGGAGCCGCTGCCGACACGGGCGAGGTCGATCACGAGGAGCTCGTTGACGCCCAGCCTTTGAGCCAGGGGTGCCGCGGCGGTTGGCTCGCGGCCGGCGAGCTCCGGGTCGGGAGAGATCAGCCGTCCGTTGCGTAGGTCGACGCTCAGGACGAACGGCGGTGAGCCGCCGGGGTCGACCGCGGCACCGGCCTCGAGTGACTCCGTGCCGACGACGTTCCGCGCTGCGCCGGCGCGGGCCAGCGCTGCCGCGCTCCCGGGCGTCGTGGCGCCGGCGTCGACCCACGCCTCCGCCACCGACGCCAGCGCCATTAGCGTCGCCTCGTCGACGGGCTCGCCGGCGAGCGCGTCGAGATCCGCGACGTAGAGGCGCGTAGTCCGGCACGCCTTGCCCAACGCGCGAGCTACGGCGACCGGCTCGCACCCCGCGACGAGCGGACTGTGGAGCGGCGCGTACTCATCACGCCGCCCGCGGCGGGCGTGCACGACGACGCCGCCCTTGAGGTCGATGACCGGAACGATTTGCATGGAATGTCGTCTACCAGGATCGACAGTCCCATTGTCGGGTCGCCGGATCCGTCACACACTCAGAGCAAGCAAGCGATGAGGAGTGAACCAGTGCAAAGAAGAAAGCTCGGAAGCCAAGGACTCAAGGTTTCGGCGCAGGGGCTCGGCTGCATGGGTATGACCTGGGCGTACGGCGGTGGCGACGAGCAGTCGGGCCTGGGCACGATCCACCGTGCGATCGAGCTCGGGGTGACGTTCATCGATACCGCCGAGGTTTACGGGCCGTATACCAACGAGCGGCTCGTCGGGCGGGCGGTCGCGGGGCGACGCGACCAATTCGAGATCGCCACCAAGTTCGGTTTCAGCTTCGACCCGGACAACCCGTACGGCCCGCGCGGGTTGGACGGCAGCCCGGAGAACGTCAAGCGCGTGTGCGAGGGATCGCTCGAGCGCCTCGGCACCGACCACATCGACCTCTTCTATCAGCACCGTGTCGATCCAGCGGTGCCAATCGAGGAGACGGTCGGGGCGATGGCAGAGCTCGTCAACGAGGGGAAGGTCCGGTACATCGGTCTGTCCGAGGCCTCGGCAGAGATCATTCGGCGCGCTCACGCCACGCACCCGTTGACAGCCGTCCAGTCCGAGTACTCGCTCTGGACTCGCGACCCCGAGGCCGAAGTGCTGCCGACGTTGCGCGAGCTCGGCATCGGCTTGGTGGCGTACTCGCCGCTCGGGCGTGGCTTCCTCACCGGTCAGATCCGCTCCGTGGACGATCTCTCCGACGACGACTGGCGGCGGTCGAACCCGCGCTTCCAGGAAGAGGCCCTGCGGCAGAACATCGAGCTCGCCGATCGAGTCCGAGCGCTGGCAGACGAGCGAGGAGTCACCCCCGCCCAGCTCGCGCTCGCGTGGCTCCACGCGAAAGGGAAGGACATCGTCCCGATCCCCGGGACCAAGCGTCCAGAGCGGCTCGAGGAGAACGTCGCCGCGTCTGCTATCGAACTGAGCGACGAGGAGGTGGCGGCGCTCGACCGGGCGCTCCCCGCCGGCTCGGCCGTCGGAGGCCGTTACCGCGATGCCGAGATGACGCTGATAACCGGATAGTCAGCCGGGCGTCGCGGTTCGATGGCCGAACGGCGGGCACCTGAGGGGTGCCCCGGTGCCGGTTTGGGGACTTGTGCACGGCGGACAGTGGTGCAATTGGTCGATGGCCGAGTCACGAGAGTCGCCGGTGCCGGTTATCGGCCTCGACGTCGGTGGCGCCAATACCAAGGCGGCGGTGGTCGACGGCGGCGAGCGGGTGCGGATCGTGTCCGAGCCGTTCGAGGTGTGGCGCGAGCCCGAGGCCATGACCGGCGTGATCGCGGACGTGGTCGGGCGGCTCGGGTTCGACCGCTCGCCGGTCGCGATGACGACGACCGCGGAGCTCGTCGACGTGTTCGCGACGAAGCGAGACGGAGTGCGTCACGTGCTGGACGCGGCGTGTCGCGCTCTGCCGGGCCGTCGGGTGCGGGTGATGACCACAGCCGGCGAGCTGGTGTCCGTCGAACGCGCGCGAGCGGCGCCGCTCGAGTGCGCGGCGGCGAACTGGACGGCGACCGCGATGTTGGTGGCGCGCTCGCTGCCCAACGCGATACTGGTCGACTGCGGCGGCACGACCACGGACGTGATCCCGATCGCCGCCGGCGCGATCGTCGCGCGCGGGCGCACCGACCTCGAGCGGCTGCTCGCCGGCGAGCTGGTCTACACGGGCGCGCTCCGGACCAATATCGCGGCGGTCGTCTCGCACGTGCCGATCGGTGGCGTGCCGTGTCCGATTGCCTCGGAGCTGTTCGCGATCGCCGCCGACGCGCACCTGGTGCGGGGCAGCCTGACCGCCGAGCGGTGCACCTGCACGTTCCCGGACGGCCGCGGCCCCTCGCCCGGCGAGGTTCGCGCCCGGCTCGCGCGGGTCGTGTGCGCTGATCCCGAGCAGCTCGCCGCCGGAGATCTGGAGGCGATTGCGGGCGCCGTCGAGGAAGCACAGGTCGCTGCGATCGCCACAGCACTCGAGCGCGTCGCCGCGCGAGTGGCCGCCGACGCACCGGTGGTCGCGGTCGGAGTCGGCGCATTCCTGGCCCGCGCGGCGGCGAAGCACTGCGGGCTCGCGGTAGAGGCGGGCGCCGGCTCGCTCGCCGGTCCCGCGGGAGACGTGGCCGCGGCGGTCGCGTTGTCGGTGCTCGGCCGTGAGTGAGGTTCGCCCGCTCGTCGTAAAGGTCGGCGGTGGTCTGTTGCGGGACGAGGGACTGGACGGGCTGCGCCGGGCGTGCGCGGAAGTGACGGCGATCGCTGCGGCGCGGCCCGTGCTTGTCGTGCCCGGGGGCGGTCCGTTCGCCGATGCCGTGCGCGCCGTCGACGCCCAGGTCGGTCTGTCCGACGGGGTCGCGCACCGCTTGGCGTTGCAGGCGATGGATCAGCTCGGTGCGATGCTGGCGCCGATGCTCGCGGGCGCCGAGCTGCTCACCGATCTGGTGGCGCCGCGAACGGTCGGGCTGCTCGCGGTGGCATGCGCGTTCGGCGGTCGCTCCGGGGTGCCCGAGTCGTGGGCGGTGACGAGCGACTCGCTGGCGGTGCTGGCGGCCGGCGCGATCGGCGCCGAGGAGGCGGTGCTGCTCAAACCGGTCGCCGGCGTGGTGGCGCGGTGGCCGTCGGACGACCCGCCGATCGCGGAGCTGACCGTCGGCGAGCTCCGGGCGTTACAGGCTGGGGGCGGCGGCGCCGTCGTGGACACGTACCTCCCCGAGGCCGTCCGTCGGACCGGCGTAACGGTCGTAGTTCGAGCCCCGGACGGCCTCGGAACCCGGATCACGCTGGGTTAGCCGGCGGACTTTGGCGATCGAACTAACAAATACGTAGCTCCAGCGCCAAAGTCCGGAGCTCGGCGACGGCGGACGCAACCAAGCCCGCGTCCAGCGGGGCGGTGCGATCGCGACCACGACACGCGGCAGAACGGATGCCGACGATGTCGGCGTCGACGCGCCGGAGCTCGCCTAGCCGCAGCTGCCCGGCGACGCCGAAGGTCCCGCCGGCGCGACGCGTGCGCCCCACGAACTCGGCCAGCTCGGTCTCGGACAGCCACCCGTACAGGCCACGGCCGTCCTTGACGAACGTATCGACGAGCGCCCCGGCGATGCCGGTTCGCTCCACCAGCGCCGGCAGCCGCGCCGGCGCGAGCGCCGGCGGGTCGAGCGCGTCCGCGTCGGCGTACGTGGCGGCGATCACAGACACACCCGGTCCAACGGCGGCAGCGACGGCCTTGATCATCGCAACCCCGCGGTCGAGCTCACGCACCCCGCGCAGCCCGACCTTGACGTAGGCAGCCCCGCTGAGCGCGGCGCCGCGAGCGGCGAGCGCGGCGGTGTGGGGCAGGTCGGGCAGGTCACCGAGCGCGACGCTAACCGGGACGGCGCCACCGAGGACCTGCACCACCTCCGACAGGACGCGAGGCGACGGGGCCCCGAGCGCTCCCTCGCCCGGATCCTTTACGTCGACTATGTCCGCTCCGCCGGCCAGCGCCTGCCGGGCCTCGGCGGCAGAGACCACGCTCACGAGCAGTCTCACGCGGCCGCCCTGCCCCGCGTGACGGACGCTCCCCGACGATCGAAGTCGACTACGCGAACGTCGACGTCCGGACCCGTTGCCGCGCGCAGCCCATCCGCGACGCCGAAGGCGCGCTCAGCACTCTCGACGATCCCGTAAACCGACGGACCCCACGAGCTCTGGCCGACCGCTCCGACGCCGAGCGCCAGCAGCGCATGGACGACCGGAGCCGCGCGCGGATGAAACACGCCGCCCTGCCGGGTCGCGAACATCGAGCCGATCTCGCGCTGGATCTCTGCTAGCGCGGCGCCGAACTCGTCGATGTCGGCCGCAAGCAATCCCGGTAGCAGAGCGGTCAGCACCAGCCGCGACACCCGCGGCTCGATGGCGGTCCCCTCCTCCTGCAGCAAACTGAAAAATCTCTCCTCAGCATTCCCGGACAGACCCTCTGCTCCGAATGGCAGCGCGAGCACGCATCGCCAGGGCGCCGGCATCGCATGACGCACCACCAGCGGGCTGAGCAAGTCACGGTCGCGCACGCCGGCCTCGACCACCAGCCCGGGCGCCGCGAACGTCCAGGCGCCGACACTCGATCGCGCTCCGCGCCCACTCGCCTGCGCCAGCTCGACGGGTCCGGCCGAGATGCCCGCGAGCTCGGCCACGCCCCGGGCGACCGCGAGGCCGAGCTTGGTGCCCGACCCGAGCCCTGAGTGCGGCGGGATCGCCTCGCGCACGCCGACCTCGATGCCGCCGCTGTATCCGAACGCCTGGCGGGCGCGCGACGCGAACGCGGAGGCGCGCTCGGCCTGAGCTCCGAGGGCGACCACGTCGGCGCCGGACCGGGGCTTGACCCCGACCACCACCCGCGGGGACTCCACCGCCACGCCGCAGCCGCCGAAGCGGCGCGAGCCGAGCCCGGCCGGATCCAGCATCCCGAAGTGCAGCCGCGCGGGCGCGGTGACGACGACCTCCGTCACGTGCGCTCGGCGACGTACCGTCGCACGTAGTCCATCGCCGCCCGCTCGCGTTGGCCGGCGGTCTTGTCGACGAGCTCCTGGAGTCGCTCGAGCTCGGCGAAGACCCGCTCGCCGCCCAGCCACCGCAGCCGCGACGCGAGGATCGAAGCTTCGACGGCGGCGTGCCGCGCCCGGCACAGTCCGAGCGGCTGCCGCGTGCCGGTGCCCGAGGCGACCACCCTGGCTCGTACGCGCGAACGCGGCAACTCATCCGCGCTGGGTGTGATGTCAACGACCACAACCTCCCGCCACGAGTTCGCGTCTTCGATCACCGAGCCGTCGATCGCGCTGGCGGGTCGCATCGCGGGGCTGGGGTGCCCGAGCGCCGCCTGCACGAACAGGAGGACGTCATCGGTGAGGTGCACGACCGCCTCGCCATGAACGCGCAGGTTCCGCAGCGTGCGCGTGGTATCGAACGGCCAGAACACGAGCTCGTTCTCGCCCCAGCGGACCCCCATCGCCGCGCAGTTGACCACACCGTCGCTCCCGGTTGTGGTCACCACGGTCTCGATCAGCGGCGACAGTTGATGAAATTTGTCGGCGACGCCTGACGGCGGCGCCTCAGTGTCAGCCGACAAGGCTGAAGAACTCCTGGCGTGTGCGCGCGTCGCCGCGCAGCGAGCCCCGCAGCGCCGAGGTGACGGTTCGTGCTCCCGGCTTGCGGACGCCGCGGATCGTCATGCACATGTGCTCGGCGCTGAGCACTACCCCTACGCCCCGTGGCGCGAGCTCCTGCTCCAGCCAGTCGGCGATCTGCACGGTCATGCGCTCTTGGAGCTGGAGATCTCGGGCGAAGAATTCGACCACGCGCGCGAGCTTCGACAGCCCGATGATGCTGTCTCCCGGGAGATACGCCACGTGGGCCACGCCGTGGAACGGCAGCAGGTGGTGCATGCACAGCGTCTGGAACGAGATGTCCTTCACGAGGACAAGCTCGTCGTAGCCCTCGTTCGGAAACACGGTCGCACCGAACTCGGCGGGGGTCACCAGCTCGGCGAACGAGGCGGCGACCCGCCGCGGCGTCTCGACTAAGCCGGGCGAGTCGGCGTCGGCGCCGATCGCTCGCAGCAGGTCCCGCGTGGCTCGCTCCGCGGCGGCGAGGTCGAGCTTTGAGCTGTCGACGACGCGTCCGGGTGTTGCCGGGGCCACGGCCCGGTGGTCCCCGTCTCGCTCGCTCATCGATCCAGCGTAACGCTCAGGCGCGTGGCGAGCTCGACGAGCATGCGGACGCCGTAGCCGGACGCGCCTGGGCCGAACGCATCGCCACGATCCTCGTCGAGCAGCGCGGGCCCGAGCATGTCGACATGCGCCCACGGCCCGTCGCCCGCGAACTGCGCGAGAAACGTTGCGGCCACGATCGGGAACCCGAAGCTCCTGCCGGCGTTGTTGCGCAGGTCGGCCACCGTCGAGTCGATCAGCGGCCGGTAGCGCGGATGAAGCGGCCACGGCCAGGCCAGATCGCCGCTCGCGTTGCCGGCGTCCACGACCGCGGCTCGCCAATCTGCGTCCGGCGAGAACACGCCGGCATACAGGTCGCCCATGCCGGCGCGCATCGCACCGGTCAGGGTGGCCAGGTCGACGATGTGCGTCGCGCCGTCGCGGCGTGCGTACCACAGCGCGTCAGCCAGAATCAGCCGCCCCTCGGCGTCGGGGTTCATTACCTCGACGGTGAGGCCGGCGGCCGTGGTGATCACATCGGTGGGGCGGATCGCGCTGCCGCTGAGCATGTTCTCGCAAGCGGGAACAAACCCCGTAACCGACAGCGGTAGCCCGAGCTCGGCGATCGCGCCGAGCGCGGCTACGACCGCGGCGCCGCCCGCCATGTCCGCCTTCTGACGAAGGATGTCGGCCTGCGGCTTGAGGAAGTAGCCGCCGGTGTCGAACGTGACGGCCTTGCCGACGAGCGCGAGCCGGGGCGACTCGGGTGCATGAGCGGGTTCGTGGCGGAGGAGTATCAGCCGCGGCGGGATCGGGCTGCTCCCGCCCACCGCCGCGAGCGCGCCGAGCCCGGCGCTGACCGGGTCGACAATCTCACTGACCAGGTGGTCAATCTTCACTGCCCGTTCGGTCAGTCCAGTTGGAGAGATCACGTTCGGCGGCGCGTCGACCAGCTCGCGGGCGACGTTCGTCCACCGAGCGACGAGTGCCGCGCGGTCGGCGACCTGCGTGAGCTCGTCGGGGCACTTGCAGATCACGAACCGCTCAACGCCGCGCGGTCGCTCGCCGCTGCTCCAACGACGCCCGTAGTAGCCGCCGATGACGGCGCCCTCCGCCAGCGCCCGCACGTGCTCCTCGAGAGCGAGCGGAAGCGACGAATCCAGCGCCCACGCGACAGTTCCGCCGCCGCGGCAGGCGCGCACAGCACGCGCCGCGGCCGTCCGCAGCCCCTCGACGTTCGACTCGAGCGCGATGACCGCGAGCGGGGGATCGGGCTCCCGGTATACGATGGCGACGGGGTCCGCCACGGCGCGCTCCGGAGCGCCGAGTTCGGAGGCACCCGCACCTGCCGCGACCGCCACCAGGTCGGCGTCAGTCGACTCGAACCCGGCCGCGGTTACCTCAACGACCATCGATCGGAGGGTTTCCGGCGGCTTGCATTCGATGTGTAAGATGCGGGCGGACCGTTGAACTCTAAAGAGGGAGCGCAAATGACCTGGACCAAGCCGAAGTTTGAGTTCATCGAGATGTGCTCGGAGGTCACTTCGTACCTCTACCACCGGTAGGAGCGTGAAGCTGGCGTAGCCTCCGGCGCCTGCCTGAGGCTGCGCACCGCTTCGCGCGACGAGTGCGCATTCGGATCCTCGGCTCGGCCGCCGGTGGGGGCTTTCCGCAGTGGAATTGCCGCTGCCCGACGTGTGAGGCTGCCCGCGAAGGCGTGCGGGCGAAGCCGCGCACGCAATCGTCGCTCGCGATTCGCGGTGGCGAGGGTCCATGGTTCCTCGTAAACGCGTCCCCGGACGCGCGCCAGCAACTCGAGGCGATCACCGACCCGGCGCTCGACGGAGTGCGGTCGCCGCCGATCGCGGGCGTCCTGCTGACCGACGCCGAGATCGACCACACGGCGGGGCTCCTACTCCTGCGCGAGTCAGCCACACCGGTCCGCGTCTACGGCGAGGCGGGTGTCGAGCGGGCGCTCAGGGAGGGGTATCCCCTGCTGTCGATGCTCGAGCATTACTGCGGACTGGAGTGGCAAACGCTGCAACCGGATCGGGTATATCCGCTCGACGGCTCGAGCCTGACCGTCGAGCCGTTCGATGTGGGCGGCGACGCGCCGCGCTACCTCGACGGGTCGGGTGTCGAGCTCGAGGCGAGCGGCTTCGTTTTCACCGACCGCGTCGGCGGCGGCGTGCTCGCGTACGTTCCCGGCCTGGCGCGACTCGACGACGCGGTGTTCGAACGGTTCGCCGCCAGCGATCTCGTGCTCGTCGACGGCACGTTCTGGCGCGACGACGAGCTCGCTCGGCTCGACATCTCGACTCGGAGCGCGCGCGACATGGGTCACCTGCCGCTATCGGGTCCTGGCGGGACGCTCGAGATGCTGGCGCGGCTGGAGCGGCCGCGTAAGGCGCTCGTGCACATCAACAACACGAACCCGATCCTGCTCGAGGACTCACCAGAGCGAACGGCCGTCGTGCAAGCCGGAGTCGAAGTCGCTTACGATGGACTCGAGGTCGAGTTGTGACTGACACTGTCATCAGACCGACGGGTAATGAAGGCCCGCCCGCTCCGCCCGAGGAGTTCATCGCGGAGCTACGCGCGCAGGGAACTCGCTACCACAACCTCCACCCGTTTCACCAGCGGATGGACGCCGGCGAGCTGAACCGTGAGGAGCTCCAGCGCTGGGTCACCAACCGGTTCTACTACCAGAAGTGCATTCCGCTGAAGGACGCGGCGATCATGTCCAATTGCCCCGAGGTCGAGGTTCGGCGCGAGTGGATACAGCGGATCATCGACCACGACGGTACGAGCGAGGGAACGGGCGGGATCGAGTCGTGGGTGGCGCTCGGCGAGGCGCTCGGCGTCTCACGCCAGGAGCTCGAGTCAGAGCGCGGCGTACTTCCCGGGGTGCGCTACGCGGTCGACGCGTATGTGAACTTCGCGCGCCAGAGGCCGTGGATCGAGGCCGTTGCATCGTCGCTCACCGAGCTGTTCGGGCCTGCGGCGATCCGGGTGCGACTCGACGCGCTCGAGCGCCACTACGCGTGGATCGATCCGGCAGGTCTCGAGTACTTCCGTACGCGGCTGGTGAAGGCGCCGCGCGATGCCGACTACGCGCTCGAGCTGGTGGTCGAGCGGTGCCGCCGACGAGACCAGCAGGAAGCTGCGGTAGCGGCTTTGAGATTTAAGACCGAGGTGCTGTGGGCGCAGCTGGATGCCATCGAGCTCGCCGAGTCGCAGCCGCCAGGACCTGAGGCATGACCCACCCTCGCCTCGTCACGGGCGCGCGGTTGCGCTACGACGAGGTGCGCGAGGAGCACCTGCTGCTCGTCCCCGAGGGGGCGGTGCGCCTCAACCCGAGCGCGGCCGAGATCCTCGAGCTGTGCGACGGACAGCGCTCGGTGGACGAGATCGTCGACGTGCTGACTGCGCGGTACGACGGCGCCGACGTCGCTGACGACGTTCGCGAGCTGGTCGACGGCATGGCCGAGAGAGGAGTGCTGATCGATGCCGGCGGCTGAGAGACCGTTCACTCTGATCGCCGAGCTCTCCTACCAGTGCCCGCTGCACTGCCCCTATTGCTCGAACCCGGTTGACATCGGGAATCCAAGCTACCGCGACGAGCTCGAGACCGGGGACTGGATCCGCGCGTTCGGCGAGGCGCGCGGGCTGGGGGTCCTTCAGCTCGCGCTGACGGGAGGCGAGCCGATGCTGCGTCGCGATCTCGCGGACCTGTGCGCCGGGGCGCGCGACGCGGGTCTGTACTCGTCGTTGATCACCGCGGGCACCCTGTTCACCCGCGAGCGTGCGGAGGAGCTCAAGGCGGCCGGGCTCGACCACGTGCAGATCTCGATTCAGAGCCCGAACCCGGAGGAGAACGACCGCATCGCCGGCAACCGTTCGTTCGAGAAGAAGATCGCGGCCGCGCGCGCCGCCCGCGAGCTCGACTTCCCGCTGACGATCAACTGCGTCCTTCACCGACAGAACCTCGACCGCATCGAGGACCTGCTCGACCTGACGCTCCAGCTCGGGGCTCAGAGGCTCGAGCTGGCCAACACCCAGTACTACGGCTGGGCGGTCATCAACCAGGAGGCGTTGCTGCCGACCTGGGAACAGCTCCGGCGCGGGGAGGAAGCGGTGCGTCGCTTCCGCGATCGAGTCGGTCCGAAGGTCGACGTTCTCTGGGTGCTTCCCGACCTCTACGAGGATCTCCCCAAGCCGTGCATGGGCGGGTGGGGCCGGACGGCGATGGTGGTCGCCCCGAACGGCGATGTGCTGCCCTGCCAGGCGGCGTCGACGATTGCGGGACTCGAATTTGCGAACGTCCGCGACCACTCGCTCACGTGGATCTGGAATGAGTCCGACGCATTCGGGCGGTTCCGCGGTACGGAGTGGATGCAGGAGCCGTGCCGCTCCTGCCCGCTCGGACGCCAGGAGGAAGACTGGGGCGGCTGCCGTTGCCAGGCGTTGCGGCTGACGGGCGACGCGGCCGCCGCCGATCCGGTCTGCCGGTTCTCGCCACATCACGAGCAAGTGGTGTCGGTGCGCGAGTCGGCGCAAACGGAAGAGTTCGTCTATCGCACGATGAAGCGGCCGGCACGCGCAAGGCGCCGCCGCCAGGCGCCGCCGACCATTTCAATCTGAGGGTGCGGGCGGCAATTCGGCAAACTATTTCTCGAGATGATCGAAGACCCTTACATCCCCGCCGGGGCAGGAGGTCTCAGCGTCCCTCTCGCTGATCGCTCCGAGCTTTCGATCTTCCCGAGGCTCTCGACGTACTCCCAGATCGTGGCCAAGCTCCAGTGGGACCCGACGACGATCGATCTCACCGCTGACGCCCGTGCGTGGCCGGAGCTCCCGGAGGAGCGGCGCCGTCGCCTCACGACACTGCTCGCCGGCTTCCGCGTAGCCGAAGACGCCGTCGCCGACCACCTCACACCGTTCGCCGACCGTGCCGAGCACGTCGACACGATGATGATGTGGATCTTCTTCTTGCAGCGACGCGACGAGGACCGACACGCCGTGTTTTTCGATCGGATCGCCACCGAGGTGCTCCAGCTGCCCGGAGATACCCGCGCCGACCGTCTGGCCGCGGCGCGGGAGCTCGTCCCGGCTGGCTTCCTCGAGCTGTTCGAGGTGACTCTGCCGGCGATGGCCGCCGAGCTGGCGGCGGGGCGCACCGGCATCCTCGACGGCATCGGCCTTTACCACATGGTGCTCGAGGGGGCCGTCTTCACCGCCGGACAGCGCGCGTTGCTCGATGACCTGGAGGACGATGTCCTGCCCGGCGTGCGTGAGGGCGTGGGCCACGTCGAGCTCGACGAGCGCTGGCACGTCGGCTTCGGCGTGCGCTGTCTGACCGAGGCCCGGAATCCCGAGATCCTCCTCGACGACGTCCTCGCCCGTGCCACCGAGGCAGCTGCCGCTTGGGGGGACGCTGTGCCCGCCGCCACGCGGGAGTTCGCGGTGACCCTGTGCCGTCGACGGCTGTCGATCGCAGGCCTGGGCGACGCGCTGCCGGCTGCCTGAAAGTCCAATCGGGCTTGTACACGCGGCTATAGCCGGTTTCGGCACCGGTTGGTATCCAACCTACGAGCGTGTAAAGCGCGATTTTGCGGGGTAGAAACGATCGCCCCGATGAATCTACGGTTGCGTAGGTTCATGCCGATCCACCCGAGACCGGAGACACAGACGATGAGGTATCTCACCGACGGCAACCATCTCTACGAAGTAGTGGCGCGACGAACCGTTCAGAACTACGGGCTGCGGCGAGGCAGCATTCGCTACGTGATCATCCGCGACTGCGTTAGCGAGGCGACGGCCACGATCGACGACCTTCAGTTGGCCGCGCTGTCCGAGGTGAGATGACCGCAAATTGCGCAAATTTGGATGAGATCGTACGTTGATCTAGTGCAGAACCGCACTAGGGCTACGGACTGCGGACGATTGACCGAAGGCAGGGGGAATGGGACCGAAGTACCTCACGGATGGAGTTCACCTATACGAGATTGCCGCCCAGCGGACCGTGCAGAACTACGGGCTGCAACGCGGCACTATCCGCTACACGATCCTCAGGGAGTGCGTGACCGAGGCTGTCGCCAACATGGGCGAGCTGGACTTGGCGGCGCTGACCGAGGTGACGATGAGCGGCAACGGCTTCGCTTGACGCGCGCAGGGTCCGGGACTGAACTCGCGGGCCGTTAGTTCACGTCGAGACGACGATCGCGACGGCAACGTAGACGGCGTATAGGGCGGTCAAGACGGCGCCTTCGATCCGGCCCAGCCGCTTGCGGACGACGAGCACGAGGGCGAGAATCGCGGGGCTGGCAACCGCGACGGGCAGATAGAAGTGCGTCGTCTGCGTTCCGAGCGTCAGCGGCTTGACGAGCGCGATGATGCCCGCGTTGAGCGCGACGAAGTGAACGATGGTTCCGGCGATGCTGCCGAGGCCGATCTCGGGCCGCCCGCGCCGCGCCGGGACGGCAAAGCGTGCGAGCTCCTCGGCCTCCACGGTCGCCGCCAGCGCGGTGTTGCCGAGCAGCGTCTGCGGAACGCCGAGCTGGCGCACCGTCGTCCGGAGGCCCTGACCGATCAGCCATCCCCCGCCGGTCAGAAGCGCCAGCCCGACGAGGAGCCGCAGGCCGGGTCGCCGGACGTGCTCATCCTCGTCGTCGGTGACCAACAGTGAGCGTCCCGAACGGGCCAGGCCGACCAGCGCCACCACCGACCAGACCGCGAGCGCTCCGCCTTCGACGCGTGAGATGTGCCCGTCGACCGCGAATGCGAACAGCGGCAGCGGCGAGATTGCCGTCCAGACCGCGAACCGGGTCGGCAGCCCGACGCGGATCGGCGCGATCAGGCCGCCGAGGCCGGCCACGCCGAACGCCAAGAAGGTCACGCCGCCGAGGAAAGTGCCGGCCGCCGCTCCGGGTAACCCCTTGGCGTTGGCGGCGATCCCGACCGCGAGATTTTCGGTCTCGAAACCGGAGAGGAACACCGATAGCACAAAGGGCGCGATTCCCAGCGCCAGCGCGACACCAAGCAGCCCGTCGACAAACACGTCGGCGGCGAACACGACGACGCCGATTCCCACGACGAGGAAGGCAAGACCAGCGACTCCGGACACGCCGACGTTGATCGTCGCAGAACACGGGGCCCACGTCGTCCGCGGCGCTTGGGGCCCGGCGATTACGACACCGGCCAACAGCGCTTCGATCGCGTTCCATGGCGCGATCGGGATGGACGCGGTAGAGGGTTCCCGACTACGCCGGGACCGGGCGGGCGCGCGTCGTATTCAGTGCGCACGTGAAGAAGTAGCATTCGGTCAAGTAGCGATCGAGTTGGTGCGCGTGGTCCGCCCCGCGGGGCGGAGGCGCGGACCAGCCGTGCGGCCGCGCCGGGCCGCCGTACGGCGGCGCGGAACGCCGTGCGGCGGCGCGGAACGCCGTGCGGCGAGGTCAGACACTCCGAGGCAGCAGAACCGTGCGTTCGCCCGGTACGTCCGCGCGGTTCCAGACCGCCTCCACGTCCGCCAACGGCATTGGGTTCGGTTTGACCGCGATCGCGCCCGCGGTGATCTCGTCGACGAGCGACGGCAGCTCGGCCAGGTATGTCTCCGGCGATACGGCGCCCTGACCGCTTCCCTGGAGCCGAAAGTTGGCCGAGCGCAGCGCCACCGACGCCAGCTCGATCGTCGCGCCGGCCACCGCGCCGATCTGGATCCAGTTCATCGCGCGGCTGCGGTCCGACCGCGCGGTGAGCAGTGCGCTGATCGCCTGTTGCGCTGGCTTGCCCCACAGGTAGTCGATCACGATGTCGACCTCCGCGGCCGCGGCTGCGAGGGCGTCGCCCGTCGCGGTCTGGTCGTCGGTGAGCTGGACGACGTCGTCGGCGCCTGCCGCGGTGAGCGCGCGCAGGCGATCGAGGTCGCGCCCGGCGCCAACCACACGCCCGGCCCCGAGACGCTTGGCCACCTGGATGGCCATCGCTCCCGCGTTGCCGGTCGCGCCGAGGACTAGGACGCTCTGGCCGGGCTCGAGCGGAACCCGTCGACGCAGGGCCACCCACGACGACATCGCCGGGTTCATGGCGGCGGCGACCTTCGCGGCGTCGGCATCGTCGGGCAGCTCGATCGACCGGCGCGCGTCGACGAGCGCCTTCTCGGCCATCGTCCCGACCACGTCGTCGGCTGCGACGAAGTAGAGCCGCGTGCCGTCCGGCCGCAGCCCAACTCCGTCGATTCCGGGGATCATCGGCAACGTGCCGGTGCTGGTGTAGTGGGCCCCGGCGGCGCCCGTGCGGACCCGCGGGTGCAGTCCGACGGCTAGGACGTCGACGACCGTCTCGTGGCCGCTGTTTGGCCGCGGGACCTCGAACTCTTGGTAGTGCGGCGGCTCCTCGAACGAGGTCACGACCGCCGCGTTCATCTTGGCCATGGCTGCGGCTCTCCTGTAGTTTAGTTCGTGCCACGTACTAATTTAGTTGGTGGCACGTACTAATTCAAGTAGAATTCTGGACATGACCACGCCTCAGCGGTTGAGTCCCGTCGATGGACTGGCGCAGCTGTCGTTCGTGATCCAGGAGATTCTCGAGCGCCTGGCGGCTGAGCACGACATCTCGATCATCCAGGCACGGCTGCTCGGCGTGCTGCGGGACCGCGAGCCCACCATGAACGAGCTGGCGAGGCTGCTCGGGCTCGAGAAGTCGAGCGTCACCGGGTTGGTCGATCGCGCGGAGCGCCGCGGCCTCGTCGCGCGCGTCCCTTCGAGCACCGATGGACGGGCGGTGCTGGTCACCCTCACGGCTGAGGGCCGATCGCTTGTGTCCTCGGTAGCCGGCGATTTCGCGGACGAGGTCTCGACGATGCTGCGCCACCTCCCGGCCCGAGACCGTGAAGCCCTCTCGAGGCTGGTCAGCCGCCTCCTGGTCGCCCACGCGGCCGATCACGACGTCGATCTGTTCGCGAACCTGATCGCGTAGCGGGTCCGGTCACAGCAGCCCGATCACCCCCTTGATGACGAGCAGCACCCCGATCGCGGCGGAGCCGCGAATCGCGACGACTCGGGCATGCCGGGAGACCCAGGCCTTGGTGCGCTCGATCGCCCGGGGCGTCTTCTCCGGGGCGATCAGGAAGCTGACGAGCGGCACCTCGAGCAGCCACATCATCACAAGGTTGAAGCCGATCACGAGCAGCACCGTCACCGCCGTGGAGTAGTGCAGCTTGTGGATCTGATCGAGGCCGGCGAGGTATGACGCGCCGGGGAGCGTCAGCAGAGCCCCGACCACGAACGTGGCCCGAGCCGAGCCCTTGCTCATCTCGCGCTGCCAGCGCGGCGGCTCCTTGTCCGGCTTTGCTGCTTTGCGCTCCTGTCTGCGCTCCCTGAAGCCTTCGTCACGCCGCGTGGACAGCACGAACGCGACCGCTAGCGCGATCGCGCCCAGCCCGATGTCGACGGCCGGGCTGATCGTGTTCTCGGTCGTGTTGCTCGTGCCCGAGTTGGTGAGCGAGAAGACGATTATCAACCCGAGCGTGATGCTGGTCATGTACGCGCCGAGCAGGTAGCCCCCCATCAGCCTCACGGGCCTGTCGAGGAGCAGCATCAGGGTCGTTGCCGCCACCAGCGTCGGATTCAACGACGCTGTGAGCGACAGGAGGATTACCTCGCCCATGCTCCTAGGGGGAACTCGCGGCCCGGCGGGTGCTGGACGCCCCCGTCGAGTCGCTTTCCGCCTCGAGTCGTGTGAGGCTCCGCAGAGTCAGTCCCAGGCCGGGCAATCCGCTCGAGCAGCCCGAACAGCTGCTCGCCGATCTCGCGTCGGGAGACCCGGATCTGTGCGAGTACCAGAGCGCGTGAGCGTGGCCGATCGTTGGCTGGGGCGAGCGCCGGAGGCGCAATTCGGCCACATTGGACGGCGCCTCCGACGTAGCCGCCCGGAATCGCCGCGGCACGGGTCACATCCACCGCGGTTTCGACGTACGGCGACCAGAGCTCCGGGCTCCTCGACCGGATGCCCTCGGCTACGGCCAGCAACCGCGCGATCACCGGTTGCCCTTCGCTGAAGTGGCCGGCGGCCGGATCCGACGCGTTAGCCGTTGAGGATCCGTGCCTTCTCGGTCGCGAATTCCTCGTCGGTCAGGATTCCCTGGTTCTTCAGGTCGGCCAGCTGCTGGAGCTTCGCGATGCGGTCGTCGGCGCCGGCGCTCGGCGCCGGCGCGGCCGGCGCGGGAGCGGTCTGGGGCGGGGGAGCCTGTTGTTGCTCGGCTTGCTGCTGCTCGTCCTGTTGCGACCACCGGTTGTACTGGCGCCGGCTGACGCGGTTGGACACCGACGTCGCGGTGCCCGCGATCACCGCGGTACGCGCCATGCCACGAATCAGTCCAGGCATGCTCTTCCTTCCTTTCAGCTGAGAGCCGCGGTCTCGGCGGCGTCGAGGGCTTCAATGAGATCCTGGGTGCTGATGCGTTCGCTGGCGATCAGCCGGCCCCCGTTCCGGCGAACGGCGGCGGCGAACGGCGCCGCCCAACGGTTCTCGTAGACGATCGTCATGGCCGCGCTCCCGGGCTCCATCTCCGCCGCGACCAACGCGACATCCTCGTCGCTGATCAGGCCGGTCGTAGCTCCGGCGAAGACGGTCAAATCACCGGCGCTGTCGGCGTCGAGGTTGGCGAGATCGATGCCCGCGAACGTCCCGTCGTCCTCCTTGATCACGAACAGCGCGTCGAGCACTCGGACGATCCCACGGTCGACCAGGTCGAGCATGATCGGGACGGCTTCGCCGGTCATCGGGGCTCCCGGCGGATAACCGATCACGACGATGTCGATCGGGCCAAGGTCTTCTTCGCTCTCGTCCATATCGTGCCTCCGTTGATTCGGGCAGCCCGCGGAGTCGCGGCTCTGGCTGCAAACTCTGACCGCCCGCGATGCGAGCGCGTCACCCGTTGTGGATGACGGCGCCGGCGCCGTTCCGCTCGACACTGTTTCTGGAGGCTTGAAAGGAGCGGCACACATGGGATTTCTGCATCGACACGACGAGCCGGGCGGCACGCGGTACCAGATGCGCGAGAAGCTGTTCGCGATCGGCGACGACTACTGGGTCGAGACCGAGGGCGGCGAGCGCGTGTTCAAGGTCGACGGCAAGGCGCTCCGGGCGCGGGAGACGTTCATCCTCAAGAGCCCGTCGGGGGACGAGCTGTTCAAGATCCAGAAGAAGGTGCTCCACATCCGTGACACGATGGAGATCGAGCACGACGGAGACACGGTCGCGACGATCAAGAAGGCGTTGATCACTCCTCTGCGCGACCGGTACTCGATTGAACTCGCCTCCGGCGGCGGCGAGCTCGGCGCGAAGGGAAATATCGTCGATCACGAGTACGAGATCGAACGCGACGGCGACAAGATCGCCGAGATCTCAAAGCGGTGGTTTCGCGTCCGCGAGACGTACGGGATCGAGGTCGCACCGGGCCAGGACGACGCGCTCATCGTGGCGGCGGTGGTCTGTATCGACGAGATGGCCGGTCGGTAGCCGCGCCGATCAACCCGCAGTCGGGTCGTGACGTAGATCCTCGAGGGGCAGACCGGCGGCGCACAGCGGGCACGCGGCTGGTTCCCAGATGCGATTCGGGAGCGTCTCGCAGTACACCAGCGCCAGACCTTCCCGCTCGGCGTACGCGGCCGCGGAGTCGCCGAGGACGAGGAGTGCGCCGATCGCGACGACGTCGGCCTCCGCCGCACGCAGGTCGCCGACGGTCGCGCGGGTTGCCGAGGCCGCGTTGATCACGTCGTCGACAACAGCGACGCGCTGTCTGCGGAGGCGGGGTCTGGTCGCCGGCGGCACCGCGTATCGCGCGCCGAACAGCTTGCCCTCCCGATCGTCCGGCTCGCCCGGCTCCGCGACGTATAGCTCGACGTCGAGCACGGTCGCGACGGCGCTCGCGATCAGTCCTCCGCCGAGCAGGGGTCCGCAGATCGCGTCAGGGTCGACGCTTTCGGCCAGCCGCCGCGCGAGGTCGCTGACGAACGGGACGAGCCTCGCGGGGCGCAGGAACAGCGTGTCGAGATCGAGCCAGAGCTCGCCGTGGTGTCCGGACTCAAGCTGGAAGTGGCCCCGGCGTCCGTCGATCAGATCGGTGAACGACATCAGTAACTGCGAATTAGGCTCCGCCCCGGGCTCTCCGGACGGAGGCTGCGCGCGACGTCCTCGCGGAGGTTGTGACCGAGCCCGGGGCGCTCGGACGGGATGACGAAGCCCTCTCGCCAGATGAAGGGCGGATCGGTGAGCTCGTCGTAGATCCCGTCGAACCGCTCGAGGCCTTCCATGATCAGAAAGTTCTGCGAGCTGAGCGAGAGCTGGATCGAGGCCGCGGCGATCATCGGGCCGCCGTACACGTGCGGCGCCACCTGAACGTAGTGCGACTCGGCGATCGTGGCGATCTTCCTCGCCTCGAGGATGCCGCCGACCAGCCCCACGTCGAAGTTGAAGATGGCCGCGGCTCGGTGCTCGAGCAGGCGCGCGAAGTCGTACTTGGACGTAAGGCGCTCCCCGGTGGCGATCGGAATGCTCGTCGCGCGGGCGACCTCGGCGAGCGCTGCCATGTTCTCGGGTGGGACAGGCTCCTCGAACCACAGCGGGTCATACCGCTCGACGCGCTTGGCGAAGCGGATCGCTGCGGCGGGCGTCATCTGACCGTGGGTGCCGATCAGGATGTCCACCGCATCGCCGACCTCGGTCCGAATCGCCGCGATCACCGCTTCGGCGGTGGCCAGCGCGCTCATCGTGAATTGGATCGGCACGGTTTGGCCGAGGGCCTGGTCGTCGGTGATGCTAAGCGCGAACGGGTCGAGCTTGACCGCCGTGAACCCGAGGTCGACGTAATGGCGCGCGCGTTGTGCGGCGTGCTCGGGGTCGAGCCACAGCTCCCGCAGGCTGCGGCCGAGGTCGGCGTGGTCCGGCGCCGCGTATAGGTACGTGTACGTCCGCACCCGGTCGCGCACGCGACCCCCGAGCAGCCGATGGACCGGTTGTCCGAGGTGTTTGCCGACGATGTCCCAGCACGCGATGTCGAACGCGCTCAGGATCGCGAGCTTGGTCAACTCGGGAACGTGGCTGTACCCGGCGCGTCCGTAGATCCGGTCGAACAACTCCTCGGCGTTGTACGGGTCGTGGCCGACCACCGCCTGATCCACGAGATCGTCGATCATCGCGCAGATCACGGGCCAGCGGAAGCCGATCGGGAGCAGCATCATCTCCCCGTAGCCTGAGATCCCCTCGTCGGTGTCGAGGCGCAGCAGCATCCAGTGCGGCCCGCCGGGATGCGGGGCCGGCACCGCGATCGGGAACGTCTCGACGCCGGTCACCTGCACGCGATTCTCGACCTCGACCTCGAGCCAGAGGGTTGGATCGATCCACGCTACCGGATTGGTCCCACCCGTCGACCGGCTACGTTGCGGGCTCCTCGCTCGCCGCATCGTGAGCTGCCCGGTCGAACATCTCTGCCGCCGCCTCGTGAAAGCCCGACGGGAGTCCCACCGACGCGAACGTGGCTGCGATCTCGCGCATCTCTCCGACCCAGCGCCACCCCTTGGCCGCGGCCGAGTCGGCGGCGCCTTGTGTACGAGCGTCGAGCTCGGGTTGCGACCGCCGCCACTCCGCGCGCAAGGCATCCTCGACCCCGGTTCCTCGCGCGCTGCCGAGCGTCGCCAGGAGAAGCGCCGCGGAGCCCTTGGTCCACGCCGCGTACGCCATCTTCAACGACGATGCGGCGACCGGCGAGCCCTCGAGGACGACGGGCTCCAGGTGCGTGCCGGCAAACAGCCGCGACGCTTCGATCGCGTGCCGCCCGGACAGGTAGAGGCGGGTCGTCCCCGCGCGCCGCGGCGGCGGACCCACGATCCCGCCGTCCACCCACCGTTCGCCGATGACGTCCCCGACCTCGCGGGCCGTCATCGGCGAGATCGCGTTGGCGTCGATCACGAGCGCCCTTGTGCCGCGCAGCGAACACGCTACGTCCAGCGCCGCATGAGGGGGACACACCGACAAGATCACGTCGGCATCGAGCAGGCTGTCGGCGCTCTTCAACCCGGCCGCGGCGGCACGCTGGGCGGTCGCCTCGCTTCTTCCGTTTGGCTGCCAGAGCACCTCGTGGCCGTGCGCGACCAGCACTGCACCGATGACCGAGCCCATCTCTCCCGGATGAAGCAGGCCGACGCGCATGGGCTAGATGATCCCAAGCAGTACGAGCAGGCCGATGATGACGAGCACCGCCGCCGTGAAGACGTTGCCCCACCGCTCGAGCCATTCGCCTTGGATCTGATAGCCGCCGCGGGCGGCGGCGAGGGTCAGTCCCACGATCGTGCCGATCGTGACCGCGGCGAAGATCACAAGGGATCCGACCGCGGTCGCGATGCCGGCGGTGGTCGCGGCGAGGAACACGGGGAGGATCGTCAGGTCCGGGGAAGCCGCGGCGCCGAACGGGACCATCACCGCCGCGAGCCCGCTGAGACGCCGGGTCGTTGGAGCGCTTCGGTGGCCGTTGTCGTCGTGGTCGTGGTCGTGATCGTGATCGTCGTCGTGCGTCCGGTGGTGATGGTGGCCGCCCTGATCGTGGTCGTGATGGTGGCCGTGGCCGGTGAGCTCGAACAAGACGAAGCCGATCCCGGTGGCGATCAGGATGCACCCGATGGTCGTGTCCTGCGCGTGCTGAATCGTTGAACGGAACTGCAGCCCGATCGCGATGATCACCGCTCCTAGCACGATCGAGACGAGCACGTGTGCCACTCCGGCCAGGCTCGAGAGGCGGGCGATCCTGGAGAGGGGATAGCGGCGCGTCCGTCCGAGCACCGCGAGCGGGACCCAGTGATCGGGCAGAATCGCATGCCCGAACCCGACGCCCGCCGCGGCGGCGAGCAACGCCGGCGCCGCGCCGCTCATGCCGTCAGAGCCTGCTCGGCGGGTCGAACGGCGAGGCCGAGGCGCAGGTGCTCGGTATGCGAGACAGCCTCGGTCAGCAGCGATCGGACATGCTCGTCGTAGAGCGCGTAGATCACCTGCCGGCCATCGCGCTCACCGACGACCAGCCCGAGGTGGCGCAGCACTCGCAGCTGCTGCGACACGGCGGGCTGCGTCATGTCGAGGGCGTCGGCGAGGGCGCCGACCGAGCAGGCGCCGGCTCCGAGACGGCTGAGGATCCGCACCCGGCTGGGGGTCGCAAGCGCCTGCATCGTCTCGGCGACTGATCGGGCGGTGTCGGGCGCGAGGAACGCGAGGTCTGGTTCGGTGCCATGAGTCATGCACACATCATTGCATGCATAGCTGTGAATGAGTATGGCGTGCTTTTGCCGCGAGCGGCGCGGGGAGGGGAGCGTTGGCGAGATCAGCCGCGTCTGAGCAGCCGGCCGACTGCGGCCATCATCTCTTCGGTGCGCTCGTCCTGTTGCTCGGGCTCGGCGCCGATCACGCACGTGTGCGCGTGCCCGTCGAGCAGGCCGAGCGCGACCTTGTCGAGCGCGGCCTGGGCGGCGCTGATCTGGGTCAGGATGTCGATGCAGTAGCGGTCGTCCTCGACCATTCCCTCGATCCCACGGATCTGGCCTTCGATGCGCTTCAGCCGAGCGAGCAGCTGGTCTTTGCTGGCGGTGTAGCCCCTGGTGGGCGCTTGAGCGTCTGCCATGGCGCAAATTGTAGCATTACCCCTACCCCCTAGGGGTATCTGGTAGTGTTGGGGGCATGGACGTGTTGGAAGTTCTCTGGCATGGCCTCAGGGATTCGTTTCTGATGGCGTGGGAGGTGTGGTGGGCGCTGGTGCTCGGATTCGCGATCTCGGCGATCGTGCAGGCGTGGGTGCCCAGGGAGCGGATCGAGGGGCTGATGAGTGGCTCGGGTGCCCGTTCAGTCGGCTGGGCCACCGGCCTCGGCGCCGCGTCGTCGTCCTGCTCCTACGCGGCGATCGCGATCGCGAAATCCCTGTTCCAGAAAGGCGCGAGTGCAACGTCCGCGCTCGCGTTCCAGTTCGCCTCCACGAACCTGGTGTGGGAGCTGGGGCTGGTCCTGTGGGTGCTGATCGGTTGGCAGTTCACGCTCGCTGAGTACCTCGGCGGGATCGTGATGATCGTGCTGATGACCGTGCTGCTGCGGGTGTTCGTGAGTCGGCAGCTCGAGGATCAGGCGCGTGCGCACGCGATCGAGGCTGACACGGGCCATCAACACCACGCCGCCAGCGAGCGTCTGTCCTGGCGCGAGCGGCTCACCTCGACGCGCGCGTGGTCGGACGTCGCCCACAACTTCCGTGGCGACTGGCAGATGTTGTGGAAGGAGATCACGCTCGGCTTCCTGCTCGCCGGCTTCATCGCCCAGCTCGGCAACGGCTTCTTCGAGCACCTGTTCATCCGCAACGCCCCGGCGCCCTTGCCGACGATCGAGAACGTCCTGATCGGCCCGATCATCGCCGTGCTCAGCTTCGTGTGCTCGGTCGGGAACGTCCCCCTCGCGGCGGTGCTGTGGTCGGGGGGGATCTCGTTCGCCGGGGTGCTGGCGTTCCTGTTCGCCGATTTGATCGTCGTCCCGATCCTGTTGATCTATCGCAAGTACTACGGAACCAGGTTCACGGTCCGGATCACCGTGCTGATGTTCATCACGATGGTCATCGCTGCGCTGATTGTCGACGGCATCTTCAGCGCGCTCGGGCTGATCCCGACCGGTCCGCGACCGACGCGCGCGGACATCTTCAGCTCGATCGCGGTGAACTACAAGCTGGTGCTGAATGTGCTCGGCCTGGCGATTTTCGCCGCCCTATTCGGGTTGACGGCGCGCCGGGGCGCGACCGACCCGGCCTGCGGGATGACGGTCGACCGCGACAAAGCACTCACCGCGGAGCTCGCCGGCAACACCTACTACTTCTGCTCGGAGGAATGCCGGCACGCGTTCGTTGCGGGCGGAGTCAAGGATGCGCGTGGCGGCGCGCGCGCCGGGCGCAAGCGCGCGGCGCACGCCCACCACTGACCACGTGGTGTTTGAGGGAACGGCGTGGGAGGCGATCGACCGAATCGCCGCACGCGTGGGCGCAGCCTGACCGCAGCGGTCGGCCGGCGCAGGCTTGCTCACCTGCAAGACACGACAATCCGCGCGATTCAGGCGAACCTTGACGGCTCGCGCATGTGGGGCATGCTTGAGACGGCACCGTCCGGGCGATGTGGCTGCGATGCCGCGCTGTGCAGGTCCCCGACCCGGCGACCCGGCGCGACCGCCCCCTCAAGGCCGCTTCCGACCATGTAAAACGCCCGAAGCCGACCCCCTTTCGTCCAACAGGCCCACGAGGACTTTCCCCAAAGCCGGAGCACGCGTCTAGGACAGGATCTGGCCTAGACGGGTGCAACGCTCCGAGCGCTCGGCCAACCACCCCCGACTTGGAGGGACAAGATGAGCGACTCCGCGCCCACGGGATATACGACGGTCGCGCCGTGGATCATGACCCGCGACACCGGCCGGCTGCTCGACTTCATTACGACCGCGTTCGGCGGCGAGGAACTGGCGCGCGTGCCGCTCGAGGACGGGAGCATCGGGCACGCTGAGATCCGCGTGGGCGACACGATCCTGCTGGCGTTCGACCAGCGATCCGGCTGGCCCGACATGCCGTCGCTACTACGTGTCTTCGTCGATGACGCGGACGCCACGATGTCGCGCGCCGTCGGCGCCGGGGCCCGCGTCGTGACCGAGCCGGCCACTCAGGCGTTCGGGCAGCGAGGGGGCCGGGTCCGCGATCCGTTCGGAAACATCTGGTGGATCAGCGCCGTGGTCGAGGACGTCCCGCCCGAGGAAGGAATGCGACGGCTGTCCGAGCCCGCCTACGCCGACGCGATGCGCGAAGCACAGGAAACCCTCGACCGCGAGCTCAGCGGCCGCGAGCATGTCGTCGCGAGCCGCCCGGTAGTCAGGTGACTTACAGTACAAACGGGATCAGCATCTTGGTGTGCGCTTTGTAACTGGGGTAGTCGGCCGGGAACGAGGTGTTCATCGTCCGTTCCTCGACCGTGGCGCTGTAGATGAAATAGGCGCCCACGATCACCAGCACGAGCAGGAAGTAGAGGTTGGTGGCGAGCGCCGTGCCGAGTAGCGCCAACAGCAGACCCGAATAGATCGGGTGGCGAACGAAGCGGTACGGGCCCGAGGTGACGAGCTCAGGCTCCGCTCGTTGGGTCATCGGCATCCCCCAATTCCGCCCGAGGTAGACACGAGCCCATATCGCCAGCGCTAGCCCGGATGCGAACAGGATCAGACCGATGACCTTCAGGACGGGACTTTGCGCGGCCAGCGTCCCCGTATGCAACAGGCGAATCACCACGAGCGCGACGATGACCAGCAGGCCCGGCGGGCGGCATCGCGAGGTGCGAACGCTCTGCTTGGCGCCGACGGCGGCGATCAGCCAGTAGATCCAGAACGCCGCCCAGATGGAGAACACGACGGTTGTCACTGTCATGCGCATGAACCGTGTTCGAGGCTAATTGGGAGCATGACTGTCAGCGTACGCCGAGCCGGTGCCGGGCGTAAGTGGCGTCCGGCCGAAATCGACCATGACGTTTGTCATCAGCGCTCGGACGGAGCGCGGCCGCTTGGTCAGGCGTCTTCGCCCGAAGGCAGCGCGCGTCCGGTCACGACCAGGTCGAACGCATCGGCGACGTGCCATTCGTGCGAGAGCATCACCGGCCGTCCGCGCTCGTCGTAGTCGACCTGATCGATGTGGAGCAGCGGAGTGCCGCGTTTGACCGTGAGCAGCCTCGCGAGCTTGGCGGTCGCGAGCGTCGGGATCAGATGGGCCGTGGCGCCGGCCACCGGGTGCCCGGTGCGCGCGAGGATCGCGTGGTCTGCAGGAGGAGCCGATCAGGCCGAGCTCGGCCGGCGGCAGCAGCGCATAGGCGACGAACATCAGCCCGTCGGTGATGAAACCCGCCCGCGGGCCCAGGCCGCGACTCACGTACGCATAGAAGGCGCCGGCGCTGGCAGCTCGCGCGCCATCTCGACGATGCCGCTGGACACGACGAGGATCGCGCTCAGGCACGCGAGATAAACGAACGGCGTCGCCTCGCCCGAGAACGGCGTTGAGAACTGCGGGTTGAAGAACGTCGAGACGGCCGGCCCCATGATCGCCGCCGACATCACGACCGCCCCGGTCAGTCCGACCGCGTCGCGCCGGAGCCGCGGTTGTCCCGTCGCGCCCCACGTTGATTCAATCATTGGACCTGTGACGCGGCCGAAGGCCAGATCCTTCCAGATCCAATCCCAGATTTACGAATGTTCTAAGAATCGTGAACGGCTTGGTAGGCTGCCGGCATGGGAAGCGCGGACCTCCTTCTCCATCCGGTGCGGCTGCGGATCGTCAAGGCGTTCCTCGGCGACCGCGCCCTGACCACGAGTCAGCTGGCCGCCGAGCTCGACGACGTGCCGTCCGGCAGCCTCTACCGCCACGTCGCGTTGCTCACGAAGGCGGGCGTGCTCCAGGTAGTGGCCGAGCGCCGGGTTCGAGGGGCGGTCGAGCGCACCTACACGCTGCGGCTGTTCGCGGCCCGGATCAACCCGGACGAAGTCAAGGCGATGACCGCCGAGGAGCACGGTCAGGCGTTCATGGCCTACGTCGCAGGCATGCTCGCCGACGCCGACCGCTATCTCTCGTCGGAGCCGCCGGACCCGATCCGCGACGGCGCCGACTATCAGGTCGGCGCGCTATGGCTGACCGACGCCGAGTTCGCCGAGCTGCTCCGCGACCTCGCCACCGTGTTCCGGCCGCGCCTCGCGAATCCGCCGGGGGAGGGCCGCCGGCGGCGGATGGTCTACACGGTGTTCCTGCCGGCGCCCGCACAGCCCGCCGCCGAGCCCGCTGAACCCACGCGGCGCACCCGCACGAGAAAGAAAAGGAACTCCTGATGGCGACGACGCCGGTACAGACGACCCTCACCGCGCTGGAGCTGGCGCGCGCGGGGCGTTTTGCCGAGATCCGGGACCTGTTCGCTCCGCAGCTGCAGGCGATGGTGCGTCCTGAGGCGCTGAAGTCCGCGTGGGACGCCGAGCTGGATCGGCAAGGGGCGGTCTCGACGGTCGGCGCGCCGGTCAGCGAGCCGGTGCACGCGGGCGTGGTCGTGGTAAAGGTGCCGGTTACGTGCGAGCGCGGCGGCTTTGCGCTGGTCGTGTCGGTCAGCGAGCAAGGTCAGCTCGGGGGGTTGCAGCTCGCGCCTCCGGGCGCTGCCGAGCCGATCGCGCCCTGGGAGCCGCCGGCTCACGCCGATCAGGACGCGTTTACCGAGCAGGAGGTCGCGCTCGGATCCGGAGAGCTCGCGGTGCCCGGGACCATGACGATGCCGCGCGGGCCTGGACCGCACGCCGGCGTCGTACTGCTCGCGGGCTCGGGTTCGCTCGATCGCGACGAGACGATCGGTCGAAACAAGCCGTTCAAGGACATCGCGTGGGGGCTGGCGAGCTTCGGCATCGCGACGCTCCGGTTCGACAAGGTCACCTACGCACACGCACACGAGCTGAAGGATGCCGACGACTTCACGCTCGCCGACGAGTACCTGCCGGATGCGGCCGCGGCGATCAAGCTCCTCGAGGAGCAACCCGCGGTGGCCGGGGACCGCGTGTTTCTGCTCGGCCACAGCCTGGGCGGCACGGTCGCCCCGCGCGTCGCGGCCGCCGATCGGTCGGTCGCCGGGCTGGTCATCCTCGCGGGCGGCGCGCAGCCGCTTCATTGGGTGATCGTCAGGCAGACGCGCTACCTCGCATCGCTCCGACCCGAGACCGAGGCCGCGACGCGGCCCGCGCTCGACGAGCTCGCCGAAAAAGCGAGGATGGTCGACAGCCCCGATCTGTCGCCGTCCACGGCGCCAAGCCGGCTTCCGCTCGGCGCCCCGGCCTCCTACTGGTTGGACCTGCGCGACTACAACCCGGTCGAGGTGGCCGCGATCGTCGGCAAGCCCATGTTGATCCTTCAGGGTGGCCGCGACTATCAGGTGACCGTGGCGGATGACCTCTCGCGCTGGGAGGCCGGCCTGGGCGACCGCCCGAACGTGACGATTCGCGTCTATCCCGAGCACAGCCACCTGTTCACGCCCGGCTCGGGCCCGTCGACCCCTGCGGAGTACGAGCCGGCCCAGCACGTTGACGCGACGGTCATCGCAGACATCGCCGCCTGGCTGGCGACGGTTCCGGGCTAGACCTGGACGCGTCGCGCAGTGAGTGCGACGGCGACCATGCTCGAGCGGATCGGCCGGCCCAGTCGCTCGTAGAGCACCACGTGCTCGTTCTCGACGGCCTGGCGCTGCTCGCGTGAGAGCCGCCAGTAGAACGACGCGGTTCTGAGCAGGTCGTTGAGCTCGTCGGCCGTGTGCTCGACGACGCTCGGCACGGTCGCGATCTGCACCTCGCCGAACACCCGGCCGACACTCTCGCGCGCGACATCTTGGCTTCCGATCCACGCCCAGGCTTCGGAGACGTTCTCGCGGCGCTGCTCGACTCCGGCGGCGATCGCCTCGAGATCCCGGTACGCGGGGAAGCCCGCGGCGAGCTCCGGCGCGATCCTCGCCAGCGCCGACAGCAGGGCCGGCTGGTCATCGGAGAAGCGGCCATCGTGGATCCCGCAGTACTGAATCAGCGCGAGCGTCCCGCCGGGGGCGAGCAGGCGGGCGGCCTTGTGCCAGCTGACGTCGGGGTCGATCCAGTGAAACGCGGCGGCGGAGAACAACGCTTGGTAGAGCCCGTGGGGAAGGTCAGCGTCCTCGAACCGCGCGTTGACGAACTCGACCTCGCCGCGTCCCGCCGCGTGCTGCTCGGCGATTGACATCAGATGCTTCCCGGGCTCGACTGCCGTGATGCGAAGCCCACGAGCGACGAGACTCCGAGTTAGCTGACCGCTGCCGCACCCGACTTCGAGCACCGAATCGCCTCGCCCGATTCCCGCGACCTCGCACGCGCGGTCGACGAGCTCGTCGGGATACGCCGGACGGTGGCGGTCGTACTCAGCCGCGACTTCGTCGAACATCCTGCCGTAACGCCGTGCGGGAGCGGGCTGTCCCATGTCCGGCAACCCTAGGGAGCGTCTCGGACGATTCAGACGCGCCGAGACGCGATCGCCGTGACGTTGCCGGTCGGCGCGTACGCCGCCGAGGACGCGTGATAACCCTTGGAGCCGACCGAGCGCGCCAACTCGCTGCGCCAGTCCTCGCCTGAGGCGAGGCGATCGAGAGCGGACCGGAAGTCGTGACGGGGCTCCCAGCCAAGATCCCTCCGGGCGCGATCGTTCACGTAAACGCGCTCGATGGCCGGAAACATTGCCCAGCCAAGCTCGGCGTACACACCCTCGTAGTCGGGGCACAGCCGCCTGACGACCCCCGGGGCATCGATCCGCAGCTCGGCCAGGTCCTCGGGCGAGAACGGCGTCGTGGCGCTGATGATGAAACGGCCGAACCCGATCTCCGGGGCGCGTTCGAGCGCGAGCCGGTGCGCGCTGACCGCATCCTCCAGATCGACCCTCCGATAGAGCAGTTCGTTGACCTTCGCGTTGTCGTCCGAGTAAGCGGCGCGAACGTCCTCGCGGTCGTCGCTCTCGGGGAAGAAGCGCGACGTGCGGAGGATCACGACCGCAAGTCCGTGATCGCGGTGGACGAGCTCGCACAGATCCTCGGCCGCGCTCTTCGTGACGCCGTAGACGTTCCTGGGCGCATCTGCCACCTCTTCGGTGATCCATGCCGCAGGCGCGCCGGGCGGCGGAACGAGCGCGCGCCCGAAGGCGCTTGTCGAGCTCGTGAACACGAACCGCTCGACGCCGGCGGCCACTGCCTCCTCGAGCAGCGTCAGCGTGCCCGTGATGTTCGTGGCCAAGAAGTCCTGCCGCGAGCGCGAATCGATGTGGGGCTTGTGGAGCGTCGCCGCGTGGACGACCGCATTCACGCCGTGCATGCATCGCCGCACGCATGCCCGGTCGACAATCGAGCCGACGGTCGATTGAGGAGCCTCGAGCACGTCGAGACCGACGACGTCGTGTCCGAGCTGGCCAAGGCTGCTCCGCAGGCCCTCGCCAAGATGTCCGGCGCTTCCCGTCAGGAGAACCCGCACGGCGCCGAGGATAAAGGTACGGCCGCGTGTCTGCGAGAACGCGGGTCGGGGTCGGCGTGGGGGGTTAGGATCGCGCCGTGAGCACCGGCGCGGGCGTGTCGACGATCCCGGAGGTGATCGCCAGGATGGAGGCGATCGAGACCGCGCTACCGCGCAAGGACGGCGTCGCGATCCTCGACCGGCTGGACGTCATCTTCGCCGGCCTGTACTTCGACGCCGAAGCGACGATCGGCTCCGGGGGGAGTTGCCCGGTCGCCTGGCGGCCGCTCGTCGAAACTCGCTCTCAGAGGCGTGAGCCGATTCAGTTCGCCCTGGCCGGCATGGCCGCGCACATCAACCACGATCTTCCGATCGCGGTCTTCACCACCGCCGAGGAGTTCGGGCTTCCGGTGGAGGACGACACCGCGATGCATCGCGACTTCCAGCGCGTCGATGGCCTGCTGGCGGCCGTCGAGACCCATGTCACGCGATGGTTCGACACCGGGCTGATCGCCGACCTCGAGGACGTCACGCCGCAGAAGACCGACGAGGCGATCGCGATGTGGTCGCTCGCCGGGGCCCGCGACGTCGCCTGGGATCACGCGAAGATTCTCTGGGGACTGCGCCACGCGGGGCCGATCCGCGACACGTACCTCGACGGCCTTGCCCGCACGACCGAGCTCGCCGCTCGGGCCATGCTCGTCTAGGCCGTCAACTGATGCCGTGGCCCGCGAGGATCTCGTGCAGGCGCGGCAGCGCATCGCGATCGAGGACCCCGATGGTGCTCTCCGAGCCGTGCCACGTGACGCGAATCTTCTGCCTCCGCCGCCGGCCGACCAGCTCGACGTTGCGCGCGGCCGAGAGCAGGTGCTCATCGACGACTCGGAGCGCCTTGCCGGACCCTGCGGCGAAGATGAACCGCTGGGTGGTCACGGCGAGAAAGCCCGTGGTGCCGTCGACGTCGGCGATTAGGAACTCGCTGATGTCCTCGTCCTCGCCAAGCTGCACCCCCCAGCGGTCGAGGATCTCGTGCACGTCGGGCGGCGTCGTGGGCGGACGGTTCAGTAAGCCGGAGAGCATCGAGCTGACCCCCTCGGACGCCGGTCTACGCGCGGCGGCCTGGGATCGCCTCGAGGAATCCGGCGCCACGACGAGCGATCCGTCGGGTCGTTCCTCGACGACCACGTAGTTGCCCGCGAGATCGCCCGACAGGGTCACGCGCCGCGAGCGTTCCGAGTCCATGCGATGGAGTGAACCACGCAGGACGCCGATCTAGCCGCCGTGTTGCAGCCGTCTCCACCCCTGGGTGGAGAGCGACGGCGATATCCACCCTCGAATCGACCCGTGCGCCGATGTGGGCAGCGCGCGCGACGACGACGATGCACCCATGACATTTACCGATTACCTCATCGATTCCGCGCTGGTGCTCCTCGTCCTGCTCCAGATCAAGGAGCGCAAGCTGACCACCAAGGCGATCGTCCGCCCGCTGGTCATCGTGGCGATTGCGGTCGCCAATTACCTGCATGGCATCCCCACCGCCGGCAACGACCTGGTCCTTCTCGCGGTCCTCGCGCTGGTGGGACTGTTGATCGGCGTTGGCAGCGGCCAGGCTGTGATGATGCGACGCGACTCGGACGGCGAGGTGCTCGCCCGCGCCGGTTGGATTTCGGCCTTCTTCTGGGTGCTGGGGATGGGCTCGCGGTTTGCCTTCCTGATCTGGGTCAACAACGGTGGCGCCTCGACGATCGGTCACTTCAGCGCCTCGCATTCGATCACCGGCGGCGAGGCATGGACGGTGGCGCTGCTGGCGATGGCGGTGTTCGAGGTGTGCGGGCGCACGCTGATCATGGCGCTTCGCCGCGAGCATCTGACCGGCCGGGTGGCGCCGGAACTTGCCTGAGTGACCGCGCCGGGTGCATCAGCCGGGTTGGCATGCGAGAGCGGGATCCGCGACCAGCGGGTCCCGCTTTGGTGCGCGCCGAGCCAGTCAGTCCGAGGCCGTCGCGAGCTGCCAATCGGATGGTTGAAGCCCCGCCTCCCGACGCCGTACCTTCCTTGACGATGCTTCTCTCTCGCCTGGACCCTCGGCTCGCGACCGTGGTGCGGATTGTCGGGCTCGTGCTGATCAGCTGGTCGGTGCTGCACTCGCGCCACCACCTGAGTGGCGGCGGGCGCGGGCTGGTGATCACGGTCTGCTTCGTCGCTTGCGTGATCGCCTGGCTCGTGTGGACGATCCGCCCGGACGAGCGCCGGGTCACGCCCGACGTGTACGTTCTCGCGGTGGCGGGCGGCGTCCTCGCGGGCGCCGCGCCCGACACCGCCGCCAGCGGGTTCGTGTTCATAGCGGTTGCCGCAGCGGGCCTGCGCACGGACCTGCCACGAGCGTTCCTCGTCGTCGCCCTGGGAACTCTGGCGCTCGCCTCGGCGGTGCTCGCCTACGACGGGAACGGCGTCGGTCTGCTCGCCTACACGCTCGGGTTCGTCGCGACAGCTCTCGCCGCGTCGACCAGTCGCCAATCCCGCGTGCGCGCGGAGCAAGCCGAGCTGCTGCTCGTCCAGACCCAGCGCTCGCACGAGGAGCAGCTGCGCGCGGCGCGCCTGGAGGAATCGACCCGGATCGCGCGTGAGATCCACGACGTCCTGGCTCATACGCTGGCCGGGCTGACGATTCAACTCGAGGCAACGGGCTCGCTGATCGAACAGGGCGCCGACCGCGACACTGTCCTCGCGCGCGTGCAACGTGCCCACACGCTGGCGCGGGAGGGGCTGGAGGAAACCCGCCAGGCGGTCGGGGCGCTGCGGGGCGACTCGATGTCGGCGTCGGCCGGAATCGAGGCGCTCGTCGCCAAATACCGCGCGAGCGCCGACGCGCCGGCCGAGTTGACGGTCGACGGCGACCCGGCGCGATTGACCGGGCAAATCGGGCAGGCGGTCCTGCGGGTCGTCCAGGAGGCGCTCACGAACGTGCGCAAGCATGCTCCGGGCGCCGACGTGTCGGTTGCGGTCCACGCCGGGGAGAATCCCGGCGACGACGTGGTGCTGCTCGTGGAAGACCGACCGACGCGGAGCCGGCCCGTCCCGGCTCCAGAGGGGCTGGCCGATTCCGGCGGCGGCTACGGCCTGCAGGGGATGCGCGAGCGTGCCGCGCTACTCGGCGGCACGCTCGACGCGGGCACCGACGGCGATGGATGGCGCGTCGAGCTGCGACTGCCGCCTCCAAAGGCACCGCCCGTCCCGGCGGAGCAGGTCCGATGAACGGACCCGTGCGGGTTCTGGTGGTCGATGACCAGGCGCTGGTGCGCGAGGGACTGATGACGCTGCTCGAGGCGGCGCCCGACATCACCCCGGTCGCCGCCGCCGCCGACGGCGAGGAAGCGGTGGCACTGTCCTCGCGCCACCGGCCGGACGTCGTGCTGATGGATCTGCGAATGCCGCGGCTCGACGGCGTAGAGGCCACTCGCCGGATCCGCGAGGCTCTGCCCGACACCGAGATCGTGGTGCTCACCACTCACGCCGACGATGACTCGATCCTCGACGCGCTCCAAGCGGGCGCACGCGGGTACCTGACCAAGGACGCGGGGATCGTCGAGATCTCTCGCGCGGTCCATGCCGCCGCCGACCATCAGGCGCTGCTGGACCCCGTGGTCCAGAGCCGCTTGATCGCGGCCGCGGGCGCCGGCGCCGCCCGTCGCCCTGCCCCGCCGCCGATCAGCTTGCCCGACGAGCTCACCCCGCGCGAGGCCGAGGTGCTCGCGTTGATCGCCCGTGGCCTGTCCAACGGCGAGATCGCTGAGGCGCTGGTCGTAAGCGAGGCCACGGTCAAGACCCACATCAACCACGTGTTCGCCAAGATCGGCGCGCGCGACCGCGCCCAGGCCGTGCACTACGCCTACACGCACGGACTCGCCGATTGAGAGCCCCTCCCTGGTGGTAGCCTCGGCCGGTCGGCTCTTGCTGGGGCTCGCTCAGCGAGACGTTTCGGGATCGGCAAATCGTGAGCTTTTCGAGCCGTCGCATCCTGTTCATCAGCGACTCGATCGGATTGGGCCATCGGAGCCGACCTACTGCGCCGTTGCGTTGCCGCGTACCCGAGCATTCGCGCACGCAGCGCAAACGCGCGCATGGTCGTGGTCTGCGGCCCCCGCTTCGATCCCACGACGATCGATGCTCCGCCCGGCGTGGACGTACGCGGTTATGTGCCCCGCCTCTAGGAACACTTCGCCGCCTGCGATGTCGCCGTCGTACAAGGTGGCGGTACGAGCACAATCGAGCTGACGGCGCTGCGCCGGCCGATCGTCTATTTCCCCCTCGAGGGCCACGCCGAGCAGACCCTCGTCGTCGCCAAGCGGCTCGCGCGCCAGGGCGCCGGCCGCGCCGCGGAACTTATCGACCGGCTGCTTCAGACCAGCGAAGCCGTCAACAACCGCCGGGCGATCATCGCCCGAGTCTCCGGCACAGTCGCGTGAACTCAGAGGATGCAAGCCGGACGCGGAACTCGCCGGGGAGGATCCCGTCGAGTCAGCGCCACGGGCTACGACTATGACTACGGCTGGCTTGAGGCGACCGGACCGAGCCGACGACCCGCGAGCCCATGTCGAGCAGCTCGCGAGGTCGGCCGTGCAGGGTCCCGATCGGCGGGCGATCAGGGAAGCCGTCCGGACCAGCGGGTGGACCCCGCCGCTCCGATCAGCAGGAACGCCAGGCCGCCGATCGCGAACACGGCCGTGACGTCGCGCTTGCGAGTCACGCTGCCGAGCTGATGGCCGAGCCCTTTGTAGATCGAGCTGAGCTCGTCGGCGCTCTGCGCGTTGAAGGAGCGACCGCCCGAAAGCTGCGCGATCTCCTGCATCAGTTGCGGGTCGGGAGGCACCGCCGTCGGCGGCTGGAACGGGTCGGGACTTGGTAGCACGCCGTTCGGGGTACCCAGCGCGACCGTGTCGATTGGGATCTTGTCCTGGGCCGCCTGGCGAGCGACCGTCGTGACGTCGACGCCGGCGTTGGCGGCGCCGTCGGAGAGGAGCACGATCGCGGACGGTGGGTGCTTCTTGTCGGCGCCACGGAGGAGCTGGAGCGCGAGTTGAAGGGCATCGCCGGTCGCGGTCGAGCCGTTCGCGCTCTGCTGGTTGATGACCTCGCGCGCGGCGGTGTGGTTGGGCACCGGAGCCTGGACGGCGTCGGGCGTGCTCGAGAAGGCGATCGCGCCGACGAGGACGTTCCCGGGGAGCTGATCGATGAAAGTGTTGGCGGCCGCCTCGGCGGCGCCCAGTCGTGTCGGCTTGACGTCGGTGGCGGCCATCGAGCCCGAGTGGTCGGTGACGAGCATGACCGATGCCCGGTCGACGGGGGCGCTGTAGCTGACATGCGGTCGAGCGAGCGCCAAGGCGAGCGCCGCGATCGCCGCCAGCAGGCACGCAGCCGGGAGATGACGCCGCCACGAGACGCCCGCGGCGGCGGCCAATTGGAGCGTCGAGACCGCGGGAAATCGAACCGCAAAGCGCCTGGCGCGCCGGCGGGCGGCGATCGCCGCCAGGATCGCTGCTGGGATCAGCGCGAGTGCGGCCAACCACAATGGCGACGCGAAGCTCATCGCAGGTGGCGCCCGAGCGCCAGCAACCAGTCCTGGTCTGTCGCGAGCGTGACGTGATCGATTCGTAGGCGACGAAGCTCACGAGCGAGCGTGTCACGGCGCTCGCGCTCGAGTTGGGCGAACCGTTCGCGAACGCGGCGGTTCGACGTGTCGACCTGAATGCGGGCGCCGCTCTCGGGATCGACCAGCGCCAGGTGTCCGACCGCGGGGAGTTCCGCCTCGCGCGGATCGACGATCTCGATCGCGATCACGGAATGTCTCATCCGCAGTGATGCCAGCGGACGCTCCCAGCCGTGCTGGTCGCGGAAGTCGCCTATCACGACGACGAGGCCCGGCTGGCGCGCCATTCGCCCGACGCGCGCGAGGCCGTCGGCCAGCGCGTCGGCATGTTGCTGGCCGTCAGGCGCGACGCCCTCGGCGAGCATGCGCCGCAAGGCGACGAGCCCGGGCTTGGAGCCGCGCGGCGGAAGCACTCGCGGCGTGGCCGCGCCGAACGCGACTAGCCCGATGCTGCCCGCGCGGCGGACACCGAGGCGACCGAACACGAGCGCCACGCCCTCGGCCACGTCCGCCTTCAGCCGGCGCGCGGTCCCGAACGCCATTGACGGCGAGACGTCGAGCACGATCCAGGTAGTGAGCGCGCGCTCGGGCACGTGCATGCGGACGTGGGGCTGTCCGGTGCGGGCCGTGGCGGCGGGGTCGATGTGGCGCACGTCGTCGCCGACCTCGTACGGGCGGAGCTGTGCAAGCTCCAGGCCGACGCCCACGCCGGTGGCACGGCGATCCCCCGGCAGCATCCGCGCAACCAGCCGCGTGATCGCGAGGTCGATCGCCTCGATCAGCGGCTCGGCAAGCGGCCCGGGGCCCTGGCGGGCTGCCGGCGGCTCGAGCAGCCCGGAGGTCACCGCGCTCGCACCACCGTCGGGGCCTCGCGAATCAGGTCCGCAGTACCCGGCTCGTGGACGGCAGTGAGCACCCGCTCGAGCAACTGGTCGGCGGTCACGCCCTCGGCGAGCGCGTCGTACGAGAGCACGATCCGGTGGCGGAGCACATCCGCAGCGAGGTCGCGGACGTCGTCGGGTACGACGTGACCGCGGCCGCGCAACAGGGCGAGCACGCGCGCGGCCTGGACCAGGCCGATCGGCCCGCGAGGGCTCGCGCCGAACTCGATCATCGGGGCGATCTCGCGGAGGCCGTAATCGGCCGGACGACGCGTCGCGTCGGCGAGCGCCACCGCGTAGCCGATCGTCTCACGGTCGACGAGCACGGTCCCGGCCGCGGCGGCGTAACGGCGCAGGCCGGGGAGGGTCAGACGCTCCTGTACGTCAGCCGGCGCGCGCAGACTGCGCCCGACGACGGCCGCCTCCTCGCCCGTGCTCGGGTAGTCGACGAGGATCTTCATCAGGAAGCGATCGACCTGGGCTTCGGGCAGCGGGTAGGTGCCCTCCGACTCGATCGGGTTCTGCGTTGCCATCACGATGAACGGCAACGGAACCTCGTACGTGGTACCGCCGATCGTCACCTGCTGCTCCTGCATGACCTCGAGCAGCGCCGATTGGACCTTGGCGGGGGCCCGGTTGATCTCGTCGGCGAGGAGGAAGTTGCAGAACACCGGGCCGAGCTCCGTCTCGAACGAGGCAGTGTCCGGTCGGTAGACGCGCGTGCCGACGAGGTCGGCGGGGACCAGGTCGGGCGTGAACTGGATCCGGCTATAGGAACCGCCGAGTACCGCCGCGAGGGTCTTGACGGTGAGTGTCTTGGCCAGTCCGGGAACTCCTTCGAGCAGGACGTGGCCGCCGGCGAGCAGGCTGACCAGCAGCCGCTCCAGCATCGCGTCCTGCCCGACGATCACGCGTTTGATCTCGTGAAGGGCCTCTCCCAGCGCTGCGCGTGCCTCGCCGCGCAGCTCGTCCGCATTGTCGATGTCAGTCATCTATTTCTCCTTAGTGCTCACGATTTAGACCAGCCGCCCGAACCACACGAGCGATGCGGCGGCGCCAAGCAGCAGCAGGGCGAGGCCGCCGCCGGCAAAGGTGGCGGTGATTTCATGCTTGACCTTCTTGTGCCCGAGTTCGGCGCCGAGGTGCTCGTAGATCGTGTCGAGACCCTTCGCGTCGGTGGCGGTGAACGCCTGTCCGTGCGACACGCGGGCGATCTCCGCGAGCTGCGCCGGGTCCGGCGGCACCGGCACCGTGATCGTCTTATTGCCGCGCTTCTCCTTGACGGTGCCGTTCTGCGTCCCGAGTTCGACCGTGTAGATCGGAATGTGCGCGGCGGCCGCTTGCTGCGCCGCCGTGATCGGATCCGAGCCCACGTCCGAGGCCCCGTCCGAGATCAGCAAGATCGCGCCGGGCGGCTTCTTACCGCCCTCGCGCGGCACGTTCTCGAGCGTGGTCAGCGCCTTGCGCAGCGCATCGCCGATCGCGGTGCCGCCGGTGACGCTCAACTGTGCGAGCGCGGAACGCACCGCATCGTGATCGGTGGTCGGGGACTGCAACAGCGCCACCGTAGTGTTGAACTCGAGCAGGCCGACGCGCACCGAGCTCGGCACCTTGTCGAGGAACTGGTTGGCGGCCTTCTCGGCGGCCGCGAGTCGTGATGGCTTCACGTCCGTGGCAGCCATCGATCCGCTGGTGTCATTGGCGAGCATGATCGACGCGGTGTCGATCGGCTCCGCGACGGTTCGCTCCGGGCGCGCGGCGGCGATGATCAGAACCGCGAGCGCGAGTGCGAATGCGAGCATCGGGATGTGCCGGCGCCAGCGCGGGCGGCGCGGCGCCACCGAGGCGCTCAGCGCCGGGGCCGCGAACGCCGCCGCCGCGTGGCCCCGCCGGCGCTGCTGGCTCACGTACCAGGCGACGAGCAGGGGGATCGCGAGCAGCGCGACGAGAACCGCGGGGTGGAGAAAGCTCATGGGTAACCGGCGGGGGGCGATGCCAGCGGGACCTTCGCCGTGTACGACGTGCCGCTGCCCTGAAACTGGAGCTGCACCTGGTCGCCCGGATGCTTGCCCGCGATCGCCGTCCTTACGTCGCGCGGGGTTAGGATCTGGTGGCCGTCGATCTGCGTGATCACGTCGCCCGGCTCCATGCCCGCCGCTTGGGCCGGGCTTCCCGGAAACACGTCGACGACCATCACGCCACCCTGCGGGGAGTTCGCGACATCGATGCCGAGCCATGCCCCCGACCCGCTTGCGACGGTCGGCGTCTGCCCGCCGGAGCCTCCCCCGACCGCGGACGTCACCGCGTACGCCGCGCCGGCGACTATGAGCGTCAGGGCGACTGCCACGAGCGCGATACGGCGCTGGCGGCGTGTGCCGAGCGGCAGGCGCCGCAGACGCCCGAGCGCCGTCCGTAGGTGTGCTACGAGGGCCCGCAATCGCTCGCGGAGCGTCGGCCCCTTTGGCCGCGGTTCAACTGCCGGCGGCTCGGGGTCGTCGGCCACCGTGACGCGCGTGCGGCCAGCGGCGAGCTCATCTCGGTGCGCCGAGGATTCGTCCCGCCAATCGCCAGACCACAAATGCCGTGGAGCGCTCATTCCCTCCGGGCAAGCTAGGCCGTCTTAGTGAGATCTTCTTAAGAACATAAGGGACCGGGCGGCCCGAGTGTGTTAGGGACCTGCCGGCCTGCCTGCGCGGGGATCGGATACGCCCTCCGGCCGATAGCCTGTCGAGCCGTGACGAGCGTTCCGGGCGAGCTGTAATATCTGGACCCTGCGTCGACCGTGCTGCGGCGGTTCACGGCGCCGGGCGCAAGCATCAACACCGGGAGCTACGAGTCGCACACCGTCCCGATCCGCAGCGGCCGGCCGGTCCAGGACACGTTCCGGACCGACACCCAGGGGTTCGAGATCGCGCGCCACTCGAGCGCGGTTGCCGACTTCACCGACAAGGCCGAAGTGGACGCCGTGTACCTCCCCGAGGTGATCGAGTTCATCAAGGAGCGCACCGGCGCCGACGAGGTAGTGACTCGCGGCGCGGTGCTGCGCCGGTCGGCGGCGCCCGCCGAGCACTCCTCGCAACCGCAGGCAGCCCTGGTTCACATCGACTACGGCCCCGAGGGTGCCGAGATGACCGCGGCTCGCGTGTACGCCGAGCAGTTTCCCGACGGCCCGGGCTACCGCCGGGCATTGGCGACAAGCTTCTGGCGCGTGTTCAGTCCGCCGCCTCAGGACCGGCCGCTGGCGCTGTGTGACTTTCGCAGCCTGCGCGAAGACGAGGGCCTGCCGAACCAGCTGTACTTCGTCGACCGAATCCCGGACGACCCGTTTGCTGAGGTCGACGAATCGAAGATGATCACCAGCGGCTCGGAGTTCGTTTTTAGCCCGGACCACGAATGGTGGTACTTCCCGGACATGACGCGCGACGAGATCCTTTTCTTCGTCTTCCACGACTCCGACCACAGGCATGCGTGGCGGGTCCTTCACTCGGCGTTCAGGGACCCGACAGTCGAGGCCGCGGTGCCGCGGCACAGCATCGAGGTCCGCAGCTTCGCGTACTTCAGCTGACCCGGTCGCGTAGCGGCACGCTGGGGAGCGGCTCCGGGGTTCGGATGACTAGAAATCCGATGCTCCGGGTATTCGGGCCGGCGGGAGGCTCAGAACATCCTCGCGCGGGTCGTCGCGAATCGCATCCCTGCGTACGTGATCGGCGGCGAGTTCGACATCTTCCAGAACGGCGAGGCTCTCAACTACGCCGAGCTGCAGAACGCCTGGGTCGGCCGGAGCACGACCGCTCCGATGGTGTCCGGCCAGCAGACGACCGGGCGTTACCAGCCGATCGTCGGCCCGTGGGAGCATCTCAACGGGTCCTCGGTCGACGTCGACCCCACTCGAGCTCGAATGGTTCGACACCTGGCTCAAGCACGAGCGAACGGGGATGGCCCGGACCCCGACGCCGCTGCACTACTACGACCTCGGCAGCGGGCAGTTCGACGAGACCTCGACGTATCCGTTCACCGGCGCCACGCCGACGCGTCTGTACTTCGGCCCGGGCGGGACGCTAACCGGCCGGGGCGGGACGCTAACCGGCTCCGGGTCGCCGGTGAGCGGGGTGCTCGGGACGATCACCGGGTCTGGCTCGCTGGTCAGCGGCGTGTTCGGAACGCTCACGGGGTCGGCGCCGTCCGCGGTCGCGACGGGCGACACGCTCGTCTGGAGCCCGAGCGGCGCTCCGTGAGGGCGGCCGGTCGACCAGTGGTCGATGGGTTGCATATCCGTGCCGGCGGGCACCGCCGGTCTGCTGGCTCCGTGTGTCACCAACGATCAGCTCGCGCAAGCTGGACCGTGGGCGATCAGCTACACCTCGGCGCCGCTCGCTCACGCCGAGACGATCGCAGGACCGGTGACCGCCACCGTGTACGCGAGCTCGACTACGGCGCAGACGGAGCTCGTGGCCGAGCTCGAGGACGTCACCCCGAGCGTTGCGTCATACCCGCTGACCGAAGGCGCGCTGCTCGGGTCGATGCGCGTCCTGAACAAGAAGCGGTCGTGGACCGCGGACGGGGCCACCGTGCTGCCGTATCACCCGTTCACGCAGGCCTCCGCCAAGCCGGTCACTCCGGGCGCCGTCACGGAGTACCAAATCCAGATCTTCCCGACGCTCGCCACGATCGCCGCCGGAAACCAGCTGCGGCTCACCCTCGCGACCGCCGACACCCCGCACCTGACGCCGCTGCCCGGGCAGCTTCCCCAGCTGGCGAGCGGTGTCTACACGATCTCCCGCTCGGCGACTGCTCCGTCGTCGCTGACGGTGGAGACGCTCAAGTAGCGTCTTCGAGCGAGCCGGGGTCGGCGGGGACGTCGACCGCGTATTGCTCGAGCAGGTCGAGCGCCACGAAGTCGAGAGCCCGCTCGTGGGTGGCGGCGAGGACGACGTAGGCTGCGACGCCTTCCTCGTGTGCCCGCAGCCACGCCCGGGTGGTCACGCACCAGCGGTCGCCAGGCTGGAGGCCGGGAAAGTCGTGCTCGGGGGCCGGCGAGCTCAGGTCGTTCCCGATGCTCCGCTGATACTCGAGAAACTCCCCGCTCACGACGGCGCAGATCGTGTGACTCCCGAAGTCACCGGGACCGGTGCGGCAGCAACCGTCGCGGTGGAAGCCGGTGAGCGGTTCGGTGCCGCAGGTCTCGAGCTCGCCGCCGAGCACGTTGCGCTCCATCGGCCGACAGTATCGCTCGCCAGCCGGCGGGCGGCGAGTTGACGGGCTCCGTTAGATCGGGATGCCGACGAGCTGCCGGCACGCGCCCGTCTCGACGAGCGAGAGGCCGAGGTCGACCGACACGACGTGGCGCAGCTGACCGGCAATCTTCGTGCCGAGCACTTTGTCGTTCTCGAGGTCGGTGACGAGCGTGCCGATCGCCGCGATGTTGCCGCTGGCGAGGCTGCTCGCGGCGCCCTGGAGATCGCCGAGATGTGTCGTGATGTCGGACCGCAGCTGACCCAGCTCGGCTCGGGCCCGCGCGGTCTGCGCGCCCGGCGGCAGCCCGAGCTTGTTCAGCTGGCTGACCAGGCGAGTGGTCGCGGCGATTGCGTCTTTGATCCGTGCCGCGGGGCCCAAACTCAGGTTGAGGCTGGTCCCGTCGCGCTGGATCTCGTTCTTCCAGTCGAGGATGTTCGTGCACGTGGCCGACGCCCACTGCTTGTCGTCGGCAGTCCGCTGGGCGGCGAGCGCCACTCGGTCGCTCGCCTGCGCGTCGCGGGTGCCGCCCGACAGCCCTGGAATCTTCACGGCGCCGGAGCTGATCGCGACCGTGACGGCGGCGATGACGCCGCCCATCACGAGGAGCACTCGGGCCAACCGCCAGCCGACCGAGGGGTCGCCGTTGTCGCCGCGCGCAAGCATTCGCTCAGCCTGCGCAGCGTATTGAAGAACTGCACGAGAAAATCCTCAGCGGACGATAAGAGGACGCGATCAGGCGGGTGCGCGGCGGTGGCGCGGGGGTGGTGCGCCGGGGGTGGTGCGGCTACCGGGAGCACAAGCCGGCGGAGATGCGGTGCGCGGGCCGACGGAGGCGGAGCACGCCGGCATCTTCCCTGCTTAACGTGACAAACCGCAGCGTCCGCCGGAGCGTTGTGCACATAAGCATGGTGGGCATGCTTATGTGCACAACGCGCCGGCGGACACGCCGCTTTGCTGCGTTATGCAGGTTCGTGGACGGCCCGCTGCCGCTGGCGCCAGCGCGGCGACGGCGGCTCGCGGTCCGGCGGCGCCGTGGGCGATCACGGCCTGCTCGGCCAGATGCAACCACGCGCGCGATCAGCGGAAGGTCCTCTCCGCCGCAGACGCCCCACGGTCGGGGCGATCTCGATGAAGCGGGCGCGGAGGGTCGTGGCTCGATCCTCGTTGGCCCACGACCCGAAGCTGCTCAGAGACGCGGCGTCGGTTACGTCCAGGCCGTGCATCGCCCGCTGGAACGCCAAGTCGTCATCGAAGTAGCCGGCGTTCTCGGCCGCGAAAGCGGTGCACCCGAGGGCTAGCAGCAGCGTCGACTGGAATAGGTCGGCCAGTTCCCCGTCGCGAATGTCCGCCTGCCCGCCCACCGCCATGCCGACCAGACACCCGCAAGCCCTTCTCGGGGGCAAAGCCTGAGCCCAGGTCGGTGGTCAGCGAGAGCGCCGCCAGCACCCACTTGTGACATAAATGTGGCACCTACCCACGTGAGGACGACGCTGCTCGGGATTGCGGGGGTCAAGGAAGGGGTCCGCCGTGCCGATGCAGAACATGGCGACCGGCCAATTCCCCGCTGCGCGTGCGCGGCTCGGGCGACCGGCGAAGCTGGATAAGCGTGGACATAAGCAAGATCTCGACACTCAAGCGGCTGCTCGGCATGCGAGCGTTCGTCGCGACCGCGGTGGCGGCCGCGCTGATGACCGTGCCCGCGGCAGCCTCCGCCCGCCGGCCTGCCTGGACGGCGGTTAGCAGCGAGGCCGCGTGCATCGAAAACCAGAACGTCAATCCGCTGCTGCGCGCGAACCACGCCAACGTCCTGAGACTGGTCCTGGCGCCGGAGTATGCGCCGGCCGGCGCCGGCATCGGCTGCATCGAGGATGCCTACGCGGCGGGCTTCAAGGTCTACATTTCGCTCCAGTTCAACAACCGCTGGAGTCCCAGTCAGGTCGCGGCCTACGTGCGGCGGGTGCTCCCGAGCTATGCGCCGTACATTTGGGCGGTCGGGGTCGGCAACGAGCAGGACCTGTCGATGACCAGCGCCTACGGGCAGGGCACGGTCTCGCTGAGCAGGGATGGGCGCACCGCGGGAGAGCGCTACCGAACGGTGTGGAACGCGGTCGAGCCGGTACTGGTGAAGTTGGTACCGCACGCCGTTCGCGTCTACGGCGAGTTCAGTCCGTGGGGCTTCAGCGCCACCGAGCAGGGCTTCGCACACGGGCGGCCGCCGGGCGTGCAGGCGATCGCCGCCCACTGCTACCACACGAAGTTCGACGGTCTGCTGCAGGTTCCCCAGGACGCCGCCTGGGCGGCATCCAAGCGGCTGCCGCTGTGGTGCTCGGAGATGGGGCCTGCCTTCCCCCGCCGCACGAAGCCCAAATGGGCGGTGGCCGACTCCTGGGGATCGTGGAACGTGGCCGTGGGCAATGTCGTAGCCAGGAGCCCCGATCTCAAGATGTGGGGCTACTACTACGACCCAGCCATGTAGCGGACGACCTCCTCACCGCCGCGGCCGGCCGCCGCGGGCGGCGCGCCTGGCGCGCGCGAGACGGTCTCGGTAAGAATGTCCGCCCATGACCACCTTCCCCCAATCTCACAGCGACCTGCTGGATGCTCAGGTCGCGTCGCTCGCGACGATCGGCGGCGATGGATTCCCGCAGCAGACCGAGCTCTGGTTCCTCTACGACGAGGGCGAGCTGAAGCTCTCGCTCAACACCGCCCGGCTCAAAACTCGCAACCTCATGAAGCGACCGCAGTGCAGCCTGATGGTGCTCGACCTCAACAATCCGTACCGGTACCTCGTGGTCCGTGGCAACGCTCTGATCGAACCCGACGACGACTATTCGTTCGCGAAAAAGCTCGGCGCGAAGTACTCCGCCGACGTGTCGGCGCACGACCAGCCCGGGGACAAGCGCGTGGTCGTCACGATCGAGCCCACGAAGATCTATCCGGTAGACATGTCGGGCTGAGAGCCACGCGGGGGAGGGCCGGCGGCTACGACGCCGGGTCGGCGTTGTAGTCCGCGTCGCTCACGTGGTCGCCCCAATGCACCGGAATGCCGTCCTCGTCGACCTCCTGGATCGCGATGTGCGTCATGAAGCGGCTGGGAGCAGCGCCGTGCCAGTGGTGCTCGCCGGGCTCGAAGTACACGCGGTCGCCGGGCCGGATCACCTCGACGGGCCCTCCCCGACGCTGGCAGCGGCCGAGGCCCTCGGTCACGTAGATCGTCTGCCCGAACGGGTGCGTGTGCCATGCGGTGCGAGCGCCCGGGGTGAAGTGGACGCTGCTGGCCGCCACGCGGGATGGCCCTGACGGCGTGGCGACGGTATCCAGGTAGACGGCGCCGGTGAACCAGTCGCTCGGCCCCGCGTTGCTGTCGAGGGAGTTTCGGGTGATTTGCAACGGAGTCTCCTTGGGTCGTGGGCTTCGTCGTTGCGAGCGGGCCCTGGACTGGACCCATCCGCGCGGCGTACGATCGCCGCTTCCTGCAGTCCACCACGAGGAGGGAGTGCCTTGCATTACGGCAAGCCACGCAGGCGCACATTCGCGCTGGTCGCAACGGCGGCGCTGACGGCGGGAGCGATCGCCGCCGCACCAAGCTCGGCCAAGCCCAGGCGAGCTCTCGCTGCCGGCACGACCGTGCACGTGATCGAGCACGCGATCACCGATACCGAGAATCCGGGGGTCGGTGGCAAGGATGTGAAGGGCAACGTCCTGACGTTCAACAACCCGGTGTTCAACGTCGCCAACAACAAGCAGGTCGGGCACGACGAGGGCTTCTGCATCCGGGTCGCGCCAGCGCAGGGCATCTGGGAGTGCCTGTGGACCACGTTCCTGAAGGCCGGCCAAATCACCGTCCAGGGCCCGTACTACGACACGCGCAACAGCGTACTGTCGATCACCGGCGGTACCGGCGCCTACCGCAACAGCCGCGGTGAGATGACGCTCCTGTCGCGCGACGGCGGCAAGGAGTACGACTTCATCTTCCACCTGAGCTGATAGCCGGAGGTGACGCTCCGCCTCCCGCGGCGGGGCGTCACCCGCGCGTAGTTGCGCGCCGTTAGGAGAACCGGCGCGTGTGCCACCCCAGATGTGTCACATTGGCGGCGCGCGGAGAGGCCACATCCTGCGGCCACGTTGGTGTGCCATTGCGATGGTGGCGGCGATCGTCGCTGCCACGGTCACGGCTGCCGGCTCCGGCATCGCGACCGCTCGGGCGGCGGCTCCGACGTTCACTGCTCACGCCGGCGCCGAGCAGGTGTATGTAACTGGCCTAGCGCCAACGCGCGCATGACGCTGATCACGCCGAAAGGGGCGACGCTCGCCCGTCGGCAGCCGGACTCCCTCGGCGGTCTCTTGTTCCGGAACGTCCCGCCGGGCCGCGGCTATCGTGTGCGCTCGGACGCGACCGGGGTCGAGTCGGGTCCGATAACGGTGCATTCCGACGCGGCGGCGCCGTGGGATCCGAGTATCTACAGCCAATCTATTCCGGACAATGGTTACAGCTATCTGACCACGCGCGACGGGACCCAACTCGCGATCGACGTGCACCCGCCGACGGCCCCGGCGGGCGAGCCGGGGCTTCCGCTCGGCGTGCCCGTTCCGACCGGACTGCCGGCGTGCCCGAGCCTGCGCAACGAGCCGTGCCGGCCGTACGTGGCGCTCTCGAACCGGGCTAGCGCCGGGTGACGCCGGCCGAGCACGGCGCCGACGCCGGCGCTGCGGTGAACAGCCGCAAATAGTCGGTCGACGGCTTGGTCGCGTCGATTCTCCAGCTGAGGCGGAGTCCGTTGATCTCGGCTTGAAGCTGGGGGATGCAGGCGGCGTAGGCGGCCACATCGTTGCCCAGGCCGGCGAGCTGGTTGCGCAGTCTCGCCAGCTGAGCTTCGGTTGGGACGCTCTGGAGCTGCCAGGTGAAGTTCTGGATCGATTTCTGGACCGCGCTCGCGTTGTCGACGACGGCGCGCGTGTGCCGCTGCTCGCCGGCGGCGGCTCGCTCGTCGGCGCCGACGCGCTGCTGAAGGCTCGCGAGGTCAGCCTGGAGCGCGGCGACGCGCCGTTGCGACCGCGAGGCCCGCATGTATCCCTCGACCCCGACCGCGGCGGTGGCGAGCGCAATCACCAGGACGATCCCGGTTGCGAACCGAAGCCTGCCCTGGGTGTGAACCGTGCTCCTGCGCTTGCCCTCGACGCGCGGCGCACGGAGCGCCGCCGAGCGGGCGGCGGTGGTCTGCGTGTCACTCACCATGTCTACCGTCCCTGGTGATGATGCAACGCATTCGCGCGCGGCGATCTTGCGAAGGCGGCTAGGCCCGGAAAAGCTCGATCCGTCCACGGCCGGCCGCCTTGGCGCCGTAGGTGGCGGCGTCGGCGTTGGCGAGGAGGACGTCAGGATCGGAGTTACCGAGTGCGACTCCGATGCTCGCGGACAGTTTGTGCTCGATCCCTCCGATGGTGAACGGCCGCCCGATCGCCTCGAGGAGACGCCGGCCGACCGCGAGCGCCGACTCCTCGTCGACGTGCTCGCACAGGGCGACGAATTCGTCGCCGCCGAGGCGCGCGATCGTGTCCCCGGGGCGAACGGCCGTCTGCAGCCGCCTGCCGAGCTCGACCAGGGCGGCGTCGCCCGCCGCGTGTCCGTGGGCGTCGTTCACCTGCTTGAAGTTGTCGAGGTCGACGAACAGCACCGCGGTGGCGTCGCCCTCGCGCTCGGCGCGCGCGAGCGCGTGCTCCAGACGATCTTGGAGCAAGGTCCGGTTCGCGAGCCCGGTGAGCGGATCGTGCACCGCCTCGTGCCGCATGCGCTCCTCGTCGCGCAGCCGCGCCAGCGCGGTCGCGAGCGTGTTCGCGACCGCTCGAACGAAGCTCGATTCCTCTTCCGCGAGGGCACGCGACGGCGCGACGAGCAGCTCATCGCCGGTGCCGATCGCGAACCGCAGTCCGCTGTCGGGGTCGTGTCCGTACGATGCGAGCGACGAGCCGTCCGCGAGCCGCACCTCCGCGGACGTGACGGGCAACAGTTTCGTCAGCCGCTCGATCGCCTCGCCGGCGAGGTCCGCGGGGTCGGCGCCCGCGAGCGCTCGCCCGCCCATCGCCGCCACCGCCCGCAGTCGCGCCTCGGCGGCGCGCTGCTCGGAGATGTCGCGGCCGACCGCGAGCAGCAGCTGCCCGGCGCTGGTCTCGACGATTCCCCAGCTCATCTCGCCGATGAACTCCGAGCCGTCACGCCGCAGCCCCCACGCCGCGGTCGAGAACCGCATCGGATGCTCGGTGGCGAAGTACAACTCCATGTTGCGGCTGTATCGCTCGCGGACTCGCTCGGGCCACAGCGTCTCCACCGGCTTACCGAGGAGCTCCTTCTTGGTGTAACCGAACAGCTCTTCGGCGAGCGCGTTGACGAACACGATCCGGCCATCGCGCGCAGCGGCCACGACGGCGTCCGGCAACCCCTCAAGGACGGCGGCCGGCGCGACCAGCAGCGGCTCGAGCGCCGTGACCTCCCTGGCGCGCTCCGTCGCTCCTTCATCTACCTCTTCGTCCATGACCCCACCTCCAGCGTACAACCCAGCCGGTCCGGTGTGTGCTCCTATCATCGAGCGTTCGAGAGGGTGAAGGCGCCGAGGTCGATGTGGGGCTGAAGTCCTGTCATCCACTGCGCAACTGCTTCCCCGATCGCCGGTGAGTGCTTGAACCCGTGACCCGAGCATGCGGACACGATCAGGACCGACTCGTGCTCGGGGTGACGGTCGATCACGAACCGGTTCCCTCGGGTGCTCGTGTACAGACACGAGACCGTCCTGAGTGGCTCGCGGCCGAGCCACGGGAGGTACGGCGCGACGCACTGCTCGTACATCCGATCGATCTCCGCACGCGTCGCCGGGTGCTGGCGGCCGTCCGGCGTCGTGGTCCGCTCGTAGGACTCGGCGGCCACTTTCAGGCCGCCGTCGGGACCGTCGATCGCGGGTAGGCCATAGAAGCCATCGAGGTGAACGACCTCGTCCTGCCGGCCGCCGAGATCCCAGATGAACCCCGGCATGTCGCGGAGTTGGGCGTGCCCCTCACGGATCGGGAACCAGTAGAGGAGCTGACGGTAGACGGCGAAGATGTCGCGAGCGTCGGGGAGCAGCTCGCCGATCCACGCACCCGCGCACAGGAGCAGCTGCTCTGACCGATACGTGTCTGCGTCGGTGGTGACCGTGACGCCGTCGCGCGACGCCGACCACGCCTCGACGCGCTCGCCAAACCGAAGGTCGGCGGCGCGTGCGCGCGCGAGTCCGAGTTGGGCGGCGACCGCCGCCTCGGGCCGCACGTAACCGGCCCCGGGCTCGAAATAGGCGACGATGCCTTCGTCGACCGTGAACATCGGGTAGTGACAGCGGACCTCGGCGTTCGTCAGATCGGCGTGTTCGATCTCGTACTCACGCGCCGATGCCCGCGTCTCCTCGAGAAACTCGCTCGACGGGTAAGCGAGCACCACGATCCCGCACTGTGTCAGAAGGCGCGCGCCGGTCTCCTGCTCGATCTCGCGCCAGAGATCGTGCGAGCGGCGCACGAGCGGGACGTACTCCCGGCCCTCACCGATGGCCTCGCGCGTCACCCGCGTGTCACCGTGAGTCGAACCCCACGGGTGCGGTGGCGCGTAGCGATCGATCCCGATCACGGACACCCCGCGCGCCGCCAGCTGGAGGCAGGCGGAGCTGCCCATCGCACCGAGCCCGACGACGATCACCTCGGCGTTGCGCATCACCGGACAGTGTGCGTCCATTCGATGAGTCGTGCGGTGACGCCGGGGGCACATGATGCTGCACAGCCTCGAGACGGAGGCGCTCCGCCGCCACGCCGGCGGTCTCGCCTGGCCGCGTCCATGACCGGCACGAACTGAGTCAAACGACGCACAACGAGTGCGTCAAGAGCCGTGGGCGGGCGGCGCCGGCGGCGGCAGAGTTCCACCCATCAGCCCGCGAGACCCAAACGAAGGTCAAACGGGAACCCGGCCCCCAATCGGCCCACCCGAGGAGGATCGCTATGTCACCGCATCTGAACGCCGAAGTGATCCGCGCCCGTCAGCTCGAGATCGCAGCTTCCGCAGCCCACGCCCACTATCGCCACGAGCTGGGCGCCGCGAATGACCGCCCGAATCGCGCGTCGACTTCTCGCGCCCGGCGCAGCGCCGCCGTCGCCGTTGGACTGTGCCTCGCGCTCGCCGGGACGGGCGTGGCCAGCGCATCCGCCGGCACGTCACAGCACCCCACGCCCGGCCAGCTGCAGTCCCACATCCGCTCTCTGGAAGCCGCCGGGTACGTGCCGGCGTCATGCAGGGTCGGCAGCACTCGACTGTTCAACCCGCGGACCCAGCGCTACGCGACCGTCAGCTGGTAGTCAGGTCCGCCGGGCGACTCACCAAGCCAAACCATCAAGGTCGCCGTCGTGCGGCCACCGGAGAGGGAAACACCATGTCCGCAACTCAGAGCATCCAGGAAACCAGGATCACACCCCGGCTCCGGCACCGGAGCTGGATCGTTCCGCTGGCGGTGCCGGTCGCGATCGGGCTGATAGTGGCCATCATCGGGCTCGTCGCAAACGGTGGCACGTCGGCCACCAACCCGCGGCTCACGTCCTCCGGACCCATCGATTCCAGGGCCCCGACGACCGTGACGGTGCCGGTTCAGGCGCACGGCTATGCGCGCGGCCCGGTTACGCGCGCGCTGCTGCCGTCCTCCGTCGCGACCAGCCGCTCCGGGATCCTCTCGAAGCCGGCGGACAACCCCGCGCCGCCGATTCGTTCGAGTCCGGGAGCCTCGTAGTCAACGCCGGGCTTGGGGGGCGTCTTGTGGGGGTCAGTCCATCGGGGGCGAGCGATCGCGGGGGTCCGTAACGCGGGCCCTCGCGATCTGTCTGTGCATGACCGGGCGTGACGGTGGCGGGTTCATCGTATGATGAAACGAAATCGACATGCCCAGAGCGAGCGAAAAATCTCCCCGGCGTCAGCGGGGCCCGCGTGACGAACCGGGAGTGATGGTGGAGCGGATCACGGCCGCGGCGCGGGCGTCGTTCGCGCACAACGGATGGGCCGGCACGACGCTCCGCGGGATCGCGCGCGACGTCGGCGTCGACCCGGCGCTCGTCCACTACTACTTCTCCTCCAAGGAGGAGTTGCTCGACGCGAGCACGATGCCGCCGCAGGAGTGGCTCGATTCGATCAAGACGACGAGTGCGGTGCCGCTGCGCGAGCGCGGCGAGGCGATCGTTCGGAACGTGATCTGGGGCTGGACGCAACCGGCCATCAGCGAAACGCTCGGCTCGATTCTGATGACGGCCGCCCACGAGCCGCGCACGCGCGAGAAGCTCCGTGGCTTCGTGACGGCCAGCCTGCTGCCGGCGATCGCTGACCGGATCGAGGGGGAGGAGCGGCTGCTGCGCGCATCGTTGATAGCCACGCAGGTGGTCGGCCTGGTGATGATGCGGTGGGTGTGGGAGATCGAGCCGATGGCGTCGTTGCCCGACGATGAGCTCGTGGCGCTGGTGGCGCCGACGATCCAGCGCTACCTCACCGGCCGTCTCGGCTAAACGCCCGCCGCGCGGTCCGGCAGCGCGCCAATAAATTTGTCGCGGGCTCTTGATTTCATCAAGTGATGAATATAGTCTCATCGCATGATGAAATTCAACCACCACACCACATCCTCTTCCCGCCACGGCGTGATCACCGCCGTGGTCTGCCTGGCGCTCGCGGCCGTGGTCGCAGCGATGGCTTCGCTCAACGTCGCGCTGCCCGACATCGCACGGGACACGCACTCGACACAGACCCAGCTGCTGTGGGTCATCGATGCCTACTCGCTCGCGTTCGCGGCGCTGCTCCTGCCGGGTGGGGCGCTCGGCGACCGCTACGGCCGCCGGATCGCGCTGATCGCCGGCCTCGTGATCTTCGGCGGCGGGTCCGCCGTGGCGATGACCGCGTCGTCCGCCACCGAGTTGGTCGCTCTCCGGGCGATTCTGGGTCTCGGGGCGGCGCTCGTCATGCCGGCCACGCTGTCGACGATCACCGGCACGTTCCCACCGGAGGAGCGCACGCGCGCCGTGAGCATCTGGGCCGCGGTAGCGGGCGGCGCCGCGGTCCTCGGACTGCTGGCCTCCGGCGCGTTGCTGGCCGGGCTCTCGTGGCGGTCGATCTTCGGCCTCAACGTCGTTCTCTCGGCGGTCGCGCTCGCCGGCACGCTGCGGTTCGTCCCCGAGTCCGCGGATCCCGACGCTCCCCGACTCGACGTCGGGGGCGCGGCGATCGTGGTGCTCGCGCTGGTCGCACTCGTGTTCTCGGTGATCGAGGCTCCGACGTACGGGTGGCTGGCTGCGCGGACGGTCGCCGGGCTGGCTCTCGCCGTCGTGCTCGTGATCGCGTTTGCGACCTGGGAGCTGCGACAGAGCAATCCGCTGCTCGACCCCCGTGTGTTCCGTGAGCGAACGCTGACGGCCGGGACGATGTCGATCCTCGTCCAGTTCTTCGCGTTCTACGGATACACGTTCATCATCCTGCAGTATCTCCAGCTCGTTCGCGGCGCGACGCCGCTGCTCGCCGCCGTCGAAGTGCTGCCACTGGCGGCGACGATGATGCCCGCCTCGCGGCTCGCGCCCCGGCTCGCCGCCCGGTTCGGTTCCCGCCGGGTTTGCGCGGCCGGCCTGATCCTGATCGCCGCGGGCCTGGCGATCGTCGCCCAGCTTGACGCAGGCAGCAGCTACTGGCTCATGGCCGCCGGGCTCGTGGTGCTCGGAGTCGGGATGGGCGCCGCGATGACCCCGGCGACCACGGCGATCACCGAGGCGCTGCCGCCGTCACGGCAGGGAGTCGGCTCCGCGCTCAACGATCTCTCGCGCGAGGTCGGCGGCGCGATCGGAATCGCCGTGATCGGCAGCATCCTCACCTCGACCTACAGCAGCCACGTCAACGTTTCCGGGCTGTCCGGTCAGGTGGCGGCGAAGGTCCAGGGGTCCTTCGCCGTGGCGGCCCACCTGTCGGCGCCGATCCCGGATCGTGCGCACGCGGCGTTCGTGACCGGCATGAACATCGCGCTGCTCACGGCCGCGGGTGCCGCGATCCTCGCCGCGGTCGGCGTCGTCCTCCTGCTGTCCAAGAGGTACCGGCTCGCCCGCGTGCCGGCGCGGGTGGAGGCGGGTTCGGCGGTCAGCCGGTAGCGTCGCCGAGCACCGCCGCCAGGCGTGCGACGGCCCCGGTGAACGCGTGCTCGGGCGGCTTGGCGTAGCCGACGACGAGCGCCGGCGCGTGGGTGTGCGCGCCGTGGGCGTAATCGCCGAGGCCCTGGAGGTACAGGCCGCGCTCGGCGGCGTGCGCGACGATGTCGTCCTCGCGCACGTCGGCGGGGAGCTCGACCAGCGCGTGCAGGCCGGCGGCGATCCCCGAGATGCGAACCCGGGGCGCTTGCCGTCGCAGCGCGGCCACCAGCCTGTCTCGCCGGCGGCGGTAGATCAAACGCGACCGCCGGATGTGCCGGTCGTAGGCGCCCGAGACGATGAACTGCGCCAGCGCGAGCTGGTCGATCGCGCTGCTGTTGCGGTCCGCGAGTGCCTTGGCGGCCACCACACCGTTGACCAGGTGCTTGGGGAGGACGAGCCACCCGAGCCTTAGTCCAGGTGCGAGCGTCTTGCTGGCGGTTCCGGCGTACACGACTCGCTGCGGAGCCAGTGCCTGGAGCGAGCCGAGCGGGTGACGGTCGTAACGGAACTCGCCGTCGTAGTCGTCCTCGATGATCAGGCGTTCGGATGCGAGCGCCCAGTCGATCGCGATCACCCGACGGCGCGCGACCAGCGGCGCCCCGATCGGGAATTGATGAGCGGGGGTGAGCAGGGCCGCGTGGGCTGAGCCGAGCCGCTCGACGGCGGCGCCCTCGTCGTCCACTTCGACGGTCGCGAGCCTCAGGCCGCAGGCGTCCGCGGCCTTGGCCGTGGCCGGCTGGATGTAGCGCTCGATCGCGAGCGTTCGCGCGCCTCGCGCACGCAAGGCCTCACACAGCAGCCGGAACCCCTGCGTGAAGCCCGAGCACACCACGACGCGGTCAGGGGTCACCCGGACACCGCGGGCGCGCGAGACGTAGTCGGCGAGCGCCGCCCGCAGCTCGGCCAGCCCCCGAGGGTCGGCGTAGTCGAGCGACCGAAATGAGGCCTCGGCGAGCGCGCGCCGCGTGGCCGTAAGCCACGCCGAGCGCGGGAACGCCGACACGTCGGGCGAGCCCGGACTCAAATCGAATCGAGGCGGAACGGTTGCCCCCGATGCGGCCGCGGCCGCCGGCTCGACCGCATCGGGGCGGCGTGCCACCCGAGTGCCGGAGCCCTGAACGGCTGTGAGCCAGCCTTCGGCGACAAGCTGACTGTAGGCCTCGGCTACCGTGTTCCGCGCGATCCCTAAATCGGCGGCTAGCGCGCGCGAGGACGGTAGGCGGACGCCGGGGCGCAGCCGGCCGCTCGAGACCGCATCGCGAAGCGCGGACTCGAGCGCCGCCCTGACGCGTGGCCCCGCGAGGTCGAGGTGCAGGTCGACTCCGGAAATGGCCCATGTTTCCGCCACTGGAATGGATCTTAACTGCGGGCCGCATTACGGCTAGGTTCAAAGCCATGACAACCACACAGGAACACCACGAGATCCCCGTCCGACTCGACTTCGACGCCCATGCGGCCGACTTCGCTCGCGCCGTGGCGCACCTCGACCACGCCGCGACCAAGCAACTCGACAAGGTCGAGTTCGACCCGCCGCTGCGCGAACTGGTGCGGATCCGGGCCTCGCAGATCAACGGCTGCGCGTACTGCATCGACATGCACACCAAGGACGCCCGCGCGATCGGCGAAACCGAGCAACGGCTGTACGCGCTGAGCGCGTGGAGGGAGACGCCGTTCTTCGCTGAGCGCGAGCGGGCGGCGCTCGCGTTCACGGAGTCGGTGACGCTGCTTGCGGTCGACCATGTCCCAACCGAGGCTTACGAGGCGGTCGCGCAGCACTTCAGCGAGGACGAGGTCGCCGCACTGATCTGCCTGATCGTCACGATCAACGCCTGGAACGCGATCGGCGTCAGCACCCGTGCCTGGGAGCCTGGCTCGTACGAGCTCTAGACGGGCCTGAAGTCGCGCCCGATCATGGTAATAGCGAGATGATATCATGGCTCTGACGAGATGTCAGACAGCAAGCGGTTTCTACTCAGAGTCGACCCTCGCCTGTTCGCCGCGCTCCGGCATTGGGCCGACGACGACCTGCGCAGCGTCAACGGCCAGATCGAGTACCTGCTGACCGACGTCGCGCGCCGGGCCGGGCGGCTGTCCCACACGCGCGGCAAACGAAGTTCTTCCGGCGGCGGGGCGCCGCCGGCCGGCAGCCACTCCGACGAGCCTGAACCGCCGCTCGTGGTGGCAGGAGGGACGTGACGAATGAACGATCGACCGCCGCGCCTTCGGGACACCTACACCGGGTACGCGATCGGGTGCGCCGTGGTGTGGGCACTGATCTGGATGCTCGCCCCGAGGCTCGCCAAGAAGGAGACCCTGGACAAACTGAAGTTGGTCTTCCCCGGATGGGTCATGGGGTGGACCTCGGCGACGATCGCCAGGTACGTGTATCCGCCGCCGAAGAAGAGGCGGTGAAGACTCCGCGGCGGGCGGGGAGGCGACTGGGTTAACGGCGGACCCCTGAAGGGGCATGTAGCGGGTTCCGTGCGGATCGACCCGTGGCAGCGAACCTGCAAATCACGACAATTCGCACGTTCCAGCGAAACCATGACGTACGGCCCACGTGGGGCGTCCGTAGTACGGCACCGTCGGGCGGAAGTCGCTCGGTTGTCGCGTTGAGCATGCAGGTACTACCGCGGAACGGTCAGGGATCACAGCAGCCCACCCTCAGGTGCCCGCCGTTATCCCGCGGGGAGAACAATCAGCCGAAGCTGAGCGCCCGCTGGCGGATCATGCCCGCGAGCCGAATGCGGTCGCCGTCCGCGATGTCCCTGAACTTCAGCGCGACGTGCGTGAGGGTCTCGCGGACGACCATCGCGTTGCAGCGGATCGGCTGCGGATCGTCCGCTAGCACGAGTTCGAGCCGGAAGCTGGAGCCGCCGCCCAGTCCCGGCGGGCGCTCGATCAGCACCCCGCCGGCGCTGACGTTCACGGCAGCAGTCTCGATGCCGCCGTTGCGGTCAGCGGCTCCGGCCGCCCACACTCGAGCCAGCGCGCCGAGGTCGACGCGCGCGGCGGCGCGCCGCTCGGGGAGCTGAACCCCGTCGATGACGACGAACGCGAGCTCGGTCTGCTCGGTTGGACTGGCCGTGGCGATGCCCTTCAAGGCGGTCATCGCGCCCTGGTGCTCGAACAGAAGATACCCGAGCACTCCCGGGGTGAAGCTGTCGACCAGCTCGCCCGGAAGCTCGGTGATACGGGTAAGCGTCGCGACGCTCCCCTGAACCGCGGCCACGCGACACGCGACGACCGCCTGGTCGTCGCTGTCGATGTGGATCTCTACGTGTTGATGGGGCTTCAGTCGTCGCACGTCGCCACGGCTTGTCCGCGATGGGGACGACCATCTCGTCTCCCCCGAACAACCCGATGATCGACCGGCGCGGCCCTGTCCTTTAGCGAAGGCCGGCCTGACCGACCGGGTGTCCCGCATAGGATGCGCCGCGTGTCTGACCATGTGCCGACGATCGACGAGCTGTTCGACGTCTCCGGCAAGAACGCGCTCGTCACCGGGGGCGGGCGGGGGATCGGGCTGATGATTTCCCGAGGCCTCGTTCAGGCGGGCGTCCGCGTGGTGATCGCATCGCGCAAGGCCGGCGACCTGGAAGCGGCGGCCGCCGAGCTGCGCGCGTTCGGAGAGTGCGAGGCGATCCCGGCTGATCTCTCGACTTCCGACGGCGCGCACGCCCTCGCCGAGGAGGTCCGGGCACGGATGCCCGCGCTCCACATCCTCGTCAACAACTCGGGCGCCACATGGGGAGCACCGCTCGAGGAGTTCCCGGCCTCCGGATGGGACCGGGTCATCCACACCAACGTCGAGGGCATCTTTCACCTGACGACCGCACTGCTGCCGGCGCTGCGCGCGGCCGCCGGCGCCGATGACCCCGCGAGGGTGATCAACATCGGGTCGATCGACGGTCTCCGCGTTCCGTTCGCCGAGAACTACAGCTACAGCGCCAGCAAGGCCGCGGTGCACATGCTCACCCGTCACCTCGCGAAGCGGCTGGCCGGCGACCACATCACGGTCAACGCGATCGCGCCGGGGCCGTTCGACAGCAAGATGATGGCGTTCATGCTCGACACGCCCGAGAAGCGCGCGGCGGTCGAGCGGCAGGTCCCGCTCGGACGTATCGGGCGCGCCGACGACGCCGCCGGGATCACCCTGTTCCTCGCGTCGAGGGCCGGGTCGTACCTGACCGGCGCCGTGATCCCGCTCGACGGCGGGATCACGGGCTGTGGCTAACCGCCGTCGGCGGCTACGTACGCGCGAACGTCGGCGACGCTCCACCAGCTCCCGCTCGACCCGGTCAGGGTCATGCGTACGAACCGGACGGGTGCGCCGGACAGCGGCACGGCGGTCAGCTGCCCGGTGCCGGTTCCATTGGCGACCGCAGTGCTCCACGACGTGCCATCGGAGCTCACGCTGACGGAGTAGCCGTGGGGATAGTCGCCGAGGTCGACGCCCGTGTCGAACACGATCTCGCGCACCGGTTCAGGACGGCCGAGGTCGACCTGTAGGTATTGACCCGGAGCCTGACCGGTTCCGGTCGAGTACCGCGTGCTCGCGTCGTCGTCGACGGCGTTTGCCGCCACGTCGCCCTGGCAACAGGGGTCCGTCGGCCCAGATGGGCTGGCCGTCGCCTTCCAGCCGGAGGGATCGAGCTCCCTCACACCCTGGTCACCGCCCGGATTCCCCGGCCACGTGAACGTGGCGAGCGAATCGCCCGGGAGCGTGTACGTGAAGCTGCGGTCGCCCTCCATCACGCCGAACGCCTGCGGACTGTCGTTCTCGTTGTGGGCTACGAGCACGGTCGTCCCGTCCGGGTCGCGGAAGGCAACGTCCATGACCTCCCCGTTCCAGCCGGTGGTACCGAATGACGTGCTGGCGATCCGAACGGCGCCTGGCTGGACGAAGCGGCTGAGATGGCCGAGCGTGTAGTACTCGGCGTTGGCCGTGACCTCGTCGCCGGGTCCGATCGTGAGGATTCCGGTGCAGTTGCCGCAGCCGCCGACGTGCGGGCCGCCGGACGGGTCGAGCGCGACGTTCCAATTGATGACGGTCTTCGCCCAATTCCGCGGTGAGCCGACGATCAGGTTTCGGGCGTGCCATTTGAGCGTGTCCGAGAACGTGTTCGCGGGGTCGCTCGACTGCGAGCCCGAGCATTCGGTGAAGTAGATGGCCTTGTCCGGGAACTCGTTGTGGAGCGTAGTCATCGCGCTCGGATCGCCGTAGTAGCAGTGGTACGCCGTGCCGGCCACCCAGCGGGCGGCCGGCGATGAGAGGACCTCCTGCGGGTAGTCGTTCGTGTCCTGCGTCTCGTCGGGGGGTGTGCTCGCGATGTCGTTCGGATGCTCGGACCAGTTGTGGTCGTAGGCCAGGATCTGCGTCTTCAGGCCGGCCGTGCGGAGCATCGGGCCGAGCGCCTCGATCACCCTCTCCTCCTGCGCGGCGGACATGTCCGTCCCCGGGTAGTTGCCCGGAGTTCGATTCTGCGGCTCGTTCTGGACCGTAATCGTGTTCACGGTGACGCCCTGGCTGCGGTACCCCTCGATGAACTTCGTCAGGTACAGGGCGTACGAGTGGTAAATCTGCGGCGAGTCGATCAGGCGACCGCCGATCAGCGAGTCGCCCGTCTTCATCCACGCGGGCGGACTCCACGGTGAAGCGACGATCTGCAGTCGCGGGTTCAGGCGCCTGGCCTCGCGCAGGAGTGGCAGGATCTCCGTCTCGTCGTGCGCGATGCTGAAATGGCGCATGGCGTAGTCGGTCTGCCCGGCGGGCATGTCGTCGTACGTGTACGGCGCGGTGGCGACGAAGTCAGAGCCCCCGATTGGCTGGCGCAGGTAGCTGAGCCCGTCCCCGGTCCGGGGGTCGAACAGCATCCTCATCGCGGCCGCGCGGCCCGCCGGCGACATCCGGTAGAGCACGACCGCCGAGGAGTCGGTGATCGCCCCGCCGAAGCCCTCCATCGTCTGGAACGTCCTCGAGGGATCCACAACCACCGTCGGGACCGTCGGCTGGCCGGTGCCGAATGGGACTTCGCCCATGTCAGTCAGCTTGTACTGGCCGTCCGCGGTCGTCAGCCACAGGTGCGCTGCAGCCGGTGCCGCCGTGCGCCGCCCGGACGCCGCCGAGCCTTGCGCCGTCCACGACAGCAGTCCCCCAGCGAGCATCGACGCGGCAGCGCCCACGAGCAACATCCGACGCGCCGGCGCGTATGCCGGACTCCATCTCCGCCAGAACATCTCCCACCTCCGATACGGTCGATGACCGCCCTACCCGGTTTCGGTCGGATCAAACGACCGAGTCGAGTAGCCTCCGGATCGATTATGAGCGCGAGTCCGGAATGGCCCAACGTCCGGACGATCGTTCGTCGGCACAAAGCGGCCACGGCCGGCGCGATCGCGGTCGTCCTGGTGCTGATCGGCGTGATGGTCGCGGCCGCGCTGCCGAGCGCGAAGGCGGGCGCGCTGAGCGACTCGTCCACCTGCTCGGCCTGGAGTTCGGCCACGTCGGCGCAGCAGACCGCCTACGCCCGGCTCTACATCGCCCAGCACGGCTCGAGCGTGAGCGGCGGCCTCGGCACCCGCGACGTGGAGTCGACGATCACGGGCGACTGCAACCACGCCGCCTATCTCGGCGAGGCGGACGACGTGAGCATCGTGGCCGCACTGAACCACGCGTTCTAGCCGCGGCCGGCGCACACGGTGGCGCGCTCAGGCCCGGTGAGTGCGAGTAACTCCACACTCGTCTCGCCCCACGGCGCGATTGAGGCAAGACTCGGGCCAGGGCCGAGTGAATCTGAATTCACCGAGGGGGGCGGGGACGAGTGAGGAGTTACTCGGGATGGGTCGGTTGGTGCTGGGTGAACGGCGCCGGCGACCACCGCGGTAGCGTTGCCGACCAGTGTCGATCGCTCACGACCAGTCGCTAACGCGGCGCTTCAACGTACGGATCCCGCTGCGAGACGGGATAACGCTCGCCGCCGACCTCGTGTTGCCGGCGCAGTGGCCGGCGCCCGCGGTCGTGATGCGGACCCCGTACGGCCGGGGCGGCGACCGGGCCACCGAACGGGCGGACGCGTTCGCGAACGCTGGATACGCGGCGGTCTGGGTCGATGTGCGCGGCCGCGGCGACTCCGACGGACGGTTCGAGCCGTACCGCAACGACGGCCTCGACGGGGTCGACGTGATCGAGTGGGTGGCGGCGCAGGACTGGTGCAACGGGGACGTCGCCACCTACGGCGGCAGCTACCCGGGCCGGATCCAGTGGCTCACCGCGCTGCACAAGCCGCCGGCGCTGAAGGCGATGATCGTGCTCGTGACGCCCGCCGACCCGTTCGTCGAAAACCCGACGGGCGTGCCGGGACCCATGCACGTGCACTGGTTCCGGATGACCGACGGCCGCGCCCTGCAGTACACCGAGGCCGTTGACTGGATGGCGGTCTACGCCCACCGGCCGCTCGTCGACCTCGACGAAGCCGCCGGCTTTCGCTCCGAGCTGTGGAGAGAAGAGTGCCGCCACCAGACGCTCGACGAGTGGTGGGAGCCGCTGCGCTATCAGCACCGCATCGGAGAGGTCGACTTGCCGGTGCTCCACATCTCCGGCTGGTACGACGACGAGGAGATCGCGACGCCGGCGAATTTCGCCGCGATGACCGCCGCCGGGCGGTCGGGCCAGCGCTTGCTGATGGGCCCATGGGGTCACCAGGTCAACTCCGACCGGAAGCTGGGCGAGGTCGACTTCGGCCACGAGGCAATCGTCGACCTGTACGCGATCATGACCGGCTTCCTCGACGAGGCGGTCCGGGGGAGGGCGCTGGCCGAGCCGGTCGCTCCGGTGCGGGCGTTCTTGATGGGCGCCAACCAGTGGATCGACTTGCCCGAGTGGCCACCTCCGGACGCCGCGCAGCGAACCTGGTACCTCGACAGCGCGGGACGCGCCACGTCGCGATTCGGCGACGGCCGGCTCGTAGATGAACCACCGGGCTCCGACTCGCCGACGGACGAGTGGCTCCACGATCCCGACCGGCCGGTGCCGTTCCTCACCGGGGCGTCCTCGGCCCAGATCGGCGGCCCCGACGACTTCGCCGGGGTCGAGACCCGCGGTGACGTGCTCGTGTTCACGAGCGAGCCGCTCACCGAGCCGCTCGACGTGATCGGCTCCGTAGGGCTCGTCGCCCACGTCTCGACCTCCGCGGCCGACACCGACGTCGCCGCGAAACTGCTCGACGTCCACCCGAACGGCTTTGCGCAGCGCCTGTGCGACGGTCTGGTCAGGTTGCGCTTCCGCGGCGGCCACGATCGCGCCCTACCCGTCGAGCCGGGCACCGTGTACGAGGTCGAGGTCCAGATGTGGGATACCGCCCAGCGGGTGCTGCCCGGTCACCGGATCCGGGTCGAGATCGCGAGCTCGGCACATCCCAAGTTCGCGGTGAACCTCGGCACCGGCGGCGACGAGACGACCGCCACCGAAGGCGTCATCGCCCGCAACGTGTTGCATCACGACGCGGCCCGGCCGTCACGGCTGGTGTTGACGGTCATCCCGACCTCAGGAGACTGAACCGAGGCGCCGAACGGCGGACATCAGCCGCGAGCATGCTTCTCGTACCCCGTACCGATCGGCGAGCCACCGCATCGCCTCCTCATCGGCGGGATAGGAGTCGCGCCGGCCGGGGGGGAGTGGGATCGGCAGATCGTCGACCGGCGGAACCACCCGTATCGCGTTCTCCAGATACGCACGGTCGGAGTCGCGAAGCTCTCGGTCGCGGAGCACGCCCGCGATGTCGCCGTGCCGGCGGATCATCCCCGCTGCGGTGACCGCGCCCACCCCTTTCAAGCCGGGAAGGCCGTCGGACGGATCGCCGCGGAGGATCGCGAAATCCATGTAGCGCCGGCCGGGGATGTCGTACCGGCGCGTCACCTCGTCCTCGTCGATCACGGCCAGGCCCGACCTCTCCGGATACAGGACGCAGATCCGCGGGCTCTCCACCAGCGCGAACAGGTCCCGGTCGCCGCTGGCGATCTCGATCGTTCCCGGGGCGAGCCGGCACCAGGTGGCGATCACGTCCTCCGCCTCGTGCTCGGCCACTCCGACCATGTCGATGCCGATTGCCTCGAGCAGGTCTCTGATCACCGGAAGCTGCGGCTCGAGCCCGCCGGGCACTGGCTCGGCCACCCTGTGGGACTTATACGTGGGGAGCAGCTCGACCCGCCAGTCCGGTCGCCACGCCTCGTCATCGGCCACGGCCAGGTGGCGCGGCCGGCGCTGCGTCACGAGGCGCCCGAGCCGCTCGAGGAACCCGCGGATCGCGTTGACGTGGAAGCCGTCAGGCCCCGGGTCGCCGGCGGGCACGCCGTAGTAGGCGCGGAAGATCATGCTCGATCCGTCGACCAGTAGCCAGTCGCAACTCACGGTGCGTCCATTGAACCGACCTTCGGCGTGTCATCATGTGTTCATGTCTGAAGACGAACCCACTGGCGACAGCTTCGAGGAGCAGCTCCGCGCGATCGCGCGGGAGCTGGGGCGCTCCGTCGAGCGAGCGGTCGACAACATAGACGTAGACGATTTTGCTCAGATGTTCGGCGTCGACGCCGGCTCAGCGCGGGAATGGATGGAGAGCGCCGGCGCCTGGCTGCGATCGCAGGCTGAGCGAGTCGAAGAGGACTTCCCCGGGCGGATGCCCGGTCCGTGGCGCCCACCGGCCGGCGAGACGCCGAAGCCGAGCAACAGCCCGTTGCGGAGCGACGACCCGCTGCGAAGTGCCGGGCCGCACCCGCTCGACCTACCGACCGACGAGCAGGGCATCGCGCTCGCCGCGCTCGAGTCACGACGGTGGATGGTCGAGCCCGGCACCGACGCGCTCGCGGCCAGAGGCGACGGGCCCGGACCGCGCGACGCGCTCGGGATCGTCCGCGAGCTGCGGGTTCGCGATTGGCTCGGGTCTGACGGCGAGATCACGCTCGTGGGACGCCGCGCGCTGAGCCGGTGGCTCGAGGCGTCGATCCCCGCCAAGGGACCGAAGGCCGACGGATCGACCTCATAGCCGACGGCCGGGGCCGTAGGATGGCCCGGTGTTCGACGATTATGCGCCGTTCGCTGTCCGGATCGCGTAGCGATGCTGTCCGACCTGAGCGCGGCGATCTACGGCACGATGACCGTCGGAGCGCTGCTTGCCGCCGAGGCGGCTGACGAAGAGACCTACCTCAAGACGGTCATCTCGGTGGTGATCACGCTGATCATCTACTGGTTCGCCCACTCGTACGCCGAGTTCGCCTCCGAGCGGCTGAAGGAGCGCGAGCCGCTTCGGCTCGGTGTCCTCGGGCGGATTATGGTCCGGCAGGTGCCGATCCTGTTCGGCGCGGCAATCCCATTAGTCGCGGTACTCGTTCTGTGGGCGGCGGGCGCCTCGCTGTTGACCGCGGTGGACGTCGCGGTGTGGACGTCGGCGGTCGTGGTCGTGCTGATCGAAGTGCTGGCCGGCGTCCGGGCCAAGCGCACGGGCCGCGAATTGGCGTTCCAGACGCTGTTCGGGTGCCTGCTCGGCCTGCTGATCATCGTGCTCCGACTCACCCTGCACTAGTCTGCGCCCTTCGAGGGGCTTCGTCGAACCGGAGGTTTCATGCGCACCGTCGTATCAATACTTGTCGTGAGTGCCGTCGCGCTTGGCGCGGGCGCGTCCACCGCCGCTGCCGCCGGGCCGCAGCAGACCGTGAACGGCACGCTCATCAGCCGGCCCGCCAATACGCTCGCGCCGGGCTCGACGGTGAGCGCGAGCAAGATCTTCGGGAACCGGGTATTCACCGACGCCAAGCACGGCTTCGCGCTCGTGGAGCCGGGTCAGGCCCAATATCCCGCGGCGACGGTCGACGGCGGCAAGACGTGGAAGACCGACGGGCCGGCGCTCCACCTCAACGCCGCCCAGGCTCCGCTAGCGGTGGTCGACATCGGCGCCGCCGGCCAGAAGACGATCTTCGCCTGGGGCACGGGTCAGGTGATCGACACCACGAGCGACGGCGGCGCGCATTGGTACCGCGCCACGTTCAACGGACTGCCGGTGGCGGTCGTCAAAAACCCGCAGGGCCACCTGGTGGCGTTCGTCGACGGGGAGACCGGCGGCAGCGCCTCGCCGGTGCAGTACGTCTCCAAGAACGGCGGCAAGACGTGGCGCCTCGACAACACGATCGGCGGGTCCTAAGAGCGTGATCTGGCCTGGCGCCGGCGCACCGCGTCGGCGCCAGCAAACGCCGCGAGCGTCAGCGCGCACAGCGCGAACAGCTCCGGGTAGCCGGAATAGCCCCGATAGCGAAACGCGACGATGTGCGTCCCCGCAGGGACGTCGGTCGCGACCAGCGCCGGCGCGACCATCGTCGTGTGGGCCGGGCGGCCGTCGACGGTGGCGGTCCAGCCGTCGTCGAACGATGCGCTGAGCACGGCGACGCCCGGCCGGCGCATCGTCACGGTGGCGCTAACAGTGCCCTGCTCGAGGTCGTCGGTCTCTGAGGTGACGCTGCCGGCGCGCCGCTCGCGGGACGGGCGTGGCAATGGCGGAGGCTTGGCTCCGCGATCACCGAAATCAATCTCCAAAAAATCGCCGGACGCCGTCAGCCCGGACTGGAGCAGGGGGGCGCTACGGGCGCCGAGGTCTGTCCGGTCGGCGGTCAGCGTTCCGGCGATCGTCCCGACCTGGACGTACCCGGTGGTCGATGTGTTCCACAGCGCATACAGACCGGCGACCGCCACTTCGTCCGCGGAAACCGGCGGCGCTGACCCGGAGGGGAGGATCAGGTAGCGGATCCCGAACAGCTGGTAATCGGACGGGTCGAACTCGTCGAAGTGGTCCTCGGGGCCGGTCATGAGGGATGCGGTGCGGAGCGTGTAGCCGACCTCGTCGACGTCCCGGCTCTCGAGGTACTTGAACACGGGGACGGCACCCACGGTGAAGTCGTTTCCCCAGTTCGACGGCATGCCGGCGTATACACGCCCTCCGCCGTTCGCCTGGATCAGCGCGATCAGCTGGTCGACCTCGGCGCCCTGGGTGGCGTCCGCGCGGCGCTGCGCCGCGATATGTGCGGCGTTCCGGCGGTCGAACGATCGCTGCTGTAGCCACGCGGGCGCGAGAACGAGGACCATCGCGCCGGCGGCGACCGCCGCCCTGACCCGTCCCATGCGCGGGTTCGCCCATCGCCAGGCGAGCCGGCGGCGGAGCGCCTCGCGCGGGGGAAGGCGCCGGCGGAGCGCGAGCGACTCGAGCTCGTTCCAGACCCAGCCGGCGCACCACGCCGCGCCGCGGCCGGCGAGCAGCAACGCGGCGAGCTGGACGCCCATCATGAACCGGCGGAAGAAGATGTCGCCGTTGCCGGGGATCACGGCGATGAGCGATCCGAACGTCGTCCGTCCGAACGACAGCACCAGGCACCCCGCGAGCGCGACCACGAGCGCGCGAGAACTAGGGTCCGCCCGCCCCGCCCGCCCCGCCCGCCCGCCCGCCCCGCCCGCCCCGCCCGCCAGCGCGCGAGCGCAAGGACGAGCCCGATCGCCGCGAACGCAGTCACGACCGGAATCCGTCCATGATCGAGCAGCTGGCCCGAGCCGAGCCAGCCCAGCACCCGCGCGGCGCCATACCCGTTCGCGAGCGCTGTGCCGCGAAGCGCCTCGTTGGTGGCCGCCCACGGGCGCTGGTCTATCAGCGGCACGATCACCCACGCGGCGGCGAGGAGGGCTCCGACGGCGACGGTCGCGGCCCGGCGCGCGCTCGCCGCGAGCGACCGGCCCGAGACGAACGGCCAGACCAGCAGCGGCAGAACCGCCAGATACCCGGTCTCGAAGTGCAGCGCGATCGTCAGCGAGACGAGCGCGACCGCGGCGAGCCACCCGCGCCCCTCGCGGATCGCCCGCCAGCTGAACCCCCACGCCAACGGCAGCGTCAATGACGCCCACAGCTGCGTCCAGACGCCGTACCCGATCCAGACGTATGCGTTTTGCTCGTAGCCGATCCCGGTCTTGCTCACCAGGAACGGCGACATCGCGGCCGCGGCGGCTGAGGCCGGACGGCCGGCGCCGAGGAGCCGGGCCGACACATAGATCGCGATCGGCCCGACCGACAGGAGCAGGTATAGGGTCCAGCGGAACGCCGCGTCGGGACCGATCAGGAGCCCGGCCGCCCCGGTGAGCATCGCCGGCAGGCTCTGGTAGTGCAGGAACTGCGGCGAGCCCAGCCCGAGGAACGGGAACCAGCTGTCGAGCGGCAGGTGCCCGCTGCGGAGCTGGGCCGTCGCGAACCGCACCATCTGCTCGTGGACGGAGCTGTCATTGAGGTAGGAGACGGCGAGCGTCTCCGGCCGCAGGCTCAGCAGGTTCCAAGCGACGGCCGCCCCGACGAGCAGCCACGGCCCGCGCGAGGCGGGCCCGTGGCTGCCGGGGCGCCCGGGGTCAGCTGTTGCCGCTGGAGCCCGAGTTGCCGGAGTTGCCGCTGTTAGGAGTGACAGGCGGGTGCCCTGGAGCATGCACGTAGCAGCCAACGACCCATGTCGCGGCGGGCGCCGGCACCTGGACGCCGGTCGAGGTCCCGGTGCCGCTGTTGCCGCTGGCGCCGGAGTTGCCGCTGTTGCCGGAGCTGCCGGAGTTGCCGGAGTTGCCGGAGTTGCCCGACTCCGCGCCCGTTCTGTGCCGGCTCTCTGAGGCGCGGAAAGCCCCGAGCGCCTGCTCTGCGCGCTTCTTAGCCTCGGCCGGGGTCAGCGTGGTCAGGTGACCGTTACGAAGCACCTGCTGCGGTCGGACCTGGCACGGGGGTGCGACGATCGTGCTGATGCAGGCCGGGGCCTGGCCCTGAATCAGGTGGCCCTTCTGTACGTGGACCGTGCCGGCGACTCGATAAGCCGGGATCACCTGCCATTTGCCCGGGGGAATCTTGCGCGGATCGAGCTTCGCGACCGCAACCTGCGGCGCCGCCTTGCCGGCCATGCTCTGGGCCACCTTCATCGCCGCCACCGCCGCGGGCGGAAGCGCCTTGACGGTGCAACCCTGGGTCACCTCGACCAGCCTCGCCCGGATGCCGAGCGCGGCGAGCTTTTGGTTGGCCCCGTGGATCGCCGCGAGCTTTTGGAGCGTGACCGTGTAGGTCCCGTCGGAGTTGCGGCTGACAGCGAACGCCGGCGGGCTGCTGGCGGCACTGAGCACCAGCGCCAGCGCGGCCACCGCCACGGCGAGCGCGACCGAGGTGCTGGCCAGCAGGCGCGGCCGCGCCCGCCGCGCACGCTTGGCCGACGGCCGTGTCATCTGGGCCAAATCAGCCCCGTGCTTGCGCACGAGGTCACGCCACAGGCGGTCCTCGAACTTACTCATCGCCCTGATGCTCCTTTCTAAGCCGGGCCCTGGCCCGCGACAGTCGCTTGCGGAGCACAACGCGTGAGACGCCCAGCGCCGTGGCGGCCTCCTTGGGCGTCAGCCCGGCGAGGTCGACCAATTCGACGGCAGCACGCTCGATCTCGGGAAGCTGCGCGCAGCGTCCGATCAGGTCGCGACCGTCGCGCTCGGCGTCGATCTTGGCGGCGAGCTCCTCGGTCTCGTCGACGTCCAGAGGCCGGCGCTGGGCCAGCCGGGCGACGGCATCCCGCCCATTGGCCGTCTGGGCGCAATGGGCGGCGAATACGTGGGCGGCGATCCCGAACAGCCACGCCCGGGGCGAGCCCTTCAGTGGATCGAAGCTGCCGAACGCGCCGGCGGCGCGCACGAACGTCTCCGAGGTCAGGTCGGCCACGATCTGGGGCTCGGAGCAGCGCCGCGCGAAGTACGCCGTCACCACGTCGACATTGCCGCGGTAGACCTGCTCGAACTCGGCGAGCGCCGAGCCTGAGGGACGGCCGGGCGCTGCGGCGCTCGCTCGGGCGGAGTCCCCGAGCATCATGACCTTGGCGCCCGCTGCTGTGCTCATATGCGGCTAGTTGTCGAATTCGAGCACGTCTGTGACATCGGTTGATTGTGATCCGTGCACGCCGATCGGAAGCTGCTGCGGGTGCTCACCCCGGTCCTCCGGCCGATCTTCCGCTGGAATCACAACTGGGCGATCGCGCGGGCGATCGATGGTCTTGAGCAGTACGCGCAGCGGGCGGCTCAGGCCTTCACTGCGACCACGTAGCGGAATAGGTTCCTGATCGAGACCGCGCCGGAGCGATCCCGGAAAGGCTCGATCGCGGAGATGAGCGCCTCGCGGACCCGGCGCTCGCCGGCGACGCGGCTCGCCCGGGCGCCGCCGGCGGACGCGAGGAGCGCCCGGATCGCCGTGTCCGTGTCCGGGTACTTCCACGCGAGCGCCACCTCGCCTGAGCTGTCAAGGCGCAGCCCGGCTGGGCCGAGCATGCGCTCGAGCCCGCCCGGCGATGACAGGGCGTAGGGCACGTAGCCGTCGTCCGCCGGCTCGTCGACCAGTGCCTTCATCGCGAGATGGAGCGCCGTGCCCTCGTTGCGTTCGGGCTCGGCGAACGTGGCCGCGGCCAGCCTCCCGCTGGGCACGAGCACGCGCGCGGCCTCGGCGAAGGCCTTCGGCGGGTCGAGCGCGAACTGAAACCCGTTGACCGACGTGACCACGTCGAACCCGGAATCGGGGAGGGGCAGAGCGTCCATCTCACCCTCGAGGAAGGTGCCGTTCGGGGTTCGCTCGCGCGCGATCTCGAGCAGCGCCGGTGCGATGTCGACGCCCGTAACCCGCGCGCCGCGGGCGGCGGCGAGCGCGGCGGCGTAGCCCGAGCCGCAGGCGATGTCGAGCATCCGCGTGCCTGGGGCGACCCCGGTCACGTCGAGCAGCCGTTCGAACAGCTTGTGGTTCTCGGGCTCGGCGATCTCCGCCCAGTCGCGGGGGTTCGAGCTCCACAGCTCGCGCTGCTCATCTATCGCCGATCGGCTAGCCATGGCGCGCGGGCTCGATGTTCTGGTTCAGGCGGAAGACGTTGTCGGGGTCGTATATCGCCTTAATCCGTTGCAGGCGCTCGAGCGTCGAGCCGTAGGCGACGGCGGCGGCGTCGGCGTCATCGTCCTCCATGAAGTTGGAGTACGCGCCCCCGGTCAGGTGCGGCTCGAGCGCCGCGAACGTGCCCCGGACCCAGGCGATCTCGTCGTCGGTGGCGCCGGGCTCGTGCCACTGGCCGGCGATGTTGATCAGCCACCGCGCGTCCCGGTGGGGGAACGCGGTGGCGTCGCCCGGGACGTCGCGGATCGCGCCGCCGAGCGGGAGGACCTCGATCACCGACAGGCGCGAGCCGACCTGTGAGCCTCGGTCAATCAGGCACTCGATCATCGTCTCGGTCAACTCGGCGGTGAATCCGGCCTTGAGATAGGCGTGGATCGTCCCGGGAGCGAGCAGCTCGTCGGTGATCGACTGGATCGCGAGATAGGGGACGATGGCGAGCTCGCCCGCGGGCGGATCGAGCTCTCGTTGAATGTCGCGCAGCAACTCGTACCCGTCCTCGACGTCGCCCGACCACTCGATCAGCGACATGACCCCGGGCGTGCCTTCGAGCGTCTCGGTCATCCACGGCGCTTCGGCGGGGCCGCGGCGCATGAAGCTCGTCCACAGGAGCTCGTCAGGCGTTTCGGGGTCGGTCATCAGCCGCTCGCCCGTCCCCAGCACCTCGGCTGCGTACTCGAGCGGATGGAACATCGCCAGGATCGGCAGGACGGTGAGCTCATGGGCCTGGAATTCGAATTCGGTCACCACGCCGAAGTTGCCGCCGCCGCCCCGGAGGGCCCAGAACAGGTCGGGGTTCTCGTCTGGGCCGGCGCGGACGATCCGGCCGTCGGCGAGCACGACGACGGCGGACAGGAGCGAGTCGATCGTGAGCCCGAAGCGGCGCATCAGGCGGCCCACGCCGCCACCGAGGGTGAGACCGCCGACGCCGGTGTGCGAGACGACGCCGGCCGGGACGACGAGGCCGTGGGCCTGGGCGCCGCGGTCGACGTCTCCGAGGATCGCGCCGCCCCCGACACGGACGCGCCTTGCGGCCGGGTCGACGATCACGTGGTTGAGCGGTCTCAGATCGATCACGAGGCCTTGGTCGACGGTCGAGAATCCGGGGAGGGAGTGCCCGCCGCCACGGACTGCGATGGCGAGGCCGCGCTCGCGGGCATGGGCGATCGCGGAGGCGACGTCCTCGGGCGACTCGCATCGAGCGATCAGCGCCGGCCGGCGGTCGTGCATCACGTTCCAGACGGAGCGCGTCGCGTCAAAGTCCGGCGCGTCTGGCCTGACTACGCGCCCCTTGAAGCCTGGGATGACCTGCTCTTTCACTGCGCTCATGTCCGTGTTCGTCTCCGGATCGGGAATTAGCTATAGGCTTATAGATATTGTCTTTGACCTTACCATGCCAAGTGGGGAGATGGAAGAGCTCACGCTCACAGACCTGGCGGTCGTTCTGCACGATCTGGCATGGCTGCTTCCGCGCACGATCGGCCGCGAGCCGGACCCGGGGCACGTGCTCCCGGCGTCGGAGCTCGAGATCATGCGGTTGCTGGTCCGGCGGCCAGGGCTGAGCGTCAACGAGACCGCGGCCGAGCTGCGGCTGGCGCCCGCGAACGTATCCACGGCGCTTCGCGCGCTCGAAGCGAGGGGACTGCTCGAGCGGCGTCGAGATTCCGACGACGCTCGCGTCGTCCGGCTCCACCCGACCACCGCGGCGCTCGCTCACCGGAGCGAGCAAGAGCTAGCGTGGGGACACGCGCTCGCGCGGGCGCTGGACATGCTTCCGAAGGCCGAGGCCAGGCGGATGCTAGCGGCGACGCCGGCGTTGCGCGCGCTCGCGGACGTCCTCGGTCGCGAGGCCGCGGGATAGTCCGGACCGACGCTTTCCATGGGGCCCGTTCGCTACGGTCGGGTCCGGTTGAGAGCCCGAGCATGGATCGTTTTGCTGACCGTAACGGCCTGCACCCTGGTGGCACCCGCCGGCGCGCTCGCGGTTGGATGGGGAATCAACTTCGACGGTGGCGTCGCGCCCGGAGCGGCGCCGGCGTACACCTACGAGGGCGACCCGTACTTCACCTCGCTGTTCGGCGGAGCGTCGTGCGCGCAGCCGACCTCCACCCGCGTCTGTTACGCGCGCATCTACATCGCGTGGGACGCGGTGAACGACGGCAAGGGAAGCTTCTCGGCCGGGACCTGCCAGAAGTCGCCGGACGGTCCGGGCACGTTGGCCGCTCTGTACGTCGGTGAGGTCGCCGCCGCGGCGCGGGCCGTCGGCGTCGGGCACGTGCTGGTGGCGCTGACGTCGGCGTCGAACACCACCACGGACGACATCTGGCCGACCGACACTGAGTACGAGTGTGGGCTGAGCGGGCTCGAGCAGGCCGCGCCCGGGGTCACCGAGTGGGAGATATTCAATGAACCCGACTCAGCGTATATCCCGGATTCGGCGCCGGGCGGGGGTCCCAATTGCGCGGCACGAAACGGCGTCTGGGTGGCGAGCCAGGACCAGTGCGTGCTCGGGAGTCCAAAGGCGGCTCCGTCGGGCGGCAACGGCCACGGAGGCAGTGCCCAAGCGGCCGCGTACTGGTACCTCGACGCCAAGAGAGTAAATCCGAGTGACACGTTGGTTGCCGGCGGGTTCAACTTCAATAGCTCGAGCTGTCTGCCCGCGACGTGTTATTACGTGCACGGATACTTTCGGACGCTGTCGTCGATCGATCCGACCCCGCCCGACGCGATCTCGCTGCACCCGTACCTGGATGTCGACTACGCGGCGCTCAACGGCGGCGACCCGTTGCCTCCGGCGACCTCGGGCCTCCCGAGCGCGCAGGGCGCGATCGCCGTCATCGACGCGATCTATCCGACCGACCCGCAGATCTGGCTGGACGAGGTCGGGGTGTGGCTGACCTACTGGGGCAAGGACTCGGTGTCGAGCGTGTGCGGTGACGGCAATCCGCAGGACGACGGCAGCTGGCAGGCCTGCCTCAACGGCAATCCGACCGCGCAGGCGCTGGCGGCGGAGGGATACCTCCGGCTCCCGAGCGAGTCACCCCAGATCAGCCGGGTCTACTACTACGACTTCGACGGCCAGAACAGCGGGTGGGACTCCGGGCTGGTGAACCTCAACGGTCCGCTGCTCGGGTCAAACGGCTACGGCGCGCCCCGCATGAGCTGGTGCGTGCTGCACAACTTCGCGCTCGGCCAGTCTCCGGCCACCGCCGAGATGAACGCGGTGCGGCCGGGGTCGCCGTGCAACGATCAGAATCCGGCCGACGCGACGTACGCGCCGGTCGTAGCCGAGCATTTCGTCGCCGCACCGGCGCTGGCACCGCCGCCTCCGCAGGACGCCACCGAGGCGCCAGGTCAGGTGGGGCACGAATTCGCGCTTGCGGTGGCGGAAGGCGTGCAGACGCTCCTCGGCACGCTCGTGCCGGGCACCACCGGCTAACGCGCTCCGATCGCAGCTAACGTCCAACTCGGCGAGCCGCGCGTGCCGAGTTGGACATTGTCCGCACTGGTCGCGGCTGACGTCCAACTCGCCGACAGCGGGGCGGTGAGCTGGACGTTATCCGCTAGGAGAGCGGGACTGCGGCCTCCGGCGTGGCGACGTGGAAGCTGAAGCTCTCCTCCAGGTACAGCCGAGCGGCCTGGGCGTCGTGGCTCTCGTAGCCGATCGAGAGGTCCTGGCCGGACTCGAACACGAAGTCGCCGCCGCGCAGGCTGACCAAGACCGCGCCATCGACGCCCGGGGCCCAGATGATCGGACCGTCGATGATCTTGCGCAGGTGCTCGAGCAGCGGATAGCCGCCGTGCTCGGCGCCCTCGACAACGCGCTGGTACTCCTCGCCGCCGAGAGCCAGCCCGTAGGGACCGCTGATCCCGCTGTGGAGGAGCCGCTCGACCGCCGCCGCCACCGGCCGCCGATACGCATCGGGCTTGTTGCCGAGCGTTATCCCCTTGTGCGGAGAAGCTTCGGCGATTCCCTCCATCACGCCCTTCCAGCCATGGAAGACGGCCTTGTTCTCGGCCACGGCGATCTGGTGGGCGGCCTTGTCGAGCGGCTCGAGGTCGGCGTCGTCGGCGCCCCGGTCGATGTCGCGCAACTCGGACATCGCGAGCTCGAAATTCGCCCGTACCTCGACCAGCGGCAGTACCCGGCGCTGGGCACCGGCCACGCCGTCGCACGGAGCCGATTTGAGCGCGACGGCGCGCCCGAGGTTCGTAGCCGAGTAATCCCAGCCGTGGGGGCCCGAGAAGTCGATGAGCTTGCGGCCGGCGAGCGCCGGCGCGAGCCGCTCACGCGCCTCCTCGTCAAGCTCCTGCCAGCCGGAGTCGCTGATCGGCGCGAGCGAACGGAGAAGGTGATTCATCGCAGCGCTCCTTTCAGGCTGCCGATTCCGAGCGACCCGGCGGGGTATCCGGCCTCGCCGTCCGCGCCGTTCCCCTCGAACGTGTCGGCCTCGGCCTCCTCGCCGTGCTCGACGATGTCGCCGGATTGGAACAGCACGCCTTCAGCGATCTCACGCCATGCCGGTGAGCGGCGAAGCAGGAACTCGAGGTCCATGCTGAAGTGCTTGAACTCCTCTCCCTGGGCGTCCCGCATGACCGCGACGGCCTCGGGATCGGTCTCGACCGCGATCCGTTGCTCGTACCAACCGATGGCTTCGGCTTCCTCGGTGAGTGAGGCGCACAGCCGGGCGAACGTTCGAGTCGCAGGGGGCAGCTCCTCAGGCGGCTCGTGGTACTGGTCGAAACCCATTGGCTCTCCTTCGTGGCTCGGGGTGCTTCATGAACTGTATGCGGGCGCCGGGTGGCCGGTCGCCACCCGGCGGTCCGCTCTGACTAACTCGGCGTGTTGGCGTTGATCGGCAGCGGCGGCGCCATCGGCGGATGTGCCGGCTGGTAGAAGGCGCCCGGCGCCGATCCCTGCGTGCCGAACCCCACTCCGGCGCCCTCCAGCGCGGATTCGATCCAGGCCGGCTGGCGGATCGAGTAAACCTCGAAACCGACGTTGTTCGGCGGGTTGGCGTTCAGGAGGGTCTCGGCCAGCACGCGGGTCATGCTGTCTCCTCTCGCGATATTGCGCGCGAGCGGCGCAGCCGCAGCCGGCCCTGCGGACAACGTTGCGCAATCGTCGCCTCCCGCTTGCGTTCGACTCCACGCGGCCGTCCACGAGTGCCCGCCACGATCGCACCGTGGCTCGCGCAGCCGAGGATAAAGCAGCCACGACTGGCGATGGGACGGATCTCGGGGTCGCACGCGCGCGTAACCTCGGGCGTCCGTGGCGAACGAGGACGAGACCGAGACAGGGCAACTGGGACCGTCGGCGTGGAGCGGTGACCACCTCGTGCTCACCGGGAGCTGCTCGTGGACCGACCGCACGTTGGTGCAGGACGCCGACTGGTATCCGCGGCGGACGATGTCGGCCGAGGAGCGACTGCGTTACTACGCCTCTCAGTTTCCACTGACCGAAATCGACTCGACCTACTACGCGCCGCCTGCCGAGCGGCAGGCCGCGCTGTGGGCCGCGCGCACGCCTGACGGGTTTCGCTTCGACGTGAAGGCGTATTCGCTGCTCACCGGTCACCCCACGCGGCCCCGGTCATTGTGGCGCGACCTGCGCGACGACCTCCCGCCGGACGTGGCCGAGAAGCGCAACATCTACCCCAAACACCTCGGCGCAGACGTGATGGACGAGGCCTGGAGGCGGTTCGAGTCCGCGCTGCGTCCGCTTCACGAGGCGGAAAAGCTGGGTGCGGTGCTGTTCCAGTACCCGCCCTGGTTCGGGCCGCGGAAGGACAACCGGGCGGAGATCGAGGCGCTGCGCGAACGATTGCCGGATTACCGGGTCAGCGTCGAGTTCCGCTCGCCCCGGTGGACGGCCGAAGAGCGCGACCGCGAGCGGACGCTGAAGATGCTCGAGGCGCACGGTCTCGTATTCGTGTGCGTCGATGCGCCGGCGGTGTCCGAGTTGCCACGCGTGATGGCGGTCACGAACCCCGATCTGTTTCTGATCCGTTTCCACGGGCGCTCGGACAACACCTGGAAGGACACCTCGGGATCGGCGGCCGAACGGTTTCGATATCGGTACAAGAAGAAGGAGCTGGAAGAGCTGGCAGGGCCGATCGCCGAGCACGCCCGCGAGGCCCGCGAGTCGCATCTGTTGATGAACAACTGCTATCGCGACTACGCGGTGCTGGGCGCGGCCCAGCTGCGCGACGTCCTCGCCGGATACGCGGATTGAGTCGGCTCAGCGCCGCGGCGTCACCCCCTCCTGCAACGTTATTACGCAGCAGCGATCTGCAATCGATAGCATCGCGGCAGCGCCGGAGCCGCTCGGGCCGTGTGCCCGAGAAGCGCCGACGTCCATTGCCCGCAAGCTGCAGGCGCCGCGCGAGGGGCTTTCCCCCGTCGCTGAGGGGCCTCCCAGTCGCCGTGAAAGCCTCACAGACAAGGAGGACCGATGGGACCAGCCCTCAGAGCCGTGCCCGCCGAGAACGTCAGGCCGGTCTCGATGCCGGTCGTGGATCGCATCGCCAGCGGCGTGGTCACTGCCGTGCCACCCATCATGGTCGGCATCGGAATGTGGTTCGGCTGGACCGGGAACCTTCTGAACTGGCAAGACATCCTCATCCTGGCCGTGTTCTACATGGCGGTCGGGACCGGGATAACCGTCGGCTTCCACCGGTTGCTGACCCACGGGAGCTTCAAGTGCCACCGTGCGACGCGGGCGGCGTTCGCCGCGCTCGGATCCGCCGCAGCCGAAGGACCCGTGATCGACTGGGTCGCGACCCATCGAAAGCACCATCAGTTCTCGGACGCTGACGGCGATCCGCACAGTCCGCATGTCGGGCACGGCACGGGCTGGCGCGGCGCGTTCAGTGGGCTGATCCACGCCCATCTCGGGTGGGTGTTCACAGACATGGAGGTGGCCGACGAGCGCCGCTATGCCAAGGATCTGCTCGCGGACCCCTGGCTCCGCTTCGTCAACAACACTTTCGTGCTGTGGGTGCTGCTCGGCCTCGCCGCCGCATTCGGGCTCGGCGTCGCGCTGTCTGGCACCGTGGCCGGCGGGTTGACCGCGCTGCTCTGGGGTGGCGCAGCCCGCATCTTCTTCATGCACCACGCGACGTTCAGCATCAACTCGCTCTGCCATTTCTTCGGCCGGCAGGACTACGACACGCACGACGAGTCGCGCAACCTCGCCTGGCTCGCGATCCCGACGTGGGGCGAGGCGTGGCACAACAATCACCATGCGTTCCCGTGCTCGTACCGTCACGGCCTGCGGCGATGGCAGATCGATCCGTCAGCGGGCATCATCAGGATGATGGAGATGACCGGCCTGGCGTGGGACGTCGTGCGGGTCAGCCCGGAGCGCAAGGACAGCAAGGCGCTGGCTGAGGCCGCGTAGAGTCACGCTGATCGTGGCGCTGTCTCAGACCGCTCCCCTTCGGCGTGCGCTGACGTCGACCCTGCCGCGGCGGCCGTTCGGCGTCCGCTTTTGGGACGGGACCGAAGTGCCCGCCACCGAGCCCGGCTCGCCGACGCTCACGCTGCTGACGCCGCAGGCGCTGGCCCACGCGCTGCGGGCACCCGGCGAACTTGGCCTTGGCCGCGCCTATGTCGCCGGGATGCTCGAGGTCGACGACATGGAGGCCGCGCTCAAGATGGTCGACGAGTTCGACCCGCCGGACCTCTCGCTCCGCGACCAGGCGAGCCTCGCGCTGGCAGTGATCCGCGCCTGCGGGCTCGTGGTCCCGCCGCCGGTGCCGGCGACCGAACTCCGGCTCCGCGGCAAGCGGCACACGATCGGCCGGGACCGGCGCGCAGTCCGGCACCACTACGACGTCGGCAACGAGTTCTTCGCGCTGTTCCTCGACTCCTCGATGACGTACAGCTGCGCGTACTTCGCGGGAGGCGCCGAGACGCTCGAGGACGCCCAGGAGGCCAAGCTCGAGTTGGTCTGCAAGAAGCTCCGTCTGCGCGAGGGCGAGCGCGTGCTCGACGTCGGCTGCGGCTGGGGCAGCTTCGTGATCCACGCCGCCAGCCGCCACGGCGTGCGCGCGGTCGGGATCACGCTCGCCGAGCGTCAGGCTGAGCTGGCCCGCGAACGGGTTCGCCAAGCCGGCGTCGCCGACCGGGTCGAGATCCGCGTGGCCGACTACCGCGAGGTGTCGGACGGGCCGTTCGACGCGATTGCCAGCATCGGGATGGTGGAGCACGTGGGGGAGGAGCAGATCGACACCTACGCCAGGCGCCTGTGGAGCCTGCTGCCGCTCGGCGGGCGGCTGCTCAACCACGGGATCGCAAAGCTCAAGGACTTCGACGCGCCGGACGAGGGCGCGTTCTCGGAGCGGTTCGTGTTCCCGGACGGCGTCCCGCTGCCCCTATCGCGGGTGCTACAGGCGCTCGAGCGGGTCGAGTTCACGACAACCCACGTCGAGGGGCTCCAGAGCGACTATGCGAGGACGATCGGCTACTGGATCGAGCGGTTCGACGCGCGCTGGGACGACGCTGTACGGCTGGCGGGCATCGAACGCGCCCGGATCTGGCGTTTGTACCTGCGTGCCGCCCGGCAGGGCTTCGAGACCGGCTGGGCGTCGGTCTACCAGGTTCTGGCGCACCGCTGAGGCGCGCCGTTTGTCCGTTTGCGCACCGCCGCGTGCCGACGAGCGCTACCGGACGCGCGAGCGACTTCACAGTTACACGGCCGTTGGGGTATGGTCGCGTTTGCCCAGCAAACCTGGAAGGGAGAGGCATGAGTACAACCGTTCCCGTCCGCTTGAACGTCAACGGCGTCGAGCACCACCTGGAGGTGGAGCCGCGCCTGTTGCTGGTCCATGCGATACGTGATCACTTGGGGCTGACCGGCACGCACGTCGGCTGCGATACGTCCAACTGCGGAGCTTGCACGATTCATATGGACGGGCGGGCAGTCAAGTCGTGCACCGTGCTCGCCGTGCAGGCCGACGGCGTGGCGCTGACCACGATCGAAGGAATGGCCTCGGAGTCCGAGCTGCATCCGCTTCAGGAAGCGTTCTGGAACGATCACGGCCTGCAGTGCGGCTATTGCACGCCCGGCATGATCATGGCCGCCGCCGGGCTGCTCGCGGAGAACCCGAATCCGACCGAGGAAGAGGTGCGCCACGGACTCGAGGGCAACCTGTGCCGCTGTACCGGCTACCACAACATCGTCAAGGCCGTCCTTGACGCCGCAAAGGTGAAGGGGGCAGGCATCTCGCAGGAGTCGGGGGTGTCATCATGAGCGTCGGCGACGCTGGACCAGAAGTAACGCGGGCTGCGGTCGACAGCACGAACGGCGCCCCGTCCTCGGCCAAACACGTCGGCCAGGCCTTGCGCCGCAAGGAGGACCCCCGGCTGATCACCGGCCGCGCCAGCTACGTCGACGACATCAACATCGTCGGCCAGCTGTGGGCGGCGTGGGTGCGCTCGCCCGAGGCGCACGCGAAGATCGTCTCGATCGACACCTCCGCCGCCAAGGACCGCGACGGCATCGTCGCGGTCTACACGAACGAGGATCTTGACATGGAAGCAGGCCTGCCGATGGCGTGGGTGCCGCCCGGCGTCACGGTCAACACCCCCGATCACTGGGTGCTCGCCAAGGGCGAGGTCAAGCACGTCGGCGACCCTGTCGCACTCGTGATCGGCGATGACCGCTACGCCGTCGTCGACGCGGCCGAGGATGTCGTGGTCGAGTACGACCCGCTACCGGTCGTCACCGACCCGGAAAAGGCGCTCGAGGAAGGATCGCCCCTGGTCCACGAGCAGTTCGGGACCAACAAGGTGTGTGACTGGTCGCTCGGCGGTGGCGATCTCGAGGCGGGCTTCGCCGAGGCCGACGTGGTCATCGAGCGGCGCATCGTCAACCATCGCATGGCAGGGGGCGCGATCGAGCCCCGCGGGGTGCTGGCCGAGTATCGGGCCGACCGGCTGACCGTGTGGAGCTCGACCCAGGTTCCGCACTTTCTGCGCCTGTTCCTGGCGCTCCTGCTCGGCGTCGGCGAGGACAGGGTCCGCGTCATCGCGCCGGAGGTCGGAGGCGGCTTCGGCTCCAAGCTCAACATCTACGCCGAGGAGATTGGCTGCGCATGGGCGGCGCGCAAGCTCGGTCGGCCGGTGAAGTGGATCGAGACGCGTTCCGAGGGACTGATGGTCACCCACCACGGGCGTGACCAGATCGACTACGTGAAGGTCGGCGCCAAGCGCGACGGCACGCTCACGGCCTGGCACACGAAGATCATCGCTGACGTCGGGGCATACCAGTTGCTGCTGACGCCGCTGATCCCACCGCTCAGCGCGTTCGTGATGTGCGGCGTCTACAACACGCCGGCCGTGGTCACCGACGTGACCAGCGTGCACACGAACAAGTTCCCGACAGACGCGATCCGGGGAGCGGGCCGCCCCGAGGCGACCCATCTGATCGAGGTCGTGATGGACCAGCTCGCGCATGAGCTCGGGATGGACGCGCTCGAGCTGCGGCGGAAGAACTTCATACCGCCATTCGCCACCGGGCACGAGACGCCGATCGGCGTCGTGTACGACTCGGGGAACTACGAAGCCGCGCTCGACAAGCTGCTCGAGCACATCGACCCGGCGCAGGTGCACCGTGAGGCCGAGGAGCTTCGCGAGAAGGGCATCTACCGCGGCATCGGTTTCTCGACCTATACCGAGATCTGCGGCAACGCCCCGTCGCGAGCCGTGGGTCCCGGCGGATTCGGGCTCCAGGGCGGCGGCTGGGAGTCCGCCACCGTCCGCGTCCACGCCACCGGGTCGGCAACGCTGTACACCGGCACGTCGCCTCATGGCCAAGGTCACGAGACGGGGTTCGCGCAGATCGTCGCGGACCGACTCGGCATCGATCCCCAGCAGGTCGAGGTGATCCACGGCGACACCGACACCGGTCCGTTCGGGCTCGATACGTATGGCTCGCGCTCGCTCGCCGTCGGCGGCGAGGCGGCCGCGCGGGCGGCGACCAAGGTCGCGAACAAGGTCAAGGCGATCGTGGCCCATCAGCTCGAGGCGGCGCCGGAGGACATCGAGCTCAGCGACGGCAAGTTCTCGGTGCGCGGATCACCCGACAAAGGGTTGACGCTCGGCGAGGCGGCGGGCGCCGCGTATGTGACGATGGACATGCCCGAGGGCATGGAGCCTGGACTCGACGAGCAGTCGTTCTACGACCCCGAGAACTTCGTGTTCCCGTTCGGCGCGCATGCCTGCGTCGTCGACGTCGACCCGGAGACCGGGAAGGTCAAGGTCGTCCGGTGGGTCGCGGTCGATGATTGCGGGCCGGCGATCAACCCGATGCTCATCGACGGCCAGGTGCATGGTGGGATCGTGCACGGAATCGGGCAGGCGTTATACGAGCGCATCCACTACGACGAGTCCGGCCAGCTGGTGACCGGCACGTTCGTGGACTACGCGCTCGCGACGGCGGCGGAGCTGCCCAGCTTCGAGACCGATCGCACCGAGACGCCATCCCCGGTTAATTCGCTTGCCGTAAAGGGCGTCGGAGAAGCAGGCACGATCGCCGCCACCCCGGCGGTCACCAATGCCGTGATCGACGCGCTGCGTCCGCTCGGCGTCGAGTTCATCAACATGCCGCTCAGCCCAATGCGGGTATGGGAGGCCATTCAGGAAGCCAAGGGAGGTGTGCCGGCATGATCCCGGCCGAGTTCGACTACACCGCGCCGGACACGCTCGAGGAGGCGATCCAGGCGGTCGCCGACGGCGGCGAGGACGCCAAGCTGCTGGCCGGCGGACACTCGCTGCTGCCGCTGATGAAGCTCCGCCTGGCGGCGCCGTCGCTGCTCGTGGACCTGCGCAAGGTACCCGGGCTCCACGGGGTCCAGCGCGAGGACGGCAACTGGCGCATCGGGGCGATGACCCCGCACGCGGTCCTCGAGCACACGCCCGATCTGGGAGTCGTCTCCAGGACGGCCGGGACGATTGCGGACCCACAGGTCCGCAATCGCGGAACGATCGGCGGGTCGCTCGCGCACGGCGATCCGGCGTCGGATCTGCCGGCGGTGATGATGATCTGCGACGCCAGCGTGACGTTGCAGGGCGCCGGTTCTCAGCAGCGGAGCGTCTCCGCCAACGACCTGTTCCGCAACTACCTCGAGACCGCGATCGAGCCGACGGAGGTCCTCACCGAGGTCCGGATGCCCGCCTACGACGGCTGGGGCTACAGCTACCAGAAGTTCAACCGGCGCAGCGAGGACTGGGCGATGGTGGCGGTCAGCGTGCTCGTCAAGCAGACCGGCGACGTGTGCGAGGACGTTCGGGTGGGGCTGACCAATATGGCCTCGGTGCCGCTGCGCGCTGGGGCCGTCGAGGACGCCCTGCGTGGACAGCCGCTGAACAAGGAGAGCATTGCCAGGGCGGCCGAGCAGGCGGCGGAGGGCACCGACCCTCCCGCCGACCTCAACGCGAGCGGAGACTACAAGCGCCATCTGGCGCGGGTCCTGACTCGCCGCGCCCTCGAAGAGGCAGCAGGGCTGCCATGATGGCTGTGTGACACTTCCACACGTCGGTTCCGTAGAGGAGGCGAGCGCGGTGCTCGCCTCCCAGGGCTACCTCGCCGGTCGGCCGCTGGCGCTTGCGGTCCACCTCGCCGTGGCCCTCGAGCAGCCGCTGTTGCTCGAGGGCGAAGCCGGCGTGGGCAAGACCGAGGTCGCGCGCTCACTTGCCGCCGCGACCGGCGCGCGTCTCATCCGCCTCCAGTGTCACGAGGGGATCGACCTGCATCACGCGGTGTACGACTGGGACTACGCGCGTCAGTTGCTCGCGCTGCGGGCGGCCGAGGCGGGAGTCGACGAGGGCGAGCTGTTCTCACGCCGGTTCTTGCTGCGCCGTCCGCTGCTGGATGCTTTGGAAGCGGGCGCGGATCAGCCGGTCGTGCTTCTGATCGACGAGATCGACCGGGCGGATGACGAGTTCGAAGCGTTCCTGCTCGAGTTCCTGGCCGACTTCGCCGTGACGATCCCCGAGTTGGGGACGATCACCGCGGCCCGACGGCCGACGGTGTTCCTGACCTCGAACCGCACGCGGGAGCTGCACGACGCGCTCAAACGGCGTTGCCTGTACCAGTGGATCGACTACCCGAGCGCCGAACTCGAACGCGAGATCGTCCGCACGCGGGTCCCAGGCGTCCCCGACGCGATCGCGAGCAGGGTGGTCACCGCCGTTTCGCGGCTCCGCGAGCAGGGCGACCTGTACAAGCTTCCGGGCGTGGGTGAGACGATCGTGTGGGCGCGAGCGCTCCTTCAGCTCGGCGAGGAGGCCGACCTCGAGGAAACTCTGGGGGTTGCGCTGAAGGTGCACGAGGACATGGAAAGAGTGATCTCGCGAGGTGTCCTCGACGGTGTCTGAGGAGCCTGAGCTCCCGGCTGAGCTGGCCGAGGGCGTTACGGGCGGGCTCGCGGAGCTGACAGCGGCGCTCCGGGCTCAGGGCTCGCGAGTTGGCATGGGGGAGCTGCTGACCGCGCACGAGGCGCTCGAGGCGGTCGACTGCACCTCGCGCGAGGACGCGAGGCTCGCGCTCCGAGCGGTGCTCTGCTCGGATCGCGCTGACCTCGCGAAGTTCGATCTCGCGTTCCTGGCGGTCTACGGCAGCGGAGCGCCGCTCGGGCAGTCCCCGTTCGACGAGCTCGGGGGTATCGAGCGCGAGGCGCTGCCCCATGCCGGGCTCGCCACCGGCGGACCTCCGCCACCATCGATGGACGGCGCCGAGCTGAGCCCTGTCCCGGCCGCATGGAGCGACGTCGAACTGCTGCGACACAAGGACTTTGCCACGTACACGGACGCCGAAATGGCGATCGCCCGGCTGCTGATCGCGCAGCTCGCGCGCAGGGGGCCGACGCGGCTCTCGCGGCGGACGCGGCCGTCCCGCCGCCGCGGCCACACGCCAGACCTGCGGCGCGTCGTGCGCGCCTCGCTCCGCACCGCGGGGGAGCCGATCGACCGGCACTGGCGGGCGCCCTCGCGACGTCCACGGCCGGTGGTGCTCGTATGCGATGTGTCCGGCTCGATGACTCCGTACGCGCGGATGCTGCTCCAGTACCTGCACGCCTCGGTGGCCGCTCGCCGGCGGGTGGAGGCGTTCGCGTTCGGCACGCGGCTGACCCGGATCACGCACGAGCTTGGCGGCCGTGACCACGATCGTGCTTTGGAACGCGCCGCGGAGGCGGTGACCGATTTCTCGGGTGGAACGCGGATCGGCGACGCGCTGGCGACGTTGAACCGCGACCACGGTCGCCGAGTCGGCCGCGGCGCCGTGGTGGTGATCCTGTCCGACGGCTGGGACCGGGGAGACCCCGATCAACTGACGCTTGAAATGGCGCGCCTCGGGCGCAGCGCGCATCGCCTGGTGTGGCTGAATCCGCTGGCCGCGCACCCCGAATTTGCGCCGCTGACCCGCGGCATGCGCGCCGCAATCCCGCATACGGACGAGCTGCTGGCGGGAAATTCGCTTGCCTCACTCGAGCAGCTAGCTGTCATCCTTGAGGAGATCTGAATCATGAAAGAGGTTCTGTCCGAGATCGAGGTTTGGAAGGCCCGGGGAGACCGGATCGCCCTGGCCACCGTGATCGACGTTCAGCGGTCGGCCCCACGCCCGCCCGGGGCGAAGATGGCGGTCAACGAACACGGGGAGATCGCCGGCTCGGTGTCGGGCGGTTGCGTCGAGGGCGCGGTCGCCGAGATCGCCGATGGGATTCTGCGAGGAGAACCGCCGCAGCTCGTGCACTTTGGGATCGCGGACTCGGACGCGTGGGACGTCGGGCTGCCGTGCGGCGGTGAGATCGACGTCTGGGTTCAGGCGTACGAGCCCGGCCGGTTCGAGGAGATCGCGCGTGCCGACGGCCGAGCGGCCGAGGTGACGGTTTTGGAAGGCGCTTCCCCCGGGGCGAAGCTGCTCGTCGAACCGGACGGGGCGCGTTTGGGGTCGCTGGGCGCGCCCGAGCTCGACGACGAGGCGGCCCGCGTGGCGATCGAGCAGCTGTGGGCCGAGGCGTCCGAGCGCCAGGACGGGTTGTTCATCGACGTCGTGGCGCCGCCGCCGCGGCTGATCGTGTTCGGAGCGGTCGACATCGCGGCTTCGCTGTGCAGGCTCGCCCGCGCGGCCGGTTGGCGGCCGTACGTCGTCGACCCGCGGGCGCGGTTTGCCACCAAGGAGCGGTTCCCGGATGCCGAGGATGTCGTCGCGGCGTGGCCCGAAGCGGCGGTCGCGCAGATCGGCGGCGTCGATCCGGCGACCTCGATCGTGGTGCTGACGCACGACCCGAAGCTCGACGATGCGGCGCTGCTGCTCGCGCTTAGCTCGCCGGCCCGGTTCATCGGCGCGATGGGCTCGCGCCGTGCGCAGGCCAAGCGCCGTGAACGGCTGCTCGCCCTGGGATTGGCCGAGGACGAGCTGGAGCGGATCTCCGCGCCGGTCGGCCTCGATCTCGGCGGGATCAGCCGCGAGGAGACCGCGCTATCGATCATCGCCGAGATCGTCGCAGCGCGCCACGGCCGTGACGGGGGCCGGCTCGCGGAAAGCAAGGGCCGGATCCACGAGGTGCCCGCTTGATCTGCGGCCTGATCCTCGCCGCCGGCGCCGGCACGCGGTTCGGAAACGAGCCGAAGCAGCTGGCCGAGCTCGAGGGTCGTCCGCTGCTGGATCACGCAATCGCCGCTCAATGCGCGGTGACCGAGCTCGAGAGGATCGCGCTGGTGCTCGGGGCTTACGCCGAGCGGATCCTCGCTCGTGTCGATTTGATGCGAGCAGAGCCCGTGATCTGCGAGCGCTGGGAGGACGGACAGGCGCTGTCTTTACGCCGCGGCATCGAGCATCTGACCGCCGACGCGCATGTCACGAAGGTGATCGTGACGCTCGGCGACCAGCCCCGCATGAACCCCGAGCTGATCGCGCGGTTCGTGGACGAGCCGCCCGCAACGCGCGCGGTCTACGATGGCCGACCCGGACATCCGGTCGTGCTCGGCCCGGTGCAGATGCGCCTGATCGGGAGTCTGCACGGCGACCGGGGCGCGCGGGGTCTCCTGCAGGGAGGCAAAACGATCGAGTGCGGACAATTGCGCTCGGCGCGCGACGTCGACACACCCGAAGACCTGGAGGCGATACGTCATGAAGCTAGAGCAGTCGTTTGAGGTAGCCGCGCCGCTCGAGCAGGTGTGGCGGACGCTGATCGACGTCGAGCACGTCGCCCCCTGCCTGCCTGGAGCCGCCGTCACCGGTCGCAACGACGATGGGAGCTACAACGGGACGTTCACGGTGAAGATCGGGCCGACCACCGCCTCCTACACCGGCAAGCTCGAGATGGAGAACATCGACGAGGCGTCGCACACCGCGACCATGAACGCCCAGGGCACGGACAAGCGCGGGCAGGGTGGCGCGAAGGCGACGATCCTTTCTCGGTTGGCGCCGGCGGACGGGCACGGTACCCGGGTCGAGGTCGTGACCGACTACCACATCACCGGGCGCCTGGCGCGGTTCGGGCGAGGCGGGATGATCGAGGACATCTCCGAGCGGCTGCTCAGGGAGTTCGCCAAGCGGCTTCAGAGCTCGCTCGAGGCGCAGCCGGAGACGTCAGCCGCGCCGGGAGCTGAAGGGACGGCGGCCGCAGAGCCGGCGGCTATGGAGGCGTCGCGGGGCGCGGATACCGTCATCTCTTCGCCGCCCGCAGAGACCGTGGCGTCTTCGGCGCCGGCGGAGGCCGTTTCATCTTCGGCGCCAGAGACGCCCACCGCGGAGCCGCCGACTGAGGTCGCAGAGCCCGCCGCGGACGCTGCGCAGGCGGTCTCGCCGCTTGAGCCGGCACCCTTCCGGACCGATTGGGACCCGCCCGCGACGCATGACGCTCCCGCCGCCCCGGTCGAGCCCGTCGCGGAGCATGCGGCCGGCGAGGCCCCGGCTGAGTCCGAGCCCGGGGTGACCGGGTCGGCCGAGACCCCGCCGCCCGCGCCACCGGCGCCAGAACCGCCACCGGTGGCGCCTCCGCCACCGCCGGCTGCGTCGCCCCCGCCACCGCCTTCCACCGCGCAGACGCCGCCGCTCGACAACCCACCGATGCCGAGCGAACCCATGCAGGGCCTCTCGCTGATGGGTTCGGTCGTGTGGGGGCGGGTCAAGCGCAATCCGGCTCCCGTCGCGGCGGCGGGCGTCGCCGTCGTGCTCCTGATGGCGCGGCGCAGGCGGCGCCGGCACGGGCACTGAGCTCGGCCGAGTCTCAAAGATCAGGAGGGGTCCCGATGCGAGGCCCCGTTGGGCGCGCAATGATCCGCGCGTGCTAGAGACGTTTGGATCGGTTCGCTTAGAAATGGCGCAGCTGTCAGTGCCGCTGGTCCCTCTCGGTCAGCGGCCCGGAGCCCAGCTTCGCAGCGACGCCGCCGATTCAGGGCCGGACCTCGCATGGCAGTCGAGCATCGGCCAAATCGTCTTTCTGCAATCGCTTGCCCAGAGGAACGACTCTGAATGGGGGCGCGTTCATGCATCACGCTCGGCGCGTGGTGTCGGGGGACAGGCTCGATGGGGCTCAGCGCCGCAAGCCGCGCTGAGCCCCGTCCAGTGTGCTGACGTGACCCAGGTCAGGCGAATCGGGACGTAGGTCCCCCGCGGCCGGGCCAGCTCGGGGCGCAGCTGGCCCGGCACGCGGCGAATTGGGGCTCTCGCCCGACAGGGTGGAGGGCGTGACGCCGTGTCCGTTGAGCAGCACGGCCAACTGGTCGCGCGCCTGCGCTCCCTGGAGGTCCAGCTTCTCGTAGATGTGGCCGAGATGGGTCCCGACGGTCTTGACCGACACGAACAGCGTGCGGCCGATCTGGCGGTTGGTGAGGCCGCTCGCTGCAAGCTCGGCGACGCGGCGCTCGGCCGGCGTTAGCGCTTCGCGCCCGCCCGCCCGCTCGCGGCGCCGATTGACGCCGGTCGCGGCGAGCTCCTCGTCGATGCGCCTGGCGAGGGCCTCTGCACCGCACTGCGCCGCGAGGCCGAGCGCCTCGCGCAGCGGCTCGCGCGCGGCGCTCCGCTTGCCGGTACGGCGTTGAGCGGCCCCGAGGTCGCACAGCGTCCGCGCGAGCTCGAGGCGCGCCGGCGAGCGCCGAAGGTGCTCGACGGCCTCGTTCAGCATCGCGATTCCGTCCTCGCCGCCCGCGAGCACCCCGCAAACTCGCAGCGCGACCCCGACACCCCGAGGTTGCGCGAACCAACGGGCTCGCTCGAGCTCCTCGCCGGCGAGCGTACGGGCCTGCTCCGGATCGCTGGCTGCTAGCGCCAGGGCGAGCGTGGAGCGCCATGGGAACAGGTTCGGGTTGCACACGGTCGCGGCCTCGCCCACGGCACGGAGATCCGCGATCCCCTCGGCCGTCCGCCCCTGCGCCACCCGCACCCGGCCGCGCGTCATCAGGGCATGGACCCCAGCGCTCGTGTCGATCGCAGCGTCGATTGGTGCGTGCGCGAGCAGGTCATCGGCCTCGGCCGTCGCGTTGCGCTCCAGCAGCACCTGGGCGAGGAACGTGGCCGACCAGATCCGCGCCCACACGACGTGGTAGCGGTCGCCGAGCTCGAGTGCCGCCCGGGCGTCCGCCTCGGCCTGAGCGAGCTCGCCCAGGCGCAGAGCGAGCAACGTGCCCCAGGTCAGGCTGCTGAGCTGGGCGTCGATCGAACCGCGCGACACCGTGTCGGCGCGTACATCCGCGATCTGCTTCTGCGCACGTCCCACGTCATCGGCGAACACCAGGGCACAGGTGGCGTACCGGGCCATCTGAGGACCGGTCGACTCCTCGATGACGAGCCGTCCTCGATCCAGGCCCGTATCCATCAACTCGCGCCAATCCCCGAGGTACGGCCCGTGGCTGGCCTGCCAGCACGCATCGAATACCTTCAGGCCGCGGCCGGCTGGGCCTGCCGCGATCGTCAACTCGCGCAGGAGCGGGAGGCGCGGCTCGATCTCCGCGAACAGACGGCGGTCGACCGATGCGGTCACGGCTCGGAGCGTCTCGAGCACCGCGCGAAGTGGTGGAGCGGCCGCCGGACCCAGTTGCTCGATCATCTCGACGACCATGGCGTGGGCCTCGATCGGCCGACCGTCCCAGACGAGGATCTCGCTGAGGATGCGTGCCAGTCTGACCCGGATTGCCGGCGCCCTGACGAGCGCGAGCGCCTCTCGCAGGTGGCCGGCGGCCGCCGGATCACGCGCGAGCGCCTCGGCTTCGCCGAGCTCGCCGAGGACCGGCCCGCGCGCGTCGCTTGCGGGCGGCTCGCGCAACGTCCGCTGCAGCAGCCGAACCGCGGTCCCCGGTGCGCCGTCGGCGAGCGCCGCGCGGGCGGCCTCCCGCAGAAGCACCACGACCGCGGGGTCGCCGGCCGGCTCACCGCGCAACAGGTGCGCTCCGACCAGAGTGCTCCGCGCGCCCTCGCCCGCCAGCATGAGACCGGCGCGCCGGTGACCGTCCGCGAGCGCGGCGGCCGGGATCCGCTCGTAAACCGCCCGTTGCAGCAGGGGATGAACGAACGCAAGGGTCGCCGACGAAGCGAGGATCTGTGCCGAGATCAAGCGATCGGCGGCGCGCAGCGCCCGTGTCCCCGGGATCCCGGCGAGCGTTGCCGCCTGGCGCAGCGAGGCGGTCTCGAGCACGGCCACCGATCGGGCCAGATTCCGGGAATCCGAGCCGAGATGGTTGAGTCGGGCGACCACCGCCCTGGAGACCGATTCCGGCCGGACGCTTTCGACACGCGGCGCGCTGGCCGCCACGGGTTCGACGCGCTCGGTCTCCAGCTCGGCGATCAGCTCGCGAACCAGGAACGGGTTCCCGGCGCTGGCTCGCGCGCAGGCAGCGCAGAAGCCGGCGTCGGCGTGGGGCCCGAGCGCGGAACGCACCAAAGTCGCGACCGCGTGCGGGCTCAGCGACCTCGGCTCGATCAGCATCGCGCGTGGATCGGCGCGGAGCGCGACCAACAGTTCCTGGACTATCGACGGCTCCCCGTCGCGTACGGTCACGACCACCAACAGGCCCAGCTCCCGGCAGCGCGAGCTCACGTAGTTGAGAAACCGCAGCGAGGGCGGGTCGGCCCAGTGGCAATCATCGACCAACAGCGCAAGCGGACCGGTGCTCGAGAGGTTCGCGGTCAGCCAGTAAAGGCTGTGGACGACCGTGAATCTTCGGTCGGCCGGCGGCTCCGATCCACCTTGGGCCCGCGCGCGCGGCGCTGACGATGTGTCGTCGGCTTGCGTGGGCTGGCCCGGCTCCAACTCGAACAACGGCCCCGCCAGCGCGGCCGCACCGTGGAGGAGGGCCTCGCGCCGCTCCGAACCGGCTCGCGTCAGCGGCGCCTCGAACAACTGCCGGACGACTCCGAAGGCGAACTCCTGCTCGAGGTCGCTGCCACGGGCCTGCAGCACTCCGAGTCCGGCATCCTCAGCCATGTCCGCGGCGGCTTGCAGAAGCGCTGTCTTACCGATACCCGCTGGGCCACCGACAATCACGACCCCGCCTGCACCGTCGCCGGCACCTCGAATCGCCTGTTGCATCCGGTGCAGCTCGGGCTCGCGCTCGAGCAGCGTGTCAGTCCGGCGTGCCTTCACCAATCCGTTTTCTCCCCCGGGTCAGCATCACGCGGCCCCTCGTCCGCGGAAGTGTATCGCGCGCGTGAGGCGACGCACATCCGTTTGGAACCGGTCCCACCGGTCGTCCGGGGAACCGGTTGTCCGGGGTCGTACAAACGCGGAGTACGGCTACGCGAGCGAGTCGCGTCCGTGCGGGAGGTCAAAGCTCTCCGCAGGACGCACCGCGACCAGCCCGCTGGGGTTGATCATCGGGTGAGTCAGGTAGTAGTGGCGGCGGATCTCGTCGAAGTCCACGGTCTCCGCAACTCCGGGCCACTGGTATAGATCGCGTGCGTATGGCCACAGATGCTCGTACTCGATGAGCTTGCGCAGCGAGCACTTGAAGTGGATTTGATAGACGGCATCGAAACGGACGAGCGTGGTGAACAGTCGCCAGTCGGCTTCGAGCGGCTCGATGCCGAATAGAAAGCGCCGGTCGGCGAGTCGCCCATCGAGCTCGTCGAGGATCGCGAACAGCGCCGCCACTTCGCGCTCGTAAACGGCCTGATCGGTGGAGAACCCGGCCTTGTACACGGCGTTGTTGACGTTGTCGTAGATCCGCTCGTTGAGTACGTCGATCTCACTGCGTAGCGACTCCGGATACAGCTGCACGGGGTGCTTGGCCAGCTCCGCGAACGCGGTGTGCAGCATCCGCAGGATGTCGGCGGATTCGTTGGAAACGATTTGGCCAGTGTTCGTGTCCCAGAGCACCGGCACGGTCACACGGGCCGCGTAGGCCGGATCGGTTGCCAGGTATGCCTCGCTCAGATACTGCATGCCATTTACGTGATCGACGTAATGACCTCCCGTGAATGTCCAGCCACGTTCGCCGCGGATCGGGTCGACAAATGAGATACCAATCGCATCCTCGAGACCCATCAGGTGACGGGCGATGATCGTGCGGTGCGCCCACGGACAGGCACGGGCGACATACAGGTGATACCGGCCAGGCTGTGGCTGAAACTCGTTGTCACCGTCGGAGGACACCCAGCGCCGGAATTGGCTGACTTGGCGGCGGAACGATCCGTCTCCTCCCAGCTCGGGGTCCCGTACGGACGTGGTCGAGCTCACCCGCTCGACTTTACTGCGACGGCCGCGACGTTAGGCTGGCCCCATGACCACCACTCAGACTGACAAGGCGGATAGGTTCTTGGAGCTACACCGGCCTGGGCAACCGCTGCTCATGCCAAACGCGTGGGATCTCGGCTCGGCTGTCCTGCTCGCATCGCTCGGGTTCGAGGCGCTCGCGACCACGAGCAGCGGACAAGCCGCGACGCTCGGACGGCTCGACGGCGGAGTCACCCGAGACGAGGCTTTGGCGCATGCCTCCCAGCTCGCCCGGGGCACCGACCTGCCGGTGTCGGCAGATCTGGAGAACGCGTTCGCCGACGACCCCGCCGGCGTGGCGCAGACGGTTGGCCTCGCGGTGCAGGCCGGTCTTGCCGGGTGCTCCGTGGAGGACTACTCGGGCGGGAAGAACGGTCAGATCTATGACCTCGGCCTCGCCCGCGAGCGGGTGGCGGCCGCCGTCGACGTCGCACATGCGGGACCGGTCAAGCTCGTGCTCACGGCACGCGCGGAGAACCACATTCGTGGGCGTGACGATCTGGCCGACACGATCGCGCGGCTGCAGGCCTACCAGGAGGTGGGCGCCGACGTGCTGTTCGCGCCCGGATTGAAGGTGCCGGAGGACATTCGCCGCGTGGTCGAGTCCGTCGAGCGGCCGGTCAGCGTGCTCGCGGTCCCCGGGGCCCCGAGTGTCGCCGAGTTGGCCGCGCTGGGGGTCGCCCGGATATCGGTCGGCGGGGCGTTCGCCTTCGCGGCGCTGGCGGCGCTGTGCGACGCCGCCCAGGAGCTGCGCGAGAACGGTACATACGGCTACCTGGAGCGGTCAGCGGCCGGCGCCAAGGCGGCTCGGAGCGCCTTCGCCGATTAGCGCGCCTCCTCAGGCGGCGGCGCGTAGGCTCCGCAGCGGCGGGCGCTCGGCCGGCTCGGCGGCCGCAGGGTGCGGCGCGTCGACGTCGGCGGGGGTGAACGTCGCCGGCAGTGGGCCGCGGAGGCGGCCCTCGCGCTCGAGCCGAACCGCGACCGCTCGCAGGACCGCGTATGCCATCGGGCCAAGATCCCGCAGCGCCTGGTGGGCGTTTTGACGCACGTCGAGGTCGACCTGGGCGATCGCGTCGAGCCCGGCGAGCGCGTACGCGTCGATAAGCAGGCCAATGTCGACGCCGTATCCGGTCGCGAACGGCAACTGCTCGAGAAGCTCACGCCGCGCGGCGATCTCGCCGGCGAGCGGCTGCCGGACCGCGGCCAGATCGGGATAGAACAGGTTCAGCAGCGGGCGGGCCGTGAGCTCGGTGACCCGGCCGCCGCCGTCCGAAACGGTGAGGTCCCCAACCCTGAACGGGCGCCGGTAGAACCCCTTGACGAACGAGATCCCCGGCTCGCACAGAACCGGGCCGAGGACGCCGCACGCGAAATGGGCACCGAACCGCTCGGAGTCGGCGTCGAGGAAGCAGATCACGTCGCCCGTTAGCACCGGCAGTGCGCGCCACATCGCGTCGCCCTTTCCGAGGACCGGGCCGTGCTCGGGCATCAGCTCGTCCTGAGCGTGAACCTCCGCGCCGAGTCGGCGCGCGATCTCGGCCGTGCCGTCGCTCGAGCGGTCGACGACCACGACCTGGTCGACGACACCCGCTTCACGCAACGGAACAAGCCGTTCGAGGATCGGACCGATCGTCGCGGCCTCGTTGCGCGCGGGCAAGCAGACCGACACCGTGCTCTCGCGGCCGGCGGCTAGCCGCTCGGGCGGGAAAGCGCTGTGGGAGTAGGTATTCGCGCGATCCCAGGACCGCGATCGGATCGTCATCTCTGAAGAGGATGACAGCCGCGGGCGCGGAGGCCTTCCCGACGACACGATTGACGAAGGCGGACGCGTGGGTATTGAAGCCGGGGACCGCACCTGATACTGGAGTGAGCACGAAGATCGCCTCGGTACTAGGATCGCCGTGGAGGTACAACCGGTGAACCGGGTCCTGAAGATCGGCCCATACCGGCGGCTGTTGGCTGCCTACACGTTGAACGAGCTGGCCTTCATGGTCGGATCGTTGGCGCTCGCGTTGCTCGTCTACCAGCGCACAGGCAGCGCCCTGGGCGCGGCCGGGTTCTTCCTCGCCTCGCAGTTCGTGCCGGCGTTGATCGCACCGCTGGCGGTCGCACGGCTCGACCATCGCCCGCCGCGCCCCGTGCTCCCGGCCCTCTACTGGTTCGAGGCGCTCGTGTTCTTCGCGCTGGCCTGGGTGGCGATGCATTTCTCGCTGCCGTTGGTGCTGGCGCTCGCGCTCCTGGATGGAATCGCGGCACTCACCGCGCGATCCCTGGCGCGTGCCGCCACCGTCAGCGTGACCGCGGCGGTCGGGTTGCTGCGCGAGGGCAACGCGGTCACGAACGGCGCATTCTCGGTGTGCTTCATGCTCGGTCCGGCTATCGGCGGGGCGGTCGTCGCGGCCGGCGGGACGAGCGCGGCGCTGATCGCGGACGGCGTGCTGTTCGGCCTGATCGGGCTTACGCTCGCGACCGCTAAGGGCCTGCCCGAGCCGACGCCGACCCGCGCCTCCGCCAAGGGCCGCGTGCGCGCCGCGATTCAGTACGCCCGCGAGCGTGCGGTGATCAGCCGCCTGTTGCTGCTCCAGGTGTTCGGCGTCCTGTTCTTCACGATCTCGGTCCCGGTCGAGGTCGTGTTCGCCGAGCATTCGCTGCACGCCGGCTCCGAGGGTTACGGCGCGCTGCTGTCGGCCTGGGGAGCGGGCGCGGTCGCCGGCGCCGCCATCTACGCACGCTGGCGCGCGCTCCCTCAGCGATCGCTGATCGTGATCGGCGCAGCGTCGCTCGGGATCGGCTTTCTAGTGATGGCGATGGCCCCGACGCTGGCCGTTGCGATCGTCGGCGCGGCGTTTGCCGGCGTCGGCAACGGCGTCGAGGCCGTTGCTGCCCGCACCGCGCTCCAGGAGGAGACCGAGGAGCGGTGGATGGCGCTGATGATGAGCCTCAACGAGTCCTTGTTCCAGTCGGTGCCCGGCGTCGGGATCCTCCTCGGCGGGACGATCACCGCGCTGGGAACCCCCCGCACCGCACTCGCCGTCGCCGGAGCAGGGTCGCTCGCGGTTACGCTGGCGGCCTGGTTCGCCTTGGCGTCGCTCGGCACGGCGACGCCGCCGCCGGTGGGCCCGGGGCCTCCGGCGTCCGCCAATCCCGCCTCAGACCGTGAGGGCGCCGGTCTGGACCCCAACCGCGGCGGCCGGGACCCCAACGGCGGCGGCCCGGACTCTGGCGGTGGCGGCGCGGGCCCTGCCGGTGGCGCCGCGCGCGGCGAGGCTCCGCCGGCGTCCGTCGCGCGACATCAGTAGAGTCCGGTCGCGAGCGATAGCCGCCGTCTGCGCTCGGGAGTCGCCCGCCTTTCCCATCGTGCGCCGTGCCTGCATCGACATCGGCTCGAACACGACGCGGTTGCTCGTCGCGGATTGCGACGGGGACCGGTTGGTCGAGGTGCACCAGGAACGAGCCTTCACCCACGTCAGGCGAGGCCTGACCGCGCGTCAGGAGATCCGCGAAGAGAAGATCGCCGAGGTCGCCACCGTCGCCGCCGCCCAGCTCCAGGCGGCGCTGGAACTGGGCGCCGCCGACGTACGTTGCGTCGCGACCGCGGCCGTCCGGCGGGCGGGAAATTCCGACGCGCTCGCGGCGGCGGTCCGCCATTCGTGCGGACTCGACGTCGAGATCCTGTCGGCCGCCGAGGAGGCCCGGCTCGCATTCGCGGGTGCCGCGCGGACGCTCGGCTACGATCCTCTCGGCCCGCTCGGGGTCGTGGACGCGGGTGGGGGATCATGCGAGCTCGTGGTTGGAACCTTGCCCGATCAGGTGAGCTGGTTTGCGTCGTTCGAGATCGGCTCCGGTGTGATCGCGGACGAGTGTCTTCATTCCGACCCGCCAACGGAAAAGGACATGACCCGCGCCAGCGCGCGGGTGCGGGAGGTGCTCGACGGCATCCGGCCACCGTCCGCGGCGCGGGTCGTGGCCGTGGGCGGCAGCGCGACCTCGTTGCGTCGGATCGCCGGCCCGGTGCTCGATGCCGACGCGTTCGCCCGGGCATTGGCGCTGCTTGCGGGCGGACGCGCGGCCGAGCTGGCGCGGAGGTTCGAGCTCGATGAGGATCGGGCCCGGCTCCTTCCGGCCGGGCTGCTGATCCTCCAGGCGGCGGCGGAGCTGTTCGGCGCGCCGCTCGAGGTCGCCAACGGCGGGTTACGGGAAGGTCTACTGCTGGAGGTGTCACATGGATGAGCTCGACGAACCCGTCCCGGTCGAGTCAGGCGTCTGGGGCCGCGACATGCAACGCCTCGACAACCTCGACCCGCCGATCCCGCCCCGAGAGGCGATCGCCGAGGTGCGCGTGCGGGCGCCGACCCGGGGTAACCGGCGACTCGAGCGGTTCCTCGAGGCCGTCAATGCCGACGCCCACGTGAAGGCCCTGTGGCACGTGTCGGCAGTGAACGCATCGCGGCGTCTGGGGATGTCGGATCACTCGTGGGTGCACATCCAGATCGTGCTGAACATCGGCCTACGCCTGTCTCGGCTGCTGTTCCGCCGCGGGGTAACGCCGAGCGTCACCGCCGATTACGGCATGAGCGATCACGACGCCGAGGTGGTAATCGCCGCCGGATGCCTGTTCCACTGCGTCGGTATGTCGATCCATCGGGACGACCACGAGCGCTACAGCCTGTTCCTGACTGCGGACAAGCTCGAAGGGTTGCTGGCCAGCGCCTATGAGGAGCCGGAACGAACCGTGATCGCCTCGGACGCGATGCACGCGATCATCGGCCACCGTCGCAACGGAGCGCCGTTCACGGTTGAGGCCGGGATCGTGCGCGTCGCCGATGCGCTCGACATGGCGCGGGGCCGATCGCGAGTGCCATTCGAATCGGGGCGCCACAACATTCACTCGCTGTCCGCGTACGCGATCGAGGACGTGAAGATCTCTCCGGGGCGAGACCGGGCGGTGCGCGTCGAGATCGCGATGTCCAACAGCGCGGGCATCTATCAGGTCGATGAGCTGCTGGCGACCAAGCTGCGCGGTTCGGGTCTCGAAGAGCACATCGAGGTGATCGCGCGGATCGAAGCCGAGCACGAACAGCGCCTGATCCCGGTGTTCAGGATCTGATGTCAGGCCGGTTAGGATGGCCCCGATGAGACGGCTGATCCTGATCATCTGCGGCCTGGTCGCAGCGTCACTCGTGGCCGCGCCCGCCGCGCTGGCGGCGACCCAGAGCGCCCAGTCCGGCAACGTCACCGCGACGTTCACGTTCAGCGGCTCGTACCCGAACTTCAGCGGCCTCCGGCTCACGATCGCCCAGGGGACCGCGGTGGTCTACGACGAGCCGGTGGTGTCCAAGTTGTGCGGGGCGTACTGCGCGCCGGCGTCTCCGTCGGGCAAGACGTCCTCCGTGCACGCCCTCGACCTCGAGCACGACGGACAGCCGGACGTGCTGCTCGACCTGTACAGCGGCGGCGCCCACTGCTGCTGGATCGAGCAGATCTTCTCGTTCGATCCGGGCACGATGACGTACGCGATGACCCAGCACGACTTCGGCGACCCGGGTGAAGAGATCGTCGATCTGCGCCACAACGGCCGCTACGAGTTCCTTACCGCCGACGACTCGTTCGCCTACGAGTTCACCGACTTCGCGGCCTCGGGCCTGCCGATCCAGATCCTGACCTTCTCCGATCGCCACTTCTCGAACGTCACGCGTCAATACCCGAAGCTCGTCACACGCGATGCCGCCCGATGGATGAAGGCGTTCAACAGCATGGACAAGCAGCACTACTCAGACAGCGTCGGCGTGGTGGGGGCGTGGGCCGCTGACGAGGAGCTGCTCGGGCACGTGAAGCTCGTGAACAGCTTCCTAGCCAAACAGGTGAAGGCCGGGCATTTGAACAGCGCGCTGAGTCCGCTAGAGCCCGGTGGCGCGAAGTTCGTCGCCAAGCTCCGCAAGTTCCTGCGCGCGCACGGCTACCTCGGCTGAGTGCGAGACGCTCAGACCCTCGCCGCGGCGCGCGCGTCGTCGGGGTTCGGATAGTGGACCATCTCGACGACCTTGCCATCGCGGAACGTCGTCAGGTTCGCGACCAGCTCCGGCTCGCCGTCCTCGCCGATCCGCCGCATTATCACCACGATCTTGTCGCCGGCGTCGATCATGTCGACCAACTCGGCCGGCGGGCTTCCCCGGCGCGCCCACGCCTGTCGCATCCAACGCAGCGCCTGCTTACGGTTCTGGCAGCCGTCTGCCGAGTCGCCGCCGTGCCATTTGACCTCGGGATCGAGCAGCTCGCCGATCGTGTCAAGGTCCCCGCGCATGATCGCCTCGTAGCCTCGACGAGCCAGCGCGATGTTCGTCTCGGTCATTGCCCTATGTTCGCACGCGGGCGGCGATGCTAACCCGGCAGTCGCGCGACGACCGCGGTCACGTCGTCGTAGCGTTCCTCGGGCGGTTCCAGCAGCTCGTCGACGATGTGATCGCACATGCTCCGCGCGTTATCGGGCCCGGCCGAGGCTGCGTCCGCTAGCCGCTCGAGCCCGACGTCGAGCGATTCGCCGCGACGCTCGATCAAGCCGTCGGTGTACAGGACGACCATGTCGTGCGCGCTCGTCCGCCCCTCGTGGGTCTCATACACGCTGTCCTCGACGCCCATCAGCCCGTTGCCACCCTCGAGGTACCGACTGGTCCCGTCGGCGCCGCGCAGCAGCGGTGGCGGGTGACCCCCGTTGGCCCACGAGATCGTGCCCGCGTCAGGGTCGACCACCGCGTAGACGATCGTGAACAGTTGCTCGTCATCGCCCTCGAGCTGGTGGCGGTTCAGCAGCGTGAGCGCCTCTCCCGGGGTCCGGAGGCCGCCTTGGGCGAGTGCAAACGCTCGCGTCAGCGTGCGTAGCTGCCCCATCGCGGACGCGGCTCGGATGCCGCGGCCGGTGACGTCCCCGACGACGATCCCGAGGCGGCCGCCGGGCATCGCGAACGCGTCGTACCAGTCTCCGCCCACCTGGGCGCCCAGCCCGGCGACGTCGTACGACGCGGCCAGGTCGATGCCGCTGACCTCGGGAAGGCTCTTCGGGACCAGGCCGCGCTGAAGCTCGACCGCGATCCGGTGCTCCTCCTCGTGCAGCTGGGCCTGCCGGATCGCCAGCGCCGCGCGGTCGGCCGCATCCTGGAGCAGTGATCGCTCGGTGGGACTGAAGGACCGGCCCGACGGCTGAGCGAGCCGCAGATATCCGACCGTTGTCCGCTCGATCACGAGCGGCACCTGCCGCCACCGTTCCGTGTCGGCCTCGACCGCTTCGCGCGGGACCGAGCGCACCTGGTCGCCGGCCGCGCACACCACGCGAGGTTCGTCGTGCTCGCCGGAGATCTGGACCTCCGCCGCCTCGACCCCGAACAGCTCGGCCAGCCGCGCCGCCAACTGAGGCAGGAGCTCGTCGAGCTCGAGCGGCTCGAGCGCGGTCGTGAGGTCCTGGAGCATCGACAGCCGCTCGGCCACCGACTCGGCCTGCACGCGCGCGGCTTGTTCCAGCAACAGCTCGGCGCGGTCCTGCTCGGCGCGACGCCGGACGGTCAGATCGACCCACTGCGCCAGCAGCAAGGGCTCGGCGAACTCGGTCGCCTCGATCGCCGACGCGACCAATCCGACCCAAACCTCAGACCCAGCGCTCGATCGCAGGCGGAGGTCGACGCTCGGTTGCTCGGCTCCGGCATAACCCACGCGTGCCCGCGCCACCTCACCCAGCGTCGCCAACAGCGCCGCCTGATCCGCAAGCTCGCACAACTCGACAACCGCAACCCCATTCAGATCGGCCGGCTCTCGACCCACGAGCCGCGCGAACGCGGGGTTCGACCGGATGATGCGGCCGTCGGCGTCGAGTACGGTCTTGCCGATCGGAGCCGCTTCGAAGGCGCCGCTCAGGAGCGCCTCGGAGCGCTTCAGCGCCCGGCGGCTGGCCTCGAGCTCTGCGAACACCGCCACCTTGGACCTGAGCAGGTCGGGGTCGAACGGCTTGAGCACGTAGTCGACCGCTCCAACCCCGTACCCGCGCGCGATCTCGGACACCTCGTCCCGCGCGGCGGTGAGGAACACGATCGGGATGTCCCGGGTGCGCGTGCGTTCCTTGACCAGCTGCGCGGTCTCGAACCCGTCGAGCCCGGGCATGCGCACGTCGAGCAGGATCATCGCGAAGTCCTGCTCGAGCAGCATGCGGAGCGCACCGTGGCCTGACGTGGCAGTCCGCAGCGGGTACCCGAGCGGCTCGAGCACCGCCTCGAGCGCGCTCAGATTCTCGGGCTGGTCGTCGACGAGCAGGATCGGAAGCGTCTGGACCGCCGTGAGGTCCAGCATCGCTTCGGCGTCGGTGAGAACGGTGGTGGGGGGCGGGTGGGCGGCGCTCAAATTGATGTCTAGGCGTCGAGCCACACGCGCATCATCGAGAGAAGCTGGTCGACGTCGACGGGCTTGGTGATGTAGTCGGACGCGCCGGCCGCGATCGCCTTCTCTCGATCGCCCTTCATCGCCTTGGCCGTCAGCGAGATGATCGGCAGGTGCTCGAACCGGGGCATCGAGCGGATCGCCCGAGCGGTCTGGTAACCGTCCATCTCGGGCATCATGATGTCGAGCAGCACGACGTCGGTGTTGGGGTGCTGGTGGAGCCGCTCGATTCCCTCGCGGCCGTTCTCGGCGAATACGACCTTCATCCCGCGTTGCTCGAGGGTCGAGGTGAGCGCGAACACGTTCCGGATGTCGTCGTCGATCACCAGCACCTTGCGGCCGTGTAGCGGGGCGTCGCCGGTTCGGAGATGGTCAAGCAGTTCGCGGGTCTGCATCGGGAGGGTGGCTTCCGCGCGGTGTAGGAACAGCGCGGCGCGGTCGACCAGCCGCTCGGGCGAGTCCGCGATCATGATCACCGCCGACTTCGCCGCCGCGTCCAGCCGGGCGCGATCGGCCTTGGTCATGCCCTGTGCGACGAACGCGATCAGCGGAAGCTCCCGCAGGACCTCATCGGTCGCGGCCTCTCGGATCAGCGCGAACGAGGCGGACCGCGGTCGGCGGACCGCTACGACTCCGAGATCGAACGGCTCCTTCCGAAGCGTCTCGAGCGCGTTCGCCGGCTCGATCTTCTGGACGTCGATGTTCTCGTCGCCCGCCAGCAGCGAGCCGATCTGCTTGTCCAGCTCGCCGTTCTCGGCGATCAACGCGATCCGACGTGTGGGCGCCCCGTAGATTCGCTCGAGCCTGCCGAGCGCGGCCTCGACGCCGCCGTCGTCGACCGGATCGTCGATGAACGCCGCCGCGCCGGCGCGGAGACCGTCGAGGCGAACCGCGCCGTCTCCGACCAGCGCGACCGGAAGGTGGCGGGTATCCGGGTGCTTCTTCAGCTGCCCGAGCACCGATTCGAACCTGGGCAGGTCACCGGCGAGCACGACTGCGCTCGGCCGGTGCTCGCGCGCCAGTCCGAGCGAAGCACTGGCCCGCCGCGCGAGGATCGTCTTGGCTCCACGCGCGCGGACGGCCTCGACCATCGTCTTCGCCCGATCGGCGTTGGAGTCGATCACGAGCACGACCCTGTCGCCGCGCTCGAGCTTGTCTATGTCGTCCGCGAGCTGATCCTCGAGTGCCAGCTCGGAGACGCCGTCGGTTAGCTTCGCGAGCTCGGTCGCGGGGCCGTCGGTTCGCGTGTCGACCGGCGTATCCGCGGCGTGTTCGATCAGAGGCAGGAACAGCGAGAACCGGCTGCCCCGACCCACGCCCGAGTCGACCTGGATCTCCCCGCCCAGCAGCCGGGCGATCTCCCGGGAGATCGATAGCCCGAGCCCAGTCCCGCCGTACTTACGCGAAGTGGTTCCGTCGGCTTGTTGGAACGCCTCGAAGATCAAGTTGAGCTTGTCGTCGGGAATCCCGACGCCCGTGTCGTTGACCGAGAACTCGATGACTCCGTCGGCCTGCCGGAGGGCATCGTTCCGCAAGCTTGACCGGTCCTGCAGGTTCCCGATGGCGAGCGTGACCCCACCCTCGTGGGTGAACTTGAACGCGTTCGACAGAAGGTTCTTGAGGACCTGACCAAGGCGCTGCTCGTCGGAGACGATCGACGCCGGCAAAGCCGGATCGATCTGAACCCCAAACGACAGCCCTTTCTGCTCGGCCAGATGGCGGAACGCCCGCTCGGCATCGCGGTACACATCGACCAGCGCCACCGGCGCCAGATCGAGTTCCATCCGCCCCGCCTCCACCTTCGACAGGTCCAGGATGTCGTTGATCAGTGACAGCAGGTCGTTCCCGGCCGAATGGATCGTCCTGGCGAACTCGACCTCGCGGTCGGTCAGTGACCGCTCCTCGTTCTCCGCCAGAAGCCGCGAGAGGATCAGCATCGAGTTCAACGGCGTGCGCAGCTCGTGCGACATGTTCGCCAGGAACTCCGACTTGTATTTCGATGACAGCGCCAACTGCGCCGCCTTCTCTTCAAGGCCACGGCGCGCGAACTCGATCTCCTCGTTCTTGATCTCGATGTCTCGGTTCTGCTCAGAGAGCAGCGTCGCCTTCTCCTGCAACTCGTCGTTGGTCTCCCGCAGCTCTTCGGACTGCTTCTGCAGCTCAGTCGTCAGACTCTGCGACTGCGTCAGCAACTCCTCGGTCCGCATGTTCGCCCGGATCGTGTTCAGCACGACGCCGATCGTCTCGCCGATCCGGGCGAGGAAGTCCCGGTGGACCTCGGAGAATGGGCGAATCGAGGCGAGCTCGATCACGCCGAGGACCTGATCCTCGAACAGCACCGGCATCACGAGTATGTCGGCCGGCGTCGCTTCGCCGAGGCCCGACCCGACCTTGATATATCCAGCCGGCGCGTCGCCGATCGCGATCGTCTTGCGGTCGAGCGCCGCCTGACCGACCAGGCCCTCGCCGACCACGAACCGGCTGCGCATGTCGCTGCGCCGCGGCGTGTAGCCGTATGACGCCGCGAGCAGCAGCTCGGAGCTTCCTTCTTCCGCCGCCGGCTCCACCAGGAAGAACGCCCCGTGCTGGGAGTTCACCATCGGGGCGACCTCGCTCATGATCATCTGTGTCACCGCGGCCAGGTCGCGCTGTCCCTGGAGCATCCCCGAGATGCTCGCGAGGTTGGTCTTCAGCCAGTCCTGCTCGGCGTTCAACTGAGTTGTCTCGCGCAGGTTGGCGATCATCTGGTTGATGTTGTCCTTGAGCTCGGCCACCTCGCCCTGAGCCTCGACCGAGATCGACCGGGTCAGGTCGCCCTGAGTCACCGCGGTCGAGACCTCGGCGATCGCGCGGAGCTGGGTGGTGAGCGTGACCGCCAGCTGGTTGACGTTCTCGGTCAGCCGCCGCCACGTTCCCGACACGCCCTCGACCTCGGCCTGGCCGCCGAGCTTGCCCTCGGTGCCGACCTCGCGGGCGACGCGGGTGACCTCGGCGGCGAAGCTCGACAGCTGGGCCACCATCCGGTTCAGCGTCTGCTTGAGCTCGAGGATCTCACCTCGCGCGTCGACGGTGATCGTCTGCGTCATGTCGCCGTTCGCCACCGCGGTCGCCACCTGGGCGATGTTCCTCACCTGGTCGGTGAGGTTGCGGGCCATGAAGTTGACGTTGTCGGTGAGGTCCTTCCACGTGCCGGCGACGCCCGGCACCTGGGCCTGGCCGCCGAGGATCCCCTCGGTGCCGACCTCGCGGGCGACGCGGGTGACCTCAGCCGCGAACGAGTTCAGCTGGTCGACCATCCGGTTGATCGTCTCGGCCAGCGCCGCGACCTCGCCCTTGGCGTCGACCGTGATCTTCTGGCTGAGGTCGCCGTGCGCGACCGCGGTGGTCACGCCGGCGATGTTCCGCACCTGAGTGGTCAGGTTCGAGGCCATCAGGTTGACGTTCTCGGTCAGGCCCTTCCAGGTGCCTGACACGCCCTCGACCTCGGCCTGGCCGCCGAGGATTCCCTCGGTTCCCACTTCTCTTGCCACGCGGGTGACCTCGGCCGCGAAGCTTCGAAGCTGGTCCACCATCGTGTTGATCGTGTCCTTGAGCTCGAGAATCTCACCACGGGCGTCCACCGTGATCTTCTTGGACAGGTCTCCCTGCGCCACCGCGGTCGTCACCTGAGCGATGTTTCTCACCTGGTCGGTCAGGTTCGACGCCATGAAGTTCACATTCTCGGTCAGGCCCTTCCACGTGCCGGACACGCCCTCCACCTTGGCCTGGCCACCGAGCTTGCCGTCCGTGCCGACCTCGCGGGCGACGCGGGTGACCTCGTCCGCGAACGCGGACAGCTGATCGACCATCGTGTTGACCGTCCGCTTGAGCTCGAGCACCTCGCCCTGCACGTCGACGGTGATCTTCTGGCTGAGGTCGCCGTTGGCGACGGCGGTGGTGACCTGGGCGATGTTGCGGACCTGGTCGGTCAGGTTGCGGGCCATGAAGTTGACGTTGTCGGTGAGGTCCTTCCACGTGCCGGCGACGCCCGGCACCTGGGCCTGGCCGCCGAGGATCCCCTCGGTGCCGACCTCGCGCGCCACGCGGGTCACCTCGTCCGCGAACGACCGCAGCTGATCGACCATCGTGTTGATCGTGTCCTTCAGCTCGAGGATCTCGCCCTTGACGTCGACGGTGATCTTCTGGCTGAGGTCGCCGTTGGCGACCGCGGTGGTGACCTGGGCGATGTTGCGGACCTGGTCGGTGAGGTTCGACGCCATGAAGTTGACCGAGTCCGTGAGGTCCTTCCACGTACCGGCGACGCCGGGCACCTGGGCCTGACCGCCGAGCTTGCCGTCGGTGCCGACCTCGCGCGCGACGCGCGTGACCTCGTCGGCGAAGCTCGAGAGCTGGTCGACCATTGAGTTCACCGTGGTGCCGATGCGAGCGAACTCGCCCTTGACCGGGCGGCCCTGGATCTCGAGCGCCATCTTCTGGTTCAGGTCGCCCTCGGCGACGGCGACGATCACGCGCGCGACCTCCGTGGTCGGGCGCACGAGGTCGTCGATCAGGCCGTTGACCGAGTCGATCGCCGTGGACCAGGAGCCGCCGGCGCCGTGCAGGCGCGCCCGCTCGGTCATGCGGCCCTCGCGGCCGATGATCTCGGCGACCCGGACCAACTCGGCCTCGAGTGCGGCGTTGCGGGCCGCCATCTGGTTGTAGGCGGCCTCGAGCCGTCCGATGTCGTCCTTGCGCCGGGCCGGCAGGCGAACGCCGAAGTCGCCGGCCGCGGCTGCCTGAAGGGCATGTTCAAGACGGGCGAGTGCCGGGTCGTCGACGCGCGCCCGGCCGTTCTTGGCCGGCGCGGCCGCGCCGTTCGCGTGTCTTGCGCGAGGTGGCGGCGCCGTTTGCCGCCTTCCGCGAGGAAGTCACTCGGACCGTGCCCCTCTGGTCATCCGCCCCAGTCTTCGCCATGCCTGCGCCTCCGATTCAGTTGCTCCCGCGAGCCGCCCCCTGCGGGCTGCGCGATTGCCCGTTACCAACCGCACAGATTATCGCCGGACTTTGTCCAAATAGGCGCATCCCGTGTTGGTTAAACACCTGTTCTACGACGAAGGTCCACGAAGGTTAGGCTCGTCCACCAGGGGGAAGCGGCCCCGACGTCCGCTCTGAGGGCCCCACCTAGTCGGTTCGTTACCAGCCGCCACGCCAATCGGCGTTGCTCGCGCGCGCCTTGGCGGCGTCCATCCGTGCGTGCTTGCGCTTGTCGAGCCGCCACTGGATCAGCGAGAAGATCACGATCACCGTTGGGAAGAAAATGATCGTCAGGAACATCGCGTTCGTGATCACGGTGTCGTTGGTCTCGCCGTACCAACCCTCACCGCCGTGAGAGACGCCGGCGAGCGCGGCCGGCGCAACGGCGAGGAAGGCCATCGTGACGGCCAGGACCGCGGTGGCGATTCGAGCGCGGCGCATCAGCCGTTAAGCGTACCGGAGAGTGCGCTCGTACACGAGGTTCGCCGGCGCGATGGATAGCGCGACAATCGACGCCGGCAAGCGTGACCGTGCCACGTCGCGCATGCCCCACGTGGATGACGCGTCACGGTCGTTGAGGAGGACGCGGATTGTCGCGTTTTGCCGGTCCGGCGCGGTCGGTAGGGCGGTCGGGTCAGGGCGGGGCACGGCTACGCCACGGCTGCGCCGGCGCGACCCCCAACGGCCGTCAACGCGTCGAGCAGCACGGGGTTGTAGGTCTTGCCGTTGCTCGTGATCTCGAGGTGGTTGATCGGCGCCTCGAACACCTGCGCGCCGAGCGCCGTCGCGAGCTCGTGTTGCTTGCGCGGCGGGACCGCGTCGTCGCGAGAAGTCAGGACCACCGCGGTTGGAATCGCCAGCGGCCGCAGCCATGGCCGCGAGTCGAAGCGGCCGAGCTCGCGCCCCGCCTCGACGATGTCCGGAACTGAATGGCGCGTCAGCTCGGACACGAGCCAGGCGGTCTGCGTGGAGTCACGGAGGCCGACGCGGCGCAGTCCGGCCCGCCACGTCGCCCGTGGCGCCACCGTGAGCAGCAGACCCACCAGCCCGAGCGCCCGGAACGCCCGCCGCGTCTCGGGATCCTGCCAGTGCTGCGCGGTTCCGCTCAACACCAGCCCGCCGACCACATCCGGGTGGTCGCGCGCCATCAGCTGGGCTATCGCGCCGCCCATCGAGTAGCCGACCACGGTCGCCGGCGCCGCCCCGAGTAAGCGCAGCGCCGCGGCGGCGTCGCCGGCGCAGTCGACCATCCGGAACGGCGTGAGCGGGCGCAGCCCGCGGCCGTGTCCGCGGTGATCGATCGCGAGCACGCGGTAGCCGGCGGCGGCGAGCGCATCGTAGGCGCCGAACCAGTTGAGGTCGGCGCTCGCCACCCAGCCATGGAGCAGCATCACGACCGGGCCGTCGCCGCCGGTGTCGCGCAGGAAGAGCTCGCCGCGATCCGGCGCAATGACCGTCCGCGCCGGCGGCATCTCGATCGGTGGAACCGGTGGCCAGGCGGGTCGACGCACCCAGCCGATGCTAGTGATCCGCCCCCAGCGCACGATCGCGCCGGCGGACCGTAGCCCCCGAAATACCATTGCCCACATGGCCGTCGTGATCGCATCCGACCTGGGCAAGGACATTGCCGGCGAGCCGCTTCTACGCGGCATCTCGTTCAAGCTCGAGCGCCGGGATCGGATGACCCTGTCCGGCCGCAACGGCGCCGGCAAGACGACGCTGCTCCGGATGCTGTCCGGTGAGGCGTCGATCGACTTCGGCGAGCTCACGCTGGCCAAGGACACGAAGATCGCGCTCCACGACCAGCGGCCCCCCCGCGAGCGCGACGTGACCCTGCGGGAGTACGTCCTGTCCGGCGCCCGCGAGTTGGTGGCGATTGAGGAGCGGCTCTCGGAGCTCGAGCAGGCGATGGCGCAGGGCGCCCACGACGACGGCACGCTCAGCCGCTACGCCGAGGCCCAGGCTCGGCTCGAGCATGCCGGCGGCTACGGCTGGCGCGAGCGGGCGCTGTCCGCGCTCCACGGCCTCGGCTTCCGCGACGACGCCGATCTGGACCGAGCTCTCAAGACTTTCTCCGGCGGGGAGCTGACGCGGGCCTCGCTCGGACGGGCGCTCGCCGGCGATCCCGATCTGCTACTGCTCGACGAGCCGACCAACCACCTTGACATCGAGTCGCTCGAGTGGCTCGAGCAGCACCTCGTGAGTCTCGACGCTGCGATCGTCCTCGTCGCGCACGACCGCTGGTTCCTCGAGGCCGTCGGAACGAGCGTGCTCGAGCTCGAAGCCGGCCGCGGAAAGTTCTTCAACGGGCCGTGGCACGCGTGGCGCAAGGAGAAGGCGACGCGTGACCTGGCGCTCGGAAGAGCGATCGAACGCCAGCAGGCCGAGATCGAGCGGCTCGAGCGGTTCGTGACACGGTTCCGCGCGGGGACCCGCGCGCGACAGGCGCAATCCCGCGCGAAGAAGCTCGCCAAGATGGATCGCCTGAACCGTGGACCCGCGGACGGCGGCGCGCTCGAGTTCTCGTTCAAACCGCCCGAGCGAAGCGGACGCGTCGTGTTCGAGTTCGAGGACGGCCACGTCGACGTAAGCGGCCGCGTGCTGCTCGACGATGTCGAGCTGTGGCTCGAGCGTGGCGAGCACGTGTCGCTGGTCGGCCCCAACGGCGCCGGCAAGACCACGCTGATCGAGACGCTCGCCGGTCGCCGCGAGCTGAGCGATCCGCACGACGGCAACCATGCGGGTCCGGTCACCGTGGCCGGGAAGCTCCGGACCGGCCACAACGTCAAGGTCGGGTTCCTCTCTCAGCACGCCGAGGAGCTGTCCGCGGGCACCGCCCGCACCGTGCTCGAGGCGACGACGCACCTGACCAAGCTCACCCCGAACAACGCCCGCGGGTTGCTCGGTCGCTTCATGTTCTCCGGAGACGACGCCGAGAAGTCGCTCGAGGTGCTCTCGGGAGGCGAGCGCCGGCGCCTGTCGCTTGCGATCCTCTTTGCCGGGGAACCCCACCCACCCAACGTGCTGATCCTGGACGAGCCGACGAACCACCTGGACCTCGAAAGCCGGGAGGCGCTCGAGGCGGCGCTCAACGAGTTCAGCGGATCACTGCTGCTCGTCTCGCACGATCGTGCGCTTCTCGATGCGGTTGGTAAGCGGACGGTGGCGATCGAGGACGCGACCTTGCGCAGCTATACCGGAGGCTGGCCGGAGTATGTCCGCGCTCGCGAGGAGAGGGCACAAAGGGAGTCGCGCAAGCCGGACAAGCCGGCCAAGGACGCAAAGCCCCGCTCGAGCTCGGCGCGCACCCCGCCCCAGTCGGACAACGCGAGAGAACAGAAGCGGCTCGAGCGGGAGATCGAGGTCGCCGAGGCGTCGCTGAAAGCACTCGAGGAAGAGCTGGCGGACCCTGTCGCGTGGTCGACGCCGCAGCGCACGGCGCGTGCGACCGCACGCCACGAGGAAGCGAAGCGCGCGGTCGACGAGCTGTACGAGCGCTGGGAGCGCCTGGCTGGTTAGCCCGGCGCCTTCGTGACCACCGGCGCGCTTCCGACGATCTTGCCGCACGCCTTCGAGGCGGCCTGGAACGCCGGCGAGTTCGGGTTGATGCCGGCACCGGAGATCCTGACGCCGATGCCGCCGTTCGGCCCGGTCTGGAACTGCGGATCGGGGAAGTTGGGAACGCCGTGCGAGCGCATGCACTTCGACATCGCGAGCGCTTGCGACTTCGCCTTCGCGGTCTGGGCGGCGGTGGGACGACCGCCGTTCGGGAGATAGGACTGGCAGCTCTTCATCGCCGTCTGGAACGCCGGCCCGTTCACCTGGACGCCGTTCACCGTCGTGCTGTTCGGCGTCTGCTGGACCCGAAGATCGATCTGACCGCCCGTCGGGTCAGGGAAGTTCGGAACGCCGTGAGCGCGCATGCACTGCGCGAACTGGAGCGCCTTGCTGTTGTTGGCGGCCGTGTCCTGGGGCGATGTTGAGCCTCCGGCGCCCGGGCTCGAGGTGCCACCGCAAGCCGACAGCGAGAGCCCAGCCCCCGCCAGGCAGAGCAGGATCGCGTATCGCACTGTTCCCTCCTGAGTAGTGGTTCCACAGTGGTACGCCACGGGCGGTTACGTCACGGGAACCAGGTCTGTTACCGCTCCGTAACCTGGCCAAAGGCATCCTGTTTGGTCCGTGGCCGCCGAACCGCCACACTGTTTCGAGGGCAGATGCGCGTGCTGGTGATCGAGGACCATGCTGAGCTGGCCGAGACGGTCGCGCTGGGCTTGCAGCGCGAGGGCATGGCCGTCGACATCGCGTTCGACGGCGCGTCCGGGCTCCAGCGCGCCGCGGTCTACGACTACGACGTGATCGTGCTCGACCGCGATCTCCCCGGCGTGCACGGCGACCGTGTTTGCGAGACCCTCGTCACCAACGGAGGGCGGGCGCGGGTGTTGATGCTGACCGCGTCGGCCGGCATCGAGGACCGCGTCGCCGGGCTCAGCCTCGGCGCCGACGACTACTTGCCCAAGCCGTTCGCGTTCGCCGAGCTGATCGCGCGGATCCGGGCGTTGGCGCGGCGCGCCCAGCCGGCGCTCGCGCCGGTGATGCGCAACGGCGACCTGACACTCGACACGGGCAGGCGGATCGCGCATCGGGCCGGCCGACGACTCGACCTCACCGCGAAGGAGCTCGCGGTGCTCGAGCTGCTGCTCGCCGCGCGCAGCACCGTGGTCTCGCCCGAGGAGCTGCTCGCGCGGGCCTGGGACGAGGCGGTCGATCCATTCTCCGCGGTCGTGAAGGTGACGATCAGCCGGCTGCGGCGCAAGCTCGGCGAGCCGCCGATCATCGTGACGGTGCCCGGTGCCGGATACCGAATTTAGACGCTGGGTACCGCGGCGGTGGCTGCCACGGCGGACGCTTCGCCTGCGGCTCACGATGCTCTACGGGGGGCTGTTCCTGCTTGCCGGCGCGGCGCTGCTCGCGATCACTTACGGACTCGTCGCGAACGGGACCGAGATGCAGAGCGGCGGATCGGTCCTGCTCACTCGCAAGACGGGCACGACGCAGCAGCTTCCGGCGTTCCCGACAAGCGCGATCGGGGCGGTGGCAACCCCCGTGAAAGGACCGCCGAGCACCGCGCAGGTGCAGGGGAACGGTCAGCAGGCGTCGGGGACGGTGACGGCGCCACCGGGGGGGCAGGCAGCCGTCGTCCAGCTGCTCGCGTACGCCGGCAAGGTGACGGCGGTGTTCAAGCAGCTGACCACGGCTCAGGCGTTACAGCTCAGAGCCCAGCAGCAGAACGCCGACGCGCGGTACGAGGAGCTCCGCGGCTCGCAGCTGGACACGCTCCTCACCCGGTCCGGCCTCGCACTGGCGATCATGGCGCTCGCGTCGATCGGGCTCGGCTGGCTGATGGCCGGGCGAGCGCTGCGCCCGGTGAGGACGATGAGCTCTCGTGCCCGCGGGATCTCCGAGCGCAACCTGCACGAACGCCTGGCTCTCGATGGACCCGACGATGAGCTCAAGGAGCTGGGCGACACCTTCGACGGACTGCTCGGGCGGTTGGAGGCGGCGTTCGAGTCCCAGCGCCAGTTCGTCGCGAACGCCTCGCACGAGCTGCGGACGCCGATCACGCTCGAGCGAGCGCTCGTCGAGGTCGCGCTCAGCGATCCCGAGCCGTCGGTCGAGTCGCTGCGCGACACATGCCGGCGTGTGCTCACCGCCAGCGAGCAGCAGGAGCGCCTGATCGAGGCGCTGCTCACGCTGGCCCGGAGCCAGCGCGGACTCGAGTCGCGGGCGCCGGTGGATCTGTGCGAAGTCACCGCGGAGGCCGTGCGCGCAGTGCCGTCGAACGGAATTAAGATCTCGACCGAGCTCGGGGACGCGTTCACGACGGGTGATCCGGCAATGGTCGAGCGCCTGGTGGCGAACCTGATCCAGAACGCCGTCCGTTACAACGAGCCGCGCGGCTGGATCACCGCGTGGACGGGGATGCGGTGCGGCGAGCCGACGCTCGAGGTCACGAATACCGGCCCGCTCGTGAAGCCCGAGCAGGTGGGCGAGCTCGTGAAGCCGTTCTCCCGACTGGATGGGAACGGCTCGGTCGCGGCCCGTAACGCGGACGCGAAGGAGGGCCTCGGGCTGGGCCTGTCGATCGTGCAGGCCATCGTCGACGCCCACGGCGCCCACCTGACCACCACTCCTCGCGCCGAGGGCGGCCTGAAGGTCGCGGTCAGGTTTCCGCGGACCGATTGACGTAATCGCGGGCGGCCTCGGCCATCAGTCGCGGGCTGTCGAGCACAATCCGGCGCCGCCGTAACCCAGCTAGCAGCGGCTCCTCGTCTTCGAAGCTCACTTGCGTGGCCACCCCCGGTCGGAACGTAATCGTCAGGGCCCCGACGCACTCGCCCGCAACTTGGCCGTCGACCTCGAGCCTCGCGCCGGCGAAGGCCCCGGCGACGTCGATGACGAGTTCAGACGTGGATGCAATCACCAGAGGGGGCGCGAAGCCGCCGTGCTTGGGCAGGGGTGTGAACACGTAACCGTCGACGTGCGTCGACAGCAGCGGACCGCCGGCTGAGATTGCGTAGCCGCTCGTCCCAATCGGCGTGCTCACGACCGCGCCGTCGCCGGCCATGCGAGCGAACAGCGAGCCGTCGACCGAGGCGGACAGGCGGACCTGTCCGCCGGTCGCCCGCACCAACGCCACATCGTTGAGCGCAAATAGCGGTTCACCGTCGCCCCGCACGACCCACAGAGCCGGATATAACCGCGGGCACCAGTCGCCTGCGGTGAACCGATCGAGCGCGCGGGTGATGTCGGCGGCCATGATGTTGGCGAGCGCGCCAAGGCTCCCACACGCGATCCCGAGCACGGGCCGGCCCGAGAGCGCGCCGGCGCGGAGCGCGGCCAGCGTGGTCCCGTCGCCCCCGATCGAGACGATCAGATCGATTTTCGCCATATCGCCCTTCTTGGCGATCGGCCGCTGCGGATATGCCGTCGCGACCTGAACGACGTCGACCGCGTTCCGCTCGGTCCAGGCAAGGATTTCGCGCAACGGCTCATCGACGTTCCGGGAAGGGTGGACGAGGATTCCGATGCGTTTGTGGCGCTCGCTCGAGCGAGGATCCGCGCCGGCCTGTGGAAGTGATGTCGTCATCGTGGCCCGGGCGAACCATATTGCTGGGACGTCGGCAGCACTCTCTAAACTCGAACCAACGATGGCACCGCTCAGCGATGCGTCGCCGATCCGGGTTGCGCTGATCGATGATGACAGCGGGCTCCTGACCGTTCTAGAACGGCGGCTGGGAGCGCTTCGGTGGGAAGCGCAGGTGTTGGCGTTCCCCCCCGACGCCGGCCATCTGGCGGCTCTCCGGCTGCACGCGCTCATCGTCAACCCCGCCCTCACCGGCCTCGACTACATCGAGCGGATGGCGACGGCCCTTCCCGGCCTGGCGCTGCTGGTCTGCAGCGGGCCGGTGACCGTCTCCGAGCGCGTCAAGGGCCTGCGCGCCGGCGCAGACGACTGGGTGACCAAACCGTGCCACCCCGAAGAACTGCTGGCGCGGATCCAGGCCGTATTACGCCGGCGCCGCGCGGGCGAGCTGCCGGTCGAAGAGGTGACGATCGAGGCCGGCGAGCTCGCGATCCGGCCCGACCGCTACGACGCCTACGTCGGCGAGCAAGGCGCCTCGTTGTCTCGCAAGGAATTCGAGTTGCTGCGCCAGCTCGCGGCCGCCGATGGGCGCGTGCTGGAGCGCGAGGACATCTACCAGCGGGTATGGGGCTATACGATGGCCCGCGGCGACCGATCGGTGGACGTGTTCGTCCGCAAGCTGCGCCAGAAGCTCGAGCACATCTCTCCCGGGTGGCGCTACGTTCACACTCACTTCGGCGTGGGTTATCGGTTCGCGGCCGAGCCGCTCGACGAGGAGGCAGGGCCCGTCCACGGAGCCGCGGGCTCCGGCAAGGTCGAACGGGTCTCGGATTCGTCTGGCACGGCAGAACGAGTCCCAGAATCCTCGGCGACGGACGAACGTGTCCCGGAATCCTCACGCGAGGATTTCGTCGCGGTACGCTAGAGCTCGTTGAACTCAACCGTCCGCAATGTCCTGATTGTGCTCGCGCTGGCCGCGATCGTCGGCACTTTGTCCGGCGGCGTCACTGCGGCCAACGTCGCGATCCAGGCGGTCACGCTCGCGTTCCTGGGGACTCTGTGCTGGTTCGCCTCGATCATGTACCGCCAGCACCGGAGCACGCTGTACTCACTCGGTGACGGCCGTCGCGCGGTGCTCTACATCGCGCTCGGCGTCGGGACGCTCACGCTCACGGCGACCTCGCGCATGTGGAGCGCGGGTGGCGCGGCCTCGGTCGCGTGGCTGGTGCTGCTCGGCGGCGCGGCTTACGCGGTGTTCGCAGTGCTCTGGTCGGCGCGCAAGTACTGAGACAGCTCGGATCAGCCCGCGACCGGACGTGGTCGCGGGGGCGCCGATTCGGTGCCGCCGCCGGCGCACTTGGGGCACAGGCCTTCGAGGAGCACGTGGGCCCGTTCCACCTCGAACCCGGGCTCGCGGAGGGTCATGTCGATGCGCTCGGGGTCGATGTCGAAGAGGGCGCTGCAGCGCCGGCACCGGAAGTGGTGGTGAGGCGCGACGTTGGCGTCGAACTGCCGTGGTCCGGGGCCCTCGACCACGCCGAGCAGGCCGGCCTCGGCCAGCTCCCCGAGCGCGTTGTACACCGTGGCCCGCGACAGCTCCGGGAGCTGCGCCCTGGCCCGCTGGAACACTTCCTCGGCGCTCAGGTGACCGTTCTCGGTCCCGGCGAACAAGCCGTAGATCGCGCGCCTCTGCGCGGTCGCACGGAGCCCGTGGGCGCGCAGCAGCTGCGCCAACGCCACATCGGAGAGCGGGGTGGGGGTGATGGACATCTAGTTTTTAGGTCGTCTGAGGTGGGATCCGTTCCAACCCGCGCGTGAACGGAGGGTACACGCCGTCTCGGCGCGTACTCGGAGCCGTCGCCGGTCCTATCCTCGATCGTGTGTCAGTCGTCACAGCCGACAAGCGTCGCGACCTCCCCGACGAGCCCGGCGTGTACCTGTTTCGCGACCACCGCGGCAAGGTGATCTACGTCGGCAAGGCCAAGTCGATCCGCAAGCGGGTCGCGTCGCACTTCTCCGGGGGTGGGCGGGGCTCCAATATCCGAGGAGGCGGGGATCTGGTCGACATGATCGAGCAGATCGAGGCATTGGTCGTTCATACCGAGACCGAGGCGCTGCTCGCCGAGCAGAACTTCATCAAGCAGTACAAGCCCCGGTTCAACATCCGGCTGCGCGACGACAAGTCTTACCCGTACATCGCGATCTCGCTCGACGAGGATTTTCCGCGGGTGTATTTCACCCGTGAGCGTCACCGTCGTGACCGGGCCTACTTCGGTCCGTACAGCAACGCAAAACGGGTCCGCGCGACGCTCGAGGTGCTCGGCAAGGTGTTCCTGTTCCGATCTTGCGAGGGACCCGAGCCCGGGCGACGCAGCGGCTCGCCGTGCCTTGACTACTACATCAAGCGGTGCGAGGCCCCGTGCGTCGGGTATGTCAGCCGCGAGGACTACCGGAAGGGGATCGACGGAGTTATCGATTTCCTGTCCGGCCGCTACCGAGAGATCGAGCGCTCGCTCGAGAGGTCGATGCGCGATGCGGCGGCCGAGCAGCGGTTCGAGGATGCGGCGCGAGAGCGCAACAGGTTGCGGGCAGTTCATTCGCTGCTCGAGCGCCAACGCGTCGCCAACCAGGCCACCGGCACGCTCGACGCAATCGCGGTCGCCGTCCACGAGGGCGAGGCCAACGCCCAGGTGTTCCAGGTGCGCGACGGGGTCCTTTCAGATCGGCAGAGCTTCTATCTCGATAACGAGGCCCAGGGTGGGATCGCCGAGGTCGCGGAGGCGTTCATCCTCCAGTACTACACGAGCGCGATGATGGTGCCGCCGCTGCTGATCGTGCAGCGCGAAGTCGCGCCCGCGGCGCCGCTCCTCGCCGACGCGTTGAGCGCGCGGCGCGACGGGGCCGTCGAGATCCGCGCTGCGGAGCGCGGAGACAAGCGCCGGATCCTCGAGCTCGCCGAGCGCAACGCGAGGTTGGCGCTCGACCAGGAGCGGCTACGTTCCGAGCGCCGGCGCCAGCAGCGTGTCGAGGCGCTCGACGGTCTCCAGCAGGCGCTCGGGCTGGACGCGCTCCCGCTCCGGATCGAGTGTTTCGACATCTCGACGCTGATGGGCACGAACACGGTCGCGTCAATGGTCGTGTTCGAGGCGGGGGCGCCGAAGAAGTCCGACTACCGGCGGTTCAAGATCCGCGGCGATTTCGCGGAGAACGGCGGTCCGACGATTGATGGCACCGCGGGCGAAGCCCGTGGTCCCGACGACTTCGCGGCGATGGAGGAGGTCCTGTCGCGCCGGCTCGCGCGCTGGGAGCACCAGCACGACCTGTCCCCGCACGACAAGGATTACGACCCGAGCTTCGCCGCGCTCCCGAACCTGATCGTGATCGACGGAGGTAAGGGCCAGCTGTCGGCCGGGCTGCGCGCGCTCCAGGGGTTCCGCGACCGCGGCGTCGTCGTGATCTCGCTGGCCAAGCGGATCGAGGAAGTATTCACCGCCGGCGCGAGCGAGCCGCTTCGCCTCCCGCACGACACGGTCGAGCTCCAGCTGCTCCAGCGAGTCCGGGACGAGGCCCACAGATTCGCGATCACCCACCACCGGATCCGGCGCGACCGCGCGATGACCGCGTCGATCCTCGACGAGTTGCCGGGGGTGGGTCCGGCGCGCAAGCGCGCGCTGCTGAAGCATTTCGGGTCGCCCGACGCGATCCTGTCGGCATCGCGCGAGGAGCTCGAGGCGGTTCCCGGGCTGCCCGGCAAGCTCGCGCGCGAGGTCTATCGCGAGCTGCACAAAACAGGGGTTTGATAGGGCCCGGTAACGCCAATTACGCCCTCCTCGCCGTCAAGCTTCCTACCATGGATGTGACAGAAGTGGATCAGCTCGAGCAGCCAACACAAGCGCCAGGCCAGGGGGGCTCCGCCCTGATCGACCTGGTGATCATCACCGGGTTTTCGGGCGCCGGAAAGTCCACCGCGATGGCCGCCTTCGAAGACGAGGGCTACTTTTGCGTCGACAACCTGCCGTCGGAAATGATCCGCTCGCTTGTCGACCTGTTCATGCATGCGGGCTCGAAGGTCCAGCACGCCGCAGTCGTATCCGACGTCCGCGGCGGCGAGTACTTCGATGGCTTCGCGACGATGCTGGACGACCTGCGGGCCGCCGGCGTCACGCATCGCGTGCTGTTCCTCGACGCCGACGAACAGGCGCTGATGACGCGGTACAAGGAGACGCGGCGTCGCCATCCGCTCGCGCCCGAGAGCAGCGTCGCCGACGGCATCGCTCGTGAGCGAGAGCTCCTCCGCCCCCTACGCGGGCGGGCGGATGTCGTCATCAACACGTCCGGTCTGACCGCGGCGATGCTGCGCCGCAAGCTCGCGGACGAGCTGCTGCCGACGCGCACCCCGGGGCGTCTGGCGGTGACGTTCCAGAGCTTCGGCTTCAAGTTCGGCCCCGCTCAAGACCCCGATCTGCTGCTCGACGTCCGCTTCCTCCCGAACCCGCACTACGACCGGGACCTCCGCCCGCTCACCGGAGAGGATCCGCGGATCGTCGAGTTCATCAACCGCGAGGGCGAGCTCGAGGCGTTCTACGAGAAGCTGCACCCGCTGCTCGACTTCCTGCTCCCGCAATACCTCGCCGAGGGGAAGGCGCATCTCGTGGTGGCGATCGGATGTACGGGGGGACGCCACCGGTCTGTGGCGATCGCCTCGCATCTGGCGAACCGCTACAGCGACGATCCCGAGTACCTGGTGCACGTCGCTCACCGAGACGTCAGCCGGCCGGCGTGATCGACCACATCGGGTTCGAGGTCAGCGATTTGGAGCGCTCGGGCCAGTTCTACGATGCTGTTCTGTACGCGCTCGGGGCCAGGCGCATGGTCCAGTCCGAGCACGCGGTCGCCTACGGAGTGAACGGGCCGCAGCTGTGGATCGTGGTGCGGGGACGGACGCCGGGGCCGGGCTACGGCCATGTGGCGCTGAAGGCGAGCGGCAAGGCCGCGGTCGACGCGGCATACAAGGGCGGACTCGCCAACGGCGGCACCGACGACGGGCCTCCCGGGAGACGTCCCCAGTACGGCCCGCGCTACTACGCGGCGTACATGCGCGATCCGGACGGCCTGCGGGTGGAAGTGGTATCGCGGAGATGACTCGCTAGCCTTCGGCCTGGCCGGCGCACCGTCGGCGTTTTCTTCGAGTCGAAACGGAGGTTCGCGATGGCGGTACGCGTCGGGATAAACGGCTTCGGGCGCATTGGCCGAAACGTCTTCCGCGCCGCCTACGAGGCCGGGGCCGACATCGAGTGGGTGGGGGTCAACGACATCGGCGACCCGAAGACGTTCGCCCACCTGCTCAAGTACGACTCGAACTACGGGCCGTTCCCAGGCGAGGTCGCCTCGACCGATACCGGCTTCATCGTCGACGGCTCGGAGATTCGCTTCATCTCCGAAAAGGATCCGGCGGCGCTGCCGTGGGACGAGCTAGGCGCGGACGTCGTGATCGAGTCGACCGGACTGTTCACCGATCGCGAGAATGCCGCCAAGCACCTCGCCGCCGGCGCCAAGAAGGTGCTGATCTCCGCGCCGGCGACTGAGCCCGATGTCACCGTGGCGCTGGGCGTCAATTTCGCCGAGGTCTACGACCGCGACAAGCACCAGGTGGTCTCGAACGCCTCGTGCACGACCAACTGTCTGGCCCCGGTCGCGAAGGTGCTGCACGACACGGTCGGGATCAAGCATGGGCTGATGACGACGATCCATGCGTACACCGCCGATCAGCGACTCCAGGACATGCCGCATCGCGATTTGCGCCGCGCGAGGGCCGCGGCGATCAACCTGATCCCGGCCTCGACCGGGGCGGCGAAGGCGATCGGCCTGGTCATCCCCGAGCTGAACGGCAAGCTGAACGGGTTCGCGGTCCGCGCGCCGGTACCGACCGGCAGCGTCGTCGACCTGACGGTCGAGGCCGACCGCGAGACGACCGTCGAGGAGATCAACGCCGCGATGAAGGCGGCCGCCGATGGGCCGATGAAGGGCGTGCTCGAGTACACCGACGAACCGATCGTGTCCTCGGACATCGTCAAGAACCCCGCGTCGTCGATCTTCGACTCGCTGCTGACCGTGGTGATGGACAAGACGATGGTCAAGCTCGTCGCCTGGTACGACAACGAGTGGGGCTACTCCAACCGCGTCGTCGACGTGGCGCAAAGATTGTTGTGAAGACACTTCGGGACCTGGGCGACCTCGAGGGCAAGCGCGTGCTGGTCAGGGTGGACTTCAACGTCCCGCTCGAGAACGGGGCCGTCGCGGACGACCTGCGGATCCGCGCCGCGCTGCCGACGATCGAGGAGTTGCGCCGGCGCGGCGCCAGGATCGTGCTCGTGTCGCATCTGGGGCGGCCGAAGGATCGCGACCCGTCGCTGTCGCTGGCGCCTGTCGGAGTGCGCCTGGGCGAGCTCCTCGCCACCCCTGTGAGCGTCGCGCCGGGCGTCGTCGGCGACGAGGTCCGGGCCGCGGTCGACGGGTTGGGCGACGGTGACCTGCTGCTGCTCGAGAACATTCGCTACGAGCCGGGGGAGACCAAGAACGACCCCGAGCTCGCGGGCGAGTTGGCCTCGCTCGCCGACGTGTACGTAGACGATGCGTTCGGGGCCGCGCACCGGGCGCACGCGTCGACCGAGGGCGTCGCGCGGCTGGTGGACGAGCGTGCGGCCGGCCTGCTGCTCGAGCGCGAGGTGGAGACATTGATGGGCGTGCTCGAAGCCCCGGACCGGCCGCTTGTGTCGGTGCTCGGCGGCGCCAAGGTGAGCGACAAGATCGGCGTGATCGATCGGTTCCGCGAGACCGCCGACACGATCCTGATCGGTGGCGCGATGTGCTTCCCGTTTCTGGCCGCGCAGGGCCATTCGGTCGGGGACTCGCTGTGTGCGACGGAAGATGTGGAGCTGGCGCGCCGGATACTCGACTCGGGGTCGTCGGCGCGGGCTCGTCTGGAGCTGCCCGTGGACCTGGTGATGGCGCAGGAGTTCTCCGAGGACGTGGAGGCCCTCGAGCTCGACGGGCTCGACGTCCCCGACGGGTGGATGGGGCTCGACATCGGCCCCAGGACCGCGGCTTCGTATGCCGAGGTGATCGCGGGCGCGGGGACGGTGTTCTGGAATGGACCGATGGGCGCGTTCGAGCTCGCCCCGTTCGCGGCCGGGACGCGCGCGGTCGCCGAGGCGGTGGCCGCCGCGCCGGGGACCACGGTCGTCGGCGGCGGCGACTCGGCCGCGGCCTTGCTGCGGTTCGGGCTGGCGGAGCGCGTGACGCATCTGTCGACGGGTGGCGGCGCGACGCTCGAGATGATCGAGGGCAAGTCCCTTCCCGGGGTACAGGCATTGTCATGAGCGAGCGAACTCCGCTGATCGCCGGCAATTGGAAGATGAACAAGACCGTCGCCGAAGCCGAGGAGTTCATCCAGGCGCTGCTGCCGCGGGTGTCGTCGGTTCAGGGGGTCGACGTCGCGATCTGTCCGCCGTTCACGGCGTTGCAGGCGATGGTCGATTCGGCCCGGGGCTCGCGCGTCGAGCTGTATGCCCAAAACATGCACCACGCCGACTCCGGGGCGTTCACCGGCGAGGTGGCGCCTCCGATGCTCGTCGAGCTCGGGGTCCACGGCGTGATCCTCGGCCACTCCGAGCGGCGGGAGTTGTTCGGCGAGACCGACCGCGCGCTGCAGCTGAAGGTCCCGGCGGCGCTCGCCGCGGGACTCAAGCCGATCCTTTGCGTGGGCGAGACCGAGGACGAGCGCGAGGCCGGCGATACCGAGCGCAAGCTCCGCCATCAGGTCCAGGAGGACCTGTACCGCGTGGATGTATCCCAGCTGGGCGAGGTGGTGATCGCATACGAGCCTATCTGGGCGATCGGAACCGGGCGGGTGGCGACCGCGGAGCAGGCCCAGGAGGCGATCGCGTTCATCCGCGCGCTCGTGGCCGACCGTTCGCGCGAGCAGGCCGCGCTCACGCGGGTCCTGTACGGAGGTAGCGTCAAGGACGACAACTGTCCGGAGCTGTTGGCGCTGCCCGACGTGGACGGGGCGCTGGTCGGCGGGGCGAGCCTCGACGCCGAGTCGTTCGCGGCGATCGTCAACGCAGCCTGCTGATGGTGCTGCCAACCGGCCCGAGCGAGCTGCCCGCGCCGTCAGCGGTTCTGATCGTGCTCGACGGCTGGGGCCTCGCGCCCGACGGGCCGGGCAACGCCGTTTCGCTGGCGCGGACGCCGGTGTTCGACGAGCTGTGGTCGTCGTATCCGCACACGCAGCTGACGGCGTCCGGGCGCGCCGTGGGGCTGCCTGATGGCCAGATGGGCAACTCCGAGGTGGGGCACATGAACCTCGGAGCCGGCGCGGTCGTGATGCAGGACCTGACCCGGATCGATGAAGCGGTGGCCGATGGCTCGCTCGCGTCGAATGACGTTCTGCATACTGCCTTTACCGGCACGGATCGCGTGCACCTCATCGGGTTGGTGTCGGACGGGGGAGTGCACTCGGGCTTCAAGCACCTGGAGGCGCTGGTCCGGCTGGGGGCGTCACTTGGGGTGCCGGATTTGGTCTTACACGCGTTCACCGACGGCCGTGACACGCTGCCCGAGTCTGGCGCCGGCTATCTGGAGACCGTCCAGGGGTGGATGGACGACGCCGGTGCCGGGCGGATCGGGTCCGTGGTCGGCCGCTACTGGGCGATGGACCGCGACCGGCGCTGGGATCGGATCCAGCGCGCCTACGACCTGCTCGTTCACGGCCGGGCAGAGCACCGCGCCGCGTCGGGAGCCGAGGCGGCGCGCGAAGCCTACGCGCGCGACGAGACCGACGAATTCATCACACCCGTGCTCGTGGGGGACGAGGATTCCCGGATCCGGCCCGGCGACTCGGTCTTCGCGTTCAACTTCCGTCCGGACCGTATGCGCGAGATCACGCGGGCGTTGGCGGAGCCGTCGTTTTCCGAGGTCGACCGCTGGGACGCACCCGTCGTGGAGCGATACGCGACGATGACGCAGTACGAGGAGGACTGGGAGTATCCGGTGGCGTTCGCGCCGGAGCACCCGTCGATGACGCTGCCGCACGTGCTGGCCGACCGCGGCGTCCCCCAGCTCCACGTTGCCGAGACCGAGAAGTACGCGCACGTGACGTATTTCTTCAACGGCGGCGAGGAGACGGCGTACGACGGGGAGCGCCGCGAGCTCGTCGACTCGCCGCGGGACGTTCCGACGTACGACAAGAAGCCGGAGATGAGCGCCCAGGCTGCCGCCGACGCGTTCGTTCAGGCCTGGCGCGAGGACGGGCCGACGTTCGGGATCATCAACTTCGCCAACCCGGACATGGTCGGGCACACCGGCGTGATCGAGGCGGCGGTCGCGGCGATCGAGACCGTCGACTCGTGCCTGGGTTCGGTGGTGGAGGCGGTCCACGAGTCCGGGGGCGCCTGCATCATCACCGCCGACCACGGCAACGCTGACCACATGCTCGAGGACGACGGCAGCCCGAACACGGCCCATTCGCTGAATCCGGTGCCGCTGATCGTAACCGTGCCCGGGTTGGAGCTGCGGTCGTCCGGCGGGGTCCTCGCCGATGTCGCACCGACTGTGCTTCAGGTGCTCGGCGTCGATCAGCCTCGTGAGATGACCGGAGAGTCCCTGATCAAGTAGCTCCCGGCTGCGTGTTCGCACCGGGTGAGATGTCGACCCACCTGACGGCCGCCGGCGGTCCGGAGCGTTCGCGCTGGCTGATCTTGGTGGTCGCTGCGCACTATACTTGACATTAAGCGACTTAGATTTCATACTAATCGCAGACCCCGATTCTCATCCTATAAGGAGAGGTTTGATATGGCATTGCTTCGATGGGAGCCCGCTCGCGAGCTCTCGACCATGCAGAGCGAGATGAATCGCTTGTTCGGCACGTTCTTCGATTCCGCGACCCCGGGCAATGGGCGTCGCACGGCGATCCGGAGCTGGATTCCGGCGATGGACGTCACTGAGAACGACAACGAGTACGTGCTGAAGGCCGACCTGCCGGGCCTGAACGAAGGCGACGTCAACGTCGAGCTCGACGAGAACGTCCTGCGGATCTCGGGCGAGCGCAAGTCCGAGCACAAGGAGAGCAAGGACGGCTATCACCGCGTGGAGCGCGCATTCGGACGCTTCTCGCGCTCGCTGCGTCTGCCTGAGGGCGTCACCGCCGAGGGCATCCAGGCGAACTTCGACAACGGCGTGCTCGAGGTCCACATCCAGAAGCCCGAGCAGCAGAAGCCCCAGAAGGTCGCGATCTCGGTCGGCCACGAGGCCAAGACGATCGAGGGCGGCGAGGACACCGACTCCTCGCAGGCGGCCTAGTCAGCTCACGGTAGGGTCCGGGCCGTGTTCACGGTCCGGACCCGAGTTCCTGATGGGCGTGCCCGCACGGGCACGCTTCACTTGGCTCACGGCGATGTGAGCACGCCGGCGTTCGTGCCGCTCGCGACCAAGGGAGCGGTCAAGACGCTCGAGCCGCGCGACGTCGCCGCGCTCGGCTACGAGCTGATCCTCGGCAACACGTTCCACCTGTTGCTGGCGCCGGGGCCCGAGCTCGTTCAGGAGTTCGGCGGTCTGCACTCCTTCATGCGGTGGGACCGGCCGATCATCACCGATTCGGGCGGCTTTCAGGTGTTCTCGATGGGCCATGGTGGCGTGGCCGACGAGATCAAGGGCCGGGGGCGCGGCGGTGGATCGTTTGATGGATCCGGGTCGACGGGGGCGATCTTGTCGATCGACGAGGAGGGCGTCCGGTTTCGGTCCTACGTCGATGGGGGCGAGCGGTTCCTGTCGCCGGAGGCCTCGATGGCGGTCCAGGCCGCGCTCGGCTCCGACATCGCCCTGGTCTTCGACGAGTGCACGCCGTTTCACGTCTCGCGCCAGTACACGGAGCGCTCGATGCAGCGGACGCACCGCTGGCTCGAGCGCTGCCTGCGCTGGCACGCCGAGCACGGACCGGCCGGGCAGGTCGTGTACGGGATCGTCCAGGGCGGGGTCGAGCGGGATTTGCGGGCCGTGTCTTCCGAGATGGTTGGGGCGAGTCGCTGTCACGGTGTTGCGATCGGCGGATCGCTCGGGCAGGACAAGGCCCAGATGCACACGGTCGTTGGCTGGACCACCGACGAGCTTCGGCGCGTGGCTGCGGATAAGCCCCGTCACCTGCTCGGGATCGGCGACGTCGATGACCTGATCGCCGGCGTCGAGATGGGGATCGATACGTTCGACTGCGCAATGCCGACGCGTCTCGGGCGCCACGGCGTCGCGCTCGTGCCCGACCCGGAGGCACGGTGGCGCGTCGACCTGGTCAAGGGCCGGTGGCGCAAATCGGCCGAGCCGATCCTCGACGGGTGTCCCTGCCCAGCGTGCTCGGCCGGCTTCTCCAGGGCGTATCTGCACTACCTGCTACGCGCCGGCGAGCTGACCGCACCGCGCCTCGTCACCCTCCACAACCTCTCGTTCATCGCTCAGCTGATGGCCGACCTGCGCGCCGCGATCGACGGCGGTCGGCTGCCTCAGGTGGCTGGCGCTTTGCGAGCCGGCGCGGCGCCGGGGGCGGTCGCCGGCGGTCGGGCCGTCTGAGGTTGCCCGGCGGGGCGGGCCGCACCGGCTCCCGGGCCCGGAGCCGGCGCGCTCCCGGGCCCGGAGCCGGCGCGCCGCACGGGCCCGGGGCCCGGAGTCGGCGCGCCGCACGGGCTCCGGGGCCCGGAGCCATTGCATGCATAACGTGGCACAGCACGCGCCCCGCGACCGCCGTGTGCACATAAGCACCCCTGAGGTGCTTATGTGCACACGGCGCAGCGCCAGCGCCCGCCATGTCACGTTGAACACCGCACCGCTGGCTTGCGACCGATCGTGCACCGCTGGCTTGCGACCGATCCACTTGCCCAAGCGACACGGACCGCCGGCGCACGGGCACCCGGTGCGGACACGCACCGAAGCTACTTGGTGTACTGGTTGATGATGCTCTGAACCTGCTTGACCGCGTCGCTGGTGTCGTGGGCGACAACCTTGCGGAAGTGCACGACGTTGTTCGACGTGCTCGCGGCGATCGTGATCGCCACCGCCACCGCCGCAACGAACAGGACGACCACGGCGAGCAGCGCGAACAAGCGGCGCGCGGCGCGTGAACCGCGGGAACGCTGGGCCGGGCCGCGGCGGCCGTCCTCGGTGCCGTAGGCGGACATCGGCGGGGGATAGGCCGGGCGGCGTGGCTCGAGTTGCCTGGCCCGCGGCTGCGCGTTCGTCCGGGCCGTCGCTGGGCCGGCGTTCGGCCCGACACGAGTCTCGGCGGTGGGCGCGCCGCGCCCGGACAGCACGCGGGTGGTTGCGCTGCTTCCGAGGTTCCGCGTCCGCGCCGCCGTCCGGAGCGGCTCGGCTCCGCGGGCGCCGGCGGCGATCGCCTCGGCGAGGACCATGGCGGTGTCCGGGCGGTCCTCCTGGTCGAGGGCGAGCGCGCTCGAAATCGCGTCGGCGAGCTCCGGCGGGACCCTGGGGTTGAGCTCGTCGACCGAGGCCGGCGGCTCGCGCTGCTGGTTGAGCGCGAGCTCCGACAGCGAGCTGGCCTCGTAGGGCAGGCGGCCCGTCATGAGCTGATAGGCCACGACGCCGAGCGAGTAGAGATCGGCGCGCGGCCCAGCCTCCTCGCCGCGGGCCTGCTCGGGCGCGAGGTAGGCGGCCGTCCCGAGCACCGAGCCGACCTGGGTGATGCTCGACTGGTCGGTGGCGCGGGCGATCCCGAAGTCGGCGAGCTTGACCACATCCGAATCGGACACGAGCAGGTTGCCCGGCTTGACGTCCCGGTGCACGACGCCGTTGCGGTGCGCGTAGTCGAGTCCGCGGCAGGCCTGGGTCACCACGTCGACCGCCTGCTCGACTTCCATCGGGCCGTGGTCGCGGAGGAGCTCGGCGCAGGAGTGGCCGGGGACGTGCTCCATCACGATGAAGTGCTGGCGCGCTCGTTCGTCGAAGCCGAAATCGAAGACCTGCACGATGTTCGGGTGGACCAGCCGGGCGGCCGACAGTGCCTCGCGACGGAAGCGGGACACGAACGTCGGGTCGTCCGCGAGATGCTCGGCGAGCAGCTTGATCGCTACGTAGCGCTCCAGGCGCTGGTCGAAGGCCAGCTGCACCGTGGACATCCCGCCGACGCCGAGGCGGCCCTCGATCCGGTACCGCCCGACGATCGCTGTTCCGTTAGTCACCCGCCACCGCCGTTTCCGCCACCGTTGCCATCCCCCGGGCCGGTTCCGCCGCTGTTGCCGTTGCCGGTCGTGGTGGTGGTTTCTCCGCCGAGTCCCGCACCACCAGTTGTTGTCGTCGTAAGAGAAGTACCCGGGTTCGTCGGCGTGGTTGCGGTGGTGCTGGTCGTGCTTGTCGGCGTCGTGCTCGTGGTCGTCGTGGTCGTCGGGGTCGTGGTCGTGGTCGTGGTCGTCGTCGTCGGCGTGGTGGTCGAGGTCGTCGTGGGCGGGGACGTCGTCGTTGTGGCCTGGTGCTGGCGGCAGTCCTTCGCGGCGAGCTGCGCGATCGTCACGGCGCCCTGGTTCAGGTTGCTCCGGAGCGTAGGATTGACCGTGACCGGGAGGCTGTGAACGTCCTTGTTGAGAGCCGCACTGGCGTTGATCGCGGCGCCGCAGTCGCCGGACTGAACCGCGGAGTTGATCTCGTTTCCCTGGCCACTCAACGCGATCGACTGGTCACCCGAGAGCAGGCCGGCGCCGCCACCGCAGGCGGCGACAAACGAGACGGCGAAGCCGAGCCCGCCGGCGAGGATGGCGCGAGGCGCGTACCGCATGCGCGGCCCGACTTTAGACGGTCACCCCGTTGGCATTCCGTTAGACGGTCGGGAACCGCCCTACCACGGACGCCTGGTTAGAGCTCTCTTACTGGCCGTACGCGAGGCGTTCGGCCAGCGAGTCAGGGAGCCGCGCGGCGCGGATCGCCGCGGCGGCTCCGGCGATGTCGTACTCGGTGCGCCGGTAGACGGCCTCCCAGGCGTCGAGATCCAGCTCGAGCCAGCCGGCGCGCGGGTCGCCGTCTCGCGGCTGGCCGACGCTGCCCGGATTGATCAGCCATTCGCCCTCGGTCAGGTCGAGCTGCTCGTCGGGCCCTCGGGTCTGGCCGCCGGCGGACTCGCCTTCGCTCCGCGAGAACGACAGCGCCACGTGGGAGTGGCCGATCAGGCAGACCCGATGCGACTGGGCGTCGAGGCAAAGCTCCGCTTGCAGGGGCGACAGCACGTACTCCCAGATCGGATCCCTCGGACTGGCGTGGAACAGGCCGACGTGCTCGTCGAGACGGGCGGGCTCGAGCTTGTCGAGGTACTCGCGGGTCTCGGGCGTGATCACGCCCTGGGTCCACCTCGCGGCGAGCGCGGCGCCCCGCGAGAACTCCTCCAGCGGGAGCGCTCCTCGGACCCCGAGGTCGTGGTTGCCGGCGAGGCAGATCGCCGAGTACCGCCGTGCCAGCTCCACGCACGCGTCCGGCTCGGCGCCATAGCCCACAAGATCGCCGAGGCACCACATCTCCTGGCAGTCGGAGGCCTCGATCGCGTCCAGCACGGCCTCGAAGGCATGCCGGTTGCCGTGGATGTCGGAAACGATTGCGACTCTCATTTGCGTGGCCGCTCGGTGGCGCGCGGCTACAGTCTTGCTGGTGAGGGACCCCTCGCGCCACCGGTTGGTCGAATCGCTGCTGCTAGCGCTCGCCGCGGCGGAGGGTGGCGTCCGTCTGCTGTCTCCACGCGAGCGGCCAATCGAGCCTGCAGATGTAGATCTTCACAGTTTTTTCAGCGACGCGGAGATAGAGCGCGGTGCGCGGTTCGCCCGGCCCCAGCTGGCGCTCGGATTGACCCGGACCGCGATCGAGCTCGGCGCGCTCGGGCTGGTGGTGCGCAAGGCGCCCCGGTGGCTACCGGGCAAGCCCAAACGACCGGCTCTCGCTGGTGCCCTGACCGGGGCCGGGCTGGCCGTCGGGCTGTCGCTGCCGGGGCTCCCGGTGTCGGCGATCTCCCGCCGGCGCGGGATCGCGGTCGGGCTTGTCACGCAGTCCTGGCGCGGATGGGCCGCCGACCTCGTCAAGGGCGCGGCCATCGAATCGGTGCTGGCGGGAGCCGCCGGCGCGGCGGCGGTCGGCGTGACAAGGCGCTATCCCCGTAGCTGGTGGCTGCCGGCGTCAGCCGGGTCGGTGGTCTTCGGCGCCGTCCTGGCGGCGCTGGCACCGGTCGTGCTCGACCCCGTCTTCAACGACTTCACGCCGCTTCCGGAGGGCCAGACGCGGTCCGACGTGCTCGATCTCGCGGGCGCGGCCGGGATCAAGGTGGGGGAGGTCTACTCGGTCGACGCGAGCCGTCGCACCACCGCCGCCAATGCGTACGTGGCCGGGCTTGGCCCGACCAAGCGGGTCGTGCTGTTCGACACTCTGCTCGACCGCTACAGCCGCGACGAGATCCGCGTCGTGGTGGCGCACGAGCTGGGGCACGTGCGAAACCGCGACGTGCCACGCGGCGTGCTGTACGCGGCCCTGGTCGCGCCGGCCGCCGCGCTGGCGGTGCAGCGGCTGAGCTCGGAGCTGTCGCCCGAGAGCGGGACCGCCCGCGCGCTCCCCGCGCTCGCGCTGGCGGCGGCGGTTGTCGGAGCGCCGATTGGGTTGATCGGAAATCGCCTCTCGCGGGCGATCGAGCGTCGCTCGGATGCCTATTCGCTGGTCCTGACCGATGCGCCCGATGCGTTCATCTCGTTCGAGCGCGCGATCGCGATCCAGAACGTCGCCGACCTCGAGCCGCCTCGGTGGCTCACTTCGCTGCTGGCCACGCACCCTCCGACCGCGGAGCGAATCGGCTCGGCGGTGAGCTTCGCGGAGCGCAGCAACAACGGCTCCGCGCGCGCGGCCGGCTACTCCTCGTCCGAGTCGTCGACGTCCTGAGGGCCGCCGCCGTACTCAGGCAGGTTCTTGATGCCCTCGCGGGTCTGCCATTTGGAGAAGTTGTCTTGCATGGCGTCGATCAGCTCTCGCATGAATTTGGCGCTCAGGTTGATGCGTGAGACGACGACGCCGGGGATCTCGTCGTCCTCCACCTCGTGGTCCACGCGGGCAAACGTGATCGTGAACTCGTAGTCGGAGTGGCTTACGTTCGCGAAGTTCGCGTATACGCCGGCCATGATGTCCGGCGAGAAGTGGATGTTGATGTGCCGCTCCTGGCGGCCGGGATCGTCCATGGGACCGTAGTATCCCATCGTGAAGATCCTTGTCGTCGCCGTCGGCAGGCTGCGCCCACCGTTCTCCGACGATGTCCAGCACTACCAGAAGCTCCTCGCACGGCACGTCAAGCTCGAGCTGGTCGAGGTGCGCGAGGATGAGCAGGTTGCTCGTCGGATTCCGGATCGAACGTTTGTGTCGCTGCTCGATCGCGACGGCGAAGAGCTCGACTCAGTGTCGTTCAGTGCCTTTCTCGAGGGGCGACGCCAGAGCGCGCTCGACCTCTGCTTCGTGGTCGGCGGACCGTTCGGCCTCGAGCTCGACGACGTCGACCACCGGATTTCACTGGGCCGCATGACGCTGCCGCACCAGCTCGCGCGCGTCGTGCTGCTCGAGCAGCTGTACCGCGGGCACAAGATCTTGGCCGGGGAGCCATATCACTACTGATGGCCGATTGGAGTCAAAGCGGCGCCTGGAATTTTCCGGACGAGGACGACGGCAAAGACCGTGCGAGAGCGCTCGCGCAGCGAGAGCACGCCCGTCGCGAAGTCCGGCTGTTCATACGGCGGCTGGGGATTCTGCTCGGGGCGTTGGGCTTGATGGTGATCGTGGGCACGATCGGCTTTGCCGTGTTCGAGCACGTCTCCCCGGCTTACGGGTTCGAGTGGACGATCGACACCGTCACCACACTTGGGTCGATCCCCGACCCCTCCGACACGGCCGGTCGCGCGCTCAAGGTCGGCCTCGAGCTGCTCGGCATAGGTACGCTCTTTTACGCCCTCGCGACCGTCGCGGAGTTCTTCGTCTCGGGGCAGCTCAGTGGCGTTCTCGAAGAGCGCCGGATCGAGAAGATGATCAGTTCATTCACCGACCACTACATCGTCTGCGGCTTCGGCCGCGTCGGGCGTCAGGTCGCGCGCGACCTGCGCACCGCCGGCGCCAGGTTCGTCGTTATCGACCCCAATCCGACCAATCGCGAGGCCGCGCTCGCGACCGGGGCCCCGCTGATCGAGAGCCAGCCATCGGACGACGAGATACTCAAGCAGGCGGGGATCGATCGCGCCCTCGGGGTGATCGCGTGCGTCGATTCGGATGCGGAGAACATCTTCATCGCGCTGACGGCGCGGGAGCTGCGGGGTGACATCTTCATCGTCGCCCGGGCCTCGGCGGAGGATTCGGAGAAAAAGCTGTTCCGCGCCGGCGCGGACCGGGTGATCTCGCCATACAAGACCTCGGGCGCGGCGATGGCGCGCGTGGCGCTTCACCCGCAGGTGGGCGGCGCGCTCCAGGTGGCCGACTACCGGATGGAAGAGATTGAGGTCTCGCCGACCTGCGAAGGGGTAGGCAAGAAGATCGCGGAGATCAGCGGGCCCGCACTAATCGTGGCCGTGCGGCATCCGAACGGCGAGCTCGACACCCAGCCGCCGCCCCAGACCGTGCTCAACTCTGGAGACCTGATCATCGCGATGGGCGCTCCGACCGCCGTCGAGCGGCTCGAGCGGATGTTCCAGCCGCCGCGGGTTCACTCGGGGATCTGGCCGACGATGCAGGGCTTGTGAGCGACGGCCACGCAAACGGTCCCCTCGGGGAGCTCGCCGTCGCTGTCAGCAGCGCCGCCGCCGCCGTGCGCGGGAACGCCGGTGCGCCGCAGGCCGCACCGACGCTCGACCGCCCACGGCACAAGGGTCAGGGCGACTATTCGACGAACGCCGCGATGCTGCTGGCGCCGGTGCTGTCGGAGCCGCCCCGGACGGTCGCCGAGCGGATCGCGGCGGAGCTCTCGGCCACGCTGGGCGATCAGCTCGAACGGGCCGAGGTCGCCGGGCCCGGGTTCGTGAACCTGTGGCTGTCGGACGCCTGGCACCGGCGCGCTCTGCGGTCGGTGCTCGCCGCCGGCGAACGGTTCGGCGCCGGGGGAGCCGATCCGGCGGAGCGGATCTCGATCGAATTCGTCTCGGCGAACCCGACAGGCCCACTGGTCGCGGCGAGCGGGCGTCACGCCGCCTACGGGGACGCGCTCGCCCGGATCCTCGAGCACCACGGGCATTCGGTCGAGCGCGAGTACTACTTCAACGACGCCGGCAACCAGATCCGGCTCCTCGGCGCGTCGGTACAGGCCCGGGCTCGTGGCTCCGACGTTCCGGAGGGGGGATACCAGGGGTCATACGTGGCCGACCTGGCGGCGGTGATCCCTGGCGCGGCCGAGGCGAGCGTCGAAGAGGTGTCGCGGGCGGCCGTCGACCTGCTGCTCGCCCAGATCAAGGCCACGCTCGATCGCTACGGAGTCGTGTTCGATGTCTACTTCAGCGAGCGCACGCTTCACGAGGGCTATCCGAGCCCGTTGCAGCGCGCGCTGGCCCGGCTCGAGGAGGTCGGCCACGTCTACCACTCCGAGGGCGCGATGTGGCTGCGGACGACGAGCTTCGGCGACGACAAGGACCGCGTCGTCGTCCGTTCCAACGGTGAGCCGACCTACCTCGCCGCCGACATCGCCTACATGGAGAACAAGCGCGAGCGCGGGTTCGAGCGCCAGCTCGTGCCGGTCGGGTCCGACCACTCCGCCTACGTGCGCGCGATGAAGGCTGCGATGCAGGCGCTGGGGGGCGACCCCGAGACGGTCGAGCTCCCGCTGCTCCAATTCGTGCACCTCGTGGAGGGCGGCGAGGTGTCCGCCATGTCCAAACGCCGCGGGGACTTCGTGATGCTCGACGAGTTGCTCGACGAGATCGGGGTTGACGCGACCCGTTTCTTCATGCTCCAGCGCTCGCAAGACCGGACGATCGAGCTCGATCTGGACCTCGCGCGCAAGCAGTCGCGCGAGAACCCCGTCTACTACATCCAGTACGCCCACGCTCGCATCGCCTCGATGCTTCGGAGGTTCCCCGACGATCGGGTCGCTAGCGCGCTCGCGGCGGATTGGGGCTCGGTGCCCCTGGAGGTTCAGGAGCGCGATCTGATCAAGAAGCTGGTGTCGTTCCCGGGGGAGGTCGCCGAGGCGGTCGAGCGCCGCGCGCCGCACCGAATCGCGGGGTACGCGCTCGAGCTCGCCCAGGGGTTCACCGCGTTCTACGAGGCCTGTCGGGTGGTCGGCGCCACGCCGGAGGCGGTCGAGTCGCAACGGGTCGCGCTGTCCGTCGCGGCCCAGACGACGATCGCGTTGTCGCTCACGCTGCTCGGCGTGAGCGCGCCGGAAGCGATGTAGCGACCGCGCCTAGGGGCGCGTTCAGCCGCGGAACTGGCTGAGCTCTTGTTCGAGACGCTGGGCGTCCGCGGCGTCCAGCGGCGGGGTCGTCGGGGCGCGCTCGCGCGCGAGCGCCCGGGTGCGGCGCCTCCAGCGGGGGAGCGTGAAGGCGAGGATCGCGGCGCCGAGGGCCAGGATCGCCACCGGGATGACGTAGACGGTGAGGTTGAATCCGTGCGCCGGCGGCTTGCCTAGGACGGCGGGGCCGTATTGCGCGACGAGGTTGTCGAGGATCTGCGACTTGGTCTCGCCCTGCGCGATCAGGCCGCGGATGTAGGCGCGCTCGGAGTCGGCCTGTGGCGATTGGGCCACCTCCAACGGCTCGCGGCAGGCTGTGCACATCACCTCGGACTCGATCTCGGTCAGCGACGCTCTCGGCGTGACCGCCGCCGATGCCGCGACCGGCGCGAGCGCAACCCACGCGGACGCTCCGGTCATGAACGCGATGAGGAGCGCGACCGCTCCGGCGCGAAGGCTCGCCCGGGTCATGCCGGCTGGGCCAGGACGCGGGTCATCGTCTGCTGCAGCCAGTTCCCGGCAAGCTGGTAGCGACGCAAGGCGACGATCCGGCCCTGGCGGTTGATCACGAACGTCTCCGGGACCCCCGTCGTCCCGAACCCCTTGACGAAGTTCCCGCTCACGTCCCGGACCACCGGATAGGTGATTCCGTGCTGGTGGACGAACTGCTCGGAATCGCTCGAGTTGTCGAGGTAGGTGACGCCGAGCACGGTCGCGTCGTTCTTGAGTAGCTCGCGCTCCTCCTGCTCGAGAATGGGCGCCTCGGCGACACAGGGCTGACACCAGGATGCGAACACGTTGACAACGACGACCTTGCCGCGCAGGTCGGAGAGGCTCTCGTGGCCCGAGGATCCGAGGATCGGCAGCTGCGTGTGGGCTCCCGGCGCCATCGGGTAGTCCCCGCGCGCGACCGAGGCGTCGATCGACGAGTTCGTTCCCTGGTGCGCGACGCCGAACGCGAGCAGGGCCAGCAGTCCGGCCGCGACGAACACGGCGACGGCTGGAATCGCGAAGCGGCGCATGCTCGGAGAGTAATACGCGGGTTTTGCGGGCTGCGTCGCGCCGTAGCCGGGCGTGAGTACGGCGAAGCGTCTCGGTTCGTTTCCAACAGTCCCAGGCATCCGGTTGCGCCGCGGCCGCTGCGCATGAGATGGTTGGACTGGACTCGGGGGCAATCGGACACGAACTTCGAGGTCAACTTGCCCGCCCGCACCAATTGGCTTGACCCAGATGAGCGTCCCCGGATCGGGGATGCCGATCCCGCGATCCCGTTCGCGGTCCATCTCGAGCCCATGCCCGACGGCTGGGTGCGCGTGCGCGTCGAAGGCGAGCTCGTCCTCAACAGCTCCGCGACGCTCGAGCGCGCCGTCGAGGCCGAGCTGCATGCGAACAGCGTGCTGCTCGACCTCTCGCAGATCGACTTCATCGACTCCGCCGGCCTCAGGGCCATGACGGCGCTCGTCCGGACCGCCAAGGCGACCGGCCGCCAGCTTAGGCTGAGCGCCGACTTGCCGCCGCACGCGCGGCGGCTCATGGAGATCGTCGGACTGCTGCCGTTCGTCCCGATCGGGACCGACGATCCCTGGGTCGAGAGCTCCCGTTCGCCGCTGGATCCGCCGCCCGGTTGATCCCGGATCGCGAAACCTCAATCGCTAGCATTGCCGGGCACTTGCGGACGTAGCTCAGTTGGTAGAGCGTCGGCTTCCCAAGCCGAAGGTCGCGGGTTCGAGACCCGTCGTCCGCTTTCACGGCCTCGCAGGTGCTCGCAGGAATTCGCCGCAAATCGTCCACTTTTGGCAATAGTTGGACGAGTGTCGAACATGCGAGGATCTGCGGTGTTCTGCACATGCGGCGGAGGTCGAGGTCTCATCTAGGTCTCATCGGGGCACGTCGAGAGGCCGCGTCAAAGCAGCGAGGCGTACCGTCCTGCGGACGGCGAGCAGCGCATCGCGGCGGTTCCAAGCACGGAGCCGTGCGTCGGCCCACGCGCCGCATACCGGTCCGCCAACGTTGCCCGTGCGGCGTGGAGGACGGTGGCCGATCCGCCGGGGCTTCGGCAACCTGCACAGACGTGCAAGGGGCTAGACGTCGATGTCGTGCCCGCTGTCGATGAGGCTAGGACGCGCGTCGTAGACGTGGGCCCCGACAGCGTGAGTGCCCTTCCGTCGTCCGACGCCCAAGGCTCAAGCCGGTCCACCTGCAGGCAAGGCTTGCGCTCCTGCTCGGATTTGAGAAGTCCCTCCTCGAATCCAGAAGGCGATCGGTACGTCCGAACCAGACAGCTTTATTACGGTTTGGTTACGGTTCCGCTACGGTAGAACCTATGGCTAGTATACGGCGTCTATACGGTAAAGCGCTGCGCAGACTACCGATATGGTCCGTTCAGCGACCGACAACTATCTCCATGAAAGGGGGAAGTCGTGACGACAATCGATTCCAGCGCAGCCCCGGCAACTAGTCAGCCAACGCGGGAGCGCGCAACGCGAGATGAAGATTGGTCGATGGAGCCGGTCAAGGTGACGTTAAGCCTGCCAGCGGGCTGTGTCGAAAACATCAAATGGCTGGCGAAACGGCTTGGCGTGCCAAACAGCCATGTCGTCCGGCGTGCGATAGATCTCAGATATCGGATCCAAAAGGAGCTAGACGCCGGCGCGACGATCCTTATCCAGCACCCCGGCGAGCCCACGCAGACGATCTGGTTCGAATAGCGCCGTCCAAGCGCGGACAAGGCGGGTCTGCGGTGAGACCGGGACAGGCATCGTCTGTGCGAGACGAACGCTGGGAGAATGAGCCGCCGGATACGGGCGACGTCCACTTTGGCTTCGCTCCTTGGCAAGCGGGCGGCGCGCAACAGACTCCGCCGGAGAGTTCGAGTCGACAAGGGTCGTCATTGATCGCGAGACCGCGACGCGGGTCATTGGGCCCATAGCTCGGTTAAAAAAGCCCCATGCGCGGGGCGCCAGGCAATACGGTGCGGCCGGAAAGCAGCGATGCCCGAAGAGCGCTGGGAAAACGACAAACCGGACGATGGCGAGGTTGACTTTGGCTTCGCGCTATGGCAGATGGCCAGCGCTCAACGCCCTACGGCGCGGAGTCCGAGCGGCCTACTCGCTGCGCTGAGGATACTGACCCTCACACAGCAGCTCGTCATCGTTGATGACTTTTGGACGGCGGAGCTCGGTCGCCTCGGCCAAAACGACGAGGTCTCGCCCGAGGACAGAGACATACTCGTGGAGGCCGGAGTCGAACTTCAAGCTGGCCTGACCGAGCTCCGGCCGCGTGCCGCTACGTTCCGCACGATGCTGGAGGACGAGTTCTCGGATGCGGACATCGATAGGGCGCTCGATGGATTGACGGGAGAATTGGCTCGCGTGCTTCCTGCCGATTCCGCGCCGAACCTGGAATCGGAGTGGCGCAATGCCCTCCAGGGCTACAGCTTCCGAGAAGCCGTGCTCGCTGCGTGCGATTGCATCGTCGAACAGGCCCCAGAGGAATTGGAGCTACTCGGGGCCAAAGATTCAGCAGATCCGTAACGGCACCATTCCGAGAGGCGATATCGGTACCCGAGCCCGATGTGCGCTTGTGCTCTTAGGAGCGGGAGCGAGTGTCGCCGCAGCCGGCCTGGCCCTACCGGCCGTCGCGGTTGCAGGCGCCGCGACCGCCGCTATTGCTTACACCAGTGGAGGCGTGGCCCTGTGGTGGGTTGGTACAGCAGCAGCAGCGGTCGTGTCCTGGAGCGGGATGCGGTGCAGTCTTAGGCTTCTGAGAGGCGGATAGGCGCGGCCTGACCGTCGCCGAACCGATGTGGCGAACGTCGGTGGCCAACGGTCCGAATAATCGCGAGTGTCATCGCGCGACGTGGAGCGTCCGCAGACCGGTACTCCGGGCGCCGAAAGCTGCTGGGCAACGGTCGCTGACGGACTCGAACCCCGCAGACACGGATTATGATTCCACGTGTAGGAACTGTGTATCGCTCGTAAAGACGGAGTCGGCGCCGGTGAGAAACTGACCCTCCTTCGCCGGTTGAGATTTGACCCCTTGGATGGTGGCGGAGGCGTCCGGGGTGATCGTGAGCCTGGTCTCGTTCGTGTCGATCGAGGCCAGGAGGAGGCGTGCTGGACGTGGAGCAGTGGGCCGAGCTGCGGCGGGAGCATTTCGTGCGGGGGGTTGCGATCAAGGAGCTGGTGCGCCGGACTGGCTTGTCGCGCAACACGATCCGGGCGGCTTTGCGCTCGGATGAGCCGCCAGAGTTCAAGTGTCCGGAGCGGCTGTCGAAGCTTGATCCGTTCAAGGATGAGATCCATCGTTTGCTGAAGGACGATCCGAAGCTCTCCGGGGTGCGGGTGCGGGAGGAGATCGAGCCGCTGGGGTTCGACGGCTCAAAGACGATCGTCGATGACTACCTGCGCGAGGTCCGGCCGATTTTCCTGAAGCTGAGGACGCATCAGCGCACGGTGTATCGGCTGGGCGAGGTCTGCCAGTGGGATCTGTGGGAGCCCTCGGCGCCGGTGCCGGTCGGTCACGGCCAGGTCCGCCGTGCGTGGGTCGTGGTCTGCTGCTTGGGGTACTCGCGCGCCGGCGCTGGCGCGCTTGTCTTCAGCAAGGAGGCGCCAGACGTGCTGTGGGGCATGAGCCGCTGCCTGTGGGCGATCGGCGCGCTGCCCGAGCTGCTGGTGTGGGACCGTGAGGGGTGCCTTCACGCTGGCGGCGGCCGGCCGACGGAGAGCTATGCGGCGTTCTGCGGGCGGCTGCCGGTCGGCTGGCACTTTTGCGAGCCCGCGGATCCGCAGGCGAAGGGATGCGTGGAGCGACTACAGGGATACATGGAGACCAACTTCGAGCCCGGCCGACGGTTCGCGAACCATCTCGACTATCAGTTGCAGCTCGACGCGTGGTTTCTAAAGGCGAACGCGCGCACGCACAAGACGTTACGGGCCCGGCCTGTCGATCGGCTGCTCGAGGAGCGGGAGGTGATGCGAGCGCTGCCCGAGTCAGAGCCGGACCTGGACCGCCGCTGGGTGCTGCGGGTGCCGCCCGATCCGCACGTCCGGTTCGACACCAATGACTACTCGCTGGACCCGAACCTCGTTGGCCGTCGTGTCGAGGTCCGTGTCAGCCAGCGGGAGCTCATGGCGGTCGCGCTGGACACGGGCGAGCTCGCTTGCCGCCACGAGCGGTGCTTGGCGAAGAACCGGACTGTCACCGCGCTTGCGCACGCTCGGACGCTGCGGGAGCGTCGCGGCCAGCCCGACGTCCACGAGCTGCTCGTCGAGCGCCGGCCGCTGTCGGTCTATGACCAGCTGATCGCATGAGCCGACCCACCTCCGAGCTCACGCACCTGTTCCGGGCGATGAAAGCGCCCGCGGCCGCCAGGGCGCTACCGAACCTCGCCGAGCGCGCCCGGCAGGAGGAGTGGAGCTATGAGCGGTTCGCCGAGGCGTTGTTGTCCACCGAACTGTCATCCCGGGAGTCCTCCGGCGGCAGGATGCGGATCCGCTCGGCCCGGTTTCCGGCGCACAAGACGCTGGAGGAGTTCGACTTCACCTTTCAGCGCTCGGTGAAGAAGCAGGTGATCGAGCATCTCGGGCAGCTCGACTTCCTGCACGCCAAACAGAACGTGATCCTCCTCGGACCGCCGGGCACCGGCAAGACGCACATCTCGATCGCGCTGGGGATCCGCGCGTGCCTCGCCGGCCACCGTGTCCTGTTCAAGACGGCGACCGAGTGGGTCGCGTTCCTCGCCGACGCGCAACGCCAGGACAAGCTCGACGCCGAGCTCGATCGCCTCGATCGCGTCCCGTTGCTGGTCTGTGACGAGGTCGGCTACATCCCATTCGACCCGCAAGCCGCCAGCCTGATGTTCATGCTCGTCTCCCGCCGCTACGAACGCCGAAGCCTGATCGTCACCAGCAACAAACCCTTCAGCGCCTGGGGCGAGATCTTCGGCGATGACATGGCCGCCACCGCTATGGTCGACCGACTCATCCACCACGCCGAGATCCTCCCCCTCAAGGGCGACAGCTACCGACTCAAGGACCGCGACATCGGACCCCGCCCCGGCCGCCAGACCGCCGAAATCGCCTGACCCATCACCTTCGGCGCCCTCGCCGAGGGCCGCAGAACGCCTCACAACGCGCCGATCCGCGACCGAGACCCCCATCGAAGGTGTCAGACCGCGCGGATTGGGGCGACTACCGCTCGGCGAGCAAGCCGAGCGTCTTCGCGTCGCCACGCCGTCGCGATCCAGCACGCCGTCAGAAACGCACGCTCCTCCTCGTTGAGGACCACGTCCTCGACATCCGGCAAACCGCCGGCGTCCCTCACGCGCCGTGGCTCCCAATCAACATCGCCACCGAACACCGTGGCGTCAAGCTCGCCGTCCTCGTGCACGAACACGAACTGCTCGCCGAACTTGTTCTCGAAATACCCCAGATAGCGCCCCGGCCGTTCCTCGATCGCCGGCGCCGCCGCGGCATGACGATTGCCCACGCTCAGAAATTGATCTCCGTGCACACCGACGACCATAACCAGCGGCACGGCGGAAACCAGGACCCCCTCGAGACAGGCTTAAAGCGCCCATCGCCGCTCACGCCTCGCCCCTCGGGGCTCGACCTTCGCGACGACGGGCGCTTTGACACGAACCCGGAGAGGGGTCAATTCTCGACCGGCGCTACGGGGTCAATTCTGAACCGGCCTTGACAATCGGTACCCGAGCCCATTGTGCGCTTGTGCTCTTAGGAGCGGGAGCGAGTGTCGCCGCAGCCGGCCTGGCCCTACCGGCCGTCGCGGTTGCAGGCGCCGCGACCGCCGCTATTGCTTACACCAGTCGAGGCGTGGCCCTGTGGTGGGTTGGTACAGCAGCAGCAGCGGTCGTGTCCTGGAGCGGGATGCGGTGCAGTCTTAGGCTTCTGAGAGGCGGATAGGCGCGGCCTGACCGTCGCCGAACCGATGTGGCGAACGTCGGTGGCCAACGGTCCGAATAATCGCGAGTGTCATCGCGCGACGTGGAGCGTCCGCAGACCGGTACTCCGGGCGCCGAAAGCTGCTGGGCAACGGTCGCCGACGGACTCGAACCCCGCAGACACGGATTATGATTCCACGTGTAGGAACCGTGTATCGCTCGTAAAGACGGACGATTCGGGTTAGCGGCAGGTCCGGTGGACACGAATCGATGTCAACGGCCATCTGTTTCTCCCCATCCGCGGCCATCATTTCTCCCCACTGGTGGCCATGATTTCTCCCCACTGGTGGCCATCGAATCTCCCCACCATCAGGGCTGTGGGTCTGATCAGGTCAGGGGCTTGACCCCCTTGCCGGCGGTCGCTTGGGCGAGCCGGTAGCTGTCTTGGCCTTCGGTGATGATCACGTGAGCGTGGTGGAGTAGCCGGTCAACGGTCGCGGTCGCGATGCTTTTGGGCATCAGCTCGTCGAACGCGGACGGGTGAACGTTGGAGGAGATCGCGATCGATCGTTTCTCGTAGGCGGCGTCGATCACGCGGAACAGCGCCTCTGCGGCGTCGGCTGAGACGGGCAATAGTCCGACGTCATCAACGACCACGAGATCGGCTCGGATCAACTTTCCGATCGCTTTGTTGATGCTGTCGTCGGCGCGGTGGCGACGCAGCAGTTGCGCGAGCGTCTCGAGCGTGTGCCAGGCGACGGTCTTGCCGTTGTCGATCGCCAGATGGCCGAGCGCCTCGACCAGGTGGCTTTTGCCGGTCCCGCTTGGGCCGCACACGACCAAGACTTCGGCGCGGTCGATCCACTCCAGTGTCTGGAGCGCACGCTGAGTCTTTGGCGGGATCGCCGATCGGTCTGGCTCCCAGGCGTCGAACGTTTTGCCGGCCGGCAAGCCCGAGGCGCGGCGCCTGTTGCGGATCGTTGCCTGTTCGCGTCCTTTGACTTCCTCGGCGAGCAGCACGCGCAGTACCTCGGCGTGCTCCCAGCGTTGCGCGGTCGCGGTCGCGATCACCTCGGGCGCGGCTCTGCGGATGTATGGCAGCCGCATGCGCCTGAGCAGCTGCTCGAGCTCTGAGGGCAAAGCGGGCGGGGCGGGTGGCTTGACCGTCATCGCCGGCCCCCGATCCGCGTGTTGGAGTTCCGATCCGGTCGTGCGATCGGTCTCGGCGAGTCGCCGGAGGCCCGCAGATCGCCTCTGGGCGCGTCGGTGTCGCTCGCGCGAGCGTGATTCGGCCGGTTCATCGTCCGAATCCCTCCCACGAGCGGGTCGAGCGCTGCAGCGAGGATGCCTCTGAGGCCCTGAGCGGCAGCGGGACCACCACAGCCTGTTGTTGTTGGTGGGCGAGGATCGCCTGAAGGTCGCCGTCGGCGAACCGGCCGGCATGCGCACAGGTCGCCAGCGCCTGTTCGATCTGCTCGGGCCCGTGCAGCTTTGAGAGGTCGATCGCCTCTGCCATCTTGCGCCGCACACGCGACGCACCGGCGGCAGCGGCGGCGATCAGCCACCGCTCGGCGCCCTGACCGAGCGCCAGGAACGCGCGCTCCTCGATGCTGCGCGCTCTGGGCTTGCGGTCCAGCGCGCCGGCTGGCTTGGGCGGGTAGTGCTCATCACATAGCGCCGGTCGCCCAGGAGTGGTCAGCTCATGCCGGGCGACCTCTCGCGGACCTGCGGGCCCGTCGACGTGCACCACGATCAGCTCTGAGCCGTCGACCCTGACCCACACCCGCTCGTCCACCAGCTCGTGCGGGACCGAGTAGATCGCGCCGCCGACGGAGATCGTCGACTGCCAGTTGACCTTGCGCGTCTCCCCGAAACAGATCGTGTGCGGCAATCTCGGCAGCCGATGCAAGTGCTCGTGCTCCTCGGCGAGCATCTCGATCGGCGGGCGCCGCGTGACCCGGTGCGCTCGCGTGTTGACCAGCGCCATGAACTGCTCGCACGCCGCCTCCAACTCCGCGAAGTCCTCGTATTCGTCGCGCAAGTTGTGATCGGTCGGCACCAGATCCGCCTTCGCGATCTTCACCGTCGCCTCCGAGCCACCCTTCGACCGGGGATCCGCGGGCTCACAGGTCGCGATCGTCAGCCCGTAATGACGGGAAACGTCGACGATCGTCGGGTTGCGGACCGCGATCCCACACACGTGATCGACCGTCACCGTCTTCTCGTTATCGGTCAACGCATACGTCGGAACACCATCGAACCGCCGGAGCGCCCGATCCAGCCCGATCACCACCGAGGGCAGCGTCTTCTCGCGCAAAGGGACCACCACCCGATAGCGCGACCACGCCAGCCACGCGCAGAACAACACCGTCCTCGACCCGGCGACAACCGGCCCATCGCCGTAATCCCATTGCAGCCACAACCCCGGCTCCGGGATCCACGGCCGGGTGCGCCGGCCGTGCTTCTGCCGCCACCCGCGCTTGGCCTCCGCGACCGCCCGCCGCGTGGTGCGCTCCGAACCCTGATACCCCATCGCGACCAGCTTCGAGTGCGCCTGATCAGCACCGATCCGCCCACGCGACCGATCGACCAGCTCCTCGATCTTCACCGCGAACGAGTCCACCAGCGGCCGCCGCCGCTCACGCTCGGGCAGCCCGCCGCCGGCCGCCTCCCGTGCGGCGACCAGCCGCGCGACCGTCTTGTGATCACACCCAGCCAGCACCGCCGCGCGTCGCAGCGATCCGGTCAGGTCATACGCCTCAAGGATCTCCATCGCTTCCTCCGGTTTCTTCATCCGGCCGGCCTCCAGGTCGCGCGTTGACACCAACACGCGCCCGATTACCGGCGCCTCAGGACAGAACCGTGGGGAGAAACCGTGGCCACCCATGGGGAGAAACGATGGCCGCCAGTGGGGAGATTCAGTGGCCGCCTATGGGGAGCTTTCCATGGCCGCCGTCACTGGACACACTTGTCAGCCGGCTTGCATGAGGTGGCCCCTCCGGCGTCCGTTGCGGTTGGTCGGATCCGTAGGGCACCTCGTCGTGGTCTCGACCTCTGTCCGGACGCCTTGCTTCGGGCATCGGGCGGCATGGCCCTCGGGGTGGTGCGCTGAGCTGTGGATATCCGGGCCTGATCCCGGTACGCCGGGATGGTCGCTCCGGGGTCATTGGCGGTCGTCCGCGGCCGAGAGCTCCCAGGGATCTAGCTCGACTGTGAAGTGCTCGGGTGGGTACTGGCCCGCGGCCCATTCGAAGAAGCTCGCGCCGTGGTCGAGCTTCACCGTCTCGTGACGCTGATCGCGCACGATCCATGGGCGATCTGGGTCGTGCTCAGTGACTGTATAGCCGTACTCGCGCATCGAACATACGTTCGCATGCGTGTCAAGCTTAGAGCGAAACCGCCTCGCCTTCGATCTACTTCCGGACGTACTCCCGGGCGTACTTCAGCCCGCTGGTGGTCACGACATGCACCGGACAGGCGAGCAGGTCCTCCAGGTCGCCCTGGAGCCCAGCTATCGTCAACAGGCTCGTCCCGCCGCCCATGTCCACGAGCACGTCGAGGTCGCTGCTCGCGCCGGCTTCCCCGCCGGCGACCGATCCAAACACGCGCAGTGACCGAGCGCCGTGGCGCGTCGCGATCCAGAGGATCTCATCGCGGCGTAGGCGCAGCTCCTCGAGGCTTGGCGGCGGTCCGGTTGGACGTGGGTCGGGGTCATCGGTCATCCGGGGCGGGAGGCTAGGGCTGTTTGAGACATCGTGGGGCTCAGTTAGAGTCAAGTGATGCCAGATGAGTTCCTAACCGTCCAGGAGATCGCGGATCGTTTCAAGCTCAATCAGCAGACCGTCCAGATAATGGATCGACGATGGCGCGCTGTCGGCGGTCCGGCTCGGGGCTCGGCGAGTGCGGGTGCGGGAATCAGATCTCGAAGCCTTCCTGGCGGCGAGCCAAGCGCGGCATGAACAACTCGATGCGGGCGACCCATGGGCGCCGGTCTACGTAGCCGCTTTGGCGGCGATGTCAGCCACGCGGAGACAAGACCGCGTGGCGCTCGAGCGTGCGATCTTGAGGCTGACGGCTGCCGCTAAAGAGATCCCGTCAGAGGCGGAGGGCACTCCCGTCTGAGCTTCGGGCTCCGCTGACTGGGCGCTAGTCCGAAGTGACATGAATCTGCGGTCGTGTGGGACGACACAGGCCAGGGCCGCTACCGCCGGGGCCCCGCGAGCGCGTTGACCGCCGCGAGGAGCGAGAGGCCAGCGACCAGGGCGAGGTAGGAGACGCCCGTCGCGGCGTGCCCCAGGGTCGCGAGGCCGCCGATGGCGAGAGCGCTGACGCCGGCCCTGAGCGATCCCCGAGTACGTGTCACGCGCGGCATTCTTCCACGCCGCCTGCCCGCTGTCGACCAGTGCTCCGCCCTTCGACGCTCGAGCTGTTATGAGGCAAACCGGAAGAGTTTTTCGTCTGGCGCAGCAGCCAACAGGCGCTTCACCAGGGACATGGCCGGCAAGCCGCACTGAATAGCCGGAGCAGCCATTTTGGCCGGTCATGAGACGGGGTCGAAGCTTCCCATCCGGCCGTGGCTGGTATGGACGGACCAGCGCCACCGCCTGGAGTTGGATCTCGCCGTAGAGGTGGGGGTACAGCGACTCGATCACGACTGGCGCGTCGAGTCGCCGGGGGGTCGACCTCGAGCAGCACCAGATCGGTCATACCGCGATAGATGGCGTCCGCGACGGGCTTGACCTGGTGCGCGAACGACAGGTGAATAAAACCCACGTCGCCCAAGAGCGTGCCGAGCGATGAGACACGATAGACGCCGTTTCGCTGTGCCTGCTCCCAGTCGGGGACGCGTGCGGTGTGGAAGAGTCGCTCTATCCCTTCATCATCCCGGAGCCTGGGACGCGCCGGCGTGACTGCTCCTTTTTCATGCGAGGGGGGAGGTCTGGCGGCGCGACTATGAAGCTGCCGCGTGGTCGTGGTGCTGCGCCGCGTGGCGGTGGTGCGACGCTCGCTCACGGGGCGGGTGCATTTGGGGGAGGGGTCGGCGTTGGTCAGGCTTCAGCGAAGAGGGTGGCGAGCTGGTGCGCGAGTTGATCGACCTGATCGGCGCAGAGCGGGCCGGCGCGGCGGGCGAGCTTCGCGACCGGCTTGGACCGTCAATCACGATGCCGCGGACGCTGAGCTGGCGTATCGGTAGCCCGTCGGGATCCGGGAAGCAAAGCGCTCCACGCACGTCTACATCAGCGAAGCCGGCGCTCCTGAGCGCGGCGGCGACGAGCTTCAGTTGGCGCTCGACGCCGTCGATCAGCTTGGTTTGATCGCGTCCGCCGATCTTCAGGATCGAATGGCGGTCGGTGAACAGACCGCCGACCCGCTCGACACGAACCTCGCCGCGATGGGTCTTGCTGTCGATCACGGTGATGCCACCGGGCCCGACCGCGAGATGATCGAGGTTGGCCTTGCCGCGACCGGGGATGCGTCGGTCATGCAGCAGCTTGACCGGATGTCCGGCGAGGTGCTTCTCAAGGCGCACGGCGGCGCGTCGCTCACCGCGGGCTCCCTGCGCCCAGCTCTTGGTGCTCTGCGGCTCTTCGATCACGTGAGCCAGCACGGCGCCGACGAGGCCCGAGTGTCTCACGCGCGTGAGCCTGCCGGCGTTGGTGGCGGCGGTCGTACTCGCGTTGCGCGCTGCCACCAGCCCCGCCCTCCGGACGTTCAGCGCTGCAGGTGAGGCAGACGATCCTGTCCGAGACCTGAGCGGTCGCGGCCAAGTCGCCAGCAACAAGCCGCTTGCCGCAGGACTGGCAGCGGGTGTCGTGGTCCAACCGGACCGGGAGATGCCACGAGCTCGCATCCATCCCGACCCGAATCGGCCCGTCACGTCGCGGCCTGCAACCGGCACCCACCCATCTCAACAGGCCTCGAGCCGATGCCCGGCAGCGGCGACCCCAGGGTGCGCCGTTCGGGGGTCTGGAGCGCCGAGCGCCGTCGAGAGACGGTAACCAATCGCCGGAGTCGCCCGCCGCGCGTCATCGCCTTCGTGGCGAAGCGCAAGCCGGCCTCGACCGTCTCAGGCGAGCAGAGCGATCGTCGGCAGTCAGCCGGTGCTAGCCGGCACACAGGCCGGTAGCTAACGATTCCAGCGGACACGCATCTGGCGGTGGCTGTCGGACAAATCCCGACAGCCGCCGTTCCGTTGTGAGATGGGACCAATCGCTCGATCCCGCGCCGGGACAAATCAGTCGGGTTCGGTCGTGCGAGGCCGCCAGAGAGCCGCACAGAGAGTCGGTCCTTAACGCTGTTGTGAGATGCCCACATGGGCATTTCTTTGTCCGACAGCCACGGCGACGAGCGGGACAGGCGAGCAGCTCTCGTATGCGTCTTGCTCTTGTGTCGGCTCGGGCAGGCCGGGATCGCGTCACGACGTCCGTATAGAGCCCCGGGACGGATCACCGGGCGGGTCGTACGTACGTCGCCCTGCCGGCCGAATTACGCGCGCGGCTCCTTCACCCTGCGTCCGCTTCGGGTTCCCCTACGCGATGATCGCGGAGCTGACTGAGTGATTCCATGTCGAGAACCGCCGGCCGGCTCCGCTCACCAAGGTGCAGGGCCTCGTCAGGCGCGGCCCACGACGCCAGGAGATCGGAGGACGTACCTCATGTCGCACATACGAGTTTCGACCGTGTCGGCATCACCGTCGCGGAGCTCGACACGGTCACGGCGTTCTTCGTCGGGCTGGGCCTCGAGGTCGAGGGCCGGACGTTCGTAGAGGGCGAGTTCGTGGACCCCGTCATCGGCATCCCCGGCTCCCGCAGTCACATCCTCATGCTGCGCCCGCCCGAGGGAGGTACCGGGCTGGAGCTGTCGAGCTTCGTCCGGCCGGAACACGAGCCAGGGTCGCCCGCCGCCATGGCCAACGAACTGGGGCTGCGCAACGTGTCATTTGAAGTCGACGATCTTCAGGCGACGGTCGACCGGCTGGCTGCGGACGGCTACGCCTTGGTCGGCGGCATCGGTCAGTACGAGAACGTCTGGCGCATGGCCTACGTGCGCGGGGCCGGAGGGGATGATCGTTTCCCTGGCTGAGCGGATTGGCGGACGCCCCCCGACGTCGCAGCCCGTGGGGCACGGATAGTCACGCTAGAGACCTAGGGCCCAAGCACCCCGCCAGCGATCAGGCGATCAGGCGATCGGGCGATCGGGCGAGGGAACCGAACCACAGCGCCTTCAACCGCTGCTGCATCGTCGCCGAGGCGGCCAC